>NZ_CP043042.1:1200000-2400000 GCF_008122265.1 Marinobacter fonticola
GGGGCCTGGCGCTTCTCGATCATGCTTGTGGAAGATCGCACCCAAGCCCGTTTCGAGACCCAGTCTCTGCAACTCAAGACCGCGATTGAGGAACGCTTGCTGAACTACGAGCAGGTGTTGGCCGGCAGTGCCGGGCTATTTGCCGTGGCGGATCTGGTCGGCCGTGACGATTGGCGCCTCTACGTCAGCAAGCTCGATATCAATCGTTACTATCCTGGCATTCAAGGCATCGGTTTCACTGCGCGGGTCGAAGGGCGCGATGTGGTCGACTTCGTCAGGCGCATTCGTGAACAGGGGTTGCCGGATTACCTGATCAATCCCGCCGGCACTCGTGCCGAATATCATCCTATCGTTTTCCTCGAACCCAGTACCCAGCGCAATCGGCGAGCCTACGGCTACGATGCGTTTGGCGATCCGGCACACCGGATTGCCATGGAGCAGGCCCGGGATAGCGGTGAGGCCACCATGACCGGCAAGGTCGTGTTGGTGCAGGAAGAGGTCGACGACGAACAGGCCGGCTTCCTGATGTATTTTCCGGTTTACGAGGGCGACAAAGTACCGAAGATCCTGGACGAGCGGCGCCTACGCCTACGCGGCTTTGTTTTTAGCGCCTTCCGTATGAACAATCTGATGGACGGTATCGTGGGGCTGATTTCGCCGTTTTTGGATGTGCGCATCTATGACAGCGATGTGGCTGTCGAAGACGCACTCATGTATGGCTCGAATCTGGGCTCGCTGGATAATGAGTATACGTTCGAGATGAGTGCCAAGGTCCAGCACGGGGGCCGCACCTGGCTGTTGCAGACGCGTACCACGCCGGCGTTCGATTACCTGGCCTCCGATCCGCGGCCACTGATCGTGGTTGTGGCGGGCCTGATTATCAGTTTCCTGCTGTTTGCGTTTTTTCTGGTGATGGTCCGTTCGCGCCTGCTGGCTCAGATTAACGCCGGGCGTTACCGGGCTATTACCGAAGGGGCGAGCAATGTGACGCTGATCCTCGATCGCAAAGGGAAGCCCAAGTACGTGAGCCCCTCCTCCGAGAAGATTCTTGGCTTCGACCCTACCAATCTGACCGAGCTTTCCCTGGAGCAGCAGGTGCACCCGGATGATTGGCCGACGTTGCAACAGTGTTTCGAGCAGGCGTTGATTGAGCCGGGTAAGGCGCTGCCGGTCGTGCATGCCCGCATTCGCGACGCCGATGGAGGATGGCGCGACATGGAGGGCACCTACACGGCAATGATCGACGTGCCCGGTGTTCATGGTGTGGTGCTCAGCCTGCGTGACCTGACAGAACTCAAGGCCGCGCAGTCCGAATTGCATCGTCTGGCGTTCTACGACCCATTGACCGGGCTGGCCAACAGGCAGCTGTTCCGGGATCGTCTGGAGCATGTGATCCGCCGCTGCAAGCGCAGTGGTCAACCGGCGGCCCTGATGTTTCTCGATCTGGACGGCTTCAAGCGGATCAACGACACGCTGGGGCATGATGTCGGCGACGAGTTGTTGAAAAACGTCGCGGGCTGGCTCCAGGATTGCGTCAGGGAAGAGGATTCGGTCGCGCGTTTGGGTGGCGATGAATTTGTGGTCTTGTTATCGGAGGTCGCCGGTTCCGACGCTGCAGCCAAGGTCGCGGAAAATATCCTGAGTCGGCTGTGTCAGCGCATCCGGCTGGGTGAGCACGAGGTTGGCGTCACTGTTAGTATCGGCTTGGCGATGATCCCCGACGATAGTGACGAGCCGACGTCGCTGATGAAATACGCCGATCTGGCGATGTACCGGGCCAAGGAATTGGGCCGTAATAACGCTCAGTTCTACACGCCTGCTATGAATATCCAGGCCGCGCGCCGCATGCTGCAACAGGAGGAGTTGAGTAATGCGGTGGAAGCGGATCACTTCATGCTGCACTACCAGCCCAAGTTCGATCTCGAGCGTGAGACCGTGCTGGGCGTTGAGGCGTTCCTGCGCTGGCAGCATCCCGAACGTGGCCTGATACCGGCCAGCCAGTTTATCCACCTGGCAGAAGAGTCAGGTCTGATAGTCCGTCTGGGCGAAATGGCGCTGCGGCAGGCCTGCATCCAGATTCAGGCGCTGGAACGCGCCGGATTTGAAGGTTTACGCATGTCGGTGAACCTGTCCTCGCGGCAGATTGCGGACCCCCGTTTCCTGGATATGTTCCGCCAGGTCGTCACCGAGACCGGTGTGGTACCGGAGCGGCTGGAACTTGAACTGCCACCCGAGCTGCTCAACGAGGATGCAGAATCCGTGCAGCGCCTGCTAGGTTCGCTGCACGATATCGGGGTCTATCTGATTCTCGACAATTTCGGGGCTCGCAATTGCTCCCTTGCCGCGATGCAGCGCCTGCCGCTGGACGCGGTCAAGATTGACCACGCGTTTATTCGCGACATTCCCTATAATGCGACGGCTACGGACGTTACCTCCGCGGTTATAGCGCTGGCTCATAAACTGCACCTGACCGTGATTGCCGAGGGCGTGGAAACACGCCAGCAACTGAACTTTCTGCGCGCCAGTGGCTGTGCGCAGGGCCAAGGTAACCTGTTCAGCTACCCGCTCGACGAGGATGCCTTGATCGGATTTCTAGTGCGTCAGCAGGAGGATGCGACTCTCTAGTACCCCCGTGCCAAGGTGTGGCAATAGTCCGGCTAGGGATCATGGCAATAGTCCGGCTTAACCGGTAAAATCAGCCTTCCTTTACCTGCCGCCGGTTCATGCCCGCGCGCCGGACACTTTTCTGACGTGAGACACCCAATTCTGTGACTGAACTGAGCCACATCCGTAACTTTTCCATCATCGCCCACATCGATCACGGAAAATCCACCCTCGCAGATCGTTTCATCCAGGTATGCGGCGGCCTGACCGACCGCGAAATGGCCGAGCAGGTCCTGGATTCCATGGATCTGGAGCGTGAACGCGGTATCACCATCAAGGCTCAGAGCGTCACCCTGCGCTACAAGGCGAAGGACGGTGTCGAGTACGAACTCAACATGATCGATACACCGGGTCACGTGGATTTCTCCTACGAAGTTTCGCGCTCGCTGTTTGCCTGCGAAGGCGCGCTGCTGGTGGTGGACGCCGGCCAGGGGGTTGAGGCTCAATCCGTTGCTAATTGCTACACAGCGATAGAGCAGGGACTAGAGGTGGTACCGGTCCTGAACAAAATGGACCTGCCCCAGGCCGAGCCCGAGCGTGTCGCCCAGGAAATCGAAGACATTATCGGTATCGAAGCCTCCAATGCCGTGCGATGCAGTGCCAAGAACGGTTTGGGTGTCGAGGAGGTGCTGGAAGAGTTGATCCGCCTGGTGCCGCCGCCCGAGGGCGACGTTGACGGTGCGCTGCAGGCGCTGATCATTGACTCCTGGTTCGATAACTATCTGGGTGTCGTGTCCCTGGTTCGTGTGCGCCAAGGCAGCCTGCGCAAGGGCGACAAGATTCTGATCAAGTCCACTGGCAAGGCTTGGATTGCGGACAAAGTGGGTATTTTCACGCCGAAGCCGACGGATACCGGTACTTTGGGCACCGGCGAAGTCGGCTTTGTGGTCGCCGGCATCAAGGATATCCATGGCGCGCCGGTGGGCGACACCATTACCCACCAGAAGACGCCGGATACCTTACCGGTGCCGGGGTTCAAGAAGGTCAAACCCCAGGTTTACGCGGGGCTCTTCCCCGTTAGCGCGGACGATTACGATGATTTCCGCGAAGCCCTGGAGAAGCTGACTCTGAACGACGCCTCGCTGTTTTTCGAGCCGGAAAGTTCCGATGCGCTTGGGTTCGGTTTCCGTTGTGGTTTTCTGGGCATGCTGCATATGGAAATCATCCAGGAGCGGCTGGAGCGGGAATACGATATCGACCTGATCACCACCGCGCCTACGGTCGTTTACGAGGTGGTTACCCGGCAGAACGAAACGGTCTACGTGGATAATCCGTCGCGTCTGCCGGATGTGGGCAGCATCGAGGAGATGCGAGAGCCGATCGTCGAAGCCAATATTCTGGTGCCCCAGGAACATCTGGGCAATGTGATCGCCCTGTGCGAAGAGAAGCGGGGCGTTCAAAAGAATATGCTGTTCCTGTCGAGCCAGGTGCAGTTGACCTATGAGTTGCCGATGGCCGAAGTGGTTCTCGATTTCTTCGATAGAATCAAGTCCGCCAGTCGCGGTTTTGCGTCGCTGGATTATCATTTCAAGCGCTTTCAGACGGCGGATCTCGTGCGTCTCGACGTACTGATCAATGCCGAGCGGGTGGATGCGCTGGCTCTCATTGTTCATCGCGTTCAGGCGCATTATCGCGGACGCGCCGTTATCGAGAAAATGAAGGAGCTGATTCCACGGCAGATGTTCGATATCGCGATCCAGGCCGCGATTGGTAACCATGTGATTGCCCGCCAGACCGTTAAGGCCTTGCGTAAAAACGTCACGGCAAAATGTTATGGCGGTGACGTGAGCCGGAAGAAGAAGCTGTTGCAGAAACAGAAAGAAGGCAAAAAGCGCATGAAGCAGCTTGGCAATGTCGAGGTGCCCCAGGAAGCGTTTCTTGCCGTACTGCGCGTCGACAATTAAGTGCTCCGGCCATTTCGGCGTGGACAGACCAACTGAAGCCGCAAATTTCACATTGACGGAGCACTAGACCCAAGCATGGACATCGATTTTCCCCTGATCCTCGTCACCCTGACGTTTGCCACTGGTTTGATCTGGCTGGGTGACAGGCTCTTCCTGCGCGCGCGTCGCGAAGCCCGTTTTTCTGAATCGTCCAGCGCCGCTGCCGGCATGCCGAGCGAAGCCGCTGAAGAGAAGGACGAACCCAAGGAACCGTACCTGGTCGACCTGAGTCGTTCGTTCTTCCCGGTACTGGCCATCGTATTGGTCCTGCGCTCATTCCTGGTCGAGCCTTTCCAGATTCCGTCCGGATCCATGCTGCCCACGCTCGAAGTGGGTGATTTCATTCTGGTGAACAAGTTCGCCTATGGTTTGCGTCTGCCTGTTGCAGGAACCAAAGTCGTCGAGATTGGCGATCCCCAGCGCGGGGACGTTATGGTGTTCAAGTATCCCAAAGATGGCCAGACCAACTATATTAAACGAGTGATCGGCTTGCCCGGGGATACAGTGACGTATCGCGATCACACCTTGTTCATCAACGGTGAGGAAGTGCCCACTGACTTCGTCGCGACACTGCCGCCGGTCCAGTTGTTCGAGGAAAACCTCGGCGACGTAACGCACCAGATCCTTAAAAATCTCGGAGGGAGCGCGCCCGGCGGTGAAGGGCAATGGACGATTCCCGAGCATAAGTACTTTGTTATGGGCGATAACCGGGACAACAGCAACGATAGCCGCTACTGGGGCACGGTGCCGGACGAACTCGTGGTCGGTAAAGCCTTTGCCATTTGGATGCATCTGGAGGACTGGATACCCAGCTTCGGTCGTGTCGGGCTTATTGAGTAAGGACCAGCTTGAAGTGCCTTGCGGGTTGTCCCGCGATATAAAAACGTCAAAGAAGAGAGCAGTAAAATGAAGAACCAACGTGGCGCTTCCACTCTGGGCATTCTAGTCGCCGTACTGTTTTTCGGCAGTCTGATAACGCTGGCGATCAAGCTGGGACCCATCTACCTTGATGACATCACGATCCAAGAGGCCATCGAGAGTCTCGAGAAAACCGAGGATCTCGGACAATTGCGTCCGGCTGACGTACGTTCGCTGATCAGCAAGCGGCTCAGCGTGAACAACGTCGATAACTTCGACGAGAAGCAGATTGAAATCAAGAAGGACGGCGAGACGGTATTGATCAACCTGGAATACGAGGTGCGTACCGATCTATTCCAGAACGTGGATGCTGTCGTTCACTTCAGCCACGCCTACGAGATGAGAGGCCAGTGAGGGTAAGCGAGATCGAACTTGGCCGGCTTCAGAAGCGGCTTGGCTACCAGTTTCGTAATCCGGAACTGTTAACCCTGGCGCTGACCCACCGAAGCCATGGCAACCAGAACAATGAGCGTCTGGAATTTTTGGGCGACTCTATCGTGAACATGGTGATCGCCGAGCATTTGTACCGCCATTTCGAGAATGCACGGGAAGGCCAGCTCAGTCGGCTGCGCGCGCGCATGGTCAAAGGCGTTACGCTGGCCGAGATCGGCCGCGAATTTCATCTTGGTGACTATCTGCGGATGGGGTCTGGCGAACTGAAAAGCGGCGGATTCCGGCGTGAGTCGATCCTGGCCGATGCGGTTGAATCAGTGATCGGCGCCATTTACCTGGACAGCGATTTTCATACCTGCCGGGTCCGGGTGCTGGATTGGTTCAACGACCGCCTGGACCGTCTGGACTTGCAGGATACCCAGAAAGATCCAAAAACCCGTCTGCAGGAATACCTGCAGTCCCGCCAATACCCGTTGCCGCGCTATGACGTCATCTCCGTGGAGGGCGAAGCTCATGCCCAGACTTTCCATGTGGAGTGCGCCTTGCCATCCCTCGACCGCAAGACGACCGGTGTTGGCAGCAGTCGCCGAGTAGCCGAGCAGCAGGCCGCGCGTAATGCCCTGAAATCGCTGGGCGTGGAGAATAATTGATGATCGACCCAACACAGCCGGATAACCCGGACAGCCGTTGTGGCTTTGTCGCCATTGTCGGCCGGCCCAATGTGGGCAAGTCCACCCTGTTGAACCATATCCTCGGCCAGAAACTGAGCATTACCTCGCGCAAGCCTCAAACCACACGGCATCAGGTACTCGGTATAAAGACCCGCGGTGATGTGCAGGCCATCTACGTCGATACCCCGGGCATGCACGAGGACGAGCCCAGAGCACTCAACCGCTATATGAACCGGGCCGCTTCGTCCGCTTTGGTGGATGTGGACGTGGTTGTCTTCGTCGTCGACCAGACCCACTGGACCAGCGCCGACGATATGGTGCTCAAGAAGCTTGAACAGGTGAAAGCGCCGGTCATCCTTGCCGTCAATAAGGTGGATAACTTGGCGCGACGTGAAGTGTTGCTCCCGCACCTGGAATCCCTGGCGCAAAAGCGCGAGTTCGACGAGATCATCCCACTCTCGGCCCTGCGTGGACAGAATCTGGCGCCGCTGGAAGAAGCGGTTGATCGGATGCTACCGGTCAGCGTGCATTTCTACCCGGACGACCAGATCACGGACCGCTCCCAGCGCTTTTTGGGGGCGGAAATCGTGCGCGAGAAAATTACCCGCCAACTGGGTGCCGAGCTACCTTACTCCGTTGCGGTCGAGATCGAGGAGTTCAAGCAGGAAGGCAAGATTCTGCACATTGCGGCGCTGATTCTGGTCGAGCGGGAGGGCCAGAAGAAAATCATTATCGGCGATAAGGGCGAGCGTATCCGGCAAATTGGCCAGGAAGCCCGGATCGATATGGAAAAGCTCTACGACAGCAAGGTCATGCTGCGCCTCTGGGTTAAGGTCAAGAAAGGCTGGGCGGACAGCGACCGTGCGCTCAAGAGCCTGGGCATGAACGACTTCTGATAGCCGGACTATGATCGGGGCCATTCGCGCAAGGGCCAGCCGGCCGATGGGGAAGGCATGACGGACAAGGTCGAGCAGGAGCCGGGGTACGTGTTGCACCGGCGTAACTACCGCGAGACCAGTCTGCTGGTGGAGTTATTCACCCTCAACCATGGCCGGCTGACCGTGGTGGCCCGGGGTGCAAATAGCCCGAAAAGTCCCCTCAAGGCGCAACTTCAGCCTTTTCAGCCGATGCTTCTGTCGTGGCGGGGACGGTCGGATCTGAAAACGCTAACTTCGGCGGAAAGCCGTCTCGGCCCCAACCTTAGCCGTACCGAACGCCTGTATTGTGGTCTCTACCTGAACGAGCTGATGCAGCGTCTGTTGCCGCCTCAAGAACCGCACCAAACCCTGTTTGCACAGTACATCGAAACGCTTGACGAGTTGGCGGCTGTGGCCGATTTCGAACCAACGCTACGTCGATTCGAGACGAAGCTGGTGGACGCGTTGGGTTACGGCTTCGACTGGGCGACGGCTATGGATTCCGGGCGCCCGGTATCGTCCAGCCAGCACTACTACTATGATCCTGAGCAGGGTGTGCTTGAAGCGCCGACTCCGGGGAGTTTGCTGCAAGGCTTGCAGGGCAGCGTCCTGCTGGCGTTGGCGAACCATAACCTGAGCGACCGAGCATCCCGGCGCACGGCCAAGCGCGTGATGCGCGTGCTGATCGATCACTTACTCCAGGGCCGGGAGTTACATAGCCGTGCCCTGTTTAGCCATTGGCGAGGAGACAAAGATGAAACCTAGAGTGCTGCTTGGTGTGAACGTCGACCATGTCGCCACCTTGCGCCAGTCACGCGGTACCCGCTATCCCGATCCGGCCCAGGCCGCGCTACTGGCCGAAGAGGCGGGAGCGGATGGCATCACCCTGCATCCTCGGGAAGACCGTCGCCACATCCAGGACCGGGACGTGCTGCTGTTGCGGGATATGCTTAACACCAAGATGAATCTGGAAATGGCGGTGACCGACGCCATGCTTGCCTTTGCCGAGCAGGTGCGCCCTCAGTGTGTCTGCCTGGTGCCGGAGAAGCGCGAGGAGCTGACCACCGAAGGTGGTCTGGACGTGGTCGGTCAGGAGGACAAAGTAGCCAAGGCCTGTGAGCGCTTGGCCCGGATCGGCGCCGAAGTGTCCCTGTTCATCGACGCCGACAAGGACCAGATCGACGCCGCGGTGCGCTGCGGTGCGCCGGTGATCGAAATCCACACGGGACACTATGCCGATGCCGAGACGCCGGCCGACATCGACAGCGAGTTTCTGAAAGTCGCGAATGGCGTGGAATACGCGCGCAAGAAAGGATTAATCGTCAACGCCGGCCATGGTTTGCATTACCACAACACGGAACGTGTCGCGGCTATTCCAGGTATCAACGAGCTCAACATCGGCCATGCGATTATCGCCAGAGCTTTATTCACCGGCCTCAAGGATGCCGTTCGCGATATGCGGTCGATCCTGGACCGGGCAAGTCAGGAATAAAACGCCCTGAGCGGTGTCTAAAAGCCGCTCAGGGTTTCGTTTTCCCGCTCCCTCAACATCGCCTGCCACTCGGTTTCGTCGGCCCAGACCAGCAGCCGGTCGATGGCGGCCACCAGTGACCGGGCCAGGTCGTCTTGGTCATCGGTCTGTCGCTTCATAGCCGTTTCCAGTCGTTCCGAAAAGCTACGCAATTCCGGTACGCCGCAGTAACGTGTAGCCCCGTGCAGCTTGTGCACCCGTTCCAGCAGTTCGTTGTCGTCGCCGCTATCAAGCAGTGCGCGGATACCGTCCCGATCGAAAACGACCTGCTCAAGCAACATGCTAAACAGCTCTTCCGCCAGGTCGGTCTTGCCTGCGGCCAGCCGGATACCTTCGTCTACGTCTACACAGGGCAGTTGCTTTTCCCGGCTGGAAGGACGGATGCCGCGGGGTTGCGAGTCGCGCCGGGTGAGCGGTTCCGGCTGGCTGGAACCTTGGTACAGGTAGCCGGTATGGCGGTAAAGCGTATCCATGAGCTGTTGGCTACTGACAGGCTTGGCCAGGTAGCCGTCGAACCCTTGTCGCAATAGCCGGTCCTTTTCCTCGGAAAGCGCATGGGCGGTCAGGGCAATGATGGGCATAGGCTGGCTGCGTTCGTCGATGTGCCGAAGGCGTTCGGTGGTTTCCAGGCCGTCCATGCCCGGCATCTGCAAATCCATGAATACCAGGTCGAAACGGGTCTGGCGCGCCTTGCTGAGGGCCTCGAAGCCGCTGGCCGCACCTTCCGCATGGACCCGGCAGTCGGCCAGAAGGGTCAAGACCAATTTGAGATTGGCTTCGTTGTCGTCGACAGCGAGCACTCTTGGCGCCTCGCCGGTGCCTGGGCTCGCCATTCCAACGTCTTTCGGTGTTGGAGGTGTTTGGTCCCGCGCCGGTGAGCCATGAATCAGCATAAACAACTCATCGTAAAGCCGGTCGCGGCATACGGGCTTGCTGATGTGGCCACTGGCCAACCGAGTCAGGTGGCCCTCCTGGTCCTCCAGGGTCGGTGTCAGAATCAGGCTGCGGCAATCCCGCTCTACTTCCAGCGTATGGAATAGATCGCGATATTGACTGGAATGCAGTAAGTGACGGGTTACGCCGATCATAGCCACGGCGTAGCCGCGATTCTCGTACTGTGATTTTTCCACCCGCTCCATCAGGTCGGCGGGCGATTTGGCCTCATCGGCATCGATACCCCAGTCCCTTAACAGGTGCATCACGGACAGCGCCGTTGTTTTCTGCTGTTCCAGATAGATGATGCGTTCCTGCCGAAGACCATCCCGGGGCGCCGGAGGTTCGGCATTGCGGGCAACTTCCGTCGTCAGGGTGAACCAGAAAGTGGACCCCTTGCCCAACTCACTGTCCAGACCGATCTGGCCACCCATTTCTTCCACCAGGCGCTTGGAAATGACCAGACCCAGCCCGGTGCCGCCATACTGCCGGGCAGTGGACGCATCCGCCTGACTGAAAGCGTTGAACAGGGATTTTTGCTGGGCTCGCGACAAACCGACTCCGGAGTCGCTGATACTGAAGCGCAATACCACCCGATAGCCTTCGGCATCCTCTTCCTCAAGGCTGGCCCGAAGGACCACTTCGCCGGTCTGGGTGAACTTGATGGCATTGTTGACCAGATTGGTAATGACCTGCTTTACCCGCAACGGGTCGCCCATGATGGTGTCCGGCACGTCGCTGTAGATCATCGGTACCAGGTCCAGATTCTTGCTGTGGGCCGCCGGCGCGAGCATAACCATAACGTCCTCGACGGTATCGCGCAGGCTGAAGGGCACCCGGTCGAGCACCAGTTTGCCCGCCTCGATCTTGGAGAAGTCGAGGATGTCGTTGATGATGGTCAGCAGAATTTCAGATGACTTGCGGATGGTGTTGAGGTGGTCGCGCTGCTGCTGAGGGGCGGGCGTTTTCAGCAGTAGCTCGGTGAAGCCGATAATACCGTTGAGCGGCGTGCGGATTTCATGGGACATGTTGGCCAGGAATTCCGACTTGATGCGGCTGGCTTCCAAAGCCTCTTTGCGCGCCAGATCCAGCTCGATATTCTGGATCTCGATCGTTTCCAGGGTTTCCCGCAGATCTTCGGTAGCCTGGTCGATGTTCTGCTGCATTTCCGCCTGGGCTTCGCTGAGTTCCTGAGCCATAGCGTTCAGGCCGGATTCGAGTTGCTCGAATTCGGGGCCCGCGTTGGTATGGACCCGGGTGTCCAAACGGCCTTCCTTGAGCTTGGCCACCGCGCCGTTCAGCTCGAAGATGGGATCCGTCACGCTGCGGCTCATGCGCAAAGCGATCAGGACATTCATGGCGATGCCGCCCAGAATGAGCAGCAGGCTAATCAGCAGTGCCTTGTAACGTTCCTTGTCGGTGCGGAGGTGGGACATCTCCACAACGGCCCATCCAACAGGCTGTGCTGCGCCGGGTGCGCTCCGGCGCGATTCCAGTTCCAGCATACTCTCGACCATCAGGTCTTGCAGGAAGACCGGGGCTATAAAGATGGAATTGGTTTCGTTGGGCAGAACCAGCGCTTTGTTAGTGGTGAAATTCTGTTCGCCGATATCTTCAGACAGGCTGGGGCCGGTGTGGAGCAGGCGTTCGCCCCGGGCGTTGAAAAAGGTGATCGAGCGTACGTCCTGCTCTTCCAGCAGGGCGTTGGAGAGGTTGTTCAGCAAGCTGCGATTGCCAGTGAACATGCCATATTCGGAGGCCGCCGCAAGTTGGCGGGAGAGGGATTCGCCACGGTCGCGCAGTAGCTGCTCGATATTGCCTACCCAGCTCTGGGTGAAGAAAATCCCGAGGATGAGGGTCGTCAGTATGGTGGGCACCAACGTGACGAAAATGACTTTTTTGCGAATGCCCCAGCGTCGCATAGTGCGCTTCCTGATTCTGCCGCAGGCCCCGTCGCGGATCGTCGTTACCGAAGTTTACGAGGCGGCGTCCCGGATTCTTATTGGCGGGCCTCGCTGAAGCCGCCATACCATCAAATCGTGAACCCCGACAGAATCGGGTATACCGCGCAGACGCCTCGCGTTCTGGCCCCGAATATGGCGTAAAGGACTTATAATCCTTAGAACCAAGCCGCATTTGCGTAGCGATAAGCTTTATTGGGATCCCTGTTGCGATGCGCGTATGATGCGTCGTCAGAGTGTACCACAGCTCGGAAACGTGCCTGGACGATTCCCTTGGCATTTTCCGCAAAGCCCGCTGTCAGGAGTCTGCGTATCCATGCATTTTCCAACCATTGAAGATTATGTCGGCCATACTCCGCTGGTCCGTTTACAGCGCCTGCCTGGCGAGACCTCCAACGTGATACTGGCGAAGCTGGAGGGCAATAACCCGGCAGGTTCAGTCAAGGATCGGCCCGCGATCAGCATGATTCAGGAGGCCGAACGCCGTGGCGATATCAAGCCCGGAGATACGCTGATCGAGGCGACCAGCGGTAACACCGGTATTGCCTTGGCCATGGCGGCGGCGATAAAGGGCTATCGCATGGTGCTGATCATGCCGGCCAATATGAGCGAGGAGCGGCGCGCCTCCATGCGGGCCTACGGTGCCGAGATCGTGGCGGTGAGCAAGGAAGAGGGCATGGAAGGCGCCCGTGACCTTGCAGCCAAGATGCAACGGGAAGGCAAGGGCCTGCTCTTGGACCAGTTCGGGAATGGCGATAACCCACTGGCCCACTATCGCACCACCGGTCCGGAACTTTGGGAGCAGACCAGCGGTCGTATCACCCATTTCGTCAGTTCGATGGGGACCACCGGTACGATTATGGGGGTTTCCCGCTATCTGAAGGAGCGTAATCCGGGCATCCAAATCATTGGGCTGCAGCCGTCCGAAGGCTCGTCAATCCCGGGTATACGCCGCTGGCCCAAGGAATACTTGCCGAAAATCTACGATGAAGCACGTGTCGACCAGGTACTGGACGTTAACCAGCAGGAGGCCGAGGACACGATGCGGTCGCTCGCGCGGGAAGAAGGCATCTTCTGCGGCGTGTCGTCCGGCGGGGCCATCGCCGCCGCCTTACGGCTATCCGCCCAGGTTGAGAATGCGGTAATCGTCGCTATTATTTGTGATCGCGGCGACCGTTACCTGTCGACGGGGGTATTCCCCGGCGCCTGAACCGAGCGCGTGCGCTGCCGGAATACACCTTGACCGGAAATCCTGATGAGTAAGAGACGAAAAAGAAAAGCGCTGCCAACCGAACCGGTACGCTGTGAGATCGAGAAACTGAGCCACGATGGTCGGGGCATTAGCCACTGCGAAGGCAAGATCCAGTTCGTCGACGGCGCCTTGCCCGGTGAATCCGTCATGGCGAAGTACATCGGTAGTCGAAAGAGTTTCGATGAACTGCGTGCGACGGAGGTCCTGACGGCATCGGACGAGCGGGTATCGCCGCCTTGTGACTTTGCCGACCTGTGCGGCGGTTGTAGCCTCCAGCACATGACGCCGGATGCCCAGGTTGCGTTCAAAGAGAACACCCTGCGCGAGCACTTTGCCCATTTTGGGGGCATCGAGCCGGAGCAATGGGTGGCACCGATGCGCTCGCCGGGTCTAGCCTATCGGCGTAAGGCTCGCCTGGGCGTGCGTTTCGTGCCCAAGCGGGACTCGGTGCTGGTCGGCTTCCGGGAAAAGCGCAATAGCTTTCTCGCCGACATCGATCGCTGTGTGGTCATGGACCCTCGCGTTGGTGAGCGGATTACGGCTCTGCGCGAACTGCTGTATACGATGGACGCCTACCGTTCAATCGCCCAGGTCGAGGTGGCCTGTGGGGACGATGCGGTCGCCATGGTCTTCCGTAACATGGAAGACCTGTCCCCGGGCGATAGGGAAAAGCTGATCCAGTTTGGGCAGGCGCGTGATTTGCATATCTATCTGCAGCCTAAGGGGCCGGACACGGTTCACCGTATTTGGCCTGAGAGCGCCGGCCGCGCCAATGAGCGTCTAAGCTACCGGCTTGATGAATTCGACGTGACGCTACAGTTCCATCCTATGGATTTCACGCAGGTCAATGCCGAAATCAACCGGCCTATGGTCTCTCAGGCGCTGGAATGGCTGGAGCCGCAGGAAAACGAGCGGGTGCTGGATCTGTTTTGCGGCCTGGGCAATTTTACCTTGCCGCTTGCACGCCGGTCCGGGGCCGTGGTGGGCGTCGAAGGCGACGAGGCCATGGTGGTCCGCGGTCGCGAGAATGCGGAACTGAACGGTTTGAATAATGTCCGTTTCCACGGCGCCAACCTGCAGGGCGACTTCACATCGGAGTCCTGGGCCGCTGAAGGCTTCGATAAGATCCTGATCGATCCGCCGCGTTCTGGCGCCCAGGAAGTATGCGAATACCTGGCGGCCTTTGGCGCCCGCCGTATCGTTTATGTGTCGTGCAATCCGGCGACGCTGGCGCGGGATGCCGGCGTGTTGGTGGCCAAGGGCTATCGTCTGGTGAGGGCGGGCGTCATGGACATGTTCCCCCACACCACCCACGTGGAATCGATGGCTTTGTTTGAACGTCAATAGCCGGCGGCTGAGGCCTCTGGTTAAAGAGGAATTCCGACCACTATGGTGAAGGTTCGAGAAGATTACGCCGTGACCACGGACGGTCAGCTGGACATCGAGGGCTGGGTCAGGCAGATCCAGTCCAAGACCACACTTGAAGATGTCGACCAGTTCAGACAGGCCTGCGAGAGGGCCGCTATCATCGATCTTCAGGCGGTCAGGGAGGATCGGTTGTGGGCGCCCGGCGCCAGCAGTTTTCGCACCGGTATCGAAATGGCCCAAGTGCTCGCCGAGCTACACCTCGACCAGGTTTCGCTGGTCTCGGCCATCCTCTATCGAGCCGTCCGCGAAGAGCGCATCAGCTTCGAAGAGGTGCGTACGGAGTTTGGCGATGAAGTTGCCAAACTGATCGACGGTGTGCAACAGATGGCGGCGATTTCCTCGATTCACCATCCCCTCAAGGGCAATGTGCTCGGACAGAGCCAGGGCCAGCTCGACAATGTCCGCAAAATGCTGGTTACCATGATCGACGACGTCCGCGTCGCTCTGATCAAGCTTGCCGAGCGGACCTGTGCCATCAGGGCGGTCAAGAGTGCGCCGCCGGAAAAGCGTATGCGTGTGGCCCGCGAAGTCTTCGATATCTACGCGCCGCTGGCACACCGCCTGGGAATTGGACACATCAAGTGGGAGCTGGAGGATCTGTCTTTCCGCTACCTGCACGAGTCTGCCTATAAAAAAATCGCCAAGCTGCTCGACGAGAAACGTCTCGATCGAGACCAGTACGTCAAACGTGTGCTGGGCGCCCTCAAGACCGAGCTGGATGCGGCCGGCATCGAAGCGGATTTAGCCGGGCGAGCCAAGCACATCTATAGCATCTGGCGGAAGATGCGGCGTAAGGGGATTGATTTCTCACAGGTCTACGATGTGAGGGCGTTTCGAATTCTGGTGCCGACCGTGCGCGATTGCTATTCGGCGCTGGGCATCGTTCACAGCCTGTGGCGTCACATTCCCAACGAATTCGACGATTACATTGCCAGCCCCAAGGAAAATGGCTACCAATCTCTGCATACGGCGGTGATCGGTCCCGAGGGCAAGGTAATGGAGGTGCAGATCCGTACTCAATCCATGCACGAAGAAGCTGAGCTCGGCGTGTGCGCGCATTGGCTGTATAAAGGAACCGATACCGGCAACAAGTCAGTGGGTTACGAGGCCAAGATCAACTGGCTGCGCCAAGTGCTGGAGTGGCAGGAAGACCTGGGCGATTTGTCAGGGCTGGTGGATCAGCTCAAGGCGGATATCACGCCGGATCGAGTCTACGTGTTTACGCCGGAGGGTCACGTGGTGGACCTACCCCAGGGCGCGACGCCGGTGGACTTTGCCTATCGCGTACATACGGAAGTGGGGCACGCTTGCCGTGGGGCCAAGGTCAACGGACGCATCGTACCTCTGGTCTACCCCCTGAAAACCGGCGATCAGGTCCACGTCCTGACGTCGAATAACCCGGCGCCCAGCCGTGACTGGCTTAATTCCAGCCTGGGCTATATTCAGACCTCCCGGGCCCGGGCAAAGGTCACGCACTGGTTTAAGGAACAGAATCGCGACCGCAATATCGTTGACGGCAGAGCCATTCTGGAAGACGAATTCAAACGTCTGGCGATCTACGACGTGGACCTTAACGAGCTGGCGCGCAAGGTTAATCACCAACACGCGGAAGATATGTTCGCCGCGATCGGGGCCGGTGATCTGCGGCCCTCGCACGTCGCCCATCTTGCCCAGCAGTTGGTAGAACCTCAGACACGCCAGATGGATCTTAAGCTGCAAGGGTTGCGGGCTCAGCCTTACGACACCGAGAGCGATATTCAGATCCAAGGCGTGGGGAAGCTCAAGACACAGGTCGCGCAGTGCTGCAAGCCGCTTCCGGGGGATGCCATCTGCGGTTATATCACGGTAGGGCGAGGGGTCACGGTCCACCGCCAGGATTGCATGACGTTCTTGCACCTGCGGGAATACGAGCCCAACCGTATCATCGAGGTGAGTTGGGGCGGGCGCCAGGAATCGGTCTATCCGGTGGAGATCGAGATCGAAGCGTACGACCGCTCAGGCCTGCTGCGCGACATTACCACCGTGCTGGCATCGTCACGTTGTAACGTCTTGGCGCTAAACACGCTGACCAATCAGGACGAGAACTCCGCCACCATGAGGGTGACGGTGGAAATATCGAGCTTGGAACAGCTCGCTAAGCTTTTGTCCCAGATACGTAACCTGCCCAATATTCTGGAAGTCAGACGTAAGCGCAGCCAGTGAAGCGGCACCATCGTTCATAAGCAGAACCAGGGAGCTATCATGTCGGATACCTACACGATCGACGACCTGAAGTACCTCATGGCCCGCTTGCGGGATCCGGAAACGGGCTGCCCTTGGGACTGCAAGCAGGATTTTCGCAGCATTGTGCCCCATACCCTGGAAGAGGCGCATGAGGTCGCCGATGCTATCGAGCGGGAGGATTACGCTCACTTGAAAGACGAGCTGGGCGACCTGTTATTCCAGGTTATTTTCTATGGCCAGTTGGGTAGCGAGGGACAACACTTCGATTTCGGCGGCATCGTCGATCACTTGGTGCGCAAGTTGATTCGGCGCCATCCTCATGTGTTTCCGGCAGGAACCCTGGAGAGCAAGGTCGATCCGGATAGCCGTCCGACAGACGCTGAAATCAAAGTAAGCTGGGAGCGTATTAAGGCCGAAGAACGGGCAATGGCGTCGAACGCCGATAAAATTCGCCAGGACGAGAGCCGGCTTGATGGCATTGCGGGCTCGCTACCCGCCATGGTGCGCGCGGAAAAACTTCAGCGTCGGGCGGCGAGTCACGGCTTTGACTGGCCGACTATCGAGCCGGTATTCGACAAGCTTCACGAGGAAATCGATGAGCTTAAAGCGGCGTGGCGTCAAGCCGAACGAGACCCGGCGGATCGCGATGCCTTGGAAGACGAGCTGGGGGATCTTCTGTTTGTGTGCGTAAATCTGGCACGCTTTCTGAAAGTAAACCCGGAGCAGGCACTTCGGCGCACCAATCGGAAATTCGATGCACGGTTTCGGGCCATCGAGCGGGTGCTTGTATTACAAGGGCGCGATTTCGACGCCCAGTCCCTCGACCAGCTGGACGAGATATGGCAGTCGGTGAAGGGGGTTGAGAACACGCCAAGCGGAAATTAACGTCCTATTAAATCACCGTAAAATCCGCGCCGAAAAGCTTACCGATAGGTACAATCCGTAACGATATCACGCAGTAAGCGGAAGTTCGTTAAGCTACACTTTATTTAAGAATTCGTTACGTCAGCCGTGCTTTATGACTGACGCAATGCCCAAGATAGGGTAGTACTCAAGATAGGTAGTACGCTGTAAGGGTGCTCAAGGCATCTGTGCAGTCTTGATCGAGTAATCGAAGCGGGAGCGTTGAATCATGAAGATCAAGGATCTGGTGCGGTATTGGGACAAGCATGCGCGGGGGCGTCTGACCCGTGATGGCTATGAAGCAGCGTTGAACGAGCAGCATATGGCGCGGCTGGAAAAGTTAGCTGAATTATACCCGATGAAATCACCCCAGGATCTGATTCGCGATTTGGTTTCTGCCGCGTTGGATGAACTGGAAACCAGTTTTCCCTACGTGCAGGGCTCCAAAATCGTTGCCTTTGACGAGGATGGCTTCGAAATTTACGAGGACGCCGGCTTGACGCCCCGTTTCGTAAGCCTCAGCCAGAAGCACATGCAGCAACTCAAGGAACGACAGCTCGAATCCGCCGCCTGAGCGGGTCGGGTAGTCGTCTGCAATCGAACAGTCGTCTGCAATCGAAAGTCAGTCATAAGTGCTGACTATTCTCCGTGAACAGGTCGCGTTCCGAGCGACCTGTCATGCGATGCCCGCACCCTATTTTTTGACCGCTTCCAGCTTACCTTTCAACGGCGTTTGGCGCGTCAGGTCGTCCAGGGCGGCGCCGATCATGTCGTTCAGGATGTCCGTCTCGTTCCGATCCGGGTAAAGCTCGGCAAGGGCGGCGATGCGCGCTGCATCCTCCAGTGGTAGGCGCAAAGTATAGCTTTGCGGACGGTCGGACTCTTCTTTTTGGTTTTCCCAGTGTTTGGGCAGATCGGTCACTTTCATATCAATTCCTCGCGTTAACCGGCACTCGATTGCAGATTAGCCGACTTTCGATTCTGGGTGTTAGGCCTCTTCCAAATAAACACTTTTGCGATCGCAATTTCAATCGAAAGCCGTATGGCAGTATTTTAGCAGGGTGTGATGATGAGCCGGTAACGGCCTGTTATATTGGAAATCTCTCCAAGGAACCTTTGACATAAGGACGGTAGACCCTCATGACCGAATTGCATCCGCATCTGAGAGAAAATGTCAGGCTGCTGGGGGAACTTCTCGGCGAAAGCATTCGCCAGTACCCTGGCCAAGAGTGCTTCGACCTCATTGAGGAAGTGCGGGCTGCGGCAAAGGCGGATCGCCGCCAGGAAAGTGGATCCGGCCAGCGCTTGGTCAATTTGTTGAGCAAAATCAGCGACGATCAGCTTCTTCCGGTCACCCGGGCTTTCAGCCAGTTTCTTAATCTGGCCAATTTGGCGGAACAATATCATGGCATCCGGCGCAAGCAGGGCCATCATGCGGATGTGATGGTGGAATCCCTAAGCGACGTATTCGAACGGCTGCTGGCCAAGGACATTCCGCCGGACGAGCTGCACCGGCGCGTGACCGAGTTGGACATTGAGTTTGTCCTCACCGCACACCCCACCGAAGTCACCCGGCGCACTTTGATTCTCAAGTACGACGAGATCTCAAACTGTCTGGGTCAGCTTGATCACGATGATTTGTTGCCGGTCGAGCGGGATGAAATCGTTGCCCGCCTGCGTCAACTGATCGCGGAAGCATGGCACACCGACGAGATACGCTATCAGCGGCCAACAGCCGTCGACGAGGCGAAGTGGGGCTTTGCGGTAATTGAGAACAGTCTCTGGCAAGCCCTGCCCCGATTCTTGCGAGGGCTCGATCGATCCCTGGTAGAGGCTACCGGTAAAGGGCTGCCCATCGATGCGGTGCCCTTGCGCTTTGCGTCCTGGATGGGGGGAGATCGGGACGGCAATCCTAACGTAACCCACGAAGTTACCCGCGAAGTTCTCTGGCTCGGTCGCTGGATGGCAGCGGATCTTTACTTGCGGGATATTCAGACGTTACGGGCCGAGCTATCCATGTGGGAAGCCAGTGACGCTCTGTGGGCTGAAGCCGGCGATTCCCGGGAGCCTTACCGGTCTGTGTTGGGTCAGTTGCGTGAACGCCTGCTCAAAACCCGCGATTGGGCCGAGGCCTGTATCAATGGCGAGCCGGCCAATAGCAACGGTATTCTGTTCGAGAACGATGACCTGATCCGTCCGCTTCAGCTGTGCTATGACTCGCTCATCGAATGTGGATTGGATGGCATCGCTGACGGTTTGCTGCTCGACACCTTGCGTCGGGCGCATACGTTCGGCTTGCCGCTGGTTCGATTGGACATTCGCCAGGAAGCCAGCCGGCATGCCGAGGCGATCGGCGAAATCGTCGGGGAGCTGGGGCTGGGCGATTACTCGGCGTGGGATGAGAAAAGGCGTCAGGAGTTCCTCGTCAGCGAATTACGAGGCCGGCGGCCGTTGATCCCCCGCAACTTCTCGCCATCGGCTAACGTGCGCGAAGTGCTCGACACCTGCACTGTGATTGCCGGGCAGACTCCGGAATCCCTGGGCTCCTACGTGATTTCCATGGCCAGTCAGCCATCGGATGTGCTCAGCGTGATCGTATTGTTACGCGAAGCGGGTATGACCAACCCGATGCGCGTGGTGCCCCTGTTCGAGACGCTCGACGATCTCCGCGGCGCTCCGGACACCATGTCGGCCTTGTTTCAGGTGGATTGGTATCGCGACTACAGCGGTGGCCGGCAGGAAGTGATGATTGGCTATTCCGACTCGGCAAAGGATGCCGGTCAGCTCATGGCCGCATGGGCCCAGTACCAAGCGCAGGAACAAATTACCGCGGTAGCCAATCAATACGGCGTGCATCTCACCTTGTTCCACGGTCGTGGCGGTACGGTCGGACGTGGCGGTGGTCCCGCTAACCGGGCGATCCTGTCCCAGCCACCTGGGTCGGTAAATGGTAGCTTCCGCATTACCGAGCAGGGGGAGATGATTCGCTTTAAGTTTGGCTTGCCGCGATTGGCCGAACAGAGCCTCACGCTTTATGCGACGGCGGTGATCGAGGCGACCATGGCGCCACCGCCCGAGCCTCAGCACGAATGGCGCGAGATGATGGACTGGCTTACCGAGCGTTCGCTGAAGGCCTATCGCCACGTGGTGCGTGAAGACCCGGACTTCGTCACCTACTTCCGTCAGGCCACTCCCGAACAGGCTTTGGGCAAGTTGGCGCTGGGCAGCCGTCCGGCACGGCGCAAGGCCAGCGGCGGTGTCGAAAGCCTGCGGGCTATCCCCTGGATATTTGCCTGGACCCAGATGCGGATGATGCTGCCCAGCTGGCTAGGCAGCGACGTCGCCCTGAAGGCCGCTGCCGAAGCCGGTCATGTGCCGTTGCTGCGGGAAATGATGGCGCGCTGGCCGTTCTTCAAGACTTACGTCGATATGCTCGAAATGGTGTTGGCCAAGTCAGATCTGCGAATTGCCAATTACTACGAAAAGACATTGGTGGAACCCGACTTGCAACGCCTGGGCGAGGATCTACGCCAGCGCCTGGCCGGTTGTATCCAGCAGGTGAAAGACCTTAAGCAGCAGGACGAGCTGCTACTTGACGAGCCGGTGTTCGCCCACTCCCTGCGTGTGCGTAATCCGTATACCGATCCGCTGCACTACCTGCAGGCGGAGTTGCTGCGTCGTGACCGCGAGAGCGAGGGCCGCGGCGAGGTGCCGGAACTGGTTGAGCGGGCGCTCAAGGTGTCGATGGCGGGGATTGCTGCGGGCATGCGCAACACCGGCTAGCGCTTTTCCACGGTTAATGGCCTGCGCCTGGTAAATAATTTTGGGCGCCGTATCCGAAACACGGAAGAATCGGTTAGTCTGTGCTTTGAGTCTGCCCGGCAAGCGGGGAGGCTCTCGGTCTATAGAATGATAGAGGTAGTGTGCGTGGCGGTATCAGCCAAACTGGACGTTTTTCTCAACCGTAAGGGCGTCATCTACGAAACGATTCAGCACGATGAGATGCCAAGCTTTGACGCGGCGGTGTCCGGCGCTGGCATCGCTCAGGAAGACGTGCTCCGCGCCACGCTGCTGATCGACCTGAAAGGCGTTGTTATGGCCGTGCATGGCTACCATACGGCGGTTGATGTGGATGCCGTTTCGGACATGACGGGACGGCGTCTACAACTGCTGACGGCCCGCCAAGCGGATCGTATGTTCGACGACTGCGAGTCGGGTTTCCATCCGCCCGTAGGTGCCGCTTACGATGTGCCGGTGGTGGTGGACGAGCCTGTGCTGGCTATGACCCAGGCTTATATGGCGTCGGGCGCCAGCAACAGCTTTCTCCGGATGGACGGCCGAGCGTTGCGTCTGGCATTGGCCGGCGCGCGCAAAGCCCAGATTGGTATTGTTGACCAGGCCCACGATATCCAAGACGGCAACAACGGCGAAGTTACGCTGGAAGACGTCGCCCAACGGCTGCAGAAACTCTACCGTTTGCCGCCCATGCCGGCGTTGGCTTTGAAAATCCTTCGCCTTACCGCTAATCCGGAAGCAACGGCAAAAGAACTGGCTGATCTGATCGAATTCGACCCCAGCCTCACGGCGCAAGTCATGCGCTATGCCCGCTCGGCGCTGTTCAACTACCCGGGACAGATCAATTCCGTACAAGAAGCCGTTACGCGGGTACTGGGTTTTGACCGTGTCGCTCACGTCGCCATGGGGATTGCTTCGGTGAGGGCGTTCGATGTTCCTCGTGACGGCATGCTGGGTATGGATGCTTTCTGGCGCCATTCGCTGTACTGCGCTCATCTATGCCAGCAGATGGCCATGAAAATGGGTGCGGATAAAGGTCTGGCCTATCTATGCGGCCTGCTGCACAACTTTGGGTTATTGCTGATAGGCCACCTGTTTGCTGACGAGTTCGATCAGCTCAATCGCCTGCGTGAGGCCAATCCCGAGCAAAGTATGCGCGCGTTGGAACGGCAGGTGTTCGGCGGCAGCCAGGAATTTATTGCCGTCGGCCATGGGCCCATTGGTGGCATTCTCCATCGTCTCTGGCAATTGCCCGACGCGGTCGTCAAGAGCGCCGGCGTACACCAGCATCCGGACTATGAAGGCGAACACGCCACCTACGTTCACATGGTGCAGCTCGCCAACGGCCTGTTGAAGAAAAAGGGAATTGGCGACGAGTTCAACCCCGACGATACGGCAGCTCTCGCGGAGTCTTTGGGGCTCACCGAATCCGATGTCGATACCCTCGTCAAAACAACCGATGCGGTGGCCGAGGAACTCGACGACCTTGCCCGCTCCTTGGCGGCCTGACCCATCCTGATACCTTCGTACCCTTTCTATGCCCGTTCTGACTTCGTATAATGCCCGAGCCTTCGAATAGCTTGGGTCGATCCGAGTTGGCTTCATCATTGGCCAGCGCCGCGCATCCAGGCAGAATGTTCCATTGGAGCCCTATGGTTTGCTCCGGGATTCTAGTGTCGTGGGTCCGCCTGTTGTGCTGTGGTAAGGCGTCTGGCCGCGTAGCTTAAAGCCACATTCATGGCCATTTTCAGATCACGACTGGCACGCCCTCGAGCATGCCGGCGATAAAAATAAAAAGCCCGTCTGCCCAAGGCCTGATGCCGGCAGGCGAGGCGTGTGAGGGCTGAGTCGGTTGAAGGCAAGACCTCCCGATCCCGCACGATGATTTCAACGATAAACGGGAGCATAACCACTATGAGAGCTATTCTGTTGGGCGCACCAGGCGCTGGGAAGGGTACCCAGGCTCAATTCATTACCGAGAAATTCGGAATCCCCCAAATTTCTACCGGAAACATGCTGCGCGCCGCAGTTAAGGCCGAATCCCCGTTAGGGCTGGAGGTCAAGGAGATCATGGCTGCCGGCGGACTGGTGCCGGATGAGACCATCATTGCGCTAATCAAGGATCGTATCAAAGCGGACGATTGCAAAAACGGCTTCCTGCTCGACGGTTTCCCGCGCACCATCCCCCAGGCCGAGGCTCTGAAGGACGAAGGCGTTGTCATCGACTATGTCGTCGAGATTGCCGTGGACGACGAAGAGATCGTCACCCGTCTCTCGGGACGGCGTGTGCACGAGGCCAGTGGCCGTACCTATCACCTGAAGTACGACCCGCCGAAAGAAGAGGGGAAAGACGACGAAACCGGCGAGCCCCTGATTCAACGCGCCGACGATTCAGAGGAAACAGTTCGCAACCGCCTGAAAGTTTATCACCAGCAGACTGCGCCGCTGGTTAACTATTATCAGGATTGGGCCAAGCAGGCTCCGGAAGCTGCGCCGACCTACGTCCGTGTGGAAGGTGTCGGCACCATGGACGAGATTCGCGATCAGATTCTCAGCAAGCTCCAGTAAGACGTTCTTCAATCGAGGCTTTGCCGGGGCGTGACGATTCCATGAAGCTATTGGCATTGGATACCACCGCAGAAGGCTGTTCTGCTGCCCTCTGGCTGGAAGGCGTGTTGTTCGAGCGTTCCATCCGGTCGCCCCGGGGGCATACCCAGCACCTTATGCCGATGGTGCGTGAGTTGGTGGCGGAGGCGGATATTCGTCTCTCCGACCTTGATGCCCTGGCTTTTGGGCGCGGCCCCGGGTCATTTACCGGCCTGCGCATCGCTACTGGGGTGGTTCAGGGGCTGGCTTATGGCCTGGATGTCCCGGTGGTGCCGGTATCTTCGCTCGCAGCCGTCGCGGCTCAGGCGGTGAGGCGGGGAGTCGCCCAGGAAGGGCAGGGTGTTGCCGTGGCATTCGATGCACGAATGGGCGAGGTCTACTGGAATTGCTACACCGTGCAGCATGGCGTGCCCCGAGCGTCCGCAAACGAGCGCGTCTGCGCGCCGCAGCAGGTCACTCTGACTGAAACCGCCGATTATTGGCTCGGAGCGGGTTCAGGCTTCACCCTGGTCAACCAATTACCTGCCGCTGTGCGTGAGACTGTGGCAGAATCCTATCCCGACTGGTACCCGCAAGCCGCCGATATTGCATCCCTGGCGGTGGCGGACTGGTCGCAAGGAGTCCAGGTCCCCGCGTGGGAAGCGGCTCCTGTCTACGTCAGGGATGAAATTACCTGGAAGAAACTGCCGGGACGTTAGCGCCCCTTCGGTTGAGGGACGTCGTCTGGCCCGGTATTCGCCAACGCCTCGCAGGAAGCCACTTAATGGACCTCTGGCAAACGATTGTCCTCGCCATTATTCAAGGATTGACCGAATTTCTCCCCATCAGTAGTTCAGCCCACCTTATTCTTCCGTCTCAGGTTCTGGGTTGGCCTGATCAGGGGCTGGCGTTCGATGTCGCCGTCCACGTAGGTACCTTGCTGGCGGTCATGGGTTATTTTCGTCGTGATGTCGTCCGGCTTACCTCCGCCTGGGTTACGGATACCGCGGCCCGTCGTACCAGTCAGGATAGTCGTCTGGCCTGGGCGATCGTCCTTGCAACGGTTCCCGCAGGGCTAGCCGGTCTGCTGTTCGATGATTTCATTGAACAGGAACTGCGTTCGGCGCTGGTGATCGCGTTGTCCACCATTGGTTTCGGTCTGGTGCTGTGGTGGGCCGACGCCGTCGGTCGCCGGGAGCGCGGTCTGGGCAGTCTGGGTTGGCGAGATGCGCTGGTCATCGGCATTGCCCAGGCACTGGCTTTGATACCGGGTACCTCGCGTTCAGGCATTACCATGACGGCGGCTCTGTTTCTGGGCTATCAGCGCGAGGCGGCAGCGCGTTTTTCCTTCCTGTTGTCCATTCCGCTTATTATCGCAGCCGGCTTGTTGAAGGGGATGGAACTGGCCGAAACCGGCAGCGAAGCGCAATGGCTGGATATTCTGGTCGGTACCGGCGTGTCCTTCGTTAGTGCAGTGATCTGCATCCACCTGTTTCTTCGTTTTCTGGATCGCCTGGGCTTCATGCCCTACGTTATTTACCGTTTGTTACTAGGCGCGCTGCTGCTGTTGATGATATCTTAACCAGTCAGAATTCTTTCCAAATTCAGCACCTGTGTGTGAGTCAGACCTGAATCATGATTGGTGGCGTTAATTCAAACGGTTACGGTACGCTCCAGCCGGATCGCCTGATCCAGCGGGACGATGCCGCGCGGCAGGGTGACCGTCGCAATACCGGTATTGTCATTGATGCGGAAGCTCCGGTTCGGCGTGATACGATCGATCCACAGCTTTTGGAGCGCCGCGTACAGGCCCGCCAGGCGGCTCAGGATGCCCAGCTCGAGCGCTTCCGTGCAGACGACATTCCGCGTCGTAATGCTGAGGCGCTGGAGGTCTTCACCGGCATAGCGAGCCAGCACGATGGGAGTGACGTCGAGCTGGCCGGCATCGATATTCGCGTTTAAGCCTCGTCGCATGGATGCTATTCAACTGGCCGTTGGCTGTTCACACCCTTTATATGGTCCCCAGGCGCGTTCTGTCGCCGAATCCCTGAATCTTCCTTTTCTTGACCGGGTGGACCCCAAGTTTATCGAGGATTATCCGGTACTGCTCTGGCTGGAAGAGGGGGGGCTTTCGCTTCAGGTTACCGGTCGCAAGGCCCCGGGACCCGTGCGGGCGGAATTTGTTTCAGGCAAGGCGGGTTACCGGCGTGATCACGGCGGTGGTGCGGGGCAACTGGTGGCGAAGGCCGTGGGCTTGCAGCGAACCTCAAAACCCCTCCATGTTCTGGACGCAACCGCCGGTCTGGGGCAGGATGCGTACGTTCTTGCAGGGTTGGGTTGTGACGTCACGTTGTTGGAGCGTTCGCCGATAATCCACGCCTTGTTGGCTGATGGTCTGGCCCGGGCGGCCGGCGATGTCGGCGCGGGGCCATTGGTTGCGCGAATGCAGTTGGAGTCCGGCGATAGCATTCGCTGGATGAAAGCACGAAACGATGCTGTGGCCGACGTGATTTATCTGGATCCGATGTTCCCGCATCGAGACAAGTCAGCACGGGTCAAAAAAGAAATGGAGCTGTTCCGTCCCATCGTTGGTGCCGATGACGATGCCGCGGATCTTCTGCAAGTCGCGCTGGAGCGGGCGCGTTACCGGGTGGTGGTTAAGCGACCGCGCAAGGCTCCGACCATTGAGGGCCCGCCGCCCAATACCCAGCTAGAAGGGAAGAGTAGTCGGTACGATATCTATGCCCTTCGGGCGCTGCCTTAAGAGCTCCTAGGCTCCCAGCATCGTCACTTGCTGAATCGCCTGGCGCATCTCTATATTCAGTACCAGTCGCGCATCTTCAGCCACTTCATCCAGCCCTTCGGTATAGCAGAGCAGGTCGTTTTCGTCGGCGGTGAGGATGTCGTTTTTTCGCAGGTTCGCGATGAAATTGCGAAACAGCATCTTGTCAAAAAATTCCGGAGCATTCAGGCCGAACAGGATCGACATGCGCTGGGCCATTTGCGTGCTCTGTTCTTCCAGTTCCTTGGCGGAAATCTTGCCGGAGCCGTATTTGCGCAGGATGGCAATGGAAATGTGGTAGCGCTCCAGGGTTTGGATAATAAAGTGGGAGAGGTGGCGCAAACGCAGGGCGGCTTCGGTGCCGTCCGCTGGACGACAGACACGGTCACCCTCCAGTACCAGCAGGTTGCGCTCGACCAATACGCCGATCCAACGTTCGATGACTGGATCGACCTCTTCGTCGTCGTACTTAAGGAACAGCTCCGATTTAATATAGGGATAGATGGCGCTGGCCAGAAAGACCAAGCGCTCGCGATTGAGCGAGGCAAAGTTCTCGAATAGACAGGCAATCAGTGCCGGTAGAGCAAAGAGATGCTGAATGTTATTGCGGTAGTAAGTCATCAGGATGGCGTTGTTGCCTTCCAGCGCAATGATGTCGCCCAGATCCTGTGAGTAGCGGCTGATCAGCCCCATCTCCTCGCCATAGTTAACCCAGTCGCGTCCGCTACCTTCAGGGAACGTGACGTTTTCCGAGTAGGGGGCGGTCTTGATCAGGTCGCAGAACTCGTTCATCAGACGGATCAGCAAACGCTCATCCATTGCCAGACGCTGGGCTGACAGGAGGACTGTGGCCAGTATGCCGATTGGATTTACGGCGACAGCGGCATTGATGTTTACGGCGACCTTGTCCGACAGGGTTTCGACGGCGCTGTTCAGCCAGCGGGGCCGGTAATCGCTGTCGTAGGCCTCTTCGCGCCACTGGGGGCGGGCCTGGTCGAGGATGGCGCTGAGTTCGATCGGGGAGCCGAAGTTTACCGCCACGCGACCGAAGGAATTGCGCAGTTTTTTCGCGGCCTTGGCCAGAGAGAAGATGTTTTCCTTCTGTTTCTTTTTGCCGCGTAGTTCACCCAGATAACTGCGGCCTTCCATCACTTTTTCGTAGCCGATGTAGACCGGTACAAAGACTATCGGCTTGCGGTGATCGCGCAGATAACTGCGAACGGTCATCGCCAGCATCCCCGCTCGCGGCTGCAGCATGCGGCCCGTCCGACTCCGGCCGCCTTCCACGAAGTATTCGACGGAATAGCCGCGGGAGAACATAACGTGCATATACTCGTTGAAGACCGTGGCGTATAGCGGGTTGTCCTTGAAGCTGCGGCGCATGAAGAAAGCGCCGCTACGGCGCAGGATGGGTCCGACAATGGGCATGTTGAGGTTGATGCCGGCGGCAATGTGGGGCGGCATCAGGCCGTTGCGATAGAGCACGTAGGACAGCAGCAGGTAGTCGATATGCGAGCGGTGGCAGGGCACATACACGACAGCATTGTCTTTGGCCACATCTTGAGCCACTTCGATGTTATTGATAGCGATGCCGTTGTAGATACGATTCCAAAGCCACGACAAGACCACTTCCATAATACGAATGGTGACGACGGACATGCTCGCGGCAATTTCGTCGGCATACTTGAGGGCCTTGGCGCGGACTTTCTCGGGAGGTAAGTCCTTGTCCCGGGCCGTCTCACGAATGGCTTCCTTCACCGCAGGCGTGCGAACCAGAGACGCTACCAGGGTGCGCCGGTGAGACAGGTCAGGACCGAGGACGGCTTGGCGAACGCGGCGGAAATGCGTGCGCAGAATGCGCGCCAGTTTGCGGGTAGCGCGCTCGTCGTTGTCGCGTACCTCGTTGATCACATGCTGGATGGAAATCGGTTGGCCGAACTGAACATAGGTGTTGCGTCCGTGGACCAGGATAATTAGCAGCTTCTGTAGCCGGCCAGCGACGGACCACGTGTCTGACAGCAGCAATTTGAACAGGGATTTCTCCTTGTCTGGCGAGCGTCCCCAGAACAGGGTCACCGGTACGATCTGGATATCCAGACTGGAATCATTCAGAGCCAACGCCGTGACCTGTTTGATGCGCGGCGTCAGCGCTGGAGAATGGCGACGCCGGAAGAGGCCGCCGGCACGCTGATAAAGGAAAAAAAACGAGCGGCGTGGACCGTTGGGTACCGGTAACTGCGTCTGTGACGAGGGTAAACCGGCACGCAGGATTTCCTGCTCAAGGACCAGGCGGCTGGACAGGGAGCTGTATTGGAGCACGTAGCATACGGGTTTGTCCGGGTCGAGCCCCAACTGTTCCCGCTTGGCGCCCATCACATCGGTGCGTACCCAGAGGAACAGAATTTTACGGAACAAAGTAAAAAACAAGGCGCTCAGCCCCGGAAAAATACGCATGCAAACTCCAGTCAGCGTTCAAGTGCGCTAAGTTTACTTGGTCGACCCACGGGCGCAAAGCGCAGCACGTGTGAGCGGCCCGGGCGGGCGTAGATTGTCCCGGCTGGGCGCGCTCTGTGGTACCTTTAGCCAGCTGTGGTACCTTTGGCCGGATCGGGCCCAAAGTTCAAATTATAGAAGGTGTCTGAGGACAGTGTGCTTTCCCGGTACATTGTGTTTTTCCCAATACACTGTCCGGTCCCCACACCTTTGCGGCGCCAATACTATGCGGTCCTAATACTATGCGGTCCCAATACACTGTAGTTCAGGGTTAAAAAGTCAGGAGTACGTTTGCATGGCAGGCTGGGTTCCCGGTTGGTCAAGTAGCCCGCCAGCGGCCGGTGATAGGCTGGTGCTGGCTCGCGGTTCGAAGATTGTCGCATCGTCCGGCGGTTGGCTCCACGATGCGCTCGCACCCGAAGCCGATGTGGATGGGAAGGAGCCCGCGATCTTCCTGGGACACCTGGAAGGCCGCCGCGTCTTTGTGGCCCGCGCAGCGGAGACGAGCGAGGAGCAGCTCTCGGGTTTGCGTGACGCTTTGCTGGGGTCGGATCCGGCGCTGGCCTCTTTGCTGAATACCGCTTCCCAGGTTTTGCAGTGGCAAATGGACCACCGCTATTGCGGCCGTTGCGGCAACCCTACGCGTATGCATGCCTGGGACCGGGCGAAATGGTGCGAGCCTTGCGAGATCCCGTTTTATCCCCGTATCGCCCCCTGCGTGATCGTACTCATTCGTGATGGCGAAAAGCTGTTTCTGGCACGCTCCATCCGGCATCGCCACGGTTTTTACGGTTTAATCGCCGGATTTGTTGAACCCGGCGAAAGTGCCGAAGAGGCGGTGAAACGGGAGGTGTTCGAGGAGACTGGATTGTCTATCGACAACATCCGTTATCAGGCTTCGCAACCCTGGCCCTTTCCCCATCAATTGATGCTCGGGTTCTACGCGGACTATACCGGCGGTGAGCTGCGCCTGCAGGAAGACGAGCTGGCAGCCGCGGGCTGGTTCGTTCCTGGCGAACTGCCGCCCTATCCTCCCGACAACACGATTGCCGGGCGCCTGATCAACCGGGCCCTGGCAGAGTCCGGCGTTTAGGACGATGCCAAGCGTTCTGGTATTCGACTCCGGTGTCGGCGGCCTCAGTATTGCGGCTTGCCTGCATGACGCCATGCCCGGGATCGAGCTGCTCTACGTCGCGGATACGGCGGGTTTTCCCTATGGCGCCCAGAGCGAGGCCGCTGTCATATCGCGATGTGCGGGCTTGGTAACGGCGGCCATGGCCGAACGTGCTATCGACCTTGTGGTCGTTGCGTGCAATACCGCAAGCACCGTCGTGCTGCCGACGCTACGCAGCCGTGTCGACGTACCGGTGGTTGGCGTGGTGCCCGCCATCAAACCGGCGGCCAAGCTCTCTATCAACCGCCGGCTCGGTATTCTGGCCACCCCGGCGACCATCAAGCGGCCCTATACCGACGAGCTGATTCGGCAGTTTGCCGCGGACTGTGCCATTACTCGGGTCGGCCATCCCGGTCTGGTGCAATGGGCCGAAGACAAAGTTTCCGGGTGGCCTGTGCCGCTTGCCGACCTGCGGCGGGCCACGCAAGCGCTGGCTGATGCTTACGTCGATACGGTGGTGCTGGGCTGCACGCACTACCCGCTGATTGGCCAGGAATTACGTGAGGTGTTGCCGCAAGTGCTGCACTGGGTAGATTCTGGCGAGGCGATTGCACGACGGGTGGCCTACTTGCTCGGGGAGGCGGGTTTTTCAGTGGCGGAGCTGGAAAGAACAGCGCCTGGTCGTGCGCTCGACGCCCTGTTCTCGGGGGCCGCCCCCAGCGAGCTCGCTGATTTTCTGTCGGAACTCGGGCTGGGGGTAGGGCAAGTGAGTGCGAACTGGCCGGAAGGTTTTACAGCACGCGGGTCAGTTTGAGCATAGCCAGGAATTCCAGCGCCGGGATAGCGCGCTTGTGGCAACAATAGGTCTTCAGGCTCTCGCCGCGGAAACGCGACTTGGTGAACTCTAATCCCTTGAAGTTATATAGGAAATTGCCCTTTTCGTAGAGGCCGTGCAGCGTACGCTTGAGCATTCGGCTTTCCTGGGGTTCGGTTGTCTTGTCCAGGGAGAGGGGGATCAATCCCAGATCCAGATAGGGCACGCCTTCGCTCTGAAATACAGCCATGGCATGGGCCATCAGCGTATAGAAGATACCCTGGCGAAAGTCCGCGTTGGCTCTTGAGATATTGGGCACGTAGCTGATGATCCGGTTGTTCTGGTAGACCGGATCGAAGTAGATGAAGCCGGCGGCCTTGCCATCCTGGTAGGCATAGAAGTGACGCTCGTTCTCCCGGTACTGCATTTCCATCGGACGAATCAGAAAGCGAATTTCGTTGCTCTTGACCTTTCGCGTGCGGATCCAGGCTTCGGAAATTTCTCGCGTGTGATCGTCGCTGAAGCGTTCTTGCACGGTGACGCCACTGCATTCCGCCTGGTTCACTGCCGTGCGGATGATCTGTTTTTTCTTTCCCTTGAGCGACCATTTCTGTAGGTCGATACGGGATTCGCTGCCAAACTGCGTGCCGTAGAGCCCATACCGGCGATGGAGAATATCCACCACGGGCTTGGAGACCTGGATATAGCTCGCGTTAGGGTAGCGCGCGTGGAAGCGCTCTAGCATGAACTCGAAGTGCTCAGTAGCGGATACCGGATCAGACAACACAAAGGTCATGCCCCACTTACGCATAAAGCCGATGTAGCCGACGCCGGGCAGATCGAAATAGTCCATCCCAGGTTGCAACGTCGAGAAGGACTGCGTGTGCATGCCGTATTTTTTCAGGTAATCGACACGTTGGGAGAAGGTCAGGCGGCCCTCTTCCAGTCCGCTAAACTTATCTAGGGCAAGGATTTGCTCTGTCATTTTCTGTCTCCCGGAATCCTTGTTCTTATTTCTCTGTTCCGTGTTCCGTGTTCCGTGTGCTGGCTTCGCCTCGCTGGCGCTAGTGGCCCTCAGGTTTGGCCCGCGTCACAGCTACAATCGCTATATCCCGGCTTACCCGGCCTGCTTCTGGCCCAGGATTGACCAATAGCAGTTCATGTTCAGCAGTTTGAAATGCTTTTTATGGGCAATTTTCAGGCCCAGGCGCTGCATGTGTTCGGGGTAGTTGTAGATCTTGTGAAATGCGTTATTGGCGAATAGCCAAAAGATGAAAACCGCGGTATACCAGTAGAGCTTCTTGAATACGCGGGCAAAGACGTTGCCGGTGGGGTAGCAAAAGTCGCCCACCACCACACTGCCGTCAGCCTTGGCCAAGCCGATCAAATGCTCGAGAACCCGGACCATCATGTCCTCGTCGAAGACGTTGAGGAAAAAATTGGCCACGACCATGTCGTAATCGCCCTTGTCCTCGATTTTCATGATGTCGCTGTGGACGCGGCGGATGTGTAGGTCGGGGGCCTCCATTTCCAATGCTTCGCCAAACTTGCGCAGCATGGTTTCGGAGAGATCGACCACGGTGACGTCGGCGCCGAGCTCGGCAGCCCGGATCGCATCGCGGCCATGACCGACACCGGCGAAGAGTACTTTTGTGCCCGGTTTGACGGTTTCCACGTCGAGCATCGCGGTTTTGCAGTGGTGGATACTTTTGCCGCTATACAGATTGCTCAGGAAGTCATAGACGGGGCCGATGTACTTGTATTTGTCGCGCATGGTCTTTACTGCCTGTCCCAAGTCGTGTCGGAATCAGAGTCGTCCCCACGACACCGTGTCGCTGGTGGGCGCCCTTTTTGTTTGTGCCGGTCACCGGTTGGCGGTGGCGGGCTTTCTTGTTCCGAAAGAGCTTAGATAACTCGCTGCCGGGTTTTTGTGCAGCACCACGCATTTTGGGATACGCAAATTTACATAAGGATACGCTTTGCAAACTTAGTCAAAATTATGAATTGGACTGTAAGACAATCCGATTAACAGAAAGGCGGCAGTATAAATGCCGGGCAAAAATGCTGATAAGAGCTATTGTGAGTGGCGCACCCATGTTATTGGTGTAAAACTTCGAAAGTGACTTCCTGAATCATTTGGATACCGAAAAACCTTCGAGATTCAAAGGACCAGGGACTTTCAGGCGCGCATGAGTGCGTTGGTTCATGGGTCAGGGGTGATGAGGATGAGAAATTCTGGCGTTCCGTCCAGGCTGCTAATTTGGGGGGCCGGCCTTGCACTGATATTTTTGGTGGGGAATGCCCAGGCCGCGCGAAAGGTGACCTACCTAATCGTCGAAGACAAGGCCCATCCGTTCCAGATCGTGCAGGGTAGCGAAAGTCGTGGCGGCATCATTTCCGATATGGTGGACGCCATCTTTGCCGGCGATGAATATACGGTGGATCACCAAGTCTATCCGATCAACCGGCTACGCCAGGTCGTGGCCAAGGAACAAGTGAATTTCTGGGTGGCGTACGAGGCTGTTCATTGGCACACGTTCGGCAATCAGGGCTTGATGGTTGAAGAACCGCTATTCAATACCCGCCATGTGTTGTTGACCTGTCGTGAGGATATTCCCGACCGCATTACCCGTTTGGAGCAGCTGCGAGGCCTGAATTTGGTCATGCTGCGCGGCTTTGATTATCAGGCGCTGGATAGCGCGATCGAGGGTGGCCTAATTGCGGAGGTTCCCATTGACCGTTACGAAGCGGGTATCCAGTTGGTTGCCATGGGCCGGACCGACGGTTTCGTCGAAATGGAATCGCGGCTGAAATACCACGTCCGTACGAGCGGCGTTGGGAACACGGACTGTCTGCGCTGGATCGATTTCAGCGCCATCATTCCCAACTTTCCGCTTTATATCAGTGTCGATATCGACTGGCCGCCGGCATTCCGTGATTTCATCGCTCAACGCATTCGCACGTTGCGCGCGTCAGGTGAACTGGAGCGCATTATGGATCATTATCTTGGCTCAGACTACAGCCCGAACCTGGGGTTTGGTACTGCCGAGTAGCCGGTCAATTTCATGGGCGGGACGCGCGGGGCCGTAAAAAAAGCCCTGTACCTGGTGGCAGCCGAGATTGCGTAGATAAGCTAGCTGAGTGTCGGTTTCCACGCCTTCCGCCACGATGTCCAGCCGCAGGCCATGTGCCATGGCGACAATGGCATTGACGATGCAGGCGCCATCTTCGCCGCTACGAATTCCCTTGACGAAGGACTGGTCCACTTTCAGGGTGTGAATGGGCAGGCGGTGAAGGTAGTTCAGGGAGGAATAGCCCGTGCCGAAATCGTCGATGGCGATGCGGACGCCGTGCGACGCCAGTTCGCGTAGTTTTTGGCTGATTTGCTCGAGATCGTTCATGATCACGTTTTCCGTGATCTCGATTTCCAGGTTTTCCGGCGGGAAATTAATGGCTTCGAGCTGAGCGATGAGATTGGCCACGAAGCGTGGGTGGTCGACCTGCAACGGCGAAAGGTTCACCGCTAAGCGCATGGACTTGTGGCCGGCGTCGATCCATTGTTTCATCTGCCTGCAGGCGGTATCGAGGACGCATTCACTGAGTTCGGCGATCAGCTTGGTTTCCTCTGCCAGGGGCAGAAAGTCTCTCGGGTAAAGCAGACCCCTTTCTGGATGTTGCCAGCGTACCAGAGCCTCAAGGCCCACAACGACGCCGGTGTCGGACGAGACCTGGGGCTGGTAGTGGACGCAAAGCTCCTTGTTCACCAGTGCCTGGCGAAGATCCCGCTCCAGGCTCAGGCGGTTAGCGGTGTCGATGCTCATGGTTTCGCTGTAGAAACGATAACCGTCCTTGCCACCCGCCTTGACGTGATACATGGCAATATCGGCGCACTGGATCAACTGATCCAACGAGTCGCCGGCGTCCGGGAAAATGGCGATGCCGACGCTGACGCCGACAAATACTTCATGTTCGCCCAGTTGGAATGGCTCGCGCAGCACGCTGATCAGTTTGCGGGCGATCTTGCGCGCATCGTCGTGGCTGTTGATAGCCGGTAGCAGGAGGGTAAATTCGTCTCCCCCGAAGCGCGACAGCGTATCCCCCTTTCGCAGGCAGCTCTCGAGACGCTGTGTAACGGCCTGCAGCAGCCGGTCGCCCATAGCATGGCCGAGTGTGTCGTTGACCACCTTGAAGCGGTCCAGGTCGAGGAACATGACAGCCAGTTTCTGCTGGCTGCGCTGGGCCTGGGTGATCGCCAGCATGAGCCGATCCTTGAACAGGGCACGGTTGGGCAGGCGGGTCAGCAGGTCGTGATAGGCCTGAAAGTTGATGAAGGCTTCCGCTTCCTTGCGCTCGGTAATGTCGCGGGCAGAACCGTAGATGCTCGCGTTGCTGTTGTTGCTCCCTGGCGTGACGTGGGGGAGGAACAGTCCGCCATCGTCGCCTATCGGAAAGGCGGTAATTTCGAAATACCGGTTGGCTCGGCGACTACCCCGTGTTTTCAGCCGGATCTCGAAAGTGCGCGGATTTTCCGCGTTGATGGTGGGGTCTTCCAGGGCGTAGGCGCCACGGGCGACATCCTGTTCATCGATGAGATGACGGAAATGTCGACCGATGAGCTCCGCCGGACGGTATCCGAGCAGCGCCTCGATTTTGTGGTTGACGAAGCATACCCGCCCTTCGAGGTCGAGCATGAAGACGATATCCGGCGACGTGTTGACAATGTAACGATGCAGTTCTTCGGATTTTTGCAGGCGCAACTGCACATTATTGTGGGCCCATTCCAGCGCTTGCTTGTGCAGGACGTTACTCACGGTGGCCAGCAGTTCGTCAGGATCGAACGGCTTCTTTATATAATCTTGCGCGCCGCGGCGCAGGGCACGGCTAACGGCGGTAAACGAGGATTCGCCACTGACCACGATGACCGGCGTGCCGATCTTCCGGTCCTGGATAAACTGCATCACCTGGTGTCCATCCACCTCTGGCATACGCAGGTCCAGCATGACCAAATTAAAGGATATCTCGGTTAGCAGGTCACAGGCTGCCTGACCACCCAATGCAGGCACAGCGTCGAAACCCTGCTGCTCCAGCAAGTCCACCAGACTCTGGAGCAGTCGCGGTTCGTCATCGACGACGAGTATTTTTGCCTCGGAAGTACTGAAGTTTTGCAGTCGGTCCGAAATCATGGCCTGTGCCCGTCCTGTTGGGTTACCCGATTCTACACGGGTCATCGATGCTTCTCAGCCGGTGATGCCCCGGTTATTCTTTTTCGGTGTTTTTTACGCCTGGCAGCAGGATGCGGAAGCTGGTGCCTTCCTCTCCCGTGCGACAGCTGATGATGCCCTCCATGTCATCGACGAGCTGTTTTACGATACTCAACCCGAGCCCGCTATGCCCCGGCCCCTTGGTGGATCTGACCGGTTTGAATAGGGCGTCTCGGATTGGTTCGGGAATTCCCTGGCCCGAATCGTCTATGGTCAGCTCAATCCAGCGACGGCCATCCTGCCAGATCGGGGCTGCGGTATGGAAATGAATGCTGCCGCCGTTCGGCATGGCCTCCACGGCGTTGCGCACGAGATTCATCACTAACTGCCGCACCGGTCCGCGCGTAGCCTGAGCGCGAGTGCTGGCGGTGGTCATGGTCAGCTCGCAATGAATATCGTGCGGCGCAAACAGGGCTTCCTCGAAGAGATCGCACAGGATGGTCAGTTCATTGTTGATGACGACGCCTTCCTCGCTAACCTGCGCATCGGCCGATTCGGGCTCATGAGCTTCACTGATCCGTTCGAGCAAACCGGCAGCCCGGTCCAGTTCCTCACGGACGATGTCCAGATCGGGCTCGACCTTGCCAGAGCCTTCGATGTCCTGCAGCTTATACTGCAGTTGACGGATATACTGCCGCACGATGGTAAGCGGATTGCTGATTTCATGCACCCGCTTGCGCAGTTCGATGCGTTGGGCGAGCTGCTCCAGGGTTTCGCCAGCGACTTTTTCCGTGCGCGTGTCCTTGCGCAGGGCGTGGGCAAACTGGCCCACCCGATGTGCAAAGAGTTCGACCAGTACGGTGTAGAGCCCGGCGTCCGCGGCCGAGTCCAGGCCAATTATGTAGACGCCACAACATTGTTCGCCGTAGCACACCGGCACGCTCATCATCGTACGGCAGTCCAGTAGGCCCAGTAGCTGACGGTCGAGAATGGTTGCGTTCTGCGGATTGAGGACGTCGGTCTCGCGCAGGGTGGCGACCTGGGTGACCAGGCTCTGGGGGTTATCCAGCGGCACCTCGATGTGCGGCGGTGCGGTACGCGTGGCGGCGAGAAGCTCGAGACGATCGTCGTGCTGCTGGAACGCCAAACCCGGACGCCCGGTCAACGTCACCAGATTGCGCAGGGCCGTGGTTAATAGTTCGGCGCCGTTGGCTTGTTCCGGCAGGGCTTGGAGCGCGTGCTCGACCATGGCAGAACGCACAACCTGTTCGAACAGGCGTTTATGCGCATCGCCGCCGTCGAAGGGGCCTTCCAGGGGGATATCGAGGCTATCGGCGAGGGCGACGACTTCACGGTCGATGCGGGTACAGATTTCCCGGGTCAGGGCACTGGTCAACCCAAAGATGGTTTGGGCCGCCTCGATGCCGCTCGAGTCGGCCAGCGCCAGGCGAGTCGAAAGGTTAATGAGCTTGACCAGATGGCCCGCATCGCGAATGTCACGGGCTGGCGCCTGCTGATAGCGGATCGCGTCTGTTGCCATTTGACCCAAGCCCCAGTGGCTGGCAAGTCGCGCGCCGATTTCGATTTGATTGTCGAGTAACGCCTGATGATCGTCTCCGGGAGGCTGGCGTAACGCGATCAGCTCACCGACGTTGTGAAGAACGCCTACCATAAACGCTTCTTCAGTATTGGCGTAACCGGTGAGGCGTCCCAGCGCCCGCGCGGTCAGAGCGGTGGTCAAGGAATGGCGCCAGAAGTCCCGGATTTGCTGCCAGCGGTCAGCGCCCAAATCGAACAGTAGTTGTCTTAGTGAGGCCGTGATGATCAGGGCCTGGAGTTGGTCTGTGCCCAGGCGCAATAAAGCTTGCTCAATAGAATTGATCTCGCCCGAACGGCCGTAGAGCGCCGAATTGGCGAGCGCGAGCACACGGGCACAAAGAGCCGTGTCAGCGCTAATTATCCGACCTATCTCACGATAGTCCGAATCGCAACGACAGGCTTCCAGCGCGCGCAGGACAACCTGCGGCAGGCTAGGCAGTTCGCCGTCCGTGGGTAAATCAATATTGGCCCGGGCCATAAATTATGACACTTTCTTCATTTATCGTTATGACGGTGGAGCTTAGCCAATTCCCGCCGGATATCAAAGATAAAGTGTACATATTTTGAACCATGCCCACTCGCCTTAGTTGTAAAATCGCGTAAATCCTTCCGCCTCCAATATATTGAAGGGTAAGTAAAACTGTCCTCATGGCGCTGCGGCCCTGTACAATTCGCTATCAATTCAGGCTGATTTGCTTGTAAATCATCACCGAAGCTGTATAGCGGCCGTTCCTGACCAACGGGTCGGGAAAGCGTCTCAACCGAGACTTTTATACAGACTTTTTTTATTCAGGATCCGGAGAGAGTCCGATCTCCCTGCTCACTGCAGTTTTGTGGCGTACTGATCCATGAAGCAATCGTCGGAACGTTCGACAGGTCATCCCCGCATTCTAGCCGTTACCGGCGGCAAGGGCGGCGTGGGAAAAACCTCCGTGGCTCTTAACCTGGCACTGGTGCTCGCCCGTCAAGGTAATCGCGTTCTGTTGCTCGACGGTGACACCGACCTTGCGAACGTCACGATCATGCTGGGCCAGTACCCGGGACGGACCCTGGAGCATGTATTGAAGGGCGAATGCTCCCTGGAGCAGGCCATCTTCGAGGCGCCCTTTGGTCTCCATGTGCTGGCCGGCGCGTCGGGGGTCGAGCGGTGCATGGGCATATCCCCAACCGACCGCCTATCGATTTTTCGCGGTCTGGCGGCCTTCGAGAAGCGCTACGACTATATCCTGATCGACACCGCCGCCGGGCTGCAGGCCAATGTGATTCATATGATCGCCAGTGCCGCGATGGCCTGCGTGGTCGTGACCCCGGATCCGACCTCACTGACCGATGCCTTTTCCTTGATCAAGGTGCTCAAACGCCGGGGGTATCGGCGCACGCCGAGTGTCCTCGTCAATATGGCGCAGGGTGCAAGCCAGGCCCGCTCGATATTTCAGCGTTTTTCAGCCGCATTGCAGCGCCACGTGGACGTGACGCCCCATTATCTGGGAGCGATCTGGCGCGATGAAACGCTGCGTCAGGCCGTGTCCATCCAGCGCCCGGTAGCCTTGTTGTCGGAAACCGATCCCTCCTGTCGTCAGTTTCGTGTTCTGGCCGACATGCTTATGGTCCGCTTCGAGCAGATAGAGCCACGCCGGGCGGGCTTCGCCGCGTATTGGAATCGGCTTGCCGAGCGCAAGCCGACCGCGAGACCCTCCGCGCATCCCTCTACGAAGCCCTCCATGAAGCCCACCATGAAAGCCAGCGCGGGCAATGCTGAGGGCTCGGCTCCGGTGAGTCATCCATCTTCTGCCGATAATAAAGAAGCCACTCTCGACCCGGCTACTCGCTGGCACAATTGGTCGGCAGAACTGGAGGCACTGCTCCAATCCGCGGACGTGGCGCCGCTGCAGCGCTACGAGGCCGTCACTCAGTGTTTCGTCCAGTTGGGCAAAGTCATGGATGAAGATATGGTCGAAATGCTCCAGACCGGCCTGGCGTCGATGCAATGGGAGCAGTTGCCTGCGCCCCAGCGCCGTCACTTCGCGACCCATTTGCGCGACCTCGCTGGCCAGATCGATCCGGACAACGCTTCGAAGTCTGTCAGTGAAAAGCGTTTGATACCCGGCAGCAGTCCCGGGCCGCGTTATGACGAGGTGCGATTTGGCACTCAGGATGCGCTATTGCGTGCCCTGCAGGATCAGCCCGAACACGTTTCGCTGGATGCCTGGTTGGACCGGATCATTCGGGGCTCGAAAAGGTAGATTTTAGGGACGTATTAACCCCGTCTTTTTTCTTTCATAATGTCGGTCCGCTGTGGGTTTGTCATACCGGGTCATGGCGGATACGGCGTCACAGTTTCAGTAACCGATGTATATCTGAACTATTTTCTTGCTTCAGGTCACCTATTTGTCACGGCATGCACCGTAAAATGGCCCGCGAAGCGATTTGCAGTCGTTGAGATTCGAAACTGTTTTCAGTCTGCCGTGTCGTGCCCGTGAAGCTTTGCTGTGAACTCAGCAACTTCTTGCTGTAAACCCAGCGACTTATAGGTCAGGCGGTTTTATCCCGTGCCAGCCCCCTGGAACTGGCGCGGTTGATGCATTCTTCAGTTTGACCTTTGTGGGAAACCAGGACGTTTTTCTTGAGGGCCCTGACACTCGGACGTCTTCGAGGCCCCTTAACACGATTTTTGAGAAGGAGTTCCGTCATGCCGTACACCGTCGAACAGCCCGGTTCGAATGTCTTACGAGCGCTGAAAGGGAAGCATGTGTTGATTACCGGTACCACCGGTTTTCTGGGTAAGGTTGTGCTGGAAAAGCTGATCCGGGCTATGCCGGATATTGGCGGCATCCATTTGCTGATCAGGGGTAATCGTCGACATCCCAAGGCGCATGATCGCTTTCTAAACGAGATTGCCTGTTCCTCGGTATTCGAGCATCTGAAGTTGAGCGATCCGGATGCCTTCGATGCCTTTATCGAGCAAAAAGTGCACTGCATAACGGGCGAGGTCACCGCGCCGCATTTTGGTCTGACTGAAGCTAAGTTCGAGCAACTCGCCGGGCGTCTGGACGCTGTGATCAATTCGGCGGCCAGCGTCAATTTCAGAGAGGAACTGGACAAGGCGCTGGAGATTAACGCGCTGTGCCTGCGCAATGTCATCGACCTGTCCAACACCGGCAATCCGTTACCCGTCATCCAGGTCTCGACCTGCTATGTCAACGGCATGAATGCGGGCCAGGCTCACGAAGACGTGGCGCGGCCGGCGAAAGGCAATGTCGCGCGTGCCGACGACGGTTCCTATGAAGTGGACGAGCTGATCCACTTGCTTCAGGACAAAATTGCAGACGTCAAATCACGCTATTCCGGACCGGTATTGGAGAAAAAGCTGGTTGAGCTGGGTATCCGCGAGGCCAACCGTTACGGCTGGAGCGACACCTATACGTTCACCAAGTGGATGGGCGAGCAGATTCTCGCTCGCGGTCTGCAAGGCGCGCCGCTGACCATTCTGCGACCATCCATTATCGAGAGTGCGTTGGAAGAGCCGGCTCCGGGCTGGATCGAAGGCGTGAAAGTGGCCGATGCGATCATCCTGGCTTATGCCCGGGAAAAAGTTGCGCTGTTCCCCGGTAAACGCAGCGGCGTGATTGATGTTATCCCGGCGGATTTGGTGGCCAACAGCATCATTCTGTCTCTCGCCGAAACGTTTATCGAGCCGATCCAGCACCGCATTTATCAGTGCTGCAGTGGCTCGGGCAATCCGATCACCCTCGGCGAGTTCATCGACCACCTGATGATGGAGGCCAAGGAGAATTATGCGGCCTATGATCGTCTGTTCTACCGGCGCCCACGCAAACCCTTCATTGCGGTCAATCGCCGGCTGTTCGGGGCGGTGATCAACGGCGCACGGATGCCCTTGCAGATCATGAACCAGGCGATGAAACTGGCGGGCAGTGAGCGCGAGTTGAGGTCCCTGCGGAATATCGATACCACGCTCTCTTTGGCGACAATTTTCGGCTTCTACACCGCGCCGGACTACATCTTCCATAACGACCGGCTACTGGCGTTGTCCCAGCGCTTGGGCGAGCATGATCAGTCGCTGTTCCCGGTCGATGCGCGCCGTATCGATTGGCCCACCTATTTGCGCAAGATTCACTTGGCCGGCCTGAATAAGTACGCGCTTGGCGAGCGTAAGCTCTATCGCCTCAAGACCCGTAAGGAGCGCAAGGCGGCCTGATCGCAAGGCCGTCTGACATATCGCAAGGCCGTCTGACATAGTGCCCCGGCGACGAGCGCGCCGGGGCAGCCCCTCTCTTTCCTAGTGCACTGTTTGGTTAATTCGCTGACTTAATGAGGCCCTGAGAATCTGGATAGCAAGGCGCGGTGGCGAGGGTGTGGTGGTTCCACATCGAGCCGCCGCAACGCCGCTAGCCAGATTCTCAGGGCCTCCCTTCGGGCGAGCTTCTGAAGGCTTTGGATCTGCGTTGCTGCTCTTTGACATGGAACCACCATGCCTGCAGACCAGCGCCTTGCCCAAAGCCTTCAGAAGCTCGCAGTAAGTCAGCGAATTAACCAAACAGTGCACTAGAGCCCGTTTCTTTCAGTTATCGTGTTGCTGGCAATGCTGGCGGTTTGCTGACTCTCCCTCCATCGGCAGCTATGCTGATACAGTAACTGTGCGTTTCAAAAGGGAGCTCCGAGGCGCTTAGGGCGGGGGGCGCGTCCCCCGGTGAGGACAAAGTTTCGCATTAATAGGACATTAGTCTAATTCAACCCGGCTCGTGTGCCGTGGTGAACTATCGGACTATAAACGTGGCCTGTCCTGAAAAAGATAAAAATACCCTCGTCAGCGACAAGGCCCGAACCTCAGGCTCTAATGCAGCCTGCATGACTGCCTCGTACAGGCGTTTCAGCGGTTCCAACGATTCCAATAATGAAAAGCTGATCCACAAATAAAAGGGGAGCACGATGACGGAACAACACAAGCATTTGTATCCAGTGACCGAAGCTTTTAAAAAGCGGGCGCTGGTCGACCGGGCGCAATACGAAGCGATGTACGAGCAGTCCATCAAGGACCCGGAAGCTTTCTGGGGCGAGCATGGTAAACGGCTCGAGTGGAGCAAGCCCTACACCAAGGTCAAGAACTCCACCTACGACTACGACAACCTCTCCATAAAGTGGTTTGAGGACGGCGAGCTCAACGCCTCGGTCAACTGCCTGGACCGCCACCTCGAAACGCGCGGCGACCAAACCGCGATTATCTTCGAGGGTGACGAACCCAGCGTCTCCCGGCACGTCACCTACCGCGAGCTGCATGCCGAAACCTGTAAATTCGCCAACGTGCTCAAAACCCTCGGGGTCAGCAAGGGCGATGTGGTTACTATCTATATGCCGATGATCGTCGAGACGGCGGTGGCCATGCTGGCCTGCGCCCGTATCGGCGCGGTCCATTCGGTCGTCTTCGGTGGCTTCTCGCCGGAGGCCCTTGGGGCGCGGATCCAGAACGGTAACTCCCGTTTTGTGGTCACGGCCGACGAGGGGGTTCGCGGGGGGCGCACGATTCCGCTGAAGAAGAATGTGGACAAGGCGCTGGAGAGCGATAAGGTGCCCGACATCGAGCGGGTGATCGTGGTTACCCGCACCGGCGGCGACGTGCCATGGGACGAGAGTCGGGATGCCCGCTACGAAGACTTGATGAAGAGTGCCTCGGCTGACTGCCCGGCGGAGCCGATGAATGCCGAAGATCCGCTGTTCATGCTGTATACCTCAGGGTCTACCGGTGCGCCCAAAGGGGTTCTCCATACTACCGGCGGCTACCTGGTCTTTACCGCCATGACCCATGAGTATGTCTTCGACTACCACGATGGCGATGTCTACTGGTGCACGGCCGACTTCGGCTGGATCACCGGGCATAGTTATATTCTGTACGGACCGCTGGCCAACGGCGCGAAGACCCTGCTTTTCGAAGGCGTGCCCAACTACCCGGACGCTTCACGTATCGGCCAGGTGGTCGACAAGCATAAAGTCAACATTCTCTATACCGCGCCGACAGCGATCCGCGCGCTGATGGCTCAGGGCGACAGCTGCATGGCGAACTCGTCTCGCGACAGTCTGAACCTGCTGGGGTCCGTCGGTGAGCCAATCAACCCGGAAGCCTGGGAGTGGTACTACCGGGTGATCGGTAACTCCAAGTGCCCGATCGTGGATACCTGGTGGCAAACCGAAACGGGCGGCATTCTGATCAGTCCGCTGCCGGGCGCTACTGACCTCAAGCCGGGGTCCGCTACGCTGCCATTCTTCGGTGTGCAGCCGGCCGTGGTCGACAACGATGGCAATATCCTGGAAGGCAAGACTGAAGGCAATCTGGTCATCCTGGATAGCTGGCCCGGTCAGATGCGCACCATCTATGGCGACCATGAGCGCTTCAAGCAAACCTACTTCAGCACCTATAAAGGGCGCTACTTCACCGGCGACGGTGTGCGTCGCGACGAAGACGGTTACTACTGGATCACCGGCCGCGTGGATGACGTGCTGAACGTTTCCGGGCACCGTTTGGGTACCGCCGAAGTGGAAAGCGCATTGGTGGCACACAAAAAGGTGGCGGAAGCGGCGGTCGTCGGCTATCCCCACGAGATAAAGGGGCAGGGCATCTACGTGTATGTCACCCTGGTGCAAGGCGAGGAGCCGAGCGAAGAGCTTCGCAAGGAGCTGATCCAGTGGGTGCGTAAAGAGATCGGACCGATTGCTTCGCCGGATGTGATCCAGTGGGCGCCCGGACTGCCGAAAACGCGCTCGGGCAAAATCATGCGCCGTATCCTGCGCAAGATTGCCGCCAACGAGCATGATCAGTTGGGTGATACGTCCACCCTGGCAGATCCCGGTGTGGTCGATGAACTGATCGCGCAACGCGAGCCCGATAAGTAGCACCGCTCCGGGAGCGGGCCGGCTCCCTTGGGGCCGGTAAGACATAGCATTTGCCGAAGGGCGAACGTTCGAAAGCCAGTGGATTGCGCTTGCGCAGTTCGCTGGCTTTTGCTTTGTGCGTGCTATCATTCAGGACAATGGACTCAGCGCGGGCTTTTACCCTGCGATAAAAACAAGATAAGAAGGGCTTTTCGCTCTTCTTGGCCTTACGAAGGAGACAGACTTACCCATGGTTCAGCAAATTATCATTGCCGATGATCACCCGTTGTTCCGGGCGGCCCTCCGCCAGGCGGTATCCGAGGCAGTGCCCGATGCCGAAATGGTGGAAGTCGACAGCATTAAGACGCTGCAGGCGGCTGTGGAGCGGCATCCCGATGCGGACCTGGTGTTGCTGGATCTCAATATGCCCGGCGCGCATGGTTTTTCCGGCTTGGTCTTTATGCGCGGCCAGTATCCCGGGTTGCCGGTTGTTGTGGTCTCCGGTTCGGAGGAGTTGCAGGTGATGCGCCGCTCCATCGACTATGGCGCGTCGGGCTTCATTCCCAAGTCTGCCCCGTTGCCCGAAATTACCGAAGCCATCCGCGAAGTGCTGAACGGCGAGGTCTGGTTGCCGGCGGGTGTCGCTGAAAAGCTGGACCGTATGCAGGCCGATGTCACGGATTTCTCCGACAAGCTGGCGTCGCTCACTCCCCAGCAATTCCGTGTGCTAGGTATGCTGGCCGAAGGTCTGCTCAACAAGCAGATTGCCTACGACCTCGACGTCTCGGAAGCGACGGTGAAAGCGCACATCACAGCGGTATTCCGCAAGTTGGGTGTGCGCAACCGGACCCAGGCGGTGATCGCGATCCAGCAAATGGAAATTGATCCTTCCGATACATCGCTATCCGGTAGGTGACCATCCCCGCGTAAAGTTCCGTAGCTTTGACGCCGCCTGCCCAGGCGGCGTTTTTGTTTGGTCTCGATTTCCGATCAGGCGTTACAGCAGCGATTCGGGTCACGTTGTTCACCCGGCGGTACATTTACCGTATTCGCATAGGAGGCTGGTGAGGCTTGCCGAACCGCATTGATTGTCCTTCCGCTTTCCGATTCGTGCCTATTTATGTACACGCGTACGCTATTTCAGTTTGGGGCTCATTCTTGCAAAGCCCGCGACCGGAGCGCTATAGAGCCGATTGGGTGCGCTTGCCAAGCAAAATTTATCTATCGGTGATTGAACTGTCACAAGCTATTCTGTAAATTCAGCGAACACTTGTACGCTTAAGTTCAGGAGTAGCTCTGTGAATGCGGCCGTAAAACCCGAATCTATCCGTCCCGCCAGCTTTGGCCAGCAGGACGAGCGTGCGTTGCGCGATCAAATGCGTAAGGATCTGCCGGCGGATACTTTCAAGGCGCAAACCTGGCGCGTGATCTGGTTCCTGCCTCTGCAACTGGTCATCTGGGGTGGGATCGTGACGATTCTAATGGCCGGTTTGCCGTGGTACGCGAATCTGGGGCTAGGCTTGGTGGTGGGGCACACCATCGGTTCCCAGGCATTGCTGGCCCATGAGGTTTTACACGGAGCCCTGGGTATGAGTCGGGGGTGGCAGAATTTCTTTGGCTGGCTGGGTTTCGGACCGATGGTCGCGCCGCCGGAGTTCTGGCGCAAGTGGCACAACTCGGTTCATCATGCCCACACCAATATGGGCGATACGGATCCGGACAGCTTCGGGACCCTGCGCCGGTATAAAGCGGATCCGAGGCAAAAGAAATTTCCCAAGCTGGCGCCTGGGTCGGGCACCTGGTACAGCCTGCTCTTCCTGACCTACTCCTTTACGATGCACGCGCAAATTGTGTTATGGAAGCAGGCCAAGCGGCGTAAGCAGTTCCGCGGTTTCAATCGTCGCAAGGCGATCATCCAATCATTGCTATGCGTCGCGGGCTGGCTGGCCCTGGCCGTCATTTCCGGACCGCTGGCGCTCTTTACCGTGGTGATTCCATTTATGGTGGCGAATGCGTTGGGGCAGGGGTATATCCTGACCAACCACTTCTTGCGGCCACAGACGGAGAGCAATAATCCGCTGGATAACTCCATGAGCGTGCGCACGCTGCCACTCCTGGATCGGCTGCACTACCGCTTTAGCCATCATATCGAGCACCATTTCTTCCCCAAGATGCCATCCCATAAGGCGCCACGCCTGCGGGAATGGTTGGAGGTGCACTATCCCGAACGCTATGTGGCGCCAACGCACTGGCAGGCCATGAAGCTGTTGTATGCCACGCCCCGGGTCTACCAAGATCCAACGGTGCTGGTGGACCCCAATCACCCGGAGCGGACGTTCGATTTGCTGCCACTGCAGGTGGAAATGAGCGCCGCGACCTATAAGGCGCAAGCCTTGAGCTAAGAATGTGTGTAAAGCGTGTGCTGATCAACTGCCGGTGAGGCCGCGTACGAGGGCGCCCACACCGGCAATGGCGGCGATGCAGAGGATCAATGGCCGCATGGCGGCAAAAGGTAGGCGCTGCACCAGCAAGCCGGATAGTAGAAAGCCTGCGATGACGCCCGGCAGCGTGTAGGCGAATAGTTTGAGTTCCACGGTGCCCAGGCGTCCGGCGAAAACCAGCGCGACAATGCTGGCGCAACTGGCAAAAAGAAAGAATGCCGACATATTGGCCCGCACCAGCGGGCCTTTTTCGTTCTGGTAGATCATGGCGATGGGTGGGCCACCCACGGCGACCGTTGTCCCCATATAGCCGCTGGCGGCACCGGCGATCACGCTGTTGCGGGTGTTCAGCTCAGGCTTGAGACCCAGCACGCTCAGTAATACGCCAAAAAGAATCAGGCCACCGAAGACCAGGTCAAATGCCTGGCCGGTGATGGCGGCCAGAGTGAAGCCCGCCAGCACCGTGCCCACGATGCTGCCGCCGATGGCAAAGCGCACCTCGCGGAAGCGGATGCTGGCGCGGTTGCGCAACAGCAGCAAAACCGTTAGCACCACCGCGTTGACCACCAGCGGTCCCGGTACAAACAGTGGACTGAGCAGGAACAGTAGCGGTGCCGACAGGGTGCCTATGCCGTAGCCGGCAATGCCTTGCAGGCAGCAGCCAGCAAGCAGGAACAGGTTGGCGAGCAGGAAATCGACAAGCGTCAACTGTTCCACGATTACTCTGCCGGTACCAGAACGAGCTTGCCCGGTGCGACTTTTACCCCCACCGGCGTCATGCCAAGCAGTCGCTGGCCGAGGCTCTTGTCGTCCAGCCGGTATACCGGCACGGTCTCCAGCCATTGGGCCACTACCCGCATCGTGCTATCGGTGAGCGGCTTCAGATCGCCCTTGAATAGAGACGATTCGACACGGCTGTCCAGCAACTTCAGCCGCCGGATAAAGACAGCTTTCTGTTCACGGTCGTAGACTGGCGCGCCTTCTACCTTGAGCGCCAAGTTGATGGGGATTCGTGTCAAAAAAGCGTTAACGGAGATTTGGCCCTCGATATCCAGTACGGCGACTTCACGGCCGTCCGGTCCAAGGGTGATATCCGTCTGGCCCAGTGATACGCTCAGGGGCGACCCGGCCTGGAGCTGTTGCCGATCGAAATCCGCCACGGCATTTTGCAGGTAGCCCTCCAATGTGCTCTCACTGATGGAATAGGGCGAAAGAGACGCGCAGCCCGTTAGCGCCAGGAACATTGCTAATGTGCCCAGCAAACGGGCGGGGCGAAGCAGCAAGGACTGCAGCATGACGGACACTCCATATTGGCATCGGGATTAGCCCGGTATACATCGTTCGGGCGTATAACTGAAGCAGTGCGGTGTCCTGGAAAGCACGCGACGAACTCGTGTTGCAGGACCCTGACAGCGCTTCGGCAGGATAGCATTGCCCCTATGGTACGGAGCGGGGCAGGCGACACCAAGTTACAGTTGATCAAGGGCAAGACATGGGGTTAGTTGCGTTGAAACGGCTTGAGCCTTTTACGGCTGTTGCGTTCGATCTGGACGGCACGCTGGTGGATTCCGGACTGGATTTCGCTGCCATTCGTGAGACGCTGGGGTTCCCGCATGGCGTTGGCTTGTTGGAGCATATCGCGACCCTGGACGATGCCGCCGAAGTTGCCCGTGCCCATGCCGTCATTCACCGCTTCGAAATGGCCGGTGCCGAGCGCGCAACCTGGATGCCCGGTGCGCAAGCACTGCTCGCGCATTTACGGGACTTGGGCGTGCCGGTGGCGATACTCACACGCAACAGCCGCGAGGCCGTAGCGGCGACGGATGCGTCGATCACGCTTGGCGTCGATCTGATCCTGACGCGGGACGATGCGCCCCCCAAACCGGATCCTGCGGGTCTGGCCCTGATTGCGGCGCATTTGGGCGCGCCGCCGGAGCGCATGACCTACATCGGCGATTTCGTCGACGACCTTACCGCAGCACGCCGTGCCGGGATGTCGGCCGGCCTCTACCGCAATCACCGCAACAACCACTTCGCCGAGCAAGCCGACTATGTGATCGGACATTTCGACGAGCTGCGCGAGCTTTGGCGCTAGCGCGCAAGTGTACCCTGCACCCGTGCACCGTACCGGGTGATCATTCGTTCTCGGGCTCGGCGCTGACGCTCAAGTCGCCGTTTTCCTCGAACTGCACATGAATCATGATGGGCTGACAGCACACCTGGCAGTCCTCGACATAGTCTTGTTGCCGTACTGAGGGATCGACGCTGATGTCCAGTGACTCCCAGCAATAGGGGCATTGAATTTGGGCAGGTTCAAGCATGTTTTGCCTGGTTAAAACGCCTGAACCGGGAAGGAACAGGCGTTTGTCGTTATTATCTCGTCTTCTACGTGGCCAAACTAAAAGGGTTGCTTAGCCATCCACGGGATGATCCGATCGAAGGCTTCCTCGATGGTTTCCACCGTGGCCGAGAAACTAAAGCGCAGAGCGTTCTCCGTGTGCTCACCGAAAGCATCGCCGGGAACGACGCACACGCCGGTTTCTTTCAGCATACGCAATGCCAGGTCGGAGCCATCGACATGTTTAGGCAGGTTGGGGAAGATAAAAAACGCCCCGCCGGGCTGGTAGCCCGTCAAAAACGGCGTTTGCGCCACCAGGTCGACGATGCGGTCGCGTCGCTCGCGGTAGATCGACACCATGTCGCGAATGCATTGCTGATCCCCGGTCAGAGCGGCTACCCCGGCAAACTGGGATGGCGTATTTGCCACCGACGTCGTGAACATATGATAGCGCCGCAAGGACTTGATGGTGGCCTGGCTGGATATGACCCAACCCACGCGTAGCCCCGCCATGCTGAACGTCTTGGAGAAGCTGCTGATACACATGATGTTGTCCAGGTCGACGCTACAGCGCAGGACGCTGGCATATTCCTGGTCGTCGAGAATCAGGTGATCGTAGACCTCGTCACTGAAGATCTGAATGCCACGGTAAGCACACTCTTCGACGATTGTTTCGATGGTACTGCGCGGGTACACGGCGCCGGTGGGGTTGTTGGGCGAATTGAGCACCACCGCAAACGTGCGCTGGCCCATAGCCGCGATCACCTCGTCCGGATCGAGCTGGTGATTGTTTTCGATACGCGTGGGGATGAACTTCACCTCCCCGCCATTCATCCTGATCAACGGCGCGTAGAGCAGGAAGGACGGATCGGTGACGATAAACTGCCGGCCCGGTGCGGAAGTCGCGGAGAGCGCCAGATACATGGCCTCCGTGGCGCCCGAGGTGATCAGGATGTTGTCTTTGGTCAGCTTGCGATCATAGCGCTTACCGTAATAGTCCCTCAGTGCGACCAAGAGCTCAGGCAGCCCGGCATCCATGGTATAGCCGGTTTGTCCGGCTTTGAGCGCATCGATGTAGGCATCGATCACGTGAGGGGGGGTTGGTAGATCCGGCTGTCCGATGGACAGGTGGATCACATCCTTCATCGTGGCCGCCATGTTCACCATACGCCGGATACCCGGCACCGGAATCGCCTGCATCGATGGATGCCAGCGAGCCTTGGTCTTGCGGTACTTGATCTTGCGCGGAGCGATATCGGTGGACTGATTGGGCTTTGCACCGTCGGCCATAAGCATCTCCTGACAAAGCGCGGGAAGATGGGAAGACGTTGCCGCAATCGCTGTGCGATTGGATCGGCAGCGGACGCCTCGGGGAGCCTCTGATTAAGTCCTGATGGCCAGTTAAGTTCTGATAGCCAGGAGGTATCCAAGACTTAAACGTTGTCCTGAACCTAAAAAAGGTATCCAGGACTTAATCAGAGGCTCCTTGGGTGATGCAGACTTGGAAACTGCGTTCACTCTGGCAGATTAGTTTTTAAACGCAGGCGGGGCAAGCCTGCCATGTCCGTAATCTTGCGTAATTCGACCATTGTCGATACGGCTCAGGTTGACCGCGGCGGGACGGGCTTACACACTCAGACGACGGGATGGTTGAGCTGCCGACTGGAAAGGTCTGTGCGGCAGGTTGATCCGTCGCCAGGGAAAAGCATCCATCACTGACCTGTGAGGCCCCACATGACCCGTGACCCAGATAAGCCGATCGTGACTGTTCTCACCGCGCCGGACGAACCGGAACCCCCCGGTATCGATGCAGTGCGCGACATGGCCGAGGTGCGTTTTGCGTCCGACGAAAGCTCGCTGCGGCAAACCCTGCCCGGCACCCAGGTCATGATGGTAACGGACTTTCGTACCGAAGCCCTTGAAGCGGCCTGGCCTAGCGCCGACCGGCTGGAATGGATCCACGCGACCAGCGCCGGGGTGGATGCTCTGATGTTTCCCGCTCTTACCGACGGACCGGTGACCGTTACCAATGCCCAGGGCATTTTCGACCGCACCATTGCCGAATACGTGCTTTGCACCATTTTGATGTTCAGCAAGGATTTTCCCAATTCCATCCGCCTGCAGCAGGCGCGTCAGTGGAAGCACCGCGACACGGAACGCGCCCAGGGCAAACGGGTACTGGTCGTGGGAGCGGGCTCGATCGGCCGGCAGATTTCGCGGCTGGTACAGTCGATTGGCATGAAGTCCCACGGCATCGCGCGGCGAGCGCGTGATAACGATCCGGATTTCGAGGCCGTCCACAGCAATGATTCCCTCAAAGAACAATTGGGGCTGGCGGACTTTGTGGTTGTCGCCGCACCGTTGACGCCGCAAACCGAAGGGCTGTTCGACCGAGACATGTTCCGGGCCATGAAGAAAGAAGCCCGCTTCATCAATATCGGCCGGGGTCCCATCGTCCAGACCAACGATTTGGTGGACGCCCTGAAGGCAGGTGACATTGCCGGCGCCGGCCTGGATGTCTTCGAGGAAGAGCCGCTGCCGGAGGAGCATCCTCTGTGGAGCATGGACAATGTGCTGGTCACCGCTCACATGGCGGGCGATTTCATTGGCTGGCGCGGTGCGCTTACCGAGCAGTTCGTGGACAACTTCGGGCGCTGGAAGGCCGGTGAAAGCTTGTTCAACAAGGTGGATAAAAAACTGGGGTACGCCGCGAAATAGCGCGGCGTACCCGTTCTTTACCCTTTACCCATCTTATTGCTTATTGGTCGTTGACCATTGAGCACGATTCATTAATCACTACGCTGTTCAGGATTTATCGATCCGTACGCAACGTATTGATCACTTCATCCGCAGGCGCACCGCCTGACCGATTTCCGCGCCCTTGCGGCGTTCGCCGCCATGGGCCGCGAGATCGGCGGCGACCGCGTTATATAGGATATCGGCAGCCTGCTGTAGCATCTCGTCCCCATCGTCGGCCAGCCACTGCAACATGCGGGCGGTGGTGAACAGCATCGCCGTGGGGTCGGCCAGCCCCTGACCGGCGATATCCGGCGCGCTGCCGTGGGTTGGTTCGAACATCGACGGCATCGAGCGGTCGTCGGGATTCAGGTTGCAGGATGGGGCCACGCCCATTCCGCCGGACAGGACGGCTGCCAGGTCGGTCAGAATGTCCCCCTGCAAGTTGCTCGCGACGACCACGTCGAAATTCCACGGGCACTGCACGAACTTCATGCAGGCGGCATCCACCAGTTCGTGATGGGTCGCCACGTCGGGGTACTCTGCCGCGATAGCGGCAAAGGCTTCAGTATACATATCGCCCCAATAACGCAGCGCGTTGCGTTTGGTCACCAAACATACCTGACTTTCGCAGGTGCGGCCGTCCAGGGTGGTGAACTGGCGTGGCTTGCCGTCGTGGGACCGGGTGGTGGCCCGTGCGCGAGCCTGTTCGAAGCCATAGCGGATGATGCGATCCGTGGCGCGACGGGTAAAAACTTCCATCTGGGTGGCCACTTCGTCCGGGCTGCCCGGCCGCAACCGTCCGCCTTGGGCCACGTATTCGCCTTCGCTATTTTCGCGGATCACCAGCATGTCGATCGCTTTCGCACGGTCGTCGGCCAGGAACTGACGAGCGCCTGGGAGCAAACGCGCCGGGCGCTCGCACACCCATTGATCGAAGCCTTTGCGCATTTGCAGCAATGGCGCGAGGGAAACGCTGTCCGGCAGGAGGTGACGCGTCGGATCGCTGAGCGGACCGGGATCGCCCAGAGCGCCGAGCAGGATGGCATCGAAACTCCGCAGTTGGTCCAGTGCATTGACCGGCATCACTTCGCCGTGCTTTTCATGCCAGCGGTGAGAGGGCCAGTCAAAGGTTTCCCATTCCAGGTTTAACAGAAGTTGATCGCGAAGGTGCTGCAGGCAGGCAATCGCCTGATCGATGACTTCGGGGCCGATACCATCACCGGGGGTGATGGCGATCCGCTTCGTGGTGCTCATGGGTAGAACTCCTGTGTCTGCAACAATGAACCCGAGTGATTCCCGGCTCTGGCTGTCCTTCAGTGTAAACCTGTGTCAAACCTGTGCCAGTCTTGTCGCGACTATTGTCGAAGATGCTAAAGTTTAGGAAGGCCTGGTCTTAGCCCATTTTCGCGGTCTGGTAGTCTGGAGCCACTGTCATTACGGTTAGTTGGCACTAATGCTAAATGGAGGTTTTGTGAATCAGCCTGCGATCCTTTTCGATGAGACTCATTGCGAGCAGTGCGCCTGCGGCAAGGGATTGGAGTTTGGGATCTCCTTCGCCTTTCAGCCCATTGTCGATGTCGAAACTCGTTCTGTGCTGGCCTACGAAGCTTTGGTTCGCGGTACCGAAGGACAAGGGGCGGGCGAAGTTCTAGCGCGGGTCAATAAGCATAACCGTTATGCCTTCGATCAGATTTGCCGGGTTAAAGCGGTCAAGCTGGCGGCAAAGCTGAAAATGCCGACGGCGCTGAGCATCAACTTCATGCCCAATGCGGTTTATCAGGCGGAGTACTGTATCCGCACCACGCTCGCTGCGGCGAAGAAATACAACTTCGATACCCGTCGGATCATCTTCGAGGTGATTGAGGCCGAGGCGCTCACGTCTACCGAGCACCTTGCGTCTATTATAGCGAAATACGGAGAAATGGGATTTCAAACGGCCCTGGACGATTTTGGTACGGGCTATGCCCGCTATGACTTGCTGGTGGCCTGTCCACCGGACCTACTGAAGCTGGACATGGGGTTGGTGCGCAACGTGGACCGCGAACCCAATAAACAAGCCGTCATTTCCGGTATCATCACGATGATGCAGAAGCTGGGTGGCCGGATTGTCGCCGAAGGTGTGGAAACCGAGGCCGAGTATGCCTGGCTGAGGCGCCAGGGGATTACTCTGTTCCAGGGTTATCTGTTTGCCCGGCCCGGGTTCGAACACCTGCCGGAGCCCTGGTATCCGCCTGCACCCTAATTGTCTCCAAGGAACCTCCTCAATTTATGATTCATCGCGCCGTTGTCGTTCTTTTCGCCATTCTGCTGGTTGCCGCGCTCTATGGTTTGATCTGGCTGTTCTCGCGGCATTTCCTGCGTAAGCATGGTGTCGAGGCTGCGCTGGCTGACCGCAGTACGGTACTAGCAACCTGGACCTTCGCCGGCGTAGCGGTAGGGCTGGTCTTCGTGGTTTTCGGTGCCTTCGTGTTGGGGCCCTGGGCTTTCTATCGGACGGCTCGGGCCCATGACGTTGCCGTGTCGGATGGAGCCGCCGTGGGCTGGGGCTTCGTAATCGTCGCGGTTAGTTTGGCTTTAGCTGCCGGGGGGTTGGCGGCTTTATTGTCCGTCGTTGGGGCGCTCTAAGAACGGTCTGTTTTTTGCGCTGCGCGGGAAGCGGTGGCGCCCATTGGCGGGTCAGATAGCCGCCACCTGATGCAATTGCTTCCTGAACCACACCAGAGCCGGTTCCTTCTCATAAGCCTTGTGCCAATACAGATGGACGTTGAGCGGTGGCATATCGGTCGGTAATGGCAGCACCTGAATTTTTGACTGCTGTTCGATCATGCGTGCGTAGGTTTCCGGCATGGTGACCAGCAAGTCTGATGTTTCGGCCACCCGGCAGGCGGCGTAGTAATGCTGGCAGCGTAAGGCGATCCGGCGATGCACGCCGAGTCGAGACAGTTCGAAATCCTCGATTCCCGGTCCCTCTGTTCGCGACGACACCAGCACGTGGCGGGCCTGCAAATAGGTGTCCAGAGAGAGTCCGTCCTCCAGTCCGGCGTAATGCTCACCCGCGATAACCACCAGCCGATCCTTGCGCAGCAGTTCGTGCGCAGTCTGATTGCTCACAGGCAACAGCACGTCGACCGCAAAATCCAGCTTGCCGGCTGCTAGTTGCGTTTCCATATCTCGCCGGGCAATGCGTTGGCTGACGACTTCGACTTCGGGATAGGCCACAAGATTGACCATCAGTTGGGGCAGGAAGGTCGATTCCAGGATATCCCGCAGGCCCAGGGCAAAGGTTTTGTGTTGATGGGCAGGATCGAACGCATGGAACTGGTTGACTGCGCTCTGGATTTGGGTCAGCCCCGGACGCATGGTCTCGGCGAAACGCCGGGCCAGGGGCGTGGCCACCATCTGGTTGCCCTGGCGGGTAAATAGCGGGTCGTTGAAATGATCGCGCAGCCGCGACAGCGAATGGCTGACCGCCGGCTGGGTGAGGTGGAGCGCCTGGGCGGCGCGAGTCAGGCTGCCTTCCCGATAGATGGTATCGAACACATGCAGCAGGTTGAGGTCCAGGCGATTCGTGGCCATAGGTCGTCACTCGGCAATAAATGTGTATAAGCCTAGTTTATAGGAAATGATAAGAATAATTCAGTCGCTTGATGCGGAGTCGAAAAAGTAGACTGCGGCTACGCTGAAACCGATACCCCGGCGATCATTGCCCAATCCGCACCTGGAGTGACTGCTATGGACTTTAAACCGTCTGAAAAAGGCCAAGATTACCTCAATCGCGTCAAGGCGTTCATGAAAGACGAGATCTTTCCGATTGAGGCGCGTTACTACCAGGATATGGCGGCGTTGGACAACCGTTGGGTGGAGTTGCCCGTCATTGCCGAACTCAAGGCCAAAGCTCGGGAGCAGGGCCTTTGGAATATGTTCATGCCGGATGAAGAATACGGCTGTGGTCTGCTTAATTCCGATTATGCGTTAATCGCCGAAGAAACCGGCCGGAGCTTCATCGCGCCGGAAATCTTCAACTGTAATGCGCCGGATACCGGCAATATGGAAGTGCTGATCAAGTATGGTTCCGACGAGCAGAAGTCACAGTGGCTCGGCAAACTGCTGGCCGGCGAAGTACGTTCAGCTTTCTGCATGACCGAGCCGGGTGTGGCCTCTTCCGATGCCACCAACATGGCGGCCACCGCGACCGTCGAAGGTGACGACGTGGTGCTCAACGGCCGTAAGTGGTGGAGTACGGGGATTGGCCATCCCAAGTGCGAAGTGCTCGTGTTCATGGGGCTGACCGATCCCGCAGCGCCCAAACATCGCCAGCACTCCATGGTGCTGGTGCCGAAGAACACCCCGGGCGTGAACGTCGAGCGCATGCTGCCGGTGTTCGGGGCTTACGACGAGCCCTATGGCCACGGCGAAGTCAGTTTCGACAACGTGCGCCTACCCAAAAGTGCCATCATCGCGGGACCGGGCCGGGGGTTTGAAATCGCCCAGGGCCGTCTGGGGCCGGGGCGGGTGCACCATTGCATGCGCGCGATCGGCGCTGCCGAGCGCACCTTTGACATGATGCTTGGGCGAGCCGTTTCCCGCGAAGCTTTTGGCAAGCCGCTGGCCAAGCTCGGAGGCAACCCGGACATCATCGCCAATGCCCGCATGGCCATCGAACAGGCAAGGCTGCTTACCCTGAAGTGTGCTTGGTTATTGGACACGCAGGGCGTTAAGGGGGCTATGAGCGAAGTCTCCATGATCAAAGCGGTCGTTCCGCAGATGCTGCAGACCATCGTCGACAACACCATTCAGATTCACGGTGGTGCCGGTGTCAGCGACGACGACTTCCCGCTAACGCAGTTGTTTGCCTATGCCCGGGTATTGCGTCTGGCAGATGGGCCGGACGAGGTGCATCGCGGTACGGTGGCAAAACTCGAACTGAAGAAATACGCTGACCAATAAATCGGTCTGTATCGACACAGGAAAAGAAGCGATGACAAAACGCGTTTTTATCACCGGAGGCGCCAGTGGTCTTGGCCGTGCTCTGGCCCTTCGCTATGCCCGCGCGGGCGCCCGGGTCTGTATTGGCGATATCAATCCGGAACAAGGCGTTGAGGTGGAACGGGAAATCACCGATACCGGCGGTGAGGGTTTGTTTGCCACCTGTGACGTGCGGCGAATTGCGGACCTGGAGAAGGTGCGCGATCAGCTCGTGGAAAAATGGGGTGGCGTCGACGTGGTCGTCAATAACGCCGGCGTCGCTACCAGCGGCAGCATCGAAGGCTCCACGCTGACCGACTGGGAGTGGATCCTGGACATCAACGTGATGGGCGTCGTGCGCGGCTGCAAAGCTTTCACGCCGCTGTTCAAGAAGCAGAAGCAGGGCACGTTCGTCAATGTGGCGTCCATGGCCGGTCTGATGCTGGCGCCACTGATGAGTAGCTACAACGTCTCCAAGGCCGGCGTGATTGCGTTATCCGAAACCCTGAGCATGGAATTGCGGGAGGACGGTATCAAGGTTGCCTGCGTGTGCCCCGCATTTTTCCCAACCAATCTCACAAGCAGCATGCGCTCGGACATTCCGGGTATGGACATTAACGTCAACAAGTTGATGAAGCGCTCCGGCGTCACTGCCGACGACGTTGCGGACGACATCCTGCGTGCGGAAAAGAACGGCGATTTTTGGGTATTGCCCCACGTGAAAGAACGACGGATGTGGATGCTCAAGCGTCATGCGCCTTGGGCCTTCGACTGGCTGATGCATCAGGAGAGCAAGCGCTGGATCCGTAAATTCGGTGGCACTGCGTAGTGTTCCGGACGGAGGACTGCGATTAAGGCGCGCACCCGTGTGCATCACCCCATCGTGAGCGTTATCCCATGAAGGAGAGTTGCCAATGACACAAATCGATCAGGCGGTGGACATCCGCGAAGGCGAGGCGTTGGACGCCGGCGCCGTCGACCGCTTCATGAAGCAGTCGATCCCTGAGCTGGAGGGCGATCCCGGTATTCGTCAGTATCCCGGTGGCGCCTCTAATTTGACCTATCAGGTAGACTACGGCGATCGCTCGTTTGTCCTGCGCCGCCCGCCATTCGGCCACATCGCCAAATCCGCTCACGACATGCTGCGCGAAGCGAAGGTGATGCAGGCACTCAAGCCGGTTTATCCCTACGTACCGGATATCATCGCCATCTGCGACGATCACGATGTACTGGGCTGCGACTTCTACGTTATGGAGCGCTTCAAAGGCATCATTTTACGCCAGGACTTCCCTAAGGGGTTTGAACTTTCCGAGGCGGATACCCGCCGCCTGTGCCTCAATGTGATCGACAAGCTGGTGGACCTGCACAAGGTGGATCCGGTGGCGACCGGTCTGGATCAGTTGGGTAAGGGGCCGGGCTACGTCCAGCGCCAGATCGGCGGCTGGAGCAACCGCTTTCGCAAAGCGCGTACCGAGGATGTGGGCGATTTCGAGGCGGTGATGAGCTGGCTCGACGACAAGATGCCGGAGGACATCGCCCAGTGCGTGATCCACAACGATTTCCGCTTCGATAATGTGGTTCTGAATCCGGATAACCCATTCGAGGTGATCGGCGTGCTGGATTGGGAGATGGCCACGATTGGCGATCCGTTGATGGACCTGGGTAATAGCCTGGCCTACTGGATTCAGGCGGACGACGAGCAGCAATTCCAGATTCTTCGCCGTCAGCCGACCCACCGGCCGGGCATGCTCACCCGGGATGAGGTGGTCGAGTACTACATGGAGAAATCCGGCTACGCAGTCGATCGCTTTGATTTCTATGAAATTTACGGTCTGTTCCGGCTGGCGGTGATCATTCAGCAGATCTACTATCGCTACTACCACGGCCAGACACAGGACAAGCGCTTCGCGATGTTCGGCCATGCGGCCAACTATCTGGAGCAGCGCTGCCAACGGTTAATCGACGCGAGTAATCTGTAATGGCCAATCTCTACTTAATTCGTCACGGCCAGGCTAGCTTCGGCAAGGCCGATTACGATGCGTTGTCCGACCGGGGCTGGGAGCAGGGCCGTGTCCTCGGACGTTGGATGGCGGGCAAAGTGAGCCCCACGGCGGTATTCGCCGGCGACATGCGCCGTCACCGGGAAACCCTGGAAGCGATGGCCGATGGCTTCGGCCAGTCGCTGCCGGAGGTACAGACCAATCCTGGCTTCAACGAATTTGACCATGAAACCGTGGTCCACGCCCTGAAGCCGGAGTGGGCGAACCGCGAAGTCATGGCCCGCGATCTGGCGAAGCACGAAAAACCCGCCAAGGCTTTCCAGCTCACCTTTGTCGAGGCTGTCGAACGCTGGGTAAGCGGCCAGTACGACAGCGAATACCCCGAAACCTGGGTGGACTTCTGTACGCGTGTGAATGCGGCAGTTGACGATGCATTGGCCAACTCCGGGGGTGGGGACGTGCTGGTCGCCAGCTCCGGCGGGCCGATTTCCGTGGTGATGCAGGCCTTGCTAGGGCTGGACGATAAGCGAGCGCTGGAACTCAATCAGGTTATCGCCAACACCAGTGTGACCCGCATTCTTTTTTCCGGCAGACGGCGCAGCCTGTCGGTCTTCAACAATTATGCCCACCTGGAAGACGGCGCCCCGGAACTGGTGACGTTTCGCTAGGCTGCGGATGATATTGTCGCCAGCCTGGGCAGTCAGGTTCATGCAAAAATAACGACGGGAGCAACCCATGAGTCAGAATGACCTGTTTGATTTGTCCGGAAAGGTCGCATTGGTCACCGGCGCCAGCCGCGGCATCGGCGAAAGCATAGCCCGGCTGCTTGCGGCTAAGGGCGCTCATGTCATCGTCAGCAGCCGCAAGATGGAAGGATGCGAGGCCGTCGCTGGCAGTATCCGAGAGGCGGGCGGCAAGGCCGAAGCGTATGCCTGTCATATCGGGGAGATGGAGCAGATCGAGCGTATCTGGTCCCATATCGGATCCACCCACGGCAAACTGGATATCCTGGTCAACAACGCCGCGACCAATCCACACTTTGGGCCGATTGAAACAACGGAGCTTTCAGCGTTCCAGAAGACGGTCGACGTGAATATCCGTGGCTATTTTTTCATGTGCGCGCAGGCCGCTCAGCTGATGAAGACATCCGGTGGCGGTGCCATCGTCAACGTTGCCTCTGTGAATGGCGTAACACCGGGCCACTTTCAGGGCATTTACTCGATCACCAAGGCGGCCGTCATTTCCATGACCAAGGCCTTTGCCAAGGAACTGGGGCAGCAGAACATTCGCGTCAATGCGCTGCTGCCGGGCCTGACCGATACCAAGTTCGCCAGTGCGCTGACAGCCAACGACTCAATCAAGAAACAGGCCTTGACCCATATCCCCATGCACCGGATGGCCGATCCGGACGAAATGGCAGGTACGGTGCTGTATCTGGTGTCGAACGCATCCAGCTACACCACAGGGAGCTGCATCAATGTCGATGGGGGTTACCTGACTGTCTGAACAACAGCCTGCAAACGAGCGAGATCCCGAACGGACGTCCTAGTGGACGTCCGTTCTAGTTTTGACGGGAGCCTGGGAAAAGGCGGTGCCGACCGGCGGCTGCAGGTAGAGCGAGTAGAGCACCTTATCCAGCAAAGCCTGGCCATTCCAGGCCGGGGAATGGTTGACGAGTCCTACCACCGCCCAGGTGGTGTCGTTGGTATCGCGCGTAAAGCCGGCAATGGAGCGCACGTCTTCCAGATAGCCGGTCTTGATCCGGCCCAACCCCGCCATACCGGTATTGCGCAGGCGGCGGTACATGGTGCCGTCCATTGCGATCAGGGGTAGAGAGGTAATCAGGTCCGCCGAATAGGGACTCTGCCAGGCGGTTTGCAGAATTTGCACACCCTGACGTGCGGTGATGCTGCTCTCCCGGGACAGGCCCGAACCGTTGTCGATCACCAAACCCTCGGTGTCGACACCTTTGCTGGCCAACCATTGGGTGATCGTACGAACACCCGCCTCCCGATCGTCCGCATCCTCCGGTTTGCGATTCTCCGCACCGATGGCCAGCAACAACTGGCGCGCCATTACGTTGTTGCTCCATTTGTTGATATTGCGGACGGTGGACACCAGATCCGGCGAATCCGAGGTGACCATCAGGTTGGCATCGTCCGGCGTGTAGCCGACGCGCGAGCGGCCGGTAATCAAGCCGCCCATTTCAGCCCACACCGTGCGTATCGCGCCCGCGGTATAGTCGGCCGCCGGCAGCAAAGACAGATACTGGGTGGTGCGGCAGCCGCGGGGCAATTTGCCGGTGACCTTCACGGTGATGGTGCCGTCGTCGTGGGCGATCGGTGTCCAGTTGAAGTTGTGCCGGGAACGGCAGCGACCCTCCGGCAAGGCCTTGACCTGGTTGTCGATGATGACCGCATTGAGGGCCGGCGTCGCCCAAGCCGTGGTGCCGCGCGCGTCCGCCCGTACCTGGAAGTGGATCAGGTTGAAATTGGTCAGATAGGCCGAAGGTTCAACCAGAAACGGGGCATGGTCGTTGTCGCCGTTGTCGTCGAATTTTGGCAGGCCGTCGGGCAGGTTGAACACACTGCCGTCCAGGATCAAATCGCCATCGATGGTGTCGATGCCCATGCCACGAAGTTCGGACAGGCTGGACCACAAGCGCTCCAGGCTCAGGTTGGGATCGCCGGAAAGCGACACATAGAGATTGCCCTGTAGCGTGCGGCCCACCGGTTGTCCGTCGGTGTGGAAACTGGTCCGCCACTGATGGTTCGGTCCCAGAATTTCCAGAGCGGCATAGGTGGTTACCAGCTTCATGATCGAGCCGGGACTCATTTTCGTATCGGCGTTGATGTATTGGGGCAGACCGGGGCCATTCAACGGCACCGCGGCGACGCTCATGGCGTCTTTGGTCTGCAGGGCTTTGACCGTGGCATCAACAATATTTTCGGACCAGGGGGACGGCATGCGACCCTCTGCATGAACCACTGCTGCTCCAATCAGGGCAAGCAGCGACAACGCGACACGCAAGGGGGCTACCGGACCACGTTTCCAGCGGAAAGCGGCGGATAGCATTTATTCTTCCTTATGAACTGACGTCGAGAAACACAGCGCAATCGAAGCGCCTAAAATAGCGCAAAATGAGTGCTGGCGCCTATGCCCGTTTTTTATACATAAGGTTAAGAAGGGGTACTAACTTCATCTTTTTCAGCGATTTTACAACGGTGTGTAAACGGAAGTGCGGCAGAGGCGACATGTCCGGTCAAATCAGCCATAGCGCCTGGCCATGCAGTTCGTTGAAATATCACGTATTCGGCAAGTCCGGTACCTAACACTGCCGCCTCTAGACTTAGTTTGACGACTTACAGGAAACTACAAAATGGCAAACGCGCTCACATTTAATCTTGAAGTTTTAGGTTCGGCGGCCAGCTCCACCCTGACCGCCTGGCGCGGCTGCATGGTCGTCAAAGCGGCACCGCAGCCCCCCAAACCGCTTGTTCTGTACGACATGGAAGCCTGCCCCCATTGCCGCAAAGTGCGCGAAGCGCTGACAGCCTTGCACTTGGATGCCGACATCCGGCCTTGCCCCAAAGGCGGAACGCGCTTTCGGCCCGAAGCTCAGCGGATCGGCGGCAAGCAGCAGTTCCCAATGCTGGTGGACGAGAACAACGGGCAGGTCATGTACGAGGCCAAGGACATTGTGGCGTACCTGTTCAGCACCTACGGCAACCGCCCGGTACCCGGTTACTATCGTTTCCGCGCCTATCAGCCGGCGCTGGGCAGTTTGGCTTCTGCCGTTCGCCGGTTGCGAGGCTTACGCGTGGCTCCGGCCCGGTCGCCGGAACAGCCGCTGCATCTGTGGAGCTTCGAGGGCAGCCCTTATTCACGCCTCGTCCGCGAGCGCCTGTGTGAGCTGGAAATACCCTACCGGCTGCATAACCTGGGCAAGGAGCACTGGACGGAGATCGGTCCGGCCACGCAGCGACTCAAACCCGGCCCTTACCTCCCCAGAGAGGGCGGTAAGCGTGATGTGTTCTATCAGCAGCATCGGCGGGTCCAGGTGCCTTACCTGGAGGATCCGAACACGGGTGAATCGCTGTTCGAGTCTGCGGCCATTCTGAGCTATCTCGACCGGCAGTACGCAACGAGTTAGGCTCTCGAATCGGCCGGGCAGATGGACGTATAAAACGGGTAACGCCTCATAGTTTGCAGCGCTGTTCCGAGGCGCCTTAGGGAACTGCACCCGCACGCGCTGTCCCATTGCCTTGAGGAAGTAACTGTCCGTGAGCGCCATTGTTCGCTGTTGGCGCTCTTTCAAGAGGAGTGACCGCTCAATGCTGCCTGTCATAACCCGGCGTCGTTTTCTTCTCGGCTTGGCCGCGACCGGCCTGGCTTCCCGCGTCCCGGCGGTGTTTGCCCAGGGCGCGGAGAGGCCCATCACCCGGCCGATACCCTCTTCCGGCCAAGCACTGCCCGTTATCGGCATGGGGACCTGGCGTACCTTCAACGTGGGCAGCGACCCGGTTTTGTTGGATCAGCGCGCCCACATCCTCGAGGTTTTTTTCGAGCGTGGCGGCGAGGTCGTCGATTCCTCCCCCATGTACGGGTCCGCCGAAGCGGCTATGGGGCGTTTGACCGAGCGCCTGGGACGTTACGACAGTCTGTTCGCAGCCACCAAGGTGTGGACCAGCGATGGCAGCGCGACCCGTGAAGAGGTGGAGCGTTCCGAGGAGCTTTGGGGGGTGGAGCAGCTTGATCTGATGCAGGTCCACAACTTGCTGGGATGGGAAGGTCATCTTGAAACCCTCAAGGCGATGAAAGCCGACGGCCGCATTCGTTACATCGGCATTACCACCTCCCATGGTCGCCGTCATAGCGAGTTTGCGCGCATCATGGAAACCGAACCCCTGGATGCCGTCCAACTGACCTACAATATTCTCGACCGGGAGGCTGAGGAACGCCTGCTGCCATTGGCAAAGGAACGCGGCATTGCCGTGATTGCCAACCGGCCCTACCAGGGCGGACGCTTGTTTGACCGCTTCCAGTCCCATCCGCTGCCTGATTGGGCTGGCGAGGTCGGTGCGGGGAACTGGGCGGAATTCTTCCTCAAATTCATCGTCTCCCATCCGGCGGTGACCTGCGCCATTCCCGCGACGACCCAGGTCGAACACATGCGGGAAAATATGGGCGCGCTTTACGGCAAACTCCCGAACGCGGATCAGCGGCAGCGGATGATCGACTACATCGGGACGCTGTAACCGATGAGCTATGACCTGCGGGACTTCCTGATGTTTACGCCGGAGGTGTACCTCCGGTTATTCGAGCGTCAAAACACCACTTTCGGGCTTTGGCTGCTGGTGGCTGCGGTGGCCTTGTTGGCGGTGCCGGCGCTCCTTTGCTCGCAGGCGACCTGGGCGCGCCGGCTGGCGCTTGTTATTGCGGCTGTGGGGTGGGGTGCGACCGCCAGTGTCTTTATGCATCGCTACTACGCGCCGATCAACTGGCCGGTCAGTTACTTTGCCTGGATGTATGCTGCCGAAGGTTTGCTGTTGATCGTTGCGGCTTTAAGGTTGTCACCTATCAAAGCCCATCCGCCGTGGGCGGCCTTGGGTTTGGGCAGTGTACTGATGCTGTCGCTATTGACGGCGTGGGCTGGAGATGACTGGAAAGCGCTGGCCTTGCCCGGATTAACGCCCGATATGACCGCCTTGGCGACCATAGTATTGCTGACTACCATGCCTCGGGGTTGGCGGGTGGGGCTGCTGATTGTGCCTTTATTCTGGTGCCTTTTCAGCGTGCTGACACACTGGGCTCTAGGCTTGCACGTTCCATTGATGGCGCCACTCGCCGGTGTACTGCTGGCCGTTGCAGCGGCCTTCTGGCCGGGGCCTTGATTTGACCCCGGCGCAAAGAAAGCACTGTAGGTTGGGCTGGCAAGCGCTGTAGGTTGGGCTGGCAAGCCCAGCAGGATTTCCCGGGGTTGTTGGGCTTGCCAGCCCAACCTACCGGAGTGTCCAGACTTTCAAAACTTATTTGCGGGACAGCACGCTAGCGCCCGGATTTACTCGTCCCATTCCGGCGCGAAGCTTGGATTTGCCACCCGCTCGTTGCGATTGAGCTTATCGATGGCATCGATCTCGTCGATGGTGAGTTCGATATCCATCGCCGCCAGGTTTTCCTTCTGGTGGCTGGGCCGTGTGGAAGACGGAATCGCGACAATACCCCGCGATGCCAGCCAGGCAATGGAAATCTGCGCCGGCGTGACGTTGTGGGCGCGGGCGATATCCAGCAAGGTTTCGTCGTCCATGACACGCCCGACGGCCAGTGGCATGTAGCCGGTCACCTTGATGTCCCGTTCCTGTAGATGGCTGACCACCTTGCGGTTGCTGAGGAAGGGATGGACTTCCACCTGGTTGGTCATGATCGGCGTATCGCCAAGGATAACGCGCGCATTGTCCACTTGATCGTTAGTAAAGTTGGAGACGCCGACGAACCGCGTCATGCCTTCGCGCTGGGCGTCGCGCAGGGCACCCAGGTATTCTTCCATAGGCACTTCGTCGTCCGGCGAGGGCCAGTGGATCAGCGTCAGGTCCACGTGGTCCGTCTTCAGCCGCTGCAGGCTATCCCTGAGGCTGTTCATCAAGTCGCTGGCACGGAGATTTTCGAACCAGACCTTGGTGGTCAGGAAAATATCGCGACGAGGAATGCCGCTGGTGGTAATGCCGTCGCCCACCTGAGCTTCATTTTCGTAGATCTGGGCCGTGTCGATGTGTCGATATCCCAGAGACAGGGCACTTCGCACCGCATCCCGGCAAACGTCGCCTTTGAGGCGGTAGGTTCCCATCCCGATGGGTGGCAGGGTATCCAAAACCATTGCAGTTCCCCTCTATGATGGTCGTCGGTTTATCCATGATGGTCGATAGTTATACGCCGGGCCTCTATACCGGACCTGTCGTCTCTACACCGGACTATTAAGTCTCTAAACCGGACGACTAAACAGGACACAGGCGTTCGATCGGCAAACCGGAGTCGAGACACTCGCCAAAGCAGGCTCGCGGAAAAGTAAGGGCTACCCGCATTGCAGCCTGGCATCGTCGATCCGGGGAGACGCCTGAGGAATTCTGGAGGCCTCGGAATAAGCTCTGATAGCGAAAATGATGTCAGGGCTCATTCCGTGACTACTATTACGTTGGGGCGAAACGAAGGGTTCTTCAAGTACTTTTTGCACGGCCCCGGCATTTAAAATGAGGCATGTCATTGTGGCCGGACTCACCGGCGGGATGTCGGATTTGCCTCTGTTCTCGCCTCGTCCGGCTCCCTATGCTGGGGTGAACGACGAAAAGCCACTGGCAATGAGGAGAACGACCATGCTTCAAGCGAAATACGAGAAACGCGGCCCCGTACCCCAAGAGGTGATTGAGGCCGTCGAGGTGGAAACGCCGGACCCGGGTCCTGGCCAGGCGTTAGTCAAGGTCGTCGCCGCACCCATTAACCCCTCCGATGTTCTGACGCTGACCGGCGAGTACGGCATGCTGCCGTCGCTGCCGGCCGTTGGCGGCAACGAGGGGGTAGGCAAGCTTGTGGGGCTGGGTCCCGACACCCAGGGGCCGGAGCCGGGACAGCTGGTGCTGCTGCCTGTTGGTATCGGTACCTGGGCCAGCCACGTTCTGGTGGATGCGCGCAAACTGATCCCCCTGCCGGGCGAGGCGGATGCGAAACAACTGGCGATGATGACGATCAACCCGCCAACCGCATTGCTGATGCTCAATGAGTTCGTCGATCTCCAGGAGGGCGACTGGGTCATCCATAACGCCGCTAACTCCGGTGTTGGCGGGTATCTGGTTCAGCTCGCCAAAATGAAGGGTATCAAGACCGTCAACGTGGTGCGGCGCGAGTCTGCTGTCGAATCGGTCAAGGAGCAGGGCGCCGACGTCGTGCTGGTGGACGGGCCGGACCTGCACAAGCGGGTGCGCGAAGCCGTAGGCGACGGGCAGGTTCGGTTGGCCATCGATGCCGTCGGCGGTGCTGCCACAGACCACATTGCCAACTGTCTGGTCGAAGGCGGCGTGCTGGTGAATTACGGCATGATGAGTGGCGAACCCTGTCAGGTATCGCCGGCTAACATCGTCTTCAAGGGTGTCACGGTAAAAGGGTTCTGGCTGGCCAAGTGGTTTGAGAACGCTACTCAGGAGCAGCAGCGCAATATCTTCGGTCAACTCACCAAGCTGATCGCCACGGGTAAGCTTCAGGCAAAGATTGCCGGCGAGTATGATGTGCTGCAAATCAAGGAGGCGGTGGCCGCTGCGGCAGCCGGCGAACGCGACGGCAAGATTCTGGTCGTGCCGGTTTAGTACGCGCTGCAGACGCCGCCTTACCAGACCTAACAGGGGACATAATGATTACGGGTCAATGTCTGTGCGGCGGCGTCCGCTTCGAATACGGGGGCCGTCTCGGGCCTATCGCGCTGTGTCATTGTAGCCAGTGCCGTCAGGCCCACGGCAGCGCTTTCGGCGCCAGCAGTCCGGTGCAGAATGTGCATTTCAGTTTCACCGCGGGCAGCGACCTGATCCGCGAATTCGAATCCCGGCCCGGCAAGTATCGGGCCTTCTGTTCCAACTGCGGGAGTCCGCTATACAGCCGGGTCGATGCCATACCCGGTATCCTGCGACTGCGGGTCGGCGTGATCGATGGTCCGGTTAACCCGCCGGCTGCGTACCATGTCTTTGTGGGCGCCAAGTCTGACTGGTTCGAGATCACCGATGATCTCCCCCAGTACGAGAAACTCGAGCGCACCAACGATCCGCACTAGTGCACTGGTTGACGATTAAGGAGCTGGAGTGAACCGATCCGTGGTTCGCGTGGACAATCTGCACAAGCAATTCCGCTCAGGCGGCGAGACCGTTGCCGTTTTTCACGGGCTGAACCTGACCCTGGCGCCCGGGGGTTCGCTGGCCCTGATGGGCCGTTCCGGTTCCGGTAAAAGTACGTTGCTGAACCTGCTAAGCGGTCTGGAGACCTGGAGCCGTGGCCGCATCAGTTTGTTCGGCGACGAACTGACCGCAGGGGATAGCCTGCACTGGAGCGAACTGAGGCGCAAGCGGATTGCGACCGTCTTCCAGGAAGCCAATCTGATGCCGGCGATGACCCTGACGGAGAATGTGCAGTTGCGTGCCAGCCTGGCGGGACATGACCGAGTAGACGCCCAAGGTTGGCTCGACCGTCTGGGGGTGGGTGCGTTGGCCAAGCGGTACCCCGATCAGGTTTCCGGGGGCCAGCGTCAGCGTGCCGCGCTCGCCATGGCGTTTGCCATGCAGCCCGCGTTGCTCCTGGCGGACGAACCCACCGGTAGCCTGGACCTGCACACTGCCGACGATGTGGCTGATGTGCTCTTCACCTTTCAGCGTGAACAAGGCTGCCCCATGATCCTTGCCACGCACGATTCCCGTCTCGCCGAACGGTGCGGCCAGATTCATCAATTGGCAGATGCGGCGTGACGCGGGGCCTGCTCCTACGCGCCTTTCTCAGTCACTATCGCCGTCATCCGCTGCAACTGGCCGCCCTGGCTCTGATCATCCTGCTGGCGACGGGCCTTTGGAGCGGCGTCTGGGACCTGACGCGCCAGGCGCGCAGTAGCCTTGAACAGGGCAATCAGGTGCTCTCCGGTTTCAGTGAAATCAGCCGAGCGAACGGCGATCCGGTCACGGTGGACGACTTTGTCCGGCTGCGGCGGGCGGGCCTCTGTGTCATTCCTTGGTTGAATGTAGAGGCCGACGGCGATCGCGGCCAGATCATTGGTATCGATAGCGTGTCCCTCGGTTGCTTTGCCGGGCGTGCCCAGGGCAAGCGCAGCCTTGATCGCTTCCGGGGCGAGCCCTTTGTCGATATTGGCCAGGCTGCCAGCCGGGCACAATCGTCCGGGTCAGACAGCCGTCTGCGCCTGATGGCGCCAACCGACGTGGGCTCGCTGCCGCAGGGTTATCGTACGGCGCCGGCCGAGCGGCGGCTCGATACCGGTGAGTTGGCGGATAGCTTCTTGTTGAACCTGGATGCGTTGTGCGTACTGGTACTGCTGATCACCGGCCTGCTGGTGCGAAGCGTCTATCTGCTCGGCCAATCCCAGCGACGGGCCAGCTTCATGCTGCTACGTCGTTTCGGTGTGCGTCCGTCCCGAATCCGGCGCTTTCTGGTCGTAGAATTGGCGGTCATAACGGTGGTTGCGGCGTTGCCCGGCACACTGTTGGGCCTCATGCTGGCGCAAGGGTTTGCGGTGGGCTTCGAACGAGCCTTGGGCGGTCTTTTCGACGTCACCCTGTTCAGTCAATCCCTGTCCTGGATGAGTATCGTGCCGGTGTTGGTGATGACCCTGCTGGTGCTGCTCTGGTGTCTGGTCTCGCCCGCCGGGTCCCGGCCGCGCCGGGGCAAGTCCTATCTTCTCCCGGGGGCCGCTCTGTTATTGGGGATTGCGACGCTCTGGGTCTATGGCTCAAGTTCGCTGTTGCAGGTCTTCCTGGCGCTGGCTTTGCTCTTTCTCGCAGTGGGCGTTTTGACGCCGGGACTGATCGCGGGCGTTCTCGCTCGTCTGTCACGGTCGCGCCACGCCGGCCAGCCGCTGCAACGATGGTCGTTGCGCGAGCTTTCGGTGATGGTTCGCCGCTTGGGGCTTCCGGTCGTGGCGCTACAGTTCGCTGCCGCGACGGTACTGGCGATACAGGCACTGGTCACGACATTCGAGGCGACCTTTTACGACTGGCTGGATCAGCGCCTGCAGGGGGACATCTATATGGAATGGCCCATCGATGCAAACCTGGAGCGTCTCGCGCCGACACTGCGCTCCCTTGAAGCGGTAGATGCCTGGCATCCGGTCACGCGCGGTGAAGCCACTCTGCAGCAGCCGCAACAATCGCGTGTAGATCTGCTTGCCCTGGAGCCGTCGTCGCCGCTCCTGCAGGACTGGACGTTTCTCGCTGCTGTCGACACACCCTGGCACGCGGTCGCGGACGGCCAGGTTATGATCAACGAGCAGTTGGCACGACGCCATGGCCTGAAGCCGGGCGATGCCCTGGGCGTTACGCTCTCCGGGTCGACGCAACAGCGCGTCATCGCGGCTATCTACGCCGACTACGGCCGTCCCAGTGGCGAGGTGTTAATCGCCGCAAAGCTGCTGCCGCCCAATTTCCGTCCCTCGTTCGTCAGCCTTACGCTCGACCTGAAACCATCGGCGGACATCGGCAAGGTCAGCCGAACCCTGCAAACGGCGGTTCCGGACCTGGCGCTGCACATCAGGAATAATGACTCCGTTCGCGGACTGGCTACCCGGGTATTCCACCAGACGTTCCTGCTGACCCAGGCTATCAGCCTACTAACCCTCGTGCTGGCGGGAATGGCGTTGCTGGTCCTGGGTTGGGTGTTTTTTGCAACCCGGCGCTGGTATTTCCACCTGTTGCGCGTTTGGGGGCTGTCGGCAGGCGAGCTGAGACGACTGGTTGCGCGTCTTTCCGTCGGCCTGACGTTGCTGTCTGCGTTGGCCGCCTTGCCGCTGGGGGTGTTGCTAACCTGGGTGCTGGTGGCGCGGATCAACCCGTTGGCGTTCGGCTGGTCTCTCCCCATGGCGGTTTATCCTCTGTTCTGGATTCAACTTTTAGGGGTGGCCGTGGGTATTGGCCTCATCATCGCGTGGCTTATCCAGCGTCAGCTTGGGGACACGGCGCCCGATCCCGTGACGATGGATCAGTTGGCGGGAGAGGAACGATGAGCCGGCCTATCTGGGTGTTGATCCTCCTGCTGACGACCGTAGGCTGCTCGGACCCCTCGTCCTCGCAGCCGGAGGGCTTCGCCGGCTTGGGCGAATCGCTGGATCAGGGCGCGCAGGCTCAGGACTTTGCTCAGCCGGGGCCCGGCGATGGGATTCAGCTTCCCCGCGACCTGGGACCGCACCCGGCGCATCGAATCGAATGGTGGTACCTCACGGCTAACCTGACCACTGAGCAGGGCACCCCGGTCGGCCTGCAATGGACCCAGTTTCGTCAAGCTCTGGTGCCGAGGTCACCCTCCGATCCCCCGCCTGCCAGCGAGAACTGGCCGCTTGAATCGGTTTGGATGGCTCATGCCGCGCTTTCCGTAGACGGATCGTCGCAGGGCCAACATCTTTTCAGTGAGCGCGTGGCCCGCGGCGATATCGGTCACGCCGGTGCCCGGGCCCAGCCGTTTACTGTATGGCTGGACGATTGGCAATTGACCTCCAAAGGCGATGGCCGGTGGCATCTTCAGGTGGACGGCGGGGATTGGTCCTATGACCTGATCCTGCAAACCCGGCGGCCCCCGGTCCGTCATGGCGAGCATGGTTTCAGTGCCAAGTCCGGCAGTGGCGAGGGCTCTATGTACTTCAGCTATGTGGACCTGGCCATCGCAGGCACGATCACCGTGGGTGGCGAAACGCAGAAGGTGTCCGGCGGTGGCTGGTTCGATCGGGAATGGAGCAGCCAGTTCCTGCGCTCCGACCAGACCGGTTGGGACTGGATGGCCCTGCGATTGGACTCCGGCGCACGGGTGATGGCTTTTCGGCTACGGGAAGCCGGCGGCGCGTTCAGCGCCGGGACCTGGATCAGCCCCAAGCACGAGGTGGTGCCGCTACAGTCCGCTGACTTTGAGCTGGAGGTCGAAGCGCGGCGCAAGACCCCACGCGGCGCGGTGCCTGTGAGTTGGCGTTTGCGCATTCCCTCACGGCAAGTGGATCTGACGATACGGGCAATGCCGGGCAACTTCTGGAACGAAGGCCTCTATCCCTATTGGGAAAGCCCCGTCCGGATCGATGGCTCGCATCGGGGCCGGGGTTATCTTGAGTTAACGGGCTATGATGAGGAAAATCCGTAACGAGTATTAACGAACACTTGTTGCTCCTCGGATTGGTTTAATAAGGCGATGGCATGGAAAAAGCACGCTGAAGAGTATCGAGCACTAGCCGAGGAAACGCCGTGACCCATATTCTGATTGCGCCCGACTCGTTCAAGGAAAGCTTAACCGCCGCCGAGGTGGCGACTGCCATCCGAAGGGGTTTGGCCGAAGCCCTGCCCGACGCTTCTTTTACCGAACTGCCGCTGGCTGACGGCGGCGAGGGCACCCTGGAAGCGCTGGTCATCGCAGCGGGCGGACGCTATGAAACCACCGAGGTCACCGGGCCGGACGGCTCGACCCTCAAGGCGCGTTTCGGTTTGATACATGACGACCGCACCGCGGTCATCGAGATGGCCGAAGCCAGCGGCCTGCAGCGGTTAAGCCAAGCCCGGCGCAACCCGATGAAAACCACCACCCGGGGCACCGGTGAACTGATCCTGGATGCACTTGATAGAGGGGTCGAGCAGATTATCCTCACCCTGGGCGGCAGCGCCACGAATGACGGCGGTCTGGGCATGGCCCAGGCACTTGGCGTCAATGCGCTGGATGCGTCCGGTCAGCCGGTCGCTCCCGGAGGACAAGGACTGCTGGAGCTGGCGTCCCTGAACCTGCATGAGTTGGATACCCGGGTGCCTGCCACCCGCTTTCGCGTGATTTGCGATGTGAATAACCCGCTCACGGGCGCCAATGGCGCAACCTACGTCTTCGGGCCCCAAAAAGGTGCGACCCCGGAGATGCTGGTCCAATTGGATCAGGGAATGGCGCGGTATGGTCTCCTGCTGGAGCAAGTGGTCGGTCGGCGCCTCTCCGATACGCCGGGTGCTGGCGCGGCCGGTGGACTCGGGGCAGCCGCCTGCGGCTTTTTGGGCGGCCGGTTGGAGCCCGGAATCGACGTAGTAATGGATGCGGTAGGCCTGCGCGAGCATTTACGCGGCGCCGATCTGGTAGTTACGGGTGAAGGTCGTATCGATGCCCAGACGGCACGCGGCAAGACGCTGGCCGGTCTTGCCCGTGAAGCCGCTCAGGCCAACGTGCCCGTGATTGCACTGGCCGGCAGCCTGGGCGATGACTACACCGAGGCACTGGCCTGCGGACTGACCGCTATTTTCGGCGTCACGCCCGCACCCATGCCTTTGGCTGAAGCTTTGGAGCAGACCGCCGCCAGCCTGAGACGGACGGCCCGCAACGTCGGTGCGCTCTACGGCGTCCGCCCGCATTGGGGCTAAATCAGGGCGCCGTGATCTTCATAATGTGGCCATCAGGGGCATCGGTCAGCAGCCAGATATTGCCTGCGGGTCCCTGAGTGACGGCCCTGATACGGTGATCCATATCCGTCAGCAGGTCCTCCTCCTCGACCACGTCCTTGGCGTCATTAATGCGCAGACGCACCACTTTCTGGAACTTCAAGGCGCCGACGAACACGTCGCCCTGCCATTGCGGAAAGACCTCACCGGTGTAAAAGGCCATACCGGAAGGTGCGATGGACGGATCCCAGTAGTGCAGGGGCTGGGCCATGCCCGGTGCCTCGGTTCGATCCGTGATAGGCAGGCCGCTGTAGCCGATCCCGTGGGTGATTTCCGGCCAACCGTAGTTGGTGCTGGCCTCGAGAATATTGATTTCGTCGCCGCCTCTGGGACCATGTTCGTGGGTCCAGATTGCGCCAGTTTCGGGGTGACGCGCTATCCCCTGGATATTGCGGTTGCCGTAGGTGAAAAGCGTATCGCTTGCGTCGGGGTCGTCGAGAAAGGGGTTGCCCGGTGCCGGTTCGCCATCGGTAGTAATGCGATGCACGCCGCCTGCGTCGTCACTGATGTCCTGGGCGCGATCCTTTTCGCCTCGATCACCCACCGGTACATACAGATAGCCTTCCCGGTCGAATGCCAGGCGCCCCGCGTAGTGACGCGTCGAATCCGAGCGGGGTAAAGCATCGAAGATGACTTTCACATCGCTCAGCTTGCGGTTCTCGTAGTGGGCCCGGGCCACACGCGTGGTGTACCCCTCTGAGTTCTGGTGGGCATAACTCAGGAACAGCTGGCGGTTATCGCTAAACTCGGGATGCAGAATTATATCCATGAGTCCGCCTTGGCCGCCCACCTTCAGGTCGGGTAAACCCGACACAGGCTGCTCGACGATGTTGCCGTCCCGCAAAATCCGCAACCGGCCTGCCCGTTCTGTGACCAAGGCGTCGCCATTGGGCAGGAACGCCATGGCCCATGGATTTTCCAGGCCGGTCGCAATGGTTTCAACTTTGTAATCATGGTATTGCGAACTAAAGATTTCTGCGTGAGTCGGGCTGCTCAAGGTAAGGCTCGCCAGGATCAGACTGAACAGGCTTATGGGAAAGGATCGGTTGCAATGGCTCTGCGCGCTCTGCATCAGTGGCCTCCTGCGTTGATGGGCGTCGGACGCGGTTTATATCGGGTTTATCGGGTTTATCAAAGTCAAAGTATGGACAACCAGAGTATGGTTAAGAATACGGTTAGATGTACACGCGATACGAAGGTTCAGATGGGTTCCTGAATAAGCTGTCATGAAAGGCATCGGACAAACGCGATCGACTAGCCTATGTGTTTGAAAAAGACACCCTAGCCTGTGCCATACTCACGAGTACACTTTCAGCACAAGGAGAACGAGATGTCAGACCATCACGTCTACAAGAAAGTTGAGGTGGTTGGTTCCTCTCGCACCAGTATCGACGACGCTATCAATAATGCGTTGGCCGAGTGCAGCAAGAGCATCAAGAACGTGGAGTGGTTCGAAGTGACGGAAACCCGGGGCCATGTGGAGAACGGCAAGGTTGGCCATTATCAGGTGGCCCTGAAGGTCGGCTTCCGGATAGAAGGCAGCTGAGCCTAAGGAGCCTCTGAATAACTCCTGGACCGCCTCTGCGTGCTCTGAAGGCTGTAGCTGCAAGGCGTGGCTCGCCGGTAATGGCCTGGGCCGCATTCGGATAGCCCTTACCAAGAGCCGCAACGCGGCAGATGCAGTCTTCAGAGCACGCCCTTCGGGGCTTTCAGAGCCATCCACACTCCGCGTTGCGACTTTTTGAAAGGCAACCAGCCTTCCCGCAAAGTCGCGCCTTGATTGTGGATGGCTCTGAAAGCCAGAGGCGATCCAGGAGTTGTTCAGAGGCTCCCTAAGCAAAGCCGGAGTTTCCCATGTCTCGCTGGAAACTCCGGCACCGCATTGAGTTAACCAACACTCAGTGCGTCTTCCTCCTTCATCGCGCCGGTCTGCACACGCCATTGGGCGGCGTAGCTGCCGTCGAGATCGATCAATTCCGCGTGGGTTCCGCGCTCGCGGACTTCGCCATCCCCAATTACTGCAATCTGATCCGCGTGGACGATAGTCGACAGACGGTGGGCAATCATAATCACCGTGCGGTTGTGACCGATACGGCGCAGGGAACGCTGGATAGCGGCCTCGGTTTCGTTGTCCACGGCGCTAGTGGCTTCGTCCAATACCAGAACGGGCGGATCCTTCAGCAGGGCGCGTGCCAGAGAGAGGCGCTGACGCTGTCCGCCGGAGAGGCGCACGCCGCGCTCGCCAACCGGCGTGTCCAAACCGCTGGGCAGATTCTCGATAAAGGTCCAGGCCTCTGCGGTTTTTGCGGCTTCGATAATTTCCGCGTCCGTCGCATCCGGCCGGCCGTAGGCAATGTTGTCGCGGATCGAACCCTCGAAAAGGTAGACGTCCTGGCTGACCAGGCCGATGGCCCGACGGACGGAATTGAGGCTGACATCCTGGATGGGTTGGCCGTCGATCAGGATGCGGCCGTCCTGCACGTCGTAAAAACGCAGCAACAGCTTGATAAGGGTGGACTTGCCGGAGCCGGTGGCGCCGACCAACGCCAGCGTATGGCCTGCGGTGATGTCCAGGCTGATGCCCCGTACACCGGATTCGCTATTGGCGTAGCGGAACCGCACGTTTTCAAAGGTCACCGCACCTTGCACCGGCTGGGCCAGTGGCTGGGTGGCTTTGTCGCGTACGTGAACCGGCTCGGCGATCAGGTCGAGGATGCGGCGGGTGCTGGCCATGGCGCGCTCGAACAGGTCGATGACTTGCGCCATACCGGTCAATGGCCAGAGCAGGCGCTGGGTCAGGAAGACCAATACACCGTAGGCGCCGACGTTGAGTTCGCCGTTCAGTGCCATCATGCCGCCCACCGTAAACGTAGCCAGAAAGCCGACCAGGACCGCCATACGGATGAGTGGGATAAAGGCTGAGCTGATGCGGATGGCATGCCGGTTCGCTTCGACGTAGGCATCGCTGGATTGACGCAGGCGTTCGGCTTCGCGTTTCTCGGAGGTAAAGCTCTTGATGGTTGCAATGCCGCCCAAGTTATTAGCCAGGCGGGTAGACAGATCCCCGACTTTCTCCCGCACGTCGGCGTACAGCGGGCCCGCCTTGCGCTGGAAATAGAAGGCGCCCCAGATAATGACCGGTATCGGGGTAAACGCCAGTACGGCAACTGTGGGTGAAATGACAAAAAACACGGCGCCGACCGCAAGTATGGTGACCACCACCTGAACCATGGCGTTGGCGCCCCCATCGAGAAAGCGCTCAAGCTGGTTGACGTCATCGTTCATGGTCGCCACCAGTTGGCCGGAACTGCGGGACTCGAAAAAGTCCATATCGAGCCTTTGCGCATGCTCGTAAGCATCCTGGCGCAGATCGGCCTGCAGCCGTTGAGCCAGGTTGCGCCAGAGCACCTGAAACAGATATTCGAACAGCGACTCACCGGCCCAGATAACAAAGGTCAGTACGCCGAGCACGATGATCTGCTCTTTTGCGGAGGTAAAACCGAGAGCGGCGACAAAGCTCTCTTCCTTGTTCACCACCACGTCGATGGCGACACCGATCAGGATTTCCGGCGCGATATCGAATAGCTTGTTGATCACCGAACAGGTCGTCGCGGCAATGATTTGGCGCCGGTAGCCTCGGGCGTAGCGAAGCAGGCGCCCTAGGGCCTGAAAACTGCTGGTGTTGCTGGACATGGATAGTCTCCGACTGGGGCGCCCTGGCCGCAGACAAGAAAGGGTTGGGGCAGGGCCTGGAAAGGCGCACAGACTAGCGGAAATTGGCGTGGCTTAAAAGAAATCACTCTCAGGCGCATGTAGGTTTGTGGTAGCTGTGAGGACTTGTGGATGACCTAACGCATATGCTTTTGTAACCACCGATCCAACTGATCGGCAAACGCCTTGCGGTCGGTTTGGGAAAAACTGGACGGTCCGCCGGTAACTTGTCCGGCATTGCGCAGCTCTTCCATGAAGTTGCGCATGGCCAAACGCTGGCGGATGTTATCCGGCGTGAAGGGCTGGCCGCGAGGGCTCAGGGCAGCGGCGCCTTTCTCGATGGCTTCGGCGGCCAGGGGGATATCCTGGGTAACGACCAGGTCGCCACCACTGAGCTGGTCGACGATTTCGCGGTCGGCGACGTCGAATCCCTGTGCCACCTGCCGGCTGCGAATATACGGTGATGGCGGCACGGGTACGCTCTGGTTGGCGACAAACGTAACGTCCACTTTCCAGCGGTTGGCGGCACGGCACAGGATGTCGCGGATGGGGACCGGGCAGGCATCGGCATCGACCCAGATAGGCATAGTCGGCTCTCCTCGATGAATGCCGCTGAGGATACCCCGATTCGTCCTGAAGGGCATCGTTCGAAGTGAGCAAAATAGGGGGTTTCAGCGTAACGTTAGGTATTGAAAGTGTCTGCCTGGAGGGACGTAAACGATGTTATGCCGCTTGCGCTTTGTGTTGCTGGCTCTCGCCTTGCTGTCCGGTGTGCTTCCTCTCCAATCGGCCGCCGCCAGCGATGCTGCGGCATGGCAGGCTCTGCGTGATGGCGAAGCCGTGCTGATCCTGCGTCACGCCCTGGCGCCGGGAGTAGGCGACCCGGATAACTTCGACGTCAGCGATTGTCGCACCCAGCGCAACCTGAACGTTGCAGGGCGCCAGCAGGCTCGGGATTGGGGCGCATTCCTCGAGCGTCACGGCATTCATGAGGCGCAGATTTTCTCCAGCGCCTGGTGTCGCTGCAAGGACACGGCGGAGCTGATGAACGTCGGCGAGGTGGCGATCATGAGTTCGTTGAATTCCTTTTTTGGCGGACAGGGGGATCGCGCGGCTCAAACCCGGCAAACGGTGAAGAGTGTCAATGAACTGCCATCCGGTCAGCCCATTGTCCTGGTTTCGCATCAGGTGAATATTTCCGCGCTGACCGACGCGTTTACCCGCTCCGGTGAGGGCGTGATCCTCGCCCTGCCACTCGACGAGGATAACGAGGTGCTTGCGCGGGTTATGCCCGCAAGTAGGCCGTAATATTGCGGTTAGGGCGTATTGAAGGGCGCCGGTTCGATATGGAGACTGGTGCCTTCAGCTTATTCCGTCTTTAAATCATCGAAAGCGTCTGTCCTGTCAGGACGGGCAGGGAGAGTCATGATTTCCGAACAACCGGTTGCACCCGCACAGTGTTCCGTCTGCCAGGATGCTGCCTTGCGCCTGCTTGAGGTTGTCAGCGACGTGCCGTACTGGCGTTGCGGTCGCTGTGAAGCCACGCTCATGGCGCCAGAGCACTGGCTGGACAAAGACGCGGAAAAGCAGATCTACGACCTGCACGACAACAACCCGGACGATGCCGGTTACCAGCGCTTCCTGACGAAGATTGCGGACCCGATTCTCCAGCGGGCGCCGGATGAAGCCCATGGCCTGGATTTCGGCTGCGGCCCGGGCCCGGCTTTGGCTAGGATGCTGGCGGCCAAGGGTATGGAAGTCTCTCTTTACGATCCTTTCTATGCGCCCAATCCGGAAACCCTGGCGCGGCGCTACGATTTCATCACCTGCACCGAAGTGATCGAGCATCTGCACGAACCGCAAAAGGTATTCCAGCAGCTCGATGAACTCCTCAAGCCCGGCGGCTGGCTGGGTGTGATGACCTGTTTCCAGACCGACGATGCCCGGTTCGCCAAGTGGCATTACCGACGCGATCCGACTCACGTGGTGTTCTATCGAGAAACCACACTCCAATGGCTCGCCCGCGCAATGGGCTGGGAGCTGGAGATTCCGGCGAAAGATGTGGCGTTGTTCCACAAGTCTGCCTGAATCGAAACGGCGTCAGACCAGCTTCGGCACCTTCTTCATGCCCCGGCGGATGGCTTGCTCGAGGCCCAAGCTGATGACCCGGCCACTGAAGGGAATCAGGTCGTCGAAGCGAATGGTGTAGTTGACTACCGTCCGACCGTTTAACTCATCAAAGCGCAAACGGCCCAGATGATTGCGGATGGGACTCATGCTGGTCACGGTGTACTCGATCAGCGCATCCGGCTCGAAGGCGATGACGGTCTCCTCCAAGCTGATGGGGCCAATACCCACCTTGCGCACGGAACCGACGCCGTTCGGATCCGCCTGATCGCTGTCCTTGATGCGCTTGATGGGCGCGCCGAGAATATCCGCCAATCGGTTGTGATCGGCAAACAGCTCGAACACGTGTTCCCGGGGCAGGTCGTATTGTTCCTGGATTTCGATGGTGTAGCTGGCCATGGTGTTTTCCGTTGTTATTGTTGAAAGGCCAGACTAAACAGTTTTCTATGGGAACAAAAGTAGCCGCGCTGCCGGAGCGGCAATCTGGCCCGTTAATGCCTTCGTGTATGCCGGTAATCCCTCGGCGATATCCCCATCACTTTTTTGAACAGCCGCGAAAAGTAGTAGCTATCCTCGTAGCCCAGGCTGTCGCTAATGCCCCGGAAAGACAGGTCTGAGTTATCCAGTAACTGACAAGCCCGTTCCACCTTGAGATGCAGGAAATGCTGGATCGGCGCAACACCCGTGATCGAGCGGTAGCGGGTGGCAAAATGGGCCGGAGAGAGGCCGGCCAACTCGGCCAGGTGTTCCAGGGTCACGCGCTCGTCCAGGTGTTCGTTCATGAAACCGTGAATACTGTCCAAGTCCAGCGGTTGGCGGTGGGCCAGCGGTTCGGCGCACAGGGTGACGGCGGACAAGAGCTGGCGCAGGCGGTTGGCGGCATGAATCAGGCCGGCCGGGCGGAAGCCGGTTTCGCGAACGGATAGTAGCCCATTGAAGTCCACCAATAACCGCGGCTGTTGGCCCACGTGCCGCACCAGGGTTTGCTCGGAAAATCCCATGTGTTCGCAGAAGGCCGGTGCCAGATTGCCGCTGAAATGCACCCAGTGCAGGCTCCAGGGTTTTTCGTTATCGGCTGAGTAACGATGGCTCGCGCCTTTGGGCAGCAAGAGCAAATCGCCCGCGTGGATGCGGTGGCCCTCGCCCTCGACGTTCAAGTGGGCGATGCCGTCCGTGCAGTAGATCAGCAGATGGTCGTCGTGATGTTGGCGATGCATATGGTGCCGGTAGGCCTGGCGGTAGTGACCGAAGGCGAGGGGATAGAGGTCCCGGGTCAGGGGATGGCCTGCCAGCAGGGCGATCATTCGCGATGGGATGAGATAGCGGATGCTGTCCGGGGGCAGCGGCCACTGTGAGGTGCGGGTCATTGTCGTTGCCGGTCTGATTGGGGTTCTGGGCATTAATCGAAAGATAGTCCATTACGGACGAAATTTAGTCAATCATCCCGGCTGAAATGCTGTGCTAGGATCATTTGAAATTACCCGTTTAACTGCACCCGCAGCTTAATCGGCGATGCCTTGCCTACAAGAACAACTGGGGAACGATCATGAAAAAAGTGCCACTCTTTATCGAAGGCGAATTCTGTCAGAGCGCTACCAACGACTGGATCGACGTTACCAATCCCGCCACCAACGAAGTTATCGCCCAGGTGCCCTGCGCCACCGAAGACGAGATGCAGCGTGCCATTGCCAACGCCGGTGAAGCCTTCAAAAGCTGGAAGGAAACGCCGGTGTCCGAACGGGCTCGCCTGATGATGCGCTACCAAGCGCTACTCAAGGAACATCATGACGAGATTGCCGAAATCCTCTCCCAGGAAACCGGCAAGACGTTCGAGGACGCCAAGGGCGACGTCTGGCGTGGCATCGAAGTGGTCGAGCACGCAGCTAACATCCCGTCCCTGATGATGGGCGAGACGGTCGAGAACGTGGCCCGCGGGATTGATACCTATTCCTATACCCAGCCGCTGGGCGTCTGCGCCGGCATTACCCCGTTCAACTTCCCGGCGATGATTCCGCTGTGGATGTTCCCGATGGCGATTGCGGCGGGCAACACCTTTATTCTCAAACCGTCCGAGCAGGACCCCCTGACGCCGACCCGCCTGGCTGAGCTGTTTGAACAAGCGGGCGCACCTAAGGGTCTGCTACAGGTGGTCCATGGCGCCAAGCCGCAGGTGGACAAGCTGCTGACCGATCCGGCGATCAAGGCCGTTTCCTTTGTCGGCTCCGTTCCGGTCGGCCGCTACATTTACGAAACGGGCACGAAAAACATGAAGCGCGTCCAGAGCTTTGCCGGCGCCAAGAACCACATGGTCATCATGCCCGATGCCGACAAGCAGCAGGTGATCAGTAATTTGGTGGGCGCATCTGTGGGCGCCGCCGGTCAGCGCTGCATGGCCATTTCGGTCGCGGTCTTTGTGGGCGAGGCCCAGGAGTGGGTTCCGGAACTGAAAGAAGCTATGGCGAAGGTTCGTCCCGGTGCCTGGAACGATTCAAACGCCGGCTACGGTCCGGTGATCAGCGGCAAGGCGAAGGAACGCATCGAGCAGTTGATCGGCCAGGGCGAACAGGAGGGCGCACGCCTGTTGCTGGATGGCCGAGGCTGCACGGTGGACGACCTGCCGGATGGCAACTGGGTCGGCCCCACGCTGTTTGCGGGGGTGAAGCCGGAAATGAGCGTCTACAAGGAAGAGATTTTCGGCCCGGTACTGAGCTGCATGGAAGTCGACTCCCTGGACGAAGCTATTGAGCTGGTTAACCAGAGTCCTTACGGCAACGGCACATCCCTCTTTACCAGTTCCGGCGGCGCCGCCCGTCGCTTCCAGCATGAGATCGACGTGGGTCAGGTGGGGATCAATATTCCCATTCCGGTGCCCCTGCCGTTCTTCTCCTTCACCGGTTGGAAGGGCTCGTTCTACGGCGACCAGCACGCCTACGGCAAGCAGGCTGTGAAGTTCTATACCGAAACCAAGACCATTACCTCGCGCTGGTTCTCCAGTGAGGCGGTTTCCGGACCCAACTTCTCCATCCAGATGCGGTAAGGGTGGCCGGTATGGATTTCGCGCTGAACGAAGACCAACTGGCTTATCGCGACGCGGCAAAGGCCTTCGCCGAGAAGGCCATGGCGCCGCAGGCGTCTGCCTGGGATATCGACCATACCTTCCCGGTTGACGTGATCCGCGAGGCCGGCGAGCTCGGCTTCTGCGGCATCTACACGCCGGAAGCCTGCGGCGGCCTGGGACTGTCCCGGCTGGATACGTCGATTGTCGTCGAGGAACTGGCGGCGGCGTGCCCGTCCACCGCGGCCTACATCACCATTCACAACATGGCCACCTGGATGGTGGCCAGTTTCGGTACGGACGCGGTCAAGGATGCCATCGCCCCGCGCATGGCCAGTGGCGAGTATCTGGGCTCCTACTGCCTGACCGAACCGGGCGCCGGGTCGGATGCCGCCAACCTCCAGACCAAGGCTGTTCGGGAAGGTGACGGCTATCGGCTGACCGGTTCCAAGGTATTCATCTCCGGCGCCGGCGCCACGCAGATGTTGGTGGTCATGGCCCGCACCGGCGCGCCGGACAGTGGTGCCAAGGGCATTTCCGCCTTTGTGGTGCCGGCGGATGCCGAGGGCATTCATTACGGCAAGTCCGAAGAGAAGATGGGCTGGCACAGCCAGCCGACCCGCCAGGTCAGTTTCGACAACGTGCTCGTGCCGCTGGAAAACCGGCTGGGCGAAGAGGGCGAAGGCTTTCGCATCGCTATGAAAGGACTGGATGGTGGCCGGCTCAATATCGCCACCTGTTCGCTGGGTGGCGCCCAGGCTGCGTTAATTCGCTCCCGGGACTACCTGCACGAGCGTAGCCAATTCGGTCAGCCTTTGGCCGATTTTCAGGCGCTCCAGTTCAAGCTGGCGGATATGGCCACCGATTTAGTCGCGTCGCGGCAGATGGTGAGGTTGGCCGCCTGGAAGCTGGATCACGCTGATCCCGAAGCCCGGCTGCACTGCGCCATGGCCAAGCGTTTCGCCACCGATGCGTGTTTCGAGATCTGCAACCAGGCGCTGCAACTGCACGGCGGCTACGGCTATATCCGCGAGTACCCGCTGGAGCGTTACGTTCGAGACCTGCGGGTGCATCAGATTCTCGAAGGCACGAACGAAATCATGCGCATGATCATCGCGCGCCGGGTGCTGGAAGACGGCGTCGCGGAAGCGATTCGTTAAGGAGAACAAAAAGATGAGTGACCTGATCCAAGTCGAAAATCGCGGCCATGTGGCGATCCTGACCATTGCCAACCCGCCCGCCAATACCTGGACCGAACAGTCCCTGGGCCAACTGACGGAAATCATCGAATCCCTCAATGCTGATCGCAACATCTTTGCGTTGGTGATCACCGGCCAGGGTGAGAAATTCTTTTCCGCCGGCGCCGATCTGAAGACCTTCGCCGAAGGCGACGAAGGCCGTGCGAATCGCATGGCCCAGGCCTTCGGTCAGGCCTTCGAAACCCTGAGCCGTTTCCGCGGCGTGTCCATTGCGGCGGTGAATGGGTACGCCATGGGCGGTGGCCTGGAGTGTGCGATGGCCTGCGATATTCGCATCGCCGAGGAACATGCGCAGATGGCGTTGCCGGAAGCCGGTGTGGGTCTATTGCCCTGCGCTGGCGGCACGCAGAACCTGCCCTGGCTGGTGGGCGAAGGCTGGGCCAAACGGATGATTCTCTGCGGCGAGCGGATTAAGGCGGATAAGGCGTTGGCAATCGGCCTGGTAGAAGAAATCGTGCCCAGCAGCCAGGCTTTGGACAAGGCGCTGGAGCTAGCGGAAATGGCTTGCAAGCAGAGCCCTTCGTCCGTCGCTCGTTCCAAAACGCTGGTGATGAGTGCCCGCGACGGCCGCTCCCATGCCGACGGCTGGCGCATGGAGCGCGAGTTGTTTGTCGAGCTGTTCTCGACCGAAGACCAGGCCGAAGGCGTCAATGCGTTTCTGGAAAAGCGCAAGCCGGAATGGAAAAATCGGTAGAGAACGGAAAACCGGTAAAGGGTGGAAAAAAACCGGTAGAAAGTCAAAGAATCGATAACCCGGATACGAGGATCACATGCCTGAACAACCGATTATCTTTGAGCAGAAGGAGGCGACCGGCGGCCAGCGTATCGGCATCGCTCGCCTCAACCAGCCCAAGTCGCTGAATTCGCTCTCGTTGCCGATGATCCGCGACCTGGAGCGACAGCTCGATGTCTGGGCCAAAGATGACGCTATCGCTGCCGTCTGGCTGGAAGGCGCAGGCGAAAAGGCTTTCTGCGCGGGCGGCGATATCGTCGCGCTCTATCGTTCGATGACCGAGGGCCGTTCCGGGCCAGACGAGGGTGTGGATTTCTTTACCGAGGAGTATGCCCTCGACTATCAGATCCACACCTATCCTAAACCCATTGTGGCCTGGGGCAATGGGTTCGTAATGGGTGGCGGCGTGGGGCTGCTGGCCGGCGCCTCGTACCGGGTGGTCACCGAAAAATCACGGGTGGCGATGCCGGAAGTGACGATAGGCCTCTATCCCGATGTAGGCGCAAGCTGGTTCCTGAACCATATGCCGGGCCACGTCGGTCTATTTATCGGTTTGACGGGGGTACACCTCAATGCCGCTGATGCCTGCTATCTGGGTATGGCGGATCGCATGATCGGTAACGATCACCGGGACGCCGTGCTAGACGGCTTGCTGGCCTCCGAGGAGCTTGCCGCTGATCCGCATGCCGCGGTGAATCAGGTTTTGCGCACCTTCGAGCGTGAGTCGGGCAGCGTGATGCCGCAGTCGGCCGTTCGCGCGCGCCGCGATGCGATCCAGCACATGATGGACGCTGACGACTTGGCGTCCCAGGTGGAGCGTATTACTGCTTACGAGGGCGATGACGAATGGTTCCAGCGTGCGGCGCAAACCGCAAAGGCCGGGTCGCCAACTACCATGGCGATTCTTGAGCGTCAGCTCCGGGAGACCCGTCTCGATGGCTTGAAGGCCGTTTTCGATAAGGAATTAAACCTGTCGATCCGCTGCCTGCAGAAAGGCGAGTTTGCCGAAGGTATTCGCGCGCTATTGATCGACAAGGACAAGAATCCGCGCTGGCGTTATCCGTCGCTGCGGGCAATGGACCCGGATTGGGTGGAGAGCTTTTTCGAGCCGGCCTGAACCGGCAGTCCATCCTCCAAAACAAGAACAAGGAGCAATCACTATGGCCAACATTACCTTCATCGGCCTGGGCAACATGGGCGGCCCCATGGCCCTCAATCTGCTCAAGGCCGGTCATACCGTTACCGTCTTCGATCTGTCCGAAGAGGCCATGACGACCCTGAAAGATGCCGGTGCCAACACCGCGCCAAGCATTCATGACGCCGCGAAGGACGCCGAGTGCCTCATCACCATGCTGCCCGCCGGCGAGCACGTAGAGGCGGTGTACCTGGGCGACGACGGCCTACTCAATACCCTGTCGTCATCCACTTTGGTTATCGATTCCTCGACCATCGCTCCGGAGACCGCGCGCGTCGTGGCCGAGAAAGCGGTTAAACAGGATATTGCCTTCCTCGATGCCCCGGTGTCCGGCGGGGTCGGCGGCGCTAAGGCGGGCACGCTCACCTTTATTTGCGGCGGCGAACAAGCGGCTTTCGAGCGCGCCAAGCCGATCCTCGAAGGCATGGGCAAGAATATCTTCCATGCGGGTCCCCATGGTGCCGGACAGGTGGCGAAGCTCTGCAATAACATGCTGCTGGCCATCCTGATGAACGGTACCTGCGAGGCGCTGGCCTTGGGCGCCAAGAATGGCCTGGACCCCGCCGTGCTCTCTGAAATCATGCGCCAGAGTTCCGGCGGAAACTGGGCGCTGAATGTCTACAACCCTTGGCCCGGCGTGATGGACGGGGTGCCGGCATCGAACGATTATCAGGGTGGCTTCCTGGTCGATCTGATGAGCAAAGACTTGGGATTGGCCTTCGACAATGCCGTAAAGAACAAGGCCCCCATCCCCATGGGCTCGCTGGCGCGCAATCTTTATTCGCTGCACGGACAGCAAGGGAACGGGCGTCTGGATTTCTCCAGTATCCAGCGTTTTTACCGGGGCGAGTAAACTATTCTGGCGTGTTCGGCTGTTTCTGGGCCCGTTCGAAAGGCATCGGGCAGGCCCGGTTATACCCCTCTGTTAAGGCGTTATCTTGAGGTTCTATAAGTTCTTGCCTTTCAAAATCTTGCATTAACCTGGTTATCTGGACATCTGCAATGCGGCCCTCTAGTGTAATGCGTTTGATTCACAGGACACGATGTGTCGTAGAGGGAACCTCGAATGGCCGAAACGCCGGATAACCGCGCTGACGATCAACGCGCCGACAGTAATAGCGATAGTAATAGTGACAACGAAAAGAAGCTGCTTGGACAGTTCCCGGTCGGCAGAGATCTGGCTACGCCTCTTTACGGCATTTTTATCTTGGGTGTGCTTTACACGCTGTATGTCGCGCACCAGATTATCCTCCCCATTTCCCTTGCGATACTGACCAGTCTTCTTATGGCGCCGGCCGTCCGCGCCGCCCGACGCCGCTGGCGTATTCCCCGGGGCGTAACGGCTCTCGTGCTGATCATTGGGCTGTTGGCCGGCATCGCGGGCATGGGGTGGGCCGTATCCAAGCCGATCATGAAGTGGGTTGAGAAGGCCCCGGAAAGCATGTCCCGCTTGTTGGTCGGGGGTGGTGGCGGCATTACCGCGAGCCTGGAACAAGTCACCAAATCGGCCCGCGAAGTGCAAAAGCAGATGGAGAGCCTGTCGGAGGGCGACGAGCCGACCAAGGTGGTGGTGCAGTCCAATTCCTGGCAGCAGACCCTGTTCACCAAACTTCGTAACGGCTTGACCGGTATGGCGCTTGCGCTGGCTCTCAGCTACTTCCTGTTGGTGAGTGGCGATAATTTGATACGTAATTTCGTGCGCCAGCTTCCACGTCACGATCAGCGTACCGTCCTCAGGGTGGTGCGGGGTTCCCAGAGCCAGATTGCCCAGTACTTGGCCGTCATCAGCACCAGTAACCTGCTGGTCGGCGTGCTTACCGGTTTGATGTGCTGGGCTGTGGGCTTGCCGTCACCGGCGGTGTGGGGACTGATTGCAGGCCTGGCCCGATTCGTCCCCTACCTCGGTGTGATCGGCACCATCGGCCTGCTGGGCGTCATCTCCATCACGACACTGGACCAGCTCTGGATGATGGCCATCGCGCCGTTGGGCTACCTGGCGCTGACATCCCTCGTGGGGTTCTTTATCGAACCCTATATTCACGGCTTCCGCATGTCGATCAACCCCGTGGTCATTTTCCTGTCCATCTTTTTCTGGGGCTGGCTATGGGGCGCGATTGGCGTATTGATGGCTGTACCGTTGATGACGGTCATACAGGTCGTTCTACGCCAGATTCCGAGCCTACGGCCCATCTACCGGGTGATTGCGCGCTAAACTGGAGTGATCACAGCGGGGTTTAACGCTTTTCTGACGCTAAGGTTCGGGTATTACGACCCTTTGTTTGTCTGAGCGGACTATGATTATGGTCATTAAATGACCTAACCTGTTAAGAATCAGGGACGCCTGACCGGGTCGGGTAATTTCCGGCTTCCACGCGGTCCGGGCAGTGTTTAAGTCGAAGAAATAATCGGCAATCTTGTGGTTCTCGTACTCGACAGTAAATCGGAAGACGTAGGGGCAGCCTATGCTGAATAATCACGGTGGTTTTAAACATCGGATGAGATCCATCGGTTTGGTGGATATGCAGTCCGGTGGCGATGTCAGTCGCATCATCACCAGCGGAGTGGGCCACCTGCCTGGCGGCTCCGTACTGGAAAAGATGCGCTATATCCAGGAGCACGGCGACGGCTTACGCCGGCTGTTGCTGTCGGAGCCCTACGGCGACCCTTACATGTCCCTGGATCTGATCGTGGAGCCGGCTCATCCGAAAGCCCAGGCCGGCTATATCATCATGGAGGCGATGGGTTATCCGCTGTATTCGGGGTCCAACACCATTTGCACCGCCGCTGCCGTCCTGCAGAGCGGTATCGTGCCGATGGAAGAGGGCGAGCAGTCACTGCTTCTCGAATCCCCTGCCGGGCTCGCGCACGTCACCGCCTTCAATCAAAATGGTCGCACTCATTCCGTTACGACGCGCTGCGAGCCGGCTTACGTCGCGGCTCGGAACGAAGTGGTGGACGTGCCGCGTTATGGCAAAGTGCGCTATGACCTGGTTTGGAGTGGGGCCTATTTCGCGTTGGTGGATGCCACCGAACATGGTTTTCAACTGGTCGCCGACGAGATGCCGGCCTTGGCCGCTTTCGGGCATGCATTGGTAACGGCGGCACGGCCCCAAGTCACGCAGGAGCACCCGGAACTGGGGGCCGTCGGGCCGTTGCCTTTTGCCCACTTCATGGGACCGGTGGACACAGTGAATGAGAAGGGCTTTCGCTCCCGCTCGGCGACGTATGTGCATCCCGGGGTGATCTGCCGCAGTCCGACCGGAACCGGCACTTCGGCGCGTATGGCGTTGATGTACGAAACCGGTGAAATAAAAGATGGCCAGTGGCTGGAAACCGTCTCGCCACGGGGCGCCTCATTCGTCGGTAAGGTTCTGGGTGCGGATACGGTGGCCGGTCACCGGGCCATGAATAGCGACATTACCGGCAAAGCCTGGACCCTGGCTCGTTCCGAGATTGTGGTCGACCTGGACGATCCGCTGGTGGACGCCTCTGATCTCGAAGACGTACTGGATACCGAGCCGGACTGAGATATGCCACAGCTGCTGCCCGGTCTATCTGATCGGGCAACTGCTCGCCTTCCTTGCTAACAACGGCGTGGGATTCGAGGAATGAGTAGACGCCGACGTGTTCTGATACCTCCTATCCTCCTTTCGGTCTGATTGTTGCGATCCGCCTTGCTCACCGGCATCTACAGCGTTTCCCTAAGGTTTTGGGAATCCCGTATCCCGTATCCGTATCCGTATCCCGTATAAGGGTGCCGGCGAGCGTGCGAACCGCACAATGCCCTGGCGGCTGATTAATAGTCCGCGGTATAGGTCAGCGTGTAAGTCCGCCCGCGACCCTTGTAATCGAACATCTCTTCCGGCCCATAGGCGGAGTAGAAGATCACGGAACGCTGCCCCCAAATAGTGGAATAGTCTTCGTTCAGCAAGTTGCTGACGCCAAGTGATAGCCTCCCCACAGGCAACTCGCGGGTGCCGGTTAGGTCGAACAGGGTGTAGCCGTCGATCTGCCTGCCATCGTCGTCATCCAGCGGGATTACCCGGGTGCCTTGCAAGCGTGCCTGATTTAGCCGGTCGCGCCAGCCCACGTGGCCGGTCACTTTGGACAGGCTGGCCGATGTCACGGAGCGGTCCTGCCAGTCGCCGTCCACCTTCTGCTGCGAACGGGTGAGGTGCGTCGTGCCGCCGACTTCCCACTGCTCGGCAAACCGATAGGCGGCGCTGGCTTCGATGCCATAGTCGCGGGTTTCCTGATCGTTCACGACGACCGACAGGGTATTGCGGTCGTAGCTTAGGGCTTTGTCGGACCAAGCGTAGTAAAGCGCGACCTGGGCATCCCAGGCATCCTTGTAATGGCGCCAGCCTAATTCAACCTGATCGGTCTTGATGGCCTGGAGCGGCGAGTCTTCGACATTGACGCTGTTGACCAGCACGGCGTTGCCACCGGCGATGGCATATTCGCCTTGACCATAGAACTTCGCCGGATCCGGCAGTTCGAAGCCCTGGCTGTAGTTTGCCCAAACCTGCTGGCCGGCACCGAGATCGTAGACCGTGCCCAGGTTGAACAGGGATTCTTCGTAATCGTTGTCGCCACCGGGGACCGTTTCAGCACTGCCTATCTGGCCCTGGGAAACCATTACTTGGTAATCGCTGTCGACGAAGTCGTCGACAGCGACCCGGGTATGTTCGTACCGGACACCGCCGCTCACGCGCCAGCTATCGGTCAGTTGCTTCTCCACCTGCAGGTAGGGGGCCAGGGTGTCGATGGTGATGCCCGGGTAACGGCCAACGACATCCGACTCGCGAGCAACCAGTCCGCCCGTGTCAGCGGCTGTATCGAAGTCAAAAAGCATCTGCGTTGCGTCGAATGTTTCATGGGAGTAATCGACCCCGTAGCTGAAACGCCAGGTGTCCTGATCGCGCACCAGCAACAGTTTGGCGCCACTCAGATCGGTACTCTGCTCGGATGCTGAGTAGTACGAACCTGTCTGCAACTCTCCGCTGTCATTAACCTTCAAATAGGGAAAGGGGTGAAAGCTGAACGCTTCGCTACGGGTATAGGCCTGGGCATAGAAGGTATGTCCGAGTACGTCGAAAGCTTGGTAGTTCAGGTTGACCTGGTGGCGTTCGGTCGCCGGCTCCTGGTCGAAATCGACACCATCGCGGATCTCGAAGGCGTTGCGGTCCACACCGGTCACGGCGTCGAAGTTTTCACCGAGATAGAGCCCGCGATCGCCATCGTAGCGTGAGTCGTAGTATTGGGCGGTAATGTCCAGACGCTGACTGTCGGTTAGCTCGATACCCAGGTTGCCGGTGACGTCCACCGAGCGATTGTACTGTAGGTCCGTCTGAGTAATATCCGGCTTAATCTGGTCGCCATCCGCATCGAACTGCCCGCCTCTTTTTTCAAGCGCCACCCCCAGACGTCCCTGAACCCGCTCGCTACCACCGCTAACGGATTGGGCGATGCGGGTATCCAGATCGTCGCTATCGTTGAAGCCGCTGGTCGCGCCTACCTGAGTGGTGAAATGGGGGCCGCCGCTTTCACCTTTCTTGGTGATGATGTTGATAATGCCGCCGGTACTGCCGCCGCCATACAGGGACGTGGCGCCGGAGAGGACTTCGATACGCGCGATGTTAAACGGATCGATGCTGTCGAATTGGCGGCTCACGGAACGCGACGAATTGAGCGACACCCCATCGATCATCACCAGCACACTGCGACCGCGCATGTTCTGGCCGTAATTGGTGCGCCCCTGGGGCCCGGCGTCGAGTCCGGGGATCAGTTGGCCCAGCGCCTGCTTCAGAGACTTACCGGATTGGATCTGTTCGGACAGCTGTTCCTGTTCGACCACCCATACGGTGCCCGGAACTTCGCTGATCTGCGAAGGGGCGCGTGTGCCGACGACGACCAGTTCGTCCAATGCTGTTGAACCGGCTCCAAGGGCCGCCAAGGCTGGCGCTGACGCCAGCAGCGACATGCTTAGGAATGCCTGTACACCCGCAGACAGCGGATGGCGAGGACCAAGCTTCATGTGTAGCTCCTTCATGGTGCAGGAATTCGATAAAAAAGGTGAAATCTCTGAAATTTTTGCAGGTGATAACCGATGCGTGAATGGTTCGCAATGTTAATAGGGATGATAGTGATTATCAATAACGTCTTGTTTTGAGTTTTTAATGGTGTTGATAATCGTTCTCATATAAAGTCTGGTTATGATCTCGGGAGGTCGTCGCATTGCAAAGGCGCGTCGAGCGACTCAAGGGCGTACCGCAACTCATGACGTCCAAGCGCTAAAACCTAAGTAATGACAAGGGGGCGGGATGGAGCCGAAGACGAAAACAGCGGAAGCCACGATGAACGAAGCCGACCTCCGGGATTTGGAGGTCATGGAAGGGGTGAAACTTGCGGGCATTGCGCTGGGTATCGTTCTCCTCGCGGGGCTACTGTCGGCCGGAGGCATTCTGATCGGCTAGCCAAGCCAATGACAACGCATTGTTATACCGTTTTCCTAGTACTGTGGCTGCCCGGTCGCGGAGGCTATCGCTGCGTAAGAGACCTTCCGGCGATCCTGGCCGGCCAGAATGATGAAAGAACCATTGAGCCCAACGACGGTTGTCAGGTTCGAATTCGTCCGGCCAGGCGGTTGGCTTCTTTGGCCATCGCTTCCAGCTTGGGTACGGTTGCCAGGTTATTGCGGGCGGCCTCGCTCATCGCTTCAGAAATATCGGCGACGCCAGAAACATTTTGGTTGATGTCCTCGCAAACGCTGGTTTGTTCTTCGGCCGCCGTCGCTACTTGGGTGGTCGCATCGTTGATCTGAGACATCCGTTCCTGGACGTTACCCAGGCTCTGGCGAACGGTATTGACCGCCTCGCTACTTTCCCGTCCAACGATCTCGCTGGCCTCCATGAACTCCACGGCGTCTTTTGAGCCACTGCGGATGGTTTCGATAATGCGGTCGATTTCCACCGTGGCATCCTGGGTCTTCGAGGCTAAGGTCCGTACCTCGTCCGCCACTACCGCAAAGCCACGGCCTGCCTCACCGGCGCGGGCGGCCTCAATGGCTGCGTTAAGCGCAAGCAGGTTGGTCTGGTCGGCAATTTCCCGGATGACTTCCATCACTTTGCTAACCTTTTGGCTGTCCTCGGCCAGTCGCGAAACTGTTTCGCTAGAACTGCGGATCTGAGAGACCAATCGCTCCATGCTGTCGACCGCTGTTTCAATCTGGCTGTCGGCAACGTCGGTCTGTCCGGAGGTTTCCTGAACCTGATTGGCGACGGTGGCCGCATGCTGCGCCACCTCCTGAGCCGTTGCGGACATCTCGTTCATGGCGGTAGCGATCTGGTCGATGCGCAGATGGGCGTCCTCGGCGCGGCTGGATACCCGGTCGGCGTTGTCACGGATGATGTCCCGTGTGCTGTTCAGCTCGCCGGCATTCGCCGACAACTGCCCACTGGTCGTGACCAGAAATTGATGAAGTTGGCGGGCGGCGTCGGCCAGACGTCCCAGCTCATCGCTTCGCTGCAGGGTCGCCGCTTGAGTGGCATCGCCGTCGCCCAGTCGCTGGATGTTACGGATGAGCGACTGCGTGGGACGAATGACGGAGTGAATCAGAACGATGACGCAGCCGATAGTGCCTAGCAGAACAGCCAGCATAAGCACGATACCGAGCGTGGTGGCCTGGCGGTTAACATCCGCATTCAGGATTTCCAGTTCCTCGAATGCACGGCTACGGATATCCGCGGCGGCCTGCTCAATCAGCTCGCTGGGTTCGCGATCGATGCCGCGCACCGCTGCATCGCCTGCCTGGTGGTCGAATCCGGAATCGACAAAGGCTTCGAAGCCGTCGCGATAAGCCTTGCCCATCTGCCGGTGGGATTTACGAAAACGTTCCAGCAACGATCTGGCGTCCGGGTTGGCAACGCGCGGAATCAGCTCGCCCAAGGATTGCTGAATCGCTACTTCTTGCTCTTGGAAGCGGGCCCAGTACTTATTGCGGTCGTCTGCACCGCTTCCCCGGATTAGTACGTTTTTCCATTCCTGCACTTGCGTCTTGAAAGCACTCAAGATGTCTTGCGCTTCCATCGCCTGGCCCAAATCCTCAGTACTGAGATGGGCATAATCATCCTTGACTTGGAGGGAGTAGCTGAAATAGATCCCAGCTACGATAGCTACCACTAAATTGGCGCCGATCACAATTGTCAGCACCCGGCTGAGGATGCTTCGGGTATACCATTGCATTAAACGTTGACCTCGTCAGAACGATATAGCGACCAAAAGTGGTCGACGCGGTCAGGATAATATGAAAATGAGGTTACAGTTTTACGACAATGTATCGATTTTGTTAGCGGTGAAACCTTGTGTCTTAGCTAACTGGTTTGCGGACTGGAGCGCTGGTCCTCGGGGATAGGCCGAACTTGACTCGAAACGCCTCCAGGTTCGATCCGGCTTTGCTTGACGCCACAGCGTGCGCGAACGTATCGATAAAATCGGCAATGACATCGGGTTGGCTCAGCGGCGACCAGTGGCTAGCCTCGATTTCCCGCCGGTAGAGGGCGGGCACCCAATCTTCCAAACCCTCGAACAGTTGAGCGCCGACGTAGCGGTCACGGGCGGCCACGATGAGCTGCACCGGACAGTGAGCGTAGCGAACCCGTGGCCTCAGCAGGCGCTGAAGAACGTTGGCGCGATAGAGCCGAATACCGTCACGGCCGTCCTCGCGCTGGTGCGGGTTGGGTTCGCCGGCATCGATGCTTTCGGTCGCTTTGAGATAACGATGCCAGCGCTTGCCCAGCAGGTTCTCCCATACCACTGGCGCGAGCCACGGCAGATGGAAGGCCCCGATATACCAGGAACTCGCCAGTTGCCGGAGGAGCTGGCCTGCGCGGCGCGGCGTGGGTCGCCGCAAACGGGACCGCAGCCAGTGGCCCACATGATCCAAGCAGGGACCGGACAGGGTGGTATAGGACAGGATGCGGGCCTGCAGCGGTCCCCCGGTGACCGATTCCCAGCTTTGGATCGAGCCCCAGTCGTGCCCCACCAAGTGGAACGGTCGATGGGGTAGCACCGCGTCGACGACGGCTTCCAGGTCGTTCGCCAACAGCGATATCCGGTAGTCCCGCGATCGGGCGGGCCGATCCGATAGCCCCGCTCCACGCACATCGTAGGTCACCACGAACCAGTTTTCGGCCAGCTGCGCGGCGACACCGTTCCAAACGTGCTGGTTGTCCGGATAGCCATGAACCAGGACGATGGCACTGTTGTCGGGATTGCCCCGTGTGATCACATTGAGCTGGACGCCGTCGCCCTGGATGTGCTGCTGTGTAGGCATAGATGACTTCTCAACGCTCAGGTAAGACCGACCAGGGGTGGCGGAAACAGATGGCGAAAATGGGGGAGGGAAACGAGTCTGAATCCCCGAAATTATCCACTTTAGTCCGGTCCCGCAGGGTTGGGCATGGCCGCACAGGCCGTCTTGTTGATCGGCAGGGCCAGCGGCTAAGTCAAGGCAGGCAATGTGTATGGAGCAGAGCCTTTCAGGCGAAAACGAGAATCGTGCAGGTTCCGTCATCCTTTTCGATGGCACCTGCGCTTTCTGCAATTTCTGGAGCCGGTTTGTGCTGCGCCACGACGATCACCGGGTTTTCAAACTGGGGCGCTTGCAATCAGAGGAGGGCCGCCGGTTATGCGAGCGATATGGCTTGTCGCCGGATGCCCTGGATAGCGTGGTGCTGATCGACGGCGGGCAGGCCTATCTTCGTAGTGCTGCAATGATAAGGATTCTTGCCCGGCTGCCCTGGCCCTGGCGATGGCTGGCGGTTGTTCGCGGGTTACCGCAGGGACTGCGCGACGGCCTGTACGATTTCATCGGTCGCCATCGTTACCAGTGGTTTGGCCGCTACGATCATTGCCCGATGCCGGATCCCAAACACCGGGGCCGCTTTATCGATTAACGGAGGGCAGCGCGCAGACGCCTAACGCCAAAGCTCTTTCAGTGGGGTTTCCGGCGTAAATCGATGCTGGAGCTGCGCTTGCAGGAGTTCGGCGGTGGCCAGGGCGTCAGTTAGCGCATGATGCGGGGCATAGTAAGGCAGGCCGTAGCGGGTGCGACTGTCGGCCAGGCGAATGGACTCGTGTTTGCGTCCGCGAACCTGCGCCCATAGTCCGTGCGGCTTATGTCGGTGCCAGCGGGCTTCAAGTTCCATGGTGTCGACGACCGGGAACTCGATGCCTTCCTTCAGACGCCAGCGAAACGCGGCATCGAGAAACTGACGTTCGATATTGCGGTAGTGCACCACCACGATTTTGCCCGCGAGCGCCTCCAGCAGTTCGCCGATAACGTCTTTGATATCCGGTGCCTGACGAATTTCCGAGTGCGTAATGCCATGGAAAGTAACGGATTCCCGATGCAGCGGGAGTACCGGGCGTACGACCCAGTGATGAGCCTGCCTGCAGTAGATGCGTTGATAGTCGAACGGCACCAGCCCCACGCTGACAATCGAGTGAGTCTCGGCATCCAGCCCGGTGGTTTCGAAATCCATGCCGACCATAGGCACCTCCTTGATCGGCGTGTCGCCAGCGGGAACCCCGCGCTCATAATAGGCTTTGAGGCGAGAGTCCTTGGCATTGGCTGCGAGTTCCCGAAACCGATGTTGCCAGTCCAGGTTCGATTCCGGCGATTGGCGTTTTGGAAAAAGAGGCATTAATCGGCTCCGCTCAATTTATCCTGCCGCTGCTGGCATGATAGCGATGACGGAGGAACTTCTGAGCGTTGCTGATCACCTGAAACGCATCTTTCAAATTACGACGCTCGAAAGACGAGAGGATCTCCGGCTCGATATTGTTGTTCGGTTCGCGCCCGTGCTCGATATCGGCGGATTGGTGACGGATGCGGACGATGGATATGAACTCCAGGGCATCGCGTAAATTGCTGGCGATGCCATCGGCCAACAGCTGGGTTTCACCAATCGCCTTGAGGCGATTGAAGGTATTCTGTGCCCGGGAACCACAGGCCAGGGAGTGCACCCGGATCAGGTCGGACAGCGGCGCGGTGCCCCGGCGTTTGAGGTTGATTGAGTTTCGGTGCATACCGTCGCTTTCCATTACGAAGTCGCGGAAGAAGCCGAGTGGCGGCGTGCGGTTGAGGGCCGCGTGAGCCAAGTAGGCTAGAAAACGCGGGTTGTTTTGGGCCTTTTCCGCAACCAGCGTCTTGAGCTCTTCGGCAAACTCGGTATGTCCGGCGATGCCGTCCAGATCGAAGAAGATGGCGCTGTTGAGTAGCGCCTTGGCGTTGGGGTTCTCGATCCAGCCGGTGAAGTAGTCCTTCCATACTCGCAACGGTTGGCGCCACTGCTCATTGGTGGCCATGATGTCGCCGCTGCAATAGGCGTAGCCACACTCCGCCAGTCCGTCACTGACGAACTTCGCCAGTGCTTTAAAGTACTCATCGTGCTGGGCCGGATCGAAACTGTCGTCCAGTACAAGCGCATTGTCCTGGTCGGTGACGATCAGCTGCTCGTCGCGGGCCATCGACCCGAGCGCCATGAAGCAATAGGGTACCGGAGGCGGCCCCAGCAGTTCCTCGCCGAGCTCCAACAGGCGCTGGGTGAAAGCGCGCCCGATGCCGGCCATGGCACTGCCGATCATATGGGAGTTGGCGTCCTCGTTGACCATGCGGACGAAGGTGGAGCGGGCGTCCCGGGTGAGGCTCTTTAAGCCACGTACATCGGTTTGATGGTGGATGTTGCTTACCAGATAAAGGCCGCTTTGGGACTCGTACTTGACGATATCCGACAGGGCCAGAACGCCTATCGGCCGGTGACGATCCAATACCGGTAGATGATGTACGTTGTGGCGCAACATGGTCAGTATGGCCTCGAAGACGAAGATGTCAGCCTGGATATAAACCAGGTCCTTGGACATGATTTCGCTGACCGTCGTCTCGTAGGGTAAACCGGGGGCGAGCGCGCGAGTGCGCAGGTCGCGATCGGTGATAATGCCGGCGATAATGGGACTATCGCCTGGCTGCCAGTCCTGATCGATACGTACACCGGGATGCGTCAGCACCAGGGCGGACACGCCCTCGTCGGTCATGATGCGTGCAGCTTCGTGGATCGTCGCGTCGGCGGCCGCCGTGACCGGCGTGCGGGTAAGCAGCTTGAATACGCGCGAGGTCATCAGTGGGTTGGATTCTTCCTGTCGTGATACCACTGCGCGCAGACGGGATTGATCCTCGAGTTCGACGAAGTCCGCAAAGTGATCGTCGGTTTCCCAGAGTTCCTGAAAAATGTCGTCGGGGATCAGGTAAATCAGTGTGTCTTCGATGGCCGTCGCAGGAAAACGCACCTTTTTGTGCATCATCAGGCCCATCTGACCGAAGATGTCGCCTTCGCTGAGCCGGTTGTAGAGTTCGCCGCTACGCCGGTAGACTTCCACTGCGCCGCTTCGGATGAAATACAGGTCCGTGGCGGGCTGGCCGAATGTCAGTATGGTTGAACCGGCCCGATAGTAGGCCACTTCGACCTGGGTGGCTAACCGGTTGAGGGTATCTTCGGGGAGGTCGTCAAACGGTGCGAAGCGTTTGATATGGTCCCTGATTTCGATTTGCTCGACTTCCATCGGCTTGCCCCCGAATGTGCACTATGCCGCCATTCTGGCAAAGTTTCCGCCTTGCGCTCAATGCATTGTCGGGTTTTGTTCACCTCCAGAGGTTGTCTTTGTGTCGGGTTCCTCCGCGGATGCCAATCCCCTCGGCTTGATTTACCGGGACGATTATCTTTTGGCGGTACACAAACCGGCGGGGCTGCTGGTCCATCGCAGCCCTATCGACCGGCATGAGACCGAGTTCGCCCTTCAGTATGCCCGCGCATTAAACGGTGGCCAGCATGTCTACCCGGTGCACCGGTTGGACCGGCCTACCTCCGGGGTATTGCTGTTTGCCCGCTATCCCGAGGTGGCGAGGACGTTGGGTGAGCACATGATGACCCGGCAAGTGGCCAAGACCTATCTGGCCATTGTCCGCGGATGGCCACCCGAACAGGGCCAGATCGATCACGCCCTGCATGAAGAGCCGGATGACCGGCGTTTGAAGGGCAGGGAGACGGTGTCTCGAGAGGCCGTGACCGATTACCAGCGCCTGGCGACTACGGACATTCCCTATCCTGTGGAAGGCTATCCCACCAGTCGCTATGCATTGATGGCGTTATACCCCCGGACCGGGCGGCGGCACCAGTTGCGCCGGCATATGAAACACATCAGCCATCCGATTATCGGCGACGCCAATCACGGGCGCGGCCGTCACAATCGATTTTTTGCCCGGCATTTTGGCGAGGCACGCTTGTTTCTGGCCTCCGTGGGTCTGACGTTCACCCATCCGGTGTCGGGCACCGAGCTCAATCTGACAGCGATGCCGGAAAGAAGCTTCCTGACGGTCGCCGGGCAGCTCGGTTGGGAGGACATACTGCGTCGGCAGTTTGAACCCTCGGCCCCAGTTTGAACCCTGAATAACACGTTGTTCTCTGAATAAATCGTCACCGGGCATGACTGTTCCTACGCCATGTCGCCCGCTAAGGTTAAAGGGACGGTTCGCAAAGAGCCGGTGAATGCCCGGCGTTTTCCAGCAAACGTGCACAAGGCCCTCAACCTCGGAGGCGAAGCAACTTGCAGTCCGATCAGTATAAAAACGATGCGCCCGCTTATGGCCATCCTTCGACCGGCGGAGTTCTGGTCGGTCCCTTGCTGCGGCGTGCCAGTGCGGGACATCTGGTCTTCTGGTTGGTGGCCATGCGACCCCTGGATATCGAGTTGTGGCTGTTCGAGGGCGAAACCGCCCAGCCGTCCCGGCGACACGCGCTCTCGCAAGCAAATTGCCGTGTCCTGCCGATCGGCACTCGGGCTTTCGTCCATTGCCTCGATGTCAAACTCGATCAGCCCCTGCCGGAAGACGAGCTGATCGGCTATGACTTGCGCATCCTGAATCCTTCGTCGAACCAGGAAGAAGGCATCGCAGACTGGGCGCCACACCTGCTCTACGAAGGCCAGACCCATCCCGCCTTCGTGGTGCGTTCGGCGGTGACTCACTTGCTTCACGGTTCTTGCCGCCGGCCTCATCATCCCGCGAAGGACGGCATGGCCAGGGCAGACCGCTGGCTGGCACAGCGCTGGCGTTCCGCCGAGTCACGGCCCTCGCTTATGTTACTGACCGGAGATCAGATTTACGCCGATGATGTCGCCGGGCCGATGCTTAGAGCCATCCACGGGGTGATTCAGCATTTGGGGTTGTTCGAGGAGGATTTGAGCGAGGCCTGCGTTGGCGATAGCCGCGAACTGCTTCGGGATAGCAACACCTACTACGGCCGCGAGCACATGCTACCGGAGACCGACTACAACGAGGCGTTGATGGAACGTTTCTTCGGCGGCGTGCGCAAACCGATCTTCTCCACCGCCAATGCCAAGAATCACACTGTCACGGTGGCAGAGGTTCTGGCCATGTACCTACTGGTCTGGTCGCCGGTGCCTTGGGCATTCGCCGATTTGCCGGAGCCGGAACTGGATGACGAACATCGCCGGATATATCGGCGGGAGCAACGTTGCATCGATCGCTTTGCCGAGCAACTTCCTGCCGTAGCGCGTTTGCTGGCGCAGGTTCCCAGCTACATGATTTTCGACGACCACGATGTGACCGACGACTGGAACCTCTCCGCACTGTGGGAGGAAACAGTCTACGGCCATCCTTTTTCGCGCCGGATTGTGGGAAATGCGCTGATTGCCTATCTAATTTGCCAGGGTTGGGGCAACGAGCCCGAACATATGGCAGAACTGATGGATAAAGCTGCGGAACTGTTCCAGACCCGGCGCCGGGAAGACGATATCGACAAGCTCGATGCCGAATTACAGGATGCATTCATCGATCAGTTGGTGCATTACGACCGCTGGGGGTATGTGCTGGATACGCAACCCCGGATTATCGTGCTCGATACTCGCACCCGGCGCTGGCGTAGCGAGGTTCGCCGGCGCCGGCCTTCCGGTCTGATGGACTGGGAAGCCCTAACGGAGCTGCAGCAGGACATTTTGCATCAGTCGTCGGCCATCATCGTCTCCCCGACACCGGTGTTCGGCGTCAAGCTGATCGAAGGCATTCAAGCGGTCTTCTCCTGGGTTGGCAAGCCGCTGCTGGTGGATGCAGAGAACTGGATGGCCCATCGCGGCGCGGCGAACGTCATCCTCAATATTTTTGGCCATGCCCGCACACCGCAAAATTTTGTGCTGCTCTCCGGCGACGTGCATTACTCGTTCGTGTACGACGTGAGTTTACGCCATAAGCCGGGGCCGAAAATCTGGCAGATTACCAGTAGCGGGCTCAAGAACGAGTTCCCCCACAAACTGCTGGATCTGCTGGACCGTCTCAACCGCTGGCTTTATGCGCCCTGGTCCCCACTCAACTGGTTCACCAAGCGCCGGCGCATGCGCGTCTCGCCGTGGTATCCGGAGAATCGCGATGCGGGTGAACGCTTATGGAACGCAGCGGGCATGGGGTACGTCCAATTCAATAGCGAAGGCCGTCCGGTAAACATCGTTCAGTTGAATGCGACGGATACCGACACGATCTTTCGCCGCGAGGACTCGGATTAGGTGCCGCCAGAATCCTGAGCAGGAAACGACTGTTCGTGACGCCAATGTCCCGTCAGACCGGCTGATCCGCCAGGATTTTCTTGAGAAAGTCCCGTGTGCGTGGGTCCTGCGGATTGGAGAAGAATTCCGACGGCGGACCCTGTTCCACGATACGGCCGCCGTCAATGAAGATCACCCGGTCTGCAACATCACGGGCGAAACTCATTTCATGAGTGACCACCATCATGGTCTGGCGCTCCCGCGCCAACTGCTTCATCAGCGCCAGCACTTCCTCCACCCATTCCGGGTCGAGGGATGAGGTGGGTTCATCGAACAGAATGACCTCGGCGCCGGCCGCCATCGCCCGGCCGATACCCACGCGTTGTTGCTGTCCGCCGGAGAGCGCTGCCGGGTAGGCTTCGGCTTTCTCGGACATGCCAATACGCTGCAGGATTTCCCGCGCCTTATCGTGGGCTTTTTGCTTGGGCCAGCGATCCACCACGATGAGCCGTTCCGCGATGTTGTCCAGGGCGTTCTTGTTGGCGAACAGGGCATAGTTCTGGAAGACGAAAGCGGTGCGCCGGCGCAGCTCCAGGATCTCTTTCTTGGAGGCTTTGCACACATCCACCGTCAGATCCCCGACGGTGATTTCGCCGTCGCTGGGTTGCTCGAGAAAATTGACGCAGCGTAGTAGCGTGGATTTTCCGGTACCGGATGGGCCGATGATCACCACAATCTCGCCCTGTTCGATCTCCAGATCGATGCCGTTCAGCACGTACTGGTCGTTGAATTTCTTGCGCAGTCCCTTGAGTTTGATCATCGGCTATAGGCTCTGTTGAGGCGGATTTCCAGGAAGCGCTGCAGCCACGACAGCAACTCGACTACGATCCAGTACATCACCGCCGCGACGATAAAAGCTTCGAAGTAAAGGAAACTGCCGGCGGCTTCCTTCTGAGTGGCGCCCATCAGCTCCGTGACACCGAGGGTGAAGGCCAGTGACGTGGCCTTGATCATATCGATGAAATAGTTCATGAGCGTGGGTACCGCGATCCGGGTCGCTTGGGGCAGAACGATCCGGCGCATAAGCTGGGCATTGGTCATGCCGATGGAGAGAGCGGCTTCGGTCTGGCTGCGATCGACGCCGACAATGGCGGCGCGGATGGATTCGGCCATGTAGGCCGAAAAGTGCATGGTCAATCCCATGACGGTAGCGGTGATTCCGTCGATAGCGGTCAGCGAGCTGAAAATCTGCGGCAGGCCATAGTAGAAGAGGAAAAGCTGAACCAGCAGCGGTGTACCGCGAAAGAACGAGATAAATAGAATGGTGAAGTGATTGATGACCGGAATTTTCAGCACCCGGACCACGGCTAGCAGGCCGGCGAGTACCAGGGCCAGCACCATGCCCAGCGTAGCCATTTCCAGGGTCAGGGGAAGATACTGGAGCAGGATCGGTACCAGCTCCAGCATGTACGTGATGTCGAGAACTTGCATCGGCGAATCCCGGTTCAGGGTCTGGTGATATCCGTCCCGAACCAGGATTCGGAGATTTTCTTCAGCGTGCCTTTTTCGCGCAGAGCGTCGATAGCGGCATCGACGTCATCGCGTAGAGCGCGGCCTTCCTCGGTATCCGGGAAAGGGTAGGCGTTGCGAATCGTGGAGAAGGTCGGCCCAGCCAGTTCCAGCGGCAATGGCTTCTCTTTGATGATCTGGCTGGCGCTGATACGGTCCATGACGAAGGCGTCCACCCGGCCTAGAGCGGTATCCTGCTCCAGATTGCTTTCATAGGTGCGGATGTCGATCTGGTCGGCGTAGGGCAGGTCGCGCAACAGGGCTTCGAAGTTGGAACCAAGATTCACCGCGACCGTCTTCCCCTTGAGGTCTTCCACGTTGCTAACCTCGTCGTTGCCTTTTTTGGTCACCACCTGGGCGCCGTCATAGACATAGGGCTGAGTAAAGACATACTTCTTTTGCCGATCCTCGGTGATGGTGATCTGATTCGCCACAGTATCGACGCGGCCGGATTCCAGCATGCCGAACAAGCCAGAGAAAGCAGCGGTGTGGTAATTCACTTCGCGGCCCAGTTCCTCGGCGATGGCGTTCATGACGTCGACTTCAAAGCCCTTGAGCTGATCCTTCTCTACAAAGGTAAAGGGAAAGTAACGGCCGGACATTCCGACATTCAACGGTTCCGAACCACCGCTACTCTGAGCCGACGCCTGAGCCAACGATAGAGGGCTGATAGCGAGGGTCAGAACGGCGATGACACTGAGTAGCAGGGCTTTCATAGTCGTCTCCAATTGAGTGAGCGCAGGTGAGAGGGCGCAGGACGTTTTCGGGCCGATATCAGCGTTTTCCCTAAAGCGCCTTGTACTCTGAATTCAGGACCAGAGTTGCACCGAATTCACGACCAGAGTTGCTCCAGAGTTGCATGGGCTTTTCGGTCTCTTCGCTGCTTCCTATATCCGTCCGGACATCGCGGGTTTCAAGGCCTGCCGTGGGTTGATGCCGTTGGATCTCAGAGAACGGACCGCTTATGGTGCGCGCTGTATTCCAGCAATGTATCGATTGGAATGGGTTTGCTGAACAGGTAACCCTGCAGCAGGTCGCAGCCCTGTATGGTCAGCCACCGTCGTTGTTCCTCGGTTTCGACACCTTCGGCAACCACCTGCATACCCAGGCCGCGGGCCAGGCCGAGGATGGAGAGGGTAATGGCGCAGTCGTCGGCGTCACCGGGAATCTCGTGAATGAAGGAGCGGTCTATCTTGAGCTTGGAGAAGGGCAGGTGCTTGAGCCGCGAAAGCGATGAGTAGCCGGTGCCGAAGTCGTCGATGGATAACCGTGAGCCAAGATCGACCAGCCCGTTCAAGGTCGTCTGCAGGCTTTTCGAGTCGCCCTTGATGGCGTCTTCGGTGACTTCGAATTCTAACTGATCTCCGCTAAGGCCGAACTCCGCCAGCATTTCCTGAATGCGCAGTGGCAGACGTCCATCCATCACCTGTTCGGACGATAGGTTAATCGCTGTCGTCGTCATCTCGATGCCTTGTTGTCGAGCGTTGCGCCTGTCTTCGCAGACCCGTCGCAGCACCGATAGACCCAGCTCTTGCATCAATCCGGCGTTGCGGGCTACGTCGAGGAATTCCATCGGCGACATCCAGCCTCGTGCCGGATGCTGCCAGCGTACGAGCGCTTCGTTGCTGACGATCTCGGCGTTGTCCGGCTCGACGATGGGCTGGTAAAACACGTCAAGCTGATTGTGCTGGATCGCGTGGCGTAGCTCGCTCTCCAGTACGAAACGCGAGCGGGCGGTGGAGTGGATATCCTGACGGAACGCCTGCATTTGCGCGCGGCCACTCTCCTTGGCGTGGTACATCGCCGCTTCGCCACTGCGTAGCAGTGACTCGGAGTCCAGACCATCCTCCGGGTAGCGGCAAATGCCGATGCTGGCGGTCATGCGCAGGGTTTGGTCGTCAATGGTCATCGGATCGCTGATGCAATGCTGGATTTGCTGGATCAGATCCTGCAGGTGGCGCTGTTGCTCATGGTCCCGGACCAGCATTGCAAATTCGTCACCGCCGATGCGCGCCAGCTTGTCCCGTCCGGGTAGGTAAAGACCGCGCAGACGGTTGGCAATCTCGGCAATCACACGGTTGCCACCTGCGGCACCCATGCCGTCGTTCACAGCCTTTAGCCGGTCCAAGTCGATCCAGATAACGGTAAAGCCGTCGTTTTCACGCTGGCGCATTTTCCGAATCAGGTGCTGGAGTCGCTCCCGGAAAGACTGGAGGTTGGGGAGCCCCGTCAGATTGTCGTAATGGGTGACGTAATCGAGCTGCTGCTGGGCGCGAATCCAGGCGTCGTGAGTGTTGACGAGACTGATGGTGTCGGCGATGGCGATTGCAAAGGAAATTTCCGGTAGCGTCCAGGTTCGCCGCCGCAGCGACTCCAGACAGATCGCGCCGCTGAGCCGCCCGCCGTCGAATACAGGCAGATCCAGCAGCGACTGGATGCCCAGCGGGCGAAAATAGGGTTCGGCGAATTGGGCGGTGCGGGGGTCGTTGAGGGCATCCCCCGCATCGATCACACGTGCGGTTTTCAACGCCTTGAAGTAGGCGGGATTGTCCGTATCCACCAGCGACACCGGCCGATAGTCGTGCCCCTTGTCGAGCAAATACAGCACTTCGCTGTCGATGCGGTCCTGGCCCGCGTTCATCTGCCAGACACTGACCCGGTCAACGTGAAGCAGGCGACCGGCCAGCGCGCTCAGCGAAGCCAGTTTCCTGCTACGATTCTCGTTGATAAAGTCAGCATTGTGGCTGAGTTTCAGCAGGGTTTCGTGAAATTCTATAAACGTCTTGTTTTGGGACATAGGTGTTAGTTACAGCCTGAGTTCTCGCACGATGGGCACCAAGACACGCACGAACCTGTCCGAAGATGTGAAAAGTCGTCCCTCTTTTCATTTATAGCAACACATTAATAATGGCAACGCTTGCCGCGTCTGTCCAACGTGGCGGTCGTGCGTACCCTTGAGTTGGGTCAACCTAAACGTGTAAGCCGTTGATTGTTTATATTCTTTAATGCGTACACCACTGAACGCGTACGCTATGGCGAACCTACCGGAGGTGGATATGCCTTGGCATCAGCAGGAAATCAGACTCCAGTCCCGTCCAAGAGGGTTTCACCTGGTCACCGGTGAGGTTCTGGACCAATTGCCGCAGCTGGCCGATATCCACGTCGGATTGCTGCACCTCTTCATCCAGCATACATCGGCGTCGCTGGCGGTGAACGAGAATGCGGATCCGGATGTGCGCGGCGATCTGGAGCGGCATTTCAATGTCATGGTCCCGGAGAATGCCCCGCATTACGAGCACACCCTGGAGGGGCCGGACGATATGCCCGCCCATATCAAGAGCGTGCTGATCGGTCCATCCCTGTCGTTGCCGATCCGCGATGGCCAGCCGGTACTAGGCACCTGGCAGGGAATCTATCTTTGTGAACACCGGGATAGCGGCGGCTCGCGCCGAATTGTCGCTACGCTTCAGGGGGAATAGGCCGATAGCGTGAGCTTCTCGGAGTGGCAAGACCTAATCGAACGCTTCCGGATAGCGCTGTTTGGCTCGATAAAGGCGATAAATGGTGATGGCATTGGTGACGAGCACCAGTACTTCGGCCAGTGTTCCGCCCACTGAACCCACCAAAAGGTGACTGAGCCCCCAAGCCAATGCAGCCAGGCCCAACAAGACGCGCATTGGAATGCCCCGGAGCAAGAACATGCCTACCGTGCCCAGCACCATCGCAACAATAGCGGGCAGGTCCGCCCAGCCCTGCCACGTCACCACGGAAGCGACGCCACTGGCAGCCAGCACCACCGCCATTACCGCCTTGCTGCCCGGATAGCGCCTGGCAAGTCCAATGCGAACGATGACCAGTCCCGTCAATGCGGCTGCAGTCCAGCTCTCAAAAAACATGAACTGAAGGGCGAACGCTACATTGGCGGAGAGCAGAAGCACCAGCAGCCGGTCATCCTGCTTGCTGGAAAACGCCAGCACGCAGAGTATCAGCGAAACGAGGCCAAAGAACTGGCCAGCCAATAGGCTATAGTTTTCAAGCATGGAGGGGCCTATCGCTGAATTCGCCGCCAAGGCGCGGCTTGCTCGAGTTCAAAGGCGAGTTCCAGCAGATCCCGTTCGCATCCATGGTGGGCCGAGATGTGGACGCCCACGGGCAAGTTGTCGGGCGTTGTGCCCATAGGGAGTGAGATGGCGGGAACGCCTGCAGCGTTGGCCAGGGGCGTGAAGCTCACATAGTCGACGAGTCGCTGGAACAAGGTGTCGAACGGCAGCTCCGGGCTGAGGTAACCGAGTGGGGGCGTGGTATGCGCCAAAACTGGCGACAACACGGCATCCACGCCGAAATTTTCCAGTCCCTGAGCATAGAGAAACCGTGTCTGGCGCAAACGCCAAAGGGTGGCGGGCAGGCGCTGAAAGCCGGCGGTAAAGCGACTGCTAAGACCCCGGGTAAGCCCGTCAACCTTTGTGGGGTCAAAGCCCTTTCCCAGGAATTGTTTGCCACCCTTTCGCATGATGAAGGCCAGGAACGCCCAGTAATGCGCAAAATCCTCGGCGAATTGCCGGGGCACCGGCACGTCCATCGGAATAATCGTGTGACCCAAGGATTCGAGCAGCCGGGCGGTTGCGTCGACCGTATGGCGGGTGACTTCGTCCGTCCCGCTCTTCGTATCATTCTCCGTACCACTCGCAGTAATGGATTCCATCACCAGGCCAATGCGTAACCGGCGTTTTGCCGGACCCAGCACTTCGCCGATCGCGGGCAAGTGCGGATTGTGATAGTGGTGCTCCGCTCCGGCAAAGAACCGGGCGGTATCCCGCACCGAGCGAGTCACGACGCCTTCGCTGATGATGTTGATGGGCAAGACTCTTCCGGCTTCGTTCGCCACCAGGCGGCCCCGTGTTGGCTTGAGTCCCACCAGGCCGCAGCATGCTGCGGGTATGCGGATCGATCCGCCGCCATCATTGGCATGGGCGATGGGCACTACACCGGCGGCTACCAGGGCAGCCGAGCCTCCAGATGACGCCCCGCAGGAGAAAGCCGGGTTCCATGGATTCCTCGTCGGCTCGGCATGGGCAGGCTCAGTGGATGCGTTGAAACCGAACTCGGGCAGGGTGCTTTTGCCTAAAGGGATAAGACCTTGGGCCAGGAGTTGATGCGCGAAGGGCGATGTCGATTTTTCCGGTTTCCCGGTGGTTGCGAGCGAGCCATGCCGTGTCGGCTGGCCTGCTATGTTGGTGTTGTCTTTAATCAGCGTCGGCACCCCGGCAAAGATGCCATCAATTCGGCGCGACGCTGTGTGCAGCGCATCTTCGAAATCGGCAAATGCCAGTCCGTGGATCAGCGGTTCGACCCGACGGGCACGCTGAATGGCAGCGGCAACGACATCCCGGGGGCTGAGTTTGCCCTGGCGAATCAACGCGGCAAGCGCCGTGGCGTCATGGTCCGAGAGGGCGTCATCGGCAAAAGCATGGACCGGTGTGGGTTTTTCCTGGGCAGTCATGGGGTCAGCCGTTTATCCAGTTAGGAGTGTCCCATCCTCTGTGTCGGGGGCCACCTTGTCGAGAGGCAGGAGTCACACTATCGTTCTATCGATAGCGAGCTAACGATGATGCACTGTCACTCATGAACGATCAATAACGCACTATCGTTCATGACTGAATGCCATGTCAGGCACCGTTTCGAGAAACATAAGTGGTTGTTCGCAATAGCCAAACGCCATAAGCTGCTCCGCTGCGTGTGAGAGAGAAGGAAACCTATCCGACATGAGTTCGGTCGACTTGCTGGTCAAACATTTCTTGGGCATTTATTTCCTGATGATCGGCCTCTATTACACCAGCCGAAGCCTGGGGTTGTACGCGCGCATGCGCTTCTCGCACATCCACTACGGCATGAAAGGCTCCCGCACCTGGTGGCATCGCCATGTCTTCAACGTGTTCCGTGCCAGCATTCTCGGCGTGTGCGTCACGCGGATCTTTTTCGATATTGATGCCTGGCTCGGCGTTTTCGATCCGCTTTACCGGTCACCGATCCTGACCGCCGGGGCGGCGTTGTTGTTGATCGCCTTCTCGTTGATTGAATACGTGCAGGCCTATATGCATGAGGACTGGCGCTCGGGAATCGACAGCCAGAATCGCGGGCACCTGATCACCACCGGCCCCTATAACCGTTCTCGGAATCCGTTGTTTATCGGTATTCTCTTGGGGCAGTTGGGCTTTTTCCTGGCGCTGCCCAGCGTGTTTTCGCTGGTCTGCCTGATGGTTGGCGCCATCGTTATCCTGCGTCAGGCGCAGTCGGAAGAGCTGGCGCTTAGTGAAATCTACGGTAATGAGTACCTGGATTATCAGGCGCGAGTACCCCGCTGGTTTTAAGGTGTCTCCGAATAAGGTGTTTTCGAAACAGTCTTCTATGCTCCAGCCGCGCCGTATTATCTTTAGCCGCAAGGGTTTCGACTCCAGTTCGGGAGGCTGCCCCAGCCCTATACTGCCGGATGGGCGGTTGCTGTCGTTGCCGATCCCCGATACGCGCTCCCAGGTAACGTTCGCGGATATCGTCCATCAAGGCGTATCGCTGGGCGATCACGTGGCGGTGCTGACCCGGGAGCGTTGGGACGGCGCGAGCGGTGCCCACATCGACCCCGATCTCAATGCGGATGCCTTGCCCCGTATGCCGGGCTGGCGGCCTGTTTTCGGACAGAGCGGCGCCGCCCAGGGGCATCTCAAGAATCGGGGCGTCGAGGTTGGCGACCTATTTGTCTTCTTCGGCCTGTTCCGCCCTGTCATCGAAACCCGGGCCGGCTGGCGATTCGATCCGGGCCAGCCCCCGCGTCATGTCATCTGGGGCTGGCTGCAGATCGGACAAATTCAAGCCGTCGATGCACTGGAGAAGGGCGCCTTGGCCTGGGCTCGGTATCATCCCCATTTTGGCTGGCGAGACGATCCTAGCAACACCCTTTATCTTGCCGCAGATGCACTAACGCTGGGGGATACAGCGCCTGGCCTGCCGGGCGCCGGCTGGTTCGAGCGTCACCGTGCCTCGCTGCAACTTACCGACCGCCGAGCGTCCCGGCCCGGCGTGTGGGCGTTACCCCGTTGGTTCTATCCACGCAAGGGTCAGGTTCCGCTCACTTATCACGCCAAGCCGGAACGCTGGCGGCGGGAGACCCATCGCGTGGTTTTGCAGGCCGTCGCCAGAGGACAGGAGTTTGTACTCGATACGCGCCACTACCCGGAAGCCTTGCCTTGGATCCGGTGTATTATCGGCTCTAATGCAGGTCGGGCCGGTTAGCATCGATGAACGTGCCTGTTTTTGAAAAACGACTGTCTGGGGATGTCTTTCTTTCGGAAGTGGTTGTTTTTCGGAAAGTGCGGAAAGTACCTATACGCGCGCTACATAAGTTTCATTAGCTTGCTTGGATGGACTCTAATCGTTTGCGTCGATGACGACCTCAGCGACGACCTACCGTCTCGATCCGGCGCAGGTACGCGCCGAATTTCTCCGGCTCCTTCCCATCTCGCTTTTTGTGGTGGCGTTTGGCGCTGCCTTTGGTTTGGCTGCGGTGCAGAAGGGTATCGTTCCGCTGGAAGCCACCTTGATGAGCGTGCTGGTGTTTGCCGGTGCCTCCCAGTTTGCCGTGCTGGAACTTTGGGGCGAGCAGGTGGCACTGCTGCCGCTGATCGCGATCACTTTCGCCATTAACTCCCGTCATCTGCTGATGGGCGCTTCTCTCTATCCCATGCTGCGCCAGATGCCGATAGCTCAGCGATACGGCATTCTACTGGTGCTTACAGACGCCAATTGGGCCGTGGCTGCACAGGACTACCAGAATGGTAGACGCAACCTCGAGGTCATTCTCGGGGGCGGTTTCGTGCTTTGGGTGGCCTGGCTGATCGGAACCCTGCTGGGCGTCTATTTTGGCGGCCTATTGCAGGAGCCCAAGAGTCTGGGGCTGGATATGGTGCTGGGCTGTTTTCTTCTGGCGATGGCTCTGGGCGGGCGCAAGAATTCGCGGGTTATCGTCGCCTGGACGGTGGCTGGAGCGGCGGCGATGGCCGCTTACTGGTGGTTGCCGCCACACACCCATGTCGTGGTAGGCGCCCTGGCTGGCGGCGCGGTAGGTTTTTTCTGGTTGGAGCGTCAGTCCGATGAGCATTGAAACGACGCACCTTGGCGTTCTGCTAATTATCGTTATTATGGCGGCGGTAACCCTGGTCACCCGCTGGGGCGGGCCCTTCCTGATGTCCTACGTGACCATCAACCCACGGGTCGAGAGCTTCATCAATACCATGGCCAGCTCGGTACTGATCGCCATCCTCACGCCGATGGCCTTCACCGGCGATCTGGGCGCCAGACTGGCGTTGGCTACCACCGCTATCCTGATGCTGGCGCTCCGTAAACCCCTTCCCGCTATCGCCGGCGGAATCCTCGCCGCGGCTGGCGCGCGCTACGTCTTCCAATAACACCACTTGCCGTTTGAGGTTTGCCGATGTATCTCGGGTCACCGCCGGGCCGGTCGACCGGTGGTAGCATGAGTCTTCATCGTGTGTCGGCAGAGACAAGGCTCCATGGCGGTAATCTCCGCGATAAGCAGACTGATTCCTTCGCTGGTGCTGGTGGCCTTCATCGGCCTGGTGGCGATGTTGTCCAGCGAACGGGCACCCGGTGACGCCGCGCGCATTGTGCTGCCGCAATGGCCGGACCAGAACCCGCTGGATTGGCAGGCTGTCGATCGGCTTGTCGCCCGGGTGCCGCTGACGGAGAGAGGGGCTTTGGTGGTCGATGGGCGGACAATCGCCGCACTGGAAGAGGGCAGCCGGGGAGTAGCGCTGCCCTTGACGCCCGAGCAACGTATGCGCATTGAATTCTTGCTAAACAAAGGCCTGCCCGACGCGGGCAACGGGGTTGCGGACCTGTTTTTTCGCTTCCTTCAGTATCGAGCGGCCGAACAGGCCCTAGGGACATCTGCGAGTCCGGCCGAGCACGAGCGTCTGCAGGCGCGCTTCTTCGGCCACCAGACCGCTCACTCGCTGTTTCAGCAACAGAACGCGATGCGCAAGGGCCTGGCTGAGCAGGAGGCTCAACGGCAAGGCGAACCGCCGGCAAGCGGAGGTGTGCGCTAATGTCTCGAAGCCCGTTGGACTGGAAAGCGCATCTGCTGGCGGTCAGCGCCGGGGTCCTGCTGGCGTTGCCGTACAATAACCGTGAATTATTCCTGCTGACGTGGTTGGGTTTCGTTCCCCTGCTGTTTGCCCTTCAGGGCAAGACACCCGGCCAGTCTTATCGCCTGGGTCTATCCTGTGGGCTGGGTCTTTACGGGGTCGGGGCCTGGTGGGTTGTCGGCTTTATCGAGCGGCTGTGGTCGCCGGGCCTGGCGGTCACAGCATCGCTCTCACTGCTGTTTTGGTTCTACAGTGCGCAATTGCCGGCGTTGCTGGCGTCATCCTTGCAATGGCTCCGGCGGCGGACCGGCTGGTCGGATGTGCTTCTCTTCCCGCTTTTGGTTGCGCTTTTCTTCGGTCACTTTCCGATGCTCTTCCATGCTCAGCTTGGCGAAAGCCAAAGCGCCTTCCTGGCCGCCTTGCAGCCGGTGTCTCTGACCGGCGTGCTGGGGTTGGATACGGTCATCGCTGTGGTGAATCTACTGCTGTTCCGGTGGCTGTCGGGCGCTGTGGAAGGCCGGCGCGATCCAATAGGTTGGGGTGCGGCCCTGGTACCGGTAGCCTGGCTGGTCTTCGGTGGTTTCAGCCTAGGCGCCTGGGATATGCGAATGACCGATTGGTCGTCGCGGCGAATAGGGTTTGTGCAGGAGAACGCACCGGCCGGTGTCGGCAACAAGCCGCCCGTAGCCGGTTATAGTGAAACCTATCCGCGTGCGCTGGCACTCTCCGAGCAGTTGACCGCACAAGGGGCTGAGCTGGTGGTCTGGCCTGAAGCGCGATTCAACCCCTACTTTCTCGAGCCCCGTGTCGCTGAAGCCTTTCGCCAGGCCGCTCAGACCATGGGCGCAGCGCTGCTGTTCCAGGCGATGGAGCGGGAGAACCGGGTGCGGAGTCGATTGGAATTCAATAGCGCGGTACTGATCGATGCCCAAGGGCGAGACCAAGGCCACTACCGCAAGATCAAGCGCGTGGCATTCGGCGAGTATCTGCCGGTCCTGGGGCTGTTCCCGGAGGCGCGGCGCTGGGTTCGGGGAACGTTTGGCGCGTTCTTCAGTCATGTTTCGGCGGGGCAGGGGCCGGCGCGTTTCTCGCTAGATGGCCTGCAGGTGGTGCCGTTGATCTGCTACGAAGCGATGTTTCCCTATTTCGTTGCCGACGCGGTGCGTGGCGGCGGTGCCGGCGAACTTGTGGTGACGATGTCCAACAACGCCTGGTTTGGCGCCACACGCCAGCCGTACCAGCATCTGAATGCATCGGTATTGCGAGCGGTGGAAAGCCGGGCGCCATTGCTTCACGTGATGAACAACGGCCCGTCAGCGGTCATTCTGCCCAACGGCCGGCGGCTGTTTGAATCGGCTTACGGTGAGGAAGCGGGTTATTGGGTCGACGTTCCCATACCGGCTTCAGGCGCCGACAGCTTCTTTACCAGGCAGCCCTGGCTGTTTCGCGGTGCGCTCTATGGCTTGCTGTTGGTCGTGCTGGTCAAGGCGTTCTGGCCTGTTCGGGCGCGCCGATCAGCGACGTCGGCACCCGCTTCCTGAGCTGTTCCTGCTGCGCCTTCTTTTCCGCCGGGGATAGGGTCGGGTCCGACTGGATACGCATGCTCTGCAGAGTGTAACGCGTCAGCGTTTCCTCCTTACCGTAAAGCGCTTCGGTGAGTTCGTCTCCCAAGTGGGTCCGGCGCAGGCGACTGAGTTGTTCGAAGTTCGCCTCCAGATTCGTCAGCTCGCCGTGGTAGCCAAAGGTGTCTTGGATGTCCCGGTAGGCGTTGCTATAGCGGTAGTAGCGCTCCGCAACGTCCGCCGCCTGTCGGCCTGCTTCGCCCTGAAGACCGCCTTCGATCAGCGTTTTCAACTCGGCGAGCCGGGCCTCGGTCATGGCGTCGTCCGGTTGTAGGAAGGCCGCTTCCAAAACGGCCTTGGCCTGTTGGTCAAGTTTGACCTCGCCGGATGCATCCAGATTCAGACGGCTCAGCGCGGTGGCGATGGCATCCAACTCGAACTGGGCTTGGCCCGGGGGTTCGGGCGAGGGTGGTTGCTCTCCCGCTTGAACCGGCGGCTGGCGGAGCGAGGGCCCCGGTTCGGTCGCCGCCGGGGAGCGCGCCAGCGCGTCCGGTGCGGGCGCTGGGTTTTCCGGCATGTAAACATCCGGTTGCGGCGATGTGGCCGGTTTGGCGACCGGCTTTTCCGGCGTCGTTGCCTTGAGCCAGCCCAGCATGCCGGCCATCACGAGCGCGAGCGGTCCGGCTACGGCCAGCGAGAGCTTCAGCGCCCGCAGGCGTTGCTGTTGCTTGTGGCGCTTCAACTTTGCTTCGGTTCGGTGGGTATCGGATTGGACCATGACGATTCCTTAGTCGGCCACTTCACGGATTTGGCTGATGGTGGCTCCCGTCCAGTTCTTCACCGCACGGCGCAGGCTGGAGGCGCAGGAGAAGCCGGTCAGTTCGGACACGTCCTCGACGCTCAGGCGGGAAAAACGCAACTGGTGCGAGGCGAGTTCCATTCTTACTTCGTGCAGGATCTTGCGGAACGATGCATTTTCGTTGGCTAAGCGTCGCGTCATGCTGCGCGGCGTCATGCTCATCTGCATGGCGACTTGGTCGAGAGTGATTTCAGGCTTGAAGTGTGCCCGAATGTGCCAGCGCACCCGGTCGGCAAAAGTGACGTGGGATGGCATCCGGCTAAGCTCCCGCTCGCACTGCTTTACAATTCTCTCGAAGGTGCGTTGACGCAATCGGCGGAAGCGTTTGAAGACGAACTCAAGCTGACCCGATATCGTCGATTCCTCGCAGCCGAACGTGATGGAGCTGCAAGGTAGGGCGCTGTATGGCTCGGCATCTTCCGGTTCCGGGATGGATAGGCGCACATGAACGGAGGGGTCCTCCACCGTCTTGTTCCCGCACAAATCCCATATACGCAGGCTAATAGCCAGCCGGAATTCGCGGATGAACGCCCGCATGACCGGGTTGCCGTCCTCGGCCGTGGGGTAGTCTAGTGGCTCGACAATGCGATTGTCGGCGTCAAGATAGGAGTTGGGGTGGGATGCGGCCATGGTGTAGTAAGGCTGCGCGGTGACCATGTAGCGGCGGAAAGCTTCGGCGGCGTCCTTAAGGTTGGTGCTGCAATGCACCACGAAACCGACCGGCCCCCAAAAACTCCAGTCGAAGTTCATGCCGACCTGCAAACCCAGGCCCGGCCGGGGTAAGAGTCTGATGCCATTACCGATGAGTGCATGAAGCTGGTTGTAGCTGACACAGACATCCTGCATATCGAACAGAGCGGGTGAGATGCCGGTGCCTCTCAACAGGTCGTTCTGGTTGGCGCCCAGTGTACAAAATGCTTCGATAAAACCCAGTGGGTGGCGGTGGAGGGGAATGAGTTTGCTATCAAAATTCATGGAGAGCCTCCCTGGCTGTTAAAGCCTGTTTTGTTGTTTTGGGAGCGCACAATAACCGTGCCCGAAAAGGGCACGGTTACGTTGTGTCTGTGCTTGCTGACTCTTTAGCCGCTAAATCCGGCCATGAAAACGATCTAGCCGTTACAGTCCTTTGCGCTCGACGTCCCAGTCGCTTAGGTCACAGACTTCGCACGGTCCGGTGAATAGGTCGGCGGCGTCGGCGTCATCCGACAGCTGATACAACCACCAGGCTGTGGTGATACCGCGGTAATCGCCCATGCTGCCAACCGGCTCGAAGTGACTGGCTCCATCCAGAGTAGCCCAGAATACCGGAACATCAACACGGCGATAGACCGGCGCCTGGTTCAGCGTGGGACCGGCCAGGGTGTCTGACGAGCCGGAAAGCAGCAGCATCGGGGCGGTTTGCTGGTATTGCGATGAGGTTTCGTGCCCCAGGCCTAGAATGTAGGGCTGCACCGGAGCGGTCGCGGTGATGCGATCGTCACGGGCGGCCATGATGGTGCCGCCACCACCTTGTGAGTGGCCGGAGGCGCCGACGTTGGAGAAGTCCAACTGGTCGGCGTAGCTGGTGCGCTGAAGATACTCCAGGCAGTCCAGCATTTCCTCACCGGAACCGGCATTGGAGGTATTCGCCGCCGCAACGACAAAGCCCCACGAGGCCCAGTGTTCGAGACCGCCGCCATAGGTGGACGGCGAACCACCGGTGCCGTTACCCCACAAGATCACCGGGTGGTCGTCCTGCAGGTTGACGGGACGATAGATGGTGCATGAGAAACCACCACGCTGGCTTGTGGTGGCGAACGGGCCATCTTCGGCATAGGCGGCGAGAGAGTCACCGCCCGGCGTCATTGCCACTGCACTGGTGGACAGAATAATACCGCTTACAGCGGCTGCAGTTTTTGCAGCCCACGTCGATTTTAGGACTTGCAGTTTCATTGTTGTTTCCTTCCCTGCTGTCATTTGAGAGTTTTTGGCGTTGTTTTGTCTCGCAGTTCATACACCGAACGAAACACTTGCGATTCTAGGGAGGTGGTTCGCAGGTCGGCTATGACGGGAAAGGCGGGATTGCGGCAGTGTTGGAAGGTCAGGTTGCGTATAAAAAGTGTACAGCGACGATCGCCGGCGCTACCGCGGTCGTTAAAGCCGTCCTTGGCTCATTCGGGAGAACCGAATAACTCCTGTTTTATACGATTTTCCTTCCTGCTAATCGCGCAGAATGCGGTCTGAGGAAAACGTCGAGTACGTGGGTTGGCGCAATCAATTCGAACTGCGCGCGTCCTTGATGACATCGTAGGCATGGCTGATTTCGCGGGTTTTTTCCTCGGCCATTTCCCGCATGCTTTCCGGTAGGCCGCGTCCCGCCAATTTGTCGGGGTGATTTTGACTCATCAGCTTGCGGTAGGCTTTTTTCAGTTCGGCATCGCTGGCGGATTCGGAAACCCCCAGTACTTTGTAAGCATCGGCGAGTTGCTGGCCGCGAGCGGGACCGCCACCGGCCGTGCCGCTACGGGCTCCCCGTAGCATGGCTTCAAGCTGGTCAACCTGGGCCTCGGGGATGCCCAGCTTGCGGGCGATGTGAACCAGCATTTCATGTTCGGCCGGATGCACCTCGCCATCGGCGCCCACGGCGGAGACCTGGACCTGCAGGAACATCTGTAGCAGCGCGCTTTGGCCACGGGTCACACGCAGCAACAGGTTCAGTTCGTTGTCCAGATCGAAGTCGTCCTCTTTGCCGCGGCGGAAAGCGGCCTTTGCCGTTTCACGCTGCTCGCCGGACAAACGAAGTCGATTGAACAGGGTTTCAGCCACCTGGATCTCATCCTGAGTGACCACACCGTCGGCCTTACACACCGCGCCCATGACGGAGAACGTGCTTTCAAGGAACTGGGACTGAACCCGGAAAATACCCTGGCGTAGCTTGTGGGCTAGGGCCTTGGCGAGGATGTAGCCTACGATCGCGCCAATGAGCAGGCCGGGAAATCGTCCGAAGCTGTAGCCGATGAGGCCACCGATAAAAAGTGCGAGGAACATGCGGGGAATCCTATCGTGTTTTTTGCTATGACAGTCATGACGATACTTGTATAAGCCGTGGGTATCTTAGCAACGTTTGCCGGTCGATAGCGTATGGAAATGCATTGCGGCGTTCCGCGCCTGTATTGATAGGCGACAGCAGAACGGCCCTCAAGGCGTGCAGAATCGCCAACAGACTTAACTAGAGGTTTCTTGGCAGCAGTGTACTAATGACTCGGGTACTGATAACCAGTGTACCAGTGGACGGAGGCTCAGGGGTGGGGCATTTCGGCGACCGTCCGCCCTAACCGGCAAAGGCTTGGGAATTGCGCCCACAGAAATCTACACCGCCGTCAAGGACAGCGGTGCCTGCTAACAGGATAATCAAGCTTCCGGGAAGGCGCTCCAGCCGTCGAGCCAGCTTTTCTCCGCGATTGGATTGATGGCCCCCTGAAAGGTAGCCGATTCGTCGAAGAATTCGCTTTGGGGCGGCGCGACGGCCTGCATCTGACGCGAGGTCATGATGGGCTGAAAGCTGGGTGAACTCACATTGCGCGCCGACGTCATCATCGCACTTTCCACGCGGAAATGGTTGTGGTGTTGGGGCGAGCGGATCCAGGCTTTTTCGTCGAAACCGTAGTCGTCGTCCGTATCGCCATGCTCATCGGCACTCTGGCCAAGATTGCCGGTGCTGGCCACAATGCTGCCGGAGAACGACAAGGTTCCCGCGCCCACCAAGGCGGACACCTCGTCGCGCAGGTCCAAGGCCTCGATACCGTAGCTGTCGATAATCATGTTGTGGAAGTGGGCGCCGGAGCCTTCGCGGATGACCATGCCCCGGTGCTTCTTGGCGGACAGCCCGCCGCCGACCATGGTGACGTTGTAGAAGGTCGGTTCCGAACGCGGGCGTGCATTGTGGTCATCGCCGTTGTTATCGCCCTCGAAGCCATTGTCACCAGCGTCCGGATGCTGCTGGATGATCGCGAACTGGACCCGGCCGGTCCAGCCCCAGTCCCAGTCGATCCCGTCGTCGCCTGCGCCGGAGACGACCACATGCTTGAGATCGACCTGACCGCCAAACATCTCGATACCGTCATCCAGTGACCGGTGAACCTGGACATGCTGGACGATGGTGTTTTGACCGCATCCGCCCAGCGTCAGGCCATTAAGCTCGTTATTCTTGTAAACCTCGAAGCCGGCGAATTCGATGCGCGTGTATTGCATCACGCCGCAGCTATCCTGCCGGTCGTTCCCGCCGAACCGGCCGCGACTGTCGCCTTCGGGCACGCCCTCAATGGCCGCGTTAGGCTGATTGACCGGCGCTTTACCCAGCAGCGCAACGCCGCCCCAATCGCCGCGTTTACGCTGGCCGTTGTCCTGAGCGCTCGTAAAGACAACCGGAGCGTCCGCGCTGCCGCGAGAGAACAGTTTGCTGTCGCGCGTCACGATCAGAGCGGAACCGCGCTCCCCTTTGACCGTCACTCCGTTCTCGATAGTGAGGTTGGCGCCCTGGTCGACGTAGATGGTCTTTTCCAGCACGTAAGTCTTGCCGGCTTTCCAGGTAGTGTCGGCCAGGACGTCCTGGCCGACGCGTACCGTTTTGTTTTCGAATGCGGTGAAGCCAACGATAACCGCCGCGGTAGCGACCACGGGTAAAGCCCAGGCCGTTGTCTTGAACGCGCGTCCGCGCGGGTTTGCGGACGGTGTTTCAGCCTTTTCGTAGCGCTGGGTGCGGGGGGCCGCCATCAACGGCTCGCCGGTATCCGCCGCGCGAATGTCTTTCACCAACGCCTTGAGCTCGGAAGAGCCCGCCGCTTCCACGCGAGTCAGAATATCGTGCCGGTACGGGACGTCGCGCAGAAGGTTGTTGAGATGGATGAATTGAACGCCGGGACACTGGCCCTGGTCGACAACCCGCTTGAGGCGCCACAGCATTTCGATGAGCAGAGAAGACTTCGCAGACATGACCTGAACCTTTGTCGGTTTGGACCCTTCAGCCATCAAGACGCGCCGGGCGGCATGTTCAACCCGGTGTAAAGGCACAGTGTCTTGTTACGGAAGGGCTTTCGAGTTGACAGGCATTGAAGCGAAGGCAGATGACCGGAAGGTTACAAGAAAACATATGCCACAAAAAGTTACATAAATACGCATCCGCATCGTGCACTAGGCGCTGAGATTAGGGGTGGACGAACGTGAGCATCAGTCCGAGGCTTGCTCATTCAGATAGCGCTCGATATCGAAGATGTGCACATCGACGGCGGATAGATCTCGCAGGGAGTCGGCCAACCGCAGCAGGTAGTCCCGGTTCGGCCCGCTGGGGCCCGTCGCGGAGGCAATTTGGCGAGCGATATCGCGCTCGTGGGCGGGACCGAGAAAGGCCGTGTTTTCCGGGGTGGCGATGTAAACCAAACCCTCCACCTGCTGGCCATCGTCGAAGGTAAGCTGCGTGGTAAAGCGTAGGTAACCGTTTTTCTCGCGGATATCCAGGTGGTCGAACACCTGGGGCGATATCAGGTAGCCCATGCCGCGGCACAGTGCGCCGGGTTTCTCGATCAGCGTAACAACGCGTCCCGGCGCCTCAACCGTGCCACGGTGATCGTGGGAGCCTTGCCAGAAGCGACGCTCCCAATCCCGGATGGAGGCCGGTTTGCGTTCAAGATAAGGAAAATCTGCCTTGAAGATCAGCGAGCCGTAGCCGAACAGCCATACGGATTCGCGACCGTCAAAGCGATGGCGCTGGCGATTGATTTCAACCGTATTCGTGGACATGGCAAAAGATAGATGCGGAAGTGTAGTCGAAGGCCAGCATAGCATGCTGGCTCGCACGCACATAACGGGAGAGAGCGGGAGAGTGCAGCTCTCTGTGTCCGCCTCCTGGGAAAAAGCCTGGTCGCCGTTGCTTAACTGGAATGGTCCCACCTGTCTTTGCGGCTCTCACGATGCTGCGTCCTTTGAGAATTGAAGTAGGGAGGCGTTGGTGGCCGGTTCGCTTCCCGAGCACCGGGCTAGGCGGTATGCTCGATATCGGTCCAACCGCGAGTAAACCGATATGGGCGATGTCCTTCCTTTCAAACGGCCGGAAAAGAAGAAACTCCGCAAGGGGCTTTGTCAGCACGATATCCACAAATGGGTGGTCTGCAAGGATAAGCAATTTGACGTCAAAGCCGGCAAGCTAGTCACCGTTTATCGCTGCGAGCGATGCGGCAAGCAGAAGGTCAAATCGCACTAGTGCACTGTCAGCGCACTGTCAGCGCACTACGATGCTATGACTCAGCTACCGTGTAGACCTTCACATCCACCTCGTCGATCTGTTGTTCGCCCAGAAATCCCCGGGCGTAATCCAAGTAAACCCCAGACTGCAGAAACAGGTTGAACATGGCAGGATCCACATGCCCCTCCCTGGCCATGTTGCGCATGATGCCCAGAGCCTGGGTCAGGGTCTTGCCTTCCTTGTAGGGCCGGTCGACCGCGGTCAGCGCCTCGAAGATGTCGGCGATGACCATGGCTTTCTCCGGCACGCTCAATGCCTCGCCCGGTAGCTGGCGGGGGTAGCCGGTGCCATCCACCTTCTCATGGTGGGTGCCGGCCAGGCGCGGTACTTTCGATAGCCGGTCGGGCAGGGGCAATTCATCGAGCATGATGATGGTCTGCACAATATGCTCGTTGATTTTGAAGCGCTCTTCCGGTGTTAGGGTGCCGCGGCGAATCGTCAGATTGTAGCGTTCGCCATAGTTGTAGGCCGTATCCGGCAGGGCCATATCGAAGCCCCAGCGATTGCGCGGATCGTCCCGGGCTACGGGCGGTTTGCGGCCTTCATCCCAGGGGACGATGTGCTCCTGCTTATCGGCCAGCAACGTCTCTTCCACCGGCAAGGCCGGTTCCGGCTCAGCGGTATGGCGTGCCCGTTCATCGTGAGAGAGCCCCAAGCGGTCGCTGAAGTAGCGGAGCCAGCGCCGGTCGCCGATTCTTACCACGCGTTCGACAGCGCTGTCGTCCATGGCTTCGCCACCGATGTTGGTTTGCGCCAGGAACTGAAAATCCGCCTGAAGTTCCGCCTGCAGCGCGTCTTTTCTTGGCCGGGCCTGGTCGTCGTCCTCACCGGCCAGGCGGCGATTGAGATAGTCGATCTCCAGGTCGCGATGCAGGACTTCAAAGCGGGTGCGGATTTCATGCAAGCGGTTGTAGATGGTTTCCAGCTTGGTGGCTTTGTCGACCACGTACTCCGGGCTGGTGATTTTGCCGCAGTCGTGCAGCCAGGCGGCGATATGGAACTCGTAGCGCTCCCACTCGGTCATTTCGAAGTGGGTGAATGGCCCGCTGCGAGTGTCGATGGCCTTATCCACGATCATCTTGGCGAGCTTGGGTACGCGTTCGCAGTGACCGCTGGTATAGGCCGACTTGGCGTCGATTGCGTCCGCAATCAGGCGGATGACGCCCTCGATCATCCGCTGCTGGCCTTCGATAAGCTGGCGGGTTTCGATGGCTACCGCCGCAGAGCCTGCAATTTCGTTGACGAAGCGGATGGTGTTCTCGTCAAGGGCGCCGAAATGCGCCTCGTCGAGATCGATTAACAGTACACCCACCAGCTCATTTGTCCGGTTACGCAGAACGGCGTAAACCGCGTGGTCTGTCAGGCGCTGGCGAAGATCGCGGGTGATGTCGGTGTCGGTCTGGTGCTGCGCTATCCCGTCGATGACCGCTGTGCGCTCTGGCCCAACGGATACGGCAAGTTCCAGCTGTGACAGCGGTTGGCGAAACAGGTAGATCGCGCCGCGTTTTTCGTTAAGGATGCTGATCAGCTCATTTAGGATACCGTGGAGTAAGGCGTCCAGGTTTTGGGACCGGTTCAGCGTCGTCGAGATGGACTGAAAGCTGCGGATAGTGCCCGCCATGTCCTCGATCGCCAAGCCCAGGCCGTGAGCCTCGCGGATGCGGGATTCAGTGGATATCGGCGTGTCGAAGCGGAAACGCGATAGTTCGCCCACCTCGGTGGCCAATTGTTCCAGCGGCTTTCCCAACTGTCGTCCTAACCGCCAACCCAGGACGAGCAGGACCAGCACGAGACCCAGCGCGATCCAGAGCTGCTGGCGCACGAGGCTCCACGCATCGGCCAGCAGTTCATCGGCGGGAATGGCAATCAGCATTTGCAGGCCGGCGCCGTGCATGGGCCGAAGAGCCGCGGAGATACCGAACCATTCGCCGTCGGCAATACTGAACTGTCGTGCCTCGGTGCTGACAGGCATGGCCCGCACGCGGTCCAGGGCGGGAACGTCCAATTGCTCCAAGTACGCCAGTTGGGGAGTGTGATCGGGGCCTGCCATCATGCGTGAGGGGTCCGGATAAGCGATCACCGTGCCCTCGCGGTCGACAATCGCGATCTCGGTGTTGGCCGTCAGCTTCAGCGCTTCAAGTTGGCTGCTTAAGGCCGAGACGGTCACGTCGATACCGGCTACGGCAGGGGTATCCGCCGCTTTGCGAGCCAGGGTTAGGCCGACAGCGCTTGTGGTGTAGAACACATAGGGATCGGTCAATGCGATGTCGTTGGTGCCGGCCGCTTTTTGGTACCAGTTGTGTTGCTGCGGGGCGTATCCGGTATCCGGGTTGGCGCGGCGCTCCAGCAAGTCCAGTCGCGAACTGTAGAAATGCAGCTCGGCCTTTAGCTGATTATTCTCGTCCAGCGTAATGGTCTGTAGAACGAATTGGGTAGCGCCGGGAGCGCCAAGAAACGTGTCGTCTTCGGGCATACGGCGAAGCAGGAAGAATTCACCGTTGGGGTAGCCCATGTAGGCGGCATCGACGATGTGGTTGATGCGCAGGATATCGGCCAGCACGTCGAGGTGCTCAAGCCGCTCGTCCAGTGTTTCTGCCTGGGCAAGGGTGCTGCCTCTGAGTAGGAGTAGAGCGGTAACCGGCGGTTCGGTCAGAGAGCGGATGCGGTCGTTTACGGCAAAGACAAGGTCTTCGACCGAATCCGACGTGGCTCTCAGCTTGGCGGCCTCCATACCCCGGTGCGCCTGATAGATCAGCGTTAGAGTCAGAATCAGCATGCCCAGCGTAATCGCCAGAGAAGTGAGCAGCGCCAGGGGATAGCGCTTTGGGTCGCGCGTCATGGTCAGATCCTTCTGCATGTACCGCATCGCCCCTCAATACAGTCACTGTCGGTAAGATCAAGCGTAGTCTTTCATCTCACTATTGCACAAAGCCGGTACTTGATCATTTGGATCATCGGCATAGACTGCTGATCTGACTACAAGAATAAATAAAGGCAACCTTCGTGCATCTCCTAACTGGCTTCGGTCTCGGCTGCCTTTGTCTGCTGAGCGTCGTTATTCTGCGTGACTTCCGCCACTCCCGGCTTGGCCGCGTGTTCTTGCTGATCGTCGTGACCTCGGTGGCTTTCCTGCTCGATCCCTTGATGGACCCGCAGTGGCGCTGGATTACCTCGAACATTCAGACCGCCTTGCCCGGCCTATTCTGGCTGCTGTGCGAACTCACCTTCGCCCGGCGACCTAAACTGGTTAGCCTCTGGGGCGCTATGGCGGCTTACAGCTTTGTCGCACCGGCGATTGCGCGGCCATTCGTCGCACCGGATGATCCGCTGAACCCCGGCGTATTTTTCGGCTGGAGCCTGGGCCGCTACTTCGAGTATGCCATTATGCTCAGGGCTTTCTGGCACGTGATTTCCCATTGGCAGGACGATCTGGTGGAAGCCCGGCGCCGGGCGCGATTGGTCGTTTTGCTGGTCGTCGGCAGCGCTGTGGGCTGGGCGGTGGTTACGCTGAACATGGGGTTGTCCGGCGAGCTGACGCCGGGAATGGTGACCGGTGTGGCGGCCTTTCTCGCCGCTTTTTTCCTGTTACAAGGACGGCAAGGGGTGCTCGAGGTGGCCGAACCTGGGACGGCGCCATCGGTCGAGCCCTTAGCGCAACCGTGTGTGGAACGGAGCGCCGATGCGCAGGTTCTTACCCGCATTATGGACCAAGAATACTACCGCACCGAACGGTTGACTCTGAAAATGCTGTCCGAAGCCTCCGGCATTCCGGAGTATCGCTTGCGCCGGGTGATCAACCAGACCCTGGGGTACCGTAACTTCAACGATTACATTAACCAGTTGCGTATTGCCGACGCGTCCCGGCGGCTGTTGAACGCGCCGGATATGCCGATCCTCAATGTCTCCCTGGACGTGGGCTACCGTACTCTCAGTTCCTTCAATCGCGCTTTTCGCGAGATTACGGGTGTGACGCCCACCGAGTACCGGCAGAAGGCCGGCTCGTCACTCGCCAGCGTCTGATCAAATTCTCTGATTTCACGTTTTGCACAGCGATTACAGGATTTGTTTTCGCTCTTGCAAGCCTTGTGCTGCAATGGATTTCAGGAATTGCACAGTGGCCTGACGGATCTGCATGCTGCTTTCCCTCGCGAGCGCGTCAGTCACTCCCTAAGTTGGTAAGACCCGGAACCCCGGTATAACCACAAAAAAGGGAGTCGATAACAATGACAAAGCATCAAGCGCTTCAGGCAGGCACGGTTGCCGCCTCGTTGCTGTTGGTCGCGAGCCTGGCCGGCTGCCGCGGCAGTTCCGATAGCTCCGATAGCGACGGAGGTACGGCATCGCAGTTTCCTGAGGGTGCCCCAGGCGGACAACCTGACACAGAATGCCAAGGAAGCCTTTATCAACGCCGAATCCGGCGCGGTGATCGTTTTTCCGGAAGGCCGCTTCGACATGGCCGACACCTTGACGTTCGATGCCGATTCCGACGGGGACGGCACGCCGGTTAACAACATCACCCTGATGGGTTACGGCAAGGAGAAAACGATTCTGGACTTCTCCGATTCCGCCGGCGGCGACGGCATCTTTGTCCAGAACGGGAAAAACATCACGATTAAGGATATCGGTGTCTACGAGGCGGCCAACAACGCGATCAAGCTGAAAGATACCGACGGTATCCATATCAAGTCGGTGGCGACGGTGTGGGAAGGTGAGCTGGATGAAGGCAACGGCGCCTACGGCCTTTATCCCGTCGAGTGCCAGAACGTCCTGATCGAGGACTCCTACGTGCGCGGTTCGGCGGATGCGGGTGTCTATGTCGGCCAATCCAGCAATATTGTCGTGCGCCGTAATGAGGCCGTGGAGAACGTGGCCGGCATTGAGATTGAGAATTCCACCCATGCCGATGTCTACGACAACGTCGCTACCGGCAATACCGGCGGTATTCTGGTGTTCGATCTGCCTATCGGCAACGGGCTTTACGGCTCGACGGTGCGCGTCTTCGACAATGACGTGACCGACAACAACACCACCAACTTTGCCAACGCGAGCGCCAATCCGGCGGGTGTACACATCGTGCCGCCGGGTACCGGTGTGATCGTGCTTTCCACCAGCGACGTGGAGATCTACGACAACACGATCACTGGCCATAACACCACATCTGTGGCGATCAGCTCCTTCTATCTTGCGGACGAAAATCTCGGTTACTCGAATCCCACCTACCAGCCCGTTATCGACGATGGCTGGAAAGCGGTGCCCCGTAATATCCACGTGCATGACAACGCTATTTCCGACTCCGGAGCGGCGCCGGAGGGCGCGTTTATCGAGGATATCATCAGCGCCTATGTGGCCAACTACGGTGCCTTCCCGGCGGTACTCTACGACGGCTTGGGCGAATTAGTTGCCAATGCCGGGATTGATGCTTCGACCACGGGCGCCCCTTTCGGCCCCGAGGATAGGGTGTGTGCCGAGAATAACGGCGATACGAGTTACGGCCAGGTCTACGGTACCGATCCCGCCGATAGCGGTAACTTCGACGGCAGCATGATGCCGCAGGCTCGCCTGTTCTTCGAGGTGAGCCAAAGCGACCTACTGAGCTGCTCGACGCCTCTGGCGCGCCTGCCCGCATCGTCCGCCACCATTAACGGCACGGCATACGGCTGCGGTTCCAGCGAGTCTGGAGATCCCAGCGCTTCGTCCTGCCTGCTCTGAACCATCCCTGTAGCAACGCTGTCTCCGCCCCTGTCTGGGGCGGGGCTCATCGAGGAGTGGAGCGACATGTTCCTGACGATGTCTTACCGAAATGTGCTGGGCGGATTAGTGTGCAGTCTGGCTCTCGTGGCCTGCGGTGGCGGTGGGAGTTCTGGCACTGACGACACCGCGGAGCCGGCAAGTCCGGGAAAGGAAAGCGGTGTTTGCGGCGAACAGGTCGGCGCCGTTAACCAAGCGGCGTTAAATACCGCGGATTGCAAGTTCCTGAGCAGCTACCGCCTGTTTGCCGACAGTGGCGATCCCACGGCAAAGGCTAACGGCACAGGCACGCCCTATGACCTGACGACGCCGCTTTTTACCGATTACTCGAGTAAGTACCGTTTTGTCTTCGTACCGGAGGGAACCCAGGCAACCTACGTCAGTCGGGAGGCCTTCGATTTTCCCGTCGGCACGGTGATCACAAAGACCTTTTCGATCCCTGCGGATACCGCTTTTCGCGGCCCGCAAAACGAAAGCATGATCGAAACCCGCCTGATGATTCATCGCGAGAGCGGCTGGGTGGCCTTGCCGTACATCTGGAATGACGATTTCACGGATGCCGAACTACGGGTGGCCGGCGGCACGGTGAATGTAACCACTATCCACAATGGCCAACAAATCGATCTGGCCTACCAGGTACCCGACAAGAATCAGTGTAAACAGTGCCACCAGTACAGCGATGGCAGCACCACGGGTATCGAGCCTATCGGTCCCAAGGCGCGCTTGCTCAATCGCGACTTCGATTATCCGTCCGGAGCGGGCAATCAGCTTGAGCACTGGCAGAGAGCGGGGATTCTCGCTGGCGTGCCTGCCGATGTGCATAGCATCGAGACGATTCCCGCGTACAGCGACGCCGATGCGACACTGCTATCGGGCCAATCCGATGCAGGCTTGATGGCCTTGGCCAAAGGGTATTTGGACGTCAACTGTGCCCATTGCCATCGCCCGGAAGGCGGCGCCAGCAACACCGGCCTGCACCTGGAATACTGGCGTGACTACGAAACCGACCCGCGCAAGCATGGCGTATGCAAGAAGCCTGTGGCCTATGGTGGAGGCAGTCTGAGCTACGATGTCGTTCCCGGCGACGCAGCGAACTCGATTCTGCATTTCCGCATGGCGAGCAACCAGCCGGGGGACAAAATGCCGGAGATCGGCCGGACAATCGTGCATGACGAGGGTCTGGCGCTAATCGAAGCCTGGATCGACAGTCTGGACGCTACGACCTGCTCATCCTGACGTTGTGTGGGGGGCGCCTGTCGATAAGGCGCCCCAAATACAACGCATAGCCAGTCCTCGCCGAAGGGCTGTTCCTTGTGCTGTGGCCAGACGTCATCTGGCCCGATGGCGCAAGCCGTACTATTATTCCCCGAAGTTTCCCTCTCAATACAGTTCAACGAATTGGCAGGAAGACGTCGCCATCGTTCTGTCATCGGGCCAGGCTATTTTCTGGAGCTGATTTTTAACATAAGGACTTGTCATGCAACGTTTGACGCGACGTGAATTCTTACGTATCTCGGCTCTCACGGCCGGTACGGTAGCCATTTCTACAGGCCTGTCAGGTTGTTTTTCTTCGGATTCGGATTCCGACTCCGATAACGATCGTGCCGTCGGTTTTCAGCATGGTGTGGCTAGCGGCGACCCCTTACAGAATAGGGTACTACTATGGACCCGAATAACACCCGACGACGATGACAGCTCCGATATACCCGTGGGCTGGGAAGTGGCGACCGATGCCGAGTTCAGTAATCTGGTGCACTCGGGCGACACTATGGCCCGCGCCGCCAACGATTACACCGTAAAGGTGGACGTATTGGATTTGCAGGCAGGCCAAACGTATTACTACCGCTTTAAGTCTGAAGGCGACACCGTCTCGCCCGCCGGTCTCACACGGACCTTGCCGGAGGGCGCGGTATCGCAGGTGCGGTTAGCCGTGCTGTCCTGCTCCAACTACCCCGCGGGATACTTCAATGTCTACGCCGCCGCTGCACAGGAAGCGGAGCTGGATGCGGTCGTCCATCTCGGCGACTACATCTATGAATACGAACAGGGCGGCTATGCGTCGGGCGATGCCGAAGCCCTGGGTCGTACGTTGCCGGCCGATAACGATACCGAACTGCTGACGCTGACCGACTATCGCAAACGCTACGCGCTCTACCACACCGATACCGACCTGCAGGCCCTGCACGCGGCTGCGCCGTTCATTGCCGTTTGGGACGACCACGAAGTGGCCAACGACGCCTGGGAGGACGGTGCCGAAAATCATACGCCAGGCGAAGAGGGTGATTTTACCGCTCGCAAAACGGCTGCCCTGCAGGCTTATTTCGAGTGGATGCCGGTGCGTCCCGCCAGCGAAGACGACCAGCAAACGATCTACCGCAGCTTCCAGTTCGGCAATCTGGTCAGTCTCTATATGCTGGATACGCGGATTATCGGACGCGATGAACAGCTCAGCTACGCCAACTACCTGACTGGCGACCCGGAGAATCCCATCAACGCCGCCCAGTTCGAGGAGGACGTGACCAATCCCAACCGCACACTGCTGGGCGCGGAACAATTGGCCTGGCTGCAGAACCAGATGGCGACTTCGACGGCCACTTGGCAAGTGCTGGGCCAGCAGGTGCTCATGGGCCGGATGACATTGCCGGCGGAGTTACTGCTCAGTATCCAAAACCCTGATCCTGAGGTGTTGTTGCCCCTCTTTGAGGAGCTTGCGACGATCAAGGCCCGCATGTTGGCGAACGATCCGACTTTAACACCCGAAGAGCGAGCTCGCTTAGACGCCGAGTTGCCCTATAACCTCGATGCCTGGGACGGCTATTACCACGAGCGGGAAGTGGTGCTAGCCTCCGTGCGCGAGCTCGACAAAAACCTGGTGGTACTGGCAGGGGATACCCATAATGCTTGGGGCAACGATCTCAAGGACATGGCCGGCAATGCCGTCGGCGTGGAGTTCGCCACCGCATCTGTCACATCGCCAGGGTTGGAGGACTATCTGGGGTTGCCGGAGGACGCGGTTCCCGGGGCCGAAGAAGCCCTCCAGACGCTAATCGATGATCTGCAATACACCAACATTAACCAGCGCGGCTATCTGTTGATCACGTTGACGCTCAATGAAGCCCGAGCCGACTGGCGCTACGTCGATACCATTAAGGCTACCAGTTACAGTCTGGACGCATCCCGCCGGATGTCATTGAAGACGACGCCTGCAACACGTCAGATTCAGGCGGTGTCTTAATGCACTGTTCGGCCCTGACCTCTGTCGCGAACCCTATTGCATTTCCAGAGGATACCTATGCAACTCGTCATCGGTAACAAGAATTACTCTTCCTGGTCGCTTCGACCCTGGTTACTGATGTCCGCTTCGGGCCTGGCGTTCGAAGAGATTCAGGAATCCCTGCACAAGGACGATATTACGCGGCGTTTGGGGCAGTATTCGCCGACCTGCCGTGTTCCCGTGCTGATCGATGATGGCGTGACCGTTTGGGATTCTCTCGCCATTTGTGAGTACGTGTCTGAAACATACCTCGATGGCCAAGGTTGGCCATCCGACCGTTGGGCCCGGGCACAGGCCCGGGCCGTATGCACGGAAATGCATTCGGGCTTTTCCGCTCTGCGCAAGGAAATGCCCATGAACTGCCGCGCGCGCCGGCGGATCGAACTGAGCGACGCTGCGAAAGCCGACATTGCCCGTATTGACGCCATCTGGACCGAGTACAGCTCCCGCTATAGCGAGCACGGGCCCTGGCTGTTCGGCTCGTTCTCGATTGCCGATTGCTTCTTCGCGCCGGTGGCGTTTCGCTTCCTGACCTATGATGTCGAGCTATCCGATAGCGCCCGGCAATACGCTGAACGGCTGCGCGATCACGGCAGCATGCAGCATTGGCTGTCGGCCGCCAGAGACGAAAAAGAAGTCGTGGCGGAAGACGAGGTGGGTGTTGAGGCCTAATGATCGAGCTCGTGCACTGAAGCTCAGGGACATTCGATGTCCCGGGCCTTGGCGAATTGCTCGCTGATCGCGGCCTTCATGCGCTCGGGGTTCACGTATTCCGGCGGTAACGGTGCAAGCAGGTAAATAGCGTCGCCTTTTTCCAGATCGGCTTGGTCGAAACCGGGCGCGCGGGGATTGTCGACCACGACCGGGCTCAATACGCGAACCTGGATATCCGGCGCTCGGGCTTTTAGCGCTGCGACAGTCCCCAGGCGGTTTTCGCTGTGGAAAGTGCCGGTCAGGTGCAGTACCTGATGTTCTGGGTGAGCGTCGAGGGCCTCTAAAATGCGGCTGGCCATGGTGTTGTCCCGCAACACTTGGGCCTTGTAGCGGTTTTCTAGCTGGTTGGAGGCGTTGGTGCTGTGTCCGCCCAGGGCGCCGAAGAAGCGCTCCCGGTAAGCCGGATCGCTATAGAATGGATCTTCCGGCAGCAACTCCCGTGTTTCCGGAGCGAACGCCCCCAGAGCCTCTTCGCCTTGACGCCCAACGCAGCGCACCACCGTGGCGGGGGCGTTGGCGGCAATGACCGGCACACCCATAGCGGCGGAAAAAGCCACCAGGGGCCGGTAAGACGCACGGTAATTATCCCAGGCTTGCGCATCCTCGATCATTTCCGCTTCGCCCAACTCGCCAGCCAGGTAGCGATCCAGTTGCGGCTGATAATCCATGTTGAATTGCTCCAGCGACAGGATCTGTTGCGGACGGTGCGGGTAGAGGGCCACCTGCATCCGGGCCTGGAGCAGGTGGGCGCCGTTATGCCCATGGAGCTCGCCGATGATCACGACATCGACATTCTGCCAGCGCTCCGCCAGAGCTTCGGCAGTGATGTATTGACCTGTGTCCGTGTCGATCAGGTGGGTATTGAGCAGCGAATGCAGAGGTGGTAGCGACCGGGTTGGCGCCGGCTCAACTGTACTGACCGTCGAGCAGCCGGCTAACAGGAGCATTGAAGTGCCGAAACACACTAAGGAACGGGCAAGCACGTTGGGGACTCCCACAGAGCGAATTCACTTTGGGTTTCAGGAAGCCACTGATTATAGCGGATCGGTGGCGAGCGCTTGACCTTGAAGTGGTTGCAGGGTTTAGAAATGCAGCATTGGGTTTTCGTAGAATTCGAGCTGCTTAGGAGCCGCACGCATGACGCACAGTCATTCTCATCAGAGCCATTCCCACGGGCATCACCATGGCCACTCTCACGGGGTGCCCAACAGCCGCGCATTTGCCATTGGCATCGTGCTCAACGTCATTTTTGTGGTGGTGGAAGCGGTCTATGGCGTGCTGGCGGGTTCCATGGCGCTGCTGGCGGATGCCGGCCATAACCTGAGCGATGTACTGGGGCTGGTTCTGGCCTGGGGCGCGGCTTGGCTGGCGCAGCGGCAGGCGACCAAATGGCGCACCTACGGACTCAAGAAAACCACCATCCTGGCGGCTTTGATCAATGCGCTGGTACTGATGGTGGCCATCGGTGGTATCGCCTGGGAGTCCGTACGTCGCTTTTCCAATCCGGCGGATGTAGCGGGCATGACCGTTATCGTCGTGGCGTTGGTGGGTGTGGTCATCAACGCGGCCACGATGATGCTGTTCATCGGCGGACAGAAAGATGACCTGAACGTGCGCGGCGCCTTCCTGCACATGGCTGCGGATGCTGGCGTGTCATTGGGTGTCGCGGTTGCCGGGGGGCTTATCCTGTGGACCGGTCAGGCGTGGATTGACCCGATAGTGAGCCTGGGCATAGTCATCGTCATTCTGGTGGGCACGTGGGGTTTATTGCGTGAATCCCTCAACCTCAGCCTGGACGCGGTACCGGCGGGCATCGATCCCGATGCAGTGCGCCAGATGTTGATTGACCTGCCAGGGGTCGAAAATGTCCATCACATTCATATCTGGGCGATGAGCACCACCGAAAACGCCCTGACGGCGCATTTGGTCAAACCCGATCCCGAAGCGGACGATGCCCTGCTGGAAACGTTGGAGCGGCGGTTGCGCGAGGAATTTAACATCAGCCATGTGACTGTCCAGTGGGAGCGCGACATGAGCGGTTGTCCGATGCCGGAGCCGTGCTGATCGTTCGCGCGTAGCCGCTTAACCTACCGGGAATTCAGTCTTCGCGTAGCGTACGTGCAACTTGCGCCGCATGGTAAGGATGTAGCCCAGGGTTAGCGGGCCGACCCGGCCAACCACCATCACAACCATGATAATGATCTGTCCCGGAGCGCCGAGTTCGCCGGTGGTACCCCGGGATAGACCCACCGTGCCAAAGGCGGAGACCACCTCGAAAGCCAGGTCGAGGAAACCGGTGCGCATGGTGATCGCGAGCCCGAAAACGCCCAGGAAAATGGTCGCCATAGCGATGGTGGTAATGGCAAGCGCCTTGATAACGGCTTCCTGGGTCAGGGAGCGCTTGAAGAGGGTGGCGTGGAGATTGCCCCGCAAAAAAGAGCGCGTTGCGGCGATAAGGATCACGAATGTCGATAGTTTGATGCCGCTGGACGTGGAATTAGGCGCACCGCCGATAAACATCAGCAGCAAGAACATGACGCAGGTTCCCGACGTCAGCGCGCTGATATCCAGGGTGTTGAAGCCGGCCGTGCGCGGAGTGGTGCTTTGGAACCAAGCGGCCAAAAGTTTATCGCCCCACCCGCCCAATGCGCCCAGGGTATTGGGGTTGCCGTACTCCAGCAGCAGGAAAATCGCGGTTGCCGCCAGGTTAAGAATGACAGTGGTGACCAAAATCAGCTTTGAATAGACCGAAAGGGCCGAAAAACTGCGCTTTTCCACCACCTCCTTGACGACGATATAGCCCAGCCCGCCGACGATAAACAGAGCTGAAACCGTCAGCGTAATGCCCGGGCTGGAGACGTAGCTCATAAGGCTTGAGGAAGACAACGCAAAGCCGGCGTTGTTGAAGGCGGAAATGCTGTAAAACAGCGCGTGGTACAAGCCGTCGCCCCAGCCTTTTTCCGGCACAAAAAAGCCAGCCAGAATCAGCAGTCCGATGGCTTCGCTGATCAGAGCAAAGGCGGCGATGGAGGCGCCCGCCTTGCGGGTGGTCTTGATGGAAATTTCGTTCAGCGCCTCCTGCGCGAACAATTGTTGCTTTAGCCCCAACCGGAAACCCAGAGCCACAGCGGTGAGCACGGCGAAGGTCATTAGCCCCAGGCCGCCGAGCTGGATCAGCGAGAGAATGACCACTTGCCCGAAAACCGTGAACTGGCTGCCCGTATCGACCACCACCAGGCCCGTGACCGTAACGGCGGACGTTGCCGTGAATGCCGCCTCCAGCCAGGTAACGGGTACGTGGGTAGCCCAGGGCGTCTTCAACAGGCAGGTGCCGATGGTGATGAGCACCAGAAAACTCTCGATCAGCAGGCGCGGTGGGCTGGTGCGGCGCGGGCCCGACCGTGAGGAACGAGGGTGCCTGGGGAAAAAGGCAGGTCGCCAGTTACTCATACTCGGTCGGCGAGTTTGCGAAATTCGGTCAGGGTACCGGCAAGGACAATCTGGTCGTCCTTGCGCAAGACAAAGTCGTTCGAAGGATTGATGGTCGTGTCTGAGCCGCGCTTGACCAATAGCAACTTGACTTCGGCCTCGGTTTCGCCGGCCAGATCGGCAAGCGCGGTGCCGTCAAGACTGTCGGTGGCGAAGATCTCGACGATAAACTCGTCGTCACCGAGATCGATGTAGTTATTCACCATCGGGTAGTTGAGTTCCTGCGCGACACGTACACCCATCTCGAACTCGGGGCCGATGATCCGGGTCGCGCCGATTTTGTCGAGAATCCGGTGATGCTGGCTGGTGATTGCCTTGGCCCAGACTTTCTCGATACCCAGGTCCAGCAGTTGCATCGTGGCCAATATGGCGGCTTCGAAGTCCTCGTCGATTGCCACCACGCCGATGTCGTATTGGCTCACGTCGAGTTCCTTGAGGGCATGCTCGTTGGTCACGTCGGCAATGACGGCATGGGTGATCGTCTCCGCCAGGCGGTCGACCCGGCTTTCATCGATATCCACTCCCAGTACGTCATGTCCAAGGCGGGTCAACTCCTTGGCGATGGTTTCACCGAAAACACCTAAACCAATTACAACGACCTGCTGTCGCTCAATCATGGCGCGTCCTTGTTCCTGGGTCTCGCTCGGGTCGAGCAGTGCGGAGTTTGATGTTAGCAAATTCTGAATACGCTTGTTTTAGGATGCGCTTTCGAGACCGAGTCCACTGCTGCCGCCCAGGCCCTCGGCGGTCGAAACTTGATAGACCGTAATGCGTTCGGCTTTTTTGCGCTTGATGGCCGGCGCCGGAGGGGTGCACTGTAGTTACCGATGACGGATGCAATGCCTATTCACTGAACAGGAGGTTATTCATGGCTAAGGTTCTTGTCCTGTACTACTCCTCATACGGTCACATTGAAACCATGGCTAACGCCGTGGCGACCGGTGTTCGCAACGCGAATCTGGAGGCCGATGTCAAACGGGTCCCGGAAACCGTGCCGGAAAATGTGGCTAAGGATGCAGGCTTCAAACTGGATCAAGAAGCGCCCATTGCCCAGGTGGAAGACTTGGCAAACTACGATGCTATCGTGCTGGGAACGCCGACGCGCTTCGGCCGTGTCAGCAGTCAGATGGCAACATTCCTCGATCAGGCCGGCGGACTCTGGGCCAAAGGGGCGATGGTCGGCAAGGTCGGTAGCGCGTTCACCTCCTCCGGCAGTCAGCACGGCGGCCAGGAAACGACGCTATTTTCCATGATTACCAATCTGCTGCACTTCGGCATGATCATCGTCGGCCTACCGTATAGCCACAAAGGACAGATGACCCTGGATGAAATCGTGGGCGGTGCGCCCTATGGCGCAACGACCATTGCGGGTTCCGATGGCGCGCGCCAGCCCAGTGAAATCGAGTTGGAAGGCGCGCGGCATCAGGGCGAGCTTGTTGCACGGACTACTGCACGACTGTTTGACTAAGTCCGCTAAGGAGCTTCTGAAAAGTCCATTCTGCGGCGAATCGCTGTGTTGCGCGGTGCTTGTGGCAAGCCCGGTCAGACATTCGTCTTCGCAGAGATGGCGGAGGAGTTGGTCGTGGAACACTTGAGTTTGTTGGTGGCGAAGTAAAAATGAGGCCTCATCACTGATTACGAAGCTGTCACAGTGATTGCCGGGCGCCCCGGGTCGGCTAAGCTGAACGTATCGAAAGCATCGACATGGAATAGGGGCGTTCGTCATGAGCAAGAAAGCCGGGACCACAGCAACCGGGACAAAAAAAGACCTGTCCAGAGAGCCCATCTTCCGCCTGCCGCCCTATACCGTGCACAACATTTTCGTTGGCCTGTCGGAGATTCAGGACTGGGGCCTGAAACTGCTTAATATTCCGTCGCTGTGGCGCATCTCCGAGGGGGAGGGTGTCAAAGTCGCGATTCTCGACACCGGTGTGTCCCTGAATCATCCGGATCTCACCGGCTCCATCCCGGCGGGCAACTACAAGGACTTCACCAACAGCCCTCACGGTATTGCCGATCAGCAGGGGCATGGCACCCATTGCGCGGGGATTGTCGCCGCGCGCAAAAACAGCCGCGGGGTGGTCGGTGTTGCGCCGAAGGCCGAGCTTCTCATTGGCAAGGTGCTGGGCGACGATGGCTCCGGTACCGGCGAGAATATTGCTGCCGGCGTCAATTGGGCGGTGGAGCAGGGGGCCGACATTATCTCCATGAGTCTTGGTGCACAGATGGATGTCCCGATGATTCACGCACCTATCCGCCTAATGCCTACGTCAAACTCAGCGGCACCTCGATGGCAACGCCCTTCGTCGCTGGTGTCGTGGCGCTCATGCTCTCCAAACACCGCAAGTATGGTGGCGACACGCCTCTCAATACGCAGGCCGATGTGGAGAAACACCTATCCATGATGGCCATCGACCTGGGCGCGCCCGGCTTCGATCCTCAGTTTGGTTGGGGGCTGGTCAATCCGGGTAGCCTATTGGCGGACATGAAGGCGAATGGGAAGGGGCCATGCTAGTGTCCCTTAACAAAAGTTCGTCGCCTGTCAGCGCGGCTGTGCGGCTGCCCGACAAGGCGCGCGAGCGCAGGACTGGCCGTAGCCAATTCAAGTGAGTGCAACGCGGTCGGGCAGCCGCACAGCCGCGCCCGTAGGGAGCCCCGCAGTTCTACCCTGACCGCGTTGCGCAACTTGAAAAGGGAATAACCCTTCCCTGCGGTACGCGCCTTGCCAGGGTAGAACTGCGGAGCTCTGACGGGTGACGAACTTTCGTTAAGGGGCACTAGAACTCTCGGGCGTTTCTATTTTTTATCGGAAAGGTTATTAAGAGCCTCATCGAGACGGCCATCAAACAGGTCATCACGTACTCGGGCATCAAGTATGCGTTCATGAAGGGAGCGTCGTTCGTGAAGTGTGCGTTTTTATCCAGTGCGCTGTGGTTCATGGCCAATATCGCCGTGGCCGAACCGCTCGATTGTGCGGCTCCGGTGACGACCGTCGATATCAATCGCTGTACCGGACAGACCGTGGAACGGGCTGAAGCCACCCTCGATAAGTATTTGCAGGCCAGCCTTCGGCGCAATGCGGAGAATAGCGAACTCACCGATCGGATCAATGCCTCGCAAACGACCTGGCAGGCCTATCGTGAGGCCCACTGTGGCGCAATCTACGAGGCCTTGAAAGACGGTACGCTTCGTGGGACGGCGGCCGGTCAGTGCCAATTGAGGATGACCCGCGAACGCATCTATGAGCTTTGGCAGAGTTGGCTCACCCTTGGCGATGCCTCGTCGCCGGTGCTGCCCGATCCCAGCGTTCGGGAAGCGGCTTTCCAGCTGGACCTGACCGACGATCAGCTCGCCGAAGTCGGGCAGAAAATATTCCAGAACGAGTGCGCCGGCAACGTCGATTGTCTGGTTCACTGGAATCGGGGCGAAGCCTTCCCGTCCCTCGGGATCGGTCATTTCATCTGGTACCCCACCGGGGTGGACGGTCGTTTTGTGGAGAGTTTTCCGGATTTGGTCGCTTTTATGCAGGCTCGGTCCGCTGACTTGCCTGGCTGGCTGACGCGGCTTGAGCCGCTCGATGCCCCCTGGCCGGATCGTGAGGCTTTCATCGCGGCGCAAGGAAGCGAAAAGATTGAAGGCTTGCGTCGGTTTTTGAACCGGACCAAGCACCTGCAAGCGGAATTCATGTTTCGGCGGGCCGAGCGCTCCATGACCCGGGTCGTCGAGGCGGCCCCCACCTCCGAGCAGGCCGCCATCAGCCAGCGGTTGAAGGCGTTGGCGGCAACGCCAGGCGGGGTCTACGCCTTGATCGACTACGTGAACTTCAAGGGCGAAGGGCTTTCTGCCAGCGAACGTTACGATGGAGAAGGTTGGGGCTTGTTGCAGGTGCTCCAGCACATGCCGGAAACACAGACCCGCGCCGCTGTGGACCTTTTCCGGCAATCCGCTGCGGAAGTGCTGACTCGCCGTGCCGAGAACGCCCCACGGGCGATTGAAAAGGCGCAGTGGTTGCCGGGATGGTTGAAGCGTGTAGAGACGTATCGTGAGTGAATTGTCGTCCGCCGCAACGGACTTTCTTTTCTCTTTCTTCCGTTTACGACTTTTCGCTTACGTCATTTCGGCGCAGGGCATGCGAGTATCTCTGTAAGCAACTGGATGCGCATGGCGGAGATAAAACAAGATGATGAGAGTAATTGCCTTCGGCGAAGCACTGATCGATATGCTCGCACTGCCGGGTGAAGGCCAGCGTCGTTTCCTGGAACAGCCCGGCGGCGCACCGGCCAACGTGGCCGTGGGTGTGGCCAAACTGGGTGGTCAGGCAAGCTTCGTTGGGCAGGTGGGCAACGACATGTTTGGCGATAAACTGGCGCGCGCCATGCGAGGTTACGGTGTGGATACCTCGCCGTTGCTTCAAACCGATGACGCATTAACGGCGCTGGCCTTCGTCAGTCTGGACGATAAGGGCGAGCGCAGCTTTGCTTTTTATCGCCATGGTAGCGCCGACCTGCTTTACCGGGTCGAGCACTGCCCGCCGGGCATATTCAGCCGCCCGGCTATTTTTCACAGCGGCTCGAATACCCTGACTGAGCCGGATATCCATTTCACCACACTCGCCCTGATGCAAAAGGCACGGCAGGCCGGTTGTCTGGTGAGTTTCGACGTCAACTATCGTCATAACTTATGGACCGCCGGCGCGAATGCCCGTGAACCGATCTGGGACGCTATGGTCGCCGCCGATATCGTCAAGCTCAGCCGGGAGGAGTTGGATGCGCTCTACGGCAACGAGGACAAGCTCGTTCGCGAGCTGCTGGAGGCCGGCGTTCGGCTGATTCTGGTGACCGATGGCGGCAACCCCCTCAACGTCCATTGGTCGGGCGGCAGCACCCAGCTGACGCCGACCAAGGCGCAGGTCAACGATAGCACTGCGGCCGGCGATGCCTTTGTAGCCGGACTGCTGTATCAGCTGGCAGATCAGGATATCGTGCCCGCCACGTTGGACCGGTGGATCGAAGACGAAGCCCGCCTGGGCAAAGCGCTCACTTTTGCCAACAAGTGTGGAGCGGTTGCCGTGTCCCGGTACGGGGCGTTCGATGCCTTGCCGAATCGGGAAGAGGTGAGGTGATAAGCGCTTGGGCCGTTGAATGGGCCAGTTTGCCGGTTCGCGGGTGACATGGATTGAAAGTGACTGGCAGATTGCGGAATGCGCGTGTGGCGCTATGCTTAGGAGCGTGTGGCTTGGAAAAACGTGGCGTTAGCGCTACAGATGAATGGAACAATCGGGAGATTTGCGATGCGCCTATACCTTATCCGGCTTTCCGGCCTTCTCTTATTGAGCCTTTCACTTTTGTGCGCACCGGCAGCGCTCTGGGCGGCCGAAGGGCTCGTCACCGTCAAGAGTAGCCACAGCGTCAACGACACGGCCGACAAACTTAAAGACGTCCTTAACGCGAAAGGTATGACCGTGTTCAAACGCATCAATCATACCGACGGCGCCAAAGGTGTCGGCCTGGATTTGCGTCCCACTGAACTGATTGTCTTCGGCAACCCCAAGGTCGGCACCCCGCTGATGCAGTGTGCCCAGTCCGTTGCCATCGATTTGCCGCAGAAGGCCTTGGTCTGGGAAGACGCCGACGGACAGGTCTGGTTGGGCTACAACGATCCACAATACTTGAAAAAGCGCCACAATATCGAAGGCTGCGACGAGGAAATGGAAAAGATTGAGGCGGCTTTGCGTAGTTTGGCCAAAGCAGCGACACAGTAGCTAAATAGAAGAGTTAATTGCGTATTGCACTTAGGTGTTGAACGCGGGGGTTGTATCAAGGAAGAAAGAACGTGAGCAGGGGAATTATTGATTGCTGAAATGAACTAGTAATGAAGGGAGTACATTGGGGCAGGCTCGACGGCAATTGTCCAACCCACCCCTGTTTTTATCTTTCTAGGTCACCGGTATTTAAGATAAGCCCTCGCATTGAGATTAGGGCTTGGTTCGGTTCCTGAAATCCACTCGCTTATTTGGCGAAGCGCGATCCACCGGTGAAGAACCTTATACCTTCTTTTCCCTTTGGCTGCGGCCTGCTACGGCGCCTCTGGGGGATCGGTCGGTATTCTCTCTTGCTTGCTTGCGTTCCTGCATTACCTTGGTCAGGCCCAAGGTACGTCTGTGTTTAGTCGAACTTCCAAAACGGTTTGCTCAAGCGGTCCTCTGCTTGCTCGCGAGAATAGCCGACATCCAACAGCAGGCGTTCGTCCATCCGACTTACTAAATAAGCAAAGTCTCTTTTCTTTCTCCACTTGCTAAAAACACCAGCAACTCGCTTCATGTATACCTCCTATTAAAGGGTTTTATTTAATATGGCGGTATGATAGTGCGAGCGAGCTTTCTTATGAATACCAGGAAACACCTATTCAGGATAAATCAGACTTGTATCGGTCAGGGTAAATCAGACTTGTATTGGCGTGAAGCGAGCATAAATAAAGCAATAAATTGCTAATGCATTATTGGAGTAAATTCAATTCGTAGAATCACGAACAATAGAGTTGGTGTTGGTCCGGTTTACTCGATGGCATTGCTATGCAGGAAAATGGTTTGAATGGCTTCTGGGCGTTCTCAGATAGCGTAAAGCTCCGCGTCCATGCGGAGTAATAGGGCCTCATTAGTTAATGCTCACCGTTAAGGCTCTGGATGGCCGGCTCTCGAGCCCCTCGGTGTCGACCGTGGAGATAGAGAACTCATAAGTGCCAGGCCGGAATCCCGACAGCGAAAAGCTGGTGTCGCTCGCGCTGTGGACCGTGATGGTGCTGTAGCGTCTCTGGTCCCGGAGCTTGTAGTAGATCCGGTAGCCTTCTATATCGCCCATGTACAACTTGGATCCATCGGCACGGGTGGCCGGTGCGTTCCATTGCAGTTGGGTGAATTGCGCCCGCCGCGTTGACGTACTACGGCTACGCTGGACGTTAGCGCTTGCCTCGCGTCTGCTGACGGAATCGGTCGTTTGGCTGCGGGAGTAAGACCGGGAATCGGCCTGGGCGGTGGGGGCGTTCAAAACTGCGATTTGTGCTGAGCAAAGGGCTACTGTAAACAGCAAGGCGCGTCGCGCCGCTGAAGGTTTTTTGTGTTTCATGATATGCCTTGTCGTATCTTCTGAGTCCACTGGCGTGGACTTCTTTTATATTAGAGGTACAACGAGACCTGACTCTCACCCTCGGTTACAACCGCGGCTATTATGCGGAGCAAGAAACCCTGAACAAGTGTCCATTTTATAAGCCCAAAGAAAAGCACAACAACATTACCATTAAGAAATTTTTGACCGGCCGTCGGTAAAAATTTAGATGTCCGGCTGCTCAGGTTGGCCGCAAGGTAGGGCTTAAGCCACGCGTGGCGAAGTTGGCTATTTATTGTCCGCTATAGCGCATCAGGAAATTGCTACAAATTAATTTTAGTTGCCGCAGGTTGGGGGATTGTCGCCAGCATGGCATGCAGGCGCTTTCGGTCCAGACCCGGCGCGACCAATGTTCGGTCCTCCACGCAGAGAGCCCCGCAGGCTGCGCCCAGCTGCATGCAGGTTTGGAGAGGCTGCTGATTGATGTACCCATAAAGGAAGCCGCTGAAGAATGCGTCGCCGGCACCGTTGGTATCTTCGATGTGCTCAATCGGGTAAACCGGCTGCTCAAGCCAATGGCCGCTGCTGTCGAGCAGGGTGGCGCCGTGACGGCCATGGGTGCATACCACCAGCGCTTTGCCGCGTTCAATCTGCTGAGTCATGAATGCCCGGTAGTCCGGCAACTTGTCGCTGGATAGGAAAATCACGTTAGCGGCGTCGATGAAAGGCTGATGGTAAGGGTTTCGGCCATCGTAGTCGTGGAGGTCGGTCCAGATGGGCTTGCCCGCCGCGCGGGCCATCTCCAGCGCCGGTCGAGCGTAGGCGAGAATGTTCACCACAGCCAGGTGGCACTGGCTTAGAGCGATCTCGACGTCGCACCAGTCGATCTTGTCGGGCATCGCCGGGGGCGTGACGAAAAGCGAGATGCGGTCGCCGTCAGTATTCATCAGATTGACGTGCTGTTCCGTGCCGGCTTCAGTTTCTTCGACCAGAAGGGTAATGTTTGGATGCTTCAGGGCGTCGCGGATGAACTGGCCTTCCGCGTCGCGACCCAGTAATGTGTGCAGCGTCACCGGAATATCCAGCGCCGCCAAGTTGACGGTTTTACCCGCTCCGGTGCTACCGAGACTGCGATAGCCCGCCCGAGGCCAGATCGTCTGGGGTGCAGGGGAGGGAAATTCGTCGAGCTGGATGATCGTATCGACGGATGCGCCGCCGATCACGGTTATTGGCATGGTCATAGGGCGCCCTTCCAAAAACTGAAATCTTACGGCAGTAGAGTCGAAGCTGAATCCTCCGGCGTGCTAAGCCGCGAAAAGCGGGTTAGGGGGTGAGAAAGCGTGATTTATGCCAGGGTTTTGGATTTTCCGGGCAATCAATAATTTCCGTAACTGGCTGTAAAAGAAGCTGTTCCTTTCGTTATATAGAGCGGCTCTATAGGTCATTTAAGTATAATCAATTTTATCCGCTGGGGAGTTGTGGTTATCTTAGCGGCTCCAGACAACTTTTTAGGAGAAAGTGTAAATGGGCGTGATCAATAGCGAGATCAAACCGTTCAAAGCAACCGCATTCAAAGCGGGCGAGTTCGTCGAAATTTCCGACGCCGACGTTAAGGGCCAGTGGGCGGTCTTTTTCTTCTATCCGGCCGACTTTACCTTCGTTTGCCCCACTGAGCTGGGCGACGTCGCCGACAAATACGAAGAGCTGCAGAAGCTGGGCGTAGAAGTGTTCTCAGTGTCTACCGACACTCACTTCACTCACAAAGCGTGGCACGATAGCTCCGAAACCATCGGCAAGATCCAGTACTACATGGTTGGCGATCAGACCGGCACCGTCACCAATAACTTCGGTGTCATGCGTGAAGGCCAAGGTCTGGCGGACCGCGCGACCTTCCTGATCGATCCGGACGGCGTTATCCAGGCGATGGAAATCACCGCTGAAGGCATTGGCCGTGACGCGGAAGATCTGCTGCGCAAGGTTAAGGCCGCTCAGTACGTGCGTAACCATCCGGGCGAAGTTTGCCCTGCCAAGTGGAAAGAAGGCGAAGAGACCCTGTCTCCGTCTCTGGACCTGGTCGGCAAGATCTAAGCTTCCCCATAAGGTGAAGCTGAAAGAAAGGCCCGCTCTGCGGGCCTTTCGCGTATGTGGGCATCCTGGGATGAGGGACATCCTGCTAAGGGGATACCCGGCATATGTGGAATGCCTCTCGTATTTTGGAATGCCTAAGAACCTCGGATTAAGTCGATTGGCTTGTATAGCAAGTGGCTATTAAACGTTTAAGTCTAATTAATTTGAGCCTTGGCGGGTTCATCCTTATCTTTGCTTATAACTTATTCGTCAAACCACTCGGTTTTTAAGTCACTCAGTTTCGCGTTACGCAAGGGGAAAAAAGACATGTTGGATGCCAATATCAAAGCGCAATTGGAAGCCTATATGGATAAGCTGCAGCAGCCGATCGAGCTGGTTGCGGCGTATGACGATGGCAAGAAGTCCCAGGAGCTCAGACAGTTGCTGGAAGAAATCGAGCCGATGTCCTCGAAGATCAGCCTGCGCACCGAAGAATCGCAGGATGTTCGCCGGCCGTCTTTTGCCATTAACCGTATCGGTTCCGATATTGGCGTTCGTTTTGCCGGTATTCCCATGGGCCACGAGTTTACCTCGCTGGTTCTGGCCTTGTTACAAGTTGGCGGTCATCCATCCAAGGCCTCTCAGGAGGTCATCGAACAGGTTAAGGACCTGGATGGCGAGTTTGAATTCGAGACTTATTTCTCCCTCTCCTGCCAGAACTGTCCGGACGTCGTGCAGGCGTTTAACCTGATGAGCGTGCTAAACCCGAAGATCAAGCACACGGCTATCGACGGTGCGCTGTTCCAGGACGAAGTCGAGCAGCGTGAAGTGATGGCCGTGCCGAGCGTTTACCTCAACGGCGAATCCTGGGGCCAGGGCCGCATGACGCTGGAAGAGATCGTCTCCAGGCTGGATACCAAATCCGACGAGAAAGAAGCCGAGAAGATTAACCAGAAGGATCCTTTCGAAGTGCTGGTGATCGGTGGCGGCCCGGCGGGCTCCTCTGCCGCCATCTATGCTGCGCGCAAGGGCATCTCGACAGGTATTGCCGCAGAGCGCTTCGGTGGCCAGGTGGCGGACACCATGGGCATCGAGAACCTGATCTCCGTGACGTACACCGAAGGCCCGAAGCTGGTGGCCGCCATGGAACAGCATGTCAAGGAATACGACGTCGATATCATGAACATGCAGCGCGCGGAGAAGCTGATCCCGGCGGCTCGAAAGGGCGGGTTGCATGAGGTGCGCTTGAGCAATGGCGCGTCCCTGCATGCGCGCAGCCTAATTCTGTCCACCGGTGCGCGCTGGCGCCAGATGGGCGTGCCGGGCGAGGAAGAGTACCGTAACAAGGGCGTGGCCTACTGCCCGCACTGTGACGGCCCGCTGTTTAAGGGTAAGCGCGTGGCGGTGATCGGTGGCGGTAACTCGGGTGTCGAAGCGGCTATCGACCTGGCCGGTATCGTTGGTCACGTCACCCTGATTGAGTTTGGCGCCGAGATGCGAGCGGACGACGTGCTGCAGAAGAAGCTGCGTAGTCTGAAAAACGTGGAAATCATTACGTCGGGCCAGACCACTGAAATCACCGGCGAGGGCGGCAAGGTAAATGGCCTAAACTACAAGGATCGCAACACCAGCGAGGAGCACCACATTTCTCTGGAGGGTGTCTTCGTACAGATCGGTCTGATGCCGAATACCGAGTGGCTCAAGGGCGATATCGAGCTGAGCCAGCACGGTGAAATCATCGTCAACGATCGCGCGGAGACGTCAATTCCGGGTGTGTTTGCCGCAGGCGATGCGACAACCGTACCGTACAAGCAGATCGTCATTTCCATGGGCGAAGGCTCCAAGGCGGCTCTCAGCGCCTTCGACTTCCTCATCCGCAACTCCGTCCCTGAGGACGAAGAAGAAGCGGCTTAAGACGGGCCTAGCGGACAGCAAACCCACCATCCGGTTTGCGGGTGGTGGGCTTTTTTATTCCTGCGGCTCCTCTGGCTGATCGCCGTTCTGTTCCACGTCCGATGGATTGACGCTGCCCTCAAGATTCGCTTCGAAAGCGCTGATAAACGCGTTGCGCAAGATATTAAGCACGGCGCTCAATGTTCCGGTATCCGGTGATTCAATTTGCCCGTCGATAGGAATGCGTGTCGCGAACTGGTCCCTGGGCTGATTTTCCAGCAGCTCGGCAATGCCTCCTACCAGCCCCTCCCAAGCAGCTTGAAACAGGTTGTCGCCCTGTTCTTTCACGTCTTTACGCCAGTCGAACACGTCGATGTCGCGCAGCAGGGGTTTGACGTAGCCGGTAATCCGACCGTCTTTAGCCGCCAGTTCCGTTACCAAATCCAAACTGCCGGCCTCGATGTCGATCGGGGTATAGGCCATCACCAACTGGTCGATGGCGTCCATTTCCAGGTTCACCAATTTGCCATTGAAGTTGAAATGGGCCTGTTCCCGATAGGGATCCATCTGCATGCTGATCGTCAGCTCGCCTTTTTGCATGGCCTTGGCTTGGAGCTCCAGGTTTGCCGCTAAAGAATCGGAGAGCTCCCGGCTATTGGTGAGATTGGTTAAGGTACCTTCGATCTGGGTCAGGTAGGCATCGACCGGCGGTGAGGCATCGGGCTTGCGAAAATGGAACTCGCCGTCGTGGATTTCGACACGATCAAGCCGAAGCGGAAACAAATCCCGCACCACTTGACGCCAGTCCGCCTGCTCCCCGGTCTGTTGAACGCCCTCCGACGATGCGCTGTCTTCGACAACGATATTGAGTAACGGCTGATGAAAGGCCAGCTCCCCCACCAGCTTGCCGCGGAGCAGGGCGGAGGTCAGCAGGGACAGGTCTACTTTACGTGCGCTGAACAACGGGGCAAATACTTCGCCGGTGGCTTTATCGATCTCAACGTTATTAATGACATAGGCGCCGCGCCATAGCGCAAGATCGATATCGCCAACCTGACCGCTATAGCCCTCGGCGCTGTCCAGAGTGCGGTTAACGTAGCGCTGTAGTACTTCCGGCAGTGCAGCTCGCATGGCGATAAGAACAATGGCGAACGCGAGCAATACCCAGAGTACTTTCCGTTTACGGTGTCGCATAGGTTTTGAACCTGTTTAGGCGGTTAACCTACTTATTAGACGCGGTAGCCTAGCTTAGCACCGTTGCTGCTATCGGTCTGGTCGGTGGCCAGTTCATCGGGCCTGCCGATGGCGAAGCCCTGAACGTAGTCGACACCGATTTCCTTCAGTTTGTCGAAAACCGCCTGGGTTTCGACAAACTCGGCAATGGTCTTCTTGCCCATGATATGGCCGATCTCGTTCATCGAACGGACCATCGCTTCGTCCATGGGGTCGTCGATAATCTTGCGCACGAACTCGCCGTCGATCTTGAGGAAGTCTACCGGCAACCGGCGCAGGTAGTGGTAAGAGGCGAAGCCGCTGCCGAAATCGTCCAGCGAAAACAGGAAACCCTGTCGCTTGAACTCGTTGGCCAGCTCGATGGTTTTTTCCAGGTTGCGAATGGCCATGGTCTCCGTGATTTCGAAGCAGATCTTGTGGCTGGGCACCTTGTGCTTATTGACGAGCTCCATTAGGTAGTCAGGGAACCGATCATCGCCAAGGGTGCTCACGGACAGGTTGATAGAGCAGATATCCAGCGCGTCTGTCAGGCCCGGGTTTTCCGACAGCCAGCTGAAAACCTTGCCAACCACGTAACGATCCAGGCGCGGCATCAGGTTATAGCGCTCGGCCGCAGTAATGAACTCAGCGGGCGGGATCGTCTCTCCGTCGTCGCCCTTGAGCCTGGCCAGTACTTCGAAATGTTTACCCCGGGTTCGCCCGTCCGTCATAGCCACAATAGGTTGGGCCACCAGCTCGATTTTATCGTCCTCCAGCGCCTGGGAGACACGCGTCACCCAATACATATAGGTTCGGTGATGCAGGTCGTCTTCGTTGTCCTGATTGTAGACGTAGATCCTGTCCCGGCCAGTGTCCTTGGCGACGTAGCAGGCGCTGTCGGCGTTGTGCACTACCTGGCGCACAGAGGCGGCGTGTTCGTCGATCAAGGCAATGCCGATGCTCATGCCGACCTGGAAGGTTTTATCTTCCCAGGTGAAACGGAAATTGCGCATGAAAGCCAGCATATCGTCCGCAATACGGAAGGCCTGCTCTGAGTTGCAGTTCTCCAATATCAGCGCAAATTCATCGCCGCCCATGCGGGCAAGGGTGTCGCGCTGGCGAACGTGCAGCTGCATCTCACCGGTGATCTGCCGCAATAGCTCATCGCCGGCCAAATGACCGCAGGTGTCGTTAACGATCTTGAACCGGTCGAGATCCATGAACAGCAGGGCGTGGATCTTGCCTTCCTCCCGCGCGCTGGTAACCACCGTCGCCAGACGACTCTCGAACTCGCTGCGATTGACCAGTCCGGTCAGATCGTCGTGGCTCGCCCGGTGGCGTACCCGCTTAGTCAGTTCCCGGGCATAGCTGACGTCGAAGAACACCGCGACCGCGCCCAACAGCTTGCCGCTGTCGTTGTAAACCGGCGACACGGAGGCATCCACGTGGACGCTCGCGCCGTCTTTGCGGACCAGCATGGCCGGCTCGGGCACGGCGACGGTCCTGTTCTCTCCAAGGGCCGTGGAGACCGGGTTGTCGATGGGGTCGCCGGTCTCGTCGCTGCGAAGCTCCAGCACGTCTTCGATCCTGCGGTTCATCGCCTCCCCGGCGAGACGGCCGGTGAGGCGCTCGGCCACAGGATTAATGCTGGTCACCCGGCCTTTGGTGTCGGTGGTTATGATGGCCTCGCCGATGGACATTAGGGTCACGTGGGCCAGTTCTTTCTCCGCTTGCAGTTGCTGGGTTCGCTGAAGGATCTGTTTTTCCAGCTCCTCCTGGGCACGCTGCACGGCATCGGCCGAGTGCACACGCTCGGATATGTCGCGCACGACCCCGAGCAGCATCTGCTTTCCGCCGCTCTGGATATCCCACTCCAGCCAGTTGTGGCTACCGTCCCTGGCGCGAAAACGGACGCTGGCCTTGACGCCTTCGCGGGCTTTTCTCACGCTTTTTAGAGCCGCCTTGAACTTCTCCCGGTCTTTCGGATGAATAAAGTCCAGATAGGGATGCTCATAAAGTTCGTCGAGGCTCCAGCCGAACAGGCGGTTCCAGGCCGGATTCAGGCGGTAGAAATAGTCGCCTTCGGCCATGACGAAGAAAGGCACGGCCGAAAGTTCGAAGAAAACATCGCGCTCCCGGCTTGCCTGTTCCTGTTCGCGACGGTGGGTATGCGCTTCGCGGGAGCTGTCTTCCACCTGTTGTTCCAGGGCCTGGGTCATCTTCAGCCGTGTGATATCGGTATAGGTAATAACGACACCGTCAACCTTATCTCCGCTGGTGCGGTAGGGCGCGATCCGGCGCAAGTGCCAGGTGCCGTTCTCCGACTGTACTTCGCTTTCGAGTGTGCCCAGGGTCTCCAGTAGCGACGCCGCGTCCGTAAGCAGGTGCTCGTCGGCCACCTTGAACTTGATCTCCCCCAAAGGCCGCCCGATATCGGTATCCACCAGATTGAAGAGGTCTCGGCAGTTCGGTGTGAATAAGCGAATCCGAAATGACGTATCGATGAAAAGCGTGGCCGAGGTAATGCTTCGCAGCAGGTTATCCAGATCGTTGTAGGCCTGGTCGAGTTGGTCCACTTTGGTCTTCAGCTCGTTGTTGACCGTGGACATTTCCTCGTTCAGCGACTGGAGCTCCTCTTTCGAGGTTTCCAACTCCTCGTTGGTGCTCTGCAGCTCCTCGTTCATGGAGACCGCTTCTTCGTGAGACACCGTGAGGTCCTGGTTGGAGGCTTCGAGGTCGTCAATCGTGCTTTGCAGTTCGGACCGAACGGCCTGGAGTTCCTCTTCCAGATGCTCCACCAGTGCCGGGTCGCTGTCGCCACCGGTGGAGGCAGCAACTTCCGGCTGAACTCGTGGTTTGTCCTCGAAAGCGCGTTGCGTTTCGAAGGTGATGAGATAGTGAACGCCGTCGTTGACCTGCAGCGGGGTGAAAGCCAGCACCAGCGGATTTTCCGGCGTCTCCGTCGAGGCGCGGAAAGGCGCCGACTCGACGCGCTCGCCGTCCTTGAGCGCTTGACGGAATAACCCCCGGAGCTTGCTTTTTATCGTATCGCGCGCCAGATCGAACAACCGGTGGCTCGGTTCGCCGGACGGATGCTTGAGAAAATCTGTCGTGTCGCCGATAAAATAGAGGGTTTCGCCTTCTTTGTTAACCAGCACCGCCGGTGGCGCATACTTGCCCAGCAAGTGTTGCCTGACCCGCTCCCCAATCCGCACGCTATGAGACCGTCTGCGGTCAGGGAGTGGCTGCGAACGTCCCGGAGGCGCCGTGTTTCTGGCGAGGCTGGGCGTTTGCCCCTCGATAAACGGCAGATTAATCGGTTGCCGGTCTTTCGGCTTGCGCTGGTAGATGCGGTGACGACGGTCGACGGACCGAAACAGGTCTTCCTTGCGGCCGATAGTCTCGGATGAACCGAGGAACAGGATGCCGTTGTCCTTCAAGGCAAAGTGGAAAAGCCCCATTAACTGAGTCTGCACGTCCAGTTTCAGGTAGATCAGCAAGTTGCGGCAGGTAACCAGGTCCAGCTGGGAAAACGGAGCGCCGGTAATCACGTTCTGGTAGGCAAACACGATCTCTTCGCGGATTTTCTTGCTGACGCGATAGTAGTCGTCCTCACGGTGGAAATAGCGTTGCAGCAGCTCCCAGGATAGGTTGCTCGTGATGCTGTCCGGGTAGAGTCCATTGCGCGCAATATTCAGCGCATCTTCATCGATATCCGTTGCGAAAATCTGGATGGTTGGGCGCTTGCCGACAATCCGCATTTGCTCATGGAGCATAATCGCCAAGCTGTAGGCCTCTTCGCCGGTGGCGCATCCCGGGACCCAAACACGGATGGACTGGCCCGGCTCGGCATTGGCCACCAGCGACGCCAGAACCTGTTCGTCGAGGAACTGCATACTGTCGCTGTCGCGGAAGAAGCTGGTGACGGAAATCAGCAGGTCCCGGTAGAGCCGGCCGCGTTCTTCCTCGGATTGGTCCAGATACGCCAAGTACGCCTGCTCGTCCTCGGCATGGCTTAGCCCCATGCGGCGGAAAATTCGACGCGCGAGCGTCTTTTCCTTGTAGCGGGTAAAGTCGTTGGGGCTGTTGTGGGAAATCAGTTCGATAATCTTCCTGACGGTTTCGGGCGCAGGGACGTCGGACCGACCGTCGCGTTCGCTGGCAAAGCGGGATTGGCCCGCAAGGAAATCGAGGATGTACTCCGGCATATCTTCGGCGTTGACGGTTGCATCCGTGGCGCCGGTATGAATCGCGGCCGTCGGCATGCCGTTGAACTGGGCCTGCTCCGGGTTCTGGGCAATGACCAGGCCCCCGGCTTCCCGAATCGCCTTGACGCCCTCGGAGCCGTCCGTTCCCGTGCCGGACAGAACCACTGCATAAGCCTGCTCGCCGCAATTATGGGCCAGCGAAAGGAAGAACTCGTCGATGAGCAGGTTAGGGTGCTTTCCCTCCAAGGAACGCATTCTGAATTTCGATCCTTCCAGCTCCAGACACGTGTTTGGCTGTAAGACATAGACCCGATCCGGGCGGATGGTCATGTCATCGGTTATAGGCTCCACCGGCATGCTGGTCGACTTGGCCAGGATATCGGCCAGCGCGCTGTCGCCACTGGACGGCAGATGCTGTAAGACCACAAAAGCCAGGCCGGTGCCGCTTGGGCAGTTGGAGAAAAAGGCTTGTAGCGGTTCCAGCCCGCCGGCCGAGGCGCCGATGGCGACAAGGGGAACGCCGGAGGGCGACAAGGTGCGGACTGTGACTTGCTGGCGCTCTCGGTTCTGTTCGCGATCATCCATAATGTGGCCCAAGGTTGGGAGCTGTCCCTGTTGAAAGGGGTGTGCCCGGAGTATCCCCGAGTTGTCGAGCATGCTGACCCCCGGATCGGCCGTGGTCTGGACGGCGCGGGTTACCAGCAATGTCGATGTTGCCATTTCTGAGGCATACTCGCATTAGGCTATGTTGAGAGGCGTATGCGAGACTGATGCATCGGTGGCCGTAAGGATAGCTGAAACGCTACCGAAGGTATGGTGTAAATTCGACACCGGGGTGATATCCAGGGCGTATTCGGAGAGCCCGCGACGAATGCAAGGATAATGATCGATGTCTCGAAGAACAGAAGTCAGGGTAGGCGTTATCGGATTCGGGCTCGCCGGATCCGTGTTTCACGCGCCGCTAATTGATGCAGCTAACGGGATGCGCCTGGCGGCCGTCGTCACGTCCAGTCCCGAGCGTGCCGGGGAAGTCCGGCAAGCCTATCCGGAGGTGACCGTCTACGACACCGCCGGCCAGCTGTGGCATCACGCGGACACGCTGGACCTGGTCGTTATCGCCTCGCCTAACCGAACCCATAAACCTTTGGCCATGGCGGCTCTGCAAGCCGGCCTTGGGGTGGTGGTCGACAAACCATTGGCCGCCCACGCCGACGATGCGCGGGAGCTGGCCGAGGAGGCCGAGCGCTTGGGGCTGTTTCTGACGGTGTTTCAGAACCGCCGTTGGGACAGCGATTTTCTTACCCTGCAGCAGTTGATAGCCGAGGGTGCGCTAGGCGAGGTGCGCCGTTTCGAATCCCGTTTTGAGCGCTGGCGTCCGGAGCCCAAGCCCGGCTGGCGCCGGTCGGGTGCCCCGGAAGAGGCCGGCGGCGTGCTCTATGACTTGGGCGCCCATCTGATCGATCAGGCGCTGGTCCTGTTCGGGCCGGTCAAGTCGGTCTATGCGGAACTGGATCGTCGCTATCCCGATGCCGAGGTGGACGATGACTCTTTCGTGGCCCTGACGCATCGCAATGGCGTACGTTCGCACCTATGGATGAGCAGCGTTGCGGCCCAGTGCGGCCCACGCATGCGCGTACTCGGCAGTCGCGCGGCCTACACCAGTTTTGGTTTAGACGGCCAGGAGAGCGCTCTGCGAGACGGTGTGCGGCCTGGTCAGAACAGTTGGCTGGATGCCATTCAGGATGGCCAAGGCTATCTGTCAGCGGGAAGTGAGGAACGCGCGATTCAAAACGACCCAGGCGATTATCTGCAGTTCTATGAGGCCGTCGCCGCTGCGTTGATCGAGGGCCACGCGCCCCCGGTCGATCCATTGGATGCCGTCGCTGGCCTTGAGATTGTTGCGGCGGCACAGCATGCATCGGCAGAACGCCGGGTGATTGAACTCTCGAAGTAGCGTAAACTCACGCCGGATGTTCTTGTGTCTGACAGGCCGTGGTTGACTGGAGTCTGGATTGCTAAGTCTTATTCTTTTCGCTGCCGCGCTAATTGTTGCTGCTCTCACCGTATTGGCGCGTCTGCCGTTTTACGATTGGTGGATACGGGCCTGCGATTTTCCACGTCTGCAAATCGCGGCTCTTGCCTTGATTATTCTCGCGCTGTCGCCGTTAGCCTCGGCGCCCTATCACTGGCTGACGGCGATCGTCAGTGGCGCCGTGCTGGGCTGGCAGTCCTATCGTATCGCTCCCTACACGCGACTCTGGCCGAAACAGGTCAAGGACGCCGAGGGTGGAAACGAAGAACGCTGCATTAGCCTGCTGATCGCCAATGTGCTCATGCCCAACCGTAAATCAGAGGGCCTGATGCGGCAGATCCGGGAATGCCAGCCGGATGTGGTGCTGACCCTGGAAAGCGATCACTGGTGGGAAAACGAGCTGGACTCGGCCATTGCCAGCGATTATCCCCACGCCGTGCGGATTCCTTTGGATAATCTTTATGGCATGCACCTCTACTCTCGGCTGAAGTTGGAGGAGACCGAGGTGGAATGGCTGATCCAGGACGACATACCGTCGATCCACACGTGGTTGCGGCTGGCGAATAATTCTCGTGTGAGGCTGCACGCCTTACATCCTCGGCCGCCAGCGCCCAGCGAGAGCGAAGAGTCGCTCTGGCGCGACGCGGAGTTGCTGTTGGTGGGCAAGCAGATCCACCGGGACGGCGACCCCACCTTGGTTGTCGGCGATCTGAACGATGTGGCCTGGTCGCGCACGACGCGCACCTTCTGCCGGGTCAGTGGCATGCTAGACCCCCGCCGTGGCCGCGGTATGTTCAGTACCTTTCACGCCAATTACCGCTTGATGCGGTGGCCATTGGACCATGTCTTTGTCAGCGAGGAGTTTACTCTCAAGAACATGCGCCGGCTGGAGGCTTTCGGTTCGGATCATTTCCCCATTCTCGTCACGCTCTGTTTTCGTCCCAGCCGCGCCGACGAACACGAGAATCCGGAAGCGGATGCAGACGAGTGGGAAGAGGCCGAGGAGGCGATTGAAGAGGCGCGCTCCCGCGATCAGGAGACTTGATCGGGGCCGGGGTATTCAGGTTATATAAGAGGTGAAGGCAGGTTCGGAAGCGCCGCCGGGGCTCATTCGGACCTGATATCCGATCATTGATGGCAAACAGTGCACTAACAATGGCGATTTCACTCAAACGTGCCTACGAACCCGCATCGAGCCGAGATGGCGAACGCATCCTTGTAGATGGCATCTGGCCGCGAGGCGTTTCCAAGGAAAAGCTGGATATCAAGGAATGGCTCAAGGAGATTGCGCCTTCCAGTGAGCTGCGGAAGGCCTTTCACGCCGGAGAGATGACTTGGGGTGAATTCCGCAAAACTTACATGAGCGAACTCAAACCCTATCGCGACACCCTGCGCAAAATCGCTAAAGAGTCACGGGAACGTACCGTGACGCTGGTCTTCAGTGCCGCCAATACCGAGCACAATAACGCGGTGGTGTTGAAACAGTACCTCAACATGCTGCGGGGGAAGTAGGGCTGCGGCCCAGGAGTTAATCAGAGGCTCCCTAACTCTGAATCAGTTGCCGAGAGAAAACCTGCAACTGATCCAGCCCTTGAATATCGTCTTCGAACAACGGCAGGCGCAGCAGCGGAATATCGCCCAGGCGCTGCGTGATGCCGTCCAACTGTCGCTGCTGGCGTTCGCGGCGATGGGTCCAGAAGTCGCTGTCGTCAGTTTCTGGCAGCAGGCGATTGATAATGGCGCCTGCCACGGGTACCGACGCGCTCCTCAGCGAATTTACCGCTCGTTCCGTCTCCAGAATGGGCAGGCGCTCGGGCGTGAGCACGAACAGGAAAGCCGTGCAATCGGCATCGTTGAGCACGCGCCGTGTCCGCTGGAACAGACGCTGGCGAGCCAGCAGGGTTTCGGTGAGTTCGCGGCTGCGTTGATCCATGCCCTCTAAGGCATGCTCTTCGGGGTTGCTCATCGGATTGTCGATGCTGCGCCCCGGCGTGAGATGGGCGAGAGCCTTACCTAGCTTTTCAGAGCGCTTATTGTGCTTGAGCAGACCATCGGTCCAGGCTGCCATGATTTCGGGGAGACTTAACAGCCGCAAAGTATGACCGGTCGGGGCGGTATCGAAAATGAGCAGGTCGTAGTCTTTCTCGCTGTCGTCAATCAGCCGCGAAATGCGTTCCAGCAGTGCGGCCTCCTGAGCGCCCGGCGACTGACTGCTCAGCCGAAGCTGACGTTGCAGCTCCTGGAGCTGATCCGGCCCGACGTAACGGCGCATTTGGGCGAAGACCCGCTCCAGATAGGCGTCTACCTCAGTGTCGGGGTCCAGCTCGAGCGCCATCAGGTTGGGCCAGAGCATGGTGGGCGTATTGCCGATGGGCCGGTCAAAGACGTCCGCCAGACTATGGGCGGGGTCCGTGGAGATAAGCAGCACCCGACGCCCGGCATCCGCCGAGGCTAGGGCCAGGGCGGCGGCGACCGTGGTCTTACCGACGCCTCCTTTGCCGCCCACCATTAGTAGGCGTTTTTCGGCGATCAGTCGCTGGATGTCGAGCATTCAGTCCTCAGCAGCAGCGCATATTATCCAAGGGCGAGCGTTCCATCCCCATCCGTTGGTGCCAGTCATGGAAGCGCTCCAGTAGGAGAGGCTGAAGCTCCAGGGTATACCAGCTTGCCGGATTGGGGATGCCCATCATTTCGCCGAACACCAGCAGCATGAACAGGTCGTCCTCGTCCCGCTTGGCGCGGGCCACGGCCGCTCTGTAAGGCGCATTGTAGTATTCGGCGCCCGCGACGCTCACCCGCCGGTACCAGTATTTCAGCTGCGAAAAGGTCTCTTTCATAACGACCTCCGAGTATGTGGAGGCGACGCCCGCTGCGTTAAACGTCGCCTAGTGCCCCGGTTAACCATCAGGACGCGTCAGCGCTTTCGCTTTCCCGTTTGAGCCGCCGTAGCGAGGCGATACATTCCAGGGTTACCAGTATCGCGGCTACCAGTACCACAAGGTCCAACGTCAGCAAGAACCAGTCGCCCTTGGTGTAGAAGCCTTTGAGTTGGATCAGCAGCGCATACAGTGTCATCACCAGCAGGAAGATCAGGGGCACGACGGTGAAGACCGTCGGTGCGCCGCGGCGGACCAGCATGACGGTCACAACCAAAAGGGTCAGCCCGGCTAACAGCTGGTTGGAGGTGCCGAACAGCGGCCAGATCAGCAGTCCGCCGGACCCGTCCGCCCCGCCGGCGCCAAAGGCGAGCAGCAGGCAGGTGCCTACCGACAGGAGCGTGGCGGGTACGGGTTTGGCCATCCATTTGAAGTTATAGATTTCACCCCATTCCTGGAAAATATAACGCTGCAGACGCAGGCCCGTGTCCATGGTGGTGCCGGCGAATAGCGCCGCCATGACCGTCAGCATGGTGCCGGCCACTTCCGCATTCAGCCCCGTGCCCTGGCTGAGGATGGTCGCGCCGCCATTGACGAACGCCAGCACGCCCCCCTGACCGAACGACGTATAGACCGCCTGCCAGTCGGCCAGCGAGGCGAAACCCGCGGTAGCGGCAATGATGGCCGCCAACGCCAGTGCGCCTTCGCCGGTGGCGCCGAAGTAGCCGACGAAGCGGGCGTCCGGTTCGCGGCGTAGCTGCTTGGACGTCGTGCCGGAGGATACCAGGCCGTGAAAGCCGGAGATTGCACCGCAGGCGATGGTCACGAACAGCAACGGGATCATCGATGGCGTGCCGGCCGGCAGATCCTGGTTGATCATGGGGGCCACAATCGTGGGGTTGCCAATCAGCACTGCGGCATAAAGCGCGATCAGGCCGACGAACAGCTGCAGGCCGTTGATGTAGTCCCGAGGCTGGAGCAGTACCCAGACCGGTAACAGCGATGCGACCGCGGCATAGCCGAACAGAATCAAAATCCAGGCGGCGTTGTCGGAGAGGCCGCCGACCTGTTCCGGCAGGGAAACCGGCACCGAAGGTCCCATGTAGATCAGAACGTACAGCGCAACCACGCCGATGAGTGAAACCAGCGGCAGGCTCAGCTTCGCCCGGTAAATCAACTGGCCGATAACCAGTGCGACGGCGATGGCGCCCCAGACGGGAACCACGGATCCCGGGTTATTGATCAGCAACTTGGCGATAACGACGCCAAACACCGCGTTGACCATCAACAGCACCAGGAAGATAACGATGCTGAAGATCGAGCGGGCTCGGGTACCCACCACTTCGCCGGTGAGGGTGCCGATCGATTTGGCCTTGTTGCGCACACTGGCCCAGATGGCCCCGAAATCATGGATGCCCGCGAAAAAGATGGTGCCGATAGTGACCCACAGGAAGGCCGGCAGCCAGCCCCAAATCACGGCGATTGCCGGGCCGACAATGGGCGCCGCTCCCGCCACGGAGGTAAAGTGATGCCCCCAGAGTACGAACTTGTTGGTGGGCACGAAATCCACACCGTCCTCAAACTCGTGGGCCGGCGTGCGGAAATTTTCGTCAACTTTGTAGATGACTTTGGCGATAAAACGGGAGTAGACAAAATAGCCCAGGGCCATCCCGCTCAGCCCCAATATAAGCAGCAATATGGCACTCATCGTAAGTTCCTGGCTTTGATGGGTTATGCGACCGGTTCACTCATGGAACCCTGACAAGTCCATTGACGATTCTGCCGGAGCTGGCCTGGGCGGTGGTGCGCCATGGATGGCCTGGAATGCCGGAATCGTCAATAGACTTACCCCCCGCTCTCCAGGGGGGGTAACGAAGGTTCAATGGTCGGCCCTCAGCCGTTGATTTTCAATAGACTTTCTGAGCATAGATCAACCGGTAAAGATGCGATAGCCGTCCGCTTTACGGTCAGGACTCGCCTTACGGTCAGGAGGCGGTGGTGACCGCTTCTACCACATCTGTGACTTCCGGGCCGACAACCTGATTGCGCCCCCGGGTTTTAGCCACGTATAGCCGCTGGTCCGCCCGGGCCACCAGCGTGCGCAAGCTATGGCCATCCGTGCCCAGTTCAGCGGTGCCGAGACTCATGGTCAATGGAATGGTGATATCGCCCAGCCTGAGCGGATTGGCCTCAAGCGTCGCGCGTAATGTTTCGCAAAGGGCGAGGGCGTGGTGGCTGCTGGTCGAGGGAAGTAGGGCGCCGAATTCCTCGCCGCCGAGGCGACAGGCTAAATCGGTGGCCCGCAAACGCTGGCGCAGGAGGTTCGCGACGTGGATCAGCGCTTCGTCACCCACGTCGTGACCGTAGCGGTCGTTCACGTCCTTGAAATGGTCCAAATCCAGCACGATGACCGCAAGCGGCCTCTTTTCCCGGCGGGCGCGCGCTTCCTCTTGCGCGTAGCGTTCTTGCAGCATCGCGCGGTTGGCCAGTCCGGTCAGCACATCGGTGCGGGCCAAATGCAGTAATTTAAGGGCGGTGCGCTCTCGGCTGACTTCATAGACATTGGAGAAAACCAGTAGGCACAGGGTCAAGATCACCATATTCGTTATGGGGACCGGCTGCATAAGTTCCACTGAGTCGTGGTATTTCATCAGAAAAATGGAGCCGGCGCCCACGATGAAGACAACGGCAATAGCGAGCCCCACACGGCGACCATGCAGCAGGTGGGACAGTAGTGGAACCAAGAGTACCCAGCCAAAAACGGTGATGGATGTTCGATCCGTGGACATCGCGAACATCATGGTCGAGAAAAAAGGCAGGGAAAACGCACAGATCCAGCGCTGAAGATGTTTGGTGTGGCGCACCTTGAGCATCAGGAAGATGGAATAGGCCACCATACCCAGCTCTACTGCTGCGAGCGGAATGTTGTCGTTCAGGATATTGAGAACAGCGAAGAGGACACCGCAAACGGCGGTTAACCAAAGCAAGGCTACCAGCACCGCCTTGCGATGAGGCTGGGCAAGCTTGTGCCGGGTTTCAGGGGTGTTGTCCATCGGCAATCACTAATTCGCCTAATATTTCAGCGTGAAAACTATCGGACAGCGGCCCCGAAAACAAGGAATACGATACTTTAAATTGTCATAAGTTGTTGAAAAAAATTCCGAGACGGTTTGTTGATTCGATTGTGTCGTGTCATACCGAAAGGCTGCACTCGCATGAGAGGTCGAGTGCAGCCTTGTCAGTCTAGAACGCGGTTGTCACGAGGTAGACGGTATAAGCGATGTAGGCGGTTATCAGTAATGCGCCTTCGAAACGGTTGATCCGTCCCTGGCCCCGAAAACCATAGCCAATGACGAACAGTGACAGTGTCAGCGCCGACATCACCATGATGTCTCGCCAGAAGACCTCCGGTCCCACACTCATCGGGTGAATGATGCCGGCGATGCCCACCACCGCCAGCGTGTTAAACAGGTTGGACCCTAATACGTTACCAAGCGCCAGGTCATGCTCGCCTTTGCGGGTGGCGATGATCGAGGAAGCCAGTTCCGGTAACGACGTACCGATGGCAATGATCGTCAGACCGATGACGAGATCGCTGACGCCGAATGCGCTGGCGATCTCCACGGCACCCCAGACCAAAATTCGGGAGCTGATGACCAGTAACACCAAGCCAGCAATTAACCAGAGCAAGGCACGATTGAGCGGCATGGTGTGGGTGGCCAGCTCCTGTTCCATTTCGCCGCCGAGGGTATCGGTTTTCTGGCGCATACCCTGAAAAATCGTCCAGCCCATGACGCCTGCAAACACCACGAGCAGAACAATGGCTTCGAGGCGGGTGACGTTACCGTCCCAGAGCTGCCAGGCGGCCAGTACCGTCACCAGAGTCAGCAGCGGCAATTCCTTGCGTAAAATCTGTGAGTGCACGGCGATGGGAGCGATAACGGCCGTCAGGCCCAAAATCAGCGCGATATTGGTGATGTTGGAGCCGTAGGCGTTGCCCAGCGCGATACCCGGGTTGCCCTGAGAGGCCGCCAATGCGGACACCACCATTTCCGGTGCCGACGTGCCGAAGCCCACCACGACCATGCCAATCAGTAGCGGCGGCATCCCGAAATGCCGCGCCGTGCCGGTAGCGCCATCGACAAAACGATCGGCGCTCCAGACCAGGAGCGCCAGCCCAGCAATCACGGCGATAAAGGCAAGGGTCATAAACCAGTTCCATTGTGAAATGACGAAATTAACCAGACGGGGCACTCGTGTGCCGACTGGGACTTTAGCGATATACGGGGAGAAATTCATGATGTTTTGTATCATTGAGATACACCGTAGCAGTCGCGGAATCGGTGGGTACGAGATACATAACGCTATCGACGCAAGGCGGGACGCATCAAGGACTCCCTGGCGCATGACGATTAGGGCGGCCACGGTGGGAGAGCAATCAGGGTCGGGCGCTCATAGGCGTAAGTGAGGGACGGACCCCGCCGGATCAACGCTGGCGGGGTCTTGGACAGCTTGCTGTTCTGAATTACTGGCCGCAGGCGATGTCCAGTGCCTGCTCGATATCTTCGAGAATATCCTCAATATGCTCGATGCCGATGGACAAGCGCACAAGATCCTTGCTGACGCCGGCGCTTTTGAGCTCCTCGGCGTTGAGCTGCCGGTGCGTCGTGGAGGCCGGGTGGCAGGCCAGGGACTTGGCGTCGCCGATGTTCACCAGCCGGTAGATCAGCTTGAGTGCATCGATAAAACGGGCGCCCGCTTCAAAACCGCCCTGGATGCCAAAGCTCAGAATGCCCGACGCCTTGCCGCCGCAGATTTTCTCGCAGGTTTCGTTGTAGGGGCTGCTTTGCAGGGCCGCGTAGTTGACCCACTCAACCTTGGCGTGGTTTTCCAGGTAATTCGCTACTTTCTCCGCATTTTCGCAGTGCCTTTCCATGCGTAGCGCGAGCGTTTCAAGTCCTTGCATGATCAGGAAGGCGTTAAACGGCGAAAGCGCGGCGCCGGTACTGCGCAGCGGCACTACGCGGCAACGACCGATAAAGGCGGCTTCGCCCAACGCTTCGGTGTAGATCACGCCGTGATACGACGGGTCCGGCTCGTTGAGCATCGGGAACTTGGCTGCATTGGCTTTCCAATCAAAGATGCCCGAGTCTACGATGACGCCCGCTACGGCCGTGCCGTGGCCACCGGCATACTTGGTCAGCGAGTGGATCACGATATCCGCGCCATGCTCGAACGGGCGACATAGGAACGGCGTGGCCACGGTGTTGTCGACAATCAGCGGAATGCCGTGGCTATGGGCAATTTCCGCCCAACGCTCGATGTCCACCACGTTGCCAGCGGGGTTGCCGATGGACTCGCAGAACAGGGCCCGGGTGTTGTCGTCGATGGCCTGTTCCACCGCGTCGAAATCATCGTGTTGCGTGAAGCGGCATTCGATGCCCTGGTTGGGTAGGGAGTGGGCGAAAAGATTGTAGGTGCCGCCGTAGAGCTGGCTGGTGCTGACGATGTTGTGGCCGGCGTGACAAATCGTTTGCAGGGCATAAGTGATCGCGGCCATACCCGAGGCCACAGCCAGCGCACCCACGCCGCCTTCGAGCTTCGCCATGCGTTCCTCGAGGACGGCGTTGGTGGGATTCATGATCCGGGTGTAAATGTTGCCTTCAACCTTCAGATCGAACAGATCGGCGCCGTGCTGGGTGTCGTCGAAGGTGTAGGAGGTGGTTTGGTAGATCGGCGTGGTTGCGGCATGGGTCGTCGGGTCGCCCTTGAAGCCTGCATGCAGTGCCAGAGTTTCCGGTTTCATAGCTGTGCTTCCATTCCTGATGTCTTTTTGTCGTGTGTCTTTTTTGTGTGCAAAGGGATCTGTTGTTGCAACAGAACCTGTTTTTTGGCTTGTTGTAGAGCTGTTGTTGAAACCTGATGGTAAAACCAATCAGTTGTTAAAAAAGGAACTTGAGTATAGACCGCTCCTGGTCAAAGCGTCATTGCCTATGATCGTCCGTAGCGATCCGAAACAGAAATTTACCGGCTTTGCTTACCTCATGATTTATATCGGAGGCCTATAAACTCAAGCAGTGACCGATTGCGCGGCCCGGTTTGGGGCTGTGTGTTCTGACTCAACCCGGCTTTGGCCGGGTTTTTTATAGGGGAGCTAATGGGGTAGCTACCAAGAGCAGCTACTAAGAGCGGTACCACTGCGGGGGAAGTCCGCTCCGGGAGGAAACGGCTCGTTCTTCGATAGGCAACTTGGCTCGTGTCTTGCTGCCCAACCGGTAAGTCAGTTTTCGTCGTGGTAGGGAGTGTTTATGGTATACGCCTCAGATCAAGGCCAGATACGGGAACACGCCATCACCCCGGTGGATTCCATTACCCAGCTGCAGGCCGAGCACCGTTATATCCGCCGGCTGTTCGGGCAGCTGGCCCATCATCAGCAGAGTCATGACCTAACCGGGCTGCTGCAGGCTATTTGCGACCAACTCACGGTTTACCTGATCCTCAAGGAAGAAGTCTTTTACCCCGGCATGCGTGCGGCGGCGAATGCCGAACAGCGCGCTCAATTGGACGAATCTCTCGTCGAACACTACGCGCTCAAGGTTATTCTGGATACGCTGGATGGCCAGGCGCCGGGCGATCTGCTGTTCGGAGCCAAGGTAAGAACGCTCAAGCGGCATTTTGTACGGCATGCCAGCTACGAGGAAGAGGCCCTGTTTCCGGGGCTGCTGCCCCTGAGCACCCAGGATTTCAGCCAGCGTTTATACGATCGCCGCCGGGAGCTCGTGGCGGATATGCGCCAGCATCGGCTTTGAGGCTTTCAAGTATTTGCGCACTAGCGTCGTAGATTTTTGACGAGCCGTGGCACAATCTCTAGCTCAACATGCGGCTCACAACATGCATAAAAAAGGCCCGACCGGTTGGCGGGCCTCGTCATGCGTTCCCTGCGAATGACGTTATCAAGCGGCCTGGCTATGGGCCGTGATGCCGGCGAAGACGTTCTTGGCCGTATCGGCTTGAAGGTGGGGCACCATGTCGCCAATGCTGACAACGCCCACCAGCCGCTTGTCTGCGTCGACCACCGGCATACGCCGAACCTGCTTCTCGCCCATGTTCTGAGCGACGGCCTCGACGTCTGTATCTTCAAAAGAGTAGAGCACATCGTCAGTCATGATCTCGGCTACTGTCGTCGTGCTGACGTCTTTACCCTGGCCGACGCCCCGAAGCACGATATCCCGATCTGTGACGGACCCGGCAAGCTTGTCATCGCCAATCGGCAAGAAGCCAATGCCCCGCTGGGCCATTTGGGCTGCGGCATCCTTCAGGGTGGTGGATGGCGTAACCAGTTGTACGTCTGAATTCATGATTTCCCTGATGTTCATAGCAACACTCCGTCATGCTCTGTCATGAATGGGCCGATTAAAGGACGGAGACCGCCCCAAAATAAAGGCACTGCACTACAGATAAAGCGAAGACCAGGCCAATTATGAATACATGAAACCTTTGTCAGCTTTGGGCACAAAGCGGCCTGGAATCAGGGGGAAGGCGATAGCGATGATGAGGGTGGTTTAATACGTTAGCTTGCTGATCCCGCAGAGATTTTGCGTCGGTAAAAACTACAAGCAGTTTTGCAAAGTTTGCAGGCTATGCTCACCTTATTGGGGGCGCCCCTAACCTGGGTTAATGTGGATTGGCCGAAGCTGGCTTTAGTTTATATGTTAAGTCCTGTGTTCAAAAGTAGCCTACCATTCACCGTAAGGGCGTGAACGACGGATAGAGCCGGGCATGGCTTGAGTTAGCCTGGCAGTAGCAACCATCAAGTCACATTCCGCACGACAAGCAGTTTCCAGTTGGACGGAGATGCAAGGAGCGTGAAGGATGAGCGTGATTAAGGAATCCAAACTGTCCTCTTTATCAGCGGGCACGCCGGGAAATGAGTGCCCGGTATCCGCAAACCATGTACTTGTATTGGCGCATTCCGGCGAAGCTATCCACCTTTCCGAGATTCCCGATACTCAAAACTGTACAGCGACATTCACCCAAAACGCCGGCTATGCCCTCCAGGTCTTGCGAGAGCTACGACCAGGGATTGCCATTCTCAGTGTCGGGCGCGGTACGGCGAGCGAGCTTTCGATAATCGAAGAAGCAGCGAAACTGGGTGCTAGGGTGGTGGTGACGGGACCGGACGAGCGAGGCCTTTTTGCCCAGCAGTCTCGGGCTAGAGGGGCGTTGATCTATCTGCAGAATCCAGTGGACACCGCCGACATCTGGAGCGCCTTGAGCGAGCTGGGACAGACGTCGGATCGTATGATAAATCGCTCAGGCGCATGCGCTTCCCCAGCGTCGACGGGGGAAGATACGGTGTGGGACCTGTTGCATAGCGAGTCCGACACCATGCAGCGAATTGCCGAGCAGATCCGCAAAGTCGCGCCAACCACCGCAACGGTCATGCTGACCGGTGAAAGTGGCACTGGCAAGGAAGTCGTAGCGCGCGCTATCCATGATCACAGCGACCGCCGGGACAAACCTTTCCTGCCGGTCAACTGCGGCGCTATGTCCCCCCAGCTCATCGAAAGCGAACTTTTCGGGCATGACAAAGGCAGTTTCACCGGGGCCGTCAAGGATCATCAGGGCGTTTTCGAACGGGCGCATGGCGGTACGCTGTTCCTTGACGAGATCACGGAGATGCCCATTGAGTTACAGGTGAAACTGTTACGCGTGCTGGAATCTCGCGAGTTTGTGCGTGTCGGCAGTCATCGAGTCCGAGAAACGGATGTGCGGGTCATCTGCGCCTCCAACCGCAAGCTGGAGCGGGAAGTGGAAGCCGGCAATCTAAGGTCCGACCTGCTGTACCGGATCCAGGTGTTCCCGATTGTGCTACCGCCACTGCGCGCGCGGGGGGACGACATCTCGTTACTGGCCAACTGCTTTCTCGACGAACTCAACGCCGAAACAGGCCGTCGCACGCAGCTTTCCCGGGACGCGCTTAATGCTCTGAAAAACTACCCGTGGCCGGGCAATTTGCGTGAACTAAAGAATGTTATGCAGCGGGCTCACATCATGGCCGACGAGTGGATTCGTGCTGACGATTTGCCGGACGCCATTTGCCACCCACTGACGGCCGACGCCGGCGGTGGCCCTAGCTTGACGGTCAACATCGGCACGTCTGTAGCAGAGATGGAGAAAAATCTGATCCTTGCCACCCTGGAGCGAGTCCACGGCCGTAAAGATCGAGCTGCGCATCTACTCGGTGTCAGTCTGAAGACCCTTTATAACCGGCTGCGCGACTATGAACGGGACGGTTCATAATCGGAGCCGGTTGGGGAGCGGGAGCGTTCATCGCCTCCAAACCGGGGGCTAAAGCTGCTTGCTGCCTCCGGTCACGCCATAGATTTCACCGGTGACGAAACTGGCCGCCGGTGAAGCCAGGAATACATACACCGGGGCCAGTTCTGCCGGCTGGGCTGGGCGGCCGAACAGGGTGTTGCCGCCGAAGCTCTCAACCTTGTCCGGTGGAAACGTCGAGGGAATCAGCGGTGTCCATACCGGTCCCGGTGCCACGCCGTTGACCCGCACCCCTTGCTCAATCGCCTGCTCGGCCAGGGAGAGGGTGAAATTGGCGATTGCCGCTTTCGTGGCCGCGTAGGGCGCCAGGTGCACGCTCGGTTTGAACGCCTGGATCGAGGTGGTATTGATGATGCTGCCGCCGGGAGGGATGTGTTTCAGGGCGGCGCGGCATAAATAGAACAGGGCTTCGATGTTGGTGCTGAACGCACGGTGGATCTCGTCGTCCGGAATCTCTTCCAGTTTGTTATAGCTCATCTGGAAGGCGGCGTTGTTCACCAGGATGTCGAGGTGGTCGAATTCGTCGATGACGCGCTTGATCACGTGATCGCACGCATTGCGATCGGTCTGGTCCATTTTGATAACCAGCGCCTTGCGTCCCGCTGCCCGCACCAGTTCGGCGGTCTCTTGGGCATCCCGATCCTCGTCGAGATAGGTAAACGCGACATTCGCGCCTTCTCGGGCATAGGCCAGTACGACGGCCTTTCCGATCCCGCTGTCACCTCCGGTCACCAGGGCGGTGTAGCCTTCAAGCTGCGCGTTGCCGCGATAGCTCTCCTCGCCATGGTCGGGGAACGGGCGCATGTCGCCCTCTTCTCCGGGCACCGACTGCTGTTGGCTGGGATACTCGGGTTTGGGATACAGTTCGCGTGGATCCTTGAGCAAAGTACGACGAGACGGGTTCATACTCGATGACCTCCTTCCTGAAGATGACTGATCGCGCCGTGCATTGGACCACCGGGCGGCCCTTGACGTATGACACTCGGGCGATGGCCGGGATAACCCGCGCCATTTAAAATAAGCCTGCCATTTTTGCGAACCGGGGACTATAACCCATGACAAGACACACCCGATTTTCCGAGGACTTGCCGGTACCTGCCGACGATGGCGCCTGTGTTCACCTGGATGGTGCGGCGATACCCGCGGTTGCGTTGCCCGGCACCCACGGTGAAACGATTGATCTCTCGGCCCTGAGCGGCCTGACCGTGATTTATTGCTATCCGCGCATCGGCGATCCAAATACGCCGGCCGCTCCGGGCTGGGCCGATATCCCCGGGGCCAAGGGGTGCACGCCCCAAGCCTGCGACTTTCGTGATCACCATGATGAATTGACGGTTCTGGGAGCGAGTGTGTTCGGTGTGAGCGCTCAGCCGTTGGATGAGCAGAAAGCGGCTGTCGAGCGACTGGGGTTAACCTTTCCGCTGCTGCATGACAGCGATCTGGCCCTGGCCAACGCATTGACGCTGCCGACCTTTGAATTCAATGGCACGCATTTGATCAAGCGCCTGACGTTGATTGCCGTCGGCGGTGTCATTCAAAAAGTGTTCTACCCGGTATTCCCGCCGGACCAGCATGCGGAGGCTGTGGTGGCGTGGGTGCGGGACCAGCGAATAGAGGATGGATGATGCCCATAGGCGTTTGCGTCAGTTACCTTTCAGCTTCGCGCATAACCGGGCTTAGTAGAATCACAATATTCCGCGTTGCAGGTTCGCCGCCTCCAAAACGAAAAACGCCCCGCATAAGCGAGGCGTTAAGGCAGACCTGGATTGTTTTACTGCGCTTTACGACGCAGAACCAGACCAGCCAGTCCAAGACCCAGCAGGGCAAAGGTTGCCGGCTCGGGGACTGAAGCGAAGCTGATGCCGGCGACCGCGAAGTCTGAATTCGCGGACGAGGCGGTCTTAGCCGTGTCGGCAAAGAATTCGATCTGGAAAACACCGGTATAGTCCAGCAAGCCGGTTTCGGCGTAGCCGCTGTCCAGGTAGCCGTCGAGAGTCCCGCCTACACCTGAACCGTTAATTTGCCATTGCGCCTTCTCGACGGCCGGGTCGCCGCTTGATCCGCCTTCTAGGAACAGGTCGAAGAAGTGCAGTTTAGTGATGTCCAGAGCCTGCGAGAAGGTGATTACGATGCGCTCGACATCGGTTTTGTTGCCTGCGCCGTAGGAGATCTCGTCATCGTTGATGCCGGTGCCATCGGTTTCGCAAGCCAGCAGAGTGTCGCAAGGCGCGTGGCTGGAACCATCAAAATTAGTAAAAGTCAGGTTCGCCAGCTTGCCGGCCTTATAGGCTGTAACGGTAACGTCAATGCCTTCAACGGTGCGGGTCTTGCTGGAAGAGTTATCGCCGCTGACCTTCTTTTGCCAGAGTGCGTCGGTGAAATCGATAATACCAGCCTGTGCTGTTCCTACAGTAAGAGACAACAGGGCACCCAGGGTCAAACAACGAGAAATTCTCATACTACTCTCCTTGAGATAGGCGCAAACGCTCCTGGAAGGCGGAGCGCTAATGCAATGCACGCGAGCATAGGCAGGAATGGTGCCTGTTTTTGATAGCTGTCACATAAACAATGAGTTAGTGTGCTTTCAATTGTTGGGTGGTTGAGAGTTGTGTAAGTTTATTCGACGCAACGGCTTTATCGAAGAAAGAATTGTGTTTGATTTTATGACACTGCTGGGACAGATCGGGGACACGCCTCCAAGCGCGAATACCCAGAACGCATGGCGCAGTGACGAAAGAAAATAGTCCAAAAAAAGGGGCATCTGGCAACGCCGGATACCCCAAGAACCGATGACAGATCATCATCGAAAACTTTGCTAAGACCTAGTCCGCTGTGGGCGTCTCCTTGATGGCCGAGTTCATGCGGCGGCGCAGGATAGGGCCTACGATGTAGGGCAGGATCAGCCCCATTCCCGCGAAAACCCACAGACCGATAGCCAGACCGCTGTTCCAGAGCGTCGACCAGTCGCCGTCTGAGATATCCAGCGCGTGGCGCAGGTTCTTCTCCATTTCCGGTCCCAGCAAAAGGCCGAGAATGACCGGCACCAGCGGGATTTCCAGTTTACGCAGCACGTAGCCTGCGACGCCGAAGGCGACCATAAAGTAAAGGTCGAAGGTAGTGTTGCTGATCGAGTAGATGCCCACGAACGCCACCATAGTCACGATTGGCAGCAGGTACATCGGCGGCACCGACAGCAGCCTTACGAAGATGCCCACCAACGGAATATTGAGCACCAGCAGCAGGAAGTTGCCGATCAGCAACGCCGCGATCACGCCCCAGACGATATCGGCGTTCTGGGTGAACATCAGCGGGCCCGGTGTGATATTCAACGAAATCAGCAGAGCCAGCAGAACAGCGGTGGTGCCGCTGCCTGGCACGCCCAGGGTTAGCATCGGCACCAGTGCACCACTGGATGCACCGTTGTTACCGGCCTCTGGCCCCGCAACACCGCGCGGATCGCCCTGGCCGAAGTACCCTTTCTTACCCACCACTTTCTTTTCCAGGGTGTAGCCGATAAAGCTGCCCAGGGACGCGCCCGCGCCCGGCAGAACACCCGCGATGAACCCGAGAACGCCGCCGCGAAAACTGGAAGGCATGATGCCGCGAATGTCGGCCCAGGATAGCTTGAGCTTGTTGACGGTCATCTTCTCCTTGCCGCCGCCGGCCTTGTCCTCAATGAAGAACAGCAGCTCGGAAATAGCGAACAAGCCCACAATGGCAATGATGAAATCCACACCTTCGTATAATTCCAGTACCCCGAACGTGAACCGCTGTACGCCGGTGTTATCGATACCCACGGTAGCGATCATCAGGCCGATACATGCTGCGACAACGGTCTTCATTGGGTTCTTGCCGGTAATGCCACCGAGAGTGGCGAACGCCAGCAGGAATAGGGCGAAGTACTCCGCAGGACCGAAGGTCAATGCGAAGTTGGCTAAGATTGGGGCCAGCAGGATTAAGCCGATAGTGGCGATCAAGCTCCCCATGAAAGAGGCCACGGCGGAGATCGCAAGGGCTTCGGCGGCCTTGCCCTGCTGGGCCATGGGATAGCCGTCCAGACAGGTCATCATCGCCGGTTCGTCACCGGGAATATTAAGCAGGATCGACGATATCCGCCCACCGTACATGGCGCCGGCGTAGACCGCCGTCAGCATGATCAGGGCCGTTTCCGGACGCAGGCCCAGGGTGAAAGCCAGCGGAATCAGGATCGCCACGCCGTTGGCAGGGCCGAGGCCCGGCAGCGCGCCGATCAACGTGCCGAGGAAGGCCCCCAGCAAGGCATACATCAGGTTCTCCGGCTGCAGCGCGACGGCGAAGCCATCCATCAGGAAGCCAAGGGTTTCCATTAGCTCACCTCTAGAAAATCAAGCAGGCCCAACGGGAGCGCCAGATTAAGCGCGAAGTTGAACAGCAGGAAAACCACGACACCCGCCACGCCGCCGGTAATAAAGGCGTTCAGTGGGCGCGCGCCCATACGCCAGCACAGCGTGCCGACGGCCAGAAGCGTACTGACGATGAAGCCCAGCGGCTGCAGGAGCATGGCGTAGAGCACCAGCACCACCACGGCAATGACGAGTTCCACGCAGGTGCGGCTCCAGGGCCAGGCGTTATCCGGGTCGGGGCGCACCACCATGTACAGGCTGGAGAGGCCCAGCACCACGGCCAAGAGAATCGGGAAGGTCTCCGGCCCAACGGCCTCGGACCCACCGAACGGTTCGGGTAGCTGTGAAGCGCCCCAGCCATAGGCGATGGCCAGGACGATCATCACAACGCCGAAAATACGGTCGTTGAGGGAGGTCATTAGCGAATCAGCCCGATGTCCTTGGACAGGTCCTCGATGGACTGGATCTGCTCCTTGACGAAGCTCTCGAACTCACCGGCGCTCATGTGGAAGGGCATCAGGCCATTCTGCGTCATGACCTTCTTCCACTCGTCGCTCTGGTAAATGGTGTCCATAGCGTCGATCCAATACTGCTTGGCCTCGTCGGAGATATCCGCAGGCATGTAGAACCCGCGCCAGTTGGGGCCAAGCGCATCGATACCCTGTTCACGGGCGGTGGGGATGTCCGAGTACTTGCCCGGCAGGCGCTCTTCGGCGAGCACGGCCAGCACGCGGAGGTCGCCGGATTCCATGAATCCCTGGGCTTCGCTGATATCGCCGGTAAAAGCATCGACGTGACCGCCGACCACTTGGGTCATAGCCTCGCCACCGTTGTTGTACGACAGGTAGGGAATCCGTGGCAGCGTTTCGACGCCTGCGGCTTTAGCGGCAATCAGCACCTTGAGGTGATCCCAGCCGCCCTTGGCGCTGCCCCCGGCGAACTTGACGCTGCGGGGATCGTCCTTAAGCGCATCCATCAGCGAAGACAGGTCTTTATACTCGGAGTCCTTGGACACGGCGATGACGCCGTAATCGGCCCCTAGCGCGCCAATCCAGTTCACCATATCGGCATTCATACCGTGGAACTGACCCTGGGCGAGACGGGTTGTCGTCGCAGTAGATGCGGCCACCAACACCTGCTCTTCGCCAGCGCGCTTGCTGACCGTGTGGGCATAGGCAACACCACCGCCGGCACCGGCCATATTGATGGTCTGAACGCTGCGGGGAACGATATCGAGCTGTTCCATCACGTTGCCGACACTGCGGCAGGTAAAGTCCCACCCGCCGCCCGGGTCCGCGGGCGCGATACATTCGACTTTGCCGGAGGGTTCCCACGCGAAGGCGGAAAGGCTGAACGTGGCCATGGCCACGAATGACAGGCATCGTTTGATAAGCATATTGTCACCTCGGTTTTGTTGTTGTGCCGTCAGGGGAGGCTCGTTGCGAGATACTCCCCGTGTGATGCCGGTTTGGCATCGAGCAGACGACTCACCTCGGAGGTTAAGTACCGATCAGGCAACGATGAAGTTTGTGGGCGTAAAGCCTTTAAAGAATTTAAAGGACGTTTTGTGCATAAAGTTCACGGGCAAACCTGTCGCCTGTGAATTAACCTCTTGCAGAAACTCATAATAAATTTGCTGTTTGTCCATGCCGTTTGCCTACCGAAAGCTCAAGCTCAAAACTCGGATGATCATCATCCTGGGCCTCGTCAGTGCGCTCCAGACCGGCTTGATCGGCGGCTTCGCCGGCTACTACCTGAGCGAGTCGCTGTACGGCGAGATCGGCCAGCGGGCGCTGATGGTGTCCAAAACCGTTGCGGCCATGCCGTCGATTATCGAGGGCGTACGCGCACGCGATACCGAGTCTTTGAGGGCGCTGAGCGAGCGTCTTGCGGAAACCAACGAGGCTCTGTTCATCGTTATCGGTGACCATAGCGCCATCCGACTGGCCCATCCCGATCCGGATCGCATCGGCCACTCGATGGCGGACGATGATGGCGATCACGGCACCCTGGCGCTGGAGAAGGGCCAGGCGTACGTGGCCAAAGCGCTGGGCAGCCTAGGTCTTTCGATGCGGGGCAAGGCGCCGATTATCGACGTCAGCAACGGAGAAATTATCGGCATCGTTTCGGTGGGCTATTCGCTGAATCAGGTCTTCTCCGTGATCCAGCGCTATAACACCGTGCTCTACGCGGTGATGGGGCTGATGTTGCTGGGTAGCGTACTGGCAGCCATCCTCATCGCCGGCCGCTTCAAGCGCGCTATTTTCGGGCTGGAGCCGGAGGAAATTGCCGGCTTGTTCCAGGAGCGCGACGCCACTTTGCAGTCCGTCCGCGAAGGCATCATCGCCATCAACCGCGGCGGCACCATCACCACGTTTAACCGCACGGCCATCAAGACGCTGGGGCTCGACCCGGATACCCGCCTCGCCGGCAAGCCCATTGCCCACATTTTGCCCGACAACAACCTGATGACGGCGTTGGAAACCGGTGAGTCCGCATTCGATCAGGAAGTGTGGCTGCAAGGACGGCAAATGATCGTTAACCGCTTGCCGGTCAAACAGGGGGACGAGATTATCGGCGTGGTCGCCAGTTTCCGCCTGCGCGACGAGCTCGACCAGGTCAGCCGGCAGCTCACCCGCATTCAACAGTATGCCGACACCCTGCGCAGCCAGACCCATGAATATTCCAACAAGCTGCACACCATTGCCGGACTGATCCAGATAGGGGCTAACGAAGAAGCGCTGGCGTTGATCGGCAACGAAGTGAGTGATCACCAGGCCTTGATCCATCTATTGCTGGAAGCCGTGCCCGACCCGGTCCTCGCCGGCTGCCTGCTGGGCAAATACAACCGCGCCCGGGAAATGGGCTTGAAGCTGGTCATCGACCCGGACAGCCAGATGGCGGACGTGCCGGAAAAACTGCCGAGGGATCAACTGGTCAGCGTGCTCGGCAACCTGATCGACAACGCGCTGGAAGCCACGCGCCAGTATCAGGGGGAGGGCGGCCTCGTACACCTGAGCATGACCGACCTGGGCCACGACCTGATTTTCGAAGTGGAAGACCAGGGTCCCGGCATTCCGCAGAACCAGCACGAACGCATCTTCGAACGCGGCGTCACCGACAAACAGGAGGGTGATCGCGGTATCGGCCTGTATCTGGTGCGCCAGTTCGTCGATCGCTGGGGTGGTTCAGTGACCGTCGAGACACTGCAGCCCTCGGGCAGCCGGTTTACACTGTATTTATCGAAAACACCCAAACCATCGAACGCGCCCGGACAGCCGGAGGTCAATGCGTCTTGAAGTCCATTCGCCTGTTTATTGTCGAGGATGACCGCCAGATCGCCGAAATACAGCGCCGCTTTGTCGAGCGCATGGACGATGTGGAGCTCTGCGGTATGGCCCATACCCTGGCAGACGCTCGTGACCAGGTCGACGTGCTCCAGCCGGACCTGGTACTGCTCGACGTCTACTTTCCGGACGGCAGCGGCCTGGAACTACTGCGCGAACTGCGCGCCGGCGACAGTCCCAGCGACGTCATCCTCATCACCGCCGCCAAGGAAGTGGACACCCTACGCAGCGCACTACGCGGCGGCGTATTCGACTACATCCTCAAACCGCTGGTGTTCGAACGCCTGCAAGCGGCCATCCAGCGCTATCGCCAGCATCTGGACACCCTCAACAGTCTCAACAACGTAGCCCAGGAAGAGGTCGACGCCCTCCTGCCGCGAAACCACACGGAGCCTACCGGCGAGTCCGCACAACGCCTACCCAAAGGCATCGACCCGCTCACCCTCGACAAAATCCGCGACGTGATGAAAACCCCCGGCGACTGGAGCGCAGAAGCCGTCGGCCAGGAAATCGGCGCCTCACGCACGACGGCGCGCCGGTATCTGGAGTATTTGGTGAGTGCGGAAGAACTGATGGCTGAGGTGACCTACGGCTCGGTGGGGCGGCCTGAGCGGCGGTATCGGGCGTTGTAAAAAACTATGGGTTTGCACGTCTCGCTCGGAAATATGAGCTGGAGTTATACGAACGCGTTCGTAAAATGCCGGGGGGCTTCCGAAAGGGTGGGTAACTATTTGATACGTTTGAAAAGTGGACACATGGGGGTGCGGAGTTATACGTTTCAGATTTAGGGGCGGTGTGGCTTCTGGAGGGGCGTATAATTCCGGTTTTGATTGGTTGGGGTGCTCTCACTGTTCTGTTTTTAAAGATAAAAGTTACTTTTTTGAGAGCGTTTTTCTTTGGAGTTATACGAATGGGTGTTATACGAACGCGTTCGTATAATTGGCTGCTATGTTTATTGACCGCACCTGTTAACTGGTGCTATTGATAGCACCAAATCGTTGAGTAGGTAATCACCATGCAAGTGAAATTTTCCGAGGATGTCATTCCTCTATCAGACCTGAAGATCAATCCCGGAAAGGTGGTTGGTCGAGCGCAAGATACGCATCGCCCCATCCTGCTCACCAGCCGTGGCCGCGGCATAGCTGTTGTTCAGGGGCTCGAGGATTATGAGAGAACCGCAGAGGAATTGCGGTTTGTAAAGGCGGTGGCGCAGGGGCTTATGGATGTTCGCGAGGGCAACACCGTATCGTTGGAGGACGCCAGGAAAACGTTGGGTATCAAGTAAATGGAATTACGCATCGCGCAGTCCGCTCTTGAGGACTTACAGGCTATTCAGGAATATTACAAAGAGCAGGATGTGCCACATATCGGTGATGATTTCGTGGCTGCTATCCTGGAGCACTGTGAAATGCTTCAAATCCACCCTGATGCTGGCCGAGTTGTTCCTGAATTCAACATGGATCATATTCGCGAATTGATTCACGCGCCGTTTCGAGTTGTCTATCTCAGGCAGGCTAAAGAGGTTGTGCTCATTCGAGTCTGGCGGAGTGAGAGGCAGCTCGAATTACAAGCAAACGCAAACACTTAAAAGAACACCCACTCTAAGACCGCAAACACTTAAAAGGACACCCACTCTAAGACCGGAGTCTTCACTCGGTTCGTTAGGTGGTCTTCTACGTCTTCGTTAGAAAGATGCCAATAGGCACACGCTCTGCTAGACTCGTCCCATGAAGCAAGTTAACTGGAATGCTGAGAAGAACCAGCAGTTGATGAGCGAGCGGGGTGTCTCCTTCGAAGATGTCCTGTTTGCTCTTCAGTCTGGTGGTTTACTTGATGATGGACCTCACCCCAACAGGGACAAGTATCCGAACCAGCGCCTGCTTGTGGTTCGGGTTGACGATTACGCCTGGCTGGTGCCATACGTTGAGAATGATAGAGAAATTTTTCTCAAGTCGGTCATCCCCAGTCGCAAGGCCACCAAGAAATTTTTAGGGGGGTAGCATGGCAAAGACCAAATTAGATCCCGAAGAGCAAGAGCTGCTAGAGGCTTACGAATCCGAAGAGTTCGAGTCAGATCTGGATGCCGATCGTCGAGAGTACTTGACGAAGGCAGCGGAAGAAACGTTCAAGAAAGACAAGCGGATCAACATACGTATCTCCAGTCGTGACCTGGAAGCACTTCAACGTCGGGCACTGGAAGAGGGGCTTCCTTACCAGTCCTTGGTTTCTAGTGTCCTACACAAGTATGTCTCCGGCGGCTTCAAGGACATCTCTGCTAACAAGTCAGGCCAACGGACGCGCTAACGCGCGCCGCTGTGCCTGGCGTGTGTGCCAGGCATGGCACCAGACTCGTCGGATATAAAGCACTTAAAAGGACACCTGGAGCCCTTAAAACGGAGCCCTTAAAAGGACACCCACTCTAAGCCGCCCACTCTAAGCCGGAGACCTCGCTCAGTCTTTACAGCAAAATTTGCCTCAACTTTCCGATTTGACCCGGCGAAATGGAGAATCGCCACGGCTTTACGTCTTGCAGGGCTATTAAATCAAGCAATGCGGCTTTCTGAACAAAAGGCGGCTGCCCGCCACTCGAAGAGGGCAGATATTCGGTGTGAAGGAAGGTGGGTTGGGGGACTACCCCAACAACATTTGGCAACGGCCCAGGCCAACGGTCCGTCGGTAGCCCAATTGCTGACAGGCCGCCTTCAGATTGAACGCTGTGCCAACCAGTCCTTTGAACTGGCTTTCAAAGCTGCGACTCATGTAGAGCCAGTGTTTGGGTTCAATGGCGAGGCGGTCCAGGATAGGGGGTACGTTTTCGGGGATGTGGCCTTTTTTGCCGGCCCTGAGTTGGCGGCCCGTCCAATCGACTAGTTCCAGGTAGTCCTCCAGCCGGAAGGGTAGGCCCACTGGCATGTCCTGTCGTGGGTAGCCTGCAAACGGAAACAGGCCAGGCAGGTTATCGGTATCGTTCCGGCGCTGCTGTACTCGAGCCCTGACGGAAGTGAACTCACTTGTCTCTGGCGTCTTGGCGATGCCGGCGCGTATGGGGTTGAGATCGACGTAGGCCAGGCAGGCGGCCAGGGCCTGCTCGTCAAGCAGGGCCTGGGATTTGAAACGACCTTCCCAGAATCGGCCGGTACAATCATCTTCAAGGTTGGCTCGCCGGGCGATGTCTTCGTTCAGACAACGCATGAACCAACTGATGTCCTGCAACCGCGCCCGCCAAATCTCGACTTGCTCCTCCAGTTTGCGTTGCTCGATTTCTCGCAGGGGCTCACCCCGGAGATAGCGTTGACTGAAGATCGTGCCCCTGAACAGGTGGTGCCATCGCTCAATGACCGCCCCTAGGGTCCACTGGTCGGCCTCCGCTTGATTGATATGCAGGACCACATGGACATGGTTACTCATCACCGCATAGGCACAGACGTCCAATGCAAACACCGTAGCGAGTTTGAGCAGGCGGGTCTCAATCCAGGCTCTTCGGTGTGAGAAATCCTGACCGGTCAGAGGATCCTGGCCACAGAGAAAGGCGCGTCGGACACAGCGGCTGACGCAGTGGTAGTAGGGTGTCGCTTCGACGGCGACTTGGGCTTTCCTTGCCCGGGGCATTGGCATTCCCTTCTTTCGGTAGCTGTATGGATAGACAGTATCAGAAGTTGTTGGGCCGGGCTATGGTTTCGTTGGGTGTCCTCATGCCGTCGGGCTATGGTTTCGTTGGGTGTCCTCATGCCGTCGACGCTCATGCCGTCGGGAGTCTTCGCTCGGTTTCGTTGGGTGTCCTTCTACGCTTTCTTCTACGCTCTGCAACTTCCGCATCCTCTGTCTGATCCGGAAATGATGGACAGAGTGTCATGCACCAGCTAATGCAGGCGGCCGCTTCAGGCTCTACTCTATACCTGATATAGCAACCGCAGGCTCAATAGTAAGCCATCTAACACTGACCAGATGGTTGTCAAAGGGTATACGAACAGTTCTAGTTGCGGCTGCAAAGATCAACGGAGACAGATATGGCAGGCGATCAGGAATCATTAGTTCAGCAAGGTATGAAACTCGCCGTAGATCTACCGGATATCATGCCCGAGCAGGCGGATGCACGTCTGAAAGAAATCTATGAAGATATACAGCAGACGCTACGGGTACCGATCGTCAACAAGATCTTTAGAGCGCTGGCCAACTACCCCGACTATCTTGAAGAAGCGTGGGGGCAAGTCCGCCCCATCGCGCGGACAATCCATTTTGAGGAGGCTAGTGGCGACATACGAGCCCAAGCCTTACTGAAAGGCGCCCCCGTGAGCGCTGTGATGGATCTCACAGGGCTGGATAACCCTGACAAATTGCAAGCCTTTAACGACACCATTCATTATGTCCTGCCAAAACTGCTGCTCATCGTTACGTTTTTCCATAAGGCAGCGTTTGAAGATCAGATAGCTGACGTAGCGACATCGCCAGAGCTATTGCAATCCCTGCCTTCCGGTATTGCACAGGGTGCGGCCAAAGTCCAGATGGTTGACCCTGAAAAAGCCGATGTTCAGGTTCGTCAGTTATTTGAAGACATCAAAAGCTGCCACGGCCATTCGCTGGTTTCGTCTTACTATCGCGGACTGGGACAGTGGCCGGATTTTCTGCAGCACGCTTGGGAACAGATCCGGCCGTATGTCGGGAGTGAAGAGTACATTGCCAGCCGGCTTAAGCTTATCGGCAAAGCGCATACTGTTGTCGATAGCTGGCCCACAGCCTCGGTTAAGCTTTCCCCCATTCATCAGGAAGAGATTAGGGCTATTCTTACGGCCTTCCAGCTCAAATTCATTCCCGATATGCTACTGGATGCGGCGCTTATACAGGCACTATTGGGAGGACGAGAGGCAGCCCTGATGTCGCCCCTTAGCGTAACGACGTAGATGTTCCACCCCATACGCAGCCCCGCTTTTCGGATCTGCGGCTTTCCATTTCTCGGAATTAATGCTTAATAGGACACCCACCTCACAATCTGAGCTATGAAACGGTGCCACTGACTGAGCGGTAGCTGACGCAGCGGCGAAATCTGAGATAAGCCGCTATTGCCTCTAAATAAATCAATGCGCTAGCCGACCTCGGATGAATAAAAGAACAGCTGCAAAGGTTGGTAGGAATGGCTCAGAATTTGGTTTTTATACAGCCTCGTTTTTCGCAAAAGGAGGAGGCGTGCATCATTTAGCAGCCCAGTGGATCGTGGGGCTACTGAGAGAGAGCAATATCCCTTTTCTGATCTGTGGCGGACTCGCAGCAAAGGGATATGGCTCTAAGCGCGAACTGAATGACATCGACCTTTTTGTCCCCGGTGAGTACTTTTCGTCAGTGGTTCAGGCCGGCCAGGCATTTGTATCTAAAACTGCCGCTCACCGCCAAGAGGAAGGCTGGGATCTAACCTACGTCCAGTTCAAGTATGAAGGCATCAAAGTGGAGGTAGGTAGCGCTAACGGTCCAAGAATATTCGATGCAGGCAGAGAAACTTGGGTTCCGCTTGATATAGATTTTTCCCGCCATGCGATGGTGCGTTTGTTGGGTCTTGAGCTTCCCCTTATGCTGAAGGAAGACTTGATTCAGTATAAGTCTGCGCTCTCACGTCCGGTGGATGTTGACGATATCCGAGCTATCTATGACGGCGCGTAACCAAGCTTTGGACCGGATGTCAGAACCTCCGCTTCGCTACGGTTTTCCGATTGCCTACTCGACCTCCTAAATTGCCGCAAAGTTCTGCATTGAAAACGTATTAAAAGGACACCCACTCCAAACGTATTAAAAGGACACCCACTCCAAGACCGGATCCTTCGCTCTGCTTGTACATCAAGTTTCAGCATTAAAAGGCAGCTTGTGTTCCGCTGCTAGAGCAATCCCGCCTGTTGTCTACACGAAAAAGCTCTCCCACGCTCGCTAAACCATATACGGACTAGTTCGCCTCAAACGCATGTCGATTTTCGGAAGTCTCGTTCGACTAATTGTCGCGAGCAAGCGTGCTGGTAATGGCAAGGCGGCTACGCACCACTATCCGACAGGAGAAACGACGATGAAAGCGGTCAATATCTACCTCAACTTTGCGGGCCATACCGAAGAGGCATTCAACTTCTACAAGGCCATCTTTGGCGGTGATTTCATGGGGGGCATCATGCGCTTCCGGGACTTTCCGTCAATGGAGGGTATGGAGGACATGCCGTCTCTGAAAGAGGAGGAAAAGGACCTCGTCGGGCACGTCTCCCTGCCTCTGACAGAAAACACGACTCTGATGGGCACGGACACCACGTCAAACATGCCGGAGAAGCTGGTAGCGGGCAATAATACGCAGATCACGCTTGAAACCGACAGTGCGGCCGAAGCTGAAGCGCTTTTCGGCAAACTATCCGAGGGCGGCAGGGTTGTGATGCCCTTGAATGAGATGTTCTGGGCGGAGAGATACGGCGCGTGCGTTGATAAATTCGGCATACATTGGCAGGTCAATTATACGGGCGATCGCCCCATGGGAAGCTGAGCTGAGGCCTTGAGGGAAAAAGGCAGCATGGACTGACTTGGTTCGAAGGTCCCGGCCGACCGCTGTTCCGCGGCGTCGTCTGGCTCTCAGCGTTGTAACTCCTCAGCGAAGCTTCCAGGCGTTTCGCGAGCAAGTGGTGGAGGACGTATCGAGAAGCGGATATCGATCGAGTCCTGGATGTCATCCGCCCGCGTCACAGACGCTGTCGAAATCGACGCTACCCATTCGACTATGAAGTGCAATTTGGATGAAAGGAGCCGGCATCATGACAGTGAGTAAGATTACACTTCCGCAATCCGTATCGCTTGAGACGTGGCGAGAGGCGCGCCAAGAACTCCTCGCCAAGGAAAAGGAGCTGACGCGGGCGTTGGACGCACTGGCTGCCGAGCGCCGAAGACTGCCGATGGTCCCCGTCGAGGAAGACTACGCATTCACCGGTCCCGAGGGTGAGGTATCGCTAGTTGACCTGTTTCATGGGCGCCGGCAACTGATCGTCTATTGCGCAATGCTGGAACCCGGTGCGGCGCCCTGCGAGGGCTGTTCAATGGTTATGGACAACGTCGGTCACAATCTTTCGCATGTCACTGCTAGAGATACCGCCTTCGTGTTCACGTCACCGGCGCCGCAGAACGAGATCATCGCCCTGCAAAAGCGGATGGGTTGGAGCGCTCCCTGGTACACTGATCAAGGTCGCCGCTTCGCCGATGCTTTCGGCGCAGGGAAGGGTTTTGCCGTCAACGTATTCATCCGTGGTGATGACAACCGTGTATACCTCACGTACTTTACCACCGCCCGCGGCGGCGAACTGTTCGATACCCACTTCCGTTTGCTTGACCTCACGCCGTACGGTCGGCAGGAGCCATGGGAAGATTCTCCCGAAGGCTGGCCGCAGACCCCGCCATATGAGTGGTGGCTCTTGCGCGACGAGTACGACATGTAGCTGAACGTGAAGAGCTGATACGACGAGAAAACGTCCAGCAATACGCTGCAGCCGACCGCCGCTTTTTGGCTTCGGCTGAGCACTTGCCAACACCAAAGGAATCAAGCGGATGACGAGTGAAAGCTGGTTGTTAGTCGGTGGACTGGTCGCTGTCGTCGTGGCGCTTGTCCATTCTGTGCTTGGCGAAGTTCTCATTTTCAAGCGGATGCGTGAGGGTACAGTTGTCCCAACGCGGGGGCAGCCGGTCCTCAGGGAGCGTCACGTTAGAATATTGTGGGCTACATGGCACATTGTTTCTGTATTCGGTCTGGCCATTGCGGGGATCCTCGTTTTTATGTCTGTTTATCCGGTCACCGATGTCCAAAGCTTATTTCTCCGAGCGGTTGCAACTTCCATGGGCGTCTCCAGCGCCCTGGTCCTTTTCGCAACCAAAGGCATGCATCCGGGATGGGTTGGGCTCCTGGTCGTGGCAATATCAGCAGCCATGGCATTCTAAGCAGGGCGCATACATAACAATTCAATGAAGTCCACGCCTGAATTCTTCAAAGGCACCCGTTGGTTGAATTCTTGAAAGGACACCCACTCTAAAATGAATTCTTGAAAGGACACCCACTCTAAAAAGCGGAGCCTTTGCTCGGTTTCGTTGGGTATCTCATGCCACCCATGCCATCCCGCTTCAGGCAGGCAGCCTGCAAAATACTATTCCTCAACTCTTTAGGTTCTACTGCATCTGGTATATTCTTTATTCGTAATATACGAATATCAATATATTCAGGTATACAGATGGAAAGTCGACGTCGAGTACTCTTCGTATGCACGGCCAACAGCGCACGCTCGCTGATGGCTGAAGCGATCCTGAAGGACATGGCTGGCGATCAGTTTGAAGTGGCCAGTGCCGGTACTGGTCCCACGCAGCCGCACCCGATGGCGTTGCAATGCATTAAAGAGGCAGGGCTGGACAGCGCCGGGGCGCGCTCCAAGTCGACGGCTTCTGTTGGCGATCAACACTGGGATTACGTCATCACGCTTTGCGACAAGGCCGCTCGGGAGTGTCACCCCATCGCGTCTGTCGGGCAGGTGATTGCCTGGGATTTCCCCGACCCCGTCCCCAAGAATCGGCATTCAACGTTTGCACTGGTGATGAAGGAGCTGAAAGAGCGCATCAGTCTGTTTGTCATGGTGCATCAGAAGGTCGGTCACCGGCCGATCCACTATCCGCCGGCGGGCGTTTTCAAAGCGCTGGGCGACGAGAACCGCCTGGCGACGATGTTGTTGATCCAACAGCACGAAGAACTCTGTGTTTGCGAATTGACGGAAGCGTTGGAGCTGTCGCAACCGCGCATTAGCCGTTATCTCGCCCATTTGCGGGAGCAGGCGCTGGTGCAGGACGAGCGTCGTGGGCAGTGGATCTACTATCGGTTGCATCCGGCCTTGCCCGATTGGGTGCTGACGACGCTCAGAGCGGCTGTGGATGAGAACGCGGCCTTTCTTGAACCCATGATCGACCGGTTGGCGACGATGCCGAATCGGCCTGCTAAAACGGATTGTGTCTGATGGGGTTGTTTGAACGTTTCCTGAGTGTCTGGGTGGCCTTGGCGATCGTCTTTGGTGTTGCTGCCGGGCATGTGTTTCCGGGGTTGTTCGAGGGGATTGCCGCATTCACCTGGGCTCAGGTGAACCTGGTAGTCGCGGTGTTCATCTGGGCCATGATTTACCCGATGATGGTGCAGGTGGACTTCGCGGCATTACGGGATGTCCGTGAGCAGCCGCGCGGTTTACTGCTCACCCTGGTGATTAACTGGCTGATCAAGCCTTTCACCATGGCGGCGCTGGGCTGGCTGTTCTTCCGGGTGTTCTTCGCCGAATGGGTGGCGCCGGAGACCGCGAACGAGTACATCGCCGGCATGATCTTGCTCGGCGTGGCGCCGTGTACCGCCATGGTGTTCGTCTGGAGTCACCTGACCAAGGGCAATCCCAGTTATACGCTGGTGCAGGTGTCGATCAATGACATTATCATGATTTTTGCCTTTGCGCCCCTGGCATCGTTGCTGCTGGGGCTATCCGACGTCACAGTGCCCTGGGACACGCTGCTGCTGTCGGTGACGCTCTACGTTGTGCTGCCCTTAATCGCCGGCATTCTGACCCGGCTTCATTTGCTCAGGCAGGGGCCGAGCCGGCTTGAAAGCTGGCTGGCCCGTAGTAAACCAACGACGGTGTTGGGACTGCTGGCCACTGTGGCCTTATTGTTTGGTCTTCAGGCGGACCGGATTCTCGATAACCCGCTTGCGATCGTCCTCATCGCCATCCCGCTGCTTATCCAGAGCTACGGCATTTTTTTCATCGCGTATGGCGCGGCGCGTTCAATGCGGCTTCCGCATGACATTGCAGCCCCTGCGGGGCTGATCGGCACGTCCAATTTCTTTGAGCTTGCTGTTGCGGTTGCGATCAGTCTGTTCGGTCTGACATCCGGTGCGGCTCTCGCGACGGTGGTCGGCGTGTTGGTCGAAGTGCCCGTGATGTTATCCCTGGTGGCTTTGGCCAATCGGACCCGGCACTGGTTTCCTCAAACGACCGCCGCGGAGGCGACATCATGACCCGAATCAGAACCCTGGACGCACCCTCCGACTGCCCTCATATCGACCTCAGTAGGCTGGATTTTTCCTCTATAAATGCGCCGGGCGCCCCGGAACACGCGCCCCGCATCCTGCTGCTTTATGGCTCTCTGCGCGAGCGATCCTATTCCCGGCTGGCGGTGGAGGAGGCGGCGCGCCTGCTCAACCTGATGGGCGCCGAAACCCGGATTTTCGATCCGTCGGACTTGCCGCTACCGGATCAGATCGAGCATGACGACCACCCGGCGGTGCATGAGTTACGGGAGCTTTCGTTGTGGTCCGAAGGCCAGGTGTGGTGCAGTCCTGAACGCCATGGCCAGATTAGCAGCGTGATGAAGGCTCAGATCGATCATCTGCCGCTCAACATGGGTGGCGTCAGACCGACGCAGGGACGCACGCTGGCGGTTATGCAGGTGTCGGGAGGCTCGCAGAGCTTCAACGCGGTCAACACGTTGCGCCAATTGGGGCGGTGGATGCGGATGGTCACCATCCCCAACCAGTCCAGCGTTCCCAAAGCCTACCAGGAGTTCGACGACCACGGCCGCATGCTGCCGTCAGCCTATTACGAGCGCATCGTCGATGTGATGCAGGAGTTGATCCGCTTTACCCTGCTGCTGCGGCCTCACACGGATCTGTTAACTACGCGGTATTCCGAGACACAGCCCGACACCTTCGCCCGGGAGCAGGCCATCCTCGGCCGCCTCTAGTCTTTATCAATCAGGAGCCTTGGACCATGAGCACACTCAAAGTCGGCATCAACGGATTTGGCCGGATTGGCCGCCTGGCGCTGCGCGCCGCTTACGATTGGCCCGATGTGGCGTTCGTCGCGATCAACGATCCGGGTGCCAGTGCCGAAACCCTGGCACATTTGCTCAACTTCGACAGCGTTCATGGCCGCTGGGCGCATGAAGCGACCGCCGACGAGCAAGGTATTGCTATCGGCCAACACGCCATCCGGGTTACAGGGAACAAAACCATTGGCGAGACCGACTGGTCCGATTGCGATGTGGTGATCGAAGCCAGCGGCAAAATGAAGACTGTTGAGGTGCTGAACGGCTATCTGGAGCAGGGCGTCAAACGGGTGGTGGTATCCGCGCCGGTCAAGGAGGCGGGGGCCAAGAACATCGTGATGGGCGTCAACGATGACGAGTTCGACCCCACCGTTCACCGCATCGTGACGGCCGCCTCGTGCACCACCAACTGCCTGGCGCCGGTGGTGAAGGTGATCCACGAGAAGCTGGGGATCCGGCATGGCTCGATCACCACCATCCATTGTCTGACCAACACCCAGACCATTCTGGATGCGCCCCATAAGGACCTGCGCCGGGCCCGGGCCTGTGGCAGTTCGTTGATTCCGACGTCCACCGGCTCGGCAACGGCCATCATCGAGATTTTTCCCGAACTCAAAGGCCGTCTCGACGGCCACGCGGTGCGTGTTCCCCTGACCAATGCATCGTTGACCGACTGCGTGTTTGAAGTGGAAACGCCGACGGACCGTGAGACGGTGAACCGGCTTCTGCGAGAGGCCGCTGAAGGCGAGCTGGCCGGCATCCTCGGCTACGAAGAGCGCCCACTGGTGTCTATCGATTACAAAACCGACCCGCGTTCCTCCATCATCGATGCGCTGTCGACCATGGTCGTTAACGGGTCCCAGGTGAAGATCTACGCCTGGTACGACAACGAATGGGGTTACGCCAACCGCACGGTGGAGCTGATGCGCAAGGTGGGCCACGCCTGAGATGAACGCCGCCATCCGCCAATACCTCGTTATTACCGGCAACTATTGGGCTTTCACGCTTACGGACGGCGCGCTGCGCATGCTGGTGGTGCTGCATTTTCATGAGCTGGGCTACTCGCCGTTGGAAATCGCACTGCTGTTTATCTTCTACGAGTTCTTTGGCGTGGTGACCAATCTGGTGGGTGGCTATCTGGGCGCTCGCATGGGGCTGAACCGGACCATGAATATCGGCCTGTTCCTGCAGATCATTGCACTGGGGATGTTGGCCGTACCGGCGGCCGCGCTCACCGTACCCTGGGTCATGGCGGCCCAGGCCCTGTCGGGCATCGCCAAGGACCTGAACAAGATGTCCGCCAAAAGCGGCATCAAACTGCTGGTGCCCGGTTCCCAGCAGGGCAAGCTCTATAAATGGGTGGCGTTGCTGACCGGCTCCAAGAACACGCTCAAGGGGGTGGGATTTTTCCTGGGCGGCGCCTTGCTCATGCTGGCCGGCTTCCGCGGTGCGGTGATGATTATGGGTGGCTTGTTGCTGCTGGTCTGGGTGGGCAGCCTGATTCTGCTTTCCCAGGAACTGGGCAAGAGCAAGGCCAAGCCCAAATTTACCGACATTCTTTCAAAAAGCCGGGCCATCAATGTGTTGTCGTTTGCGCGCATGTTCCTGTTTGGCGCACGGGACATCTGGTTCGTGGTGGCCCTGCCGGTCTTTCTACATACCACCTTTGGCTGGGACTTCTGGAAAGTCGGCGGCTTCATGGCGATCTGGGTGATTGGATATGGCGCGGTGCAGACGGTGGCGCCGGCCTTTACCCACCGGTCGACTGACACCATGCCGGGGCGGGGCGTCACCGTATTCTGGGCCGCGCTGCTTGCCGGTATTCCCGCGCTGATCGCGGTGGGGCTCGGTACGGACCTCCCGGCTCAACTGATCGTGGTGGGCGGGTTGCTGCTGTTTGGGGTGATCTTCGCGATCAACTCGTCGCTGCACAGCTATTTGATCGTTAGCTTGGCGCGGGCGGACGGTGTATCGCTGGACGTCGGGTTCTATTATATGTCCAACGCGATGGGTCGTTTGATGGGCACGTTATTGTCCGGCTGGGTGTATCAGGCCTACGGTATCGAGGCGTGCCTCTGGGTTTCTTCAATGCTGCTGCTGGTCGCAGTCGTGGCCACAGCGCAGCTTCCGTTAAAATACGCTGCCGCCCGTGGAGAAGGGGCTACGCGAGCGTAGAACCTTGTGGGAACGCTCGCGCGCAGTCATAGTCATGCGATCAAGTTTTCGGACGCCGGTCGCCTTCCAGGAAATTCACCGTAAACACCGCCTTGCCATGGGTTTCGAAAGACCATTTCATGGTCTCCGATAAGACCTGCATGACTTGATCGAATTCACCGAAGATCTGGGTGCTCATCCGATTGGGATGCACTTCCAGCCCGCTGCTGGATAGCCGCTGGATCACTTCCTTGATGCTGGGCTTATAATCGTCTTGCAGCGGGTAATGGCTGATCTGTACCGATAGATACATGACAATACTCCTTAAGTTGCTAGTGCACTAGGTTCCTTGGGACAGCGTACTCCTGCCTACCGGTATCCGGCCAGTGCGTTCGTAATCGCTTGATGAATCCTGGCATGGGCAGCGAGCGTATGGTTACTTTTACCTTCTTTGTTGTCTCTCTTGTGGGCTCGCCGTGGTACGCCTGTTGATCGTTCTGTTCGTACTCAATCTCATGTTTATCGGCCTGCAGTTACCGGGGGCCGGGCCCGTCCCCTGGGTGGCGCTCGAAGCCCTGCTACTGGTTGGCTTTTTTGCACTCATCCCGGAGCGTCGCTGGAGCTGCCGTCTGGCTTGGCTGCTGGGTGCAGGCTATGGCGTGTTGACGCTGTTGGCCATTGCCAGTGCCTTGCTGGTGCAAACCCTGGGGCGGCCGCTGAACCTCTACCTGGACACTGGGCTGGTTGATAAAAGCATTCATCTAATGCTCACCAACTTGGGGGTGAGTGCAACCGTGCTGGCCGGTGTGATTATCCTTGGCTGGGTCGCCGGCTCTGCCTGGCTGGTGAGGACGCTGTTGGTCCGGGTCATGCGCCGCCCACCGCCGCCTACGCAGGCTTGGGCTTTACTCGGTGCCGCTTTCGCCGGGCTGACTCTCGTGCCGGTCAATGCTATTCCGGTCGCGCTTGGTGGCGGTGAGTTGCTGGTCCGGCAAGTCACGCTGGCCCTCGAAACCCACCGTGCCACGCAAGCCTTCGATCTTCAGGTGGGGACGCCGCAAGCGAAAGACCTGCACGGTGGGCCGGTTATGCTGGATCGGCTGGCCGGTGACGATGTGACGGTGGGTTTTGTCGAATCCTATGGCATCTCGGCGTTAGTTGACCCGCGGTACCGAAAGACCCTGGATCGCAGGCTTTCAATAATGGACGAGGCTTTTGCCGATGCCGGACTGCATGTGGTCAGTGGCCGTCTGCGTTCGCCAGTACAGGGCGGGCAATCCTGGCTGGCGCATGCGACGTTGCTTAGCGGGCTCTGGGTGGACAGTCCGTTGGACTACGAGATCCTTCTATCCAGCAATTACCCTACGCTGATCGACGATTTTCGCCACACGGGCCATGACGCCGTCGCCGTTATGCCGGCGATCACGCGGGCCTGGCCCCAGGGCCGGCAGCTCCGGTATAGCCGTATCTACGATGCCGATCGCATGGACTATGCCGGGCCACCTCTGAACTGGGTGACGATGCCGGATCAATACACCTGGTCGTGGTTCCAGCGCCAAGTGCGCGAGCCAGCCCAGACGCCCGTCTTCGCGGAGCTTGCGTTGATCAGCAGCCATGCGCCCTGGGTGCCTATTCTGCCGGTGCTGGAGGACTGGCAGACGATTGGCCGGGGCGAGGTCTTTGAACCTTGGCGCAATGCCGGCGAAGCTCCGGCCAGTTTGTGGCGGTCCCCCGAGCGTGTACGCGAGCACTATGTACAGGCCATCGACTACGCGCTGGCCGTGGCTACGGAGTACGCGGTGCGCCACCTGGGGGAGAATGCATTGCTTATTCTGCTAGGGGACCACCAGGCCGCGCCGCTGGTAACCGGCCAAAATGTCAGCCGGGATGTTCCGGTTCATCTGGTCAGCCGGAACCCGGCTTTGTTGACGCCTTTTGTCAGCGAAAGAGAGGCCGGTCTAGCGGGATTTCGTTGGGGGACAAGGCCCGCCACCGACATCGCTGGAGTCGGCATGGATCGCTTTCGCCCTTTCCTTCATCAATATTTTTCTACGTCGCGTCCTGTTACAAGCCGCTAGCACACTTTGAACTAGTCAAACCCATCCGAAGGGAAACGCCCTATAACCTGATAGTGGGAGCCCTCCGGCCGTTGAGTGCTGCTGAACAGACTGAAATGCCCGACATGGAAATCGGGCAACGCTAGCTGTTTATGCCGTTCCAGGAAATGCTCGATGACGGGCATTTCGGTCTTGCGGTCGGGTCTGATCAGCGGTTGCCGGGAGCGCCGTCGGCGAAATCGCGCCAGAGTGACATGTGGCCGGAAAGGTTTTTCCGGGGGCGATACTCCGAGAGGGGCCATGCGCTCGTGAATAGCCTCATGGAGCGCTTTGACGGGTGATTCCGGTGCAACGCCAGCCCAGAGATTTTGGGGATGCAGCGGCGATCCAAACAGCCCCACCTCATTAACCGCCAATCTGAAGGGCGCCAGCGTGACGCGGTAGAGTTCCTCGTAGATCGCATCCAACTGCTCGTCGTCGACATTGCCGATGAAGCAAAGGGTCAGATGCAGCTGTTCCTCGGTTTGCCATTTGGCATCCGTAAGCTCGGTGCGCAAGGTAATGAGCTGTTGCTTGGTGTCGCTTGGCAATTCCAGGCCGACAAACAGGCGGAGCATGGCGTTCTCCCTTTTGGAGACTCGACGCGTGAACGGATCGCTAAGGAACCTCTGATTAAGTCTAGTCTCTTCTGATACTTCTGACGGTTTTTGTGACACAACTCGCCGTGAGTGAAGCGGTCAAGTTAACGCATCGGTAACCTAACGACATGATTAATAAATAGTATTCTGGATTTAATTCATGCTCCCGAAAAGTTTAGGTATCTTGATTTCACGCAGTTCGGTGCAGCTGTCAGTGCGCTGATTGAGCCGAACGGATTCCATGGACGAGACCTACGGGGAATACTTCGTATGAACCAAAAAACAAATCTGGCATGCATCACGTTCCTGAGCGCTGCGGTTTTTACCGCACCGCATTTAATGGCACAGGACAACCGTGACGACTCAGGGTTCTATGTCGGGGGTAGCTATGGTGGCTTCAAATCCCACGGTGGTGAGTTTGACGATGAGAACGATCTGTTTGCAGGTACGGTCGGTTACCAGTTCAACGAATTTTTCGCCATCGAAAGTGACTACCTCGATTTCGGCGAGTTTGGCGAAGACGATGAAGTGAATAGTGACCTGAAAGGGCTTGCGCTGTCAGCGAAAGGCCGAATCCCGGTCACCGACAGCTTCGGCGTCTACGGCAAGGCGGGTGCCTTCGTCTACTCCTATGACGTGGAAGCTTTCGACGAAGATGAAACCTACGATGAGGTCAGCCCGGTCATCGGCGCCGGTGTCGACTTCCGTGTTACCGAGAGCCTGACGGCCTACGCCGAATATAACCGTTACAACACAGAGATCGACGAAGACGATTTCAACGGTCAGGTCACTAACGATGGACCGGAGTTCGATACTGCCCGTGTGGGTCTGAACTATATGTTCTGATCTCAGGCAACTGAGATATAGCGAGAAAGCCGGTGCGCGGACGTTTGTTCGCCGGCTTTTGAGTAGAGCTGTGAATAGAAAAGGTGCCCCATGCCGGCACCTTTTCTCGTATAGGATGAGAGATTCTTAGTGTCTCAAGGCAGGAATAAGCCATGCTGGATAAACCTCGAAACGCGAACGTCAGGCTCAGGTCCTCAACCATGCGGTTGCTGCTAGCGACGACGTTGCTGGCGGCTTTCAATGGCTCAGTTCACGGCGAAGACGATGCTTCGGCTGCCGCGTGCGAGCCGGAAGGCTATCAGCTCGACATGCTCGAACGGGTGAATGAGGCGCGCGCGACACGCCGGTCCTGTGGTGGCGAAAGCTATGCGGTGGCCGGCCCTCTGACCTATTCCTGCACTTTGGAAAAGGCTGCCCGGTCCCATAGTGAAGACATGGCGGCTGGGGCTTTCCTCAGTCACACCGGGTCTGATGATAGCTCGGTGTCACAGCGTGTCGATGCGACAGGATATGCCTGGCGGGCTGTTGGCGAGAACATCGCATCCGGCAATGTGTCGATAGCGGTGATTTTCGAGGGTTGGCTCGCCAGCGCCGGACACTGTGCCAACATCATGAACCCGAAGTTCGAAGAGTTCGGGGCCGCGCGCGCGGAAAGCTCGGCGGACGACGGCGGAAACTATTGGACACAGGTTTTCGCCAAACCCCGCTAATCCAAACCCCACTTGCTTAGATCTCGCGAACGACAGACCCCGTGAACGATGTAGCTTCGAATCGAACAGAAACGTTTATCGAAGCAATACCAGGGTTCCACTCTGAGCCACTTGAATAACACCCTCGGCCCAGATCCCCAGTGCAACGACCAGCAGCCCCGTCACGGCCATCGTCGCCGCGGCGGGCCAGCCGAGGTCGGCTGCTTTCTGGTCGGTCTTCGCGAACACCATCGGCGCGATCACCCGCAGGTAATAGAACAGCGACAGCACGGTATTGACGATGGCCGCGACCGCCAGCCAAGTGTAACCGCCCTCGATGGCAGCGCCGAACAGCATCAGCTTGCCGAAAAAACCCACCAGCGGCGGCAGCCCCAGAAACGATAGCAATGCGAGAATAATCACGCTGGCTGTCCAGGGGCGACTGCGAGCCAGTCCGCGGTAATCGTCCAGCTCAGTCCGGCCGCGCAGGTAGGTCACCGCCGAGAACGCGGCGAGGTTGGCCACCGCGTAGCCGGCCAGGAAGACCAGCAGGGCCGGCAAGGCTTGATCCGTCACACCCAGAACCACGATGGCCATCAGCGCATACCCGGACTGGGAGACGGCCGACCAGCCCAGCAGGCGGCGCAGGTTGGTCTGCCAGAGCGCCGCCAGATTACCCCAGGTCATGGTCACTGCGGCTATCAGCGCGATTGCCCATCGCCAAGCGATGGCATCGGGCAGCAGCATGGCAAAGCGTGCCAAAGCGACAGCGGCGCCCGCCTTGGTGATCACGGTAATCAGGGCGGCTACCGGTGCTGGCGCGGCCTGGGCCGCATCGGGCATCCACATATGCGCGGGAGCTGCGCCCAGCTTGAACCCCAGGCCCAGCAGTATCAGCACCAATGAGGTAACGATAACCCAGGGGTCGGGATTCTCAGCCAGGCTCGCTGCCAGCTCGGTGTAGCCGGTGGCGCCGGTGAGGCCGAAGAGCAGGACAACGCCGATCACCAACAAGGCGTTGGCGAGCGCGCCCACCAGGAAATACTTCATCGCCGCTTCCTGGGAGGGGCTCCACTGCCGGTGATAGCCCACCAGGGCATAGCCCGTCACCGAAGACAGCAGCACGCCGACGATCAACTCCATGGTATCGGCCGCCGCCGCCATCATCACCGACCCGAGCACGGCGAAGAGCAGCAGGCCGTAGTACTCGCCGTGCCGGCGGTCAGTGGCCATCCAGCGCGGTGAAAGCGCAGTGGCGGCAATGGCGCTACCAAAGATCAGCAGTTTGGCGAACTGCGCTGCGCCGTCCAGCGCCCAGACGCCCTTGAACGTCAATTGGTCCGGCTGACCCCAGCGGATTGACACCAGAACCATGCTGGCTACCAGCAAGCCCATCGTCACCGGGGCGCAAAGACCCTGCAGACGCTGGGGCAGAAAGGCCGCAGCAACGATAATCGCGGCGGCGCCGATGAGCAGGATCAACTCCGGCAGCAGGTCGGCAATAGGCATCAACTGCCTCCCACCAGCCAGCGAGTGGAGGTCTCAATCACGTCAATTAGCGCAGTGGGATAGATGCCAATCACAACCACCAGCAACAGCAGGACACCCAGCACCAGGGTTTCGCTGGTTCTCAGATCGGCCATGGTATTCCAGCGCTCGGGCAACGGACCGAAGAACAGCGTTTGCAGCATCCGCAGGAAAAGCGCAGCCGTGATCAAAATGCCCAGCAACCCGATCGCTGCCAGCCAGGGGTAGACGCCAAACGTCCCCACGAAGATATGGAACTCGGCGACGAAGCCCGCCAGGCCCGGCAGACCCAGGCTGGCAAAGGCCGCCAGAGTGGTCAGCCCGGCCAGCTTAGGCGTTCTTGCGGATAGACCGCCATAATCCGCCAGCCGATAGGTTTCGCCCCGCTGCCAGAAGGAACCGGCGATCAGGAACAGCGCGCCTGTGATCAGACCGTGGGCCACCATTTCGATAGTCGCCCCTACGAGCGCCATGGAACGGGCCACTTCGCTGCCGTTGAGCAGGGCGCCTGCGGCGGCGATACCGAGCACCGCATAGCCCATGTGATTGATGGAGGTATAGGCAATACGCCGCTTGATGTCTTTCTGGCCCAGAGCCACCAGGGCGCCATAGATAATGGAGACCAGTGCCAGGATCGCCAGCGGCAGCGCCCAGGCGGAAAAGGTTTCCGCCATCATGCTGTAGGGAATCCGGATCAAACCGTACGTCCCCATCTTCAAAAGCACACCTGCAAGAATGGCCGACGCGGGGGCCGGCGCATCCACATGGGCGCGGGGCAGCCAGGTATGGAATGGAACCAGGGGCGTCTTGATGATAAAGCCCAGTAGAAAAGCGGCCATGACCACGCCGGCAAAGACGCCAGCGCCTGCCAGCGGTTGCTGTGCAATCAGCTCGCGCATGTCGAAGGTGAGCGGGTCGGCCGACAGGTAAAGACCCAAGATCGCCAATAGCAGGAACAGCGATCCGAACAGCGTGTAGAGAAAGAATTTCAGCGCCGCGTACTGCGGCTCACCGTGGCCCCAGCGCCCGATCAGGAAATACATGCCCACCAGTGTGAGATCGAAAAACACATAGAACAGCAGCAGATCGAGGGCGAGGAACACGCCAAGGGAGGCCGTTTCCAGAAACAGAATCCAGGCGTAGTACTGGCGCGCAGAGCCTTGAGTGTCGATGGGATAGATCGTCGCGCCGGTAAACAGCAGGGCCGTCATGGCGGCGATGGCAAGGGCAATGCCATCCACACCGAGACGGAAGCCCATGCCCAGTGACGGCACCCAGTCCACTTCCTCGACCAGTTGGAACATGGCGCCGCCGGTATCGAATCGTGCCCAGGCGATAAGCATCAGGACCAGCGGCGCCAGCGTCACGGCTATGGCGAATCCGCGGGCCGACGCGCGTGACCAGCCCGGCCAGAGAGCCAGGGCCAGGGCGCCAAGTAACGGTATGACCAGTGAGGCGGTCAGAATCAAGAGAATCCTCCTGTGAACATGCCTAGAATCAGGGTAAGAACCATCGCCACAACCCCAATGCCCATCAGGCTGTAGTAGTGGTGCAGCATGCCGGACTGCAACTGGCGAGTATTTTCTCCGGCCTTGCCGGCGAGTTGGGCGAGGCCTTCCGGTAACTCGTCGAACAGCCATTCCACGGTACGACTGCCGAGGTTCGCCAACCAAAGTGTAAAGCGGGTGCTGGCACGGATGCCGGCGTCCACCGCACGGTCATCCAGTGTGGCGAGACGGACCGCAACAATATCCACCGGTTTTACGATCAGGCCATGGGCCGCCTGTGGCAGTCGCATCCACTGAGACAGAAAAGTGCGGACGGTGCTGCTCTGAGCGGAACCGCTGATCTCACGTGCGGCGAAACGGCGCCCCAGGAATAGACCGGCCAGCACCAGCAGTAGCGAGACGACAAACTCCCAAAGCTTTGTCGACGGGAACGATGTAGTCAGCCACTGACCGAGGCCACGGTGAACGCCCGGCAGCCAGATCATGCTACTGAGAATCACCAGCGCGACGAGGAAATAGACTGGAGCGCGTTGCAGGCCGCCATGGGTGCCGTCGGCAGATTCCGGCCCCGTCAGTGCGGTGGAGCGAGGAAACAGGCAGCCCTGGAAACGGGCGGCATAAAGAGCGCTAAGCCCACCGGCGACTGCGACCAGGAGTGCCAGCCAGGGTGCGGTGAGACCCGCTGACGTCACCACGGCTTCCTTACTCCAGGCCGGGCCCAGCGGTACCAGTCCCGCCAGGGCGAGCGCCGCAATGAGCGCGGCCGGGCGGAGCCCGCTAGGCAACCTCACACGAGCGATTTGCCCCAACTCGTAAGAACCCGCGCGATGACCGGCTATACCCGCCGCCATAAATAGCGGTGCCTTCATCAAGGCGTGCATCGCGAAATGCAGCAGCGCAACCGCTGGGTAACCGGCGCCGATGGCCACAAACATCAGGCCATAATGGGCCGAGGTGGAGCCGGCAAGCAGGCGTTTGGCGTGAGGCGTGGCGGTGGCTACCAGGCCACCGGCCAGCGCCGTGGTCAGTCCGGCAGCGATCAATAGGGGACCGAACCAATCCACGCCGGCGAGAATAGGCTGGAACTGCATCAGCAGAATAACGCCCGCAGCGACCATGGTCGCTGCGTGCAGCAGGGCCGATACCGGCGCCGGGCCGGACATGGCGGCGAACAGCCAGGGCGCAAAGGGAAGCTGGGCGGATTTGCTCAGGGCCGCCAGGGTGACGCCGGCGGCAAACAGGCCCAGCGCCAGAGGATCCATCTGACCGAGGTCGGCGTAGGCCAGGCTGCCGGTGTGTTGGAAAGCGATGAAGGCGGCCAGGTAAAGGCCCAGGTCCCCGGTACGGGTGGTCAGAAACGCCTGGGAGGCATGCCGGCCCCGTTCGCGGTCTTTGAACTCGTGCCCGATCAAGGCCCAGGACAAAGCGCCGGCAATCTCCCAAACCATCAACAGACTGAGCAGGTCCCGGGCTAGCACAATCAGCTCCATGACACCCGTGAATGCTACAAGTAGCGCAAGGAGCCGAGCCAAACGGTGGGGCGATTCATGGGCCGCTGCGTAGAAAACAATGGGCGCGGCCACCAACGGCACGACCAGCGCCGCCAGGTACGTCATTGGCGTAAAACCAATGGCCAGCCTGAGCTGCTCGCTCCAGACCAGCGACCCTGTCCAGCCCGCTGTTCCAGCCACGACCACCAGCGCCAGCGTGACCGCGACCACGCCAGCGGCGGACACCGCCAGGGCCGGCCGCGAGGCGGTGGTGCGCCACCAGGGGTACAGGAGGCCGGCGGCGATGATCGGGAATAGGGGGATCAACCAGAGCATCAGTGCTTCAGTCCGTCCAGGGCTTCAGTCATATCTGCCTGCTTGGCGCGGTAGACCGAGATGACCAGGGCAAAACCCATGGCCATCTCGATCGCCATCACCGCCATAGCGATGATTGTCAGCAGCTGTCCCTCGGGCGCACCGCCACCGGTCAGCGCCCAAAAACTCACCGCTGCGAGCATCGCGCCATTGAGAATCAGCTCCAGGCCCATCATCAGCATCACGAAAGACTGCTGGGAAAAGGCGCCATAGAGGCCGATGCCGATCAATGCGGCGGCAACGATGAGCAGTGTTACCAGTGTCATGGACCTCTCCTTGTGTCTGTTCCTTTCACTGTTCCTGTTTCTTTTTTGTCACTGCGATGAGGAAGGCTCAGTGGCAATGGTGATGGTGGTGGCCACCGCCTTCGTCCTCGGGCGGCTTGTCCGCCGGGTCGCCGCCCGGTTCCAGGCCCGGTGGCTGGGAGCCTTCATTGGCATCGCCAAAACGGCCCCGGTGGCTGGTGAGCATCACCACGGCGATCATGGTGGCCAACAAAGTGACGCCGGCGGACTCGAACACCAGCATGGAATCGCCCAGCAATTCGTGGCCCAGTGACACCACGGGTTTCAGGCCTTCCGGGACTGGCCGGCTGGGAAATTCGCCAAATAGCGCGACGGCGCCGAGCGCCAGAAAAGCTGCGACCCCGACCCCGATGGCCACTTTTTCCTGGTGAACCATCTTCATCGGATTCAGGCCGGCCGGGTTCATCATGAACATGACCATGAACAGGGCCATCACCATCATCTCCACCGCCATCATGAAGAACAGCGCCACGCCCAGATAGATGGCGGCAAGCAGCAGCATGATCACGCCCACCGCCAGGAAGGAAATCAGCAGGAAGAACGAGGCGCGCACCATGGAGTCGGTGACGAACACCCGCCAGCCGGCATAGATCGCGATGGCGGCATTGACGTAGAAGACAATATCAACGGCGCTCATAACAGGGCCTCCAGGCCGGCCCAGGCCAGATCCAGGAAAGCCAGCGGCAACAGGACCACCCAGGCGACGGTGAGAAAACGCTCGGGAGAGGGACGTGGCAGCCGGTGCCCGAGAAAGACCAGGATCAGTAGCAGCGCGAGCGTCTTCAGGATCAGCCACACCGGGCCGGGCAGCCACGGCCCCTGCCAGCCGCCCAGGAAAGCCGAAGCGCCGATGGCGGCAAAGGCCACCAGCATGGCCGCGCGGCCCATTTGCCAGAGCAGGCGCGTGCGCCCCGACGCTTCGGACGTGGCTCCGCCCGCCAAATCGCCGGCGTCGGCAAAGTTCAGCGGACCCCAGAAACTGATACCCAGGCCGACGATCAGGAACAGGGGCAGTCCGAGCGGCTGGCGAATCACATTCCACAGCTCGGCCTGGGATTCGACCACAGCGCTGACCTGTAACGATTCCGCCGGTAAAGCGACGCCAATCAGCACGAACATGCTGACCAGGATGTAGGACAGCCCCAGGGAGACGTACCGGTAAGCGCCGAGCAGGGGGAAGTGGGCGTTGGGCGCCCAGCCCCCGAGAAAGATCACCACTGTGGCGAGCGGTTCCAGCGCCCCCCAGAGCACAATGCCCGTGGTCAGGTCCACCGGGATGAAGCGGGCGGTCCAAGGCACTAACGCCAATCCCATCGCCGCCAACACCAGATAAAGTACCGGAGCGATACGCCAGGCGGCCCGGTCCGGCGCTTCGGTCTGGTTCGCGGGGGCATACCAGAGGCTGGCGGCATCCTGCAGCGGGGCGATCAGGCTATTCCGCCCGTTGGCACCGGCGATACGCGCGTGCACAGCGGCATCGAGCGCCGCGACGCAGTAGATGCCGGCCAAGAGCGCCAGCAGCACGGTAAAGACGGAGCCAAAGAGCAAACCCACCGTCATGACCCGGCACCTCCTTCACGAATGGCCGGCAGGTCGAGACTGGCGATAACCGACATGGCTTCACTCCACTCCAGACCGACGAGCAGCGGCGCCAGCAGATCGCTGCAATCCACCGGCGGTTCCGATTTGGCCAAGAGTCCCAGCGGTGACTCCACCGGATGGGATGGCGAGTTCATCGCCTCGTTCCGTTGGGCCGCCAAAGCCAATTCCAGCGCCTGTTCGGCTTCGTCGAGCCACTGCTTCCAGCGCGCGGCGCAGGTTCCCATCTGCTGGACCACAGGCTTGAAGCCGAGCGAGGCGTAGGCCGGGTCCTGGCTGCGGGCGTCCATAGCCACGTCGGCGGCGCGTGCAGCGGGGCCGCGCAGCCTCGCCAGACTGTCGGACTCGACAATACCTTTATCGGCGCCGGCGACACGAAACAGGGATCGCCATATCGACGCAGGCACCAGCTCACTCGGGGACTGGCCGGGTTTGAGGTGGGCCACCCGCTGACGTAGTCGTATCGCGTAAGCTGTCAGGCCGTTTAATTGGAGAACATCGCTGAGACGGCGCAGGTGGTAGCCCGCCCGGGCCAGTTCCAGATCGGCGATGGGCACCGGCTGGCGCTGGGCCTGATGGAACACGGCGGGTAATGTACGCGGATAAGGCCTTGAGACCACCTCGAAATCGGCGACGACATCGCCATGGAGCTTGATGCGGGCGGTCATCCCCGGCGGCAGCAGGGTGGAAAACGGCCCCAGGGTAAAATCCAGCGGATCGAGCTGCAGGCCGTCACGCAGATCGTCCTCGGGCATCGCCATGGGGCGACCGTAGGGTTTGCCGCCCATCATGCCCTCGCCTCCGTGGCCATCGCCCAACCCTTTCCAGGGGGCCGGAGGCTCGTCCAGACACAGGTTCACATCACCGGCATGGTCGCCGCTGATGAGTTTCCGATAAACCTGACGGGCCTGTTCGGCGAGGTCTTCCGGCGTACTGGCCCGAATAGCGGAACTGTGCAGTTCCCGTGGAATTTCAGTGTCGCCATACCAGAGGCTGGTCCGGGGTCCCGGCACCTGATCGTGAATACGCTTCAGGGCATCTAGGTCAGGACTATCGACGGTTCCCAGGACCGCCAGCGCCCGGGCATGCCTTGGCGACGTTGTGAGCGTTATCCCAGGCGCGAGTTGCAGGACTTCAAGCGCTGACTCCCCGGCGTGTCCAACCACCGGAAACAGCGGGACGGGCGCCGCGCCGGCCCATTTTCGCAGCCAGCTCATTGCCATTTGAACGCCCCCTCACGCCAGCCGTACAGGATGCCGATGGAGAGAATGCCCAGGAACATGCCCATCTCGGTCAGGGCCTTGATGCCTTCGGACACGTAGACCACCGCCCAGGGGTACATGAACATCATCTCCATCTCGAAGGCGATGAGCAGCAGCGTCATGGGGTAATAGCGCACGTGGAAACGGGTCCAGGCGTGGGTATCCGGCTGTCCGCCGCCCAGGAAAGGCGCCCGCTGGGGCCAGGTGATGGGATGGCTTGATTGTCTGGGCGTACGCTGGACCCAGAGGCCGAAAGCGGCCGTGAGTAGCGCAATGATCAGCAGAACCAGCAACTGTTTCAATTCCATGCCTTATCCGTGCTTCCTTAGCGTAGAGAGGGCTGCGAATTTGAGTCAATTAGAAAATGGGACTCGCAGTATTTCTGGGGACAGCCTTGCTGCGTTTGTGAAAAACGCCCGGAACCCGTCCGTTTCAGCGTAAGGCGTTGTTTGGACAATAACGTTTATAGGGTAACCATAGTTAGCCAAACTGAAATGAACCTGAAAATAACCTGTGTTTAATCTTGCGAGGTTCTTAAGTTCGGGGCCTATCAAACTTCTTTGCGCGCCGGCATTGGAAGGCTAATACGGACTTCCAGGCCGCCGCTGCGAGCATCGTTGAATTCCACCGTACCGCCGTAGCGGTCAACCAGGTCCCGCACAATAGCCAGGCCAAGCCCGTGTCCCGGTGTTTGCTGGTCGAGTCTGAGACCGCGTGTACCCAGGTTTTCCCGTTCATGAGGAGCAACGCCTGGGCCATCGTCGGTGATTCTGATTATCAGGGTATCGTTGACCATAAGAAGGGCAAGGTTGACGCTGGCTCTGGCCCACTTGCCCGCATTGTCGAGAACGTTGCCCAGCATCTCGTTCAAATCATGCTCTTCGATAGGCCACTTGAACTCGCTTTCCAGCGCCGTCTGCAATTCAAAACTGATATGGCGGTATAGCCGACCCACCATCCATACCATGTCGCGCGCCTGTTTTACCGGGTGCGCCAATTTCCCAACCTGTGGCCCGGCGAACTGGCTGCGCCGCATTTCGGACTCCAGTTGCCGGTCAATATCGGACAGACGGTTGGCTAAACGTAGCCGGTAATCGCTGTCCAGCGGGCGCTCGGTATTCTGCAACACCTGCTGGATCGCTGCGATTGGCGTCTTGACGCTGTGGGACAGGTTGGCCAGGGCATCCCGGGAGCGTTGTAGGCGCTGGTCAAGCATATCCAGCAGGCGGTTGATTTGGGTAATCAGGGGAACAAACTCACGCGGTGCATTCAAGTTCAGCCGGGCCTCGTGGCCTGCCTGCAGCTCCTGAAGCGAATGGCGCAATTGGCGCACCGGTTTGAGCGCCAGGGAGACCGCCAGCAAAACCAGTAAAATCAAAATCACGAGCAGTCCCAGTGCTACGAACGCGGTCCATGCATGAAGTTCGCTCTGACTCCCGTTGAGTCCGCTCAGGTCTTCGGCGACCACGATGACCGCGGGGGTCTCGTCAATTACCAGAGATTTGCGATAGGCCAGGTATTGTCTCGATTCGAAGTCGAGGTTGAGAAAATCCGTCGAGGGTTCAGCGAGCAGCGGGGCTAGGAGAGGACGCAGTGGGTCGGGGGAGACAAACGCCTGTTCGCCCACCTGAATGGCGAACGCATGGTGAAAGACATCCTCGAAATAGGGACCGGCCGTCAACATAGGGTCCACCTGCGGATAAAGCTCGTTAACCTGTTTTTGTAGAAAAAGAGCCTCCTGCTGGAGACGATCATGCACGAAATCCCGCGTCATGCGCTCAAGCAGCACCCCGTGAATAAACCAGGCCAGCAGCATGAATGCGGCCATCAGTGGTAAAAGCCATAGCAGCAAGGTCGCGCGGATCGACAAGTTCTGCTTACTCATGGGCATGGAAGGTATAGCCCTGGCCGCGCTGGGTGGAAATAGCCCCTTTGCCGACGATTTTTCGCAGCCGGCGAATGTAAGCCTCGATGGTATTGTGCGCCGGTTCGTCGTCGAGACTATAGAGCTGTTCCACCAGTTCGTCTTTTGACAGTAGCCTGCCTGGGCGGCCCATCAGGCAGCGCAACATGCGGAATTCGGTGCCCGTCAGGGGGTGCCACGCCTGGTCTGGTGTCTGGATTTGCTGGCGATCCTCGTCCAGGGCAAAGCCGCCGACAAGGATCCGGGCATCGCTGCGCCCTTCGGAGCGTCGAATCAGCGCGCGGATGCGGGCAATCAGCTCTTCGGCATGGAATGGCTTGGCGAGATAGTCATCGGCGCCGGCCTTCAGGCCGTTGACCTTATCCTGCCAGTTACTGCGTGCGGTGAGAATGAGCACCGGCGTTGAGCGCTGTTTCTGGCGCCAGTGACGCAGCGCCTGAAGACCGTCGCCATCAGGTAGTCCCATGTCCAGAATAACCACACGGTAGTCTTCCTGCAGGCCGAGTGTTTTGGCTTGGGCGATGGTGTTCACCCAGTCCACGACGAAGCCTGAATCGGCCAGCCAGCGCTTCAGGCTTTCCACTAGCATGTCGTCGTCTTCGACCAGCAACAGCCGCATGTTTTTATCTCCTTCTCCTACCGTCAGTACGCGCATCATAACGGCTTGTCACTATACGGCGTTTGCCTGAACTGTAGCTGAACAATTTTTTTAGGTGAATTCAGCAAGGATTCAGTTTGCCAGGGCAAAGTAAGCTGGAATTTACCATCGGGTCGAAGCCGGCTCGCTTTACATCATCCTTCAGGAGCTTATCCATGAGAAATGCCTGTTCTTGGTTCGTTTCAAAAACAGCGTTTGTGGTTTTCTCTTTTGTTTCCACCGGAGTGTGGGCCGGGGCTAGCCACGACGGTCACGAAGGGCACTCTTCGGCGCAAGCGCAAATGCCGATTGGCCAGCAAGGCAAAGCAGGTGAAGTGACTCGCACGATTGAAGTGGACCTATTCGACAACTACTTCGAGCCAGAGCAGATCGCCGTCAGCGCCGGAGAAACCATTCGCTTCAAGCTGAACAACGAAGGCGCGCTGGTTCACGAGTTCAGCCTGGGCACGCCCGCGATGCACGAAGCCAGCCAGGACATGATGAAAATGATGGTTGATCACGGCGTCATCCAAGGTGGAACGCTCAATCGAGAGCGGATGGCCATGGATATGGGGAACGGTCATACCATGGCGCATGACGACCCCGGCAGTGTACTCCTGGCTCCGGGCGAAACCGCCGAGCTGGTATGGCAGTTTGGTCAGCCGACCACGCTTGAATTTGCCTGCAACGTTCCTGGCCATTATCAGGCCGGTATGGTTGGCGATGTCGAGTTCAAGTAATGGCGCGAATGAATGATTTAGAGGTCTTAGAGGCAAAGCTATGACGTTAGTACGCAATGTATTGATTGCGCTTACGGCGATGACCGCATCGCTGTCCACTGTGGCAGGCGAATACGATTTATCCGTCGATCGCGTGAGCATCGACACGGGCGATTTCGTGAAGGAGGGTATCGGCTACAACGGGAGTTCGCCCGGTCCGGTCCTGCGCTTCAAGGAAGGCGAAGACGTAACCATCAACGTCACCAACAACCTGGATGTCTCCACCTCTATCCACTGGCATGGCTTGATTCTGCCCTTCGAGCAGGATGGCGTTCCGGGGATCAGTTACGCGGGCATTCAGCCCGGTGAGACCTTTACCTATCGTTTTCCCATCGTCCAGAACGGCACTTACTGGTTCCACAGCCATTCCGGCTTCCAGGAGCCTAATGGCGCCTACGGCGCCATCGTCATCGAACCCAAGGGCCGCGAGCCGTTTCGCTATGATCGCGAATACGTCGTTCAACTGACCGACAAGCACCCGCACAGCGGCGAACGTATCATGCGCAACCTGAAGATGATGCCGGACTACTACAACCGTCAGCAGTTGACCGTGGGGGACTTCTTTGACGACGTTGAGAGCGAAGGCTTCTGGGCGACGGTTCAGGACCGTCTGATGTGGGGCGATATGCGCATGATGAAAGCCGATGTCGAAGACGTGCAGGGCTTTACCGGCCTGATCAACGGCAAAGGCCCGGGCCAGAACTGGACCGGATTGTTCGAGCCGGGCGAGCGGATTCGGCTGCGCTTCATTAACTCCTCGGCCATGACCTACTTCGACATCCGCATTCCCGGGCTGGAAATGACAGTGGTCGAAGCCGATGGCAACAACGTCCAGCCGGTGACGGTTGATGAGTTCCGAATCGGCGTTGCCGAGACCTATGACGTGATCGTACGTCCACGGGACGACAAGGCCTATACGATTTTTGCCGAATCCATGGGCCGATCCGGCTTTGCCCGCGGAACTCTGGCGACCCGTAACGGCGAAGAGGGTGAGGTCCCCGAACTAAGGGAAGCGCCGCGACTGACCATGGCGGATATGTCCGGCATGGACGGTATGGATCACGGCAACATGGATCATGGCGCAATGGCGGGCATGGATCTCGGCGGCATGGATCATGGCGCAATGGCGGGCATGGATCTCGGCGGCATGGATCATGGCGCAATGGCGGGAATGGACCACGGTGAGCAGGGTCAAGGTTCCATGGAAGGCATGGACAACAAAGCCATGGGCCATGAAGGTATGGGTCATGAAGGTATGGGCTACGAAAACATGGCTCAGGCTGGCAAGCCCGGGATGACGCGCGATGGCGATACACCGAGCCAGGGCATGAGCGGTATGGATCACAGCACCATGGATCACGGCAACATGGAGCAGAGTACTGCAAATCAGGGTGCCATGGACCACAGCACGATGGATCACGGCTCGATGCCAGCGGACGCCTCCGGCAGCGATGCTTTCTATGCGCCGGGGAGTGGCCTTACCCCCCAGGCGGCCAACGGCGGCAAGTTCCTCTCCTATTCGGACCTTCGCGCTCAAGAGCCGCTGTACGAGGACCGTGAACCCACCCGGGAAATTGAAATGCGGCTGACCGGTAATATGGAACGGTATGCCTGGAGCATCAACGGTGTGAAGTACGAGGATGCCGACCCCATTCGCTTGCAGTACGGCGAGCGCGTGCGCTTCAAGTTCGTCAACGAAACCATGATGACCCACCCCATGCACCTGCACGGTATGTGGTCGATCCTGGATGTTGGCGCTGACGAATGGAACCCGATCAAGCATGTCATCAGCGTTCAGCCGGGCACGACGGTTTATATGGAGACCGAGGTCGATGCGCCGGGCCAATGGGCTTTCCATTGTCACCTTTCCTACCATGCGGCGTCCGGTATGTTTCGCAAAGTCATCGTCGAGGGTGGCCCGGAGCAAGCGAACGGTGCGGATCAGCAGCGCGAAGGAGGTGGCGTATGAGAAACCCGGCCTTTAAGTGGTTGCCCGCCACCTGCGCACTGATCTTTTTTACCGGCAGCGCCCTCGCCGAAGATCGCGGCATACATACGTTCAGCCATTTCTGGGGTGTGCAGTTCGAGGAGTTGGAGTATCGCTACAGTGATGATGACGAAGAGCTGGGTGTGTGGGATGCCGATGCCTTCTATGGCACGGATGAACTGAAGCTACGCTGGTTGTCGAAGGGTGAATACAGTCTTGAAGAAAACGGCTTCGAGGATCTGGAGAACCAGCTACTCCTGCAGACGCCGATATCGGACTTTTTCGATGCCAAGGCCGGGGTGCGCGTCGATACGCCAGAGGGCCCGAATCGGACCTATGGCGTTCTCGGTGTGGCGGGCCTCGCTCCGTACTGGTTTGAGGTGGACGCTAGCCTGTATGTCAGTGATGAAGGAAAAGCATCTGCGGAGTTCGATGCTGAGTATGAGCTGCTATTGACGAATCGCCTGATCATGGCGTTCGGGCTCGACGCTACAGTGGCGTTCAGCGAGGACCGCGAAATCGGCGTGGGTAAGGGGTTGTCCAGCACCGAAACCGGAATACGGCTGAGTTACGATCTGGTTGATCGTGCATTTTCGCCTTATATCGGTGTGGTCCACGAACGTAGCTACGAGGATACGCGGGATTTGGCCGAGGAGGAAGGCGGTTCGGCCAGCGACTGGTTCGCTGTCGTTGGTGCGCGCCTGGTGTTTTGAAGCCGCCGTTGATAGGCCGTGAGCGAAGCCGTGCAAGCGAGCTGCGCTCAATGGACTTCTAATAATACTGAAAATCCGGAGATAACAATGCGATTCCTGTATGGCGTTTTAACGACGCTCGTCGTCCTCGCTCTCGGAGGTGTGCTTTTCGTTTTTAGCGGCCTCTACAATGTTTCGGCACGGGAAGATCATTCTTCCCTGGAAACCTGGGCCATGCACACCACGATGCACAATTCCGTTCAATCGCGTGCCCAGAGCATCGAAGAGCCTGACGACTTGATGACCGAGGAGCGTATAAGGCAAGGCGCACGGGGCTACGATCAGCTTTGCGCGGCCTGCCATCTTAAGCCGGGGCAGAGCGATTCGCTCATTCGCCAGGGGCTCAATCCTCAGCCGCCGTTATTGACGCGTGCCGGTCACTGGAGTGCTGCGGAAAAATTCTGGATTATCAAAAACGGCATCAAGATGACCGGTATGCCCGCCTGGGGAGGCACCCATGAGGATGACGACTTGTGGGAAATCACCGCCTTTTTGCAGCGCCTGCCTGAACTCTCGGAACAGCAGTACGCTGATTTGGTCCAGCCGGATACCTCAGGAAGCGAGCCGGCTGACGATGGCCACGACCATGTCCACAGCGATATGAGTGGTATGACGGGCGCTAACGCCGGTTTAAACGCTTCTGGGGCCGCGGCTAAATCAAATCATGGTGAGGAGAGCCCAGGGCATCACGGCGGAAATAGCGCCGGCCAGCGAGGGCACGATGACATGGAAACCGAAGAGGACGACCATGGGGATAGCGCCCGCCAAACGGAATCCGTCGACAAAGACTCGCAATCGGAAAAAGATGATCATTATGCCGACGGGCATTCTCACTGAGCGCCGTCTTTTTTATCGAGCCGAGACTGGAGTGGTCAAGCATTTTAGGTCCTCCATCTTTTGGGCGCTTATCTGATGAGGTTTCAGGCCACCTTCTGCCACTGCCTGCACGGCTTTTCCGACATGCTGTCGTCAATAGATTGCAGCTTCGTAAGCCAAGAATGGCCTGTCAACTTGTAGCCTGAAGGGGAGTCGTCGACCTGAATGGAACACAGAAAGAAGGAAGCCCGCCATGTTCATTGAGAGAATCAAGTCAGAAGGACTTTCACAACTTTCCTATCTCATTGGTGGTGGTGGAAAGGCAGTCGTTATCGACCCCCGTCGCGACTGTGAGGTATACCTTGAAAAAGCCGCCCAGCTTGGTTGCCGGATTACTCATATCTTCGAGACTCACCGCAATGAGGATCTCATCTCTGGCTCGCCGGTCCTCGCGTCGCTTACTGGCGCTAAGGTGTATCATGGGCCCCATGCGGCCGGAAAGGTGAAGTATGCCGATACCGTGGCCGAAGGGGATAGCTTTTCCACTGGCGAGGTGCGCATCGATGTCCTCGAGACACCGGGCCACACTGATGATAGCGTGTCCTATGTACTGTCTGATCAGTCTTATGGTGAGGAAGCGGTTGCGGTATGTACGGGCGACGCGCTGTTTGTCGGAGATGTGGGCCGCACGGACTTTTATCCTGAGCGGGCGGAAGAAGTCGCCGGGTTGCTTTTTGACAGCTTACAGAAGTTATTGACGCTGGATGATCACGTCTATGTCCTGCCTGCTCACGGGGCTGGCTCGGTGTGCGGTGACAACATGGCAAACCGCGATTTCTCATCGATCGGCTATGAACGGGCGCATAACAAGATGCTCCAGATTACCGATCGCAAGTCGTTTATCGCCGCCAAGCTTGATGAACATCACTATCAACCGCCTTACTTCCGACTGATGGAGCGGCTCAATCTTGAAGGCGGTAAACCCGCTGCCCGCACCTTGGTGCCAATGCCGCTGGATCTGGCTGAGTTCCAGGAACTCGCCAAACACTCGGCGCTGGTCGATATCCGCGATGTCACGGCCTATCTCGGTGCGCATGTGCCAGGCAGTCTTGCACTGCCGGTGGGAATGCTTGCCTCGTTTGCCGGTTGGCTGCTCAAACCTGAAGATGAACTCACGTTGATCGCCGAAAACGCCACGCAAGCTGAAGCAGCGGCCCGACACCTTGCCCGCATTGGTTTCGATAACGTTCAGGGGTATTTTGCCCTCCCGATGCCCGGGTGGGCGGCCAACGGATTGTCTTTCGAATCGATCCCGGCCATAGGGGTGGAGGACGTGGCACGTCGAGTCAACGAAAAGCCGGACAACTGGCAGTTGCTGGACGTGCGCAGCCAGTCAGAGGTGGAAGGCGGCGTGATCGACGGTTCAAAGCACATCTACGTCGGTCACATACCGGTTGAAATGGATGCCCTATCTTCTGACAAACACTACACGGTAATGTGCGCCAGTGGTGCCCGAGCGACTGTTGCCGCATCCGTCTTACTCTCCAAAGGGGTTAAGAACGTCGATGTGTTCATGGGATCCATGGGAGCCTGGAAGAAAGCGGGCTACTCTGTCGGCTAATCGTTTGTTGGAATACCGGCTTGCGTGGGCAATTGGGAAACGAGTGAGAAGCAAGGCTTGTATCTGGATGGACGAATAAAGATAGAGGTAAGCGATGGAATGGGGTTCATATATTCAAGGTGCGGTGGGAGGCCTGTTAATCGGCTTATCCGCGGTTACGTTGATGGCCACATTGGGGCGTATTGCGGGTATCAGCGGCATGGTATCCGGTCTCATCTTTGACCGGTTTACCACAGAGTCTGCGTGGCGACTGGCCTTCTTGCTAGGCCTGCTCAGCGGTCCGCTGCTGATGGTTATGATGAATGGCTCGCTTGGCAATGTTGCGGGCAATCCGGAAGCCGTGGTCGGCGAACCCATCGGTGGTGTGCTGCTGATGGCTGTCGCGGGCTTTCTGGTGGGTTTAGGCTCTGGTATCGGTAACGGTTGCACCAGCGGGCATGGCGTGTGTGGTATCGCAAGGCTTTCTCCGCGATCTATTTGGGCGACGCTGGTTTTTCTGCTCACCGGTATTGCAACGGTCTATTTTACCGGATTCGTAACAGGACCCTGATGATGAAGCTAGTTTTTGGTTACTTGTCCGGTTTGCTGTTCGGTTTGGGGCTCGCTATCGGTGGCATGACCGACCCCCAGCGTGTTCAGGGCTTTCTTGATGTATTCGGCAACTGGGATCCGACGCTTATATTTGTCATGGGCGGTGCCGTGGTAACCGCGTTTATTGGCTACCGCTGGGTATTTCGTCGCCAGCGTCCTTTGTTTGCCGAAACATTCAAGCTTCCCACGCGTCGCGATATTGATACCCGTTTACTCGTCGGAGCCGCTGTGTTTGGGATAGGCTGGGGGCTGTCCGGGTATTGTCCCGGGCCGGCTTTTGCTTCGGTCAGTGGCGTCACCTGGCCATTAGCGGCGTTGTTGCTGTCGATGGTTTTTGGTTGGTGGGTAGCCCGACGGGTTTGACGCGACCGGTCAAATCACCGTGATGAGCGACGCCTCTAGTTTTGAAAAGTGTCTTGACCGGTCTGCTCGATATGGAGATGACCGTTTAGGAGTTTGCCTGACGCCCCCGACGATCGATGTTAAGTTAGTCACTCTGGATTAAATAGAAAATGGGAACCTTCTTTCGTCAGTGGTGTCTGAGCTGTCGTCTTCACGCATAACGTCTGAGTTTACGATGTCTGCCTCTTTACGCATCTACATTGCCGTCCTGATGTCGCTACTGTTGCTGGTCAGCGGGTCGGTGTCGGCTATGTCACTGGTTGCCGGCCTGCCCATTGGCGCGGACATGAGTGACTGCGGGGCATCGATGACGACAGCGGATACCTCTTCTATTGTTGAAGGGGCGTCTGTCGAAGAGGCAACCGCAAACAAGGGTGCCGCGAACAACGGTGCCTGCGGTAGTGTTGCCGGGACCGTTTGTCTCAACCCCGGAAACATGAGCCCATGCGTTGTGCTGTTTGCGCTCGGCTTCTCTCATAAACTATTGATACCAGAGCTGGCCGCCCGGTCAGTATCTCAGCTGCTTGATGTCGAGTATCAAAACCCCGACCTTGCAGTGATAACGCCCCCTCCTGAGCTTCACGCCTGAATTTTCGCTTTCGCGTTGTCGCGTAGCGTCTTTCGATAATTAGATTTTCGAATCCATAGGCCCGTCTTGTAAACAGGGCCATTCAGGAGTGAATACCATGCGTATGTCCACGTTAAAGTGCATTCTTTTTTCCGTTGTTCTTGCCACCGGTGCTGGCGCATTTGCTGTGCAGGCCCATGAAGGCGAGGGCGAATCCATGATGTCCGGTGGAATGATGGGCGGAATGATGAAGATGATGTCCGAAATGTCCCCCGAGGAGCGCAAGGAGATGACGGATGCCTGCATGAAAATGATGCAGAGCGCCACACAGAAGCACCAAGACAGCCAGTAACTTTGCTGGAAACGTTGTAACCGAAGGCTCCCGGCTAAGGCCGGGAGCCTTCCTTCTGTCCTTTTTTGACGTTTATCGAGGCACTTCATGAATAAGAAGGCAGGCTTAGTGGCCGTCGCCGTAGGCGCCACCGCCATCGCAATCATTGGAGCAACATTTGCAACTGAACCGCCCGGGGTAGCTACTGAACAGAACGTAGCTTCATCCACCACCGACAAGCCAACGATTACCGTATACCGCAACGAAAACTGCAGTTGCTGCAAGGACTGGGCAGAACATCTTAAGGAAAGCGGTTTTCACGTGGACCTGGTCGTCACCAACACTATGAATGACGTAAAGCGTGAGCATGGCGTGCCAAGGGAGATGCAGTCCTGCCATACCGCGGTAATGGATAATCTGGTTATTGAGGGCCATGTGCCGGCCGAGGACATCCTGGCTTTTCAGGATAATCCCGTATTCAACGTCGAAGGACTGTCTGTGCCAGGCATGGTCCAGGGGTCGCCCGGCATGGAAACGGGAACAAAACAGGATTATGCCGTTATTGCCTTTGGCGCGAATGGGCTATCCTCGGTTTATCGTGAATACACGGACTATTGAGGTCAGGCCATGATCGAATTTATCAGGGCCGGTGGCCTGTTCGCGCTATTCACGATGTTTCTACCGGCGTTAGCTCTGAGTGAGCCCCTGGCCCTTGGCGCGCCTGTCACCGCGCTCTCCGCGGCATCTTCCACCGGCGGCGAGAAGGCCCTTTGGGCTATCGCAAATGGCGAATTGATCGAAGCCGATGTTAAAACTGGGCGTCTGGCAAAGTTTGTGCCTGCCGGGTTATCGGAAGGGGGTGCTATAAACGCCTTGACCCAGGGCGCTGATGGCCGGCTTTACGTTGCAGGCCCTGGCAGTGGTGTCTGGAGGTACAGCACTGAAAACCAGCAGTGGGCAGATCTGAGTGAAACGCTTCCCACGCTGAACGTGACGGCTATTGCAGCGCATTCGACCCAGGCAGAGACGCTTTATGTCTACGTCCCGGAAGTCGGCATTTTACGCAGCCGGGACGGCGGTTCGGAGTGGGTTCAAGTGGATGGCGGTCCTCAGGAAGCGATTCGAACCTTTCTGCACTCCAACATGCCAGGCAGCATGGAGAGCGGTTGGCTGTTCGCGGGGACACCCCGCGGTGTGGCGCGATCCATGGACTGCTTCTGTTTATGGAGCGATGCGGGGGAACTGCGAGGTGAGGTGTCATCCCTCGCCTACAATTTCGACAGTCCGATGAATGTCTATGCCGTCATTGATGGGCGATTAAATCACAGCGCAGATGGCGGTGAGTCCTGGTCGGCAATGGCGGTCCCGAAGGATGTCTCTGCCGTCGCCTACGACAGCGAGACTGGACGACTGTTTGCCGGCACCACGGACGGAAATTTGCTCTATCGAGAGGCTTCCGGCGAGTGGCAGGGGATTCGCCGTGACTAGAAAGCTGCTAGCTGTCGGTCTGCTGTTTGCATCGTGGGCCGTTTGGGGAGGGGGCAAACCCGAGAGCGACTCGACTAGGCAGGGCAGACAGCTCTACCAGCAGCATTGTGCCGCTTGCCATGGCCGGGAGGCAGAAGGCGCTGACGAGTGGAAAGCGCGTAACGCGGTGGGGGAGTTGCCCCCGCCGCCGCACGACGAAACCGGTCACACCTGGCGGCATAGCGACAGCATGCTATTCAAGATGATTGCCGATGGCTGGCGCGATCCGTTCAATAAAACGGATCGTTTAACCATGCCGGCGTTCGGAGACACGCTCTCCGATACGGAGATCCGGCACATCACCGAGTACCTGAAAACGCTTTGGACCGAAGCGCAAAGGGTCTATCAAGTAAAGCAAAGTCAGTAGATACGTAGGCCAGTGTTTTATAAGCACTGAACCGAAAAGCACAAGAAAATACATTATGGCCCCCAGCAAAAAAGCAGTCTTAAACGTTCCAGAGCTTCACATTGCGATCTTCGCATTTCTGCTGCACTTCATTTGGGAGCTCATCCAGATGCCCTTGTTCGCAGGCTTTGGTGAAACCCACTACTACAAGGTGATCCTTCATTGTACCCGGGCGACTTTCGGGGATGTGGTTATCTCTTTAGCGGCGTTTTGGTCAGCCTGTGTCGTGGTGAAGTCGCGTTTCTGGTTTTTGCGATATGGAAAACCCGGGCTCTGGACATTTTTGGGCGTCGGCATGCTGATAACGATTGTCTTCGAGGTTTTGGCAACCGGCCCCCTCCGAAGATGGGAGTACGGTGGCGCCATGCCGGTCCTGCCCATACTTGGGGTTGGCTTTTCGCCAGTCGCTCAGTGGATCGTGCTCCCTCTGTTGCAACTCTGGTTTGTCAGGCGGCAGGTGCTGGGAGGAAAGCTGGAAGCAGAAGGTATCCGGATTGCGTGAGATCTTTCGTAGCGAACCAACATCTCGTTTGTTCGAGAGTCTAGCCTGTGTATGGACCCGATTCCCTGAAACCTTCATATAACGACGCGATCATCGGACAGGTAATATCCCCTTGGTGAACTTGGCAGCGGGCGACCATTTCGCTTAGCACCTTCTCAATTCGACCCAGTCTGTCGATCTTCTCACGGACACTCTGCAATTTATGTTCGGCGATAATACTGGCTTCCTGACAATGTGCGCCATCCTCCAGGCAGAGTAGATCGCCGATCTCATTGAGACTAAAGCCTAACTGCTGCGCTGTTTTAATGAACGTTAGCCGTTCGACGTCGTTAACACCATAGCGACGAACGCCCCCCGGAGGACGTTCCGGCTCCGGTATCAACCCTCTTCGCTGATAAAAGCGAATCGTCTCGACATTCACGTCAGCTGCCTTGGCCAAGCGACCGATGGTTAGCGTGTTGGTCATGTTTGGCATCACCTTGACTCCGTACCTAACTACGGAAGTAACCTTATCCCAATCAACCTATTCATTAAAGCTTGACGACCATGTCCACATCTAAATTAAGACTGCGAAGCGGAGATCACCATCGAGGATATCCTGAAATCTGTGGCGCTTTAGCTGAGGCCCTCGCAAATGCTGGCTTGCCTCAACTCCGAAATTTTCCGATTCGAATCGAGAGTCGCCATGAAAAATCCTAATAAACTTCTGCGGGTGGGTGTGATAGGCATCGCTCTGGTTGCATTGTGTTGCTTTACGCCGATTTTGGTGATTCTACTGGGTGCTATCGGGTTGGCGGCATTTACCGGTTACCTCGATTACGTGCTGCTGCCTGCCTTGGCTGTTTTTATCGGCCTGACTCTCTACGCGATATGGCGTAATAAACCATACAGCGCTTGTGATAAAGAGAGTTTTCCCAAAACCAAGGAGTCTCGAAATGAGCGATAGTGCAAAGCTCCATGTCGCCGTGATCGGTAGCGGTGGCGCGGCTATGGCGGCTGCCCTAAAAGCGGTCGAGCGTGGCGCGCGAGTTACCCTGATTGAACGCGGAACCCTTGGCGGCACTTGCGTGAATGTTGGCTGCGTGCCTTCCAAAATTCTGATTCGTGCAGCCAAGGTGGCCTATATGCGCAAGGTGAGTCCCTTTGACGAGGGGCTGAGCGCTAATATGCCGATAGTGGATCGAGTGGAGTTGCTTGAGCAGCAGCAGGCGCGTGTCGAAGAACTACGAGATACTAAATACCAGCGGATTCTCAGCGGCGATCCGGCCATCACGGTCCTGAACGGCGAGGCTCGGTTTGTTGACGCGCATAACCTGACGGTCAAGCTGAACGGTGGGGGTGAGCAGAACATCAACTTCGATCGTGCCTTCATTGGCACCGGGGCCCGTCCGGCAGAACCGCCGATACGAGGTCTGGCAGATACACCCTATCTAACGTCCACCAGCGCATTGCTTTTGGACACAATACCCGAAAGGTTGACGGTAATAGGCGCTGGGTTAGTCGCCCTGGAGTTGGCGCAGGCATTTGCCCGACTTGGTAGCCAGGTCACGGTGATGGCTCGTAGTCGCCTGTTGTCAAACGAAGATCCCGCAATTGGTGAGGCGGTAGACGCAACGTTTCGGCATGAGGGCATCAAGGTGCTCAAGCAGGCCCAGGCGAAGCGTGTGGACTATATCAACGATGAATTTGTTATTGATACCGATACTGACACAGTGCGAGCGGACCAACTGCTGGTAGCAACCGGCCGGACACCCAATACCGAGGCTCTGAATCTGGAGGACATCGGCGTAAAAACCGAACGTGGCGCGATTCTGGTGGATGAGTATCTGCAAAGCACGGTAGCGGGTATCTATGCCTCCGGTGACTGCACTGATCAGCCGGAGTTTGTCTATGTGGCCGCCGCAGGGGGCAGCCGGGCTGCAATCAATATGACTGGCGGCAAGGCCACTCTGGATCTCAGGGCCATGCCGAGGGTGATGTTTACCGACCCCCAGGTCGCCACCGTTGGCTTAACAGAGGCCGAGGCGCTCAGGCAGGGTTTTAGTGTGGAGACCCGCGTGCTCGACTTGGAGAACGTTCCGCGTGCACTGGTCAATTTCGACACCGGTGGTTTCATCAAAATGGTAGCTGAACGCGACACAGGGAGGCTGCTGGGCGTTCAGGCGGTTGCGGGGGAAGCTGGAGAATTTATTCAGACTGCGGTGATGGCGCTCCGGGCAGCCATGACAGTGCAAGCCATCGGCGACGAGCTGTTTCCCTATCTGACCCTGGTAGAGGGGCTTAAATTATGTGCCCAGACCTTCACCAAGGATATTAAAAGGTTGTCCTGCTGTGCGGGTTAAGGGATATGAATTCAATTGTGTAGCACTGCCGGGTGAGCAGGGCCGTCAAAATTCCCTCGAGTAAATGAATTCTTGACCTTGAGTCAACTCCAGGTCGTATCGTCCGTCTGAAGACAATTTTTTGAGGCCTGGGGAGCGTAGTGTCGCTGCCTACATTCAGGAGTGATCATGAAAACCACGACTTTGTCTATTAAGGGCATGCACTGTGACGGCTGCGTGCAAATCGTTCAGCACATGCTGGAACAGCAGGCGGGTGTCAAGGGTTGCTCTGTGTCACTGGACGCCAAGCAGGCGCGCGTAGCCCACGACGCTGACCGCGTATCAGCCGAAACGTTGGCAGAATCCGTACGAACAGCAGGTTATGAGGCGCTGCCTACGGAGAACTAGCCATGGAGCTGCTGCAAAGTCTGGCCTTGGCGATGGGTCTCGGTTTGTTGGGCTTCATAGAGCCGTGCTCCGTCGGTAGCCATCTCATCTTCCTCAAATTCCTGGATCGGCTTCCGAAGCGGCAGCGTTGGCTGCAAACGTTGATTTTTACCCTCGTGCGGTCGGGATTTATGGCACTGCTCGGCGTAGTAGCGGCTACGATCGGTGCGCGCTTTCTTGGCATCCAGGAGACCTTATGGGTCGTCTTGGGCAGTGTGTATATCCTTTTGGGGCTGGTTTATCTCGCGGGCGGGGCATCCTGGATCATTCGGCGCTTAAACCGCTTGCTTCCTCACGTCTCTCCGACGGCCGGTGGCGTGGGCTTGGGAGCTGCATTTGGGCTGAATATTCCCGCCTGTGCGGCCCCACTGCTTGCGGTATTGCTGGGCGACGCCGCTGCTCGGGCGGCCATGGATTCCGGTGCTGCCCACGGTGCTTTGTCGCTATTCATTTTCGGGCTGGCGCTTTCGAGTCCGCTGGTGTTGGCCGTGTTTACCCGTACCGGCCGTCGGATGATGAATGCTATCACCCGCTTTGCCGGACGTATGCCGCGTTGGACCGGTGGGGTACTGATCGTACTGGGTCTTTGGTCCATTGCATTGGCGCTCTAATGCTTGATGCGCCTCAACGAATCACTCGGAGGCAACACGATGACCGACGACACAAGTCCATCGGACGAAGTTACCCCATGGAGCGAAGAGGCGACTGACCGCCGCGGAATCAGCCGCGTACGGGCGCACATTGGTGGCCTTCATTGCTCGCTGTGTACCGGGACCATTGAGCGTGCTCTAGGCGCCAAACCAGGCGTCGAGCGCGTTGCAGTCAGCCTGACTCACGAGCAGGCATTGGTGGAATACGATAACAGTCGCTCCAATGCCAGGGACCTGATGGGCACATTGCAGCAGATCGGCTATACCCTGAGTGATCCACGTAAAGTCGAGCCCTTCGAGCGTCAGGAAAGAGCGCTTGCCGTTGAACGCAATCGCTTCGTCGTCGCGCTTGCTATGAGCCTGGCTGCGGTCGGACTTATCGTCGACACCACCACGTTTTGGACCTTGGGGTTATCAGCGCTGGTGTATGTCAGCTTGGTCGGGTTTGGTTACGCGGTGCTGCGAGGCAAGGGAACAAAGGCGGCGCTGGTCGGCAGCGGTGGCCTGGCGGCGGGCGGACTGATCTTGCTTGGGTTGCGTGTCGGCGGTGTGTTGAACGGCCTTGAACCGTTACTGGTCGCAGCGCTCGCTCTGGGCACGGTATTCGGTATAGCCCGCCACATGTTGATAATGGCGTCACAAGCGTTACGTCGCGGTATTCTCAATCAGCATGTGTTGGTGGAGATCGGCGCTTTCGCCGGGCTGGCGGGCGGCGCCATCGGGCTCATCCTCCGGCCTGAGGGCTACCCGACCGCGGCCTTTTTTGCCGTGTCGGTGATGGTGCTCACTTACCATATATTCTCCGAATGGTTGTCGCTGATCGTTAAAACACGTAGTGCGCAATCGGTCAAACGTTTGCTCGATCTTCAGCCAAATGTGGCACACGTTGTAGCCGAGGGCGATGAAAAGGACGTTCCCGTCGATCAGGTCACATCCGGTATGCGCGTAAGAATTCGCCCAGGGGAGCGTATCCCGGTCGATGGCATCGTCATTGAGGGGGCCTCGGCCGTGGACGAGGCACTGATCACTGGCGAGCCTTTGCCGGTGGACAAGGCGATAGACGACAAGATTGTGGGCGGAGCGATCAATGGCAACGGTACACTGGTGATTCGTGTCACGGCCGTGGGCGCAGAGAGCTTCCTGCATCAGGTCATCAGCAGCGTGGAAGATGCGCGGGCGCTCAAACCCGGCCTGCTGCATATCGTGGATCGCGTCTTGCAGGTGTATACGCCTACTGTCCTGACAATTTCCTTCCTGGCCTTCGTGGCATGGGCGCTCGGGCCGCTGTTTCTGGGGGGCGATCCCCAACTCCAGCGCGCCGTGTTCGCAGCGTTGACGGTTCTGGTGATGGGCTATCCCTGCGCGGTCGGTATTTCAGCGCCACTATCCATCGTCAGGGGCGCCGGGGAAGCCGCCGATAAAGGCGTGTTGATGCGCACCGGCGAAGCCTTCCAGGCGCTGCGCACCGTCGATACGTTCGTGTTCGACAAAACCGGGACACTCACCGAGGGCCGTCCAGCGGTGCGGCACATCGAGAGTCTCGAAGGCGACGACGATGCCCTTCTGGCTATTACAGCCGCGGTCGAGGCGGCGTCCGAGCATCCATTGGGCCGAGCGGTGGTCGAGAAGGCGTTGGAGCTGGGGCTGGAGTTTCCCGAGGTGGAACGTTTTCAGGCCGAGTCCGGACTTGGTGTAACCGCCCGCGTCGATGATGAAGATATTAGAGTTGGCAGTCCGGCCTATCTAAAGTCGCTGGGCATTGATCTTAGCGCGTTGAAAGACAGCGTCGAAAGCGCCGAAAAGGATGGCCATACAGTGATTCTCGCGGCCCGCGGTGAGCAGCTGCTCGGATCGATTGCCCTGGGCGACGCCCTGCGCACCGATACCGTCGAAACCATTAACCGCCTCCGCGAGTTGGGTATCCGCACGGTCATGCTGACAGGCGACAACGAGCGCGCTGCCCGACATATCGCCGAGCGCGCCGGGATTGACGAGGTCTATGCCGAAGTGTTGCCCGCCGACAAGGCCGAAACGCTGCGGACAATGCAGGGCGAGGCGCGAATCGCCATGGTCGGTGACGGCATTAACGACGCTCCGGCATTGATGCAGGCCGATGTCGGCATTGCCATGGGTAGCGGCACTGATATCGCCATTGACGCGGCCGATATCATCATCCTCAATGGGCGTGTAGGCGCGGTCATTACCGCGTGGGAGATTAGCCGGTGGGGTTACCGCAAAATGCTACAGAACGTGAGCCTGGCCTTCTTGTTCAACGGGGTGGGTATTCCACTGGCGAGCACCGGACTGATTTATCCGGTCTGGGCCATGGTTGCGATGGCCGCTAGTGTGACCGCGATCTTCATCAACTCGCTGTGGCAGCGTCCGTCGATCTTTTTCGATGCAGTGTCCAGTGTCGGTAACGAAGCAAATGAATAACGCATGATTTTCAAATCAAAGCGTGCCATTCATAGTCGGAAAGAGACACAAGACGATTGGAGCGAGGTCGAATTATGGGAGTCGCGACGTAATGTCTACCGTGATCGAACTCTTCAGCGCACCCCACTGCGGACATTGTAGCGCCACGGCCGAGCGCCTGCGTAGCTGGCTGGCAAACCGTGGTTTCGAGATTCAGGAGTATAATATCCTGGACCACATTGATCGCGCTGTGGATCTAGGTATACAGCGTGCTCCTGCGTTGGTACTCGATGGCGCCGTGATACACCAGGGGCCTATCGGCAACCAACGGCTAAGACAACTGTTCGGAGAGCCGCTATGCCTGAAGTAAGTATTGGAGAGGCCGCCCGGCGCACCGGTTTGTCGGTCGATACGCTACGCTACTACGAAAAAATACAGCTGATGCCAAGAATTGCCCGTGACACCGGCGGTCGCCGGGTCTATCAGGAAGGCGACCTTTCGAGATTGCGTTTCATCCAGCGCGCCCAGCGTTGTCACTTTTCTCTGGCCGAAATTGGCGAGTTATTGAGTCTACGGAGTAGCTCAGAAGTGCCTCGACCGCAGGTACAGCAGCTCACTGAGCAAAAATTGGAAGAAATCGAAGCCCGGCTCGGGGATCTTGAGCGCCTTCGACACGAGCTGAAGCTGCTACTCAATCTCTGTCGCGGCACGGAAAAAGGATGTCCGATTATCGATAGCCTGAATACGTGCGGTTGATACCCGCGCCTGAGTGCCGATGCCGCTTGGCATTCTGATAGTGGTCCGATTCATTCCTCCGGCTGTGATAAATGAGCACCGAGACACTGCTGCCATGTCTAAGGAACGCCCCGGTCAGCCGTTTGGCTGTCGGGAGCATCATTGCTATGTGGATCGCCAGAGCAGGCCTTCCGGGCGCCGCCTATCTTTGATTGATTACAAACACGTATGGAGAGTTCATCGGCGGTAACTGGCAGGTTGCCAGTTACCGCCATCAGACTCACCAGCATTCCGTTTCCTTTGCAATGGAGCATGGGGCGCGGACGACATCGCGGTCTTTAGCATCCGGATTGGAATCGCCCCGATGTGGTCTGACAAATCAGTATGTTGCGGACTGGTCGAATTTGGTTTCCGAGCCATCCCGTTTACCGGCTGGATTTCCGCATGTTTTCCTGGCACATCGCCATGCCCTCCGGATTTTTCTCCATCATGTTGCAGGGCATGTTTTTATGAACTCCACAGTCAGCCCCATTCCGCACGTTTTCAGTCTTGGTAGGGTAGCTGCGGGCTTCGTTGGCACGATCGGCTAGCCCGGAGCCGGCGTTTGCAAAACTTGCGCCGATCATGGCGGCTAGAAATACAGGTGCTAGCGTTTTCATTGCGGTCTCCTCATTGGTTTTAGCGACAACTTTAGTAGACCAGAGATAACTGAACTGCACCTGAAATGTCTGAGTAAACTATTGAAAATAAAATTATTTTCAGTTTCGTTTCAGTTTGGGTGTCCGGCCTCGGCTAGGCCCTGATTATTTACTCGCAGAACGGCCAGAACTGGTAGAACCGACGGCAGCGCAGCTCCGCCTCGCACTGTTCTAGCTGAGCCGTATAGGTCAGGGCGTGGCTGGTCACCCGGTTAGCCACCCGCTGGACCCAGGGGCGCTGCTTGTAGGTCTGGCGTGCGAATCCCGTCGGACCTTCGTGGTAGGCGAGGTACAGGTCGCGGGTATTGTCGAGGGACAGACCCAGTTGCTTGTGGGTGCGGTGGTTGTACCAGCCGATGAAGTCCAATGCGTGCTTCATTTGCGTCCGCTCTGCGAACAGACTGCCGGCGTCCTCCATATAGTCCGCCCAGGCTGGATCCAGCGCTTGCGCGTAACCGACGGCGGTGGAGGGTCGCGACCAGGGAATGACGTCGAATAGGCGTGTGCGCGGTGGCCGGATATAGCTTTGGAAGGCGGACTCCTGGCGCACGAAGGCTATTTGCGTGGGGATGGGGGTGCCCCAACGCTCCCGGGACGCTGCTGCGTCGTCGTACCAGTCGGGATGCTCTTCGAAGATGCTGCAAATATTGTCCGGATTGGCCGGCGGGTTTGGCACCAGCACTTGGTAGCCACCGATCAGCCAAGCGAGCCCTGCCACCAACGCCAGGGGCATGGCGAATTCCAGGGTGAACAAGAACAAGGTTTTGGCGCGGGCTCGGATGGTTCTCTCCGTTACGGCTTAATTCGCCGTTACAACTTATCTCGCGCCAGTATAGCCGGTCCTCCGGGAGCCGGGGACCGGCCGACAGTTCCTTCATCTAAGACAAAGAGAATTCACTCTTCGCGGCTGGGCGGCGCCATGAATTCCGGTCCGACCGGGTCCTTGATGTGCTCGGCCAGGATCGCGTCGATGGCTTTCATGTCCTCGCCGGAGAGGGACCAGCCCTCGACATTGCTGACCGGATCCAATTGGTCCGGACGACGCGCGCCCCAAAGGGCCGTCGTCACCCCTTCCTGATCGATCAACCAGCGCAGGGCGAGGGACAGGACGGATTTGCCATAGTTGCTTTCGGCGTAGTCCTGCAGGGCCGCTACCGCGTTCAGGTACTGTTCGAAACGCTCGCCCTGGAATTTGGGGTCGTTGTTGCGTAGGTCGTCGCCCTCGAACTCACTCTCTTTGCTCATCTTGCCGGTGAGCAACCCGCGGCAGAGGCCGCCGTAGGTGATGGTGGCAAGGCCTTTGTCGCGGCAGTAGGGCAGGATGTCGTTCTCGATGCCGCGCTCAAACAGATTATAGGGTGGCTGGAGGCTGTGCAGTGGCGCGAATTTCTGGAACTCATCCATCTCCTCGGGGGTGAAATTACTGACGCCGACCGCCCGGATCTTGCCATCCTTCAGCAACTTCTCCACAGCTCGCGCGGTTTCCTCCATCGGGGTTACCGGGTCCGGCCAGTGAATCTGATAGATATCGATTGTGTCGGTTTGCAGGCGACGTAGGGAATCCTCGACTTCCCGCTGGATGCGTTCGGCGCGGGCGTCACGCCATACGCTCTCATCGTCGTTCCAATTCATGGCGACCTTGGTGGCTAAGACCACTTGATCGCGACGACCGCCGGCGAGCGCTTTGCCGACGATTTCTTCGGAGCGACCAAAGCCATACACGGGCGCGGTGTCGATGAGTTTGATACCCTTGTCGATCGCGGTGTGGATGGTGTCGATCGAGTCGGACTCGTCCGTGCCACCCCACATCCAGCCGCCAATGGCCCAAGTGCCAAGGCCGACAGGTGTGACTTCAATGTCCGTATTACCAAACTTGCGCGTTTTCATGGCGCCTCCCTTTCAGCGTCAATCGATCAGTGTCAATCGTTGGCTCAGACCAATCGATGTGTGTCGTACTGACTTGCAGCAGTTGAATACCACACTGCCTTTTAACGAAAGTGTTCTAACGAGGTGTTGCCGGGCACTGTCGTGAGGGCGGATAGGCCTTGAATCATCAGGCCGGCCGATCACACGTTCTTTATATGTCGTTTGTTTTTGAATGAGGTGTCATTTGATTCTGGAGAGGGGATTGCTGTAGTTCAATGGCACAAAGGTGACCGTCCGGAAAGGTGGGAAGGTTGGAAGGGGGCGCACGGCCATACCTATCGCTCTCAAAACGTTCTAAAAATTGTTTTACTCAAACTATACTCATTTAATTTCAATGAATTAGCGTTTAATAATTAGAGTTTTTATATTCTTTAACAGTTCTGTCGCCAATTGTTACGCACCAAAAATGAATTTCTGTTAACTTTTAGCCATGCAGCCGCTGCGCAAGCAGGGAAGCGCGTTGGGTGCTATGCCTATCGCGTCATCATGGAATAGATAGTTGCAGGGTAAACGCATGACAACAGAGCTATACCGTATTCAGTTCGCCGGCGAGACGCTGGAGGGTTTCGAAACGGAACAGGTCAAGGAAAACCTCCAAACGCTCTTCAGGATTTCCAGCGAACGTGTCGATTTATTCGACGGCACGATCCGCACGCTTAAAACCGATCTCTCGTGGGATGAGGCCAATCGCTACCGTGACCACCTGGTCAAGGCCGGCGCCGATACTCAGGTGGTACCGATAGCCGCACCTCAGTCTGTCGCCGAGCCTAAGCCTGCCGGCGAGGCGAAGGCGTCCCCGTCACTGTCGATGGCGCCTCTGGAGACGAACAACGAGACTGGTGCGGATGCGGCCTCCACAGAGTCGCAAGCGCCGCCTGTCACACCGGCAAGCGCAGCGGGCCGTCCCGAAGCCCGGCGCTCCACAGCCCAGCCGGTAGAAGCCGGACGCCTACGTGAATCCCGTGTTGAGTTTACCGGTAAGGGCGGGGAATACTTCGGCATCTGGATCGTCAATATTCTGCTAACCATTGCCACCCTCGGCATCTATTCGGCCTGGGCGACCGTGCGCAATAATCAATACTTCTACGGTAATACCCGCCTCGACAATGCCAGCTTTCAGTATCTGGCGAGTCCCATCACCATCCTCAAGGGGCGTTTGCTGGCCTTGGCGATCCTGGTGGTTTATGTGGTGATCTCCGAACTCTTCCCGGAAGCGGCCGTGGCGCTGGCGGTCGGTTTCATTTTTATCATTCCGTGGATCGTCATTCGGTCGCTACGCTTCCGTGCGGTGAATAGCGCCTACCGTAACGTTCGCTTCGATTTCGAGGGTCGATACGCCGAAGCCTTGATGGTGACGTTTATCTGGCCGTTGCTGAACGTGTTTGCGCTCTTGCTGCTAACGCCTTTTGTCGTCCTCAAAACGCACCGTTTCATTGCCCACGGCAGTCGTTTCGGCACCACGTCCTTTGCTCTGAACATGATGCCGGGCCAGTACTACGGCTTCTTCGGCAAAGGTATCCTGCTGGGTCTGGCGTTCGCTCTGGTGGCGTGGATCGCCGGCGAACTGTTCCATCCGGTCGTAGGCTTGCTGATCATGGGCGCCGGTTACATCGCGGTATTCGGTTATTTCATGGCCGGCGTGTCCAACCTGTTCCTCAACGGTCTGTCGCTGGATGGCCACACGTTCTCCTCGGAGCTGCAGCCGGGCCAGATGATCTGGATCTATATGAGCAACAGCCTCCTGGTCATGCTGACGCTGGGACTGTTCACGCCCTGGGCCAAAGTACGCATGGCTCGGTATCGCGCTTCCCGTACGGCGATGATCGTGGATGGAGATCTGAACCACTTCGTAGCCGCCGAGGATAAACGCGCCAGCGCCCTAGGTCAGGAAATGGGAGACGCTTTCGACGTCGGTCTCGCGGCATTTTGATGCAGCTGCAAGGCGATTTTTATACAGGCGCGGCCTCTCGTCGGCGAGAGGCCCGTCTCGTCCTGGCCGGCGAGAGACTGTGCCTGCAGTGCGATGGTAAAGATCGGGTTTTGGGCTGGTCCGAGATCACGGTTTCGCCCCGGGTGGGCAATACGCCGCGATATCTGTACCTGCCCGGCGGCGGTGTTTTTGAAACCGCGGACAACGATAGCGTCGATGCCTTCGTTCAGGCATTCGATCCGGGGTTGATGGCCGGTTTCGTACACCGGCTGGAGAATCACCTCGGCCTTATCCTGATCGGGACGGTGTTCACCGTCCTCGTGACGTTATTCGTTTTTTTCTACGGCGTTCCCTGGACCTCGAAGGTGGTGGCCGATCTGATACCACAATCGGTCAGAGCGGAAGTCAGTGCGTCTACTCTGGAATCCATGGATGGCCGTTGGCTCTCGCCTACGGCACTGCCCCAGGAGGTGCAGGCGCGAGTAAGAAACCACTTCGCCCCGATGCTCGGGCTCTACCCGGATTTGTCCCTGAAGGTGGAGTTTCGTAGTAGCGAGTATATCGATGCCAACGCCATGGCCCTGCCGGACGGCACCATCATCTTTACCGATGAGATGGTGACGCTGGCCGAGAATGACGACCAATTACTGGCGGTCCTGGCCCATGAAATCGGCCACGTCGCCCACAACCATGGCATGACCGGGGTGGTCCAATCGTCTCTGGTGTTCTGGCTGGCGGTAGTGATGACCGGCGACTTATCCGCTTTTGCCGATACGACGGTGGGCGCGCCTGCGGTACTGATGACGTTGGCATATTCGCGGGACATGGAACGCGAGGCGGATACTTACGCACTGGAACTGATGCAGGCGGAAGACCTCGCGCCCATTCACTTCGTCAACTTGATGCGCCGACTGGAAGCCAGCCATGACGGGCCGAACGAAGAGGCCGAGAGCAAGGGAGAAGGTAGAAAGGGTGAAGGTCGTAAAGAGCGTGGTGCTAAAATCGGGGATGAAGGTGACTGGCTGTCAGGCCTGAGGAGCCTTATGTCGTCCCATCCCATGACCGAAGAGCGCATTGAGCGCTTCGAGAACGCGGCCCGCTGATGGGCCGCTTTGCCGCTGGCTGGGTATCGGTATCCGGCGTCACTCCTCCAGGATAAACGCGGTCTTTTCCAGGGCGTTCTCGTCCTCGTCGACGAAGCGGAACAGGTTCCACCCTACGCGCACGATGTCGTTGTTGTTCAGTCGCTGGCGCTCGGTGAGGCGGATATCGTTGACGAACGTGCCGTTGGTGCTGTTGTTGTCCGTGACGAAATGATCGATGGTCCCTTCCAAGTAAGCGTTGGATTCGACATCGATATAAGCATGGCGGCTACTGACGGAGATTTCGTCGATCTGTATGTCGTTCTCTGGATGCCGGCCGATAAGGACGCGGGGGCCGTCTAACTCAAAGGTCGTGACCACCAGGTTATCGACCAGTTGGGAAAGCGCTGCCATGTCATGACTCCTTAAGAATAAGTACGACGGACACGTTGTCCGCTGCCTGGTTGTCGAGACTGGTACTCACCAGTGCCTCAGCCTGTTGTCGCAGGGGTTGGCCGGTATTCATCACCGGGGGCCAGTCGGCTTCGGGAACGGCGTCGGTGAGGCCGTCTGAACATAGAATCAAACGGTCACCGCGTTCCAGCCTGACTCGCGTCAGGCTTGGCATCGCTTGATCGGTGGAGCCGAGGGCCTGGGTTAGAACATTGCGGAAAGGCATGCGGGGGGCTTCCGCCTCGGTGATGCTGCCGTCGTCGATCATGTTCTGTACGACGGAGTCGTCCCGGGTTTTCAACAACAGTTCATCGCCATTGAGGTAATAGCAGCGAGAGTCGCCGATATGGGCGATCAATGCGTTATCCCCCTGGACCCAACTCATCACCACTGTGGTCCCCATATTGCCCAAAGCGGCATCTTCCTCACGCAGCGCCTGGATTTGCTCGTTAGCCTGGTCGATGGCTTCGCGCACGGCTTGCACCTGTTGTGCGTCCGGCGTCGACTGGTTGACCAGCGGCGCCAGGAGCTGGGTAATCACGTTGACTGCCACCTGGCTGGCAATTTCGCCGCCTTTATAGCCCCCCATACCGTCCGCGACGATGCCTAAGGCGCGGGTGCCGTCGGGGGAGACGTGCCAGGCAATAGCGTCCTGGTTGCTGACCCGGCGGGTGCCGATGTCGGTCATTCCGGTTGCGATAAATGTCATCAGGAAGCCTCCTTGCTGCCTTTACGCACAGCGGCCCGGCGCAGGGCTTCGGCCATGGCCCCGGCGCTGGCAAAGCGCTTGGACGGGTCCCGCTGAATGGCTTTGTTAATGAGACGAATCACGCCATCGGGCAGATCAGGGTTGAATTCCCGGACACTGCGCGGGCGTTTGTTCAGGATTTGGTATGTCAGGTTGGCCAGAGTGTCGGCGTTGAATGGCGTCTCCCCTGAAGCCAGTTTGTAAAGCGTAACGCCCAGACTGTAGACGTCTGAGGTGCCGGCGATGCGCTGGCCCTTGAGTTGCTCCGGCGACATATAGAGCGGGCTGCCCATGACGCTACCGGTGCGTGTGCGGGAGTCGTCGGCTATTTTGGCAATGCCGAAGTCGGTGATTTTCACGTCGCCGCTCCTGGCGTCGTAGATGATGTTGCCCGGCTTGATGTCGCGGTGGACGATCTTCTGCCGGTGGGCGTAATCGAGGGCGTCGGCGACCCGAGCCAGCACGTCGAGGACCACGGGCAACTGCAGCAAACGGTCGCGCCGGCTGTAGGCGCTGAGTGGCTTGCCGTCGGCATAGTCCATGGCGATAAAGGCCAGGTCCGCTTCCTCGCCTACATCATAGACCGTCACGATGGCGGGATGGTTCAGTCGCCCCGCGGCTTCGGCTTCGCGGTAAAAGCGACTCTTCAACTCTTTAAGTTCAGCACCTTCGAACTGGGCGTAGCTGAATGTCTTGATTGCCACCCTGCGCGCGATTTTGGGGTCTTGGCCCAGGTAGACGACGCCCATGGCGCCGCGGCCGATTTCACGATCGATTTCGTAGCGGCCCAGGGTCGGCTTGGACACGGAAGCGTCCGGTAGCACCAAGGTGCTGGTGGCGTCACACGTGATGGGGGCCGCTGTACCGGTTCCGGTGGCGCCAGTACTGATCTTCTCCAGAGCCTGCAACCGGTTCTTTACGTCCCGAAAGCCCTTGCGTTGATTTGCGATCTGACTATAGGTACGTGCGGCGGCATCGTACTGGCGTTTGCGCTCCTGCTGGATGGCAATGTCGTATTGAAGCTCCAAGGTCTGGTTGGACGGCGGGCAGTCCGCCAGTGCCACCAGTGCGTCGTCCGCCTGGCCTTGCTGGAGCAGGAGGCGCCCCAGTTGGTAGCGGGCTTTCAGCACGTTCTGCCGCAAATCCCGAATCTGCCGGTATGGCTGCATCCAGAACAGCATGGCGACTAAACCCGGCCCTAGCAGCGCATAGATATCGCCCAACGGTAGCCAGATTTTCTGGTACAGCAGCATGATCGCCTGTCCCACCACCAAACCGGCACCCATCAAGCCAGTGACCAGCACGGCCAGCCCCGTGCCCAAAGCGGGTATACCTAAAGTCAGCAGTAGTACGCCGCATAACAGTAGGCCGTCAATCAAGAGGTCGGCCCACCTAGGCTGGTATAGGTTGTGCGTTTGGAGGTAGGTTTGAAAGTCTGCCGCGGTTGGGGGGACCGAAGCCTGGATGTCGCTTGCGGGAAGGTCCCAAAGCATTCGGAAGAGGGCGTGGTTTAGCCATTCAACCGGAGGCAAAGAATCGCTCCAGAGCGCGAGCGCTAAGCCTAGCGCTACAACCACCAGACGCAGGCTAAACATATGGGAAAGCAGAAAGCGAATGGCCATCACTCCGTTAAAAGATGTAAACCGCCTGATCGGAGTTTAGGAACGTAACTGGCCGGGGAATATAGGAAGTTCTTGGCTTTTTGTAAGTGAATGTTGTGGTCTCGTGGTGATGGCGACCGAGAGCCGGAAAACCGAGGCTTGGTGGGCAGCCTTAGAGGGCGCCTGGACTTTATTTCGAGCCATACGTCTTTGCGCTCGGAAAGGCCCGACTATCGACTGACTATGACGTTTATATGAATTGACTATGACATTAGTTTGATGAGTTGGTTAAGCTTTTAGCGTACACGTGTACTCTATAGAATGTGATGTTAGCGTAACCTGTGAAATTGTGCGGTAGGGTGTATGCTGAATGCATAAAATCGTATTTGAGGGTACGGGTTTGCCCCGGCCTGAGCGCGGATGCTAGCTTCGCAGCACATGCATTAGGTGACTGCAGTTTGCAGTAGTGTGCGTAGCATCGCCGACTCCAGGTTCTTAAGCTTTCACGGAAAATCGAGGATAGGGTATGAACGTGGCTATGGCCCCGAGCAAGAAAACCGAGGCACTGGGTGCACTGGAGCCCCTGGTCGAGGAACTGATGGCCCGGCATCTGAAAGAGCGCAAGCTCTGGATGCCCAGCGAGTTTGTTCCGGCCAGCGAACAGATGTCCGGTGAAGAACTCAAGGAGCTTGACGATCTGCGAGAACGCGCCAGAGGGCTGCCGGACCCGGTGCGGGTATCGCTGGCACTCAACCTGTTGACCGAGGAAGGACTGCCGCACTTCCATCGTTTGATTGCTGTCCATCTTGGCAGCGAGAATGCGTGGTCGCGCTGGAACTTCCTTTGGACGGCGGAAGAGGATCGTCATGGTTGTGCGTTGCACGATTATGTGCGCGATACGCGACTGTTCGATATGAAGGCCTTCGAGTATCTGCAATACCAGTATATCGAAGCGGGGTTTGATCCCGAGTGGCACGGCGATCCCTATCAATTGCTCGCCTATACGAGCCTGCAAGAGCGTGCCACCCAGGCCGCCCACGCGAATACCGGCAAGCTGGCCGCAAAATACGATCCCACCATCCAGCGCTTATTGGGGCATATCGCTGCGGACGAGTCTCGGCATTTCCGCTTCTACCGCGATGCGTTCCGTGGCCTGTTGGAAATCGACAGCACAGGTGCGATGCAGTCCGCCCTGAAGGTGATGCCGCGTCTAGCGATGCCGGGCCACACGATTGCCGGCTATGGCGATATGGCTGATGTTGTCCACCGTTCCGGCATTTATGGACCAAGAGATTACCGCAAGGTGGTGGAAGAATGCCTGGATAACTGGGGGATTGCCGACCTCACACCGACGGATGCCGCCGGTCGCGAAGCTCAGGAGAAAATGATGGCCGTGCCGGCCCGGCTGGACAAGCTCGCAGGCTTGCTTGAGCGTCGAATGCGCAGTAAGAGTTTCTCGTTCGACTTTGTCTACCAGCGGACGATGGACTTCTGAACCGTCTGCTCTGCTGATATTGAGTGCGGGGCTTGTTGGCCTCGCACTCAAGCCCTTGCCACTCAAATCGAATCAAATCCCCATTCACGGCACCTATAGCGAAAATAAACCCGCGATACTCACGCCTATCCTCACGGCGATGCTACTTTCAGAGCCTGAACCTCTCTTTTAAATGCCATAGGATCACTTCAGGGACCAGGGAGACGCATCGTGGTTGATTTCAGCATGGCGATTGGCGGTTTACGGGTGCCGTATCCAATCATTCAGGCGCCGATGGTCGGCGTATCGACGCCGGAGTTGGCTGCAGCGGTATCCAATGCCGGTGGCCTGGGATCGATCGGTGTTGGGGGCAGTACTGTCGACGCGGCACGCAAGGCGATTGAGCATACCCACCAACTGACAGCCAAGCCGTTTAACGTCAACGTTTTCTGTCATCGGCCAGCTCAGGCGGACAATGAGCGGGAGGCGGATTGGCTCAGCTATCTCCAGCCATTTTTTGACGAATTTGGGGGCGAAGCGCCGGCAAGTCTGAAAGCGCCCTATCCCAGTTTTGTAGAAAGTCGACCTATGCTAGACCTGCTGCTGGAAACCCGGCCGGCGATGGTGAGCTTTCACTTCGGACTGCCGGATCAGGCGTGGATCGACGAACTAAAAGCCTCCGGCATCACGCTGGTAGCGACGGCTACGAACTTGGCTGAAGCCTACCGGATTCAGGATGCGGGGCTGGCAGGTATTGTTGCCCAGGGACGGGAGGCTGGCGGTCATAGCGGCGTGTTCGAGCCTGGCCGGGATGATCCCGATTTGGGGACCTTGCCCTTGGTGCGTTTGATCGCGGCGCAGTGCGAGCTGCCGGTGATCGCCGCAGGTGGCATCATGGACGGGCGTGGCATCTGGGCCGCAAGGCAATTGGGTGCTATTGGCGTACAGATGGGAACAGCCTTTGTCCTCTGCCCGGAGTCCTCGGCCGATACTGAATATCGCGCTCTGTTCAAACGCCGGCCGCACTTGGAAACGCGCATGACCTCCGTGATCTCTGGACGTCCCGCCCGCGGTTTCGTCAATCGTTGGTGGCAGGACGTGGACAGCGATCAGGCAGCGGACCTACCGGATTATCCCGCCGCCTATGTCGCCGGCAAGGCGCTTAAAGCCGCGGCCAGAAACGCGGGGCAGCAGGCGTTCGACGTGTGCTGGGCGGGGCAAGGCGCTGCGCTGGCCCGGGAACTGCCGGCGGCTGAACTGATGCGTCGTCTGGTGGAAGAGCTTGAGGCGTTCTGAAGTGGTCTAGGATATATTGTCTGGCTTACTGCCAATGGAGCCGTTCAGTGAAAGCAGCCCGCCTTACCCCTGCCGCCTGGACCGTCATCGTTGCAGGTTCAATCGTCCTGATGCTGGCCTTCGGTCTTCGCGCAAGCTTCGGTCTGTTTGTACAACCCATTACCGAGGCCAACGGCTGGGGCCGTGACGTGCTCGGCCTGGCGCTGGCGATCCAGAACCTGGCCTGGGGCGTGATTGCTGTCCTTGCCGGTGGCCTGGCGGATCGTTTCGGCAATGTGGCGGTGATTGTCGGCGGTGCCTTGCTCTATGCGCTGGGATTATGGCTGACGGCGGACGTCGGCTCAGTTTGGTCGCTGCATATGGGTGCCGGGTTGATTGTGGGGGCCGGTATTGCGGGCACCGGGTTCGGTATCGTCCTGCCGCTGATGGCTAAGGCGGTAAGCGAACAGGACCGCCAATGGGTGTTGGGTATCGGCACTGCTGCGGGATCCATGGGGCAGTTCCTGATAGCGCCGCTGGCGCAGCAGTTTATCGATCTGTTTGGCTGGACTGGAGCGCTCAACGCGATGGCGCTGATGGCCCTGGCCATTATTGCGCTGGCGATGCCGCTGGCGAAGCTGGCCAGACCCGCTGCCGCCAGTACCCTTACATTGGCCGGTGAGGACAGTCTGGGCCGAACCATCGCCCTAGCTCGCGGCCATGCCTCCTACTGGCTGCTGACGGTCGGCTTCTTCGTTTGCGGCTTTCACCTGGCCTTCATCACCGTGCATTTCCCGGGCTACCTGACCGACCATGGTTTCGACCCGGATGTGGCGGCCTGGTCCATCGGACTCATCGGTCTGTGTAATGTGTTCGGCGCCATGTTCTCCGGCTATATCTCCGGCCGGGTGTCGATGAAGAAAGTGCTGATCTTCATCTACGCGAGTCGTGCCGTAGTTACGGTCGGGTTGCTGCTGATGCCGCTGTCGCTGACGTCCGTGCTGGCCTTCAGTTGCCTGACCGGCTTTCTCTGGCTGGCTACGGTCCCGCCGACCACGGGGCTGGTGGCGACCATGTTCGGCACGCGCTACATGGCCACGCTCTACGGCGTGGTGTTCCTGGGTCACCAGTTGGGTAGCTTCACAGGCGTGTGGCTGGGTGGCTGGCTATACGAACGCACGGGTACATACGATGGCGTATGGTGGACCGGTGTTGTGCTCAGTCTGGTGGCCGTCGCTTTGCACTGGCCGATTCGGGAAAGTCGGGTGCTTGGTATGCGACCGGCGGCGAGTGGTTGAGCAACGATTGCCGCCTTATAAAGAGGCTTGATCACTTCTTCTACGCTTCGCCCCCCGCCGCAACACCCGAAGCCCAGGCCCACTGGAAGTTATGTCCGCCCAAGTGCCCGGTCACATCCACCACTTCACCGATAAAGAAGAGGTTGGGGCGTTCGTTGACCGCCATGGTTTTGGAGGAGAGCTGGCGGGTATCCACGCCGCCCAGGGTCACTTCTGCCGTGCGATAACCCTCAGTGCCCGCGGGCTTTATCGTCCAGTGATTGAGCGATTGGGCCACGTGCTCAATATCGCTGTTCTTGTAGGCTTGCAAAGGGCCTTGCCAACCTTGCAGGTCGTTAAAGGCTTGGGCGAAGCGTTTGGGCAAATGGTTATTCAGATACTGAGCCACCGTCGACTGAGGTTTGTTCGTACGCAGATGGGTCAATGCGTGGTAAGCGTCTTCACCTGGCAATAAGTCGATCTGCAAGGCATCCCCCGGTCGCCAGAAACTGGAAATCTGCAACATCGATGGGCCACTCAGTCCGCGGTGAGTAACCAGCATGGGCTCCCGAAAGTGCTCGCCATTGCAATGGACATCCACCGGGCAACTGATGCCCGAGAGCGGGGCGAGTTGCGATTTCAGTTCCGGGTGCAGGGTAAAAGGAACCAGCCCTGCGCGGGTTGGCAGTACCTCAAGACCGAACTGCCTGGCGATTTCGTAGCCGAACCCGCTTGCACCCAGCGTTGGGATCGACAGTCCACCGCAGGCGATGACCAGCGAACCGCACTCAAGCACGCCGCCGCTGGTTCGGACTTCGAAGCCGCCGGTGGTTTCCCGTAATCCTGTAACGCTGGTTTTCAGGCGTACTTCGGCGCCCGCCCACTCGCATTCAGTCAGCAGCAGGTTGAGAATGTCCTTGCTACTGTCTCGGCAGAACAGTTGGCCGGCGGCCTTTTCTTCGTGTTCGATACCATGGCGGTCCACCAACTCCAGGAAATGCTGCGGCGTATAACGCTTGAGCGCGGAGATACAGAAGTGTGGGTTTGCCGACAGGAAATTGGCCGGTGTACTGTTCAGGTTGGTGAAGTTGCAGCGACCGCCCCCGGACATGAGGATTTTCTTGCCCGCCTTGTTGGCATGATCGATCACCAGCACGCGGCGCCCGCGATAGCCCGCTGTCGCAGCGCACATGAGGCCGGCGGCACCGGCGCCAATAATGATGACGTCGTAGGTTGAAGGCATGATGGTCCAAGGCTTGGGCTTAAGTGAGCCGCGGATTATACGATTTCCAAGCGGTAACGTCTTTCCCCAGGGCCTGCAGTTATACTCAGGGAACGGGGGAGTGTCGTATCTCCGAGGCGCTTAGCGGCAAAGGAGTTGTCATGAGTAATACCGATTCCCATCCTTCATTATCGTCTTCACGAGACTGCCCGATCGTGGATGGGCGGCGGATGATCCAGCGTGTGGAGGCTCGAACCACGGATGTGGGCGGTATTCCGGTCGCGCGTACGTTGCCCACGCGGGGCAGGCGGACGATTGGCGCCTGGTGTTTCCTGGATCATGCCGGGCCGGTGGTGTTCCGGGGCGATTCCCGGGGAATGCGAGTGGGGCCTCATCCACATATCGGCTTGCAGACGTTTACCTGGATGATGGCCGGTGAAGTGCTGCACCGGGACAGCCTCGGATCTGAGCAGATCATCCGCCCCGGTGAGATCAACCTGATGACTGCCGGTTATGGCATCTGCCACACCGAGGAGTCGATGCCGTCCTCCGGTCAGCTCCATGCAGCGCAACTTTGGATTGCGCTGCCCTATGCCGACCGTGAAACTTCGCCTCGTTTCGATCACTACGGCCACCTACCACGCTGGGAGGAACAGGGCGCAGACATGACCCTGCTGGTCGGCCATTTTCGCGATCACAATGCGCCGACAATCGCTTTTTCCCCGCTACTCGGCATTGACCTGGCGCATCGCAACGGCGGGCGTATGCGTATTCCGCTGCGGGCCGATTACGAGTACGGTTTGATGCCGCTGGAGGGCGCTTTTCATTTCGGGGACGAGGTGTTCAAGACCAACGAGCTGGCCTATTTTGGCACGGGCCGTACGGATATCGAGTTCCAGGCGCCGCCGGGTGGTCGAGCCCTTCTTTTGGGGGGTGAGCCGGTACAGGATGAAATTCTGATGTGGTGGAACTTCGTCGGGTACAGGCGCGCGGAAATTGCTCAGGCGCAACGAGAATGGGAAGAGGGTAGTTCGCGTTTCGGCACAGTGCCGGACTACGACGGCGAGCGCCTGATGCCGCCTCCGATGCCCTGGAAGGCCGGTTAAACAAAACAGCTACTATTCGTGAACTTTGCCGTCTGTTACGGGATGCAGAGGCGTGCTTGGCCTGAATACACAAGGCTGCTAGCACTGGAGAAAAGGCCAGCTCAGCCACCGTCGGCGATGGACGGTGGCTGAGCTGGTCAGACTTCATTTAACTAACTGTTCTTCAACGACTTCATGTCAATAACGAAGCGGTACTTCACGTCGCCTTTTTTCATGCGCTCGTAAGCTTCGTTGATATTCTTCATGTCCAGCATTTCCACATCGCAACTAATGTCGTGTTCGGCACAGAAGTCCAGCACCTCTTGGGTTTCCGGCATCCCGCCGATCAGCGAGCCCGCCAGGACGCGGCGCTTGAACACCAGGTTACCGGCTTCCAGCGCTGGGTCGACCGGTTCCAGCAGGCCCACGATGATGTGGGTGCCATCGAATTTCAGGCAGTTGAGATAGGGATTAAGGTCGTGCTGGACCGGCACGGTATCCAGCATGAAATCGAAGCTTTCCGCTGCAGATTCCATCTGGCTGTCATCAGTGGAGACAACGACGTGGTCCGCGCCTTGTTTTTTGGCTTCGCTGACCTTGCTCTCCGAGCGGGTGAAGATAGTGACCTCTGCACCCAGGGCTTTGGCAAATTTGACCCCCATGTGGCCGAGCCCGCCCATGCCGATAACGCCGACCTTATCGCCCGCCTTTACACCGTAGTGGCGCAGCGGCGAGTAGGTGGTAATGCCCGCGCATAGGATGGGCGCCGCGGTGGACGGGTCCAGCTTCTCGGGGACTTTCACCACGAAACGCTCGCTAACGACGACGTTGTCGGAGTAGCCGCCGAACGTGATGGTGCCATCATGGCGGTCTTCGCCATTATAGGTGGCCGTCATGCCTTCCAGGCAGTATTGCTCCAGCCCCGACTGGCAGGCAGAACAGGAACGGCACGAGTCGACCATACAGCCAACGCCGACAATGTCGCCTTCCTTGAACCGCTTTACATCGTTACCGACGGCTGTAACCCGGCCAATAATCTCATGCCCCGGCACTACCGGGTATTCGGTGACCCCCCAGTCGTTCTGGACGAAGTGAATATCGGTATGGCAGACACCGCAATAGTCGATTTCAATGGAGATGTCATCGGGGCGCGGTTCGCGGCGATCGAAGCTTATCGGCGCAAGGCCCGAAGTGTCGTTTTGTGCTGCATAACCTTTAGCGTTTGCCATGGTTCTTCTGTCCTCCTTGATGGGGATGAGGTGCCAGTTTGGAACGCTGCAGCAACTGCGGCAATCAACATTCCTTTGCCGTTTTTGCTTATTTCTCCGAATTGACCCGGGTTGTTGATGTTAGACTCGGAAGAGGAGGCATAATGGTATAGCGCTGACTGATCTTGTGGGAGAAGGCATGGACACTGACAAACTGCATTCGCCGGCGATGTGGGAGCTTATCGAACCTCTGGTTGCATGTGACGGATTCTCCGATACCGCAATGGCGGATGTCAGGTTGATCTCCTGTACCGAAGCGATAGGGCGCACGCCAATCCTTTACGAGCCGGGGCTGACAATCATCGCTCAGGGACGGAAAATCGGCTATCTGGGCGAGCGGGAAATCCATTACAACCCCGGACATTATCTGGTTCAGACGCTGCCGTTGCCCTTCGAGTGCGAAACGTTCGCGTCTGCAGAAAAGCCGCTACTGGGGTTGTCGATTCGAATCGATCCGGCGGTGTTGGGTGAGCTGGTGGTGGAAACCGGCGTGGATAGCCGATTGGTGACCCAGGAGTCGCCCCGCCCGTTGGATTCCGTCGCCATGACTGAAAGCATGCACGAGGCGGTTATCCGTTTGCTGCGGGCACTGCATGATCCGCTGGACATGCGCGTGATGGGGCGCCAGCGCGTCAGGGAAGTGGTCTACGAAGCGCTTAAGGGCGAGCAGGGGCCAGCGCTGCGGGCGTTGATCCTGAATCAGGGTAACTACTCCCGTATCGTTCGGGTACTGACTCAAATGCATACGGATTTCACACGCGAACTGGCCGTGGAAGATCTCGCCCGGCAAGCCAACATGAGCCTTTCGACCTTCCACCAGCACTTTAAACAGGTGACCCAGTCCTCGCCCTTACAGTATCTCAAGCGCCTGCGGCTGTTAAAGGCGCGGATGCTGCTGAGCCACGACGACCTGAACGTCAGTCAGGCCGCGGCGGAGACCGGCTACCGCAGTGTGCACCAGTTCAGTCGTGACTATAAACGCTATTTCGGTGTCAGTCCGGTAAAGGACCGCCGGCCCGAGTCGGCGGCCCATGCCGAGCCGCCGCTAGCTGCGCCTGCAGCAGCGTCCAGTGTCCCTTAATACGCGATGCTGACCTGACCTTCCATATACGGCACGGCCTGGCCCGCGATGTGTACCCGGTCGCCGTGCAGCTCGCAGCGTAGCTCGCCGCCGCGGGCCGAGACCTGGCGGGCAACGAGACGTGACTTGTCCAGACGGTCGGCCCAGTAGGGCGTCAGAATACTATGAATCGAGCCGGTCACGGGGTCCTCGTCGATGCCGCCGCCCGGTGCAAAATAGCGGCTGACGAAATCGCAGTTGTCGCCGGGAGCGGTGACGATAACGCCCAGACTGCCAAGGGTTTTGAGCGCTCGCATGTCCGGCGTCAATGCGCGGACCTCGCTCTCGCTCCGCAAAACCAGCATGTAGTTGGTGTCCGATGCGATGTAGAACGCGTCTGCCGGCGCTTCGGGCATGCCGTCGAGGATAGCCTTGGGGGTGTCTTTGGCCTCGAAGGTCAATTTGGGGAAGTCCAGCTCCAGCCAACCGTCTTCCAGCTTCCGCACGCCCAGCGACCCACTTTTCGACCGAAACCGGACCTGCTCTTTTTCCCATCCAAGTTTGTTGAATATCACCCAGGCGGAAGCCAATGTGGCGTGTCCACACAAAGGCACTTCGATGCCCGGCGTAAACCAGCGAATGTGGAAATCGTCTTCGGCGGCTGCCGGTTCCGGGACGAAGAACGCCGTTTCCGACAGGTTGTTTTCCAGTGCGACGGATTGCATCAGCGCATCGTCCAGCCAGTGTTCCAGCGGCATCACGGCGGCCGGATTGCCGGTGAAAGGGCGGCTGGCAAAAGCATCGACTTGATAAAGAGGCAGGGTGCTCACGTTGTTTTCTCCAGATTTCGGGTGGCTACCGGATTTGGGATGACCCAAGCGGGTTTCCGTTTGTGCGATTCCAGCATCGTAAGGTGATTCGCAAAGGCTTTCAGCTCGTGCTCGCCGTAGAGATGGACCGTGATGCCGGCCCGCGTCAGAACCCAGTGATCGGGTTCTGGATATGCGTCACGGTAGCCCAGCGTCGCCAGGCGCATGATGGCGGTTTCGGTACTTGTGACGGAACGTTGGATGCAATCGTTATAGAGGTCAAGAACATCGGCGCGTAGACGGCGATGGCACGGGTTAGGGCGGAGTGGCGTCGGCTCATTCATGGCGTCTATCCTTATCCGGTGAGCGATGGTGTCATTCTCCGCAGGTAGGGGTGACCAATACAGATTCAGTAGAGGTATAGTTGAACCGGTACAGGGGCGGTTCCGTTTAAACTGTACTGCTTGATTAGGCGCTCAACTGTAATGCCCGAATGACTGGCCTTTTTGGGAGGATAGTCTTTTGCTGGCGATCGTATTCTGCGGAAACCGTATTGAGGTGCTGGGGAGAGAGTAGGCTTCCGCCCCGGAACAACCTATTTCAAGAGCGCCAGATCCATGGACGGAGAGAGGAAACAGCTATGACCATTCTCTATGCGCAGCTTGCCGATCAGATTCAGCAGCTCATCAATGACGGGGTGTATCGTGAGGGCGAGCGTTTGCCCGGTGTCAGGGTGCTCAGCCGCCAGTTCGGGGTAAGCATTTCGACAGTGCTCCAGGCTCACCAGACCCTGGAGAGTCGAGGCTATCTCGAAGCTCGTGAGCGTAGTGGGTACTTTGCCCGCGTACCCCGCCAGGACGCGCCGGTGCCGGTTATGCAGCGGCCCAAGGCCAAGCCGGCTCCGGTGACGGCACGGGATATGGCATTGGATTTGTGTTCGGTCGAACGCAAGCACATGGTGGCGCTTGGGCCGGCGGTGCCTCATGCCGATTTTCTCCCGCTGCGTCAGATCCAGCACGCCACCCTATGGGCTGCCCGGCAGGGCCTGGAAACTCTCGATTATGCCTTCCCGGGCAAAGAGATCTTTCGGCGTCAGATCGCTCAACGCATGACCAATCTGGGGGTGGTCACAACCCATGAGGATGTGATTGCCACCAACGGCGCGCAGGAAGCCATTATTCTGGCCTTGCGGGCGGTCACCCAGCCCGGAGATATTGTGGCGGTGGAGTCGCCGTCTTTCCCCGGTATCCTGCAGGCCTTGGAAGTGGTCGGACTCAGGGCGCTTGAAATTCCCACTCATCCGGTGGAAGGGCTGAGCCTTGAAGGGCTGGAGCTGGCGCTGGAACAATGGCCCATCAAGGCCTGCGTGGTCGTGGCCAACCATAGCAACCCACTCGGCGTACAAATGCCGGAACCGCAAAAGAAGCGATTGGTCCGGCTGTTGGACGAGGCCGGCGTGCCGTTGATCGAAGACGATATCTATGGCGATCTGCCCCACGAGGGCGAGCGTCCACGTCCGGCCAAATCGTTCGACGAAACCGGTAACGTCATTTATTGCAGCTCCTTCTCCAAAACGATTTCGCCGGGCTTGAGGCTAGGCTGGGTCTTGGCCGGACGGCGTTTTGCCGAGCTGAGCCAGCAGAAGTATTTCAACAACCTCGCAACAGCCTCCATTCCACAACTGGCGGTTGCTCATTTCCTGGAGCAGGGCGGCTACGACCGATATCTCCGTGCAGCACGCCAGCGTTACCGCGAAGCGACTGACCGGTTACGCACGGCGATCGTTCGGGAGTTTCCGGACGGCACCGCTGTCAGCCGGCCCATGGGCGGGTTTGTGCTCTGGGTACAGCTGCCGAATCGGGTATCCGGTACTCGCGTTTTCCAGGACGCCCGGGAGCAGGGTATCAATGTAGCGCCGGGGCGGATGTTTTCCACCACGGACAAGTACGAAGACTACATTCGGCTCAACGGTGCCAATCCCTGGAGCGAACGGATTGATCGCGCGATTCGTACCCTGGGACACATTGTCGATCAGCAGAGCCGCTGACAGACACTAGTACATTAGACGCCGCAACACGCTTTTTAACTGGAGCCGGTCGACTATGGCCCTTTCCGACACGTCGCAGCGTGCGTTGGACTGGGCAACAGCGGGGCCGTGGCGTATGCTAATGTTTAGTTTGAAGCAGTCGCTTTAATGTCGTCCTTGTCGAATCGGCGATTGGCTATAAAAACAACAAATACCAGGGAGCCGCTCCCCCGGAGGTGCTTATGTCCACCAGTTCCACGCCCGACGGTGTTCAGGTGACACCACGTCATGTCAGTTTCAACACCCGTGACGAACTAAAAACGCTCTGGCATGGCAACAACCTGTTTCGGACCGCTTTCTTCAATGCCTTATCGCTGCAGTTCCCGGACGGAGAGCAGCAGTTTATCAACTCCGTTCGTCTATACCGGGAGCGTATCGACGATCCCAAGCTGCTGCAGGAAGTGCGTGGCTTCATCGGCCAAGAGGCTTTACACGGTCGTGAACATCGGCTCTACAACGAAGCGCTCAAGGCGCGCGGGTACGATATCGATGCTATCGACGCCCGCTTCCGGAAACACATGGCGTGGGTCGGTCGTCTGCCACCGAACCGGCAGCTGGCCGGCACCTGCGCTGCGGAGCACTATACTGCGGTGATGGCCAACGCCATCCTGGCTCACCCGGAATGGATGGAAGACGCTACACCGCAAATGCGCGCGCTTTGGCGCTGGCATGCTATTGAGGAAACCGAGCACAAAGCGGTCGCGTTCGACGTGTATCGCCACTGCATAGGGAACGAGCGCCTACGCAAGGTGGTGTTCCTGTTCGTGACCTACAACTTCTTCAAGTTCACCTTCCTTAACACCTGCAGCATGCTGAAAAAGGAGGGCAAGCTTTGGAGCCTGCGAACCTGGCTCGATGGTTTCAATTTCTTGTGGGGTAAGCCCGGCGTGATAAGGAAGTGCCTGCCTGAATTTTTTGCGTACTTGAAGACCGGCTTTCATCCCTGGCATCAGGATAACCGGGCGTTGCTGGAGCGTAGCCTAAAAGAATTGGACGCCTCTTGATCGATGACATACCACTGACCGGATAACATCGTTGTATCGAGGAGGCAGTACACGAGTGGCCTAAGTTTCCCACCTTGCCGGCCTTCCGGGCTAATCCGGAAGGGTCCGTCCACGTGTTAACCTGCTTGCTCAATCCTCATTTCCACCGGATACGATCATGGCGAAGGAAACAACAGTGGTTGCAGACCAGCTCCTGGAGCTGCATATCAAGCATGAACTGGCGGCGCTCAAGGGTGCCAAACTGCGCAAATTCATCGCCAACGAAGTGAACGAGCTGTTTAGCCTGGCAGAGCATGTCACGCTACGGCAGGCCGTAAGCGAAGAGCAGATCCTCGGTGTCATCCGTCGCCAGGTCGTCGAGTTAGAGTTGGATGGTGGCATTCCCGAGCTGGCCGGAGAAATGGCGAGCGAAGTGCTTTCCGCCGGGGTCCAGTCGGATACTCGGTTGGGGGATATTCTCAGCCGTGAGCAGGCTACTGCTTTCGTCGAGGAAATTTTGGAGCTGCGTCACCACCGCGAGCGGTTGATCAGCGAGGTTATGGCTCATCCGGTCTATCAGGAGCTGGTGTCGAACATCGCCTACCATGGCTTGGTCAATTACCTCTACGAGGACAATTTGATCTCGCGTAGCGTGCCAGGCGTAGGGTCGATGATGAAGTTCGGCAAGCGCATGGCCAATCGCGCGGTGCCCGGAATCGACGAAACTTTCGAGCGGCGTATCAAAGCCTATCTCAGTGACAATCTGCCGGCGTTAATCCGCCGTAGTGAACAATTTCTACAGAAGGCGTTGTCCGACGACGAGCTGCGCGACACAATCATGGCCGCGTGGAACGGGGTTGAAGACCGTAAGTTGTCGGACTTGCAATCGGGCCTCGGTGAACTGGAGCTGAATGAGTTCGTGGTACTGGGCTACCAGTTCTGGCTGGAGTTCCGTCAAACGAGGTATTTCGAGGGGTGTTATACCGCGGTGGTCAATCACCTGTTTGAAAAGTATGGCGACGCGCCTCTGATTGAGCTTATGGCGGATGTCGGTGTGGACCGGGAGGTGGTAATGGCTGAAGTGGATACGTTCGCCCAGCCGACACTCGATCTGTTGCGCGAACAGGGGTATCTTGAAGCCCTGTTACGTCGCCGCCTCGCGCCCTTCTACCGTTCGGCGGCAGTTAAGAAAGTACTCTCCGAATCCCGAGGAGCTTGATGCCGAGCGCCGAACTTTTTTGGGCCTACCTGATCGCCATTTCGTTGCTGACCGTGACCCCCGGGGTGGATACGCTGCTGGTCATGCGTAACACTGCGCGCGGCGGGCTGAAGGACGGCGTGGTCAGTAGTTTGGGTATCTGCAGCGGGCTTTTTGTCCACGCGACGCTGTCTGCGGTAGGCATCTCCCTGATCCTGCTACAGACCGCGTGGGCTTTCTCGCTCCTCAAGTGGGTGGGCGCCGCGTATCTGGTTTGGTTGGGCCTGGCCAGTTTGCGACAGGCGTTGCGCTCTTCCCAAGCCGAAGGTGTCGCGGAACAAGCACCGGCACCGCGAATCGGCACGAGTAATTACCGGCTAGGTCGCTCTCTGCGCGAAGGTCTGCTGTCTAATGTACTTAACCCAAAAACAGCGCTGTTCTACATGGCTTTTCTGCCCCAGTTTATCGATCCCCAAGGTCCGGCATTCGTCCAATCCATCGCCCTGGCGGCGATTCATTTTGTCCTGGCGATGATCTGGCAGACGCTGGTGGCGGTGATGGTTGTGCGTTCCAGCAAGTGGGGCGTGAAGCCCACGGCCAAGCGGGTGCTGCATGGTTTGTCCGGCGGGGTTTTTGTGGCGATTGGGGCGAAACTGGCGGTGACGCAGCCCTGATTCCAGGGAAGTCAATGTAGCGGATGCTTGAGAGGGTGTTGCAAAACTACTGCGCTCGGCCATGCGGCGTTGGAAATCCACTCGTGCGCGAGTTCGATCAAAATGCTCATTTACTATCAGTAAACTGCGCTTTTTCGCGGATTTCCGCCTTGCCTGGCCTTCGCTCGCTACGTTTTGCAACACCCTCTAAGGCGTCGGCTACGCAAGACGTCAAACCTTCATGTGAAGCTCACAAAAAAGGGAGCAGCCTCGCGGTGCTCCCTTTTTTCGATTCAGCCTGTCAGCCAGAGCTTACTTCTCCAGATACTGGAACTTGTCTGGCTTGCCGTCCCATTCTGCCGCGTCGGGCAGGGGATCTTTCTTCTCGGTGATGTTTGGCCAGTCTCCGCTGAGCTCGGCGTTGAGCTCAATGTATTTTTCCTGCCCGGCGGGTAACTCGTCTTCCGAGAATATAGCCTCCGCTGGGCACTCTGGCTCGCACAGCGCACAGTCGATGCATTCGTCGGGGTCGATGACCAGGAAGTTCGGGCCTTCGTAGAAGCAGTCTACAGGGCAGACTTCCACACAGTCGGTGTATTTGCACTTGATGCAGTTGTCAGTAACGACAAATGTCATGTTGGTATCCCTGGTTTCTCAGTCTGTCTCATCAGTTGGCGGAGCCCGAAGCGCGCCTTTTGCCAGCTTGCGATGCCTTTGAGGGGTGGGTCAAGGCCTCGGCGGCCCCCGGCATGCGGTGACCACTGCTGAACATTAGTATCGTGAAGGGCGGTATTTTAGGGAGCACTCCCCGAAGTAGCAAGCGTGCAGCGCATGCGGCTCAAGGCTCTTTGATTATATCGTTATGTATGTCGGGAGCTCCCCATTAGTTCCTTGAGCTTATAAAGCCGGTCAAGAGCGTCCCGAGGCGTCAGCCCGTCGATATCCATCTCTGCCAGGGCTTTTTCCACCTCGCTGGGATCGAAGCTGGCAAACATGTCGCCCTGGAACGCCGCAGGTTCTCGTGCTACAGAAGGCTTTTGTACTACAGGCTGGCTAACCGCAGGCTGCGTGGGGGTCGCCGCCGATGGCGCGGTGGCACTGCCCTCCAGACGCTGGAGCTGGTGCTTGGCATTGTTGATCACATCCTGCGGCACGCCGGCGAGCTTGGCGACCTGCAAGCCATAGCTCTGACTGGCGGGGCCTTCGTGCACATTGTGCAGGAAGACGATGCTGTCGTCGTGCTCGGTGGCGGTCAGATGCACATTGACGGCGTGCCTGAGCTGATCGGCCAACTGTGTCAGTTCGAAGTAGTGCGTGGCAAACAGGGTGTAGCAGCGCACTTTTTGCGCCAGTTGCTCGGCGGTGGCCCAGGCCAGTGATAGACCGTCGAACGTGCTGGTGCCGCGGCCGATTTCGTCCATTAGCACCAGACTGGATTCGGTGGCGTTATGCAGAATGTTGGCGGTTTCGGTCATTTCCACCATGAAAGTCGAGCGTCCACCGGCGATATCGTCCGACGAGCCCATGCGGGTAAAGATACGATCAACCGGCCCCAGAATGGCCCGGTCGGCCGGTACGAAGCCCCCCGTGTAAGCCAGCAACGCAATCAATGCAGCCTGGCGCATGTAGGTGGACTTACCGCCCATGTTGGGGCCGGTAATAACCAGCATCCGGCGTTCGTTATCGATCAGCAGGTCGTTGGGGACGAAGGGATCGTCCAAGAGCTGCTCGACCACCGGATGGCGGCCCGCTTGGATATCCAGGCCCGGTGAATCGGTGAACTCCGGCGGATTCAATCGCAGTGTGGTGGCGCGCTCGGCAAAATTGCTGAGAACGTCCAGCTCGGCCAGCGCCTGCGCGGTATCCTGCAGTGGAGAAAGCTGCTCGGCCAGGCTTTCCAGCAGCTCGTCATAGAGGCCTTTCTCCCGGGCCAGGGCGCGGCTCTTGGCGCTCAGCGCCTTGTCCTCGAATTCTTTCAGTTCGGGCGTAATGAATCGCTCGGCGTTTTTCAGGGTCTGACGGCGGATATAGTCCACCGGCGCCTGGTCGGACTGGGCGCGGCTGATTTCGATGTAGTAGCCATGCACCCGGTTGTAGCCGACTTTCAGGGTGCTGATGCCGGTGCGTTGCTTCTCCCGTGTTTCCACGTCCAGCAGAAACTGGCCGGCGTTCTCGCTGATATTGCGCAGGTCGTCCAGCTCGTCGTCGTAGCCTTCGGCGATGACGCCGCCGTCGCGGATGACCACCGGAGGATTGTCCACAACCGCCCGGGTCAGCAGGTCGGCGAGCTGGGGATACGTACTGGCCGTGTCCCGCAGTGCGGCAATGCGTCCGGCATTGACCGGCTCCAGCACCGTTTGCAGCTCCGGCAGCAGGTTGAACGCGTCGCGCAGGCGCGCCAGGTCCCGGGGTCTGGCCGAGCGCAGAGCGACACGGGACAGAATACGCTCGATGTCGCCCACTGACTTGAGCAGGTCGTGCAGCGGCTCGTAGTGGAACCCGTCCAACAGGGCGGCGACGGCCGCCTGACGCTCTTTGACGATGTCGACATCGCGTAGCGGGCGGTTCAGCCAGCGGCGCACCAGGCGACCGCCCATGGCGGTGGCGGTTCGATCCATGACCCAGGCGAGGGTGTATTGAGTGCCGCCGGCGAGGTTCGTGTCGATTTCCAGATTACGGCGGCTCGTTGCGTCCAGGAGTACGCCGTCTTCGCGCCGCTCACGCGTCAGCTTGCGAATATGCGGTAGGGCGGTGCGCTGGGTTTCCCGGGCATATTGAAGCAGGCAGCCAGCGGCGCAGACGGCCAGCGTCAGATCCTCGCAGCCAAAGCCGGTCAGGTCCCGCACTTGTAGCTGCTGGGTGATGATGCGCTGAGCAGAATCGCGCTCGAATAGCCAAGGGCCCTGGCGCCGCACGCCGGTATAGTCCTCGAGCAGATCGGCGTAGGGAAAGTCCTCGCTAATCAGGATCTCCGCAGGTTGTAGACGCTGCAACTCGCCCTGTAGGGATTCGGCACCCGTGAATTCGGACACGGAGAAACGGCCGCTGGAGATGTCCAGGCAGGCGATGCCAAAGTTCTCGCGCTGGCTGCAGATGGCGACCAGCAGATTATCGCGGCGGTCTTCCAGGAAGGCTTCGTCACTCAGGGTGCCCGGCGTAACGATGCGTACCACCTTGCGCTCTACCGGTCCTTTGCTGGTCGCCGGGTCGCCGATTTGCTCGCAAATGGCGATGGAGTGCCCGCCGCGGACCAGCCGGGCAATGTAGTTCTCCGCTGCATGATAGGGTACGCCCGCCATCGGTATCGGCTGGCCCCCAGACTGGCCACGAGCGGTCAGAGTAATATCGAGCAGCTCGGCTGCCTTTTTCGCGTCGTCGTAGAACAGCTCGTAAAAATCCCCCATACGATAGAACACCAGTTCGTTCGGATGCTCCACCTTGATCTTGAGGTATTGCTGCATCATCGGGGTTTGTTTACTGAGTTCCGTGGGCGCGATTGACATTCGGAATCCGTTGTTCTCTGGGGGTGGGCTGCAAAGGCAAACCGGGATTGTAAGGAAATCCGCCGGATGATGAAACGAGAGAGGTGGGTGTTTCGTTCATCCCGCTATCTTCTGAATCCCCGCCGGATTTCAAGGTGCTCGCTAGCCAGGCGGAAAAATCAGCGTGGCCCAGGGGTGGACTGATGCCGCTCAGGGGTTAAGAATGTGGATTCAAATTTTTCTGGAGGGCAACGCATGTCGATATCCGATGACGTCCTCGAAGAGGCTGCCGAAGCGCTGGGCGACGTGCTGCGCGAGCGTGGGCTAACGATCACGACCGCCGAGAGCTGTACCGGAGGCTGGATAGCTAAGGCCTTGACGGACCGCGCCGGCAGTTCGGACTATGTGCATAGCGGTGTAGTGACTTATTCAAATGAGGCCAAGCGGGTTTTGTTGGGGGTTACCGACAAATCCCTCGTGGCACATGGCGCCGTGAGCGAACCCGTGGTTCGTGAAATGGTTGCTGGCGCCCTGGCAGAGACGGGGGCACAGGTCGCCGTTTCCGTCAGTGGCGTAGCTGGCCCTGGCGGAGGCTCCGATGAAAAGCCGGTCGGTACTGTCTGGTTCGCCTGGGGCCGCTCGCCAGCGGACACGGAGAGTGTGGTTGAGTACTTTTCCGGCGATCGCGATGCCATTCGGCGTCAGGCGGTGCTGTTCGCGCTTCAGGGCGTGAGGGGCTTCCTGCAGTGACTCTGTACCTACGGGCTCTGTACCTGCGGTGACTATACATCTGCAGTGACTATATAACTGCAACGAATATATATCTGCAACGACTATATAGAGGAAAAAGCATAGAGGATGAAATGCAGCACTTGGCCTGTTTCATCCATTATGTTCTAATACTGTTCAAATATACAGTTACCCGGCCAGGCGCCGGGTCTATGAATCATGCCGCCTGGCGGCACATCAAGACGAGGTTTTCGCAGCGATGGAAGACAACCGCAAGAAGGCGTTAGGTGCGGCACTGAGCCAGATCGAGCGCCAGTTTGGCAAGGGCGCCGTGATGAAAATGGGCGATCAGCCCCGTGAAGCCATCCCGTCTGTCTCTACCGGTTCACTGGGTCTGGATGTGGCCCTGGGCATTGGCGGTCTGCCTTACGGTCGAATTGTGGAAATCTACGGCCCGGAGAGTTCGGGTAAAACCACGCTGACTCTGCAGGTTATCGCCGAAGCCCAGAAATCGGGCAAGACCTGTGCTTTCATCGATGCAGAGCATGCACTCGATCCGATCTACGCGGAAAAACTGGGCGTGGACGTCGATGAATTGCTGGTCTCCCAGCCGGATACCGGTGAGCAGGCGCTGGAAATTGCCGATATGCTGGTCCGCTCCAACGCCATCGACGTCATCGTCGTCGATTCCGTCGCGGCGCTGACGCCGAAAGCGGAGATCGAAGGTGAAATGGGCGATTCCCACGTTGGTTTGCAGGCGCGCCTAATGTCCCAGGCGCTGCGCAAGCTGACCGGTAACGTCAAGCATGCCAACTGCATGCTGGTGTTCATCAACCAGATTCGGATGAAGATCGGCGTCATGTTCGGCAGCCCGGAAACCACGACCGGCGGTAACGCGTTGAAGTTCTATTCCTCCGTTCGCCTGGATATTCGTCGTATCGGTTCCGTAAAGGACGGCGACGAGGTGGTGGGTAACGAAACCCGCGTCAAAGTCGTCAAGAACAAGGTCTCCCCGCCGTTCAAGCAAGCCGAATTCCAGATCATGTATGGTAAGGGCATCTACCGCATGGCCGAAGTAGTGGACCTGGGTGTGAAGGAAGGCTTTGTCGACAAGTCCGGTGCCTGGTACAGCTACAGTGGCGACAAGATCGGCCAGGGCAAGGCGAATGCCTGCAAGTTCCTGGAAGAACACATGGATATTGCCACTGAGATCGAAGGCAAGATTCGCGAAAAATTGATGCCCAAGCCGACCGGCAAAGAGAGCAAGGAAAAATCCGCTGCCGACGCCGAGGCGGCCAGCGGCGAGTTGCTCTAAAGCCAATTCTGATTGTCAGTGTTTGAAGAGAGCCGGTTTCGAAAGGAATCGGCTCTTTTTGTTATTTTCTCAAGGCTCATCAGTGCGCCAGCATGATGTTCATCGGTGTGCCTGGGGCAAGCAGGGGCTTGTTACCGCGTCTAACTGGCGGCAAAGTCAGTAGCAGTACCTGAACGACACGGAGGAGATACCGCATGGCATCCCGTAAACGCCTGTTGATCGTGGCTCACGCCCCTTCTCCAAATACGGAAAAGCTACGCCTAGCCATCGAGCGGGGCGCCCGCAATCCCGACATCGAAGCGGTTGAGGTTAACGTGATGGCGCCTCTGGATGCCGGGCCCGACGATGTGCTGGCTTGCGACGCGATTATCCTGGGGACCACGGAGAATCTGGGCTACATGAGCGGAGCGCTCAAGGATTTTTTCGATCGCAGCTACTATCCCTGCCTGGAGAAAACACAAGGGTTACCGTTTGGCTTCTATATCCGGGCTGGCCACGACGGTACCGGTACCCACAGGGCCATCGAATCCATTACCACGGGGCTGCGTTGGCGCCTGGTTTGTGAACCTGTGCTTTGTCGCGGTGACTATCGGGATGTGTTTGAAGAGCAATGCGAAGAATTGGGGTTGTACGTGGCGGCCAGTCTCGATGCGGGGCTTGTCTGAGCGAGCTTGGTTGTACGTTGGTATTTTTCGTGTCTATCTCTTGCTCTATCTATCGGACTCTCGATCAGCTGGCCAGCCGATTATAGAACCCCTCGATGCGTGACAAGGCGTTGTCCACCGCCCTGGAATAACTATGCCGGTTGCGGCAATAGCTGAACTGGATACCCAGCCGATAGCCGGTCTGATAGGGATAGCAGTCGACGATCCGCGCCGCGACGTGGGATTCGGAAATGTATTTGCCCGAAAAGTCCAGAAACAGACGGCTGCCCGGTTCCAGTCGCCGAGGAGAGAGCACGGCCAAACCATAGCGGTTGATGTCCAGGCAGGTGGCCGGAATGCGTGTTTTCTCGCGACCGAAAAAACCCCGTTCCCTAAGCTGAACCTTGAGACAATGGGCCTCGTAGCGGTCCTTGATTCGGCGGTCTCCAGTGTTCTTTCGCATAACGCCGGCTCCCACTCTTATCTATGTTCACTCTTGTATTTGTTATAAATGAACCTTGCCACGACAAGCAAATAGTTGCATGAGCGATCTTTTATTCTGCACCCGGTATTGTAGGAGGCCGGTGATTGACTGAAAAACGGCCAGAGCAGCAAGTGTGACGCATGTCTCAAAACCCGCTGCCGTTTCTAAAACTTGGCCTCTTAGGCGGACGTATCGAGTCTTTCGCCCCTGCGGTCCTCGGCGGCTATTGGCCGGGCATTGCGGGGGTGGAGCAAGCTCGGGCTGCGCCGAGTGGAGCGTTTGCGGCGATCCTCTCCATCGAAAGGCTCTTGCCGGCGTCGGCGATCTGGCCGGACCCGGCGGTCCATGACCCGCTTGGTCGGTGTGGCTGGCGTTTCCGGCGCCTTGCGTGTTCGTCTCGGGCTTTGCGCTTTCTTTCGATCCAGTGTACTGAGCCCGTAGGGTGTTGAGCGTAATACGTCCATATAAGATCCTCGTCGCAAACGAGCGCCCGACCCTGCAAGCCTCTGTTATAGGCGTAGGCGCGCTTGTAGTTCACTGCCCTAAGTAACTGCGGGTAATAGTATCTTACGGTTTAACGGCAAAGTTGCGTAAAACTTGAGCAGGCGTAAGGTTAAAAGTCGTTAACGGACGACAGGGCCGCCGACACCTTCTACAATGGCCCGTTATTGCTTTGTCCTTACTTTCTGTTGGTTTTACGCTTACTTTCTATCGGCTTTACCCTTAACTTCTATTGGTTTTATCTTCCAATAAACGGGTTTCACTTTTCATCATTTTACTTCTCATAAATAGGACGGCGCCTTGAAGTCACTGCCTCTTAACCAGCTTTACCGCACGTGTGATATTAAAGACTTTACGTTCAAGACGACTCGCCAACTAGAACCCCTCGAAGAGATTGTGGGTCAAAACCGAGCGCAGGAAGCGGTGCGCTTCGCGTTGGCGATGCCTCACGGTGGCTATAACGTGTACGCCGTCGGCCGGAACGGTCTGGGTAAACGCACCACAATGTTGCGCTATCTGGAGCACTATGCGGACAAGGAATACGAGAGCTACGACTGGTGTTATGTCGCCAACTTCGAGGAGCCGCGCTCGCCGCGGGTTCTGCGCCTGCCTGCGGGGGAAGGACAGACCCTGAAGCAGGATATGGATCGCCTGATGATCCGCCTGACTCAGCTGATTCCCCAGACTTTCGAGGGTGATAACTTCCTCGAGCGCGCGGAACAGTTGAAGAACGAGTACGGCCGGAAACAGGAAGATGCACTGGATAAAGTGGCCCGCCAGGCCAAACGTAAAAAAGTCCGGTTAACGGTATCGACTCCCGGTGGCTATCGACTGGTGGCGATGAACGGCGACGAGCCGCACACCCAGGAAAGCTTTGCAGCGCTGACGGAGGAGCAGCGTCAGTCCTTCGAAGACGAGATTAACAAGCTGGAAAAGAAGCTGCGTGCTGCAGTTCGCAAAGTCGCGGAACTCGAGCAGGAATACACGGACAAGCAGCAAGCTCTCAACGAGGAAACCCTGGAAAGCCTTACCGGGCATCAGTTCGATGAGTTGGTCGCCAAATACAAAGAGTATCCGCAAGTTGTCGGTTATCTCGAATCCGTTCGCAAGGATATGGGCGACAACCTGGATATCTTCCTCGAGGATGGCGACGAGCAGGCCGCTATCGCGTACGCGTCGCTAGACCGGAAGATGCCGCGGCGCTACCAGATCAATTTGCTGGTACACCATAAGAATCGCGATGTCCCGGTCATCGTCGAGGACAATCCGAATTACCACAACCTCTTCGGTTATGTGGAAAACGTAACCTTCAAAGGCACGGTGTTCACCGATTTCTCGCTAATTCGTCCGGGCAGTCTGCACAAGGCCAACGGCGGGTATCTGCTGATGGACGCCATCAAGGTGCTGGAGCAGCCTTTTGTATGGGACGGCCTCAAGCGCGCGTTGCGGTCCAAGTCTCTCCAGATCAATTCCCTGGAGCGGGAGCTGACGCTGTCCGGCACCATTTCTCTGGAACCGGAGGCGATTCCTCTGAACGTCAAAATCGTCCTCTTTGGCGACCGGGAAACCTGGATGCTGCTGCAGGAATACGATCCGGAGTTCTCTGAGCTGTTTCGCATAACCGCCGATTTCGAGAACGAGATGTATCGGACGCCCGAAAGCGAGCAGCAATATGCCAAGTTCATCGCCAGCGTGGTGGTGGATAAAAAACTGCTGCATTGCGACCGCAAGGCGGTGGCCCGGGTTATCGAGTACAGCTCCCGTATCGCCGACCATCAGGAGCGTTTGTCCCTGCATGCCTCGGATATCGCCAACTTGTTACGCGAGTCCGACTTCTGGGCCCGTCAGGCTGGAGCCCGCTTAATCCAGGCAACCCATGTTGAACAGGCCCTGACCAGTGCGCGATACCGCAGCAGCCGCATCCGTGACCACTATTTCGATTCCATCCGCGATGGCACGACGCTGGTTTCGACGGACGGTGCGCGAGTGGGTCAGGTCAATGCGCTGTCCGTGCTATCCGCTGGCGGCTACGAGTTCGGCATGCCCAACCGGATCACCGCAACCAGTTATTATGGCGATGGCGATGTCATCGACATCGAACGGGATGTGAAGCTGGGCGGCAATATCCACTCCAAAGGGGTGATGATTTTGACCTCCTGGCTGACTTCCCGCTTTGCCGTCACCGAGCCGATGCACCTGTCAGCCAGCCTCACGTTTGAGCAAAACTACGGCGAAGTGGATGGCGACAGCGCCTCGCTGGCCGAACTCTGTGCCTTGGTCTCATCACTGTCCGGCAAGGCTGTGCGCCAGGACCTGGCGATCACGGGGTCGATCAACCAGTTCGGTGAAGTGCAGCCGATAGGTGGGGCTAACGAAAAAATCGAAGGCTTTTTCCAAGCGTGTGAGATCAAGGGGTTCTCAGGGTCCCAGGGCGTGATCCTGCCCGCGTCCAATGTACAGAATCTGATGCTCGATGCAGAGGTCCTGGCGGCGGTACGCCAGCGTAAATTCTCGATATATGCGGTGAATACCGCCGAAGAAGCGATCGGCCTACTATTGGGCCAGTCGGCAGGCAAGGTTTCCGCCAAAGGGCGTTACCCGGCCAATACTATTTTCGGTGCCATTCAAAAGCGCTTGGAGCGGATGCGCGATCAGGAGCGGCAAGAGGCCTCCGGCGATAAGGCCGCGAAAGAGTCGTCATCCTGAGGGCGCCCCGATGCGCCTGAAAGTCAGGTTGAACCGCTCGCCCGACACCTTGCGTGTTTTGGGTAGCTGATGCTGGTAGCGGGTCTGTAGTCCGCGCGGCATAATCAGAAGGCTATTGTGGGGTAGAGGAATCGAGCGATACAGGCGGCTCTCCCCACGGCGGCGGAACTGAAATACGCGCTCTGCGCCCAGCGATAGCGAGGCTATTACCGGCTCTGGCCCCAGTTCCGGCTCGTTGTCGCTGTGCCAGCCCATGCTGTCTTGTCCATTGCGATACCAGTTGCAGAGCACGCTGTTGAAGCGCTCGCCGGCAAGTTCGTTGAGCCGGGCCAGGACAGGTCTGAGGGCAGCAGCCCAGGGTTCGGGCGTCATGTCGTGGCCCGAATAACGGTAGTGCGCTTGTGGGTCGCCCATCCAGCATTGCAGGCGGGGCGAGTAACGCCATTTGCCATAGAGGCGAAGGCGGGCCTGGTACCAGGGCAGGGCGTGGGGCAATGCGTGCAGCAGATCATCGGCCATCGCCTGAGGTAGCGCATCCCGGATCAACCGGGGCTGAAACGGCGGAAGATCAAAAAAGGCTGCGTTATCAACGGTAAAGCGCATGGGTTTTCCCGCTTATTCAGGACAATCGATGCAGGAACGGCTATGGTTATACGATACAGGATTCGGAGGCTGCTCGCTGGTGTGCTCCTGACGGGCTTAGGTGGGCTTATCGGCGTTCCGGTGCATGCCGAACCGGCGACCCTGAGCGGTAGCCTGGCTCAGGGGAGCCTGGTGTCTGGCACCGTGGCTCCGGGTAGCTTGGTATGGCTTGACGATACGCCGGTGCGGGTAAGTCACGACGGGCGTTTCGCGTTGGGATTCGGTCGTGACGCGGAGCTGGAGTATGCGCTCAGAGTGCAAAGCCCGGACGGCACGGAGACGCTGCAAATCCTCGAATTGGAGGAGCGAACCTATGCGATCCAGCGTATAGAAGGAGTGCCTTCACGTACGGTGACGCCATCCGACAAGCACCTGGCGCGCATTCGAGCCGAAGCCGAAAAAGTGAAACAGGCCCGCACAGTCGTTTCTGATCGTCTGGCCTTTCTCGGCCCGTACATTTGGCCGGCGCGCGGACGCATCAGCGGCGTCTATGGCAGTCAGAGGGTCTACAACGGTGAGCCCCGCCGGCCTCACTACGGCGTTGACGTTGCAGCGCCGCGAGGAGCGCCGGTTGTCGCGCCGGCGGCCGGTACCGTTACGCTGGCGGAGCCCGACCTGTTTTTCTCTGGCGGAACGGTGATACTGGATCATGGCTTCGGTGTGAGTTCGACTTTCCTGCATATGGATGCCGTCGAGGTCGCGGTGGGGCAGGGTGTGGATCAGGGAGAACAGATCGGCAAGGTTGGCAGCACCGGTCGTTCGACGGGGCCGCATCTGGACTGGCGCATGAACTGGTACGATGAACGGGTGGACCCGGTCAGCATCGCGCCACCGTTGGTAAACGGGCGTACGCCGGAACGCGCACAGACTGCCACGGTCGGCAAGTGAGCTTGGAGACGCCTATGCGCGATACAACTCGCAGGCCTAATAAAAGGTCAATGACACGGGATAAGGTGGAGCAATGAACGAGACTACAGAAACGGTTTTTGTTGTCGAAGATGACGAAGCAGTACGTGACTCCCTGGAATTGTTGCTGAAATCCTCCGACAAAGGCGTTATGACCTATCCCAGCGCCAACGTCTTCCTCGAGGACTACAGCGATGATATGGCGGGCTGTATTGTGCTCGACATTCGCATGCCCGGTATGGATGGCATGGAACTCCAGCGCCGTCTCAACGAGAAGAATTCGATCCTGCCGATTATCTTCGTGACCGGTCACGGCGACGTGCCGATGGCGGTGGACGCGATGAAGCAGGGCGCGGTTGACTTCATTCAGAAGCCGTACCGCGAGGAAGATCTGCTTAAGAAGATCGAAGAAGCTCTCGAGCAGGATCGTGAACAGCGTAAGACTCTGGGACAAAAGCAGGAAATTACACGCCGCATCGGTATGCTCACCCCGAGGGAAACCGAAATCATGGACCGCATGATTGCCGGTCAGGCTAACAAGGTGATTGCGATCGAGCTGGATATCAGTCAGCGCACGGTAGAGATTCATCGTTCACGTGTTATGCATAAGATGGGAACGCATTCGTTGGCACACCTGGTGCGCATGGTGATGTCCGTAAAGGACCGTATCGACGCGTCCTGAAACGCACGCCAATATGGCCGTCCATTCTGAGTCGGCACGGACTTTATGACTGAAATTGCCAGTGAACGCGACGAGGCGACGATCCTGCTCGTCGATGACAACGCGCAGAACCTGAAAGTGCTCTACGAGACGCTCAAGGACCGCGGTTATCGATTGCTGATCGCCAACGAGGGCGAAAAAGCCCTGGCCCTCGCCGAGCGTCACCAGCCTGAAGTCGTCCTGTTGGATATCATGATGCCCGGGATGGACGGCTACGAAGTCTGCCAGCGGCTCAAGGCCAATCCCATTACGGCGGACGGGGCCGTTGTGTTTCTATCGGCGCTGGACGACGTCGATGCCAAGGTGAAGGGGTTTTCCCTTGGCGGAGCCGATTACATCTCCAAGCCCTTCCAAGCCCAGGAAGTGATTGTCCGCGTAGCCACCCATGCCCGGGTAATTCAGCTTGAACGGGAGCTGCAGGCCCGCAATCGCCAATTGGAAAATGATCAGACCCGCATCCTCAATGCCATCAGCGAAGGCATCTACGGTTTAGACACCGAAGGCCAGATTATTTTTGCCAACCCCGCCGCGGTCGCCATGGTCGGGCTGGCGTCCGAAGAGCTGGTGGGCCGCAACTTCTTTCAGCTGCATTTCGGTACGCCGGATGCGGAAACCGATGACCTGCCGGCGTTAAGTACTTGTCGTGAGGGCGTCGCCGAGCACCAGCGCGAGGTGCGGATGCGGCGTTCGGATGGCTCTGTTTTTCCGGCCGAGTATCGCTCCAGTCCTAAATTGGAAGATGGCCAGGTGCTGGGCGCCGTCGTTGTTTTCCGCGATATTTCATCGGAACTGGAAAGCGAAAAGGCATTGGACGAAGCGCGCGATACGGTGGCCACCCAGCGTGACCAGTTGGCGCACGCCTCCCGGCTATCGACCATGGGCGAGATGGCAGCAGGCTTTGCACATGAGGTCAATCAGCCCCTGACGGCTATTTCCAATTACGTCCGGGTTGCCTTGCGAATGGTCGCGGCGGATGAGATTGACCGGCAACTGGCCAGAAGTACGCTGGAGAAGATAGAAGCGCAGTCCCATCGCGCCAGCGAAATAATTCGTCGTATTCGCAGCTTCGTCAAAAAGCCGGCCACCGGTAAGGAAGTGATTACGGTTGCAGCTTTGCTGGAGGAAACCCGGCAATTTGCCGAAGTGGATGCCCGCACGAACCAGGTCGCGGTAGAGCTGGATGTGTCCGCCGCAGTCCCCGACGTGCTGGCTGACCCGATTCAGGTTCAGCAAGTGGCACTCAACCTGATTCGCAACGCGCTTGAGGCCACGCGTTCGGCAAAGAGTACCGAACCTGTCCATGTTGCGGCGCGGCTCGTCAATCGCGACTTCGTGCGCGTTGAGGTTACCGATAGCGGCATCGGCTTGCCTGAAAACGCCGAGGAAAAGCTCTTCCATCCCTTCTTTACCACCAAGCAGGAAGGTATGGGGATTGGCCTGGCATTGTGCCGCAGCCTGATGCACGCTCAGGGTGGCGAAATTGGCTTCGATCGGCCGCATGGCGGCGGAGCGCTGTTCTACTTCACGCTACCCGTTGCGCAGGTGACGGCCGGGCAACCGCAGGAAACGATCCAGTAGTCATGCCCAAATAACCTCTCCCGTCAGATGGGGCGCATCTCCTTTTTCATTCAGGAGCTGGTAAGCCCAGCGCTTTTTGTTCTCCTTCCAGTTGAGTTGGGCTTTCCCGGGCAGGAACAGCGGCTTCTTGAAGTGCGCGGTGACGGTGACGGGGCCTGTCTGCCACTCGCTTTGCTGTTCCAGCAGTGCAATGCAATGCGCCTGGCTCCACATCCCGTGGGCGATCGCCCGGGGGAAGCCGAAGGCCTTGGCGGTCAGCGCATGCATATGGATTGGATTGAGATCTCCGGAAATCCGTCCATAGCGCCGGCCCAGCGATTCCGGGGCGGTTATCGCGACGGAATGGGGCAAGCGTTCCGGCGCCTTCGGTGGCGATTTGCCGTTGCTCCTATCCGGCTGGCGAAACAAGTTGGTGCTGTTTTCCTCCCATATCAATCGTCCTGAGCTGAACACCTCCGTTACCAGATCGAACTCGATGCCCTTTTCAGTACTGACCTGGTTGTCCAGGCGCACGTCGATGTCCAGACATTCGCCATAGGCAATGGGACGATGTTGGGTGGTCGCGTTACGCAGATGAACGAGTCCCAGCAAGGGTAGCGGAAAAGCGTCCTCGGTCAGCAATTTCAGGTGCAGGGGAAAAGCGAGGATATGTGGCCAGGTCATGGGTAGGCGCGAACCGGGCCGGAAACCACACACGGCGGAATAACGCGCGGCACGCGTCCCGTCGTTAGTGATGCCGGCTAAACGAGCCCGAAGTGGGGGAATGACCGGCGACCCGCTACCGTCGCCTCCCGCTTTAAAGGCTTTGCCGTAAAGTGTCCATAGCGCTGGCGGCCGATGCCGGTAAAAAATAATGTCTCGCATTGTGACTGACCTCATCCTTGTAGCTGGTGGAGTCTTGAGCTGAGCTTCCTAACGGCTAATATAAGTCATATTGGGCCATGAGCATGCCTCTTCGGGTGCCGGCTCCGCCTTCAGGCGGTATGGTTTCCAATCGACGGGCCGGTTGCGACTGGCGCTATAGGAAATCTGATACAAGTGTACATACAGAGGGGTTGGTTATCCCCCGAGTGAAGGGGAGTGTCGCAAATAAGCCGGGAGCGGGCATTGACTGGCCTGTCTGCCGGACAAGGCGAGCTGGCCAACGCAGCAGTAACTATCGGACCTTTGACGATGTCTATTGGCGATGACGGAATTAAGTTATCGGCGACGCCGCTTTCAGGGCGAGCCAGAATCGCCGGTAGATCCATCAAAGGATCCCTATAAAAATAAGCGGGATCACAATGCAGGAACTTCGCGACGCGGGTGTGATGTTACGCCTGATCTATCAGGCGATGAAAAAGCAAGGCGTGGACACCCATGAAATTCTCAAGCGTCTTGGCGTGGACGAGGATTATCTCAATTCCGCACACCTAAGAACGCCACACAACGCACAGCTCTTCTTCTGGCAGGTCGTTGAGGAGGTCTCCGGTGACCCGGATGTTGGCCTGCATCTCGGCCAGGCGCTGCCAACCTACAAGGGCCAGGTCCTGGAGTACCTGTTTCTCAGTAGCCCTACGTTTGGCGAAGGTTTACGTCGGGCACTCAACTACCAGCGGCTGCTGAGCGATGCAGCCAACACAGAATTCTTTATAGAAGGCGACCAGGCCTGCATGGTATTGGATGCCGCATCCGATGAAGTTCGGCGCCTGAAACACTTCAACGAATGCTTCGTCCAGGGGCTGATTACGTTTTTCAAGTCCATCACCGATGGCCGCTTCCAGTGTTCGCGGGTGGCGTTCGAGCACGCGCGTGAGGCCCGTCAGGATCATGTTGCTGACGTCCTGGGCTGTGAAGTGGTTTTCAATGCCGAAGAAAACCGCATGTATTTCCCGGCCAGCTTGCTGGCGCACCCCTCGTCCCACGCTGAGCCCGAATTGCTCGCCTTGCATGAGCGCTTTGCCAGCGAGCAGGTGGCTCGCCTCGAGAAGAAGGATATTGTGGGACAAGTGGAACGCATCGTGGCCGAGTTGCTCGATAGCGGCGAAGTCACCCTCGACTCGGTAGCCGGGCGCCTCGCCATTAAGCCTCGCACCCTGCGCACCCGACTGACGGAGGCCGAAACCAGCTTCAATCAGGTGCTGGCCGATTTCCGTTACCGTTTAGCCCGGCAATTACTTGCGACGACGGACGAGTCCATCGACGAGATCGTCTACCTTACGGGCTTTTCCGAGCCCAGCACGTTCTACCGCGCTTTCAAGCGCTGGTCCAGTATGACGCCGATCGAATACCGCAAGACGGCCCAAGGCCGGGAAGTCCTGGACGTGGTCGGCTAAGATTTGGTGAAAAAATCCGTTGACATGACCATACGTCTCTTTATAATGCGCCCTCGTTGTCGCTACTGAACGGCGGCAACGTTTAGCGCGGAGCGGTAGTTCAGCTGGTTAGAATACCGGCCTGTCACGCCGGGGGTCGCGGGTTCGAGTCCCGTCCGCTCCGCCATTTCCTTTCTCGCTTTCCTCTTTAATTCAGCTCATCCCAAGTTTTTGTAATCTATCCGTCATGCATCGGACATAATCTACGTTGTATTGTGGTCGTTAGTTGTTTTTAAACGCACCGATTGATAGCAACGGAGGCCGTCATGGTCGATTACGAAGAAGAATTGCTGGATGGATACATCGAAGATTTCGACGACGATGAAGATATCGACGATGCCACCGAGATGTAAGCCGACCTGGGTGTAGATGAACCTAAGCTTCGTCGGACGCCTGTTCTGTCGTAGTGCTTTTTGTCCACCCAGAGCTGGCCATCCTCGTGATTGCCGCCGGTGTATTTTTTGACTATTGGCGGCTCGAGCCGTGTTCCTTCCAACGGCTTCTGGCTTTTCGATGATCCCCCGGGCTCATGCCGAACCAGCGCCGATAAGCCTTATGAAAGGCCGGAGCTCCGGAAAAGCCCAGCAGCCAAGCGACCTCCGCATAGTTGAGTTGGGTTTCAACGACGTAGTCTGAAGCCAGATCCCGCCGAGTTTCATCCAGTAGAACCCTGAATTGGGTGTTTTCTTCGTTCAATTGACGCTGCAAGGTCCATGGCGCCGTACCCAGTTCGGCAGCGACGGCCTCTAGCGAAGGGGGCTGTCCCTCTAGCATCGGCGAGAGCTTTTCCCGCACCTGATCGACCACCGTCCAGCCACCGCGAATGCGTTTTAGCTGTGCCTCGCACTGCTGGGTCAAGGCGCGGTGCATGGCCGGCTGGAATTGGGCCGACGGCGCCGCGGCGGTTTCAGGGCGAAGCTGGATACTGTTCTCGGGGGCGCCGAAATTCACCGGGCACCCGAACCAGGCTTCAAAGGCCGGTTGTTGCCCCTGGTCCGGGTACTCAATCCTGACCTGCTCGAGCACATGGGTTTGGCCGGTCATCCGCCTTAGGAATTGCGTCCACCCAGCCAGTACGGAATCCACGACAAAGTAGTTATAGACGTTGTAGGGTCGAATGGAATAAAAGCACGCCCTAAGATCGTCGGCCTCGTAGAAAGGGTGTCCACGGCTATTACGGCTATTGAGAAGGGAGTAGGTCAGCAGGGTTTCAAGCCCCTGGCCTGCGGTTGCAGCGCTCATAGCGGCAAGGCCCGGTAGTCCCGCGTCTATCGGTCGCGTCTGCTCGCCCATGTTCAGTCCCAGATTGGGATCGCCGGTCAGGCCAATCGCCGCCCGGCCGAGGCGCATGAACCGCGGAATGCTGATGCGGGCCTCTGGGGCGTTGACTAGGGTATCGGTGATGCCGAACTGCTCGAACAAGGGCTGCATCGTTTTGCCTGCATGGTTTACTGCGCGATGCATTACGGATAAGTAGAGCACGCTAATGTCGCCCAAGGCATAGCGTCGACGAGGGGATTCGGGCATAAAGTAGGCGACTTGTTGTCTAAAGATAATTAAATGTTATTCCAGGATATTGTTAGCGGCAACCATCGCGCTTAATTTAGGTCTCATCAACGAACCGGCCTCCAGAGCCGGTATGAAAACTGATGAGGAGTCCCACCATGAACGCGATCGAAAAGACCCCAGGTCATCGGCGTTACCCCAAATTGCTTGAGCCGTTAGACCTTGGCTTCACTACCTTGCGCAACCGGACGCTGATGGGGTCGATGCACACGGGCCTTGAGGAAATGCCCAATGGCTTCGAACGCATGGCGGCCTTCTTCGCTGAACGTGCGCGGGGTGGTGCCGGGTTGATCGTGACCGGCGGTATTGCGCCCAACCCTGAAGGCGGCGTACGCCAGCATGCGGCCAAGATGGATACCCAGGAAGAGGCGGATCAACACAAGGTCGTCACCCGGGCGGTTCATGAGGCGGGCGGTAAGATCTGCATGCAGATCCTCCATGCTGGCCGTTACGCTTACCATCCCGAGCTGGTTGCACCGTCTGCGATCCAGGCGCCGATCAACCCGTTCACGCCGAAGGCGCTCGATGAGGCCGGCATCGAGAAGCAGATCGAAGCCTATGCCCATTGCGCTTCCTTGGCGCAGGGGGCGGGGTACGACGGCGTGGAGATCATGGGTTCGGAAGGCTACTTCATCAATCAGTTTATCGTGGCCCATACCAACCATCGTACCGATCAGTGGGGTGGCAGCTACGAGAACCGGATCCGTCTGCCCATTGAGGTTGTGCGCCGGGTTCGCGAGCGGGTTGGTGCGAACTGCATTATTATCTACCGGTTATCCATGCTGGACCTGATCGAGGACGGCAGCACCTGGGACGAAGTGGTTCATCTCGCCAAGGAGATCGAGAAGGCCGGCGCTACCATCATCAACACCGGTATCGGCTGGCACGAAGCCAGAGTGCCTACCATTGCCACCTCCGTGCCACGCGGCGCCTTTACCAAGGTCACCGCGCGGCTGAAGGGCGAAGTGAGTATCCCTCTGGTCACCACCAACCGCATCAATATGCCGGATGTCGCGGAAAAGATTCTGGCCGAAGGTGATGCCGATATGGTGTCCATGGCCCGTCCATTCCTGGCCGACGCGGACCTCGTGCGTAAAGCGGAGGAGGATCGGGCCGAGGAGATCAATACGTGCATCGGCTGCAACCAAGCCTGTCTGGACCATACCTTCGGCGGCAAACTCACCACATGCCTGGTGAATCCTCGTGCGTGCTACGAGACCGAACTGACCTACGTCAAAACCGTGGCGCCTAAGCGGATTGCGGTTGTTGGCGCTGGCCCCGCGGGGCTGGCCTTCGCGACGGTGGCCGCGGAGCGAGGTCACAAGGTCACGCTGTTCGATGCGGGCAATGAGGTGGGCGGCCAGTTTAATGTCGCCAAACGGATTCCGGGTAAGGAAGAGTTTTACGAAACCCTGCGCTATTACCGCGTCATGCTTGAGAAACACGGTGTCGAAGTGAAGCTCAATACCCGCGTGAGCGCCGACGATCTCACCAAGGACGGTTTCGACGACATCGTTCTGGCCACCGGTATCGCTCCGCGTACGCCCGAAATCGAAGGTGTCGACCACCCGATGGTGATGGGCTATCTCGATGCGTTGCTGCAGCGTCGTGAAGTGGGTCGTCGCGTCGCTGTCATTGGCGCTGGAGGCATCGGCTTCGACGTCTCCGAATTCCTGGTCCATGAAGGCGACTCGCCATCACTGCATACCGATCACTTTATGAAGGAATGGGGTGTGGACCTGACGGTGGAACACCGCGGCGGCATCCAGGGTGTTGCTCCCCAGGTACCGGCGCCGGCCCGGCAAGTGTTTCTGCTTCAGCGCAAGGCGACCAAGGTGGGTAAGAACCTGGGCAAGACCACCGGTTGGATTCATCGCAGTGCTTTGAAGATGCGTGAGGTGCAAATGATCCCGGGCGTCACCTACCGCAAGGTCGACGATCAGGGGCTGCATATCACCGTGACACCGAAAGGCGCGGAGCAGGGAGAGGACCATATTCTCCAGGTGGATAACGTGATTATCTGCGCCGGCCAGGACCCCTTGCGGGAACTCCAGCAGGGCCTGTTGGATGCCGGTCAACGTGTCCATCTGATCGGTGGCTCGGACGTCGCCGCTGAACTGGATGCCAAGCGGGCAATCAATCAGGGGAGCCGGTTGGCGGCTGAGCTCTGAGTACTGAGATGCCGACACAGTGGTCACAAACCGTTCTTGCTGAAGTGACGGTGTAAAATGATGTCAACTCGATAGCGAACCGAAGGTCGTTTGTCTAGGCTCAGTCAGATCTAATTGTTCAGCAAAGGGATTTGACTTGAGCCGTTTCGACCGTATCTACCGTATCCACGATATCCTCCGCACTGCCCGCCACCCGGTCCCCAAACGCCGTTTTATGACCGAGCTGGAGACTTCCAGCAATACGCTTACACGCGATTTCGAATACCTGCGTGACACGCTTGGTGCGCCCCTGGTCTATAACCGGGAGCGCAATGGACATGAATACGATCCAGAGGCACCGGTATTCGAACTGCCCGGCTTTTGGATGAATCCCAGTGAACTCTATGCGCTGTTGGCCTGTGAACAGCTACTCGAGGCCGTACAACCCGGTTTGATGGCGCACCGGTTGGCACCGCTGAGAGAGCGCATTCGCAGCTTGCTGGGTGAGACCGGTCACGATGCCGAGCGGATCAGCGAGCGGGTCCAGGTTCAGCCCATTCAGGTCAGGCACACACTTCATCAGATTTTCGAGCCCGTGGCCGAAGCGACCCTGGCTGCTCACAAGCTCCGCTTTGCCTATCGGGGGCGATCCGGTAAGGGCGGCAGCCTGAGAACCGTCCATCCACAACGTTTACTGCATTACCGATCTAACTGGTATCTGCTAGCTCATTGCCAAAAAGCCCTGGCCTTACGATTGTTCTCGCTGGATCGAATCGCAGATCCGAAATGTCTGAAAGATCCTGCCAACACCATCGAGCCGACTGTCCTTAACGAATACGCCACCTCTAGCTTCGGTATTTTTGGTGGCCAGCCGCTAGGTATCGCTCACCTCAAATTCAACGAACACGCTGCGCAGTGGGTAGCCGACGAACAGTGGCATCCGGACCAAACCGGCGAATGGCGAGGCGACAGTTTTCATCTGAAGGTGCCCTATGCCGACATGCGCGAGCTGGTTATGGATATTTTGCGCTATGGAGCGGACGTGGAGGTGATTGGGCCGGTGGAATTGAGGCGTGAGGTGGCCGACCGGGTAAGGAATATGGCTGCACGGTACTGTTGATTTAAACAGGAGTGCACGTTTTGGGGCAGCAGCTGTTTTATCGTCCCCCTACATATTATCGGGATGCAAAAGTGATGAGCGATAATCAACCTACGGCACGGTATTACCGCTACTGGGGGAAAGCCAGGCCGAGCGACGGGCAAAGCGCGAGCGTGCCCTGTCACTTGTTGCCTTATCATTCGCTGGATGTAGCGGCGATGGGCTATCTCCTGATGGCGCCCCGGCAGCCGAGGGTGCAAGCGCTTGCCGAGACTGTTCTTATAGAGCCGGCTCAGCTTCAGGGCATATTTACCTACTGTCTGTCGATCCACGACCTGGGCAAGTTCTCGCAGTCTTTTCAGTATCAGGCGCGGCCTCATACTGATTTTCTTATTACGCCGGGCACTGGCTTTCGGCCGGCACAGCACGCGGCGCTGGGGCTGTTGTTGTGGAAACGGTCGACCGCTTTCACGAGCAATATTGTTGATGCTTGCGCCTGGCCGGACGAGCAAGGCCCTAAGGGTAAGGCGCGGCGGGCATTAGAGCTTTTTCTGGGGACTGCATTTGGTCATCACGGCGAGCCGGTAGACATAGGTCGGGATGAGACCGAAGCCTTTTTCATACCCGAGGACGAGCAAGCTGCGCTGGATTTCACTATAGAAGCGGCGCGACTTTTCAAGCCTGACTGGCCCCTTCGACAGATGGCCGATCCAACCTGGGCTGAAGCACTGAAAGGCATCAGTTGGCATCTGGCCGGCCTAGCGGTATTGGCAGATTGGTTAGGGTCGGACCAGTCCCAGTTTCCCTACTGTGTTGAACCGATGCCTCTTGACCGTTATTGGTGTGAGCGTGCGTTGCCGCAAGCACAGCGGCAGCTGGATCGGTTGGGTTTCGGCGAGCCACCGCGCCCGGCGCCATTCCCCGGTGTCGAAGTCTTCTTCGGCTTTAAGCCGACGCCGCTACAGCGTTGGGCCGAGCAGGTTTCTCTGTCCGATGGGCCACAGCTTTTTATTCTTGAAGACGTTACCGGTGCGGGGAAAACCGAAGCTGCCAATTCCCTGGCCCACCGCCTGATGGCCCACGGCAAGGCCGGTGGGATCTACTTTGGTTTGCCGACCATGGCGACATCCAATGCCATGTATGCGCGCCTGTCCGGTTATTACCGGCGCTGGTTCGCCGACGATCAAACACCGAATATCGTGCTGGCCCACGGCGCGAGTCAGCTCCACGATACGTTCCGGGAGTCGTTGATTCCGGCCCAGCCGGACGATCTGAACTATGGCGATGACGAGCGCAGCGCCACGGCTATCTGCAATCAATGGTTCGCCGACTCGCGCAAGCGTGCGTTATTGGCGGAGGTTGGCGTCGGCACGGTTGATCAGGTGCTGATGAGCGTCCTGCCTTTCCGGCATCAGGCGCTTCGGTTGATTGGGTTGAGCAATAAAGTACTGATCGTCGACGAAATACACGCCTGCGACGATTATATGCTTACCCTGCTGGGTGCCGTGCTGGAGTGCCACGCCCAGCAGGGCGGCGATGCCATCCTCCTGACGGCAACCTTGCCCTTGTCCATGCGACGGCAATTGATAGACGCCTGGCATCGCGGGCTCGGTCGGACAGCGGCGGTTGAACCTGGGGAAATGGCTTTTCCTCTGGCGACCGTGGTGAGTCGGGAACAAACGACGGAAACGCCGGTGGAGACCCGGGCCAGTGTCGAACGCGAAGTGGCCGTTGCACAGTTGGATGACCAGGAGCAGGCCGTGAAGCTGTTGGTGGAGGCGGCTGAAGCCGGTCAGTGTGCCTGCTGGATCAGAAACACCGTAGACGACGCCATCGCCGCCTATGAGGCGATTCGAGGCCGAGTTGCCGACCCTGACAAGGTTCTTTTGTTTCACAGCCGCTTTGTGATGGCCGACCGGCATGCCATAGAGAATGCGGCCCTTTCCCGGTTCGGTAAAGCCTCCCAGTCCGCGGATAGGGCAGGGCGCATCCTAATCGGGACCCAGGTCCTCGAGCAGTCCCTCGATATCTGCATGGACGTGATGATTTCGGACTTGGCCCCTATTGATTTGCTTATCCAGCGCGCCGGACGACTGCAGCGGCATTGCCGGGACGCTGAAGGTAATCGCAATGCCCTGCCAGGCGGCCGAGACGGTCGTCCGGCCCCGGTACTCCATATCTTGGCGCCACCCTTGTCCGGTCCGGCTGATCACGAGTGGATGCGACGGTTCCTACCCGGTACCGCTGCGGTCTACCGCGATCATGGCCGCCTCTGGTTGACGTTAAGGACATTGGTGGGCGAGGGCGGCATTCGCATGCCTCAATGCGCCCGGCACCTGATCGAGTCGGTTTACGGGGATTCGGCTGACGAAACCATTCCGAAAGGTTTGCAGGACAGCTACTTCGATCAGGAAGGTGAACGTCAAAGCCAGACGGCCATGGCGCAGTTCAATCGACTCAATCTGAAGAAGGGCTATATCACAGGGAGCGCCATGGGCGGATGGCAGGCCGAGGTGGACATTGGTACGCGCCTGTCGGATGAGCCGAGTGTGAAAGTGACCTTGGTGCTTTGGGACGAGGCGCGCGAGACTCTGAAGCCCATGGTCGAGGATGTCCGCCATCCCTGGGAAATGAGTCAGGTCAGCCTGCGTCAATCCCTGGCGGAGCGATTGCCCGAATGGCCCGCCGAACTCGAAGTCCAGCGGGAACGTCTGTTGGCGCAGAAGCCGGGGCTACGCTACTCCAGGCTTTGGCTGGGGCCGTTTGATACGGGCGAGTGGATATATGAGTCCCGGGTGGGTCTTCATAAAGCCCCGCGAAGCGGGGAACTTGGATCAAGCTAAAAGCGCATTGACCGCCAATAGCGGACCATCCCCGTCAAGGGAACGGCTGGATCTTAGGCCGCTGCTTAGCTTTGATCAAGTTTGAGTTATTTATTTACCGCTAATAGCTTTAATTTTGTTGTGCCAGAGCTTCGTCGATGGCAGCATGCAGTTGTTTCGGATAAGGCGCGTGCCAGATACGCATGCCAAATCCTGCGCGTACGCTTGCAATTGAGGGATCACGCGACTCTATTAAGGATGTTTGTTATGAATTTATTGACTGATCCTTGGCTACCGTTTCACAAACGTGACGGTACGATTGAATACCTTCCCGTTAGAGACATGGCTTCGGCGGATGTCGTTGATCTGGCCTTACCTCGGGCCGACTTTCAGGGTGCTGCATATCAGTTCCTGATCGGTCTACTGCAGACGGTCTATTCGCCGGAGGACATTGAAGCTTGGATAGAGGGCTACGAATCGCCGCCGTCCGCCAAGCAGCTTGCTGATGCCTTCGTCCCCTTCGAGCCCGCGTTCTACCTCGACGGCGATGGCCCCCGCTTCATGCAAGACGCCGATCCGCTGGAGGAAGACAAACCCACGCTGGCTTCAAGCCTGTTGATTGACGCACCGGGCGCTTCGACCATCAAGAACAATACGGATCACTTCGTCAAATCGGGGCGTGCCGAGACGTTTTGCCAGGATTGTGCGGCGATGGCCTTGTTCACTATGCAAATCAACGCGCCGTCGGGGGGCAAAGGGTATCGAACCGGGCTGCGCGGTGGCGGGCCACTCACCACCTTATTGCTCCCTGCCGAAACCTCATGCTCTTTGTGGCACAAGCTCTGGATTAACTTATTGGATGGCGAACAGTTGGCGGTTTCCGATGTGAATCCGCGCGATAGCAGCCTCTTCCCCTGGATAGGGCCGACACGCACCAGTGAAAAAGGGCAGGCAACGTACCAGACGGATGTCCATGCCCTGCATCCGCTATGGGCCATGCCCCGCAGGTTCCGCCTTATGCTGGAGGACGTGGAAGTACATTGCGATCTTTGCGGCCGCGCTGCCAAACGAACCGTCAGCCAGGTCAGGGCACGCAACTACGGCAATAACTACGACGGTCCCTGGCGTCATCCGCTCACCCCGTATCGGACGGACCCCAAGCAACCCGATCAGCCGCCGCTTTCAGTTAAGGGGCAGCCGGGCGGCATTGGTTATCGGCATTGGGAAAGCCTGGCTCTGGAAGACCGAGAGGAAAGTGGAAACCTGCCCGCCCTGGTAGTCCTCGACTATCCACGCAAAGTGGACGAGTGCCAGGCGGACGGAGTCGATATACCGCGCGCCGCCCGCCTGTGGGTCTTTGGCTACGACATGGACAACATGAAGCCGAGGGGCTGGGTCGGGTCGCAGTTACCTTACCTCGCCCTCCCCGAGAACCTCCAGCACCGGCTGCTGAACTGGCTGCGCGTGATGGTCGGCTTGTCCCGCGAGGTTTGCTGGCAACTTCGCAAGAGTGTCAGGGAAGCCTGGTTCAATCGGCCCTCCGACATTAAAGGCGATATGGAATACATCGACGCCCGGTTCTGGGAGCGCACCGAACCGCTCTTCTATTCGCTGCTTGAAGAGTTGGGCAAACGGCTGCTACAGGACGCGATACCGCGGCTGCCGGAGGATGTGGCCCAACGCTGGTATCGCCATGTGCAGAGGCAGTCGCTAGACGCCTTTGACGAACTTGTACTTTCAACCGGCGATGCCACCGCCAATATGAAACGCATCACGCGTGCCCGGAACCTGTTTATGGGTTGGTTCCGCAAAAACAAAACAGCGAAGAACTTCCGCAAACAAGCCGGGCTAGAAGAGGGCGCATCTTTGGAACGCGAGCCGGCTGCCGACGAATAAGGGAAGACACAACGATGAACGCCAAGAAGCGATACTACCGAATCTTACGTCACGAGTACCTGCAAAAACAGGTCTTGGCCTGGTGGGCAAGGCTACATGGCGATAAGGACATGCTTGAACGCTTGGAATGGCCGGGCGACAGAGCCCCCTATACGAAGTCTATGCGAGCGGAGCTGAAGCACTGTGGAAGAGTGGACGATGTGCTGTTGACAGAAGCGTTCCGCACGCTCTGGTTCTCCCTGGGCGACCGAGAAACTTACTCAACGAATGACATGCTGGCGTGGGCCACGGTTGCGGCGGTAGTGGCGACCATTCGAACCCATGATGAAAGTCGCTCCTTTGCTGCCGCGCTGGGTAGCCAAAAAGAGAAGACCGGCAAGCCGCATGTAAGTGAACTCCGGTTCGCCCAACTCCAGAAAAGCGGTGATGCTGATACTTTCCTGCGGCGCTGCCGTCGAGCGGTGGCGCTCCTGGGTAATCAGGCAAACGTGATGTCGGTGGCCGACAGTGTCCTGCACTGGCATACAGAAAAGCAAGGCTATTCCCTCGAACGGGCGGACCAGCGGCTTGCGGTGCGCTGGGCTACCGACTATTTCACGGCGCTGGCCGAGTACCAGAAGTAACGGATTGATCGAAAAACGACAACGGAGACTGAATCCATGACCACGTTTATCCAACTGCATCTATTAACGTCTTACCCGCCGGCCAACCTGAACCGGGACGACCTGGGTCGCCCTAAGACCGCGCGAATGGGCGGTGTAGAACGCTTGCGAGTTTCGTCGCAAAGCCTGAAGCGCCACTGGCGAACTTCCGATCTGTTCCAGGAAGCGGTGGCCGGTCATGTGGGTACCCGGACAAAGCTATTGGGTAAGGAGCTGTTTGAACGTTTTATTGAGGCCGGCATTAAGGAAAAAGACGCCAAAGCCTGGGCCAGTAAGATCGCGGACGTCTTCGGCGCCCTCAAGAAAGGCAGCGTGGAAATCGAACAACTGGCCCACATCGGACCGGAAGAACGCCAGGCGGTGGACGAGCTGGCCCAACGGTTGGTCGAGGAAAACAGGGGCCCCGAGGATGACGAGCTCAAACTCCTGAGGAAGACGCCGGCCGCTGCGGACGTGGCTTTGTTTGGACGCATGCTCGCGGCTGAACCCGCTTTCAACGTCGAAGCGGCGTGCCAGGTGGCGCATGCCATTACCGTGCATCCCGTAGTGATCGAGGATGACTATTTCACCGCCGTGGATGACCTCAATACCGGCGAAGAAGATCGCGGCGCGGCCCATATTGGAGAGACCGGCTTCGCCGCCGGGTTGTTTTACAGTTACGTCTGCATCAACCGGAATCAGCTTGTTGACAACCTGTCCGGCGACGAGGCCCTAGCGGAGCGCGCCATCGCCGCATTGACCGAGGCGGCCATCAAGGTCGCGCCCTCCGGTAAGCAGAACAGCTTCGGCTCTCGGGCTTATGCAAGTTACGTATTGGCGGAGAAAGGGAGCCAGCAGCCTCGATCCCTGTCCGTGGCATTCCTGAAACCAGTTCAAGGCCATGATTACGAGGCGGACGCGATCAAAGCCCTTGTCTCCCAAAACGAGCGGTTCGATAAGAGTTATGGGCAATGCGCTGACAGCCGCTACGCCATCAACGTTGCCACGGGCGAGGGCAGCTTCGACGAGCTGCTGGCCTTCCTGAAATCCGACTAGGAGGACGTATGGACGCTCTGGTTTTTCAGCTCTATGGTCCCATGGCCAGTTGGGGCACGCCTGCCGTCGGTGAGCAGCGGCCCAGCTCCGATCATCCTGGCCGGTCGGCCTTAATAGGTTTGCTGGCGGCAGCATTGGGGATTCGTCGTGACGAGTCGGCGGCCCAGGAGGCGTTGGTCGGTTCGGTACGGTTTGCGGTCAAGCAGGTGGCTCCGGGAAGGATCATCCGCGACTTTCACACGGTCCAGGTTCCCAAGCGAGATAAAAAGGCCCGCTACGCCACCCGCAAGGACGAGATGGCGCTGTCCGGCGACCGCCTCAATACCATCATATCGCGTCGGGAGTACCGGTGTGACGGACTCTGGTACATCGCCGTTACCCTAACCGGCAGCAGTGACTGGAGTCTGCAAGACCTGGAGGCTGCCTTGCGCCGTCCTCGCTTCACGCTGTATCTGGGGCGCAAATCATGCCCATTGGCTGTGCCTCTGGCTCCCCGAATTGTCCAGGCGGATGGCTTGAGAGCGGCTCTGGCCGATGCTTTCCCGCCCATGGTGGACCGCCAGCAACGATGGCTGGGACTGGATGGAACTGTCGACTACTTCTGGGAAGGCGATGCGGGCGATATCCCGCTGCAGGATACCCGCTTCCCGGAGGACGATGTGGTCAGTCGTGACCGCTGGCAGTTTCGCTCGCGACCGGAGCACCATGCGCGTATCAGGGAGGACTGACTATGTTCCTATCACGGGTTCAGGTGGCAACGGAAGGACTCGACAGGCAGGCTTTACTATCGCTGCTTGCCGGCAACGCCTATTCCAACCATCAGTTGCTATGGCGGCTATTTCCAGCCTCGCCGGAACGTTCCTTTCTGTTCAGGCAGGAGTTGGAGCAAGAACAGTTGGGCGCCGAGCATTCGCCGCGAGGCCTACCCCTGTTCTACGTCCTCTCGACGGAGCTACCGGAAGGCGTGCCCGGTTTGTTGTCGGTGGAATCGAAGCCATTTGCTCCCCAACTGGTTAGAGGTCAGCGTCTGAGATTCCGGCTTCGGGCCAATCCAACCGTGGCCCGTAAACCGGAAGGCGGAGGTCGTTCGGTGCGTCACGATGTCCTTATGGACGCGAAGACTCATTGCAAAAAGCAGTCAGTGGCTAAGGATCAGATGGGCCGGCACATGGATGAAGCGGCTGTCGAATGGCTGGAAAGCCGATCCAGCACCGGCGGCTTCAGTCTTGACGCGAATCCTCAGGTATCTGGTTATCGCCAGCATGTCCTGCGGCGCAAGGGCCGGGAAATCCGCTTTTCGTCGGTGGATTACGAAGGGATTCTCACCGTGATCGATCCAGACCAGTTTAACGCAACATTGCGTGAAGGCTTGGGGCGCAGCAAAGCCTTTGGCTGCGGTTTGCTCATGGTGCGGAGGGTCTAGCCGTGACGTTCGTTCCCCTCAAACCCATTCCGATCAAAGATCGGGTCTCCATGGTTTTTGTCGGGCGAGGCCAAATCGATGTGCGGGACGGCGCCTTTGTTGTAGTCGATGAGGTGAACGGAGAACGCATGCACATTCCGGTGGGCTCAGTAGCCTGCCTTATGCTGGAGCCGGGAACGCGGGTCTCCCATGCCGCGGTGAAGCTGGCCTCGACCGTGGGAACCCTGCTGATCTGGGTCGGCGAGGCCGGTGTCCGGCTTTATTCGTCCGGGCAGCCGGGTGGTGCGCGATCCGACAAGCTTCTCTACCAGGCGCAACTGGCCCTCGACGATACCCTGCGCTTGAAAGTGGTCCGACGAATGTTCGAGATCCGTTTCGGCGAAGAGGCGCCGCAACGGCGTTCGGTGGATCAGCTGCGGGGCATTGAAGGCGCGCGGGTCCGGAAGCTCTACCAAGCGTTGGCCAAGCAATATGGTGTGAAGTGGGACGGGCGGCGGTATGATCCCAATAACTGGGGCCGTTCCGATCCCGTCAACCAGTGTCTTTCGGCGGCAACCGCCTGTCTTTACGGCGTAACCGAAGCAGCGATACTGGCCGCTGGCTACGCTCCAGCCATCGGCTTTCTCCATTCCGGCAAGCCTAAAAGTTTCGTGTACGACATCGCTGACCTGGTGAAGTTCGAGACTGTCGTCCCCGCCGCCTTCAAGGTTGCGGCAAAATCGCCTTCCAAGCCGGATCGGCAGGTGCGCATCGAATGCCGGGACGCCTTCCGGCAGACGCGATTGTTAAAAAGGCTGATCCCGTTGATTGAGGATGTACTGGAGGCTGGCGGCATCGAACCGCCCGTACCTGCCCCGGATAGCCAGCCTCCTGCTATTCCCGAGCCGGATACCATTGGCGACGTCGGCCACAGGAGCCAGTGAAATGGCGATGCTAGTTGTCGTGACCGAGAGTGTCCCGCCCCGTTTGCGAGGACGCCTGGCCGTCTGGTTGCTTGAGATCCGTGCGGGAGTCTATGTTGGCGACGTCAACAAACGTATCCGCGAGATGATCTGGGAACAGGTGGGCCTAATGGCCGAAGAGGGCAATGTGGCCATGGCGTGGTCGAGCCCGCATGAATCAGGCTTCGAATTTCAAACCCACGGCGAAAACCGCCGCGTCCCGACGGACCATGATGGCCTTAATCTGGTACGGTTTTTACCGCAAAACACTAACTAGTTGAAATTTAAAGGTTCTTTAAAAATAAATAGCATTGTTTGCGAAGGGAAATCGCTGGTAAAAATAACCGGCGGTTATTTTTTGTTTAAATACAAGCGTGTACGATTAGACTGTTCCCCGCGTTCGCGGGGATGAACCGCATTTGTAGCGCTTAAAGATTTGCATCTTTTTCTGTTCCCCGCGTTCGCGGGGATGAACCGCGGACGCTCTGAGCGGCCCGGTCACGATCCGGCTGTTCCCCGCGTTCGCGGGGATGAACCGGGACCGGTATCAAATCATCACCCGCAAAAATTCTGTTCCCCGCGTTCGCGGGGATGAACCTGATAGAGACGATTCCGAACCCATTTTCGAGGGCTGTTCCCCGCGTTCGCGGGGATGAACCGAATTCGAAACCGTTTTCCGGACAGTGGGCAAACTGTTCCCCGCGTTCGCGGGGATGAACCGAGGTGAGAGGCCACATGCCAGAACTAACGAAACTGTTCCCCGCGTTCGCGGGGATGAACCGATGGACCCAACGCAAACCCGCGCCATTGCTGGCTGTTCCCCGCGTTCGCGGGGATGAACCGCCTTGCAGCGTAATGGCGTAGACGTGGCAGCACTGTTCCCCGCGTTCGCGGGGATGAACCGTAGACAACGTTATTGGCTTCGTTAATGGGAATCTGTTCCCCGCGTTCGCGGGGATGAACCGCGCGTATGTGTCTCGGTGATCACCCGCGTGTGGCTGTTCCCCGCGTTCGCGGGGATGAACCGGGGTTACATAGAATGTCGGAACAATTATTAGCCTGTTCCCCGCGTTCGCGGGGATGAACCGTCCACGCTGATTGAATTCCTCTGGAAGCTGGTCTGTTCCCCGCGTTCGCGGGGATGAACCGTGGACACCGGTTTGCCATTCAGAATCAGGCGGCTGTTCCCCGCGTTCGCGGGGATGAACCGGAATTCTAAACCAACAGGCCCAACGCAAAAGTCTGTTCCCCGCGTTCGCGGGGATGAACCGTCATCCAACGGCAACCCTTATTTTATCCGTTTCTGTTCCCCGCGTTCGCGGGGATGAACCGCGCTCAATAGCTCGCTGATCGCCTTCACGCAGCTGTTCCCCGCGTTCGCGGGGATGAACCGTCTTGCAAGGCGACGAAGCAGCGCGCGCCACTCTGTTCCCCGCGTTCGCGGGGATGAACCGCTCGCCCGAGCACTGCACAACATGGATGGGGCCTGTTCCCCGCGTTCGCGGGGATGAACCGCCTGAATCTGATATCGCCTTCGAGCTGGACAGCTGTTCCCCGCGTTCGCGGGGATGAACCGTTCTATGGGGCATCCAATCGCAATACATTCGACTGTTCCCCGCGTTCGCGGGGATGAACCGGCCTGAATATCCTTATCGCGCCACGCTTTGGGCTGTTCCCCGCGTTCGCGGGGATGAACCGGTCATTGCGGCGTCCGAGTCCGCGCCGTTCATCTGTTCCCCGCGTTCGCGGGGATGAACCGCAGTAGACCGCCGCCAATTTGCTGAGCATACGCTGTTCCCCGCGTTCGCGGGGATGAACCGTACATCGGCATCGACCTGGGCGCCGAATGGGGCTGTTCCCCGCGTTCGCGGGGATGAACCGACCTTCACCGCGGGCACGCCCGACGAAATAACCTGTTCCCCGCGTTCGCGGGGATGAACCGATTGACGGGGTAGAGGTTAAAACGCTGCGTATCTGTTCCCCGCGTTCGCGGGGATGAACCGGCATCGCGCCCCAAAATCGAATACCAGAGCTTCTGTTCCCCGCGTTCGCGGGGATGAACCGGGTGTCTAGATACTCGCGTTGTTCATGAAGGCGACTCGCCATCACTGCATACCGATCACTTTATGAAGGAATGGGGTGTGGACCTGACGGTGGAACACCGCGGCGGCATCCAGGGTGTTGCTCCCCAGGTACCGGCGCCGGCCCGGCAAGTGTTTCTGCTTCAGCGCAAGGCGACCAAGGTGGGTAAGAACCTGGGCAAGACCACCGGTTGGATTCATCGCAGTGCTTTGAAGATGCGTGAGGTGCAAATGATCCCGGGCGTCACCTACCGCAAGGTCGACGATCAGGGGCTGCATATCACCGTGACACCGAAAGGCGCGGAGCAGGGAGAGGACCATATTCTCCAGGTGGATAACGTGATTATCTGCGCCGGCCAGGACCCCTTGCGGGAACTCCAGCAGGGCCTGTTGGATGCCGGTCAACGTGTCCATCTGATCGGTGGCTCGGACGTCGCCGCTGAACTGGATGCCAAGCGGGCAATCAATCAGGGGAGCCGGTTGGCGGCGGAGCTCTGAACAACGGTCGAAACGCGCAGCTAAAAAATGAACCGGCAATTGCTCCTTGGAGGCGGTTGTCGGTTTTTTGTGTTCTCAGTTTCAAAACGTTGCAGTTTAGTGCTTATCCTACGCATCCGTATGGCTACAATAGCCGTTAACTTCCAGACAAATTCCGCGTATTTCTGACGTACTGCGGCATCGAGAAACTGGCGTAGGGCCGCATTTTCGGAGGCAAGGCATGGCGAAAACCGCCAAGGCGGATGAGGGATACTCGGCCGTTTTTTTGATGGATAGTGCTCAGGTCGCGCGACAGATGCGTGGCTCCGAGTTTGGCGCTTTCCTCGACGGCTATGTTGGCCTCTCTGACCTGGCCGATACGGATGTACGCGCTGTCTACCTCAATCTGGCTCCGGATCTGGGCATTCGCGGGCTGGTATTTTTTCGCATCTATTTCGACGAAGAGGGCCGGGCCGACAGCCACTGGAACCTGCCGGTGGAGCGTCTTTCTGAAATCGGCGCCAAGGGGCCTGATCTGGGCGCCGGTCCAATCCACCTGGTCTGTCGCAGCCAGTGCCCCGAACCGGCCATTGCTGGCGAGCTTTGGGATCCGGACATGGCGCCGGGGAATAACCATTTCCAGGCCATCCGTCGAGCGGTGGAGTCCAACCAGCTAAAATTCCAGAGAAGAAAGATAGAGACACCGGATGAGGAGATTCCGGTGCTCAGGGCGGCCGTTCGACGTTCGTCCGACGAGCTGGACACGAGAGAGGCGGCCAGGCAGCGGATTCGTCTGGCGCGGATGATTCGCGAGCAGCGTTTGCGTATTAAAACGCTGCAGAGTGTTCACCGGGACGCGATGTCCGACTTGCAGCGAGTACATCGGCACGAACTCCAGGGCGTTCGCAATGAGTTACAGGCGATTCAGGAGAAGCTCGAGCGCCAGCGCCTGAGTAACGAGCAACTGAAAGTCCGCTTGGCTGAGCGCAATGAGCAGTACCTTGACCTGCAGCAAAAGCTCAGTGAGACGGATAGCAGTAGCGAGGCCAAACAGGACGCCAGCAATGCCGAAGTGGTGCTGCTGAGAGAACAGCTCGAGCGAAAGCAGCGCGAGCTGGAATCTCATAACGATAGAATCGTTATGCTGGAGCAGGAACGCGATGAGCTGGTTCATCAGGAACCGGTGGAAAATTCAATCTTGGCGGAATTGAAATCCCAAAGCGTGTTCTTGGTTGCCTACCACCCCGGTATTGGCCACATCACCTTACCCTACGATGACATCAAGCCTTACTTCGAGAGCCCCGTGGCCTATGCCGCCGGTAAATGCGGCATGAATGAGCCGGCCTATCGCCAGTGGCTGGCCCATCACGAAGAGCCGCGTTGCCAGGCCAAGGTTAATGGCAAGCCCTGCGGTGAACCTTTGGTTCGCGTCAGTCAGCCCGCGGAATTCAGGCCCGGCATAGACGATCGTTGCGAGGCTCACCAAGTGTAGACGGCAGCGGTGATTGAGCTTAACACTCCATCATCGCAGCTTGCTTATCGATCACCGCAGCACGTTTCGGAAGCGTTCAAACTTACCTCTGAACACCGGGCCAATGGTCGGGTACCACAAAGATGCGACGCAACTCTTCCCAGCCTCCGGCGGCCCTTGGCGTCATCTGCGCGAAAAGACGGGGCGGCGCCCCTTGCTGTATGGCATTGAGCGTGGCCGCGGATTTATCGGGATCAGGTGCTGTCGTGCTCTGAAAACGGCCCAGCCAATGGGGTTTCTGTAGACAGATCCAATCACTCACGTCATCGTCGGAGAGGTGCTCGGCGCGCTGCCAAGCGCCTTTTCCGTGCACCTCAGGTGTAGTCGCCGGGCGCGCCAAACGTTCAGCCACCGGGTAGAACAGGTATCCGGGCATGAATAGCCGTGGGCAGGGCAGGCCGATACCGTGCCTGGCCAGCAGTTGGCGTGTTTCGGGCAGTTCGGTAAGGCGGCATTGGTGAGTGATGAGTCGGCTTGTCTTGATATCCAGGCGGTCCTGGGCGTTAGGGCCGTACCAAAGGGTCGCATCCGCGCTCTTGTCTGCACGCTTCTCTGTGCTATCGCCCGCCTTCTCTCCATATATGGTTTTAGAAAGGCTACCGGACACGCCGAGGTAGAATTTTACCGCGATCTCATGGTGCTCGATGCGATCGTCGTGGCGGTTATGGACCACGAAATCCAGCTCGCCCACCGTGCGCCCTTCGCGCGTCACTTGCGCGTTCTCAAGCAGGATGGACCATCCCAGGATGTCCGCTAGTAGAAAGTGGTAAAGTCTTTCGAAGTACACGCCCAGGCGCGGCCGCGGGTTGTCCGCAATCCGGGTCAGTAGGGGCTCCGGATGGTCGTCAAGGTGAGCTAGGCGCGTTGCGATATCGTCGGGTAGATAAGGCCCGAGGTCTATTCTCAGTGAAGAATCCGTCAACGATGCAGCACCGCAAAGCCAGGCCAAATGTCTGACAGCGGGGGTTTTCCATAGCCTACTGGGGTGATCGGGAAACACAGTCATGAGCGTCTGCCTGAATCGGGATACTGTCGCTTGGATTTCGAGACCATCGTCGGGTTAACTTAACCCGTGGGTTTAGGGAAGCGCCAATAGACTTAATCGGAGGCTCCCTAATTCAGCGGTTCCTTAGATCCTTGCACGCGGGTCTAGTACTATTAGGCGGCTTCTCTACTCGGCCGAATGATAAGAACGCCGGGAAACGAGTATGAGTAAGCCCGGTCACTCTAACCCAATGGGCCGGAATGCATCTCTGGGCTGGCACAGGATATCGAATGGAGCAATTCAGAAACATCGGGGTCATCGGGCGCATGAACAGCGTCAAGGTCGTCGAGACGTTGCGCCGTCTGCGGACCTATCTCGTGAATGAGAACTACCAGGTTATTCTGGAATCGGACACCGCGACGATGTTGCCCGGCCACGGCTTACAGGTGTCGAGCAAAAAGCTTCTGGGAGAGATCTGCGATCTGGTAATCGTGGTTGGCGGTGATGGCAGTCTGCTCGGCGCCGCGCGGGAGTTGGCCAAGTCGAAGATCCCGCTGCTGGGGGTCAACCGCGGGCGGTTGGGTTTCCTGACCGATATTTCGCCGGACGACCTGGAAGAGCGCGTGGGGCGCGTATTGCAGGGCGAGTACATGGAGGAGCACCGCTTCCTGCTCGATGCGCACGTCACCCGCAACGAAAACCCGGTGGGCTTCGGAACGGCGCTCAACGATGTGGTGCTGCATCCGGGCAAGTCAACACGGATGATCGGATTCGATCTCTATATCGATGGGCACTTTGTCTATAGCCAGCGGTCCGATGGACTCATTGTCTCCACGCCCACAGGGTCGACCGCCTACTCGCTATCCGCGGGCGGACCTATCATGCACCCCAAGCTGGATGCGGTGGTACTGGTTCCCATGTTCCCGCACACCTTGAGCAGCCGGCCGATCGTGGTGGATGGAAAAAGCGAGATCAAGCTCGTCGTCGGGGAAGACAACGAAACCTATCCCCAGGTCAGTTGCGACGGCCAGATGGATATCGCCTGCGCGCCGGGTGACGTCATCCGCATCACTAAGAAGCCTTTCAAGATTCGCCTGATTCATCCGACGGATCACAATTTCTACGCGACCTGCCGTGAAAAGCTCGGGTGGGCCAGCAATATCGCAGCGAGTTGATTATGTCTGTAACGCGGTCAGGGTCTGTAAGGCGGTCAGGCAGCCGAGGCTACGACATCATCGGCGACATCCACGGGTGCGCATTAACCCTGGCGACCCTGTTGGAACAGATGGGTTACCAGAAAATCAATGGTGTCTACCAGCACAAGCGGCGTCAGGCCATATTTATTGGCGATATTATCGATCGCGGCCCGCGCATTCGCGAATCGTTGCATATGGTGCGGGATATGGTGGAGCACGGTTCTGCCCAGATCACCATGGGCAATCACGAGTACAATGCCCTCGGCTACTGCACCCGTGCCCGGCCGGGCAGCAACCGCAAGTTCCTGCGTGAGCACAACGCCCGTCACGATCGGCTGATCCGCGAGACCCTGGAGCAGTTCGAGCACCACCATCACGAGTGGAACGAGTTTCTGGAGTGGTTCTATACCCTGCCGCTATTCCTGGAAATCGAGCATTTCCGTGTGGTTCATGCCTGCTGGGACCACCGCTTGATCGAGCAATTCAAGAAAGTGCAGGGCGGTAACCGCATCGACGAGGACTTCCTGCAGGCCTCGGCGGCGCTGGATTCCTTTGCCGGAAAGGTCATGGATCGGCTGTTGCGAGGCACGGACCTGCGTTTGCCGGAAGGGCTTTCGATCAAGGGCCGGGACGGCTTCACCCGTCAATTCTTCCGCACCAAGTTTTGGGCCGACGACCCTGAAACCTATGCCGATGTCGTGTTTCAGCCGGACCCGCTGCCACACGACATTGCCAATCGCCCGCTTTCGGAGGCGGAAAAGAAGAAGATCCTGTCCTATCCCTTATCGGAGCCACCTGTCTTTGTCGGGCACTACTGGCGCGATGGCCGGCCGGCGCCGCTCAAGGCCAATGTGGCCTGTATCGACTACAGCGCCGTAAAGTACGGACGTCTGGTGGCTTACCGCATGGACGATGAGCGGCAACTGTCTGCGGACAAGTTCGTCTGGGTCAACGTGCCGCGTCCCGAGCTGCCCAGCGATTCCCAAACCGAAGACAGCCTGACGAGGTAATGCCTTTTGTATCGTGTTAAACAACTCTCGGCCAACACCGATTTGGCCGATTTCAGCCTTTGGCTGCGCCAACAAGGCGTTGAACACCGCATTACCGAGGAGGGTGATCAACAGGTGGTCTGGCTGGCCAATTCTGACCATGCCGAGCCGGTATTGGCAGCACTGGAACAGTTTTTGAACCGCCCGGAAGTGCGGGAGGCGGTTCACGAAACCAACCACTCCCCGGTTTTCGTCAATGGCCGCTGGCAACCTTCGCCGCGCCACGCGCCCGCAGTACTCACCATTATTGTTGTTGCCGCCTTGGTGGCCTGGGTCACCGGTCTGGGGCGGCAGTCGATTGCATCGTTCTTCATGTTCGTCGATCCGACCCAGTTTGGTTTTCAGTCTTTTACCGAGCGGCTCGATGCATGGACTGCAACGCTGTCCCAGGGCGCTGTCTGGCGATTGCTGACGCCGGATCTTCTGCACTTCAGCTGGTCGCATATCCTGTTCAATTCGGTGATGCTCTGGTTCCTGGGGAGTCAGGTGGAGTGGTTCGACGGACGGCGTCGCCTGGCGGTAATCATCGTCTTCGTCAGCCTGGCATCGAACACCTTGCAGTATCTGGTCTCGGGACCGCTGTTCGGAGGCCTGTCCGGGGTGGTTTACGGTATTCTCGGTTATTGCTGGCTGAGTCAGCTCCGCGAGCCACGTTTCCAGTTCCCGCCAGCGTTGATGGTGGTTTCGTTGATCTGGATGCTGATTGGATTTACCCCCATACCGGATATGGTCGGCATCGGTTCCATGGCTAACGAAGCGCATTTGGGCGGCTTGCTATCCGGTCTTGCCCTCGCGGTCCTGCCGCCTCGCCGCAAGCAGTGAATACTGCGCCAGGTGTGAGTGCGAACTAACTTTTCTGCAGTCATAAAAAAGCCCCGCAAAAGCGGGGCATTAAATGAGCTTGTTAAAGCTCCTGATGAGAGAGACCAAATGAAACGACCGTGCTCACTTGGTACGGTTTAATGATAATGATTATCATTATTTGATGTCAATGGTTTCTTTTACGAATTTTTAAATTTCGTGCGTTTTTTCAAAAATCCCGTCGGGCCCATGGGGTGTTCCTATGGTGGGGGCTCTTATGATGGGGGCCTATGAGTGGTGCGTCCGGCAAATTGGCCGGTTATGTTAAGCTTGGATTACGTGGCCAGAGTTGAAGGTAACAGAGGTGCAGAATGACCTATGAAGAATTGATTGAGCGACTCGATCCGACGGTGTACCGAAATTTGAAGCAGGCCATTGAGCTGGGCAAGTGGCCGGACGGGCGGCCTGTCTCGGAGCAGCAGCGGTCAATCTGCATGGAGGCGGTTATCTATTACGAGAACCGGCACGATATTCCAGAGAATGAGCGAGTCGGCTATATCAATCGCGATCGCAAGAATAAGCGGGCGAAGGGCTCTGCCGACGTTTCATCGCCTATACGCATCCTCAACTGAGCCGGAGGATAGATGACAGAGCCGGTGATAGACGTTCAGGGCCCGTTGCGTAAAATGCCGGCAGAGCCTGGGGCGCCAGTGCTTTACCATATGAAGGTCGGAGAAACGCGGGTGCCCCTCAACGACCTGATTGGCCGTGAGTTGCAACTCGACTTCGGTGGCGAGATTCGTTGCGTTCATTGTGACCGTTTGACCAGAAAGAGTTTCAATCAGGGTTATTGCTATCCCTGTTTCCGCAAGTTGGCGGCTTGCGACAGCTGTATCGTCAGTCCGGAAAAATGCCATTATCATGAAGGCACGTGCCGGGAACCGGCATGGGGTGAAGCCCATTGCATGGTTCCTCACGTTGTTTACCTGGCAAACTCGTCAGGACTCAAAGTGGGCATAACCCGCAAAAACCAGGTGCCTACGCGCTGGATCGACCAGGGGGCCATCGCGGCCATTCCGATGCTCGAAGTCGCCACCCGGCGACTGGCGGGGCTGGTGGAAGTGCTTTGTAAGGCCTACGTGGCCGACCGCACCAATTGGCGGGCCATGCTCAAAGGCGATGTCGCACCGGTGGATCTCGAGGCCGAGCGCCAGCGCATGTTGGACACGATCGAAGCCGGGCTGGATCAGCTTCGGGCCGAGCACGGTGAAAATGCCATTCGGGCGGTGAGCGATAGCGGGCTCAGTTTGGCGTACCCTGTCGAGGTCTGGCCGACGAAGATCCACGCCCATAACCTGGACAAGACGCCGCAAGTAGCCGGACGTCTGGAAGGCGTAAAAGGGCAGTATTTGATCCTGGACAGTGGCGTGATCAATATCCGTAAATTTACCGCCTACAATGTCCGTTTGCAGGTGTTTGAGGCGCGTCCGCAGACACCCGACCTGTTTTCAAGCTAAACCAGAGTCCGCAAACGGGTTAGTGCTTTAAAACGGTATCTAAGGCAGGGCTGCGATTTTCCGACTACGCGCCGCTCCTGTCTCGCATCAGCCCCGGTCTTTGGGCTTGAGTGCATCGTTAACTTTCGGAGTCGTAGTCAACTTTCGGAGTAAAATGCCATGCGAACCAACCAGCCGCAGACCATTTACCTCAAGGATTACAAAGTCCCGCCTTTTCTGGTGGATCACGTCGACCTTCGTTTCGAGCTGTTTGAGGAGGGGGCGCGGGTCTACAGTTCCATGGAGATTCGTCGCAATCCGGATGCCGAACGAGGACAGGCACTGGAGTTGGATGGCGAAGGCTTGGAGCTGGAAGGCCTTACACTGAATGGTTTGCCGCTGGCCGAGACCGACTATGAGGTGACCGCCGGTGGATTGCGTATCGAGAAGGTCACCGACGCCTTCACACTGGGCGTGGTTACCTGGCTACGTCCTCAGGACAATACCCGCTTGGAAGGGCTCTACAAGTCATCCGGAATGTTTTGTACCCAGTGTGAGGCCGAGGGCTTTCGCTGGATTACCTATTTCCCGGATCGTCCGGACATCATGGCGAAATTCCGCACCCAGGTTGAAGCGGACAAGACGCGATATCCGATTTTATTGTCCAACGGCAACGATATCGAACGCGGCGACCTGGAAGACGGCCGGCATTTTGTGGTGTGGGAAGATCCGTTCCCCAAACCCTGTTACCTTTTTGCGCTGGTGGCGGGCGATCTTGTGGAAAAACGAGACTCCTTTACCACCGAATCTGGCCGAGACATCGACCTGCGGATGTACGTCGAACCGCGCAATGCCCAGAAGTGCGATCATGCGCTGGATTCGCTCAAGCGCTCCATGCGTTGGGACGAAGAGGTTTACGGCCGTGAATACGACCTCGATATCTTCATGATTGTCGCCGTGGACGATTTCAACATGGGGGCAATGGAGAACAAGGGGTTGAACATCTTCAATTCCTCCTGCGTCCTGGCGAGTCCGGATACCGCGACGGATGCGGCCTTCGAGCGAATCGAGAGCATCGTAGCCCACGAGTATTTCCACAACTGGTCCGGTAACCGCGTGACCTGCCGGGACTGGTTCCAGCTTAGCCTCAAGGAAGGCTTTACCGTTTTCCGTGATACCCAGTTCTCTTCCGATATGGGTTCGCCCACGGTCAAGCGTATCGAAAATGCGACGTTGCTTCGCACGGCGCAGTTTGCGGAAGACTCCGGACCTATGGCGCATCCTGTTCGTCCGGACTCCTATATCGAAATATCCAATTTCTACACCTTGACGGTCTACGAAAAAGGCGCCGCGGTGGTGCGCATGCTGCACACGTTGCTGGGTGCAGAGATGTTCCGTGAAGGTAGCGACCTCTATTTTCAGCGTCATGACGGCCAGGCCGTGACCACCGATGATTTCGTCAAGGCCATGGAGGACGCGAGCGGCCGTGACCTGACCCAGTTCCGTCGCTGGTACCAACAGGCCGGCACGCCGGTTGTGGAGGTATCGGACGACTACGACCGTCAGGCCAAAACCTACACGCTCACCCTGCGCCAGCATATTCCACCGACGCCGGGGCAGCCGGAGAAACAGCCGCAGCATATTCCTTTTGCGCTGGGGCTGATAGGCGAGCATGGAGAGGATCTGCCGCTGAAACTTGAGCCCGGCGAGAACAGTGCGCCGACCGAGCGGGTGCTGGAACTGACGGACGCCGAACACACGTTTGTTTTCCATGACGTAGCCGAGCAACCGGTTCCTTCGCTATTGCGTGATTTCTCCGGGCCGGTCAAGGTGCGCTATCCCTGGAGCCGCGACCAATTGCTGTTCCTGATGGGGCATGACAGCGACGGTTTCAATCGCTGGGACGCGGGGCAACGTCTGACGGTCGACGTCATTCAATCGCTGATCAATCAACCCCAGGAGCAAACGGTCGATCCGCGGCTGGTCACGGCTTTCCGTCAGTTGCTATCGGATTCCAGTTTGGATCAGGCACTGGTTGCCAAGATGCTGCAATTGCCGAGCGAAGCCTACCTGATCGAACTGGCCGAGGCGGCGGACGTGCAGGGCATCCACGATTCCCGTACCCGCGTGTTGAACCAGCTTGCGCTGCAATTGCGTGACGAATTGCTCGCCTGCTATCGCCGTAACCACGAGGAGGGACCGTACGAGCCGACGCCCGAGGCCATTGCTCGCCGCTCGGTGAGAAACACGGCGTTGAGCTGGCTGATGCACATTAATGACGAAGAAGCCCGGATGATGGCGCTGCAGCAATTCGATCAGGCGTCAAACATGACGGACCAATCGGGTGCGTTACGGGCATTGGTCAACTCCGATTTCGAGAAGGATCGTGCCAACGCGCTGGCGTCCTTCTACGACCAGTTCAGTGACGATCCACAGGTGGTGGAACAGTGGTTTTCCATCCAGGCAAGTAGCCCAAGGGCGGGGTCCTTGCCGGCCGTCGAAGCGCTGCTTGAACATGACGCGTTCGATTGGAAGAATCCGAACAAGATTCGCTCGGTGATCGGTGCCTTCGCCAATCAAAATCTGGCCAACTTCCACGCTGTCGACGGCTCTGGTTACCGCTTCCTGGCCAAACACATTCTGGCGCTGGACAGCAGTAACCCGCAGATTGCCGCCCGTCTGGTGTCGCCTTTAACGCGTTGGCGCAACTACGGCGATGTGTATCGAGACGGCATGAAGGCTGCGCTAGAGCAGGTCCACGCCAAGCCCGACCTGTCCAAAGACGTTTACGAGGTGGTCCACAAGTCTCTGAAGGACTGATAGACAGGCTATCTACAGTCTTCGCTCACCCGGTGGCAGGTGCGCCTTCGTGCGCCTGCCACTGTTTCTCTCCGATCCCGGCACCTTCTCGCCAATCTCCGTCCTTTCCCATTTCTAGTGCGCCGGCACGCGTTCAGGGCCCCGTCGTTACCGGGCTGCACGGTTGCATAACGCTACAAAATCGCACTTTCGGTTGATGGATTTTGCCGCCAGTTCAGCTAACCTTCGAGCTTTGATAGTCCTATAAATGGGCCCGAAGCCTTTTTGCAATCGCAAGCTGCGGCATTTCTTAAAAGTTTTAACGTTGAATGGTCGAAGGGATGCCGGTCGCCGCACGTCGGCGTTAACGGCGAGCGCCTTCAGGTCGTGCGTTCCGGAGAAGTCACCGGTTTCTCCGACACAATTACAAGAAACAAAAGCCTCCTGGCTTTTAGACACAAGAAAGGTCCGAACAATGATCCATAACAAGAAATGGCTGTTGGGCAGTGTAGTTGCCCTTTCGATGGTGGCTGGACAGGCTGGCGCGGCAGTTTCCGCATCCGAGGCGGCTCGTCTGGGTCAGGATTTGACCCCGTTTGGCTCGCAGAAGGCAGGTAATGCCTCCGGCACCATTCCGGCGTGGACTGGGGGTATTTCGGAGCCCGTCGCGGGCTATGACGAAAGCGGCGATTTCCATCCCAATCCGTTCCCGGACGATCAGGTTCTGTTTACCATCAATGCCAAGAACGTCGAGCAGTACAAGGAGCATCTCACCGATGGCCTAATGGCCATGATTGAGACTTATCCGACGACGTTCAACGTACCGGTTTATCGCACCCGTCGCACTCATGCAGTACCCGGCTGGGTTGCCGAGAATACCCGGGATAACGCCACAAGTGCGACGATTGTAGGTGAGGGCGCCGGTATCGATGGCGCCTACGGCGGCTATCCATTCCCGATTCTCCACGGCGACAGCGAGCAGAAAGCCTATCAGGTGATCTGGAATCACCTCACGCGCTGGCGGGGGGTGAATATCACCCGTCGCGCGAGTGAAGTTGCGGTCCAGCAAAACGGCGACTACACCCTGGTGACCTCCCAGCAGGAGGCCTTCTTTAACTACTACAACCCCGAAGGTAGTGAGTCCGAGCTGGAAAACATTATCTTCTACTACCTCTCGTTCACTCAATCTCCGCCCCGCCTGGCTGGTGGAGCCATACTGGTTCACGAGACCTTGAACCAAATCAAGAATCCGCGTTACGGCTGGGGCTACAATGCCGGCCAGCGCCGGGTTCGCCGGGCGCCGAACCTGGGGTACGACTCACCGATTGCGGCGGCTGATAACCTGCGTACCGCAGACGATACCGATATGTTCAACGGTGCTCTGGATCGCTACAACTGGAGCTACGAGGGTATACGTGAGGTCTACGTGCCCTACAACAGTTACGAGATTGCCCAAAAAGGCCTGTCGTACTCAGAGATTCTCGGTACATCCCACGTCAATCCCGATCTGACCCGCTGGGAGTTGCATCGCGTGCATGTGGTAACGGCGACCCTCAAGCAAGGGGAGCGTCACATCTATGCCAAGCGCCGGTTTTATGTCGACGAAGACAGCTGGAACACGTTGCTGCTTGATCAGTACGACGGACGTGATCAACTTTGGCGCGTAAGCATGGGTCTGGTGAAGAATTATTACGAATTGCCAGGTGTGTGGACAACGCTCGAAGTGTTCAACGACCTTCAGGCCCGACGCTACCACGTCCAAGGGTTGGATACCGAGGAGCCCAATACCCGGATCTTCACCGATGACGTTCCGAACACGCGCTATTTTTCACCCGCATCGCTGCGTCGCCGGAGCGTTCGCTAGGCGTCGAAGCAGTGCAGTATTCAGCCCTGCAGACGCCTGAGCACGCCATGCGGGGCTTTCCGGACACCATAGACAGACACTAAACAACTCAAAATAAAGGCACTCTGAATGGCTACACCTTTGACGCGCAAGACGTTTGCAGCGCTGCTGGGGCTATCATTGGCGGTTGCGAGCCCCTGGGCTTCGGCGGTCAGCGATGTTCTTGAGACGCCCGCACGGCAGACGTCCCTGGCCGACGACAATCTGCTGACCGCGAGTGATCGCGCCGGTGACCGGCTGGTCGCCGTAGGCGAACGGGGGCACATCATTTACTCGGACGATCAGGGCAAAACCTGGTCCCAGGGCGAGGTGCCCGTTGCCACGACATTAACCAGCGTGCATTTCCCGACGCCGCAAGAGGGGTGGGCCGTGGGCCATGGGGCCGTCATCCTGCATTCGTCCGACGGCGGCAAGTCCTGGGAGAAGCAGTTCGATGGCAGCCAGGCCGCCGATCTGGTGATTGCGACCATGGAAGACCAGATTGCCGAGATGGAGTCGCGCATCGAGGAAACGCCGGACAGCGAGAAGGCGGATCTGGAGTGGACGCTTGACGGCATGATTTTCGCGCTTGAAGACGCCGAGGCCGATAAGGAAACCGGACCCTGGAAGCCCTTGCTCGATGTCTGGTTTGCCAATGAGAATACCGGCTTCGCCGTCGGTTCCTACGGTTTTATCTTCCGCACTGACGATGGCGGCGACACGTGGACTGAATGGTCCGCGGAGTTGCCGAATCCCGACCGCTTTCACCTCAACAGCATCGCCGAAGTCACAGGTGGCGCTCTGGTTATTGCCGGCGAGGCCGGCACGGTTTTCCTATCCACCGACCGCGGTGAAAGCTGGGAGCAGGTGGAAAGCCCCTATACAGGGTCGTTCTTTGGCGTCATGGGAACGGGCGACGTCAACGAGATTCTTGCGTTTGGCCTGCGTGGGAATGTGTTCCTGTCCACAGACCTGGGACGCAACTGGACGACGGTGCCGAACGACTCCTCCAACACCCTCAACAACGGCGCGGTGGCTGACGACGGTCGCATCACGCTGGTGGGCAATGGCGGCACCGTGCTGGTCAGCAGCAACAATGCCGAGAGCTTCCGGACCTATTATCGGTCTGACCGCGCAGGCGTGATGTCGGTCATTCCGGTCTCCGACGAGAAGCTCGTGCTGTTTGGCGAAAGTGGCGTCAAACAGACCGATATCAACGGCAAAAGTCCCTGAGCGTCCAGTCTCAGCAGTACGACAAGCATTCTGAAGAGGGTCATTGAATGTCCAACCCCAAGCACGACAAAGGCGAACACTACTTTTCGTCGCCTAATGCCGAGCCGTTTCTCGAACGTCTGATTTTCAACAATCGGGCGATTATCCTGATCGCGTTCCTGCTTTTAACCGTTTTTCTTGGCTACAACGCCGTCAAGATTCAGCCGGATGCGAGTTTTGAGCGGATGATTCCGCTCGAGCATCCCTACATCGTCAACATGCTCGAACACCGTGACGATTTGGAAAACCTCGGTAACTTCGTCCGTATCGCCGTCGAGGTGGAAGAGGGCGATATCTTTACCAAGGAGTACATGGAAACCCTGAAGGCCATTACCGATGAGGTCTTCTTCCTGCCCGGGGTGGACCGGTCCGGCCTGAAGTCGGTCTGGACACCCAACGTTCGCTGGGTGGAAGTGACCGAGCAGGGGTTTCAGGGCGGCACAGTCATTCCGGATGACTACGATGGTTCTCGGGAAAGCCTGGAGCAGTTGCGCCAGAATATCTTGCGCTCCAACGAGGTTGGCCGCCTGATTTCGGACAACTTCAGGTCCACGATCGTCTACGCGCCGCTGTATGAAACTAACCCCGAAACCGGGGAAGCACTGGATTACGCTGCGTTTTCGCAACAGCTCGAAGAAAAGATTCGTCAGAAATACGAAGAACAGAACCCTGATATCGAGATCCACATCGTCGGCTTTGCCAAGAAGGTCGGCGACTTAATCGAGGGTATCGGGTCGATCGCCTGGTTTGCCGGTATCACCATTGTCCTCACGACAGTTCTGTTGTTCTGGTATTCACGCTGTATCGCCGGCACGCTGGTGCCTGTTTTCTCTTCCATTGTGGCCGTATTCTGGCAGTTGGGTATCCTGCGCCTGCTGGGCTATGGGCTGGACCCGTACTCGGTACTGGTCCCTTTCCTCGTATTCGCTATCGGTATCAGTCACGGCGTACAGGTGGTCAACGCCATGGCCAGCGAAGCCGCCAAGGGCTTCGATCCACTGACGTCAGCGCGGCTGGCTTTCCGGGCGCTCTATATTCCCGGCATGCTGGCCCTGGTGTCCGATGCCTTCGGCTTCCTGACCCTGCTGTTCATCGAAGTTGACGTTATACGCGACCTGGCCGTTGCGGCCGGTATCGGTGTCGCTGTCATTATCGTGACGAATCTGGTCTTGCATCCGCTGATTATGTCTTACATTGGCATTACCAAGGGCGGTGTGAACCACGTCCAGCGGCACGGCGAGAAGGAAGACCGCAAGTGGCGCGTCATGTCCTATTTCTCGCATCCGGGCGTCGCGCCGATTTCGTTGCTGATTGCCATGCTCGGCCTGGGTCTGGGTTTCTACTACAAGCAGGACCTGAAGGTGGGCGATCTCGACCAGGGCGCTCCGGAGCTGCGTGCGGATTCCCGCTACAACCTGGATAACAAGTACATCATCGAGAACTACTCCTCCAGTGCGGACATCCTGGTAGTCATGGTGGAAACGCAAAAGGAGCAATGCACCCAGTATGAGGTGCTGACGGCCATGGATCGTCTGCAGTGGGAGCTGCAGAATACCCCGGGCGTTCAGTCGTCGGTATCGCTGGCGGACGTATCGAAGGTGGTGACCAAGGCCCTCAATGAGGGCAATTGGAAGTGGTTCGAGATTTCTCGCAATCAGACCATTATCAATGCGTCGATCCGTGAGGCGCCGAGCGGGTTGATCAACACCGACTGCAGTCTGACCCCGGTGCTGGTGTTCCTGGAAGACCACAAAGCGGAAACCCTGCGCACGGTTGTGGATGTGGTGGAGGACTTTGCCGGCGAGCACAGTAACGACGTGCACAACTTCAAGCTGGCCGCCGGTAATGCCGGTGTGGAAGCTGCGACCAACGAGGTCATTTCCAAAGCCAAGAACCTGATGCTGATCTTCGTCTACGGCGTTGTGAGCTTGCTGTGCTTCCTGACCTTCCGCTCCATCCGGGCGGTGCTGTGCATCGTCATCCCGCTGGGCCTGACCTCTGTGCTGTGCGAAGCGATCATGGCGGTGTCCGGGATCGGCATCAAGGTGGCGACGTTGCCTGTTATTGCCCTGGGCGTAGGTATCGGTGTGGATTACGGCATCTACATCTACACCAAGCTGGAAAAGTATCTGCTGGAAGGCAAGACTCTTCAGGACGCCTACTACGAAACGTTGCGCTCGACCGGAAAGGCGGTCATCTTTACGGGTGTGACCTTGGGTCTTGGCGTGGTCACCTGGATTTTCTCGCCCATCAAGTTCCAGGCGGATATGGGCTTCCTGCTGTTCTTTATGTTCCTCTGGAACATGATCGGCTCTATCTGGCTACTGCCGGCCCTGGCGCGGTTCCTGTTGCGTCCGGATCGAATGGTAGCCAAGGCTAGGGCGGCCCGCTAGGGCGCGCCCCACCAATCTCGAAAAAGCCCGCATTGCGGGCTTTTTTGTTTTCCATCATGTAGTTAGCTAAGGTTAAAATCTTTATTTTATGTAACAATTAGTCTATGTTCTAAACTGAAAGAGACAACGGGCCGATACTCCTCGGACCTGGAACGAGTGACTTATAAAAGAAGGGAACGAATACAATGGCACTTCGACTCAAGCTATCCACTTTTGCGCTGGCCACTGCGGTTGGTTTCGGTGCAGCGTCTGCCTCGGTTTCGGCGGCAGAGCAGCAGTTCGTGACCATCGGTACCGGTGGTGTGACCGGCGTGTACTACCCGGCGGGCGGTGCGATCTGTCGACTGGTGAACAAGGATCGCAAGGAGCACGGCATCCGTTGCTCGGTGGAAAGTACCGGTGGTTCCATCTACAACCTGAACGCAATTCGTCAGGGTGAGCTTGATCTGGCCGTCGCCCAGTCCGATTGGCAGTACCACGCCTATAATGGCACCAGCGAATTCAAAGATGACGGTCCCAACAAGAAGCTGCGGGCCGTGTTCTCCCTGCATCCCGAGCCGTTCACCGTGGTGGCGCGCAAAGATGCTAATATCAAGGAGTTCAAGGACCTGAAAGGCAAGCGCGTCAGCGTTGGCAACCCCGGTTCCGGCCAGCGCGCCACTGCAGAAGTGTTGATGGAGGAAATGGGGTGGGATATGAGCGCCTACTCCCTGGCAGCCGAGCTGAAAGCGGCTGAACAGTCCCAGGCTCTGTGTGACAACAAGATCGATGCCTTCTTCTATACCGTTGGCCACCCATCCGGCGCTATCAAGGAAGCAACAACGTCCTGCGACAGCGTGTTGGTTAACGTGGACAACGAGGCAACCAAAAAGCTGGTGGAAGAGAACCCGTACTACCGCGTAGCAACGATTCCGAGCGGCATGTACCGCGGTAATTCGGAAGACACCACCACCTTCGGTGTGGCTGCAACCTTCGTGTCCTCCGCCGACGTGCCGGAAGATGTGGTCTATGAGGTGGTCAAGGCCGTTTTCGAAAACTTCGACAGCTTCAAGCGCCTGCACCCGGCGTTTGAAAACCTGAAGAAGGAAGAAATGGCCACGGATGCGCTGAGTGCGCCGCTGCATCCCGGTGCGGTCAAGTATTACAAAGAAGCGGGCCTGATGGAGTAAAGCCGGTTGGGCGGGGATAATCCTGCCCGCGGTTATTACTACCGGTTGGATCACGGCTGTCCTAGTGCCCTGTTTATCGACAAAGCAGGACGCTCCGGACAGCCGTTTTGGTAAATCCCTCCTGAAAGGTCGTTTTTAAATGGCGAATCGAGACAGTAAGTCATCCCAGGACAGCGCCTTGCAACTGTCTGATACCGAAGCGGTCATGCAGACGGAGACCGGTGGGCGCGCAGTGGCGGGTGTGCCCGGCGCCATTCTGTTCCTGGTGCCTGTCGCCTGGGCGTTGTTCCAGCTATGGATAGCGTCACCCCTTCCGTTCATTCTCGAAGTGGGTATTTTTAACTCCACGGAAACCCGTTCCATCCACTTGGCGTTTGCCATTTTCCTGGCTTTCTCCGCTTTCCCGATGCTCAAGGGAAAAGCGACCACCTACGTCCCGATTTACGACTGGGTTCTGGCCCTGCTGGCCGCATTCTCCGCTGCCTATATTTTCATCTTCTATGAAGAACTAGCGTCCCGCCCCGGCGCGCCGACCATGATGGATATGGTTGTGGCTCTGGGTGGTCTGGTACTGCTTATGGAAGCCACGCGACGTGCCTTGGGGCTGCCGCTGACTATCGTGGCGGGCTTTTTCATCTTTTATTCCCTGGCCGGTCCTTACATGCCCGATGTCATCGCGCATAAAGGCGCCAGCCTCGAGAAGCTTGCGGCCCACCAGTGGCTGGGTACCGAAGGTGTTTTCGGGGTGGCCCTGGGGGTTTCCACCAGCTTCGTATTCCTGTTTGTATTGTTCGGCGCTTTGCTTGAGAAGGCTGGGGCCGGCAACTATTTCATTAAGGTGTCTTATGCATTGCTGGGACACATGCGTGGTGGCCCGGCCAAGGCGGCCGTAGTGTCCAGTGGTCTGAGCGGCGTGATCTCGGGCTCGTCGATCGCTAACGTGGTAACGACCGGCACGTTTACCATCCCGCTGATGAAGCGCGTGGGCTTTCCGGCCAGTAAGGCCGGCGCCGTTGAAGTGGCCGCCTCGACGAACGGGCAGTTGACCCCGCCGATCATGGGCGCTGCGGCATTCCTGATGGTTGAATACGTCGGTATTTCCTATCTGGAAGTGATCAAACACGCCATCCTGCCTGCTTTGATCTCCTATATCGCATTGATCTACATCGTGCATCTCGAAGCCTGCAAGTTGAAGATGCACGGTATCGAGCGCACTGATCGCCCCAGTCTGGCCCAGCGCATGCTGACGTGGGTGGTGTTATTGATTGGCTTGTGTGTGCTGACGTTTGTCGTCTACTACGGGGTGGGGTGGCTCAAAGTCCTCTTTGGCAGCTATGCCTCCTGGGTTTTGGCGGCGCTGCTTGCTGTTGTCTATGCCGCTATGGTCGCCTATGCGGCGCGATTCCCGGCGTTGGAGGACGACGGGGATAAGCCGATGGACGAGTTGCCCCCGGTGGGGCCGACCGTCAAAACCGGTCTTTACTTTTTGCTGCCTGTGGTCGTACTGGTTTGGTGTCTCACCGTCGAACGGTTGTCACCGCAACTTTCGGCGTTCTGGGCAACGCTATTCATGATCTTTATCGTGGTTACTCAGCGTCCCTTACAGCACTTTTTCCGCAAGCATTCCGGCGGGCTGCTGGCACCGTTCAAGGCAGGCTTCGGTGACTTGGTTCATTCCCTGGCTACCGGTGGGCGCAACATGGTGGGCATTGGGGTGGCGACGGCTACCGCCGGTATTGTCGTCGGTACGGTGACGCTAACCGGTATCGGTCTGGTCATGACTGAGTTTGTGGAGTTCATCTCCGGTGGCAATTTGCTATTGATGCTGATCTTCACCGCCCTGATCAGTCTGCTGCTGGGTATGGGCTTGCCGACAACGGCGAACTACATTGTCGTATCCACGCTGATGGCGCCGGTTATCGTTACTCTGGGTGCGCAGAACGGTTTGATCGTGCCGCTAATCGCCGTGCATCTGTTCGTGTTCTACTTCGGGATATTGGCGGACGACACGCCGCCAGTGGGTTTGGCTGCCTATGCCGCAGCCGCCATTTCCGGGGCGGATCCCATCAAGACCGGTGTTCAGGGCTTCACCTACGATATCCGGACCGCCATCCTACCGTTCATGTTCATCTTCAACACGCAGTTGTTGCTGATCGGTCTCACGGGCTGGTTCGACCTGCTGGTCACCGTCGCCAGTGCGGTGACCGCGATGCTGGTTTTCTCGGCGGCAACGCAGGGCTACTGGTTTACCAAGACCAAGATCTGGGAAACGGCACTGCTTCTGCTGATCACTTTCACGCTGTTCCGTCCCGGCTTCTGGTGGGACAAGATCTATCCACCAACTGAACTGCGCCCGGGCGTGGAAGTCATGGAATACGTTAGCGATGTATCGGCGGGCGAGAATATCGTTCTCAAGGCCTCGGGCATGACGCTGGAAGGCGACGAAGAAACCACGTTTATCAATCTGGAAGTGCCCGCCGGCGACACGCCGGAACAGCGCATGATGGATGCGGGCCTGGAGTTGCGCCCCGAAGGCGACAAGATGGTTGTGGATTTCGTCACCTTCGGCAGTCCGGCCGAAAATGCGGGGCTTTCCTTCGACTGGACCATCGATGCTGTTCAGGTAGAGCTGGATCGACCGCCCAAGGAGCTGATGTTTATCCCGACGCTGGTGCTCTTGGGCCTTATGGCTTTTGTTCAGATACGCCGAAGAAACCGGGAGGAGGAGGCGGCAGCTCCGGCTGCCTGACGCAGCGCACGACGAAAAAAACGCTCCGGTTAGGAGCGTTTTGGGGTCTGCGTAGGGTTAGACGCGCGTGATCTTGCGTACTTCGCTCCACAACAGACGATAGGCCAAGGCTGCCGGGGAGCGGGCGCGAATCCGGTCGACCGGGCAACGTCTTTCGCCCATCTTTTCCACGTCGCTGGCGTAGGGAATAAACGCTCGCATGCGGCCCTTGAGCGGAACTTTGCCGGAATTAAGCATCTCCTGATGGACTTTCTTTCGACGGTCGACCATGGAGAAGAAAGGATGCAGCTTCTTACTGCCCAGCTTTTTCTCGGTGGCGAATTCATTGAGTTGTTCCCAACTGTTCAGCGATAACCAGCTGGGAATGATCGGAACGAAGACCTGATCCGCCGTCTCAAGAATCTGCTCGGCCAGCTTGGACAGAGAGGGCGGGCAATCGAGCACAATCAAGCCGTAGTCTTCCGACAGGGGTTTGAGCCAGTCCTTCAGGGCGTGTTTGTCGCCGTCTTTCTCCAGCCGTAGATCGAGATTGCGGAAGCTGGGGTGGGCGGGTATGAGATCCAGGCCGTTATAGGCCGTCGGCTGGATCATCTGGCCCACGGGCGTTTTGCCTTTGACCAGGCGCGCGGCTTTCTCGCCAACGATGTCCGGCGCCTCGCCCAGATACCAGCTCGCAGCGCCCTGAGCATCCAGGTCCCAAAGCAAGGTCGGGATGCCGCTATCGGCGGCCAGATAGGCAATATTGACGGCTGCGGCCGTCTTGCCGACGCCTCCCTTTAGGTTATGAAAAGCGATGACCCGCAAGGCCTAACTCCCTGTTTTTGTCGTCTATCGATGCAATAGCCTGGAAAGAAAGCCATTGTGCAGGGTTTCGCCAGTTTTTGCATGGCAGATGTCGAAGTGGGCTGTTAGAATCCCGGGCCTGAACAGACCGCGATTGTGACGCGGTCGCCCAAAACCATGTGGTCTCTCGTAAGGATCACCGCTGATAGGAGTCATTTATGCCGGTCGTTACTCTCCCCGACGGAAGTCATCGCAGTTTTTCTCAGCCTGTCTCTATTCACGATGTGGCCGCCGACATCGGTGCCGGCCTGGCCAAGGCGGCGTTAGCTGGACGCATTGACGGCAAGCTGGTCGATACAAGCTACGAAATCGACCATGACGTTGAGTTGGCTATTGTCACCGAGCGTGACGAAGAGGGCGTCGATATCATCCGGCACTCCACCGCCCATTTGCTGGCGATGGCGGTTAAGGATCTGTTTCCCTCCGCTCAGGTTACCATCGGGCCGGTGATCGATAACGGCTTTTATTATGACTTCAAGTTCGATCGCCCCTTTACCAACGAGGATCTGGCGCGCATCGAAAAGCGCATGGAAGAACTCGCCAAGCAGGATTTCAAGGTTTCCCGCTCGGTCCTGTCTCGGGATGAAGCCGTCAAACTGTTCGACGAGATGGGCGAGGAGTATAAGGTTCGCATCATCCGGGACATTCCGGGTGAAGAAGACCTCTCGTTCTACCGCCAGGGCGATTTCATCGACCTGTGCCGGGGGCCTCATGTGCCCAATACCAGTAAGCTCAAGGCGTTCAAGTTGACCAAAGTGGCCGGCGCCTACTGGCGTGGCGACACCAGCAACGAGCAGTTGCAGCGCATCTACGGTACCGCCTGGGGTAACAAGAAAGACCTTAAGGCCTATTTGCACCGCCTGGAAGAAGCTGAAAAGCGGGACCACCGCAAAATTGGCAAGAAGCTCGACCTGTTCCATATGCAGGAAGAAGCGCCGGGCATGGTGTTTTGGCATCCGGATGGCTGGACCGTCTACCAGGAAATCGAGCAGTACATGCGCGATAAGCTGCGTCGCCACGGCTACCAGGAGATCAAGACGCCCCAGGTGGTCTCGCGCACGCTATGGGAGCAGTCCGGTCACTGGGACAAGTTCGGTGACGACATGTTTACCACCGAGTCCGAGAAACACGACTTTGCCATCAAGCCGATGAACTGCCCGTGTCACATCCAGGTGTTCAATCAGGGGCTCAAAAGTTACAAGGAGCTGCCGCTGCGCCTGGCGGAATTCGGCTCGTGTCATCGCAACGAGGCGTCCGGCGCCTTGCACGGGCTGATGCGTGTACGCGGATTTACCCAGGATGACGCCCACATCTTCTGTGAAGAAGAAGATATTCAGGCGGAAGTGTCCAAGTTCATGGATTTGCTGCATGAGGTTTATACCGATTTCGGTTTTACCGAGATTCTGTATAAACTCTCCACTCGCCCGGAAAAGCGTGTCGGTTCCGACGAAATATGGGATAAGGCGGAAGCCGCCCTGGAAGAAGCGCTCAACCGGGAAGGTGTCGAGTGGGAACTGTTGCCGGGCGAGGGCGCCTTCTATGGCCCCAAAATCGAGTATTCGCTGAAAGACTGTATCGGCCGGGTCTGGCAATGCGGCACCGTGCAAGTGGACTTCTCCATGCCGGGCCGTTTAGGCGCTCAGTATGTCGCGGACAACTCCGAACGCAGAACGCCGGTTATGCTGCATCGCGCAGTACTGGGATCGTTCGAGCGCTTTATCGGCATTCTGATCGAAGAATACGAAGGTGCATTCCCAGCCTGGCTGGCTCCCACTCAGGTTGCGGTCATGAATATCACCGACAACCAGCGCGAATATAGTGAAAAAATCGCCAATGCCCTTGAAAATTCCGGCTATCGGGCGCATGCCGACTTGAGAAACGAGAAGATCGGCTTTAAAATTCGCGAGCACACGCTTAATAAAGTACCTTACCTTGCCGTAGTCGGTGATAAAGAGGTCGAATCCGGCGCGGTTGCCGTACGCAATCGTAAAGGTGATGATCTGGGTACCATGTCGCTGGACGACTTCAAAGCCCTATTGGCAGAAGATGTGTCCCGCAAAGGTAGAAACCAAACGGAGAACTGATTATTAAACAGCGAGCGAATCGGGGACGGGCTCCAAAAGCGCCCATTAACGAGAATATAGAAGCCACAGAAGTACGTCTGATTGCAGCAGACGGTGAGCAGGTGGGTGTCGTATCCATCGAAGATGCTTTGAAAGCTGCTGAAGAAGCTTCTTTGGATCTGGTTCAGGTGACGAATTCCGATCCGGTCGTCTGTAAGATAATGGACTACGGCAAGAAGATCTTCGAAGAGAAGAAGGCCAAAGCTGCTGCTAAGAAGAAGCAGAAGCAGGTCCAGGTAAAAGAAGTGAAGTTCCGGCCTGGCACGGAAGAAGGGGATTATCAGGTCAAGCTACGCAACCTGGTACGTTTCCTTGAGAACGGGGACCGGGGCAAGATTACGATCCGTTTCCGCGGTCGTGAGATGGCGCACCAAGAAATTGGTATGAAACTCATGAACCGTGTTGAAGAGGATATCACTGAACTTGCCCAGGTAGAGCAACGGCCGAAAATGGAAGGCCGGCAAATGACGATGGTTGTTGCCCCCCGCAAGAAAAAATGATCCCAGCGAATTTGCCTGTCCCCCGTCACAGTGCGGGGGATTTGTCGTTCAGGGATCATTATTCATTTAAAATGAAAATGCGGAGTTTTAGAAATGCCTAAGATGAAAACCAAGAGCGGAGCCACCAAGCGGTTCAAACGTACCGCTAAAGGCTTCAAGCATAAGCAGTCCTTCACGAGTCACATCCTGACGAAGAAGAGCCCGAAGCGTAAGCGTCAGCTGCGCGGCACCAAGTTGGTCGCCAAGTCTGACGTCGCATCCATCAAGCGCATGATCGCGCTTTAATTTCAGGTTCTTAGAAGAGAAGGATTGAGTTATGGCTCGTGTAAAGCGTGGTGTCGTCGCGCGTCGTCGTCACAAGAAAATCATGAAGCAGGCCAAGGGCTACTACGGTGCCCGGAGCCGCGTCTATCGTGTTGCCAAGCAGGCGGTTATCAAGGCCGGTCAGTATGCGTACCGTGACCGTCGTAACCGCAAGCGCCAGTTCCGTGCACTGTGGATCGCGCGTATTAACGCCGGTGCCCGTGCCAACGGTCTGACTTACAGCCGTCTGATCGCAGGTCTGAAAAAGGCCAATGTCGAGATTGATCGCAAGGTTCTTGCTGACCTGGCGATGAATGAGCAGCAAGCGTTCAGTGCTGTCGTTGAAAAAGCCAAAACTGCGTTGGCGTAAGCTCTTTCATCGATTGCAGATCGGATTGGATGCCTCAGGGCATTCCGAAGTGAGGGGAAGGGCACATGCTCTTCCCCTTTTTTATTCAGGGGTCTGTAGAATGAGCCTCGCGGAGAGCTGCTGATAAAAGATCGGACGATGCGCCGGTCCTTTCTCAGGAGTTCCCTGAAAGATAAATGACATGTTTGGAGCAGGGTCAATGGACAACCTGGAACAACTCGTACAGGACGGCCTGAAATCGGTTGAGCAGGCGGATAACCTGCAATTGCTGGATCAGGTTCGCGTTGATTATCTGGGTAAGAAAGGTGCGCTCACCCAGCAGTTGAAGTCACTGGGGCAGCTTTCGCCGGAAGAGCGTCCGGCTGCCGGCCAGCTTATCAACCAGGCCAAAGCGCAGGTCCAAGACGCCATTAACGCACGTCGCGCGGAACTCGAGACCGCAGCACTGGACGCCAAGCTGGCTGCCGAGTCTATCGACGTAACGCTGCCGGGCCGGGGTCAGGCTCAAGGGGGGCTTCATCCGGTAACCCGTACCCTCCAGCGTATCGAGAATTTCTTTTCCCGGGCCGGCTATACCGTCGAAGAGGGGCCGGAAATCGAAGACGACTACCACAATTTCGAGGCGCTCAATATTCCGGGTCACCACCCGGCCCGCGCCATGCACGATACCTTCTATTTCAATCCGGGCACGCTGCTGCGAACCCATACCTCGCCGGTGCAAATCCGGACCATGGAGCACGGCAAGCCCCCGTTTCGTATGATTTGCCCGGGGCGGGTCTATCGCTGCGACTCGGATATGACGCATACCCCGATGTTTCACCAAGTCGAGGGGCTATTAGTCGAAAAGAACGTCAGCTTTGCGGATCTGAAGAGCACGGTGGAGGAATTCCTGCGGGTGTTTTTCGAAAAGGATCTAGCGGTGCGTTTCCGGCCGTCCTACTTCCCGTTTACCGAGCCGTCGGCAGAGGTGGATATCGAGTGGGGGCGCAACGAGGATGGTTCCATTAAGTGGCTGGAGGTCATGGGCTGCGGCATGGTGCACCCCAAAGTCTTTGAATACTGTGATATCGATCCTGAAACCTATCGCGGATTTGCCTTCGGTATGGGCGTCGAACGTCTCGCCATGCTGCGCTACGGCGTCAACGATCTGCGCATGTTTTTCGAGAACGACTTGCGTTTCCTACGGCAGTTTCGCTAAACGCGATTGTTTTCAAGGGTTTCAGGATTAACGGCATCAGGACAAGGCAGATAGCATGAAATTCAGCGAACAATGGCTCCGCGAGTGGGTCAATCCGAAAATCGATACCCAGGCCCTCGTCGACCAGATCACCATGGCCGGTTTGGAAGTGGATGATTTCGAGGCCGTCGCCGGAGCTTTCAGTGACGTTATCGTAGGCGAAGTTGTTTCCGTGGAGCCTCATCCGGACGCCGATAAACTGCGTGTCTGCCAGGTCGCTGGCGGTAGCGAAACCGTCCAGGTGGTTTGCGGCGCACCTAATGTGCGTCCGGGGCTGAAGGTGCCGTTCGCGGTGGTCGGCGCGGTGTTGCCTGGAGACTTCAAGATCAAGAAGGCCAAGCTCCGTGGCCAGCCTTCCAACGGCATGCTCTGTTCCGAATCCGAGCTGGAGCTGTCCGAAAGCCACGAGGGGCTTATGGAGCTGCCGGAAGACGCTCCGGTAGGCCAAGACCTGCGTGACTATCTTGGGCTCAACGACGTGACTATCGATGTGGATCTCACGCCCAATCGTAGTGACTGCCTGTCCATACGCGGCCTTGCGCGCGAAGTGGGTGTGCTGAACCGAATGGTGGTCGAAGGGCCGGAAATTCCGCCTGTCGAGCCCGTCCATTCCGAGTTGGTAGACATTAGAATTGATGCGCCGGAAGGCTGTCCGCGGTACCTGGGCCGTATTGTCCGCAATGTGGATCTGAGTGCCGAAACGCCATTATGGATGCGTGAGCGTCTGCGTCGCTCCGGTATTCGCAGTATCGACGCGGCAGTGGATGTCACCAACTACGTCATGCTGGAGCTGGGGCAGCCTTTGCATGCTTTCGACCGCTCCGAGATCAGCGGCGGCGTCGTTGTGCGCTGGGCGAAGGCGGGCGAGAAGCTAGTGCTGTTGGACGGCCAGGAAGTGGGGCTCACCGAGGAAACCCTGGTGATTGCCGACCACGACAAGCCCATTGCGATTGCAGGCGTCATGGGGGGCGAACATTCCGGCGTAGCCGAAGCAACCCGTGATCTGGTGTTGGAAGCGGCTTTCTTCGACCCTATTTCGATCGCCGGCAAAGCGCGTCACTATGGCTTGCACACGGATGCATCCCACCGCTTCGAGCGCGGTGTTGACCCCCTGCTGACGCGCGATGCAATGGAGCGCGCTACCGCGCTGCTGCTGGATATCGTCGGCGGCGAAGCGGGTGAGATCGTGGAAGTTCACAGCGCGGCGCGCTTGCCGGAGGAGCGGGTCATCGAACTGCGCGAACAGCGCGTAGCCGATGTGCTTGGGCTGACAATCAACCGCACGGAAGTTGAGGAGATCCTTACCCGGCTGGGCCTGCATATCGACAAGTTGACGCGAGATGGCTGGAAAATCCATGTGCCGAGTTACCGGCCCGACATCACCATCGAAGTGGATCTGATCGAAGAAATTGGCCGCATCTATGGCTACAACAATTTGCCGGTAACCGAGCCGGTAGGCAGCCTCGGTCTACGGGAAGAGAAGGAGGCCGTCAGGCCGCTATCCAGCGTTCAGGCGCTGCTGGTTTCTCGCGGATACCAGGAAGCGGTCACTTACAGCTTCGTGGACGACAAGATTCAGTCGCTGATCGATATCCATAATGAGGGTATTGAACTGGCCAACCCCATTTCCAGCGATATGGCCGTCATGCGCACCTCGCTTTGGCCGGGCTTGCTGAAAACCGTCGCGTATAACCAGAATCGGCAACAGTCCCGGATTCGCTTCTTCGAAACCGGTTTGCGGTTTATCCGTTCTGGCGACGAAATCGATCAGGTGCCGATGCTCTCCGGCGTGGTGAGCGGCCCGCAAAATCCAGAAAGCTGGGTCAATGGGCGCCGCGCCGTCGATTTCTACGATGTGAAGGGCGATCTGGAAGCACTGTTCGACCTGTTAGGAATCGATGTGGAATTTCAGGCTGCCGAACATGCCGCGCTGCATCCCGGACAGGCTGCAGAGCTGCGTCTGGCGGGGCTTCGCGTGGGTTGGGTTGGGGCCTTGCACCCCCAGGTGCAGAAAAAACTCGACCTGGATGGCACGATCTATGTGTTTGAGCTATTCTTGAATTCGATCCTTTCCGGATATGTGCCTAATTTCAAAGAATTTTCAAAATTCCCTGAAGTTCGCCGAGATTTGGCTATCATTATCAGGAACGAGGTGACCTACGCAGAAGTACAGCGCATTGCGCGTCAGCAGGCCGGAGAGCACCTTACCGGCGTGCGCGTGTTCGATGTGTTTGAGGGCGAAGCCATTGGCGAGGGCCGCAAAAGCCTTGCACTGAGTCTCTTCTGGCAGCATCCTGAACGGACGCTGAATGACGATGAAATTCAGTCGTGGTTTAATGCGGTTATAGATGCTCTGAAGGCTGAGCTTGGTGCAACACTGAGGAGTTAACGAAATGTCGGCTTTGACGAAAGCGGAGATGGCAGAGCGCCTCTATGAAGAGCTGGGGCTCAACAAACGCGAAGCCAAGGAAATGGTGGAAGCCTTTTTCGGAGAGATCAGAGATGCACTGAGCCATAACGAACAGGTCAAGCTGTCGGGGTTCGGTAATTTTGATCTGCGGGACAAGAAGGAGCGGCCCGGCAGGAATCCGAAAACCGGCGAAGAAATTCCAATCAGCGCACGTCGAGTCGTTACTTTCCGACCTGGACAAAAACTAAAACAGAAAGTAGAAGCGTATGCTGGAACCCAGTCATAACAACGAACTGCCTCCAATTCCGGGCAAACGCTACTTCACTATCGGTGAAGTAGCTGACCTCTGTAGCGTGAAAGCCCATGTGCTGCGCTACTGGGAACAGGAATTCCCACAACTGTCGCCGGTCAAGCGTAGGGGTAATCGCCGTTACTACCAGCGCGCCGACGTGCTGACCATTCGCCAGATTCGCAGCTTGCTCTACGATCAGGGCTACACCATCGGTGGCGCCAAGCAGAAGCTGAGCAGTCATGAGATCAAGGACGATACGTCGCAGTACAAGCAACTGATTCGTCAAATGATCGCCGAACTGGAAGAAGTTCTGGACGTCTTGAACAGCCCGACCTGAAACCATCGCCGCTCGGGCTCAACGTGTCATTTTTATCTCGATTTCCTGTTTATTTTTGGTGGGAGCTAGTGTAGACTTCGCTCCCGCTAAGCCATTGAAGTTCCTCTTTAAAGGAGCAATCCACTCAGTGGCTGGCGTGTGTCGGGGCGTAGCGCAGCTTGGTAGCGCATCTGCATGGGGTGCAGAGGGTCGCAGGTTCAAATCCTGCCGTCCCGACCAATTATTTAATCACGGACGAACTTTTCTTTAGTCTCTGTTTTCTTTTCAGTCGTGTGCCTAGTAATGCACTGCTGCTTTCCCGTCGTTCATCGGTTTTTTCCAGCCTCCCAGTGTCCCTTAAAACGATATGCTGCTGTTATTAATCTCGCCCCTGTAATCGGTGAGTGCTCGCCGGACATTTGCCGCTACTCTTTGCCTATAAACCCGATCGCTTTCACGGGCTGGAATAGGCGCAGTGCAAACTATAGGGCTTATCTAGCTAGCAAAAATTTAAGCGATGCCGGGTAGAAAAAACACGGCCTGACAGGGAGGTGGGCTCGCTCAAGCCGCCGCTTCATTCCAAGCGGTCTCGGTGAGTCTAGCGTTACGCTATTTGATAGACGTCAAAACAAAAATGGTTGAGTAACGTCTACCGGGCAGGTATTTTTTAATAGATGAGCTAGAAGTCCATCCATTTAAAAGGGTCCGTGAACCCTTTTTTTCGTTTGTGCAGGAAGTAAAAATGACAAGCGCCCACCTTCATGAATCCGATTTTGACCCCGCCGTTCTCCTGCAAGTCCTAACCGCCGTCAAGAAAGGTGATTTTTCGACCAGAATGCCGCTGGATTGGACCGGCGTCAATGGCAAGATCGCCGACACGCTCAACGATATCATCGATATCAACGACAAGATTTCAACCGAGCTAGATCGGGTCAGCAACGCTGCGGGTAAGGAAGGCAAGCTGGCGCAGAGAGTCTCCTTCGGCGCTGTCGACGGCGCCTGGGCCGTTCAGGGTGACTCCATCAATACCCTGATTTCCGACCTGGCGATGCCGACCAACGAGATGGCGCGGGTTATCGGCGCCGTCGCCAAGGGCGATCTTACCCAGCGGGTCAGTCTGGACGCGGACGGCAAGCCGATGCGTGGGGAGTTCATGCGTACGGCCAAGATCGTTAATACGATGGTGGCGCAGTTGGAGTCATTTTCGTCCGAGGTCACCCGTGTCGCGCGTGAAGTAGGGACCGAGGGCAAACTGGGTGGTCAGGCACAGGTTAAGGGGGTGCTGGGTACCTGGAAAGACCTCACTGACAACGTAAACGCAATGGCGGGCAACCTGACGGTTCAGCTGCGTGACGTCTCCAAGGTGGCTACCGCCATTGCTCAGGGCGATCTGACGCAGAAAATCACGGTGGACGTGAAAGGTGAAATCCTGCAGATCAAAGACGTCATCAATACGATGGTGGACCAGCTGGGTTCCTTTGCCTCGGAGGTAACCCGGGTTGCGCGGGAGGTGGGTTCCGAGGGCAAGCTGGGTGGCCAGGCCCAAGTGCAGGGGGTCGCCGGAACCTGGAAGGACCTCACCGACAACGTCAACTCCATGGCCGGCAACCTGACCGTTCAGTTGCGCGACGTTTCCAAGGTCGCCACAGCGATCGCCCAGGGCGACCTGGGACAGAAGATCACCGTTGACGTAAAGGGTGAGATTCTCCAGATCAAGAACGTGATTAACACGATGGTGGACCAGCTTGGCTCCTTCGCCTCGGAGGTAACCCGGGTGGCCCGGGAAGTGGGCACCGATGGCAAACTGGGTGGCCAGGCCCGGGTAGAAGGTGTAGCCGGCACCTGGAAAGACCTGACCGATAACGTCAACTCGATGGCCGGCAACCTGACCTCGCAGGTGCGAAACATTGCTGAAGTCACGACCGCGGTGGCCAACGGCAATCTTTCCAAGAAGATCACGGTAAACGTCAAAGGCGAGATCATGGAGCTGAAGAACACCATCAACACGATGGTGGATCAGCTCGGTTCGTTCGCATCCGAAGTAACGCGGGTGGCGCGGGAAGTGGGCACGGACGGTAAGCTCGGCGGGCAAGCCCAGGTGCAAGGCGTGGCCGGCACCTGGAAAGACCTGACCGATAACGTCAACTCCATGGCCGGCAACTTGACCTCCCAGGTGCGTAATATCGCCGAGGTGACGACCGCGGTGGCTAACGGCAATCTCTCCAAGAAGATCACGGTAAACGTCAAAGGCGAGATCATGGAGCTGAAGAACACCATCAACACGATGGTGGATCAGCTTGGTTCGTTCGCGTCGGAAGTAACCCGGGTGGCACGGGAGGTGGGCACGGACGGTAAACTCGGTGGTCAGGCTGAGGTAGAAGGCGTCTCGGGCACCTGGAAGGACCTGACGGACAATGTAAATCTGATGGCCTCGAACCTCACCGGCCAGGTGCGTGGTATCGCGCGCGTTGTTACCGCGGTGGCCGAGGGCGACCTGAACAAGAAGCTAACGGTAGATGCCAAAGGGGAGATCGCTTCCCTCGCCGATACCATCAATAACATGATCGACACGCTCGCTATCTTTGCCGACCAGGTAACCAGCGTGGCGCGGGAAGTGGGGGTCGAAGGCAAGCTGGGCGGTCAGGCCCGGGTCCCGGGGGCATCGGGAACCTGGAAGGACCTCACCGATAACGTAAACCAGCTTGCCGCCAATCTGACAGCCCAGGTGCGCGCGATTGCGGAGGTAGCGACAGCGGTAACGAAAGGTGACCTGACACGTTCGATCGGGGTTGCGGCGGAAGGCGAGGTTGCTGTCCTCAAGGACACGATCAACGAGATGATTCGCAACCTCAAGGACACCACGGACAAGAACACCGAACAGGATTGGCTGAAAACGAACCTGACCCGTTTCACCCGTATCCTCCAGGGCCAGCGTGAAATGCTGACCGTCTGTAAGCTGATTTTGTCAGAGCTGGCGCCATTGGTGAATGCCCAGCACGGGGTGTTTTACGGCATCGAAGGCGAACACCGCGATGCGCGCTTGGCGCTCAAAGCCAGTTATGCCTACCGGGCACGGGAAAGCCTGCCCCGGACCTTCGCCTTGGGCGAGGGACTGGTTGGGGAGTGTGCCCTGGAGAAAGAGCGCATCCTGTTGACGAATGTGCCTTCCGACTACATCAAGATCAACTCGGGCGTCGGTGAAGCGTCGCCCCTGAACATCGTCGTTCTGCCGGTCATGTTCGAAGGGCAGACCAAGGCGGTCATCGAACTGGCGTCTTTCGAGCGCTTCAGCCCCACCCACTTGTCGTTCCTTGAGCAGCTGACAGAAAGTATTGGTATCGTTCTCAATACGATAGAGGCGAATTCTCGTACCGAGGGTTTGTTATCCCAGTCTCAGAAAATGGCAGAAGAGCTGCGCGACCAGCAGGAAGAGCTGCAGCAAACCAACGAGGAACTGGAAGAGAAAGCCCAACTGCTGTCGGCCCAGAATATCGAGGTGGAGCGCAAGAACCGGGAGGTGGAGATCGCCAAGCAATCGCTTGAGGAAAAAGCCGCCCAGTTGTCGCTCACCTCAAAGTATAAATCGGAATTCCTCGCCAACATGTCTCATGAGCTGCGTACACCGCTCAACAGTTTGCTCCTGTTGGCGCAGCAGCTCCGTGACAACCCGGACCAGAACCTGAGCGGCAAGCAGGTTGAGTACGCCAAAACGATCTTCGCCTCCGGCCACGATCTGCTAAACCTGATCAACGATATCCTGGACTTGTCCAAGATTGAGTCGGGTACGGTCACAGCGGATATCGGCGAGGTGGCCTTCAGCGATCTCGACCGCTTCGTTCAGCAGACCTTCCAGCATATGGCGGAAGATAAAAAGCTGGACTTCGCCGTCGAACTTGGTGGCGAACTGCCCTCAACCATCCTCACCGACGAACGTCGCCTTAAGCAAATCGCCAAGAATCTCTTGTCCAACGCCTTCAAATTCACCGCCCACGGCTATGTGAAGCTCAGAGTCGAGTTGGTGACCGGCGGCTGGGGCGAGCACACCGGGCTTAGCCGGGCTGACCACGTGGTTGCTTTCTCCGTCAGCGATTCGGGCATTGGCATCTCAGCCGACAAACAGCGCGTTATTTTTGAGGCCTTCCAGCAAGCCGACGGGACAACCAGCCGTAAGTATGGCGGTACGGGCCTCGGTCTTGCCATAAGCCGGGAGCTGGCTCGCCTGCTGGGCGGACAAATCACGCTCAAGAGTCTCCCGGGCAAAGGCAGCCGCTTCACGCTGTATTTACCCCTACAGTACCGGGCTGCCAGTTCGGCCAACCTGCCGGCAAGGGTCGATGAGCTACCCTCTCCCGAGCATACTCGCGAACTCGCTGAGTTAACGTCTGGGACGGAAGGGGCTGCCACGCCGGGCATGGGAGACGATAGTCTGCGCCCCTCGGCCGTGCCAAAAAGCATCGACGACGACCGTCTCGACCTGCAGGCAGAAGAGCGGGTCATGCTAATCGGCGAAGATGACCCTAATCTCGCTAAAACCCTGCTTGGATTAGCTCATGAACGCGGTCTCAAGGGCATCGTGGCGAATCAGGCGCAAACAGCGCTATCGATGGCACGCCAGTATGCGCCCGATTTAATCGTACTGAATCTGAGCCTGCCGGGAATGAGTGGCTGGGGCATTCTGGATCACCTGAAACATGACCCGGAAACGCGGCATATACCGGTCTTTCTCGTCGCTCGGGAGAACGATGTACATGCGGGCCTCAGACTGGGTGCGTTGGGCTCGATGTCCAGCCCGGTGAAGCAAGAGGCTCTGGATCTGGCCATCGAGCGATCACACCAGTACGCGGTCGGGAATCGCAGGGACCTGCTACTGGTAGAAACCAAGCGTACCAAGAAACAGGATCTTGCGGATCTCCTCCGGAGTTCTGGCGTCACCATCACGACCACTGACCGGGCCGGAGCCCTGGAGAGTCTCGGAAACGGGCATTTTGACTGTCTCGTTATCGATCTTAGCGCGGACGTGAAAGCGGGGCTCGAGTTGCTGGAAACGCTTGGGAGGAATGAAGAGCTAAGTGCTTTACCTATCGTCGCCTATCGAGGCGAGCCAGAAGCACTAGACGATGCAGGCCGCAGACAGTTGGAGGCCCTTAGTCAGACGCTGGTCTTGGCCGAGGTCGATTCTCGGGCATGGCTGCTTGATCAGGTCACGTTATTTTTGCACCTGCGTGAAATGGATCTCATGGATTTCCAGCAGGAAGCCCTCGAGCACATCCGTAGGGTAGATCCTCGGCTGGCGGGCAGGAAAGTGCTCATCGTTGACGATGATATTCGCAATATTTTCTCGCTTACCGCCTTCCTGGAGCAGCATCAGATGGAGGTGCTCTCAGCTGAAAACGGTAAGAGCGCGATTGCTCAGCTCGAGAATCGACCGGACATCGAAATAGTCCTGATGGATATCATGATGCCGGAAATGGACGGATACGAAACAACCCGCGCGGTTCGAAGTATGCCGGACCTCAAAACCCTGCCGGTGATAGCGTTGACGGCCAAAGCGATGCCCGGCGACCGCGAAAAGTGTATTGAGGTAGGTGCCTCCGACTATATTCCCAAACCGGTCAATACCGCACAGTTACTCGCCCTGTTGCGTGTCTGGCTGGCGCCTCGGTAAACCGTACTGGCGCACCGGATAGAGTGTTAAAGCGGACGTATGGATGGCTAACGAGTTGCAGGATGGGTGACTGGACGTGAAAGGAACAAGGCGCGTGGAAACCGAACAAAGAGCGAATATCCTGGTGGTCGACGATAATGCGGCGAAGCGCCAGGCTTTATCGGCTGTGTTGGAGGAGCTCGGGCAGAATGTCGTTTTGGCGGACTCCGGTCATGACGCACTCAGATCTTTGCTCGCCCGGGATTATGCCGTCATTTTGATGGACGTCCAGATGCCGGGCATGGACGGCTTCGAGGCGGCCTCTCTTATCCGCAGCCGCGGGCGCTCGGCGCTCACGCCGATCATTTTCGTCACCTCGTACTCCGATGCTGAAACGGATATGCTCGGCGGTTATTCTCTCGGGGCAGTGGATTTTATTTTTGCACCGGTCATTCCAGAGATTCTCCGAGCCAAAGTTTCCGTTTTCGTCGAATTGTTCCACACCACCCAACAGCTCAAACGGCACGAGGACCATTTGGAGAGTCTGGTGCGCCAGCGGACTTCGGCGCTAACGGCAGAAATTGCCGAGCGCGAGCGCGCCGAGCTGATCATTCGTAAGCTGTCCAGTGCGGTTGAGAAAGTGGCTGACTCGATTTTTATCACCGACACCGAAGGCGTTATCGAGTACGTCAACCCAGCGTTTGAGGCAACGACCGGCTATGGCGATGCCGAGGCCATCGGGAAGACACCCCAGTTGATTAGGTCCGGCGAACACGAGCCGGCCTTTTACGCCAACATATGGGAAACCCTGGGCCGCGGGGAAATTTACCGGGAAGTCGTCATCAACCGGAAAAAAGACGGCCAGCTGTACCACGAAGCGGTGACGATTACGCCGCTGGCGGACGATAAAGGGCGCTGCACTCACTATATCTTTTCCGGCAAGGATATGACCGAGCGCATGCAGACCCAGGAGCGGCTGCACCATCTGGCGCACCACGACATTCTCACTGACCTGCCGAATCGGATGTTGTTTGTCGATCATCTCAAACAGGCGTTAAGCCGGGCAAAATGGCGTGATCGATCCGTCGCGGTGATATTTGTGGATCTGGACCGGTTCAAAATTGTCAATGACACTCTGGGCCACGAAGCCGGAGATCAGCTGCTTCAGGCGATTTCCGAACGGATGCAGTCCTGTATGCGCGAGGGTGACATTGCGGCGCGATTCGGAGGCGATGAGTTTGCGGTGTTTCTCAACGATATTGCCTCTCAAGACGACGTTGCGCCGCTTGCCCAGAACCTCCTCGAAGCCATGTCGCCGCCTTTCATGATCGCCGGACAAGAGCTGTTTATAACCTGTAGCCTAGGCATCAGCCTCTACCCCGACGACGGCCACGACACTCAAGCCTTGATGCAGAACGCTGATACTGCCATGTATTGGTCCAAGCAGCAGGGCGGCAACTCCTACCATTTTTACCAGGTGGCCATGAATGCCCACGCCATGGAAAGGCTGCAGCTGGAAACGGATCTTCGCCACGCTCTGGAGCGCGAGGAGTTCGCGCTCGACTACCAGCCACAGTACGATCTTGAGAGCGGCGCGTTGGTTGGCGTAGAGGCGCTGCTCCGCTGGCATCGGCCAGGTTTCGGGATCGTGTCGCCGGAGAACTTCATACCGCTGCTTGAGGAGAATGGCCTCATCGTACCGGTGGGTGAATGGGTGCTCCAAACGGCCTGCGCACAACACCAGAAGTGGACCGCCGAAGGGTTACCGCCGGTTGCTCTGGCCATTAACGTATCCGGTCGTCAAGTGGATACCAAGGTGATCCTGGAGACCGTGAGCCGTGTTCTTGAGAGCACCGGAATGACCCCGGAGCTCCTGGAACTCGAACTCACCGAAAGCGTGCTTATGGAGAACATCGAGTCTATCGGGGACGTCTTTCGGACGCTCAAGTCTATGGGCCTGAAGTTCGCTATCGATGATTTCGGTACCGGGTTTTCGTCGCTTAGCTACCTAAAAAACTTCCCGGTAGATGCCCTGAAGATCGACAAGGATTTCGTTCAGGACATTACGACAGATGCCGACAGTGCAGCCATTGTAATCGCTATTATTAGCCTGGCTCACGCCCTGGGTATGCGTTCTGTCGCCGAAGGCGTTGAAACCCAGGAGCAAGTGGAGTTCCTATGGGCGCAAGGCTGCAACGTCGCGCAGGGCCGCTACTTCAGCGCGCCTTATTCAGCCGAAGAATTCGAGTCCCAAGTGGCCCGGCAGGGCAGCTTTGGCTTTTCTGAATCCCCACTCTTGGTTCGATCTTGACGGGTTAGAAGTTGAATGGCTTAAAGTGGCCGCTTTTCTATGGATTACAAGGGACGTCGAGACACCGCCTAGTGGAGTCAGCAACGACCGTCAGGCCTTTGTCACGTAGCCTATGAATCACAATGCCATGAAATGTCCACCGATCTGGACAGGCGGCCAAGTAGGGCACATAGTGTTGTCCTTGGTGCCGGCGTACCTCGGCATGCCGGCGCTGCAACAATAACAATGGACACTATCGGCTTTCCGCAATGACAGCAGTAACCCATTCCGTACTTGTCGTGGATGACGATGAAGACATCTGCGAGTTGCTTCAAACCTTCCTGGGACAGGCAGGCTACCACGTTCGTACCGCGCCGGATGGCGACGGCATGCGTGCGGCGATGGATGAATGCCTGCCGGATGTGCTGATCCTGGACATTATGCTACCAGGCGATGACGGCTTTTCTTTGTGTCGCTGGGTGCGCGATCATTTCGCCTTGCCAATCATTATGCTGACCGCAAGTTCCGACGAGGCCGACAAGGTTATCGGGCTTGAGCTCGGTGCCGATGACTATATCGCGAAGCCTTTCAGCGCTCGTGAGTTGCAGGCGCGGATCAAGGCGCTGTTGCGCCGGTCCCAGCTAAGCCAGCAGGGTTTCCGGCGTTACGTACGTTTCGGTCAATGGCGCCTGGATTGCCAGAATCACGAACTCAACGCTCAGGACGGCAATCGCGTCGCGCTTTCCGGCGCCGATTTCGCATTACTCAAGCTGTTTATCGACCATGCCAACACGATCCTGGACCGGGATACTATCGCCGGAGTGACCCGGGGGCGGGAATCGGATCCGATGGATCGCGTCGTCGATGTGGCTGTAAGCCGCTTGCGACAGCGTCTAGGCGATCAAGGGCGCCAACCGAGGCTGATTCGTACGGTGCGTGGGGCCGGGTACATGCTGACGGCAACGATCAGCTATGAAAACGAGTAGATGGCGGCCGCTGGCCAGTCGACTCTATCCGCGCTCCCTGTTGACGCGGATGCTGTTGCTGACCCTGCTCGCAGTGGTTTTGGCGCAGGGGATTTCCAGCGCCTTTTGGTACACCACTTTTCGCGCGCAGGACAATGAGGGATTGCTCAACAGCAGCCGCAATCTTGCTTATTCTGCCGCCGCCACTGTCCGCTTTTTCAAATCACTGCCTTTGGAATACCGGCACATCGTATTGGATCAGCTGCGCAATATGGGCGGCACCCGCTTTTTCGTTTCCCTGAACGAGCATGAGATCGCTCTAAAAGCCCTGCCTGATTCGGATCGTAAGCTAATGGTTGTCGATGCCGTTAGTCAGGTGCTCAGGGAACGTTTGGGTGGCGATTTTCCTATCCGGGTGGAGTTTGTTGCGCCAGAAAACGTGCGGATACTCAACAGTCAAATGAGGCTGGCGGACCTGCCGCCATCTTGGGCCAACTACGCCTTGAACCTGGAGCCGGTCCATCCGCCGGTTTTGGTCACCCAGATCGAGATCGCTGTGGACGAATGGCTGTACCTGGCGACGCCGTTGCCGGCGCCGTATGTCTCGCTGGAAGACAGCGGGCTGCCCAAGCAGCAGATTTTCTTTATCGTCTTGATGAGTGTCTTTCTACTGTCGTTTATTGCGATTCTGGTGCGCTGGCAGACGCGCCCCCTGCGCCGGTTGGCCCGGGCCGCACGGGAAATGCCGTTCGACGACGACCGGCCGCCGTTGGCAGAGCGGGGCAGTAGCGAGCTTAGGGACGTGACGCGCGCGTTCAATACGTTGCGCGAACGTATACAGCGTTACTTGAAGGACCGGGAACAACTATTCACGTCGGTTTCTCACGACCTCAAAACCCCGATTACCCGGTTACGGCTGCGCAGTGAATTGCTGGATGACGACCTGCTGCGAACCAAGTTCGAAAAGGATCTGCAGGAGCTGGATCTGCTGGTTAAGAGCGCTCTGCAGTCGGTGAAGGACAACGATATCTACGAGAATATGGAGTCGGTCGACGTGCATGCATTGATCGATCAGGTCACGGAACCGGCGGCGAAAACGCCGGGGAAAGTGACGCTGGTGGGGCGTGCCCGTCGGCCTTATCGCTGCAAGCCACTGGCCTTGCGGCGCTGCATCGGCAATCTGTTTGATAACGCGCTGAAGTACGGCGAGCGGGTCACCATCCGTATTGAGGATTCCCGCGAGACGCTGGCGTTACATTTTGAAGATGAAGGGCCAGGCCTGGCGCCAAAAGAACTCAAGAAGATTTTCGAACCTTACTACCGTGCGTCGCCGAATACACCGGGCGACGGCCTTGGGTTGGGCATTGCCCGCACCATCGCCCACGCTCACGGCGGCGACGTCGAGGCGTCCAATCGCGAGGAACGCGGGTTGCGTCTATCGCTCATACTGCCTCGAGATCCAGTCCAATAGCACTCGCCATTAGCACTCTCCAGTAGCACTCGCCATTAGCACTAGTCAAATAGCACTACTCCAATGGTACCCTCCAAATATAGTACTTCTAGTACCCTCCAAATATAGTACTTCGAACGCTTTTGTATCCTCCTTGATACATTGACCTTGCACTTTGATACTTCAGTCGAAGCGTGCTTGCCATAGACTCATCTGACGTCGTATTCGACGTAAAAAATGCTCAGTCCCAAAACAACAACAAGGTGCCAATTATGAAATCGATCAGGAATTTCCTGGCCGCTGCCGGCCTAAGCGTTGTACTGACGCCTGCCTATGCCGGTCAGGTTGAAGTATTGCATTGGTGGACCTCCGGTGGCGAAGCGAAGGCCATGGGCGTCCTCAAGGAAATGATGGAAGAGCAGGGCCATACCTGGAAAGATTTCGCAGTGGCCGGTGGTGGCGGCGAGGCGGCAATGACCGTGCTCAAGACCCGCGCCGTATCCGGCAACCCTCCCGCAGCTGCTCAAATTAAGGGCCTGGATATCCAGGAATGGGCCAAGCTCGGTTTCCTGACCAGCCTCGATGATGTCGCAGAGGACGCCAAGTGGGACGAGGCGCTCCCGCCCGTCGTCGCAAAAACCAGCAAGTACGAAGGTGATTACGTCTCCGTGCCGATCAACGTTCACCGGGTAAATTGGCTTTGGGCCAATCCTGACGTCTTCGAGAAGGCGGGCGTCGACGTTCCGCAGACGCTGGACGAATTTTTCACCGCGGCCGATAAGCTGAAGAAGGCCGATGTCATTCCGCTGGCTCATGGTGGCCAAGCCTGGCAGGACGCTACCGTATTTGAAGCCATTGCCCTGGCGGTCTTGGGCCCCAAGGATTTTTCAGCCGCTTTCGTCGACCACGATATGGACGTGCTGTCCGGCTCGAAAATGGTTGAGGCGTTGACCAAGTTTCACCGCATCCGTGATTACATCGACCCCAACTCAGTTGGACGTGACTGGAACGTGGCCACCAAGATGGTCATCAACGGTGACGCCGCGATGCAGATCATGGGTGACTGGGCCAAAGGCGAATTCACCGCTGCCGGTATGGTCGCAGGTGAGGACTATCTTTGTGTCCCCGCACCGGGCACTGAAGGCTCCTTTACTTTCAACATCGATTCACTGGCGATGTTCAAGCTGAACGACGAAGAAGACGAGAAAGCGCAGAAGGATCTTGCCCGCACAATCCTGGAGCCGGAATTCCAGACCGTCTTCAATAAAGCTAAAGGCTCTATTCCCGTTCGTACGGACATGGATATATCCGGCTTCGACAGCTGTGCGCAAGCCGCTATGGAATCCTTCAAAACCACCTCTGATAACGGACAGTTGATCCCGAGTCTCGCCCATGGCATGGCAACGACCAGTGCGGTTCAAGGCCAGGTCTTCGATGTCATCACAAATTTCTTCAACACCCCGGATGCCGATCCCAAAACTACGGCTGAGCGCTTCGCCTCCGCGGTACAGTCGGCTCTGTAATCCAGTCTGTCTTCCCGGTTCGAACCACGATCTCGCAGTCTGTGGGAGTGCGGACCGGGAACTTTCCAGAAAGGGTGGAGCTAAGGCTCCACCTTCTGACCGATAACGGTTGAGGAGTTTCTAGAGATGGCTCAGCTCGGTGCGGTGTCCCAGTCGACACCCCGGCATTCCCGTGTCCGTCTTACCCAGCGACTGCAACACTGGCTTCCCAAGTTGGCGCTCGCGCCCACCGGAGTCATGGCGCTGGTCGGCATCTACGGATTTATGATTTGGACCGGTATCCTGTCGTTTACCGGATCCACCTTTCTGCCCAGCTACGAGTTCGTCGGCTTCGATCAGTACGCGCGGCTGCTCGGCAACGATCGCTGGCTTACGGCGTGTACCAACCTGGCGATATTCGGTGGTCTGTTTATCACGCTCTGCCTTGTCATAGGTTGCTTTCTCGCCGTTCTACTGGATCAGCGTATCCGCAACGAAGGCGTCATTCGCACGATTTACCTGTATCCGCTGGCCTTGTCGATGATCGTGACAGGGGCCGTCTGGCAGTGGATTCTTAATCCCAGCCTGGGATTGGAAAAGCTTATGCATGATTGGGGCTGGACCAGCTTTCAATTCGATTGGCTGACCGACCCGGAGATGGTGATCTACACCATTGTCATTGCGGCCGTTTGGCAGGCTTCCGGTTTTGTCATGGCGCTGTTCCTGGCCGGGTTGCGAGGGATCGATCCTGCGATTATCAATGCGGCCCGTGTCGACGGCGCCGGTATGCCGCGCATTTACCTGCGCATCGTATTACCGGCCATGCGTCCCGTGTTTTTCAGTTCGGTCATGGTTTTGGCGCACATTGCCATCAAGAGCTTCGATCTGGTCACGGCGATGACCGCGGGCGGCCCGGGTTACGCGTCGGATCTGCCGGCCTTGTTCATGTATTCCTTTACCTTCACGCGCGGCCAGATGGGCCTGGGCGCGGCGAGCTCCATTCTGATGCTGGGCATGTTGCTGGCGATCCTAGTGCCTTACCTGTATTCCGAACTGAGAGGACAGCGCAATGGCTAGCTACGCCCGTAAATCCCTGACGCCAAGTCGCGTTCTGATCTATGCGATCTTGCTGCTGGCCTGCTTGGCCTATCTGATTCCCGTGTTCATCATGTTGATTACCAGCTTCAAGACCACGGGCGATATCCGCACGGGCAACCTCATCAGTATGCCGGAGGCCTGGTCTCTGGACGCCTGGATCAAAGCCTGGTCCAGCGCATGCACCGGCGTGCAGTGCGAGGGCGTCAGCGGTTACTTCTGGAATTCCATCCAAATGGCGGTGCCAGCGGTACTCATTTCCACGGGGCTGGGGGCGATCAACGGTTACGTGTTATCGAAGTGGCGCTTCCGCGGGTCTGACATTTTCTTCAGCCTGCTGCTGTTCGGCTGCTTCCTGCCGTTCCAGGTTATCCTGCTGCCGATGGCGGCCACACTGGGCAAACTGGGTCTGGCCAATACGACGACGGGGCTGGTGCTGGTCCACGTGGTCTACGGCGTCGCCTTTACCACGTTGTTCTTCCGCAACTTTTATGTGGGCGTACCCGACGCGCTGATCAAGGCCGCGCGGCTGGATGGCGCCGGATTCGTCACGATTTTCGTCCGTATCCTGATGCCGATGTCGACGCCGATCTTCATGGTGTGCGTGATCTGGCAGTTCACTCAGATCTGGAACGACTTCCTGTTTGGTGTGGTATACGCCAGCGGCGATAGCCAGCCGATTACGGTTGGGTTGAACAACCTGGTCAACACCAGTACCGGGGTCAAGGAATACAACGTCGATATGGCCGCGGCCATGATTGCGGCGCTTCCAACGCTGGTGGTCTACATCGTGGCGGGCAAGTATTTCATTCGCGGGCTTACGTCCGGCGCTGTAAAAGGTTAGAGGTCCTACAATGGCACAATTACAACTCAAGGGTATCCGCAAAACCTACGGCAAATCCGTTCAGGAAACCCTGAAAGGTATTGATATTCATATCGAATCCGGCGAATTCCTGATTCTCGTCGGACCCTCCGGTTGTGGCAAGTCGACGTTGATGAACACCATAGCCGGTCTGGAAAGCGTGACCGAGGGCAATATCCTCATCGACGGCCAAGACGTGACTTACGCCGAGCCCAAAGACCGCGATATCGCCATGGTGTTCCAGTCCTATGCGTTGTATCCCACTATGAGCGTGCGAGAGAACATCGCCTTCGGCCTGAAGATCCGGCGTATGCCAAAGGACGAGATCGACACGGAAGTTCAGCGAGTCGCCAAGTTGCTGCAGATCGAACCGCTGCTGGAGCGCAAGCCGTCGCAGCTTTCCGGCGGCCAACAGCAACGTGTGGCCATGGGGCGGGCGCTGGCGCGGAGGCCTAAGATCTACCTGTTCGACGAGCCTCTTTCCAACTTGGATGCCAAGCTCAGGGTTGAGATGCGCACGGAAATCAAGCGCCTGCATCAGCGCTTGGGAACGACGATCGTCTATGTGACTCACGATCAGATCGAGGCCATGACCCTGGCTGACCGTATTGCGGTGATCAAGGATGGTGAGCTGCTGCAATTAGGCACGCCGAAGGAGATTTACGAGCGCCCGGCGACGCGGTATGTGGCGAGCTTTATCGGTTCCCCGGCCATGAGCTTTATTCCGCTGAAAGTGGAGGGCGAGCCGGAAACCCCGCGTGCCCGACTGCTCAGTGCCGACGGCGACGAGACGTTTGTTCCGTTGCCGAAAAAGTTGGCGGCCTATAGCGGCAAGGAGATTCATCTGGGTATCCGTCCGGAGCACATTACCCAGCCTTTGGTTCATAAGGAAGGGCAACCCGCCATTGCTTCCGGCAAGTTCCGCATTGAGGTCACCGAGCCTACGGGGCCGGATGTCATTGCGTTGACCCGGATCAACGACACGGAGGTTCATTGCCGCCTGGATCCGGATCACACCGTCGAGCCGGGGCAACCTGCGGAGCTCATGGTGGATCTCAGCCGTGCCATTTATTTCGAGTCTGGCCAGGAAGCCCGGATAGATATTTGATTTCATTAGCAAATGTAATCTTTGGCCGGTGATCCTTTAACACGTTGTAGGATCACGGGCTTGAGGTTATTTCGGTGTACCGGGAGAACCGCCCGCAGATAGGTGTATTTTTTATCCACTCCCCATTCGTGTACGGTAGTAATAGAACCGGTGTTCGACAAGGAGGGCGTTCGATGTCATCAGATACTCAGCAATCTTATAATCCTGAAAAGGGTTATGTCGCTTTACTCGGCTGGAGTCTTAACGCGGTTGAAGCGGTCGATAAGTTTGACCGGCGTTATGTAGTCGTTGCCCCGGACTGGGCAGAGAGCTACTGCGAAGAACACAATATTCCCTATATCCCCTGGAATTTTGAGCGCCTCAACGATCGCTCCATGGAGATTGCCCAAACGTTGAAAGACAAGGGCGTCGATGTGGCGATTCCGTTGTTCGAGGAAACGGTGGAATGGGCGGGCGCCATCAATGCAGTGCTGATGGATAAGCCGCGTCTGTTCGGTCAGGCGATGCTTCTGCGCGATAAGGCCCTGATGAAGCGCCGCGCGCAGCTCGGTGGCATTCGCGTGGGTATTTTCGAAGAGGCCCATGATCGAGAAGATGTCATCCGTTTCCTCAAGCGAGTGAACCAGACGCTGCTTAAGCTGGATGGCGACCCCAACGATCCTATCCACCTTAAGGCGTTCGACAAGGCCGGCTGTCTCGGGCACCGGGTCATTCGTACCCCGGACGAGGTGGACACGATTCCGGATGAAGAATTCCCGGTATTGATGGAATCCCACCTGGATGGCTGGGAGTTTGCGGTGGAGGCCTGGATCCACAATGGCAAGATCCGCTTCCTCAACATCTCCGAGTACGTGACTCTCGGTTATTCTGTCTTTGTGCCAGCCTCCCCCGAACTCGAGAAGTACCGGGATCTGATCAGGAAGCAGATTGAGAAACTGATCAAGACGTTCGATATCGATTTCGGCTTCGTGCATCCGGAGTACTTCGTCACCAAGGACGACGAGATGTACTTTGGTGAGGTTGCCTATCGGCCGCCGGGCTTCAAGGTATTCGAGCTGCTGGAACGGGTCTACGGTTTCAACGCCTATCAGGCGATGGTTTTAACGTTCGACCCCAAATCCACCGAGGAAGAAGTGGAGGCATTTTTCCCCCGCGAGGTGGTCGATGCCAAGTGTTACGCTGGCTGCTTCGGCGTTTATCCACGCCGGCGCGTGGTCAGCCATCTAGAGATTCCCGAGGAGACAGAAGAGCACGAGTACTATGAGTCGAACGACCTGGCCCCACCGCTCCAGGATACCGTAACCAAACGAACGGCATTCGGTACCCATTGGGGACTGCTGTATTTCAAAGGCGATGATCCTCATCGTCTGAGAGATTTGCTGAAACACCAGGAAGAGCTCGACTTTTACGTGTAGTCTGGCTGCTATCGACGATAGCGAGGATGTCGCGTGGATAACAGAGAGACTTTGGGGGCAGCTCCGGGAAAGCTGGAGGGGCTGCTAGCCAAGCTGGATTATGCCATTGGGCAACTTGCCCAGGCTAAAGGCTTCGCCAAGCCGGGCAAGGTCGGACCGGTTTTCGACCTTGCCCGGCGAGTACTGATGCAGCCTGGCGGCTGTGCTGCGATTGAGGAGCGGGCCCGTCAGTTGGAAGAATCCGGGGTGTTTGAGGGCTCGGACTGGGCCCGGCCCCACATCCTCATTCCCTCGTTCACTACCCACTCGCTCAAGAGCGCTCAAGCCGATACCGTGGTGCTGGAAGCGCTCAGCGAGTTGCGGTTGCTTGCCGTCGCCAAAGAGGATTATCGCCATCCGTTGATGTCCGCCGAGCAGGCGCATCACTACCTGACCCAGGTGCTGGCGATGAACCTGGGACTGCTGTTCGGCCTGTTCGGAGAGGCTGAGCGTGAACAACAGGGCCGGCTGGCTCAGGTCAGTCAGGCTCTGGTCAAACACGTCGCGGACCGTATCGGCTACGAGCACGTTATCGATCAGCTGATTGCCGAGATCTGGCGTATTCTCAATCAGCGGCCGATCCAGACGGCATCGGTTAAGCAGATGATTACCCAGATCGCCATTTGCACCCGTGATCCGGATATTGATCTCGGTGCAAGTGGGCAGGGTGCCTCCCGCTTGATCAGCAGCCTATTCGGGCCCACCCAAGCCTGCCAGGAAGATCCGGGGATAGAGGTTTACGCGCAACGCTTGGCCTCCATGGATGTGCGCAGTCTGCAGAATGAGAGTCTTGGTTGCGCCCGAGCAATGCACGATACGGGGCTGGTGTCCGCCTACCATGCGGAGCTGGTTCGCTTTCTGAGGGAAAATGATAGTTCGCTACTGATTGAGGCGCTTGGTCTGTCCAGCACAGGTCGGGACTGCTACCTATGTTACCGCGATCTGGTCCATGCCTTGATCGATGCCATGGTCCAGCCGGAGACCGCTCAGTCCGTCTATGGATTGTCTCTGCTGCTGGAGCGAGGACTGCTCTACCAGCCGGCAGCGGCGCCAGCATTGTGGCGTCAAGTGTCGTTGCCGCTTTCCCGCACCACTCGGGAGCGCTTACGGCTGGTGTTCGGCTCAGCCGTTTCGTCCCGTTCGTTATTGCTCGAGGGCGTCGTGTGCATGCTCGGTCAGCCGTTGGGCGTGGGCCAGGGAAACAACCCCACCTGCCAGTCGGCGCGCGCCGTGTCCATGTGGGCTTATAGCGATCCCGACTACCTGTTGCAGCTCGTGGTTTGGGCCGCGCGGGACGACGAAGTCATCATGCATTTCGAAGGCAAGGCCGTCTCCTCTTTGGAGAGCCGGGGCGGCGTCGCCCAGGAATTGCACCTGGATCTGGACGCCGTATCGTTGATCCTTGTGCCCCACCTGGACCGGATCTACGGCGAAATGGGACGGCTGTGTGTAGGACGCGAGGGCGACCCTCATCGCTGGATTAATCCGGAATTCCACGGCTGGTGGTGTGGGCGGGGCTTCAGTATCAACGTCGATGTCGCGAGCGGCCGGCTGCAGGATCTCGAGGATTTCCTGCGCCATTTCTACGCCAGCTACCATCCGTTTTATAATGGCAATCAGCCCCTTATTCACCCGCAGCCGGCGGGTATTGCCGTAACCGACAGCGCTGCCCGTTTCATCGGCTGGCACGCAATCAGCGTTCTTCGTGTGGCACTGGATCCACAGGAAATAATGCGCGTGTACTTCTTCAACCCCAATAACGACAGCGGCCAGAACTGGGGTGACGATATCGTCGTCAGTACGTCGGGCCACGACGAGCTTTATGGTGAATCATCCTTACCGTTCGAAGCATTTGCTTCGCGCCTCTATATTTTCCACTTCGATCCGCTGGAGCATGGGGCGCTTGCCGATGTTAAGCCGGACGAACTGCAGCGTGTCACCGACCGAATTTTCCGTAGTTGGGGCGCAGACCGCCTGCCAGCGGCGGACTTGCAGGCGGATTCAGGTACGGGTGAGACCGAGCTGTGATTAGCCGTTGGTCAGTGACAGCGTATGATCCGACAAGATCGCGACATCGTCCGGGTCGTGACTGACCAGGATAAGCGTTGTGCCGTTGGCTTTCTGACGCAAAAGCAAGTCATGCAAGCGCTTGCGAGTTTCGCTGTCCAGCCCGGTGAAAGGCTCGTCCAGTAGCAATAGGGGGGTGTCCCGCAGCAACGCGCGGGCCACTGCGACCCGCTGGCGCTGACCACCTGACAGTTCCGACGGATAACGTCGAGCCATGCCTCCAAGACCGGCCGTACTTCCAAGCTCCGCTGTACCTCCAAGACCAATAGTCTCGAAAAGACCAATAGTCTCGAGAAGGTCGGCAATTCGCTTTTCATCGTTTGCAGTGATTTTCATACCGGGGTGGAGCCCCAAGGCCAGATTGTCCCGGACATTGAGGTGATTGAATAGGTTGTGTTCCTGGAATACCGAGGTGACGGGGCGGTCCCAGGGCGAAAGGTCCGTCAGATCCTTTCCCCGCCATTGAATGCGGCCGGATTCGGGCGTCAGAAATCCAGCCAAAAGGCTGAGCAGGGTCGTCTTGCCACAGCCGCTGGGACCGGTGACGGCCAGACATGTGCCGAGCGCGACCTGAACGTTGAACTCAAAGCTCTGCCGAGCCTCGGGATAGCCAAACCGCAATTGGCTGACATCAAGCATGGGTATTTGATCTCCTGGCTGCCGGCGTCGTTCCGGTCGCCCGAATCGTTGCGTTTTGGCCGAGCCGGTGCAAGACAAAGAATAGGCCGAATAGCAGTATGAGCATCAATAATGCCGTTCCTGCGGCGGCGTCCAGTTGATAGCTCGAGAGCTGCTGGTAGAGGAGCAGCGGCAGGGTCGGCGAGCCGGGGCTGCCGAACAGCGCAATGACGCTGAAGTCGCCCAGGGAAAGACCGGCGGCATAAGCGAAGCCCAGCAGCAGGGGGCGTTTGAGCAAAGGTAATATGAGCTGGCGAAACCGATACCAGCCCCGGATGTTGAACTGGTCCGCCAAACGCAGGGAAAACGGGTCAAGGCTGGTAAAAGGGCCGCGTAAAACCTGGAGCACAAAGGGCAGTGCCATCAAGGCATTGATTAGCGTCACTAGCGCCAGCCCCTGGGATACGTTGCCCAGCTGAGGACGTAGCAGGATAAACAGGCCGGTGCCCAGTACCAGTGCGGGTACGACAAGCGTCAGGTGTCCCCCCGCTTCCGTCAGTCCGGCCTGTGCGTTGCGGTGCGCGTCGCGGTCGCCCTGGCTCGCGGCGAGGATGGCGAGGCCGAAAGAGACACTCAGACCGGCCGCGATCACGGCGACCATCAGACTGCGGACCAGGCTGGACCAGAGGCGCAAACTATCCAGTTCGGCATACAATCCGGGCAGGCCGCGGACGGTAATCGCGGTAAGAGGCAGTATCAGGAATGCCAGGAAAAGCGACAGTAGCAGACGATCCCGCATCCTGGCCTTTTGGGTATCGCGACGTGGCGAGCCGGCGATGTCGATACCGCCAGGAAGCAGATCGCGCGACGTGCGTTGCCGTGTGGCCAGCAGCCAGAGCGTGCCACAAATCAATAGCTGGACGACGGCCAAAATCGCCGCCTGGCTGAAGTCGAATTCGTAACGCAACGCTTGATAGATAGCCACCTCGACCGTGGTCGATTTCGGCCCGCCCCCCAGGGTCATGACAACGGCGAAACTGGTAAAGCACAGGGTAAAGATGAACGCCGCCAAACCCGGCAGTAGTCGGCGTAGGGAAGGCCATTCGAGTGTTTTCCAAATGGGGCCGCTGTCCAGACCGAGCTGTGCCGCGATACGCCATTGGTTGGTAGGAATGCGCTCGAGGCTCAGAAGCATGATGCGGGCGGCCAGCGGGGCATTAAAAAAGACATGCGCCAGGAGAATGCCCTGGAGGCCATAGAGATTCCAGTTAAACGGCAGGGCCATTGCGCCCAACAAGCCGTTGAGCCAGCCAGAGCGGCCGTAGACTGCAACAAGACCAAAAACCGCAACAATCGTGGGCAGGACCAGGCTCAGCTCTGTAAGCCGCAACAGCAGTCCGCGACCCAAAAAGTGGGCCTGTCGGTGCAGGGCGCGCGCGACCGGTAAGGCCACAACTAGGCTCAATGCGGTGGAGAGCGTGGCCTGGTATAGACTGAACCAGATGACTTGCCGCAGGTAGGCACTTTGCCAAAGTTCGGGAATGGCTTGCCATCGCCATTCCCGGAGTAGCCCACAAAAGCCGGCCAACACCACTGCAAGTAATATCAGGGCGACAATCCGCCCGGGCCAGAAGCGCCAACCCGGATGTGCGAGCGGGGGCGTATTTTTCAGCGTGCTGTCGCGTTGAGCCACTCGTCAATCCACTGCTTGCGCCCTTCGGCCACTGCATCCGGTTCAAAGTACAGCGTTTGGGGCGGGTCGATCAGTCGTTCGAAAACGTCTGGCAGTTGTTCGCCCAAATCGGTGGCGGGGTACATCACATTTTTCAGCGGAATCGCTGCTTGGAAGGCCGGTGTCAGCATGAATTCGAGAAATTGCCTGGCCAGCTCCGGATGCTCGCTGGTGCGCACCCGCGCAGCGAGTTCCACCTGCAGGTAATGCCCTTCGTCGAAGGCGACCGCCTGGTAGCGCTCGGTATTGTCGACGGCCATGTGGTAAGCCGGTGACGTGCTGTACGAGAGCACCATCGGCGCTTCGCCATTCATAAACAGGGAAAAGTACGCTTCGCTCCAACCTTTAGTGATGGTCAGGATGTTGTCCTGGAGTGCCTGCCATTTTTGCGGCGCCTGTTCGCCATAGACATGGCGCATCCATAACAGAAACCCAAGGCCCGGCGTGCTGGTGCGCGGATCTTGCAGGATAATTTTCAGATCGTCTGGCGCGTTGATGAGCGCCTCAAGGCTGGACGGCGGCTCGGCGAGCTGCTCGGTATCGTACACGAAAGCGAAGTACCCCCAGTCGTAGGGGACGAAAATGTCGTCTTTCCAAGTGATCGGCAAGGCCAGTGGCGACGTATCGATACCGTGCGCTGTGAGCAGGCCGGTCTTACGGGCGTCGGCCATGATGCTGGCATCCAGACCCAGTACCAAATCGGCCTGGGTGGATTCGCCCTCGAGTCTGAGCCGGTGCAGGATGGCGACGCTACTGTCGAGTGCGACAAAGTTCAGGGTGCAGTCACACTGGTTTTGGAATGCTTCTTTTATAGCCGGGCCGGGACCCCATTCGGACACGAATGACGGGTAAGTGTAGATGGTCAGCGTGGGCGCCGCCCAGACATTGGCTCCGACGACCGTCAGAAAAAGAAAAACGAGAGATCTCGCCACGATGGATACCACCCGCAATGTATAGGAACTATGTTTATAGGGACGATGTTGTACAGCAACAACGTTTTATCGGAGCGTTATAGAGACAGCGGGGCGGGAGACCAAGGGATGGCCTTGAGTTTCTCAATCCCTGCGCTGGCATGATCCGGGTCAGGTTCCGCGGGTCTGATCTCAGCCTGCGCTTGTACGCAGACACCCCGTTGAGGACAGGGGGAGTCTACCAGAGTGGGCTTTGTTCTGCAGGCGTCTAATCTTCCTGGGGTGCTTGATTCTTTGAGGTTGTTCTCTTAGGCTGCGCACCTTTAGAGCTATAAATAAATGTGCCGTGGCGACTCGTGGCGGTTTGCGACCCGATTAGCTGGGTGATTGCTCGGCGTATGCAATGTTTCGAGCACATACGGCTGCAAAACTGTTGCCGGCCAGCAAAAGCGGTCAGGCGTCTGACAGATAGGCCATGTACCCTGCAGATCGACGCACGCACTTTGATCTTTCGAGCTCAAATAAATAGACTTAAATAGTTGTAATCTCGCGCCCTTACTACCTTACTAGAAGGGCAGCTAATCCGTTCGAGGAGACTTGATGTGAGCGAAGGTCTAAAAGACGAGTACTCCACCGATTATCAGGCGGGGCAGGACAACGTGACGCCCCTCGGGCTTGACCTGCACAAGTCGGTATTTTTTATCACTGCATTTCTAATCATTGTTTTTGTTGTTGGCACTCTTCTCTTTCCCGAGGTGTCCACAGGCTTGCTTACCGGAGCGAAAAACGGCGCTATTGCGCATTTTGACTGGCTGTTCCTGATCAGCGGCAATATCTTCGTTATCTTCTGTCTGGCACTGATCGTGATGCCGGTCGGTAAAATCCGGATCGGGGGCATGGACGCCAAGCCGGAATTCTCAACACTCTCTTGGTTTGCCATGCTGTTTGCAGCCGGTATGGGTATTGGCCTGATGTTCTGGGGCGTTGCGGAACCTGTTGCCTATTACACCGACTGGTATGGTACGCCGCTGGGCGTGGAGCCCAATACCCCCCAAGGGGCGGAGTTGGCGCTGGGTGCAACGATGTACCATTGGGGCCTGCATCCTTGGGCAATCTACGCGATTGTCGCGCTATCCCTGTCGTTCTTCGCCTTTAATAAGGGCATGCCTTTGACGTTGCGCTCCGCGTTTTTCCCGATCTTCGGTGATCGCGTATGGGGCTGGATCGGCGATGTGATCGACATTCTTGCCGTCCTGGCGACCATCTTCGGCCTCGCGACTTCACTGGGGCTGGGTGCGCAGCAGGCGGCCGCAGGCCTGAATTACCTGTTTGATATTGATGGCGGCATCGGTACTCAGATTGCGATTATCGTCGGCGTTACCTGTGTCGCTCTCGTGTCTGTCGTACGCGGCCTGGAAGGGGGTGTCCGGGTTCTGAGTAACATCAATATGACCCTTGCGGCCATCCTGCTGCTGTTTGTCATTCTGGCCGGTTCGACCTTGGGCGTATTCCAGGCAATGTGGACGACAACCTCGTCCTACGTCACGAACATCATCCCGCTGAGCAACCCGTTTGGTCGCGAAGACGAAACCTGGTTCCACGGCTGGACCGTGTTCTACTGGGCTTGGTGGATTTCCTGGTCACCGTTCGTCGGCATGTTTATCGCTCGAGTCTCCAAGGGGCGCACGGTACGCGAGTTCATCACCGCCGTTCTGGTTATCCCGACAGTGATCACCATCGTTTGGATGAGTGCTTTTGGTGGTTCTGCGCTTGAGCAGATCCAGGCGGGCGTAGGGCCACTGGCTAGCGAAGGGCTGACGGATGTCTCCCTGGCCATGTTCCAGATGTTCGAAAACATTCCGCTGACTGCCGTAGTGTCTTTCATCGGCATCGTGCTGGTGCTGGTGTTCTTCGTGACCTCATCCGACTCAGGTTCGTTGGTTATCGATAGCATTACGGCCGGCGGCAAGCTGGATGCGCCGACGCAACAGCGTGTGTTCTGGGCGGTAATGGAAGGCGCTATTGCCGCTGCACTGATTTTCGGTGGCGGTGCTGACGCATTGAAAGCATTGCAGGCAGGCGCCGTGAGTGTCGGTCTACCGTTCACGTTTGTCCTGCTGGTCATGTGCTACGGCTTGTTTAAAGGGCTGAATAACGAGCGGGCGCTGATCAACGCTGGCATGAAGTAAGCCCCTGTGGGCCAATAAAAAAAACCCGCCTCTGGAGAAGGGGCGGGTTTTTTAATGCGGGTTTTCTATGACTGATTAGGCCGGCACACGCGGAGATGGCGCCTTTTTTTGCGATGTATAGAGCGTGCCGGTGTGACTGAATACAGACATGGCATATTCCACGCGAGCTTCGGGCGTCAGATGAGTACGCTTGAGGCTTTCAATGTATTTCAGTCGGGGTAGCAGGCCTTTGCCATTGGCCATTTGGATGGCCAGGCCCGGTCGGGCGTTAAGCTCCAGCAGGGTAGGGCCGGCGTTCTGGTCCAATACCAGATCGGCGCCCATGTAGCCTAGCCCCGTGGCTTCATAGCAGCGTGACGCCATAACCAGCATCGTATGCCAATCCTGTACATGAATATGCTCAAGCGCCATTCCCGTGTCCGGATGATGGGTGACCGGGCGGTTGAACTGCACGGCATTGAGGCTCTGACCCGTGGCAATATCGATGCCGACTCCGATTGCACCTTGGTGCAAGTTGGCTTTGCCATCCGATGAGCGGGTCGCCAGACGCAGCATCGCCATGACCGGATAGCCGCGGAATACGACAATGCGGATATCGGGAACGCCCTGAAACGAATAGTCCGTCAACGTGCTGCTGCACTGAATCAGGTCTTCGACGATCGCTACATCGGGCGTGCCGCCCAGGGAGTAAAGCCCCGCGAGAATATTGGTCAGGTGACGCTCCAGCGAGGTCAGGGAGACTGAGGCGCCGGACGCCTTAACGAAGCGATCCTCATCGCGTCCGGTAATCACCAGGATGCCCTTGCCGCCCGAACCTTTGGCGGGTTTTATGGCGAAGCCCTCAAGATCCGCCACACGCTCGCGAAAATGGGATATCTCGTGCTGCTGACTGACCACCTGGCGTAGCTTGGGCGTCGCTACATCGTATTCCGCCGCGACCAGTTTCGTTTTCAGCTTGTTGTCCACCAGGGGATAGGCACGGCGGTCATTGTACTGAGCGATATAGCTGACGTTGCGGCGGTTCATGTTGAGCATGCCGCGACGGTTCAGGGCCGCAGGGGATATCCACCGGATCATTCGTATGCCTTCATCGGATAGAAGCGGCGCAGTTCACTTAGCTTGTAGCCCGTGTACTGTCCCATTAGCAGAATAATGGCCAGAACGATCAGGTGCAGTTCCGGGAAGTTGAACGTCAGGTGACGGGCCAGCGGCGCGATCATCAACAAATAGGCCAATACCGCGACCAACAAACTGCCGGCGCCTTGTACTACGACTTCGTGAGGCCCTTCTTCCTCCCAAAGAATCGACATGCGCTCTATGGTCCAGGCCAGGATGACCATGGGGAAGAAGGTCACGGTCATGCCGGTGTTGAAGCCCATCTGATAGCCGATAATACTGATCGCCGTGCTCATGAAGATGACGAGGATAATCAGCGTGGATATTCGCGATACCAGCAAGAGATTAAGGCTCGACAGGTAGCCCCGTAGCAGCAGACCGATAGTGACGACACTGATAAAGGTCACCAGGCCCGGCAACAACGACGTTTGCAGGAAGGCAACGGCTATGAGTACCGGCATAAACGTACCCGACGTTCGAATGCCCACGATAATCCGCATGAAAGCGACCACCATGGCCCCTAACGGCAAAAGGAGCAGCATCCGGAACATGCTTTGTTCTTCGATAGGTAGCTGATACAGGCTGAGGAAGCCCAGGCCGCTGTCGATGGCTTCGGCTCGGGCAAGCTGCAAAGCGGGCACTGTCTGGCGCAGCATGGCGAAGCTGACGACGGACTGATTGCCACCCATGACGTCCAGCAGCGAGGCGGTATTGCGATTCCAGAGTAATACGTTCTCCGGCAGCCCCTGTTCGCCCGTCTGCGGGTTGAAGGTCAGCCAGCGGTCACCGTCGAAAATTTCCAAAAACGGTCGCAGCGGCTGCCGGCGCCGCGCATCTTCCAACATGATGCCTTCAGAAATCCGTGCCGGAATGTCCGCGTGGTTAAGCAGACGCGAAAGGACATCGACAGGACGGCTGCCGGTCATTAACAAGGCCGTGTTTTGGTCGGGATCGCTGGAGCGAATGAGCTTGATCAACTCCCGGGTCATGCTTTCGGGGGTGCTGGATTTGGCGGCTGAAAGCTCTAATACTTCGTTGGCGGCGGTCGCCTGGGGTTCTTCCCAGTAGATGGTTTCCGGCTGTGGCGGTTTTCTCGGGGGTTGCGCGCGTACATCCGGATCGGGGACGAACTGGGCTTTGTAGTACAGCGTCTGAGTGCCGCTGGCTTCGCGGATGGACCACTCCCCTCGACGGTCGCCTTCGTCCTCGATAATGGAGAAGCCGTAGCCTGGCGAAGCCGCCTGTTCCGACAGAACATGGAAGCCGGGTGGGTTGTCAGGGAGGTTAAGGCTGACTAGCACCGGCTCGCCGCTCGCCTGGAAATCGACTCGGGCTTCCACCAGCCAAACCGGCCGCTCATCGCCCGACAGCCAGGGAATGCCCATCTCCACGTGGCGTAACGTGGCCAGGCCCAAGCCGGCGAGTACTAGAAAGGCAACGCCGATATAAAAGGGATAACGGGACTTCACTGGCTATCTCCTGACTTCACTGATTATCTCCTGCGCCCGCTTTGGTGGCCTGGGGCTTGGCCTCGAGTTTTTGGGGTAGGGAGGTTGCGTGTTCTTTGCCCACATCCACCAACATCACGTCACGTAGGATATTGCGTCCGACAAGCACCGAGTGGGACAGATGTTCGCGATTGGATAGAGTGAATTCCGCCTTCTGTACGTGATCGCCGATGGCGAACTGGAGCTCGACGACAGCCCGGCGCTCGCTATCATCCGCCGAGGCCTGGATGATACGGGCATTGCGGGAGAGTGGGCGTTCAAGCGTTCTGAGTTCGCTTTTGGTGCGAGGAACCGGAACATCGAAACGCACCCAGTCTTCGCCGTTACGCTCGAAGTAGGTCACGTTTCTGGCATCGAGCGAGGAGGTCTCCGCACCGCTGTCGATCCGTGCCTCATAAGTGAAGCCCGGCTCCATGAAGTGCACCTGTTCGAGCTCGCCGACAATCAGCATGCCGTTCAGGCGCTGTGACGATGTGGAACTGGTTTGCTCACGAACTTCGGGGCAGCTGAGTTGCGGTCGCTCGGGGCAGGCTGGCGGGGTAATCTGCTGGCGGATGGTTTCGATCAAAGCCCGGGTGTTCTCGTTGCTGTTGCGTACCACGCCGCGGTGATGCGCCTTGAGGTCGTCGCTCAGCTTGCCGATTTCCCGGGATTGAGATGTCTGGCCCTGCTCAAGTGAACTCAGGTCTTCCCGTTCCACCAAGGCGGAGCCGGGAGCGCAACCGGCAATAGCAAGAGAGGTAAGGGCGAGCAAAAGGATGTTAGGGAGCGTGCAAGCAGCGCGCATCGGCATGAGTGACCTCAATTTGAGTGTGTCCTTAGTCTGTCTATGGCCGGCTTCCGGGAGTTGCCGAAATCTGACGCTCGGGAGTATACATTATTACGACATCGAGAGGCTTTACCGATAGGTAACCCGTTGCTCAGGTTATAAGGAGACGGCACATTTCCGTTAACCCCAGTGCTGAGTCCGGATATAGTGATCGGCGTCGATAATATCGCCAGAGCGTAGGTATTCCTGGATCGCAGGTGGGCAGTTGAGATAAAGCAGGAGCAGTTCCCGCTGGATATCTTGATCCTGGATGCGAGAGGCGTAGTGGATAAGCTGCCGGATGGCCGTATCGGAATGATCGGGGAAGCGTTGGTCGCAACGCAGCTCCACCAGTGTTTGCAGCCGTTCGAGGTGGTACTGACCGGTGTGCGTCAGGTGGTCCGCGAGGCTTAGTTCACCACGGCTGTCTTCGTCGGTAGCCTGGGCGCAATCTTGTCCAGTTGTCTTTCGCCAGAGTGCTTTTAACATGGCTGTGTCTCGAATAATCCTTGCCAGGGCGATTATTTTTGCCCCGCATCACCGCCTGGGCTGGCTCCGATCGTCCACCCGGCACTGGCGTCTTTATTTTTATGGCCCTCGCAATCAGCGAAGGCTCCGCACTGTTTTAGCGTAATTTACGAACCGGTTCCATTTGCCGGTGCAATAAAGGCGCTGCGTGTTCTCCGTTTTGCGACCTGTGCGTCAATCGGGCTGCGCGAAAGTTCACCAACCCGCCAGGATTATCAGCAAAGGCATCGGCTGTCATTTCGCCTTTAGTCGCATTCAGCCGGCAACAGTTCCTTGGCCTCGGCGCCCGCTTTTCTGGATAATTGCCGCTGGAATTCACCCCGTTGCGTTTATGCGCAATCAGTAGGAGTAGAACGTGCCGTTGTCCTTTCCCAGGGAATTACTTCCGGAGTTTGCCGCCGTTGGCCTCGTGGTTGCCATTGTGGCAGCCATCATTGTCGCCCAGGTATATCGCCGCCATACGGCCACCCAGCTCGCTCAGGCCCAAGGCCGCTTGGATGAAATGCAGCGCCGCGCCGAAGCGGCCGAAACCGAGGCTCAATTGAATGGCCGATCCCTGGCATTGGCTGAACAAGAGCGCGACCAAGTGCGACAGGCCGAAGCGCAGGCGCGCCAACGGCTCGATACGGCGGAAACGTCGCGGGAGGAATGGCGTCGCAAGACCGGCGAGTTGGACAACCGGGTGGCCTCTCTGGACGCTGAACGCAATGCTGCGCAACGCCGTGAGCGCTCGCTGGAAGAAGATCTGAAGAACCTGCGCAGTCAACATGAAGCGATCAGCCAATCCTTATCCGAAGCTAAAGTGTCACTTCGAGAATATGAAGTCACCCTGGAGGAAGAGCGGCGCGCCACGCGAGAAAAGCTGGAGTTGCTGGAGCGCAATCGCGACGCCCTGAAGCAGGAGTTCGAAAACCTGGCTAACCGTATCTTCGAGCAGAAAAGCGAGCGCTTTTCCCAGCAGACGCGCACAAGCCTGGATACCCTGCTCAATCCGTTTCGAGAGCAGTTAACCGACTTCCGTAAACGGGTGGAAGATGTGTACACCACCGAAACCCGGGACCGCCAAGCCCTTCGCAGCGAAATCGAATCTTTGCAGAAGCTCAATCGCCAGATCACCGAAGAGGCGGCAAATCTGACGCGAGCGCTAAAAGGCGACAAGAAAATCCAAGGCAACTGGGGCGAACTGATTCTCGAACGCGTGCTGGAAAAATCCGGCCTGCGGAAGGGCGTCGAATACGATACCCAGGGCAGCTATCGCGATGGGGAGGGGCAGCTCTACCGGCCGGACGTGGTGGTGCACCTACCTGACGAACGTAATCTGATCGTCGACTCCAAGGTATCCTTGCTGGCTTATCAGCAGTGGGTAACCGCCGAGGATGAGTTGGAACGGCAGGAGGCGCTCAAGTCGCATGTGGATGCCGTACGTCAGCATATCCGGTCGTTGAGCGAAAAAGATTACAGCCAACTGCACGGGCTGCGGTCGCCGGATTTCGTGCTGCTATTCATGCCTATCGAACCGGCCTTCGTGGCTGCCTTTCAGCAGGATGAAAACCTGTTCGGCGAAGCGTTTGACCGCAAGATCATTGTGGTGACCCCAACAACCTTATTGGCGACGCTGCGCACCATCGAGAATATCTGGCGTTATGAGCGCCAGAGCCAGAATGCGCGCCGAATTGCCGATCGGGCTGGTGCCGTTTACGACAAGCTGCGTGTGTTTGTCGAGTCCATGGAGAAGCTCGGCAGTCAATTGCAGACCGTGCATGGCACGTACGATTCGGCGATGAACACGCTGACGCGAGGTAAGGGCAATTTGATCTCCCAGGCCAACCGCTTTGTGGAACTCGGTGTACGGGTCAAGAAGGAACTGCCCAAAAGCGTGCGGGACCAAGCGGAAGTGGACGAACTCTCCCTTGGGGATATGGAAGAGAGCGAGGAGGGCGGTATTGGAAAGGGCAATAAGGGCAATAAAGAGACTGACGAAGGCAGGGACGATGCCGGCGACCGGGAGCATGACTGAAAATTGTCAGGCCTCGTGGTTTCGAATGGAATTCAGGTCACAAAGCACAATACCATACGCGTCAATCTGTCAGGTTGAATCCTCCCCGCGAATGGCAGACACTTTAATGGATCCAACGCGTAACCAGTGATGTTCCCTGTGGAGATTTCAGGATGAAAACCAGATGGATGGGTGTTGTTGTCGGTGGGTTGCTATTGACCCAGTTGGCTTACGGGTTGCCGCCCGAGCATGAAACGCGCCGTTTGATGCTGGCGGTGCAACAGGCGGTGGAAAACCAGAAGTGGGGCGAGGCCGGTGAGTACCTGAACCGCCTGCAGACACTGGAAACCAAGAAGCCCGACGATTACGCGTTCTACCGTGGCCGCGTAATGTATGAGGCGGGACATTTGAACGAGGCCATGGCGGCGCTCGACGGTTATGTGACTCAGGCCGGTAGCGAGGGCGAACACTATACTCAAGCGCTCGAGCTCATTACCACGATCGAGCAGTCACGCAAGAAGCAGGGCACTGCGAGTCAGTCGAAGGGCAACGGTGAGCCGGTGGCCACGATCGAACCGGCCAGCGGCGACTCGGTGAAGGATTTGCAGCGCCTGTACCTTGCCGACACGCCGTTAGAAGCGCTCGAACGGCATGCTAACAGTCTGCTCTCGCAAAATGCCTGGCGTGCGGGTAGCGACAAACGTGCGGGTAACGACAAGATAGTACGCACTGACGGCGAGCCGGATGTTCAGTATCGCGTTATCGCCAAGTCCGGCGAGCTGCAGGTACAGGAAACCCGTAAGGTGGCGGAAGGGCGTTCGGAAGTGGTTTCCAACGGTTTTCCGGTTTATGGCCTAAACCCGTTACTCGACTGGGACTGCGTTCCAGTTGAACGTACGTGCTTTATCTACGATCCCCGGGATGGTTCGCGTTGGATCAAGCTGGGTGGACAGGAAACGACCACCGAAGAACTGGCCCGCACACTGGGTGATCTGATACGCCGACTTCAATCGCCCTCCTGAGTCTCTCCCTCGCGCCAGGCGCCCGGTGTCATGCCGGTCCATTTCTTGAAAGCGCGATGGAAGGTTGAAGGTTCCGTGAATCCGACCAAAAGGGCGATGTCGTTAATCGCCCGATCCTCTTTTCCCAAGTGGTAAATGGCCAGATCGCGACGCAGCAGATCTTTGATCTCCTGGAATGATGTGTTTTCTTGCTTCAGCCGGCGCCGCAAGGTTTGTGGGCTCACATGTAGCTTCGAAGCGATCCATTCGAAATCGGGAACCGGACGGGAGAAATCCCGGCCGATCAGCCCTCGAATTTTGCCGGTATAACTGTTGCCTTCGTCCGGCCGGGCCAGCAGGTCGGCCGGCGAGGTTTTGAGGAAACGTTTCATTTCCGGTCGATCGCGAATGACAGGTGCCGACAGAAATCGGGCGCTGAAAATCAGTTCGGTTCTGTCTGCTTCAAAGGTCAGCGGGCAGTGGAAGATATGCCGGTATTCATCGCCATGGAGGGGATAGGGGTAGTCGAAGCAGGCCTGTTCCAGGGTAATAGCCTGGCCGATCAGCCAGCTACACAGCCGATGCCAAATCACCAGGATGCTCTCGCGGAAGAACAAGAGTGGATCGTGGGTGGGGCCATCCACTTCCAGTACCAGCGCAATCTGTTCGCCGCGGCGTTCGTGACGCATACAGACGGGGTTTTCGAACAGATTGGAGAACTGATAAGCCCTGAGCAGAACGCTCTCCAATGTCGAGCAGCCAATCAGCAGCGAGCACATGGTGGCAAAGGTGCCGGGCTTGCAGCGCCGCGGTCCCATTCCCATGAACTCATCCTGCATCTCTTGCCAGATCACCTGCATCAGGCGGCTGAACTGGGCGCTGTTGACTCGGGCGCCTGGCGCACGAAGCAACTCCGGCGAGATGCCGGCACGGCGCAGCAGAGCGGGTGTTTCAAGCTGCTGACGTTCAGCGCCGCATAGCGCGGCCCGTACGAAATGCCCGGAAACCGTCAGATTTGCCATGAATTGCCCCGCGTCAAGAAATGCGTCACCGACAGATCATCCTTCCCGTTCATGGAACAGCGGTCCCGTAAGTTCTTGCCTATCATAAGAAGACACCCCTGGTTTGCAACTTCCTTGGGGTACCGGGACGCTCTGGAAGATGTGGCCAATGAGAATGTCGCCTGATGCCGTTGGCGTTTGCAGCGGTTAGAGGCAGGCTGTCGGGCTGAATAAACTCGTAACGAAGGAGGTAGGGCTATGTCAGGTCCGCTGGAAGGTCTGCGCATTCTCGATTTCACCACGCTATTGCCCGGGCCCTACGCGACCATGCTGCTGGCGGATATGGGCGCGGAAGTCCTGCGTATCGAAGCACCGGATCGCATGGACCTGACGCGGGTGATGCCGCCCCATGACGACGGTGTCAGCACCGCACACACGTATCTGAATCGAGGCAAGGCCTCCGTCGCCCTAGACCTCAAGCAGCCCGAAAGCATCGAGTTCGTAAAGCGCCTCGTGGTTGACTATGACATCGTGATTGAACAGTTTCGCCCCGGGGTCATGCAGCGTCTGGGACTGGATGAAGACGCACTGCGAAGCATTAACCCAGCGCTGATCTACTGTGCTATTACCGGTTACGGTCAGACGGGCCCGTATAAGCATCGGGCCGGGCACGATATCAACTACCTCTCGCTCGCTGGCGTAAGCAGTCATTGCGGCCGAAAAGAAACCGGACCGCCGCCGATGGGTATCCAGGTGGCGGATGTAGCGGGTGGCTCCCACCACGCGGTGATGGGAATACTCGCCGCTGTGGTGCATCGCCAGCGTACTGGCGATGGACAATGTGTTGACGTCAGCATGACCGATGCGGCCTTCGCGTTAAATGCCATGACCGGTGCTGCTCACCTCGCGGGCGGTGAATCGCCGGGACCGGAGCGATCCTTGCTCAATGGTGGCAGCTTCTACGACTATTACGAGACCGCCGATGGTCGCTGGCTGTCGGTCGGCAGCCTAGAACCGCAGTTCATGACCCGTTTGTGCGACGTGCTGGGCCTGGAGGAGATGAAGAGTTTTGGCCTGAGCCAGAATCCGGCGCATCAAAAGAAGCTGAAGCAAGCGCTGGCCAAAGCCATTGTCCAGCGTAACCTGGCGGACTGGGAGGGCATCTTTGCCGAGCAGGATGCCTGCGTTGAGCCGGTGCTGACCTTGGAGGAAGCGGCGGCCCATCCCCAGATCCAGGCCCGCCACATGGTAATCAATGTGCCCAGGGAAACCGGTGGAGCGCAACGGCAGATCGGTCATCCCATCAAGTTCAGCCAGACGCCCTGTGAAGCGTCACATACGGGCCGCCAGCTTGGCGCCGACAATGAGTCTGTGCTGCGTCGACTGAAGACAGAGTAGAGGTCTACCGCGCACACTTGTGCCGCTCCCGATACTCGCCGGGCGTTATCCCGGCACTGTTCTTAAACCGCCGATGGAACGAGGTGGTTTCGCTGAAGCCGAGCCGGAAGGCGATTTCGGGAATGGGAAGTTCGGTATTCCCCAGGAGGTCCTCGGCCAACGACTGCCTGACGGCGTCCAGCAGCTTTTGGTAACTGCTGCCTTCGTAGCTGAGCTTGCGTTGCAGCGTTCGGCTGGTCATACCCAATTGCTCGGCCACGATATCCTGTCGACTCACACCCTGTAGCAATTGATGGCGAATGGCATTTTTCACCTGGGTCAGCAGCGCCGTGTGACGTTCGATGCCGGCCATTTGGTTCTGGGCGTGGGCTTCTAAAGTCCGGCGCAGGTTCGGGTCGGGTTGGCGTAGGGGGACGTCCAGCAGCGACTTGGCGGCGACCACCCGGTTGTCGCTGGCTTCGAAGTGCACTGGGCAGCCCCAGCGCGTTTGATAGGCAGACTCATAGTCCGGTCCCGGCGAACGGTGCTCAAGGTAGACTGCCCGTGGGCGGGTATTCGGCTCGTCACCCAGCCAGCGGGCATAGTTGATCCAGGAGGCAATCACGTTGTCGATCACTTGTGTTCGCACGATGGGGTCGGTGTAGGCGCACTGCCAGACCAGGTGCATCTCGTCGTCTTGCACGAAAAACTGGGTGATGCCCAAATCGCCCACCAGCTTCTCGTAGGGAATGATGTACTGAATGGCTTCTCCCAGCGTGGCGCAGCTCATGGTGATGTAGCCCAGCACGCTATAGGAACCTGGCTGGACGTAGTCGCCGGTTTCCAGTCCCAGAATGGGGTTGCTGTTGGCATCGGCCAGCTGGCGGATGAAATGCTGGAAACGTGCGCCGTCGATCCTGGCGTCGTCGGCGGGCAGTGCCTCCGGGTCCAGTCCTGCGTCGGTGAGCAACGATTGGGTATCGATATTCTTGTGATCGGCCGCTCGCAAGTATTGGCGCAATGCGGCGACGGATACGGAGCCCAGGGGTGTGGTCGTCTTCATGCGTACCGTTGTTATTGACGGTTACCCGTTCGATGGTTTCCCGTATTAATAAAGGTGCGGCGTCGCTAAATCAATGTTTGGGAGGTATAGATGCGCTTGAATCGGCAGATTGGCAGGACAACGGCAGGGTCAAAAGTAGGCAGCGTGAAAAATAAACGAAATAAAAAAGCGGGCTGGATAAACCAGCCCGCCTAAAAATAAGGAAAGAACGAAAGTGCCTGAAAAATTCGTTAATCCGTTGGGAGGTAAAACCCCCATACTGCGACGAAGGGACTGCTGACTCTCCAGACTGCTCGCTTGGAAGACTACTGACTCTCCAGACTGCTTACTTGGAAGACTGCTCACTCCTCCGTCATGGGGGGTACTGCTTACATCCACGATTGAGATATTAGGGGCTGACGCCGGAGAAGTCTGTTTGTGATGTGTATGCCCGTGTAACGGATTGTGCTGTGAGCCCGTTCCCGGATTTACAGGGGGTTCTAGTGTGCCGTGCGGTTAATTCGCTGATCTACTGCGCGTCGCTGACGGCGCTGGACAAGGCGCCAAGCCGCAGGCGGGGTGGTTCCCCGTCAAGGTTTGGGAACGACGGCCCAGCGTCGTCAGCGATGCGCCCTTCGGGAGCCCCTGAGAGCTTTGATAGCCGCGTTGCGCTGGCTCGATTTGGAACCACCAAACCTTCGCCACCGCGCCTTGCTCTCAAAGCTTTCAGGGGCTCAGTAGATCAGCGAATTAGCCGCACGGCACACTAGGCTTCCTGCAACACATCGGGGGCGGTTTCCGTAAACAGCCGGGTCTCGTACGCGTCCATGAGGCCCTGGACCGCTGCTTTTTCGACGTCCGCGACGCTTGGGGTTCCATGCTGGATGTCCGTGCGGCACAGCGCCATACCGGCTTCGACCGAAATGTAGCCCGCTGTGGTTTTGAGCGCCTTGTGATTAATGCCGTCGTAGATACGCCGGAAGGCGCTGACGGAGCAGTGCTCAGGGTTATCGAAATGCGCGACGATGGCGTACTGATTGTCGCCGACCCGGCACAGGGTATCCATGGGGCGAATCAGGTGACTGAGCCGGCGGCCGATGCCCACCGCCAGCTCGCTCATGGTTCCGGCACTGTGCTGGCGTTTGAGCGGCTGCCAGTTACGGATGCCTACCAGCACATAGGCCGACGCGCCACCGCGGGATTCGGCCTGGCGTAGACTCCGTTCCAGCCGCTCCCGGGCATAGGCGTTGTTGCACAGACCGGTTTCCAGATCGATGATGTTGCGCGATTCAAGCTCACGGTTGTTCTCCACGAGCAGGGCGTTGGCCATGAGTAGCGTATTTTGTCGATCCGCCATGCGATCGGCGGCGAAAATCCGTGGTAGCAGTTGCTTGCTCATGTCTGACTTGTAGATGAAATCGTCCACACCGCGATCGAACGCTTCCGCTAGCGCATCGACGCTTTCACGTGCTGTCAGCAGCATCACGTAAGTATAGTGGTTGCCCTGTTCGTCCAGCTGACGCACACGGTCGGTCAGTTCCAGGCCATCCATCTCCGGCATGAGCCAATCGGCAATCAGTACGCTTACCGGTCGATCCTCCATCAGCCCCACGGCGTCCGGAGCGTTGTGGGCGATACGTACATCGCGGTAGCCGGCTTTCTTTAGCGTGCGGGCAACAACCATGCTGCTAAATTTGGCATCGTCGACGACGAGTATGGGGAGATCCAGGTTGGGCATGCTGATTGACGACTCTCAGGGTCCGATCCAGGGTGCGGCTGTGAAGCCAACTTGATATTCTAATCCAGGCGCGGCAAGTATAACGCGAATCGTGCCGCCTGCCGCTTTCATTTGTAAAACCTGCGGATCCAATTTCGGTGCACGTGTTCGGTTGCGTGACCGCGTCCGCATTTTTGGAGCTTGAGCATGCCCTCTTTTGATATCGTCTCTGAAATTGATATGCACGAAGTCACCAATGCTGTCGACCAGGCCAAACGCGAGCTGGGCAACCGCTGGGATTTCAAAAACGTCGAGGTGGATGTTGAGCTTGACGACAAGGGCATCACATTGAGCGCAGAGCAGGAGTTTCAGCTCGAGCAGTTGTTGGATATGGTGCGTATGGCTTTTGCCAAGCGCAACGTCGACACTCGCGCTCTGGAAGAAAGCGGCGACAGCCGTTCCGGCAAACTGGTTAAAAAGCACTTTACCTTGCGTCAAGGTATTGAAACACCGGACGCCAAGAAGATCGTCAAGCTGCTCAAGGATGCCAAGATGAAGGTGCAGGCGAGCATTCAGGGCGACAAGGTGCGGGTAACCGGCAAGAAGCGTGACGACCTGCAGGCGGCGATTGCACTGATCAAAGAATCGGAGCTTGAGCTGCCGTTGCAATACAACAACTTCCGCGACTGACGGAGCCGCCGCAATCACTTCCCGGACCCGACGCGACCTCCTGCGGGAGACGATTTACACGTTTACTCGCTGGCAGGTACTTGCCCTCCTGTTGCTTGGCTTTTCTGCGGGCCTGCCTTTTCTGCTGGTGTTTTCCACACTTAATGCCCGCCTGGCGGATGTTGGCGTGGAAACGGCCACGATTGGTTTTTTCAGTTGGCTGGGGATTACCTATTCGATCAAGGTGTTCTGGGCGCCCGTAGTAGACCGTTTGCCTTTGCCTGTCCTCGACCGTTTACTGGGCAAGCGGCGAAGCTGGATGTTGCTGGCACAAGTAGGTATTGCCGCAGGTCTGTTATTGATGGCGGGTGTCGATGCCGCATCGGCTCCGACACTGATGGCTTTATGCGGGCTGTTGGTGGCTTTTTCCTCGGCGACACAGGATGTGGCCATCGATGCTTACCGGATCGAAATTGCCGAACCCAGGATTCAAGCGGCACTGGCGGCAGCCTACATTTTTGGCTATCGGGTCGCCTTGTTGGTGGCCGGGGCGGGGGCTCTTTATCTGGCGGAATACTGGTCCTGGGAAATATCCTATCAAGTGATGGCGTTGCTTGTGGGCATCGGTATCGTCACCGTTCTTTTTGTCCGGGAGCCGCGGGCCAATCACTATGCAGCGGCTCAAGACCTGGCCGAGGCGGTGGAGCGGGAGACGCTCAAGCGCGCCCACCTTTCTCCGCAGGTGGCCAAGCTGGCCGGCTGGACATCTGCGGCTATCGTCGGTCCATTCCTTGATTTCTTTCGCCGCTATCGTGACCTGGCGGTGGCGATACTGGTACTGGTGGCAGTCTACCGTATCTGCGACATCGCTTTGGGGGTCATGGCCAATCCCTTCTATCTCAATTTCATGGGCTTTTCCAAAACGGACGTTGCCGACGTCACCAAGATTTTCGGTTTCGCCATGACGATTGCGGGCTCGGGATTGGGCGGCGTCCTGGTCGTGCGTTACGGCGTGCGTCCCATCCTGTTGGTGGGCGCGGTTCTCGGCGCACTCAGTAATCTGCTGTTTATGGTGATCGCCCAGTATCCACCCGATATTTACACCCTGGCTTTGGTGGTCAGCGCTGACAATCTGAGCGGTGGGATCGCTAATGTGGCCTTAATTGCGTGGTTGTCGAGTATGACCAGTGCAGCGTTTACGGCAACGCAGTACGCTTTGTTCAGCTCGCTAATGACCTTGCCGGGCAAATTCATCGGTGGTTTTTCGGGAATCGTTGTCGAGTCTTTCGGCTACGATCAGTTCTTTCTCGTTTCCGCCGTGATGGGTATTCCGGCCATCCTGCTCGCCTGGTACATGCTGCGTCATGGCGATCGGCTGGACGCTTTGGCCCCGGCCAACGAGGGAGGCGAAGAGGAGGAGGGCGGCCGGCAGTCGAACTGAACGGCTCACAGTGTCCAGCGGAACTGTGTCATGGACACGCGGCCGTTTTTCACGAGCACCCCTTCCTCGGTCAGCCGTTGGCACTGCTGAACGTAACGATTGGAATCCGGTGAAAACGCGACGCGTCCGTCTTGCTTCAGGACGCGGTACCAAGGCACCTCCGAACCGTCCGGAAGTTGGCTCAGGGTCCGGCCCACGAAGCGGGCCAGTCCCTGGAATCCCGCCAGCCGCGCAATCTGGCCGTAGCTGGCCACGCGCCCGGGCGGGATGGTGCAGACCACCTGCCAGATGATCTGCTCGCGACTGATGCCGCTCTCGATAGACGGCTCAGAGACGGAGGGCACCGTCCACCTCGATCATGCGACCGGACATGTAGTCGTTCTCCATGATAAAGGCCGCGGCGGAGGCAATATCTTCCGGTTTGCCCATGCGCTTGAGGGGGATGCCGGCCGTCATCTTTTCCAGTGCTTCGGGCTTCATCGACGCGGTCATTTCAGTCTCGATAAAGCCGGGCGCGATGCCCATGGCGCGAATGCCGTAGCGAGCCAGTTCCTTGGCCCAGACCGGGACCAGGGCGGCGACGGCCGCTTTCGCCGACGAATAGTTACTCTGGCCCATGTTGCCGGCGCGGGAAATGCTGCTGATATTGATGAGCACGCCCTTGTCACCGTGCTTGATCATCTGGGTGGCCGCCTCGCGGCCGCACAGGAACACGCCGGTCAGATTGACGTCGATCACTGCCTGCCATTCCGCCAGGCTCATGCGCTTTTCGATTTCGCCGTTCTTGGCCTTGATCATCAGGCCGTCCCGTAGAATGCCGGCATTGTTGATCAGCCCGTTAAGCTGGCCGAAGTCGTCGTGAATGGCGGCGAAGGTGGACTCGACTTCTTCTTCGCGGGCGACGTTGCAGGTATACGCCATGGCTTGGCCGCCAGCGGCTTTGCAGGCTGCGACGGCCTCGTCGAGCTTTTCCGGCATCAAGTCAATCAAGGCCAGCCGCGCGCCCCGCGCCGCCAGGTACTCCGCCATGGCCCGACCTAGTCCCTGGCCACCGCCGGTAATCGCAATCACTGAATCTTGAAGTTTCATGTTACGCCCTAATTGTTTGTTGTGGATTGGTGTTTATGTGAGTTGATTATTGTGAGTCGGTAAATTTGGCGAGCAAGAGTATACCAGAGCGTCGATGGGCTTCATCGGCTGGAGACATTCGTTATTGAGGAGCGGCGACATGGGTTTTCTCTTTGTAGCCTTCATTGTGTTGCCTATCGTCGAAATGGTCATCCTGATCAAGGTGGGTGGGATTATCGGCGCATTAAGTACCATCGGCCTGGTTCTGTTAACCGCCGTGGTTGGCGCCGCCCTACTGCGTCAGCAGGGGCTTGCGACGCTGTTCCGGGCCAACCAGCGCATCAACAGCGGTGAGTTGCCCGCCCGGGAGGTGGCCGAAGGGCTGATTCTGGCAGTCGGCGGGGCCCTGCTACTGACGCCGGGCTTCGTTACCGATGCCGTCGGCTTTCTATGCCTGCTGCCGCCAACCCGGCGCTGGCTGGCCAGCCACGCGCTAAAGCGAATGGTCGTTGCCGGTGCGTCTCGCAGCGGTTTTCACTTCACCGCCGGCGGTCAAGATCCCTTCGGACGTTCCCCCTTTAGTCGTGACGATATTATCGAGGGGGAATACCGTCGGCAGGAAGACGACACCAAGAGTTCCGAAGACCGGGATGCGTTAGAAAAAAAGTGAAAATTTTTTTCACCGGGGGTGTTGAAATGCCGGGCCGTAACCCCACATAAGGACCACAAGTTTGCTGTGGGTCACGAAGATCCTGACAAAACAGGTGCTTACGAGCCCCGGCGTTTTGGGTAAACCTCATTGCCAAAGACAATCTGACTTTTGTCGCAATCTGACTACTGGAGAAAAGAGCAATGAAAATTCGTCCGCTACACGATCGTGTTGTCGTACGCCGTAAGGAAGAGGAAGAGAAGACCGCTGGCGGTATCGTCCTACCGGGCAACGCCAAGGAAAAGCCGTCCCAGGGCGAAGTGCTCGCCATCGGCAACGGCCGTATTCTCGACAATGGCGAAACCCGTGCGCTGGCGGTGAACGTCGGTGATACCGTGGTGTTTGGTCAGTACGCTGGAAACACTGTGAAGATCGACGGTGAAGACCTGCTTATTCTGAGCGAGAACGAAATCTACGGTGTGCTGGAAAGCTAAGCCCAGCCTCTACGTTTACTCGCGTCATTCGAAGATTGTTTAACGAATATACGAATACAGGAAAAGATTACTATGGCAGCTAAAGACGTTAAATTTGGCGATTCAGCCCGCAAGCGTATGGTTGCAGGTGTCAACATTCTGGCCGACGCCGTTAAGGTAACTCTGGGGCCGAAAGGCCGTAACGTGGTTCTGGACAAGTCCTTCGGCGCACCGACCGTGACCAAGGACGGTGTCTCTGTCGCCAAGGAAATCGAGCTGAAAGACAAGTTCGAGAACATGGGCGCGCAGATGGTCAAGGAAGTCGCTTCCCAGACCAACGACACGGCGGGTGACGGCACCACGACGGCGACCGTACTGGCTCAGTCCATCGTTAACGAAGGTCTGAAGGCGGTTGCCGCGGGCATGAATCCGATGGACCTCAAGCGCGGTATCGACAAAGCCACTACATTCGCGGTTAAAGCGATCCGTGAGATGGCCAAGCCGTGCGACGACAGCCGCAACATTGCCCAGGTCGGTACGATCTCCGCCAATGGTGACGAAACCATCGGTAAGATTATCGCCGACGCCATGGAGCGTGTGGGTAAAGAAGGCGTTATCACCGTTGAAGAAGGCCGTGGCCTGGAAGACGAGCTGGACGTGGTTGAAGGTATGCAGTTCGACCGTGGCTACCTGTCCCCGTACTTCATCAACAACCAGGACAACATGTCCGCTGAGCTTGACGATCCGTACATCCTGCTGGTCGACAAGAAGATCTCCAACATCCGCGAATTGCTGCCGGTTCTCGAAAGCGTGGCCAAGGCTGGCAAGCCGCTGATGATCATCGCCGAAGACATCGAAGGCGAAGCGCTGGCTACCCTGGTGGTCAACAACATGCGCGGTATCGTCAAAGTTGCCGCAGTGAAGGCGCCTGGCTTCGGTGATCGTCGCAAGGAAATGCTGCAGGACATCGCGATTCTGTCCGGCGGTACTGTGATTTCCGAAGAGGTTGGTTTGTCCCTGGAAAACACGACGCTGGATGATCTGGGTACAGCCAAGCGCGTGAATATCACCAAGGAAAACACCACCCTCATCGATGGTGCGGGTGCTCAGGCCGATATCGAAGCGCGTGTTGAGCAGATCCGCAAGCAGATCGAAGACAGCTCCTCCGACTACGACAAAGAGAAGCTGCAAGAGCGCGTTGCCAAGCTGGCTGGCGGTGTGGCCGTGATCAAGGTTGGCGCGGGCTCTGAAGTTGAAATGAAAGAGAAGAAGGCCCGTGTCGAAGACGCGCTGCATTCTACCCGCGCTGCGGTCGAAGAAGGTATCGTGGCCGGTGGCGGCGTAACCCTGATTCGCGCCCTTTCAGCACTGAGCGAAGTTCAGGCTGATAACGAAGAGCAGAAAGCAGGTATCAACATCCTGCGCCGTGCGATGGAAGCACCCCTGCGTCAGATCGTAACCAACGCAGGCGGCGAAGCGTCTGTTGTGGTCGACAAGGTACGTCAGGGCGAAGGTAGCTACGGCTACAATGCGTCTACTGAAGCCTACGGCGATATGCTGGAAATGGGCATCCTGGATCCCGCCAAGGTGACCCGTTCAGCCCTGCAGGCAGCGGCCTCCATTGCCGGCCTGATGATCACCACCGAAGCGATGGTGACTGACGAGCAGGAAGACGAGAAAGGTGGCGGCATGCCGGATATGGGCGGCATGGGCGGAATGGGTGGTATGGGCGGCATGATGTAAGCCGACCCTCACCCGGTCCGACGACCGTTTCCGGTCATAAAAGGCCCCACGCTTAGGCGTGGGGTTTTTTTTGGACTGCGTCATGCACTTGTGGTGGCGGTTTGTTAGACTCCGGTTCACTTGCGTGACGACGCGTTGATCCATGTCCTGAATATGTATGACTGATACCCCAGAATCTCCTTTTCTGCGACCCGGCAAAGTGGTGTTACTGACGTTGCTAGGATTGGTCGTCTATCTTGTCGCGTTGGTATTCTGGATTCCCGCCGGTTGGGTGTGGCACCTGAGCCGCGACTCTGTTCCCTTACCGCCCGGTGTCGCTGTCGAACAGGTTTCGGGCCAGCTCTGGAACGGGGCTTTACAGGCCCGTGTTATGGGGCATTCGCTCCAGGTGGGCTGGCATATCGATGGCCTCATCGACGAGGACGCTTATCTGCCTGTCGGTTGGCGGGTGCAAACCTCGAAATCCAGCCTGCAGGGCGAGGTTCGGCTCACCGGTGTCAACGCTATGGCGCTCTCGGCCGACGGTCATATCAACATCTCTGAGTTCAGCCGAGAAATACAGCGTAGCGGAGGCGCCATGATCGAGGGTAACGTCAACGTAAACTCCCTTTCCCTCGCCATGACGGACGGATCGCTGACTCAACTTAATGGGCGCGCAAGTTGGCCTGGAGGTCAGGTCACTTGGCCAATGGGCGGCTCGACCCAAAGCGCAGTGCTACCTGCCATGCAGGCCAGCGTGGATGAGCGGCAGGGGCGGATAGATTTGCAGATTTCATCTGCGGATAGCCCGGATCCGGTAATCAGTGCCAACCTTCAGCCGGACGGTATGGCGCAGATTCAGGTATTCCGGCGAATGCTGGATTTGGTCAATCAACCCTGGTCGGGCAATGCTGCGCCCGGCGATGTGGTTTTCAGTGTGCGTCAGCGCGTCATGCCAGCGGGGTAAACGATGGCTTCGGTTCGCTACGCAACGCCGTTTGCCAGTGTGCCTCGCTGGATCGCCAACGTGTTGCTTATTGGTCTGGTTATCTATTCCGCTTGGATCATGGGCCGTTTGACCTGGATGCTGGTTTGGACCGATCCCGTTATGGTCGGGCCCAGGACGAGCTCTCAGTCCTCCACTGCGGGTGAAACAGGGCAATCTCAGCCATTGGCCGCCTACGATCTGTTTGGCCGGCCGGATGCCGGCACGCCGGTGGCGGAAGCGGTACGGCGATCTGCGCCGCAAACCCACCTGCGAATGAAGCTTGAGGGCGTCCTCGTGGCCACACGCCCGGAACTGTCCGGTGCTATAGTTTCAGGGACCGACGGCTCCACAGCGTACTACCGCGTTGGCGAGACGATGCCCGGCAACATCGAATTGGCTGAAGTTGAATCACAGCGCATTTTGATCCGCCGCAATGGTGAAATTGAATCCCTGGCCTTTGAAGAGGGCGAGGGTGAAGGTATGGTATCGCAAGTTGAGGATGCGGATTATGCCTCGCCGGAGGCGTTCGTTGAAGAGGCCCAGGCCGAGTTGGCTGCGCAGGGGGATGCTGCGCTCCAGCAGTATGGTTTGCGCCCGGTAGAACCGGGTACGACTCAAGGTTATGTCTACGACGGATCGAACCCCATGCTGTCGGCCTTGAATCTGCAGTCCGGCGATGTGATTACCGCGATCAATGGCCAGTCGCTGGGAGATATCGAGCAGGACCGGGAGTTGCTCAACTCCTGGCGGGACATGCCTCAGATTGAGGTGGAGGTCATGCGTGACGGTGTCAGTTTTACGGTCAATTACGCGCTCCCCCAGTAGCCATAGAACGTATGTGGAACAACAGCGATTAAACGTGACATTACAACGTGACATTACAACAAGGGTGGGCGACAGTAGCCCATCTGTAAGAAAGCCTGTACAGGAAACCAGCACTGCATGACTAATCTGAAGACGCCATTTGTTCGGGCTCTGGTTCTGGCCTTGCTCCTTCCCCTGAGTATGGTCGTTCACAGTCAGGAGGGAACCTGGAAGCTGAACCTCAAAGATGCCGACATTCGCGCGTTTGTAACGCAGATTGCCGATATCACCGGATACAGCTTTGTGGTGGATCCGCGGGTGAAAGGTAAAGTCACGGTGCTTTCTTCGGCCCCGATGAATAAAGACGAGATCTACGACCTGTTCCTGGCGGTACTACAGGTGCATGGCTTCACGGCAATCCCGGGCGAAGAGGTCATCAAGATTGTGCAGCAGGTGGACGCCAAGCAGTCCGCCGAATCCTTGGGGCGTTTCACGACGATTCCTTCCGAACAGTTGATAACCAAGGTCATCCAGGTCAACAACGCCAATGCGCTGGAGTTAGTGCCCATCCTGCGTCCGCTGGTCGCAAAATACGGTCACCTCGCCGGCGTGGCAGCCGCCAACGCTTTGATTATCAGCGACCATGCGTCCAATATCGACCGCATCGAGGATATCGTCAGCGAGCTGGACAGCCCGTCGAAGTACGAAGTGGAAGTGATGCAGCTCGATGAAGCCTGGGTGGGCGACATGGTCCGTCTGTTGCAGGAACTGGCGCCTGCAGAACTGGGCAAATCTGCCAACGACGCGGCCAATAAGTACAGTGTCACAGCCGACGAGCGCAGCAACCGCCTGATCCTCCGCGGCGACGAGAACTTCCGCGACAAGATGCGCGACCTGATCCGTAAGCTGGATCAGCCATCTGCATCGGGCGGCACCACGAAAGTCGTTCGTCTCAAGCATGCTGACGCTAAATCTCTTGCCGAGCTACTCAAGGGCGTGATGGGCGAAGTCGCGCGTGAAAAGCAGCAAGGCCAGCAGGCCTCCGGTGGATCGAGCCCGTCCGGCGGGAACAGCGGGTTCGCCATTTTTGCAGACGAGGGATTGAATGCATTGGTTGTGCGTGGCGAGCCTTCGCTCATGCAGGAAGTGGACGCCATCGTCGACGCGCTGGATGTGCGTCGCGCGCAGGTCATGATCGAAGCGGCCATTGTCGAAATCAGCGACGAACTGGGTCAGGATTTAGGCGTCCAGTTTGCGCTTGGCGATGAAGGCAGTGGCTCGACACCCATCGCGGGCTCTAATTTTGACAACGTCGGACGTAGTCTCGGAGCCGTTATCGGCGCTATCGCGACAGATGAGCTGATTACGCCTGCAACTGGTGGGCTGTCTCTGGGGCTGGGTCAGCGTGATGAGGATGGTGTTACCTGGGGGGTGCTGATCCAGGCCCTGTCGAACTCCACGGCGGCGAACCTGCTGTCGACGCCGAGCATTATTACCCTGGACAACCAGGAGTCTGAAATCGTCGTGGGCCAGAATGTGCCGTTCGTAACCGGTCAAACCACTAATACCAGCGCCGGCCTGAACAATCCGTTTACCACGATTGAGCGCCGCGATGTCGGTCTGACACTTAAAGTCACGCCGTCGATCAGCGAAGACCAACTGGTGAAGCTGACGGTTGAACAGACCACTGAATCCATCGCAGACAGCATCGACGCGGCCTCCGATATCGTCACCAACAAACGCGAGATCAAGACCACGGTACTGGCGGACAACGGCGAGACCATTGTTCTTGGCGGCCTGATTCGCGAGGACTACCGTGTTCAGAAGAGCAAGGTACCGCTGCTGGGCGATATTCCCTATCTCGGGGCGCTATTCTCATCCGAGTCCGAAACCACGACCAAGCGCAATCTTCTGGTGTTCCTGCGACCGACGATCCTGTTGCACAAAAGCGATACTGTCGCGATTACCGATGAGAAGTATCAAGGGCTGTGGGAGATCAATCTAGGTCTCAGTCGCAAGCTTGATAAAGACATTCCAGACGACGCGACACGTCCGCCTATCGAGCAGTTGTTCAATCGCAACCGCATGCTTCCCGATAACATGAAACAGAATCAGGTGGAATGATCGAAATGGCCGGCAATTGCCGGCCATTTTCTTTATAGGGTCAGGAACATTTGTGCGTCACGCAGAAGCAATCCTCGCAAGCGTTAATAACCGCTGGTTTGAGCAAGGGCGATAGTCCACGCCGACCCGTTGCGACAACGCCTGCTCAAGCGTCTGCTTGGGTCCAGTTTACGTAGTGCGGGTCTAGAGCGGGCAGCCGGGTGTTTTTCGCCCAGGGCGTCCAGAGTAGGGCAGAAACGCTCGATAAGCTCCGGCTGGAAGGCGAGTACGGCCCCGGCCGTGCTACTGCGTAAGGTCGCTTCACGCTCTTTATCGTCCATCGCGTGGAAGATCAGGCTGTAGGAGAACTGAATGGCACCAGGCCAACGATTGTGGTTGCGCCCTGGCCCTTGCTTTCCCGGGAACCGTGATAACGGCCGCGGTTGCCGCTACCCAGTAGGAATTGGCCGATCTGGCCGAGCATCAAAATGCGGGCGGGTAGACATGTCCAAATCAGCGAAGCAGATTTAACGTTCGGTTGAATCCACGGTGATTTTATGGTGAAAGTCAGTCACAAAGCGTGCGAAATCATCGGGCTTGAGCGGTTTGCTGAAGTAGTAGCCCTGAGCGAGTTGGCAACCGCGATTGTGCAAGTAGAACTCCTGCTCTTCGGTTTCCACGCCCTCGGCGATGACATCGAGATTTAAACTCCTCCCCAGATCAATAATGGTATTGGCGATCCGGGTATCTTCTTCGTTAACGAGCAAGTCATGGATGAACTGCTTATCGATTTTCAGATGCTGTAACGGCAGTCGTTTGATGTAGGTTAGGGATGAATAGCCCGTGCCGAAATCGTCAACGGCAATGTTGATACCTTCGCTGCGTAGCCGGCTCAGTTTCTCTATCGCGCTATCCAGATTTTCCATGAAGCCGGTTTCGGTCACTTCCAGCTCTAGTCTGCCTGGCGGAATGGCGTGACGTTTCAGGGTGCTAAGAACCGTATCGACGATGTCGTCCTGACGTAGTTGAACGGCGGACAAATTGACGGCGATGCGGATCGGCATACCTGCCTTTGTCCATTCGGCTGCCTGGGCACAGGCTTGGTCGAGCACCCAGAGGCCAATATCGACGATGGAGCCATTGAACTCGGCCAGCGGTATGAACTGATCCGGTGGGACAAGACCGTGTTCCGGATGCTCCCAGCGTAACAAGGCCTCCGCACCGATGACCCGCCGGGTTTCAAGGTTAATCTGGGGTTGATAGACCAAGTGGAACTGATGGCTTGGCAGGGCGAGTTGGAGGTCTTTCTCCAGTTTCTTCCGGCTGCGTATTTCTTGGTCGACGCTGGCAACGTAAAACTGGAACTGATTGCGGCCGGCGGTCTTTGCCAATGTCATCGTCTGCTCCGCGCGTTGCAGCAGTTGTTCGCTGTGGTCGGCGTCAGCGGGATACAGCGCAATGCCAATGGTAGCTGTCACCGAAACAACGCGCCCAGCCAGGCTAATTGGCTGGGCAATTCTTTGCAGTAACCACTCCGAGGTAGCGGCACCCTGGTAGCCATCCCGGAGATGCCGGTCCACGACAACGAACTGATCGCTACCTAGCCGCGCGACGACCAGCGGACCATTGGGACCGTCGCCGTTGAGACGTTCAGCGACGGTCTGCAAGAGCTGGTCGCCCATATGGTAGCCGTGTTGCTCGTTGACGCCCTTGAAGTCGTCGATGCCGAAGCAGAAGACGGCCAAAGATTGATTGTTGCGTCGATGCTCGTCCAGGTAGCTGCCCAAGTTGGCCAGCAGGAGTTCGCGATTAGGCAGCCCGGTAAGCTTGTCGTAGCGGGATAAACGACTGACCCTTGCCTCTGTTTCGGCTTGCTTTTCCAGGTTCTCGGTGATTGCCATCAGCAAGTTGTTGGTGGCGTTGACCCATAGGCCAAGTTCGTCTTTGTGATGGCCTTTGGGTGGCTCCAGCAAGGTGTGGCCCGGGTTGTCCGGGTTTACCCGGGACAGCGATTTGATGATTCGAAACAATGGGCGTGTCAGCAGGATATGGAAAACGCAGAACAGCACCATGGCCAACACCACGGCCCGGGCGATGCCCGAGAGAAAGGTCAGGGTGGCGCGTTCGAGCCATGAGGCGGCGGTATAAGAGGTATCGTAGTTGACGTCGAGATAGCCGTAGATCGTCGGATCGTTACCGCCCCGGGATAGCGGCGTACGGTAGCTGCGCTCGGGGAGGAAAATCGGGTCGGTCAAAGGTCGGTAATCGGCGGGCAGCAAGGGGCGCTGGCGGCGGGCTAGGGGTTCGCCATCCGGATGTGTAATGCTGGCCATGCGCACGGCCTGCTGTTGGAATAGTCCATCCACGACCTGCTGGGCAAGTTCTTCATCGATGCTGTAAACCGCTTGGCTGGCGGCCTCGCGCACCAGGGCCAGGCTCTGGTTGGCCTGCTGATCAAGCTCATCTGAAACCCGCCAGGCATCGATGAACGCCTGAGCCGTGCTAAGCAGAATACCGCTTAGTAACGCAATGAGCAGAACCCAGCGTAATATCCTGTAGCCCAGTCGATGTTCGAACTGAAACTCTTTATCCATTGATTCAGCGCTTAGGGAATCGGCTGGAACGACATCGCCCTCCGATTCCTCCGGTTATGATTTCACCGGCATCCTTTTCGCTGCAGCCGGTCCTCGATGAGGTTGCCGTGGACAGCGCAAACTCTGTCCACACATCCTCGGACAGGTTACGCCGGTTGCAGATCGCCGTTGTTGGTTTTTTGTTTTATTGTGATGTTTGGTTGTACGGTGCGACTCCTCATGCCGAGGACATAGTCAGCTCGATAGAGGGTAGGGTGCGACCGGTCGCGTCCGTATCATGTCCAGTAACCGGACAGAGCGCAGGGTTCACTGCAGGTGGGTCAAGCTTTCAATAAAAAATGCCCGCTCGGGGAGCGGGCATTTTTTTCTTCGCACGGGACTGGATCTCAGTCCGGACGAGGCGATTTAGCCAGCCAGGTTCTCGTTGACGAAGTCCCAGTTGACCAGATTCCAGAACGCCTCAAGGTAGTTCGGACGGGAATTGCGATAGTCGATGTAGTAGGCGTGCTCCCACACATCAACCGTCAGTACGGGCTTATCCGCGGTTGTTAGCGGCGTGCCGGCATCGTCGGTGTTGACGATGGCTACGCTGCCGTCCGACTTCTTGACCAGCCAGGTCCAGCCGGAACCGAAGTTGTTGGCTGCCTTATCGTTGAACTGCTTCTTGAACTCGTCGAACGAGCCAAAGGCCTTGTTGATGGCATCGGCTGCTTCACCGGTAGGTTCGCCACCACCGTTCGGGGCCAGGCAGTTCCAATAAAAGGTGTGGTTCCAGACTTGAGCTGCGTTGTTGAACAGCGGACCTGCACTCGCACTCTTGATGATCTCTTCAAGAGACTTCTCTGCGTCGGCGGTACCGTCAACCAGCCCATTGAGCTTGGTGACGTAAGTGTTGTGGTGCTTACCGTAATGGTATTCCAGGGTTTCCTGTGAGATGTGCGGTTCAAGTGCGTTCTTTTCGTAAGGCAGTGCAGGAAGTTCAAATGCCATTGGAAGGTCTCCCTCTTCGTTCTCTCAACAGTATTTATGATGATGTGAACAGCTCAACAACATACCTAGAAAACTGAATCGCCGTTCCGTTTCGCGATCTTAGGTATGCAAAGCTTAACACCCGGTATGGGGCGATTCCACGACGTAACAGTTTGGGGCAACAGAATTTTTTTCAAGGGCCGACGCACGCCGACCCCAATAAATTGATTGCCCGGGTCAACTAACCAGAGAGTGCGCTTGTGTTAAGAGTCACTAACGTCGGGTGAGCGAGCAGTCCAGCTCCGGCGCTCCCGGCAGGAAGCATGCGCAGTTTCTGACGCGCCAGACGAGCTCCTCGTAACTGTCGGCCACGATATTAACGTGCCCCAGCTTGCGGCCGGGCCGCTCAAGCTTGTCGTAAAGATGGACGTGTGCATAAGGTAAGCGAAGGATGTCCTTGATGGAGCCTTGCTCGCCAATAATGTTGACCATACAGCTCACGCCGCGAGGGCTGACATTGCCGAGAGGCATGCCGGTAATGGCCCGGACGTGGTTCTCGAACTGGCTGGTCTGGGCACCGTCCATGCTCCAGTGGCCAGAGTTATGGACCCGCGGAGCCATTTCATTCGCAACCAATGCGTCGTCCGTCTCGAAAAGTTCCAGTGCCAGCACGCCTACGTAATCCAATTCGTTGAGTAGCGTGCGGACATAGTGCTCGGCACTTTCCTGAATCTCCGGCCGAAGTCCGGGGGCCGGGGCAATGGAATAGCGCAAGATACCGTCTCTGTGGACGTTCTCTGCCATGGGATAGATGGCTACCTCGCCATCCTCGCCGCGAGCCGCAATAACCGAGACTTCGCGGTTGAAGTCGACGAACTTTTCGACAATCAGTTTTTCGTGGCCAATGGCTGCCCAGGCGTGATCGGCCTCTTCCGGCGAACGTAGCACGGCCTGGCCTTTACCGTCGTAGCCCTCGGTGTTCGACTTCGCAACCACGGGGCAGCCCAGTTCATCGGCTGCCTTGCGCAGGTTGGCTGCGCTCTCGGCAATGCGCCATTCCGGTGTGGGTATGCCCAGGCTGCCGAACAAGGTCTTTTCCGCCTCTCGGTTCTGGCACACTTGCAGGGCTCGAGGCGAGGGATAGACCGTCTTCTCTCGGGCTATGATTTCGGCGACTTCGACCGGTAGGTGCTCGAATTCATAGGTGACCCGGTCGACCCGAGCGAGGAAATCTTTCAGGTACTCGTGGTTACGGTCGATAATGACTTCGCCCAAGCCAACGCTGGGGCTGCCCGAAAGATCGTAGAATACAAACTGATTAGCCAGAGGATAGCCGGCGAGGGCGAGCATGCGTCCAAGTTGTCCGGCTCCTAGAACACCAATGCGCATTGGTTACTCCGTTGATGTTCGAATTGCTGCAACGTTCAGAATAGCGGGGGCCCGAATTACTCGGCCCGCGGGTCCGGGTTGTCCAGGACGGCCTGGGTCTGGTCGTTACGGAACTGCTCCACCGCGTCGCGAATGTTTGCATTATTAAGCCCGAGAATCTGGGCTGCAAGCAGTCCGGCGTTGGTCGCGCCGGCATTGCCGATGGCCAGGGTGCCGACGGCAACGCCGCCAGGCATTTGGGCAATTGAAAGCAGTGAATCCAAACCGTTGAGCGCTTTCGATTGGACAGGCACCCCCAGCACCGGAAGCGCCGTTTGGGATGCGATCATACCTGGCAGGTGAGCCGCGCCGCCGGCGCCGGCAATAATAACCTGAATGCCGCGGCCAGAGGCGCCACGGGCGTATTCGAAAAGCAAGTCAGGCGTGCGGTGGGCCGAAACAACCTGGGTTTCATAGGCGACGCCCAGCTTTTCCAGCATGTTGGCGGCATGCTCCATTGTCGGCCAATCCGACTTGGAGCCCATGATGAGACCAACTTGCGGCTGCATAAGCAAGGTCCTGGTATGTTAAAAAGAAAGCCGAGCATTGTAGGCACTGCCTGTTTGCCATGCAAATATTGTCGAGGATGCCGCACAACGGTTGCTGTCACTGCGCCATGCCGTTTGTCGCCAGGATTAAAGTGCAGGCATTCAATAATTTTGGCGTGACCGATTGCGAATCGATAAGATCGATACCGAACAGATTTCACCATATTGATTTGGGGTAAACCATGGAACCGATACGTCCTGAGCGGGATGAAGTAAGGACATCGACAAAAGCCGCGGGTGCCGGTAACGACAAACCACCCAGAAATACGGCTAAGCAGGATGTGATCCGTGACAAGGGATCGAGTAACGGTTCGGGTGGTATTACGGCGTTTTTGGCCATTCTACTCATTCTCTCGATAGTCGCCGGAGGCTGGGGCTGGTATTCCCAGGGACAGCGTATCGACCAGATGTCCGAGCGCTTGCAGGAAGCAGACTACTGGGCTCGCCAGAGCAAGTTGGCGCTCGCACGTTTTGAGGGTCAGCTTAGTGAAACCGGCGAGACGCTGCAGGAAAAGGGGTCCGATCTCTCGGGGGAGATTGCCAAGCTGAATAAGCGCACCGAGACAGCGGATAGCGAGATTCGCAAGCTGTGGGCCGTGGCGAATGAGCGCAACAAAGAGGCGATCAACGCTAATAAGGCCGCACTAGCCTATCTGGAGGAGACCACCAGCACGCTGAAAAATAGCGTTAAGGCGACGACGGACAGCTTGCAGGCCGAGATTGAGGCATTGCAGGCCGCTTCCGAGAAACGGGCCGCCACGGTGGAGCAACTGACCGGGACGGTTGAAGGCATGCAGCCGCGCTTGCAGCAGGTCGAGCAAACCGCCCAGCAAATGGCGAGTACGGTTGAGCAGCGTCTTGACCGCTTTGGCCGGGAGCAGGATCTGGCCCGCCAGGAGCTGGTAGCCCGTCTGAATAGTCTGGAGGGGTCGTCCGGCAACCTGCAGTCGGTGCGTAACGAGCTGGCCAATACCCGCCAGAGGCTGGGCCAGGTCGAGGGTGCTATCGATGCCATCGATGCAGCCCGCGCCCAGCTCAACTCCCGCCTGATCCGTCTGAACGAAGAGATCGATACCCTGCGCGCGCGGGGCGGCTAATAGTCAGCAGCGGATAGGCTCATTTTCATGTAACAGTTTGTATTCATCCCTTGCGGTACTTCTCGGTTTGATTCGCCCGCCTGTTGCTATCATCCGAGCTCATCAGGGTATTAGGGGATGACATACCATGGGCAATGCGCCACTCATCGCGCTTAGCGGACTGCTTGCCCTTGCCGGACTGCTGAGTGGATGCGCCATTCACCAGTCGATCGGCAAGAGCACAGGGGCCTTTCTACACCCGGTTTCAGGGCACGATTTCGTACACATTCCCAACAGCGATTGGGATCGGCAGAACCATGCTTTGCTGTACTTCTACCGGCCTCACTCGCAATGGGCCGCGGATGAGATCGAGTCTCCCAGCGTCTACGTCGATGGCCATCATTATTTCAACTTCCGCAACGACAGCTATACCTGGTTAGTCGTTGCCCCAGGGCCGCGACACATCATCATGCGGCGCCCCCTGTTGGGTCTCGAGGGGATCAACGACCTCGACCTAAGCCGTATTGCCGATGCCAAGCTGGACGCCGGGGCCGGTGAAATATACTACCTGCGCTACAGCGAAGTGGAGCCGCCAGCCCGGGCTCATCCGGATTTGAATCCAGAGCATGCGCTTGCCAGTGGGGATTTGCAGCTGGTGACCCGGGAATTCGCAATGACTGGCGAGCAGGAGCTTGCGTCCACCCAGTTTTTAAACAGCGACTTGTTGGCACCCAATCACGCAGCGGTAGCGATTGTAGAGGCCAACCAGGATTACGACTACGAACGGCGTCTGGAAGAGTTGGAGGCCGCTCGAGAGGCAGAAATCGAATCGATGAAAGACAAGGGGATGTATGAAGCGGCCCCTTGGTATTGGCCCTTCGGTGGCGGACCGACCCAGCCTTTGGAAACGGACCGGCAGATCCGGGCGCTGGAGTCTTCTTACGCCGCTCTGGAGGCAGAACGCGAAGCGGCCAAAGCGGCGCAAGACGATGGCCATTGGTGGTGGCCGTTCTAGCGTGACCGATTCGAGAGGCCTTACCCTGAATTCGATGTCCATCCCCCAATAAAATGGTGCCCGCTAAAATAGTTCCTTCAATTATCGCCTGCTGCGTTGCGCACTGCTTTAGTCTGTCTAGACTTAAGCAAAGGAACCTCTGATTAAGCCTATTGGCGATTCTGCAAGCCTTGAGGGCTTTTCTGGCAAGGCGCGGATCGCCGGCAATGGCGTAGTCCTTGCCAAGATTCGCAACGCAGTCCAGAGAGGCCCTCAAGGCTTGCCCAAAGGGGCTCTCCCTGAAAGCCGGACTGCTACGTTGCGACTTCTTGAAAGGCAATCAGCCTTCCTGCGAAGCCGCGCCTTGATTCCGGCTTTCAGGGAGAGCCAGAATCGCCAATAGGCTTAATCAGAGGTTCCTAAGGGAGCGGCCCCCACAATAACAATGGGAACACCATGTCACTCAGGGATTCAGTTGAGGGAACGTTTAGTTGGGCGCGGCAGCGCCTGACAAAAATAGGTACGCGCTATCTGGCGATGTTGGACGAGCAGGTTGAAACCATTCAGCACAGGCTGGACGACATCAATCAGCGCCTGGCTGAAGAAACCGTACCGGAAGAGCGAAAATCCAGAGTAGGGCGTCTCGCGCTCGAGCGTAAAGCGGCTTCCGTAGCGCACATGGCCAGCTCCGTCGTACGCTCGAGAACGCGTAGGACCGCGCCTGGAGCACCGGAGTCGAAGCGGCCGGCGGCCGAGACCACAGGTGCGGCCAAGAACAACAATGAAAACAAAGGCGCGACAGACAAGCGCGGTAAAAACAGCAGCGTCAGGCAGAAGGCTGCTCGCTCTGGGACGCAGCCCAAGCGTTCACCCGCGGCCGGTGAATCGACGGCACGACGGTCTCGTAAATCTACCGGTAAACCATCCCAGTCTTGACCCTGCCAGATTTAAAAACTGGGGGAGTGTGCGCAAATTAACCAATTGAGTTCTGTTCGAAATTTTCCTCGAAAAATATTTGACAGGCTCACTCAAATGCTTAAAATGCGCGTCTCATCTGGATGACACAGCCAACGCTAAACGGCAAATGTCTGTGTTTTCCGCGCTGATTGGGTGGTTAGCTCAGCTGGGAGAGCATCGCCCTTACAAGGCGAGGGTCACTGGTTCGATCCCAGTACCACCCACCAATTCAGCGCCAGTCGGTACCCCACCGACAGCGGGATGATAAGCGGAGCGGTAGTTCAGCTGGTTAGAATACCGGCCTGTCACGCCGGGGGTCGCGGGTTCGAGTCCCGTCCGCTCCGCCATTTTTTTCTTCTTCCGGGGTGGTTAGCTCAGCTGGGAGAGCATCGCCCTTACAAGGCGAGGGTCACTGGTTCGATCCCAGTACCACCCACCATTTCTGCAGTTTCCGCCAATTTTTCGCCTATCTGTACTCGCTTGCCTGAAGTGTTCCCTATCGTTATCGGCAATAACCGCTACCCACTATTCTCTATTTTTCTCTAGTTTCGCATTGCCTCTCCGACTGCGTTGTAGTCAGGTCGTGCATCTCGTCCGAGCGAAAATCCCCCGACCGAAGCCGGGGATGTTGGTGCGGACGGCTTTACTTGCCGACCAGTGACTGACCGCACACCCGCACGACATTTCCGGAAACGCCTGCGGACTGGGGATTGCAGTACCAGGCGATAGTTTCTGCCACGTCCACCGGAAGGCCGCCCTGAGATAGGCTGTTCATGCGCCGGCCGGCCTCGCGAATAGTGAGTGGCATCGCCGCTGTCATTTGCGTCTCGATAAAACCCGGTGCCACGGCATTGATCGTAATACCGTTTTTCAGCGAGCGTGCCATGGCTTCAACATAGCCAATGACGCCGCTTTTCGAGGTGGAATAATTGGTCTGGCCAAAGTTACCGGCGATGCCGCTGATGGAGGATACGCAGACGATGCGTCCGTTCTCACGAATCAGCTTGCGCTTGAGCAATTCTTCGTCGATCAGCTCCTCGGCGGTCAGGTTGACGGCGATTGCCATATCCCAGAAATGCTCGGGCATGTTGCCCAGAGTCTTGTCCCGGGTCACCCCTGCGTTATGAACGATCAGGTCGATGCCGTTGCCCATGTCTTCGATAAATTCGGCGATCAGCTTGGGCGCGTTGGGTTCGGTAATGTCGCAGGCCAGCGGCTGCCCCCCAATGCGCCTAGCAACGGTCCCCAGGTCGGTCATCGCCGCCGGGATGTCCAGCGCTATCACGGTCGCACCGTCCCGGGCCAGGGTTTCGGCAATGGACGCGCCAATACCGCGTGAGGCACCGGTGACCAGGGCCACTTTGCCAGCCAGGGGGGCGACCGGGTTTGTGGCATTGTTGCCTGTTTCCGCCTTACCAATCTTGACCACTTGGCCGGAGACATAGGCTGAGCGAGGAGACAGGAAGAAGCGAACGCTGGAATCGATTCGTTCCTCGGCGTTCGGGGCGATCCAGATCAGATTGGCGGTGGCGCCTTTCTTGCCGATCTCCTTGCCAATACTGCGCACGAACCCTTCCAGCGCTTGCTGTGAGGCCGCGTGAGCGGGCTTACGACAGGTGTGAGGGTCCTGGCCGATCACCAGGACGCGGCTGTTCCTGCCGAGCTTTCGGATTACGGGATGGAAGAAATCGTAGAGAGAACGGAGCTCTGTCGTGTTCTTGATACCGCTAGCATCGAATATCAGTGCCGAGAATGTCCGCTCGATGTTGCCGGCAATATCCAGCGGCTTGGCTTTGCTGCCCGCCTTGGCAGAATCGATCAGACGCTCCGCACCCGAGGCATGAAATACGCGCGCGGGACTGGCGCCAACAAGGCTGCCCAAAGTCTGGATGGCGCGCGCGCCCTCGGCGGCGCCTATTAGAATGTCGCCTTCGATGAAAGGCTGATCTGTGCGCTGCCAACGTTTCAGCACCACCGGCGCAGGCAGGCCCAGGGTGTTGGCGGCGGATTTGCCGACCGGCGTATTGACGAGCTTGAAGTAAAGGTCTGACATAGTGGTTTCCTTGCTTGTTATAAGCATCGCAAAGTTAGCGAGCCGCTGAATAGATCTTAGTACCCGTCGAGCCCTTGCCAAGCGTCGTAAAGCGTCTAATACACGGTGTCTCGGGGCTTGCCCTATGGACCGTTCAGAGCGATGCTTGTCCGCGTTGCGGTATTTTTCAATGGCTACCGGAAGCACCTTGCCGAGCTGCGCCTCGATACAGGATCGCTCTGAACGCCGCACAAGTACAAAGAGTCCAATCAGGATCTCCCGGCTCATGGTATGGGAGCTGAGATCGTTTGAATTGACTTAACGCTCTGGGGCCGTTGTCAGGCCTGCCAATGAGCGCTGGACCGGCCACGCTAGACTGCCGGACATTCCCCTTCGAATGACAGGATAACCTCATGGCACAGACAAACAATTCCGGCGCGCAAAAAGCCGGCGGCCCATCGGCGCAACAGGTGAAGCGCGTTGCCATCATCGGCGGTAACCGCCTCCCGTTTGCCCGTTCCAATACGGCTTATAGCAAACTGAGTAACCAGGAGCTGCTGACTGCGACGCTGCGTGGACTGGTCGACCGGTATGGTCTGGAAGGCAAGCGTATGGGAGAAGTCGCTGCTGGCGCCGTGATCAAACATTCACGAGACTTCAACCTGACCCGGGAATCGGTCATCAGCTGCGGCCTTGCGCCGGAAACGCCGGCCTACGACGTTCAGCAGGCCTGTGGTACTGGGCTGGAGGCCGCCATATTGGTCGCCAACAAGATCGCTCTGGGGCAGATCGAATGTGGCATTGCCGGTGGCACGGACACCACCTCTGACGCGCCGATCGGAGTCGGCGAGGGGTTGCGCGAAATTTTGCTGGACCTGAACCGTGCCAAAACCCATACCGAGCGGCTGAAAATTCTGGGACGTTTCCGGCCCAGCCATCTGGTCCCGGAATTTCCCGAGAATGGAGAGCCCCGCACCGGCATGTCCATGGGCGAGCACTGCCAGATCACCGCGCATGAGTGGAAAATACCGCGTGAAGACCAGGATTTACTGGCTTATGAAAGCCATCAGAAGCTGGCTGCGGCCTATCAGGAGGGCTTCTTCGAGGATTTGGTGACGCCGCTGGCTGGGCTGGAAAAAGACAACGTGCTGCGTCCGGAAACCACCTTGGAAAAGTTCGCCACGCTCAAGCCCGCCTTCGATCGTGAGAACGGCACCATGACCGCTGCGAACAGCACCGCGCTGACCGACGGAGCGTCATGCGTTCTGCTGGCCAGTGAGGCGTGGGCCAAGGCGAACAATCTGGACATTCAGGCTTATCTGACATTCTCCGAAGTAGCCGCTGTCGATTTCGTCGATAAACGGGAAGGGCTGTTGATGGCGCCTGCCTATGCAGTACCGCGCATGCTCGATCGTGCGGGCATAACACTGCAGGACTTCGACCTTTACGAAATCCATGAAGCCTTTGCCGCCCAAGTTCTCTCTACGCTGAAAGCTTGGGAGGATCCGACATTTTGCAAGCAGCGCCTGGGCCTGGATAAACCGTTAGGCAGCATCGATCGCGCCAAGCTGAACCTCAAGGGCAGCAGCCTGGCCACCGGCCATCCCTTCGCCGCCACCGGCGGACGCATTATCGCTACCTTGGCCAAGCAGTTGCAGCAGCGGGGGAGCGGTCGTGGCCTGATCTCTATCTGTGCAGCCGGTGGGCAGGGTGTCACGGCGATTCTGGAGCGCTAGTTGCTCTCGCGCGGATGTCGAGTGGAGATAAAGAGTGTAGATACAGCTTCAGCGTTGACGGGCCCGTACGGGCCCGGATAGCTTTCGCCGAAAAGCGAGTGGTTTAGTAAGCGATTGATCGGGATGACTATTAAAGCTCCTGGCGCCAACGCTTGATTTCGAGCTGCTTTTTGATGGCTTCGATGATTTCGTTGACCACCTGGATAACCTGACGCTCGCTTTCGGTGGTTTCCTGTCCTTCCGCGGTTTCCTGGAGGAAGGTGGAGACCAGGTCGTCGATAAAGGCATGGTTTCGGGCGGATGCCAGGTCGTCGAGAATCTGATGGATCACTTGCGCGACGATATCGCCGACAGCCTCCTCCAGGGTTTCGGTAATCTGCGGGCCCAGCATGGGGACTTGGCGTAGCCGGCTGAGCTCGACGTTCTGACTGAGTGCTTCATCGACGCAGCTTTCCAGGTAATGGCGTAAGGCGCCGCGGTTGGGAATGTAACCGGTTCGGGCGGCCTCGGCGACTTTCTCCGACAGCCATTGGGTCAACAGGTCGCGGCGGGGGAGCAAGATCTCGTTTTGAATATTATGAATCAACGGCGAGCCATGGGTCATTTCCGCCTGCGCCCCGGACAGCACCTTGATCACGATACGGTCGGAGAGTTCTTCCAGGAAAGCCTCGTAGTAAAATTTGAGAAACTTGTAGACCCGCGTCTTGGTAAAGTCGATGACCTGATACTTGTGCAGGCGATAAACGATCGAGATAACCCGCAGAACACGTAAGAAGCGATAGGAGCCGACCGGAATACAGCCCAGTAGGTCGTACCAGTGGATAAACGGATAAAAATACCAGCGCTGATAAACCCGGATGCGAATAGCATCAATCCAGCGCACGACGAACTCGCTCAAAAAGATACTGACGAAGATTAGGTCATAGAAGAAGAAGTTGCGGTGGATGGGCTGGTAAAACTCGGCGAACGGCGCTGCATAGGCAAACAGCAACTCGTTGATGGCTTCGATAGCGTAAAGTGAGTCGAATATAATCCAGGCGATATTAAGGAATAGCAGCCCCAACATCAGGAAATCGACAATAAACCAGATCAGTTGATGACTACTGCGAAGGTTTGCCCGGTTGATTGTAAACATGCGCCTCGCCTGGCTGGTCCTTTATCACGAATGTCGGTTTGACACGCGTACGTCGGACATAAGCCTACCATCGGGCGAACCCGATTGGGGAATTACGAGCCCCGAAGAGGTCGAGGATCTTGAAATCGCGGGCCTATTTTCTCGTCGTCTCGCACTACTGTAGCCGAGGCGGGCATAAAGCTCCATGCTGCCCAAACAGATATCGGCTGCTTTGACATCGGATTATTTCAGCGTACAGTTGTAAGCTGAAATTTGACGCTGGAATACTAAAATTCTGGAGGGCACTTGAGCCGTAAACCACACGCATCCTTTAACGGCGACGTTGCACAGGAATACCCGGTCGTGGAGGAGTGGCTGAATTGGATCACCCACGGGCTGGCGGCCTTATTCAGTATTGCCGGCATGGTGGTTCTGATCGTTCTAGCCAGCTTGGCGGCGGACCCTTGGAAAATCGTCAGTTTTAGCATCTATGGCGCGAGCATGACGTTGCTGTTCCTGGCATCGACGCTTTATCACAGTGCCAAGCAACCCCGTTTGCGCCAGATCTTCAAGATGTTGGATCACTGCGCCATCTTCGTGCTGATCGCCGGAACCTATACGCCGTTCCTGTTGGTGAATATGAGGGGTGCCGTTGGCTGGACGCTGTTCGGCGTGATCTGGGGCTTGGCGGCGGCAGGAATTACGCTGAAACTGGTATTTGGTCATCGCTTTCAAGCGCTGCAGATTAGTATCTATCTGTTTATGGGCTGGATGATCGTCTTCGCCTCGGCTGAACTGGCGGCGAGCCTCAACAGTGTGGGACTGTGGCTGGTGATAGCCGGTGGGATAACTTACACCTTGGGCGTTATCTTCTATCTAATCCAAAGGATTCCGTTCAATCACGCCATCTGGCATCTGTTTGTCGTCGGTGGCGGTGCCTGCCATTTTTTCGCCATCTACTACGGTGTCCTATACGGGCAGTTGTAGCCCCACCCTTGCCGGAACCTCTGGGGAAAATCCTCTGTCGGCTTTTGAATGGACCGTCAAAATATCCAAACGTAACGAAGTATCCTAACGTAATGAATGGCGGTACCCTGATGTAATCTTGCTATCGGGCATGGACGCCTGATTTTCTGTAGCATACGCCTGGTCGGTGGTCTCGGGACGAAGAGGTTTTGACGATCAGAACAATACGCCTTCTCGCGCTATTTGGCATTCTGTTAACGGCCGTTGTATCAACCTCCCTGGCGCATGCTGCGGGGCAGGTCGTTGTTCGTGTGCAGGGGGATTATCCTGCGTTACAGGAGAACGCCACTAACTTTGTCGGCACTGTCGAAGACCGCTCCGCTGCCAGTCTTCGTCGCTATGAAAGCCATGCCGAATCCCAGGTGCGCGAGGCATTGCGCGCGCTCGGCTACTATTCGCCAGCCATACGCTCGCGCATCGAGGACGGCGAGCCCCCCACGCTGATTTTCGAGGTTGAGCCGGGGCAGCCGGTGAAGATTACCGAGCGCGTGGTGCGCATTGAGGGTCCAGCGTCGGAGGATCCCGAATTCGAAATCGGTGCCCTTTCGCAGATTGCGCCGGGCGAGGTGGTCAACCACGGTACCTACGAGTCGGTGCGTTCACGAATACGCAACCAGGCCAGAACTCTCGGTTATTTCCAGGGTGAGTTCACCGAACGCACATTGCGGGTCGACCCGGACGCGGGCACCGCGGAAGTTCGTCTCGTGTTCACTAGCGGACCACGCTACGCGTTCGGCGAAGTGTCGTTCGAAAGCGATGGCACTTTTGAGCACGAACTTCTGGAAGACTTTGTCGAAATCCAGCCCGGCGAACCCTATAGCGCGGACCGGGTGGCGGAGCTCGATAGCAACCTCTCCAACAGCGGCTATTTCGGCAGTGTGATTGTCGATGCCGCTTCCGAGCAGGCGCAGGACCTGCGGGTGCCGGTCAACGTTAGGCTTCGGGCGCGGGATCCACGCTCGGTGGCTGCGGGCGTCGGTTTCTCGACGGATGTGGGGCCACGATTCCGTGGCACCTGGACGGAGTACTGGATCAACTCCAGAGGGCACCGCCGAGGCGCAGAGACCGAGCTATCGGCTCCGCGCCAGAACGTCACCGCATATTACGAGCTGCCGCTCGACCCGCCCATGACCGACGCCCTTCGCTTTGCCGCCGGCTATCAGCGCGAGGATATCGAAGATGTGGAATCCGAGCGCCTGACCTTCGGCCAGCAATGGCGCCATCAAACCGTTAACGATTGGACGCGAATCGTTGGTCTGCGCTGGGAAGGCGAGCGTTATACCATCGGCGAAGAGGAGGGCGATAGTCAGCTGCTTCTGCCGAGCCTCGGTTACTCCAAGCTGGCGGTCGACTCTCCGCTGGACCCATCCCGTGGCTACCGATTGCAGCTGGATGTGACCGGCGCTCATCGCGGACTCCTCTCTACCGCCGATATCTTCCATGTCGTGGGTGTTGCCCGCGGTCTCGTTACCGTCGGCGATGGCCACCGGTTTCTTGGGCGTTTGCAGATAGGTGGCGTCGCCACCAACAACTTTGACGATGTGCCGCCTTCGCTGCGTTTCTTCGCGGGTGGGGATCAGAGCGTGAGGGGTTATGGCTACGAAACCTTGTCGCCGGAAGACGATGACGGCAACACCATAGGTGGGCGCTATCTCGTGGCGGGCAGTGTGGAGTACCAGTACCCGATCACCGACCAATGGCGCCTGGCGGCATTCTACGACCGAGGTAATGCGATCAATAGTCTGACCGATCCGCTAGCGACCGGTGTCGGCCTCGGGGTGCGCTGGGTAAGCCCCGTCGGGCCCCTACGATTGGATATTGCTAACGGCCTGGACGAGGACTTGGGCGGTAGCTGGCGGATCCACTTCTCCATGGGGCCGGAATTATGAAGCGCGTTCTGCTATGGATCCTCGGCAGTCTCGTCGCGCTGGTGTTGCTGGTGGTGTTGGGCCTCTACCTGCTTCTGCGCTCGGAAACCGGTACCGCGTGGTTGATCGACCAGGTGCCCGGCCTAACCGTTGAAGCAGGGCAGGGATCCGTCCTGGATCGATGGGCGGCCCAGTCTCTACGCTGGCAAGGCTTTGGCGTCATCGCGGAGATCGACGAACTCGTCTTCGAGTGGTCTCCCCAATGTCTTTTCCAGGGCCGGCTCTGTATCGACAAGCTGTTGGCAGAAAAGATCGATATCACGCTCGCGCCGGCTTCCGAGGAAACGACGGAGGACGAGCCTTTTCAGCTTCCGGACGTCAATTTGCCGGTGGGCCTGTCGGTGGGGGAAGTTCGGCTAGGCCCGCTCAGCGTGGACGATAGCGAAGTCTGGCAATCGTTGACCCTTTCTGTCGAAGCATCTGGCGCGGCCTGGAATGTCGCCACTCTGGATCTGGCGACTGAAACCGTGGACGTTGCTGCGCAGGGGCGTCTGGAGACTCGCGGGGACTGGCCGCTGAACCTGGACGTCGAGGTGGGCCTGCCGGCTCCGGAAGGCGAGTTGAACCTTGATCTGAACTTGGCGGGCAGCGCGCGCGACTTACGCTTGAAGGGCACCAGCTCGGGTTATCTCGATGCGCGTCTAAGTGCCGAGGCACAGCCTTTCGAACCCGGTATCCCTGCCGAGGTTCAACTCAGCAGCGAGCGCTTCGTGCCCCTCGCCAGCCTGCCTGAAACCTTGGTGCTGAATCAGTGGACGCTAGAGCTGGACGGCAATCTGGAGGACGGCTTTAAACTGAACACCCAGGCCAGCCTTCCGGGCACAGCGGGGCCCGTGGCGCTGGATTTGCGGGGCCGGGTGTATACCGACCGGGCGCGAAATATCCGCTTGCGTTTGACCGGTCCGGACCATACCGGCGCCTCTCCGCAAGCGGTCGAGCTGGCCGGCCAGGTGCAATGGCTTGAGACTCTCGCCGCCGAAGGGCAGCTCACGCTGAACCGTTTTCCCTGGTACAGCCTGTTGCCGGAGATGAGTGCGCCGCCGGTCCAATTGCAGACTTTGTCTGCCGACTTCAACTACGACAACGAGCGTTACAGCGCACATCTCGAAGGTCAGGCCGAAGGACCCGCGGGGCCCACCGACTTTGGGCTGGATGCCGAGGGCGACATGGCTCAAGTCACTGTCTCCAACGTGGCCGTCAACACGGGTGCCGGAGGGGTTAACGGCAAGGCGACCATCGACTTTGCAGACGTTTTGGCCTGGGATGGGGCGTTCCAGCTCAATCAATTCGACCCGGGGTATTGGGTTCCGGCGCTGCAAGGCGCGCTGAATGGCCGGATTTCGAGTGTCGGATCACTGCCGCCGTCCGGTCCGGAACTCACGGGTGATTGGGCGTTGACGGGGGAATGGCAAGGCAACCCGCTGGAAACGGAGGGCCACGTAGAGGGCGCCGAGAGCGCTTGGGTCTTAAAACCGTTCAATCTCAGTGTGGGCGAAAACCAAATCACGGCGTCTGGACGCTGGGCGGACCAGTTGCAGGCAGATTTCGAGCTGGCAATGCCCAAACTGGACCAGCTTTGGCCAGGACTGGTAGGACGTCTCAATGGCAAGGGCGCGGTTTCCGGGACCCTGGAGGCCCCCGCTGGCCAGTTGAACCTGACCGGTACGGACGTCGCCTGGCAAGATTTCATGCTGTCCCAACTGCAGCTTGAGGCCTCGGTTGAAGAGGGTGAGCGTCTCGATGCCAACCTCAGCACCCGTGGCGTGAGAGCCGGGGAGCAGGTTATCGGCGAGATCGATGTTGCCCTCAACGGCACCCGGGGCAGCCATCGTCTTAGCCTTGATCTCGATAACCCCGAAGTGCAGTTTCAGGCCGCGCTGGAAGGCGGGCTGGGCGATATCTGGTCAGGTGTCCTGGCTAGCGCACAGGTGCAATCCGCCGGTCAGTCATGGGCGTTGGATGATCCGGCGTCACTGGACTACACCGGCGCGGGACGTTTGACCCTGGGCGCGCATTGCTGGCGTTGGGAGGCCAGCAGTCTATGTGCTGAAGATCAAGTGCTGCTGCCCACCCAGCAGATCAGCTATCGGCTGGACAGTTTCCCGGTAGACGCCTTGGCTGCTTTGTGGCCGGAAAACTTCCGTTGGCAGGCAAAAATTGACGGCAGTATCGACCTCACCCTCGACGAGAGCGGCCCTAACGGTCGTATCACTCTTGACGCCGGACCCGGACAGGTGGCTATTCTGCAGCAAGAGGACTGGCAGCGGATCGACTACGACGTCCTCTCGGCCGAGATCGGGCTCAAGCCCAACGACGCGACATTGGCGCTGGATTTCCAGGGTGGGCAACTGGGCCGGCTTGATGTCGATCTTGCCCTCGATCCGACCGATGACGACCGTACATTGCAGGGGACTTACGCGCTCTCCGGCCTCAACCTGGCGGTCGTCGAGCCGTTTGCCGGCCTGGAATCCATCAGCGGTACGATCAGCGGCGAGGGTGAACTGTCGGGGCCCTTATTGAATCCTGAGGTCTACGGTGTCGTCAGGCTGAATAACGGCCAGGTGCTGGATGCCGCCATTCCCATGCCCCTAGAGGATATCGACGTCGAGGTTAAGCTCAACGGCCGCCAAGCCAACATTGCCGGCACAGTGCGGCCGAATGACCGCAGCCAGGCAACGTTGGACGGCCAGGTCGATTGGAGCACGCAGACGCCGAGTTTTGCGCTCCAACTGAAAGGCGAGCGCCTGCCGCTACTGTATGAACCCTATGCCCAGTTGGAAATGTCGCCCAATCTGAGCCTGTCGCTGAAGGATCAGCAGCTTACGGTGAGCGGTCGCATCGAAGTGCCGCGCGGGCGGATTGAGGTCAGAGAGTTGCCGCCCCAAGCGGTATCCGTATCCGACGACGAGGTGATCGTCGGTACGGAGCAGGAGGTTGCATCCGGGCCACAGCTGTCCATGGATGTCACCGTTGTCGTGGGGCAGGACGAGGTGACCTTCGAGGGCTTCGGTGTCACCGGCGATCTCAAGGGGGAGCTGCGAATCGGCAACAATCTCGATACCCGAGGCGCCCTGCAACTGGTAGACGGCACCTACGAGGCTTACGGGCAGGAGCTGGAAATCCGGCGCGCACGGTTGCTGTTCGTGGGACCGATCAGCCAGCCGTATATCGATATCGAGGCGGTGCGCAGTGTGGACAATGTGGTTGCGGGGATTCGTCTTAGCGGCCCGGCGGCTGAGCCAGAGGCGGAGGTTTTCTCCGAGCCGTCCATGCCACAGCAGGAGGCGCTGTCCTATGTCATTCTCGGTCGCCCGTTACGCTCCAGTGGCGATCAGGGTCAGGTGGGGCAGGCGGCTCTGAGTCTGGGCCTGGCGAGAACCAATGACCTGACACGCGGTATTGGCGAAGAGTTCGGCATCAAGGATCTCAGGCTGGAAGCGGAAGGCTCGGGTGAAGATGCCAGTGTGGTAGCCAGCGGGTATATTACCGACGACCTTTCCGTGCGGTATGGGGTTGGCGTGTTCGACCCGATTACCACGGTTGCGTTGCGCTACGACCTCGGGCGCTATTTTTATCTGGAGGCGGCCAGTGGCCTGGCTGCCTCGCTGGATCTGTTCTATACCCGGGACTTTTAGGGGGCGGTTGCGGCACTAACCGGACAGCGCACTACTCGGTTTCCGCATCGCTCGATCTATGCACTACGCGATCTACGCATTACTCGATTTCAAAGGTCGCACTGACGGTCACGGTCACTTCCCGGTCCCCAATGGCCGTTACCGGTCCGGATTTACCCCGGGCTTCGGCCATCATCATTGGCGCCGGGTGACCGCCAAAACTGGTGGACAGCATTTTGACCTCCCCGCAAGCCTGATTCAGGCGCTTGGCGATGAACTCGCATTGCTCCCGTGCGTCGTCGATGGCTTTACCGAGCGCTTCACGCTCAAGCGCCTCTTCGTTGGCGTGGAAGAAGTTGCCCTCACTGATATGGTACTCAAGGCCACTGCTTTGGGCCGCCTGCAGCACGGGATTGAGCGAATCCAGCGCCGGCAGGGTGAAACTCACCGACTGCGAGGCAACGGCCCGTGAACGCGGCTGCTCCCCCTCCTTGGCCGGCGGAAGCTGCTGCGTGTAAAGGTTCAGCGTGGCGCTGTCGTAATCCTCCAGCTGATTGCGGTAAGCGCTGACAGCCTCTTCCCATTGAGCCATCTTGCCTTTGACCGCTTCGGTGGCGACCTGGGGGGTCTTGTCTTGCTCTCGGGCCGTGAATTGTAGACGGACACTGTCTGGGGTGTACTCCACCTTACCCTCTCCGGTCACACTGACCTCACCGGCAAGGGTTGTGGCCGGCATCAGGCTCAGAGCCAGCAATAAAGCGCCCGTAAAGCGTTGCTGACCATGGCGCAAATCAAATGACATAATACGATTCCTTGTCTAATTGATGTTTTAGGTCTATCTGTCGATAAAGGTCACTAAAAAAGTCCTGGATGCCGTAAGGTCGTCCGGATGTTAGAGGGGCCTTTGGGTGTTCGACTGAATTCATTGAGATTGGATTTAACGGAGTTAGTTTCATGCTGGTGCACGGGCAGCAAGTGCGTCTGACGCGCAGGGAACAGCAGGTTCTGTTGGAGCTGACGGGGCAAGACCCTGCTGGCATACGGACCCGTGAGGATCTTCGCCGCTACGCAGAAAAAAATCTCACCGCCGCCGAACAGGATGCGGAAACCCTCAAACAGTTGAAGGGGGTTCTTACCAAATACCTGACTGCGCTCTAGACGTCCTAAACTCTTGCGTTAAGGGACCCGAGCTTTCGGCTGCGAGCCTTCATAGCGCCGGTCCTTCGATATGACCGAGGCGATTGAGTTTGTGGGTCCGTACCGCCGCCACGAACTGCTCGAAGATGCGTCGATGCAGTGGATGGTAAAGCAGGTATTCCGGATGCCATTGCACACCTAACAGCCAATGTCCTTCCTCGCTTTCCACCGCCTGCACGAAATAATCGTTGTCCAGAGCGACCACCCGTAAGCCCCGTCCCAATCGTTTAATGGACTGACTGTGGATACGGTTGGCGCCGATGGTGGGTCCCAGCATGATTCGGCCCAGCAGACTATTGCGCACCAGGCGCACCGTCTGCAGCGGGAGGAGCAGCGGGCGGTGACGGGTATTGACCCGGAGTGGGGTTATATCCTGGCACAGCGAACCACCCCGGAAAATGTTGATGAGCTGCGCGCCGCGACAGATACCCAACACCGGAAGCCGATGAGCCTGAGCCTCTGTCAGCAGGCGCCAGTCGGTCTCGTCCCGAGTCCGGTCATAACGCGCACTGACTTCCGGTTCCTGGCCGTATCGGGAGGGATGGACGTGAGTGCCGCCGGACAAGACCAAACCGTCGAGCATGCTGACATCCACTTTCGATCCCGGGCGAATAAAGAGTGTTTTTGCGCCATAAATGCTCAGCCCAAAACGAATCAAGCGGTGAGTCAGACGCTGCCGGGCCGGGCCACTGATGCCTATGGTCAGGCCTGGTTCTGCTTCAGCCATTCGTCACAGCGATCCTTCCAGCTGGTCGTCAGATTCTTGAAGCTGAGCTTGCGGCTTTGCCGGTACTCTGCCATCAGATTTGTCAGCTTCTCGGGGTCTGTCGCAAGTTCTTCCACCACGACCCAGTCATTCCAGACGCTGGAGAAGTGCCACTTAGGATTGTCGATATCGCAGTCGGGCAGGCGGTAGTGCAGGGTGGGCCGGGCTTTGACCCTTTCGTCGTCCACGTACTCGCGCAACAGTGTTTCGTCCAGGTGCGCAAACAGCGGCAACAGGTCCAGGGCCCGATTGCGAGTCGGGTTATAATGCAGGTAATCACGCATCAACTGACTCTGGTCCGGCGCGTAATCCGGCTCCATGATCATGTCGACATAATCGTTGTGCCAAGGCTCGATGTAAGTGGTGAACTTGCGGCTGATGTCGATTTGGTGCCGAGCCTTGAGCCACTCGTAGAGCGCCGCGAATGCGCGGAAATAATTGACCAGGGTAGCCGGTTCCAGGTCTGGCAACTCCGGATTCAGTTGCATCCCGAAGGCATAAAGTAACGCTTCCCGACTACCCAGTGCGCCTGCTTCCCGCAAACTGTCGCATAGCTGCTCGACGGTCTCGAGTTCTGACAAGGGAAGGGGGGGAGTGATGATTTCCAGCGGTACGATGCGTTCAGCCGCGAAGTCGATCATCTCCATGGCATGCCCCCCGAGTTCGCGGATAGATTCCGGCAGGCGTTCGTCTTGCAGATCGAGGTCCTTAATCGGATCGGAGTCCAATTCGATGGTGTAGTCGCCCATCGCTGTCTTGATCTTGCTAACGTAGCGGGATTCGAGCCGGGCTTTACCCTCGAGGAGAGTAGCGGAAAGGCTGACAAGGTTGTCGTACGGCAGGCCGGAGATCTCGATCTCCACGCCGACGCGGCGCTCCTTGCCATCCCGGGTATTCCGGATAGTCGGCATCCGGCATGCCTGATCTTGACTCATGCGGTCTCCTTACTTGGTCGCAAATCAATCCCGCGCTACCGCTCGACGAGGCTGGATGTTTCGATAAAATCCTGGCAAGCGCTGTTTTTCGGGATTTTTTCGCTAGCACTGTTGTCCACTTTATCACAGAGAGCCGTCCTCACGATGAACAGTCGGCAACGATGTCTTGAAACCGGGCTGGGCGAGAGCCGAACAAGGGCGGTCGGCGGCGTGGCCTGTTAAACTGATTGGGCCATCAATGACTATCGGCCAGGACGCTATGCTCGAAAGAATCCTCAAACAGTTGCTGGGCGAATTCCATCCCAAACACTTGATTGTTGCCGGCGATACGGCGCGTAAGGTCGGACGGATCTGGACGGATCATGCCGACGCCCGGCTGTTGGATATGACGCAGGATCCGCTCTCGGTTCGGGAGCGGCTCACGGGCGTGGCCGATCTGGCGCTGGTGACCGGGCTCCTCGGCACGCTCTCTCATGAGGATGCGCGCCAATTCCTGGGCTGGCTGCGCAACGCCGGCGCGCGTCGAGTAGCGGTGAGCGTGGCGCCGGAAGACGACTGGTCATTCAACGAGATGATTGGCCTGGCCTTTCGCCGTTACTCATCCCTCGACGATGGTACGGTGGTCTACGCTTACGATATCGAGACCTACAACCGGCCCCGGGACTGGAACAATTCCAAGTATTGGGCCAACCCCGAGAACTGGGGCAAGTATCGTTGGTGATTAGGGCCAGATTCCCTGCTGCACCATGCCTGCAGACCAGCGCCTTGCCCAAAGCCTTCAGAAGCTCGCAGTAAGTCAGCGAATTAACCAAACAGCGCACTAGGTGCCTGGTCCGGCCTTGATAATTCTCAATGTTTTCATGACTCACCGAGTTAACGCAAACTATGGCGGCATTTTAAGAGAGCGCCGCCCACGTTAGGGTATATGGTAAAAAGATGAACGTATTTCACGTCTATTCAGGGAGGTTGTTGTAATGGAAGAACAGTGTATTCGGGTCGTGGTATCAGGGCGTGTGCAGGGCGTCAACTTCCGCGCCAGTGCTCAAGAGCAGGCGAAGTCCAAAGGGATTTCGGGCTATGCCAAGAATCTCTCTAATGGCGGTGTCGAGATTGTAGCTTGTGGCGATGAATCCGCTATTGAATGGCTGGTTGAATGGCTACACAAAGGTCCAGCCCAAGCGAGGGTGGACGAGGTGAAAGTTGAATCGATTCCCTACAAGCCACGCAAAGAATTCTCCGTAAAGTAAGCTCCCTCCACAATCGGCTCAGGATGTTGTCACGCTGTTGGCAGCCTCTTGGCCGCTCTCATGCCATTAGGGTTTACACTGGATAAAATACTGTATATAGTTCCAGTTACTGTATATAAAGACAGGTAAACGGCATGAAGCTGACACCGCGACAATCCCAAGTCCTCGATATCATTCGCCGCCATGTGGGTGAGACAGGCTATCCGCCCACCCGTGCAGAAATTGCGCGAGAGCTGGGGTTCAAATCCGCCAACGCGGCGGAAGAGCATCTCCGGGCATTGGCTCGCAAAGGTGCCATTGAAATGGTGCCCGGTGCCAGTCGGGGCATCCGGCTGCCCGAGGCCGAGGAAGACCCCGGTCTACCTATTGTAGGGCAGGTGGCGGCCGGTAACCCGATTCTCGCAGAAGAACATATTGACGATTATTGTGCTCTTCAGCCGACCTTTTTTTCCCCCTCTGCAGATTACCTGCTGCGTGTGCGCGGCATGAGTATGAAGAATATCGGTATTTTCGACGGCGACCTATTGGCGGTCCATAGGACGCAGGATGTCCACAGTGGCCAGGTTGTCGTAGCGCGCGTCGGCGAGGAAGTGACGGTGAAGCGTTTTAAGCGGGAAGGAACCCACGTGTACCTATTGCCGGAAAATGACGAATTCGAACCCATCGATATCGATCTGACCGAGCAGGAGTTATTTATCGAAGGCCTTGGTGTGGGTGTGATTCGTCGCTCGGATATGCACTGACCGACCTAGAATTTGGCGTGTATGGCATTGGAGGTGTCTCGTGGAGCAGCTTAGTTTTAATCAGAACCTGACTTACAACAATGCTGTGTTGTCGTCGAACGCCGTGGCTCGCCCCTCATCCGGCGCTCCGGCGATAGATGGGTGGCGAGCGAGTCCGGTCGCGTGTTCAGGCGCGGTGACTCTCCCCGCGGGCCGTGGCTCTAACAAGGACCTTTCTGACGCGGCCATACCGCCTGCTCCGAACAGGCCGGAAGGTAACGTCACCGAAATTATCCTGCCAGAGGCGCAGGTTGAGAATATGCAGTTGCTGTTATCGATGCTGACGCAGCTGAACCAGGAGCGCCGCTGGCTGGCGTGGATCGACCCACCTCAAACGCTGATGCAAAAGTGGCAGCAGATGCATGGCATCGTTGCTGGCGAACTCCTCGTGCTGCGTTCAACCGGTCAGCATGATGCCTTGTCGCTGGCGGAGCGTGCATTGGCTGCTGGAACTTGCCACGCTGTGGTGATGTGGACGGGGGGTGCGTTTGGCGCTGCCGCGTTCGATCGGCTGCAGTTCGCGTCCGCAAAAGGGGATAGCCATGGCGTCGTGCTTCGTCAGCGATGATAAATCCGGCAAGCCAATGTTCCGGCGAATAAGACGAAGAAGGCAAATAAAATAGTATCGTTAGGCTTTGGTTTGCGTGTACGCCGAGAGGCTATGTGTATTGATGGGCTAAACGGCAGGAACTGAGCAATGAGCGCTGCTCGGGGTTGAAGCTGCATCGGGCGGGAGGTGCATGAATATTTTACGGGCGCCAAGGCGCCCGTTTTTGCATCTTGCGCAATGACAAGTCAGCAATAGTCAGTGCAAGGTTCTCGGATGAGTTGAGGGCTGATGCTCTAGCTCATCCTCATCCCAATCGATATCGTGGGCTATATTGCCAACGGCTTCGATGCCGGCCGTCATCATCGCTTTTGCGACCGTGAGGTCCTGCTCTTCCATCATGTCGCGTGCTTCCTGGGAGAACGAGATGCGCACCAGCGGCGCGGTCTCGTCATCGGCCCGACGCAAGGCGAAATCGCCATCGGGAAGCTCGACAATTTCCAGAATTGATGTAGACATAAATACTGCCTTATTCCTGACGGCTGCGCCGCCTGAATGAGAAATTTATTACGTTGGACTCACCACTCGTCGTGGCGTTCCAGAATGATCTCGATGTACTGTTTCAGACCTGCCGCCGTGTTCAGAAGTGCGGATGTCGAACGATCCGGCCCCGATTCTGCAGATACCGCGATTAAGTTATCTTGTTCCACCGACAGCTTGCGTTGGGCGGGGTGGCGTTGAGTTTGAGTCAATACCTCAATGTGTTGCCACCATGAGCCCGGTCGCATAGCCAGTTCGCGCAGTTCGCCGATTTCAGCGCTTTCGCCGGCTACCAAGTCGGCCAGTTCGTCAAGCCCTCGCGGTGAGGTGTGACGGACTTGGTAGAGCTCCGCAATAAGCTGAAGCAGCGCCGTGCGCGCCTCATGAAGCAGCGCAACCGCCCCCTGAATTGAAGCTTCCCGTTCAGCTGCGTGTTCCTGACGATCTGCAATTCTGAGCAGAGTGGATGCCAGGAATGCCTTCTGTTTGGTGAAAGACGGCCACTGAGATGCCATGAGCGATTAGCCACCTGCTTGCAAATTAGCCGGGCAAAAATACCGTGCCCCAAAGGTAACGACTGTCTACGTAGTCTAACAGATAGCAGCTGCGGTTTCGCGTCCAGCCGATGAGAGATATCCGCAAACCGGTGGCGTCAAAAAACTCGAAATGCATCATGGTTTTAACAACTTCCTACAAATAATTTCTTGTCATTATTTCATCCATCAGGCAAATAAGCGCCGTCTTTGAAATTTTTCAGGCATTTTCCCGTGGTCGGGCATTTCCGGTGGTAAGGGCCCTGCACAGAAATGTGTTCAGCGGTGTCCTGGTGCCGGAACCTTGGCTCACGGCTTGCCGTTTGGAGGATATGAATCATGCGCCATCGTTGGCTTGCGCTTTCCATGTTTTTACCGCTTGTTTGGCACAGTGGGGTCAGTGCCAAGGTATCCGAAGCGGAGGTTGCACGCTTGGGCCAGGATCTAACCCCGATGGGTGCTGAGCGTGCTGGCAACGTGACCGGTACGATTCCCGCCTGGAATGGCGGTTTGGCGACTCCCCCGGCGGATTACCGAGAAGGTGAGATCGAGGTCGATCCGTTTCCCAACGATAAGCCGCTGTTTGTTATCTCCGGCGGTAATCTGGATCTTTATAAGGACAACTTAACGGCCGGTCACCAGCAGTTGTTACGCCAGTATGGGCCTAACTATGTGATGCCGGTGTATCCGAGCCGACGCACAGCGGCTTATCCAGAACGCATCTACGAGCGTTCCCGGGAGAATGCCGCCAAGGCGACTTTGCTGGATAATGGCAACGGCGTGCGTGACACCATTGCCACCAGTCCGTTCCCGATTCCCAGCAACGGCCTGGAAACGATCTGGAATCATATCCTGCGGTTCCGCGGTGAGGAAGTGTCTTTCCGGTCGGCTTTCGCGACGCCGACTGTCGACGGTTCGTTTAACCCCGTGCTGACCGAGTACGACTACTTTTTCGCGTATAGCGAGCCGGGCGTTGAGTTGCGCGATATCGACAACAAGATCTTCTACCTGAAGACCCGTATCATGTCCCCGTCCAGTTTGGCGGGCACGTTGAATCTGGTCCACGAAACGTTGGATCAGGTGCGTTCCCCCCGGCTGGCTTGGCGCTACGAATCCGGCGAGCGCCGCCTGCGCCGTTCGCCAAACCTGGCGTACACCACCGACCTGCCCAACAGCTCGTCCCTACGCTCGGTCGATCAGAAAGATTTGTACAACGGAGCGCCCAATCAGTACGACTGGGAGCTCAAAGGTAAGCGCGAGATCTACGTGCCTTACAATGCCTATAAATTGCATCAGCCCGAGGCCAGTGCCGACAAGATTATCCGGGGCCGGCATATCAATCAGTCGCTGGCCCGCTATGAGCTGCATCGCGTTTGGGTGGTAGAAGCGACCCTGCGCACCGGCATGGACCACATCTATCATCGCCGCGTGTTCTACATCGACGAAGATAGCTGGCAGATCCTCGCCACCGAGGAGTACGACGAGGAGGGCAATCTCTGGCGTGTTTCCGAAGCCCATGGCATCAGTTACTACACGGTACCGGTGTTCTGGACCACGCTGGAATTGACCTACGATCTCAAGTCCGAGCGCTACTACGTAGACGGTTTGGATGACGGGCAGGGTCCTTACGATTTCAGCCCCGGTTTCCGCGGCAGCGAGTTTACCGCCTCTGCAGTGCGTCGTTCAGCCCGCCGCTAGCCGTTTGCCCGCTATCGCGAACCCGGTACTGCAACAGAAGTGCCGGGTTTTTTCGTTGGGTAGCCGTGTTTTCGGTTGAACGGCTTGCTGAACCACGGCGTTGTCAGCATGGGCCGCTATGCGGCTATACTGTTTTTATGGCCTAAACACCTCGATTGGGAGATTTTCATGCCAGCGGCTTTGGAATCGTTGGATCGCCTACTTGATGACTTTCGTCACGCCTTATCGCTGGACGATCTCGATGAAATTAATCGTGTCAACGACGCCGTGCGTCCGACCATTCAGGCGGCTGTGGCCGAAGTGCGAGACGGCGCTGTCGAGGCTGGTGCCCTGGAAGAGCGATTGACTGATCTGCAGGCACTGACGGAGCAGGCTTCCCAGGGAGCATTCAAGGCCCGTGACGAAGCGGCGCGGGGCTTGCGGGACATCAATCAGAACCGGCATGCAGCCAATGCCTACGCCAATGTCAAAAACCGTGGACCGCGTTATTGAGCATTGACTGCCGCTATCGCCTTCTACTCTGAACGTTCAGGGCGTCATAAAATTGACTGATGCTGCTGCAGGCACTTAAAACCGCGTCGGAAATCAGGCATTATCAGCAGCATGATTTAGCGCCTTGCTGAGAAAGCTCCGAATCTTTCGGTTAGCTGTTCCATGTCGGCTGTAACCGTAGCCGCCAGGACTGAGAGCCAAGGAGCATTTTTTCGACCCGGAGATCCAGACTGCATGTCCAGTGACAACAACAAGATATTGGTGTTGATCGGCGAACAGGAGGTTTGCCGTGACCTGACGACCATCCTTGATTTCCTTGGCGAGGCGCCGACTGTGGTCGAGCCCGGTGAGATCGGCTCGATCGATGCCGATCATCTTAAAGAGGTCTCCGCTGCCGTATTGGATGGCCGGGACCCCAACGTGCCTGCGGTGCTGAAGTCTCTGGACAAGCTCGATGCCGGACTGCCGGTACTGATGATTGGCGATCCCGATCTGGCGGAGCTGAATAGTGAGGTAGTCCAGCGGGTTATTGCCCGCATGGAGTGGCCGCTGAATTATACCAAGTTTATCGACTCCCTATACCGGGCCCAGGTTTTTCGCGACCAGTATGCCCATACCCGCGAACGGGGGCAGCAGCGCAGTATCCAGCTATTCCGCAGCCTGGTGGGCACCAGTCGTACGGTTCAGCACGTCCGTCAGCTGATGGGGCAGGTGGCCGACAAAGAGGTCAGCGTGCTGATTACCGGCGAATCCGGAACCGGCAAGGAGGTGGTGGCGCGCAACCTGCACTACCACTCACCCCGTCGCCAGAAGCCGTTTGTGCCCGTCAATTGTGGCGCGATTCCGGCCGAGCTATTGGAAAGCGAACTGTTCGGTCATGAAAAGGGCGCTTTCACCGGTGCGATTACCGCCCGTGTGGGTCGTTTCGAGATGGCTGAGGGCGGTACCCTGTTTCTGGACGAGATCGGCGATATGCCGCTGAACATGCAGGTCAAAATCTTGCGGGTATTGCAGGAGAAGACCTTCGAACGCGTCGGCAGCAATCGCACCCAGTCGGCCGATGTTCGCGTGGTCGCCGCGACGCACAAGAACCTCGAAGACATGATAGAGGCCGGTAATTTCCGTGAAGATCTCTACTACCGTCTCAACGTCTTTCCCATCGAAATGCCGGCACTGCGTGAGCGCGTCGAAGATATCCCGCTGCTGGTAAACGAGCTGATTTCACGGATGGAAAAGGAGAAGCGCGGATCGTTGCGGCTCAATTCTGCCGCGATCATGAGTTTGTGCCGCCACGACTGGCCGGGCAACGTGCGCGAGCTGGCGAACCTGATCGAGCGACTGGCGATCATGCATCCTTATGGCGTGATTGGTGTGCAGGAGCTGCCCAAGAAGTTTCGCTACGTGGACGATTTCGACGAGAACCGTCCGGTCGAGGATGTGGGTATGCCGGCTGGCGTTCATGGCCTGGTGGGCCTGGACGCGCCAGCGCTATTGCCGGTGAATGGTATCGATCTCAAGGACTATCTGGGCAATCTGGAAAAGCAGTTGATCCAGCAGGCTCTGGACGAGGCCGGCGGCGTGGTGGCTCGGGCCGCCGAGAAATTGCGGATCCGTCGCACGACGCTGGTTGAGAAGGTGCGTAAGTATGGCTTGCGTGAAGACACCTCCGATACCTCCGAGAACATTTGACCGTCTCCCCTAGGCTGTTGTGGTGTCGCGCCCGGCACCACTTGGCGGCGATCTTCAGGATCCCGGCCACCCGTCAAAATCCCGTTTAACCTCTGGACAATCCCGCCCCTTAGCCGACGGATAACTGTCGTCGGCTCTACGGTCATTTCTGAAAGCGACTGAAAACACACGAGAAAACAAAACTGGCACAGCAATCGCTTATTAGCCTGCAACGTCCATTTAACCTGAGGCATCGCAGATCGGTTTCTGCGGTCGACTTCCGGAGGTCAGGCATGAGCCAATTGCAGTTTTCCATCCATTCGTCCGCGCCGGATCGCGCATCCAATGCCGCTGCTGACGCGAATGAAAAGGTGACGGCCTTATTTCCGCGGACCAATGGCCCGCAGTCCAGCGAAGACGCGGCTGTGGATTCCGCGCTCGATCTGTTCAATCGCATGTCGCGCCAGATTACCGACTCTTACCGGACGCTCGAATCCCGGGTAAACCAGCTATCCGGTGAGCTTTCGGCCGAGACCCGCCAACGTCAGCAGGAGTTGGAAGAAAAGGAGCGACTGGCGGACCGTCTATCCACGCTATTGGCTGTCATGCCTGCCGGCGTGGTCGTGCTCGACAGCAAGGGCGTAGTGAGCCAGTGCAACCCTGCCGCCGTTTCGCTGCTGGGCGAGCCGCTGGACGGCGAAGCCTGGCTGGATGTCATTCGTCGTTGTTTCGCGCCGCGTCGGGATGATGGTCACGAGGTGTCGCTACGCGACGGCCGCCGGGTGAGCATCGAGATCCGTTCCATGGAAAACGAGCCTGGCCAGCTGATCCTGTTGACCGACCTGACCGAAACCCGCCGCCTGCAATCGCAGTTGTCCCATGCCCAGCGCCTTTCGGCCATGGGCAAGATGGTCGCGTCGCTGGCGCATCAGATTCGTACGCCGTTATCCGCGGCCATTCTCTACGGTGGTCACCTATCCCAGCCGGACCTGGATGAAGAACTACGTCAGCGCTGTGCCAATCGCCTGATGTCGCGCCTGACTCACTTGGAGCAGCAAGTTCGCGACATGCTGATTTTCGCACGCGGCGAAACCCGCCTGGCAGAGCAGCTTCCACTGGCGGGCTTGGCCGATGGCCTCCGGGCTGCTGCCGAAGCGCTGCCGCTGAAAGCCGGTATCGAACTCGAGTGGGATATGCAGGCCGACGAAGGCGCAATTCATTGCAATCGCGATGCGTTGGTGGGGGCTTGTATGAATCTGGTCAGCAATAGTCTGGAAGCGGGCGCCACCCGGGTGCGCCTAGGGATGTCCTTGGCAACCGGGCAACTGGAAATTTCAGTCAAGGACAACGGGCCGGGCTTCGTCCCCGACCAGCGTGACCAGTTGCTGGAAGCATTCTACACCACGAAGTCTCAGGGCACCGGTTTAGGTTTGGCGGTGGTCCAGGCGGTGGTGAAAGCCCACCGCGGCGAATTTACATTGGAATCGAATGGCGCTGACGGCGCATTGGCGCGGCTGCGGCTACCGCTGGTCGCTGCATAGCGAAGAACAACCGGGACGGGTGTCAATGGACCCGAAGGTCCCATCATGACTTGGATGCCGGCGATCAACCGCTGGAACAAGAAGACAGACGTGGCGGAGGCAATCATGGCCAAATCAACCGTTCTTATCGTGGAAGACGACCAGGATCTGCGTGAGGCACTGGTTACCACTTTAGAACTAGCCAAGTTCCGGGTGCGCGAGGCGGATTCCGCCGAGCAGGCACTGGAGCGGCTGGCCGAGGCGCCGGTGGATATCGTGGTGAGCGATGTCAATATGCCGGGCCTTTCCGGTCATGAGCTGCTGGCCGAAGTCCAGCGCCGGTATCCCGGCTTGCCGATGATGCTGATCACCGCCTACGGCCAGATCAGCCACGCGGTATCCGCGATGCAGGCCGGTGCGATCGACTACTTGGTCAAGCCGTTCGAGTCGCAGGTTTTGGTCGAAGCGGTCACCCGCGTCGTCGGCGGGACCACCCAAAGTCCGAAAGACGAACCGGTGGCGGAAGATCCAGTCAGCCAGCGTATGTTCCAGTTGGCGCGTAAGGTGGCGACCAGCGATTCCACCGTGATGATTTCCGGCGAGAGCGGCACGGGCAAGGAAGTGCTGGCGCGCTATATCCACCAGCATTCCCCACGGGCCAATCAGCCATTCGTCGCCATAAACTGCGCGGCCATTCCGGAAAACATGCTGGAGGCAATCCTGTTCGGTCATGAAAAGGGCGCCTTCACCGGCGCACATGCGACCTCTCCCGGCAAGTTCGAGCAGGCTAACGGCGGCACGATTCTGCTGGACGAAATTTCGGAAATGGAACTGGGGCTGCAGTCCAAGCTACTGCGGGTACTGCAGGAGCGGGAAGTGGAGCGTGTCGGCGGCCGCAAGCCCATCCAGCTCGACGTGCGTGTGCTGGCCACAACCAACCGGAACCTGGCGGACTATGTACGTGAAGGCAAGTTCCGCGAAGACCTGTACTACAGGCTGAGCGTTTTTCCCATGCAATGGCAGCCTTTGCGTGAGCGTCCGCGTGACATCATGCCGCTGGCTCGCCACCTGCTGAAGCAGCACAGCCGTAAAATGAAGTTGACCGGTATCCTGTTCAGCCGCGATGCGGACGAGGCTCTGCGCACCCACACCTGGCCGGGCAACGTGCGCGAATTGGATAACGCGATCCAGCGGGCACTGGTACTGCTGCAGGGTCAGGAAATTGTCGCCGACGACCTGTGCCTGGATATGGGGATCACCGGCCTGGCGCCCCGAGCCTCGGTTTCGGCTATGCCGGCGCCAGCTTATAGCCAGCCTGAGTATCTGGACGACTCGGACGATGGGACATTCGACGCGGACGACGGTATCGAGCCGGTGGATGCGGGCTCGCTCGGGCATGACCTTAAGCAGCGCGAGTTCCGCATCATCATCGATGCCCTCCGTCGTGAGCGCGGCCGGCGCAACCGAGCTGCTGAACAACTGGGCATCAGCCCGCGCACCCTACGCTACAAACTGGCCCAGATGCGCGATTGCGGCATCGATCTCGACGCCGAACTGGCCACGGCGTGAGTTAACGGCTAACCCGGCGAGTACAGGTCTGCTCTCAAGTACTTGCCGTAAGTACTCCTTCATTGGCACCTTCGGGTGCCTTTTTTTTCGGTTGCTCTCACCCCAAGTTACGTCGGCGTATCCACGACCCCCAGTCAATTAATTGGCAATGTTCTCGTAACCATCCTCTTTTTTCGAATTAAGTCCATGAAAAACAAAGGCTTTTATTGAGTGGCCCAGCTCTTGCTTTAGTGGATATAACGCGTATTAACAGAGGTTAGCGGGCGTCCTGAGCAAGGGCGTCAGCCGAGGGGGAAACATGGTTCAACGAGCCGACATCAACAGCGTACTCTCCGATATCCGCTCATTGCGGGCCCAGATGATGCAGAACCAGCGGGTCGAGCAAGACGGGCAACTCAATGGAGCTCTGGATCGTGTACGCAAGCCGGAAGGTACTCAGGAGACGGCGGGCTTTGGCGATATGCTCAAGCAGGCGGTCAACCAGGTGAACGATCTCCAGCAAACCTCCAGCGATATGCGCACGGCCTATGAGCAAGGCGATCCCAACATGGACATTACCCGCGTGATGATTGCTTCCCAGAAAGCCTCCGTGTCTTTCGAGGCGCTGACCCAGGTTCGAAACCGGGTGGTGCAGGCCTACGAAGACGTTATGAACATGCCGGTTTAATAGCGGAGCAAAATCATGTCCAGCGTACCCGCTGAAATCAATAACACTAACGCTGCACCGGCTTCCGAGCCCAGCAGCGAAGGCCGCAGCGACTTGCTGTTTGGCTTCAACCGGCTAACCCTGCTACGTCAGATTGGCCTGATGGTCGGTTTGGCCGCCAGCGTCGCCCTGGGCGTGGCCGTGGTGCTTTGGGCCCAGGAACCGAATTATCAGCCAGTGGTCGGTGACCTGTCTGCCTATAACCCCCAGGAAGTCACTGCCATCCTTGACCAGGCCGGTATCGAATACCGTATGGAACCCCGCTCTGGTGCGCTTCTGGTGGCTGCGGACGATGTCTACAACGCGCGCCTGAAGCTGGCCGCATCCGGCGTTACCGATGAGAAAACAGTCGGCTACGAGCTGCTGGACCAGGAGCGCGGCCTGGGTACTTCGCAGTTCATGGAAACCATCAGCTTCCGCCGCGGGCTTGAAGGTGAATTGGCGCGTACCATTTCCAGCATGAAGAGTGTCCGCGGTGCGCGGGTGCATCTGGCCATTCCCGAGCGCTCCGTCTTCGTTCGCGATGCCCGTCATCCCTCTGCCTCGATATTTCTGGATGTGTTCGCCGGCCGCCGCCTATCGGGTGAGCAGATTTCCGCGATTGTGAACCTTGTTGCGGGCAGCGTGCCTGAGATGCGCAAGGAAGATGTGACCGTTGTCGACCAGACCGGCAACTTGCTGTCGGATCAGGAGAGCAACGACAACCGTCAGCAGATGCAGGACCAGTACGAATACGGCGCCCGCATTGAGGACAAGCTGACCAAGCGCGTGGCGAGCATCGTTTCACCTATCGTGGGCGATGGCCGTTTCCGTGCCGAGGTGTCGGCGGATCTCGATTTCTCTGCGGTTGAACAGGCCGAAGAACTATTCAATCCGGAACAGCGCGCCATCCGCTCCGAGCGCGAAATGAGCGAGCAGCGTGTCTCCGGTGCTAATGGCGGCATACCCGGTGCTCTGAGCAATCAGCCGCCGGGCGAGGCCACAGCGCCGGAAGTGGCGGCCAATCAGCAAGGTGAAGGCGGCGAGCCTGCACCGCCTCCGCCGGTGAACGTTCGTAGCGAGTCCACCCGTAACTATGAGATGGATCGGACGGTGAGCTACATCCGGCAAGAGCAAGGCAAAGTCGAAAGACTGACGGTTGCGGTTGCCGTGGACGATATGCGTGTGGTTGACCCGGCAACCGGGGATGTCAGCTACGAGCCCTGGCCCGAGCAGGATCTGCAGCGCCTGACACTTTTGATTCGTGACGCAGTGGGCTATTCAGCCGCACGTGGCGATAGCGTAACGGTGATGAATACCGCCTTCGCGCAGGAGCAGACCGTGCAGTTCGAACAGCCGGGTTTCTGGGAGCAGCCCTGGTTCTGGGATCTGATGAAGCAGGTCCTGGCGGGATTGGTGATTTTGATTCTGGTACTGGGTCTGCTGCGGCCGACGCTCAAGAGCCTGTCCGGCGCTGGCCGTCAGGAGCGTGAAGGCGAGCTGGGTGGCTCCGGCGATTACGACAGTCTGGAAGGCCTGGGCACGGACGATGCCCTGCGTTCAGCCATGGACCGTAGCGACGACCTCCTTTTGCCGGGATCGGCAGACAGCTATGATAAGCAATTGAACGCATTGAAAGGCGTGATCGCAGAAGACCCGGCTCGTGTAGCCCAGGTCATGCGCCAGTGGGTGAACGTGGATGAGTGACGAAAACGCACAACAGAATCAGGCCGCCAGCGCGCCGCAGAAAATTCGCCGTAAGATTCCCCGGGTTGAACAGGCTGCCATTCTGTTGATGTCTCTGGGCGAAGCCGACGCCGCGCAGATCCTCAAACACATGGGGCCCAAGGAAGTTCAACGCGTGGGCGTGGCGATGGCGCAGATGAAGGATGTCAGCCGCGATGACGTCAAGTACGTACTCGATGAGTTCGTCGAGGCCGTCGGCGGTCAAACCGGTCTGGGTGTCGGTAACGACGACTATATCCGCGCCATGCTGACCCAGGCGCTGGGTGACGATAAGGCATCCAGCCTGATCGACCGCATTCTGATTGGCGGCAATACCACCGGGCTTGATACGCTCAAGTGGATGGAGCCGAGAGCCGTCGGCGACATTATCCGTTACGAGCATCCGCAGATTCAGGCGATCGTCGTGTCCTATCTCGATCCGGATCAGGCGGCGGAGATCCTCGCCACCCTGGACGACAAGGTTCGTCTCGACGTCATGATGCGTGTAGCGTCGCTGGAAAGCATCCAGCCGCAAGCGTTGCAGGAGCTGAACGACATCCTCGAGAAGCAGTTCTCGGGCGGTTCGGCGACGCAGACCAGCCGTATCGGCGGTATTAAGCGGGCGGCGGATATCATGAACTTTATGGACCGCGGCATCGAAGGCAACCTGATGGATTCCATCAAGGATATGGATCCGGATTTGGCCTCCACTATCGAAGACTTGATGTTCGTGTTCGACAACCTCAAGGATATCGACGACCGCGGTATTCAGTCGCTGCTGCGCGAAGTGTCTTCCGAAGTGCTCGTGGTGGCGCTCAAGGGTTCCGACGACGAAGTTAAGGATAAGATCTTCAAGAACATGTCAAAGCGTGCGGCCGAACTACTTGCGGACGATCTGGAGGCCAAGGGCCCGGTGCGCGTGAGCGAGGTCGAAGCGGCGCAGAAAGACATTATCACCATTGCCCGGCGTATGGCCGAGGCCGGTGAAATCACCCTTGGCGGGTCCGGCGAAGAAATGATGTGATGAAAAACAAAAGCCATCGTGATCGTATTCCTTCCGAGGAATTGACAGCTTATGAGCGCTGGGAACTTCCCCTGCTGGACGAGCACGGGAACACGGTGGCCCATTCCCGTGAGGAAGAGCGCGACGTCAAGCCCTTGACGGCGGCCGATATCGAGGCCATTCGCCAGGAAGCCTGGGAGGACGGCCAACGCGAGGGCCGCGAGGCTGGGCATCAGGAAGGTTTGACCAGCGGTCGTGAGGCGGGCCACCAGGAAGGACTGGAACAAGGGTTGGCTGAAGGCCGCGAGCAAGGTCGCCAGGACGCACTGGAAAAGACGAGTGCGGAGGTCGCCCAGGGGTTGGAGCGTCTGGAAAAGCTGCTGAGTGAACTGGTAGATCCGATCCGTCGGCACGAAGATGAACTGGAAACCGCGCTGTTCAATTTGGCCACGGTGTTGGCCCGGGCTGTTGTCTATCGTGAACTGCAAACAGACTCCTCCCAGATCCGTGCCGTGGTGCGGGAGGCCTTGGCTAGTCTGCCCTCCACGCAGGAAAACGTACGTCTGCGAGTTAACCCGGCAGATGTTGAATGGGTCAGGGAAGCGGCGAACCGGCTTGATGCCGAGGCCAGTATTGTCGAGGACGACACCATACTCGCCGGGGGCTGCCAGGCGGAAACCCGGCACAGTCTGGTGGATTTCACCGTTGAGAAACGATTCCAGAAGGCCGTGCAGCGCATGCTGGATCAGCAGCTGGATAGCGATCAGCCTGGCGACAGCGTTGAACTCGACGCTATGATGGGGGAGCTGACGGATTTTCACCGTGAGGTTCTCGAAACCCCCGGCACCCCTCCGGAAACGGCAGATTCGACGACACCGGCGGCCTCGGACGAGGCCAGCGACGACGACCCAAATATCCCGGAGGACGACCGTGACGAGCAGTCTCGCTGAGCGGATTAATCGCCTTCAGGATTATCTTCCCCCGAAACTCGAGCCGGAACTTTCCGGCCGGTTGACCCGTATGGTCGGTCTGACCCTGGAGTGCGTCGGTTGCCCGATGGTGGTGGGCGACCGTTGCGTGATACAGGGCCAGGGTGTAAGCAGCGTTGAAGCGGAAGTGGTGGGGTTTGAGGACGATAGGGTCTACCTGATGCCCCTGACCGCCATTGAGGGACTACGCCCGGGTGCCCGCGTGGTGCCGCTGTCTGCAGCCAGCCGCGTCCCGGTAGGACCGGAACTGCTGGGCCGGGTGGTTAACGGTACCGGCGTGCCGCTTGACGGTGGTGGCCCGCTACGGGCCGAGGCCCAAGTCGGACTGTCGGGAGCCATTATCAACCCGCTGCACCGGGCGCCGGTGCGCCAATCCCTTGACGTGGGTATTCGTGTCATTAATTCGCTGCTGACCGTAGGGCAGGGCCAGCGGCTGGGCCTATTCGCCGGCAGTGGCGTGGGCAAGAGCGTGCTGCTGGGTATGATGACCCGCTTTACCGATGCGGATATCACCGTGGTCGGCTTGATCGGCGAGCGGGGCCGCGAGGTCAAGGAGTTCATCGAGGATATTCTTGGCGAAGAGGGGTTGGCCCGCTCCGTGGTCGTCGCCTCGCCGGCGGACGATTCACCCCTCATGCGATTACGTGCCGCCATGCTGACCACCCGCATCGCCGAGTATTTTCGCGACCAGGGCAAGCGAGTACTGCTATTGATGGATTCCCTGACCCGTTATGCCCAGGCGCAGCGCGAGATCGCACTCGCGGTGGGTGAGCCGCCAGCAACCAAAGGCTACCCGCCGTCGGTGTTCGCCAAGCTACCGCAATTGGTTGAGCGAACCGGCAACGGTAAACCTGGCGGTGGCTCCATCACCGCGTTCTACACCGTGCTGACCGAGGGCGACGACCAGCAAGACCCGATTGCCGACGCTGCCCGAGCCATTCTGGATGGTCATATCGTGTTATCCCGAAGTCTGGCCGAAGAGGGTCACTACCCGGCCATCGATGTGGAAGCCTCGGTTAGCCGGGTAATGCCTCAGGTCACCAGCCAGGACCACTTCCGTAAGGCCCAGGAGTTCAAACAAATTTTTGCCCGCTACCAGCAAGCCCGGGATCTCATCAGTGTCGGCGCCTACGTCAAAGGTTCGGATCCGGTGACGGATTACGCCATCGAGCGTATCGACAGCATGCGTGCATTCATGCAGCAAGGCTTGAAGGAAAGTGCGCCGTATCAGGACAGTGTCGACCGTTTGAAAACGGTGCTCCCCGAACGCAAGACCAAGCCAGGGGGATAACGTATGAAACCGCGATCTCAACGCTTGCAGGTGGTCTTGGCGCTGGAACAGCGCCGTGAAGATCAGGCGCTGGACTTAATGAACCGGGCCCGTCAGCAACTGCAACACCACCAGCAGCAACTTGAATCGCTGCGCCAGTATCAGGCGGACTACCGCGTGCAGATGCGTCAGGGCCAGCAGGGGGTCGTGTCGGTCAATCGTTTGCAAGGCTGGCAGGCCTTTATTGCCCAGCTCGATCACGCCATCCAGGCGGAAGAGAAGCAGGCCCAGCGTGCGAACGCCAGCTACGAAAAAGCCCGCGACGGATGGCGCGAAGCCTACGAGCGCAAGCAGGGCATGGTCCGTCATATCGAAGCCTGCCGCGCTCAGGAGCAGCGCGAACAGGACAAGCGCGAACAGAAGGCGCTGGATGAGGCCGCCAACCGAATACACGCGAGGCGACGCTTGAACTGACGTGTTCATTCAGGCGCGACTTAACGAATTGCGCATGCAATTCCCCCAGAGTTGGCTATCCTCAAAGCGGGGATCTAAAAAAAATCACCTGGCCACGGAGCATTTAGGCGTGGTTAAAGGTTTGCGATGGACTAATGGTCCAGGCGCTCGGCAATAACGAACACACTGATTACGGCAAGACCACAGACTGAGGTATCGATGGAGGACACCGCATGGCAATTCATACGCGGCGAAGCGAGGATGGACGCACGCTAATTATCAGTATTGACGGGCGCTTTGACTTCAGCTCTCACCAGAGTTTCCGCGACGCGTACGAACACGGCGACCAGGAAGTAAGCGACTACGTCATCGATATGTCGGAAACGACCTATCTGGACAGCTCGGCGCTGGGGATGCTGCTGTTATTGCGGGATTACGCCGGGGGCGATGCTGGCCGGGTCAGGATCGAGAACTGCAATAACGATGTCAGGCGTATTCTCAGCATTTCGAATTTCGAACAGTTGTTTTCGATAAAGTGACGCCATGACGATTAGGCCAAGTTAGAACCGGAGAAGCCTTGCATTGGACGAAGCGGACAAGGATGCGCAGCCTCTCCGCATCCTGATTGCCGACGACAGTGAAAGCGACCGCCTGATTCTGAAAACCATGGTTCGTCGTCAGGGCCATGAGGTGATGACGGCGGCAAACGGAGTTGAGGCCGTTGACAGCTTTCGCAGCTTCAAGCCCCAGATCGTTCTGCTAGACGTCATGATGCCGGGCATGGACGGTATGGAAGCTGCGCGCCATATCAAAGCGTTGGCCGGCGAAGAACTCGTGCCGATCATCTTTCTGACCTCCCTTTCCGACGCGGACGCACTGGCTCGCTGCCTGGAGTCCGGCGGTGACGATTTTCTCTCCAAGCCTTACAACCGCATCATAATCGAGGCCAAGATCAACGCCTTTAACCGAATGCGGGTGATGCACCGGACCTTGAGTAAACAGCGCGACTTGATCCGGGCCCGCAACGAGCAATTGGTTAAGGAGCAGACCATAGCCCGTCGGGTTTTTGACAATGTTGCGCACACCGGTTGTCTCGACGCGCCCAATATTCGCTATCACGCATCGCCGATGTCCGTATTCAACGGTGACGTGCTGTTTGCCTGTCCGCGTCCTTCCGGCGGCATGAACATACTGATCGGCGACTTCACGGGCCACGGCTTGCCGGCCGCCATCGGCGCGATGCCGCTGGCCGAAATCTTTTACGGCATGACCAGCAAGGGCTTCCTGATCGGCGATATCCTGCGGGAAATCAATCTGAAGCTTTGGCGTATCCTGCCAACCGATATGTTCTGCTGTGCCGCCTTCTTGGAGTTGGATTTCCACCTCGGCAACCTCACGTTCTGGAACGGTGGTTTGCCGGCCGGATTTCTCATGCGCCGCGACCAAGATTTATTGCCGCTGCCGTCGCGTCACCTACCGTTGGGTGTTGTCTCCGGCGATCGCTTCTCCGCGGAAGTGGATACGGTGAAAGTGGAAGAGGGCGACACCATACTGTTCGTTACCGATGGTGTGCCGGAAGCCACCAATGCTCATGGGGACATGTTCGGCGAAGCCCGGCTGCGTGAAGTGCTCGACGCGTGCGACACGGATCGGTCCGCGTTGGAGGCCGTCCTGGCAGCGATCCAATCCTTTACCGACACGGAGCAAACCCGAGACGATCTGACGCTGGTCTCGGTCGATGTGGCGCTATCGGCGGTGCTGGATGAGCTGCCTCAACGGGTCGCGCAATCGGCTCTGGGCGGTCCGGCGCGCTGGACTTGCGAGTACGAAGTGGCGGGTGAAACTTTGTCCCAGTTCAATCCGCTGCCTCTGCTGCTGCATATTTGCATGGAGGTTCCGGGTTTGAGGCGGCGGAGCGGCGAGGTCTACACCATACTCTCGGAGCTGTACACCAACGCGCTGGAGCACGGCGTACTCAAGCTGCCCTCTAGTTGGAAAAGTTCGCCCGAGGGGTTTGGCCACTACTATGCTGAGCGAGAGCGGCGTCTGCGCAGTGCCGGCAAGCACGATACCGTACGCTTTCGGCTCCAGCATGAAACAGGTCAGAAGGGCGGCGAGCTCCGGGTCAGTTGCAGCGATAGCGGGGAGGGCTTCGACTATACTGATGGCGCATTGTCTTCTCTTGAGAACGATGGTTACGCTGGGCGGGGCCTGGCGTTGCTGCATCAACTGTGTGAGTCGCTGACACACCGGGGCAGCGGGAATGAAGTCGAGGCCGTCTATTGCTGGTCCATTGATTCCCGGTAGCCCTCCGCGATGTCATGAGCGGTACCGCGCTGAGCGCCGGGCACGACGTGTCTGCTGGGGCCAAGCCGCAAGCGAGCGCCCATGTGCAGTAGACCTGTTGTGCAGTAGACCTGTAAGGAGACGAGACGACCATGAACCAAAAGCCACATCTGGATGGCGAAGCCCTGGCGGAACTGCGTGAAGTCATGGAGGACGAGTTCGAGGTTCTGATCAGGACCTATCTGAGCGACTCCAGCGAACGGCTTGATGCGCTGCGCTCGTCGTTGCGGGAGCGCAACGTGGATGCATTCACCAAGTCGGCCCACAGTTTCAAAGGCAGCTGCATCAATATCGGAGCGCCGCGCCTCGGTTCCCTGTGCTCGGACGCGGAATTGGCCGGACGAGAAGACCGGCTCGATGAAGCGGTGCACATTCTGGACGATATACAAAGCGAGTTTTCTGCGGTTCGCGAACTCCTGGAACGGACACTGATCCGATGAATGTTTCTACCTGACCACCCTCGATGCGCGTTGATGGCTCTTTGGCAGTGACTCTACCGCGCCCTGGCGGGTTGTCCTTTCCTTAGCGCCTATTGGACTTCGTATTGTTGACACCTGTCTTGTATTAAAAAGATTGGCACCTATCTTGCTCCGAAACAAACAATTGTTCTAACTACGCCAAAACGGCAAGAGGTTGCCATGTCCGGAATGGTGCTGACGCCTGTGTCACCCACCCCTGAAAAAACAATTGAACGTCAAGGTTCTGCGTCGGAGAGCGAGCGGCCGGCGGAGAGGTTTGAAGCTGTCTCGGCGCGTGAAAAGGCGCGTCTGGAGCAAAAGGACGCGCGGCAGGATCGTGCCGATCGCGTGGCCGAGGAAGACCGGGTGGCCAGGCAAAAGTCGGAGCAGCAGCGCCTGGAGGAAAATCGGGCCAAGCCGGCTGAAAACGCGGACGAGTCTGGAAAACCAAACGAGAGCGCCAGGTCGGGCGATAAAGCCTCAGAATCGTCACCAGCAGATAAGGAGACGACCGCTGAGAGTGCCGGTGACGCTTCTGAGACGCCGGATCAGCAAACTGGCGCCATCGGCGACGAAATTTTGCCGATGTTGTTTGGCCTGCCTTTGCCGCAGGAAAGCGTAACTCAAGGCCCGCGGAGCCTGACCACAGGTGTGGGCACGCAGATGGGCACGCAGAGTAGCGGGATGGCGGGCGTTTCCACCGCGGTCATGGACAAACTGATGATGCAGCCCTTGCAGCAGGGCAGTGCGGGTGGTGGAAGCGATTCCGATAGCTTGCTGGGCATGAAGAGCGAGCAGCTCGGCGCGTTGGTCGGTAAGTCGGCCTTGGGCGCCGACGGCAAGGCGGCGGATTTTTCCGCCCAGCTTGCGCGTTTCCAGGGGAGTGGGGAGACGGGCGCCCTGCAAAACAATGCCACGGCCTTGCAGCGGGGTCTGGAAGGGCGCGAGTCCCAGGCCACCCTGAAAAGCTATTCCACCAGCCTGGACCTGCCGGTTCAGCACGCCCAATGGGGTGAGAAAGTGACGGGTAAGCTGGCTTGGTTGACCGCCCAGCGCATGTCCACTGCGGAAATTCATATCACTCCGCCGGATCTCGGTCCCCTGGAGGTTCGTGTTCAGGTCCAGCAGGATCAGGCTCACGTGACCGTCCACGCGACGCACTCCGCTGTACGTGATCAGCTTGAACTGAATGGTCACCGGCTGCGCGATATGCTGCAGGAAAATGGCCTCACTCTGGAGAAGTTCGAGGTTTCGGCCGACGCCTCCGACCAGGGCGCTCAGCAGCAACTTGCGGATGAGGGCCAGTCTGGTCGCTACGGCTTCGGTTCCGAAGGTGAAGGCGATGGCTTGGAAGATACCTTGGGTAGCGGCAGTTTGGACCTGAGCTGGCGCGGCGAGGTTGACCTCTACGCCTAAGATGTCGTCACTCCTGGCCGGCATCTATCTGCCGGCCGGTGGTTTATGTCTTCCCGTACAGCGGCTAGACTTCTGTTTTATAAACGTGTCTGGAATAAAGAGCGCGACGGTGGCCAGCCACAAAACCTGGCCGCTTTCCTGCAGAATTCGGCTTTCATGTGACGTAATTGGTCTGCTCCTTGCTTAAGATCCGGGCGTATTCGTGGAGTGACAATAAACTGACTGTTGGGAACTATGGCAGAGAATACGGAGCAGGCGCCCGCGGGCAAGAAGGGTAAACTTAAACTCATTATTGGCCTGGTCGTCGTGATCGTATTGGCCGTGGCTCTATCGATAGGCGGGACGCTCTGGTTTCTCCAGTCTGGCGACGATGCCGAGACGCAGGACGGCGACGCTGATACCGCAGCGGCGGAGGCGTTCGAGCCCAGTCTCTATTACTCGCTCGACAAGCCATTTATCGTCACACTGGCCAGTGAGGAACGGCAACGGTATATGCAGATCTTCGTGGCGCTGCAAAGCCGAAATCAGGCAGCGCTCGATGCGGCCCAAACCCATATGCCGTTACTTCGTAGCCGCTTGCTAACGCTGTTCGGAGCGCAAGATTTTCAGGCCATGCAGACCCCGGAGGGGAAGCAGGCATTGCTTGAGGAAGCCCTAAGTACCGTCAATACGGTGCTCGAGCAGGAGGGCGCGGAACCCATTGATCACATTCTGTTCGAAAACTTTGTGTTGCAGTAGCGGCGGCATTAGCCACGGGATCAACCGCACGAACAGCGAAAGATTAATCATAAGGGGACCGGCAACTGCGGCGCGAAACCTGCGTTGCCGGTCCCGTCGTCGTAATGGCAACCTCTGAGATCGGATAACAGGTATGCAGGACTTACTGTCACAAGACGAAATCGATGCGCTATTGCACGGCGTCGACGACGGTGACATCGACACCTACGACGATGCTGACGAGGCCGGTGTCAAGTCGTACGACCTGGCGAGCCAGGATCGTATCGTCCGTGGGCGGATGCCGACCCTCGAGATGATTAACGAACGTTTTGCGCGCTACACCCGTATCAGTCTGTTTAACCTGTTGCGCCGCAACGCCGACGTGTCGACCGGCGGCGTGCAGATCATGAAGTTTGGCGAGTACATCCATACGCTGTATGTGCCGACCAGTCTCAACCTCGTGAAAATGCGCCCGCTACGGGGCACCGGGCTGTTCATCCTGGATGCCAAGCTGGTGTTCAAGCTGGTGGACAACTTCTTCGGGGGCGAAGGGCGGCATGCCAAAATCGAAGGCCGCGAGTTTACGCCGACCGAAACCCGTATTGTGCAGATGATGCTCAACCAAGTGTTTCAGGACATGCGGGAAGCCTGGAATGCGGTGCTCAAAGTGGACTTCGAATACATGAGCTCGGAAGTGAACCCGGCCATGGCGAATATTGTCAGCCCCAGCGAGGTGGTCGTAATCAGCACCTTCCACATCGAGCTGGACGGCGGTGGCGGCGAACTGCATATGGCTTTGCCGTACTCGATGATCGAACCGATTCGCGATGTGCTCGACGCCGGGGTGCAAAGTGATATCGACGACGTCGACGAGCGTTGGGTCAACGCCCTGCAGGAAGACATCAAAGCCGTCAATGTACCGATCAATGCGACCGTCTGCCGCCGCCGCATGTCTTTGCGCGAGTTGGCCAAGCTTAAGGCCGGTGACGTCATTCCTATCGAGATGGAAGGCGATCTCACCATGACGGCCAACGGCATTCCCATTTATAAGGCCCAGTTGGGTACCCGGGATGGCAACCTGGCGCTACGGGTTACCGAGCGCGCAACCCGCCCCAACGTAAAGAAGCAATTCAAGGTGGACAGGAATGGCTGAAGACCAGAACCAGAAAGACGACAACGAGATGAGCGAGGATGAGAAACTCGCCGCCGAATGGGAATCGGCGATGTCTGAATCCGGCGAAGCGACCGACGAAGGCAGTGGCGGGGACGACGACTGGGCTGCGGCTATGGAGGAAGCGGGCCAGGGCAACTCGGTGAAAACGGCGCCCATGGAAGAATTCGAAGAGGCTGCGCCTCAGACTGGGAACGGACCAGCGCCGGACCTTGATGTTATTCTGGATATTCCGGTGACCATCTCGATGGAAGTGGGTAATACCCAGATTCCCATCCGCAACCTACTGCAACTGAACCAGGGTTCCGTTATCGAATTGGACCGGCTGGCAGGTGAGCCCTTGGATGTGCTTGTGAACGGCACGCTCATTGCCCACGGTGAGGTGGTGATGGTCAACGAGAAATTCGGTATCCGGCTAACGGACGTTATCAGCCCGGGTGAGCGGATCAAGCGTTTGTCGAAATAGCCGTCGAATAACGTACGCCGTGGCCCATAACGCGCTGTCCAATAACGCTCAGACTAAAAAACCTAGTCCAGAAAAACACAGGTCAAACGCATCTTAGTCTAGACAGCACATGGTCTAAGTAAATCACAGTCTAAAAACAATGCATGACCGGAACGGCGCCTGAGCGGCATCGTTCCCGGCCCGGAGGAATAATCTTGAAACCTGTCCTTGCTTTCGGGCTGCTCCTGGCGAGTATGCCGCTTGTGGCGGAACAGGCGGCGTCCGACGGACCCATGGCCGGTGGGCAGGGACCGGATAGCCTGATTTCGCTACTCAGTCTTGGCGCCGGTCTGGTCGCGGTCATTGCCCTGATCTTTGGCTGTGCCTGGCTGGTCAAGCGCATGAATGGCCTGACCGGTATCAACAGTCAGGCCATGCGCATCGTGAGTGTATTGTCGGTTGGCGCCCGCGAACGCATCGTGCTGGTCGACGTGGGCGGCACGCAGATTCTGCTGGGCATTACACCGTCGGCTATTCGTACGCTGCATGTTTTTGACGAGCCGGTGGTCACCGAGTCAGGCCGTGTCGAAGGCGATTTCGCCAAGCGGTTGCAAGCGATGATCGGCCGCAACTGGGGTGACCGCTCGGCTGCCGACCGGGGTGATCGCGGAGGTGATGCGTGACCCGGATGTTCCGTCTGTTACCCCTGTTTCGCCTGTTACCCCTATTGTTACGAACGCTTCCCCTGATTCTTTTTGCCTTGCCAGTCTCGGCGGATATTCCCGGTATCCCCGCTGTGACCGTAACGCCGGGCGACGGCGAGGATACCCAGGAATACTCGGTCACCCTGCAGGTTCTGGCGTTGATGACGGCGCTGACCTTTCTGCCGGCGATGCTGATGATGATGACGTCGTTCACCCGGATCATCATCGTCTTCGCCATTCTGCGCCAGGCTCTGGGCTTGCAGTCCACGCCCTCCAATCAGATCCTGCTCGGGCTGACCCTGTTCCTGACCATCTTCATTATGCGGCCGGTGCTGGAAGAGGTGAATCAGGTAGCGCTGCAGCCCTACATAGCCGAGGAAATCGCACCGCTGGAAGCCGTGGAGCGTGCCAGTCAGCCGTTCCGCCAGTTCATGCTGGCCCAAACCCGGGAATCCGATATCGGTCTGTTCATGCGTATTTCCGGCGAGCAGGCGGCAAGTCCGGAGGAGGTGTCCTTCTGGGTGCTGATGCCGGCGTTCGTGACCAGCGAGCTCAAGACCGCGTTCCAGATCGGCTTTATCCTGTTTATCCCATTTCTGATTATCGACATGGTGGTGGCCAGCGTTCTCATGGCCATGGGGATGATGATGCTGTCGCCGATCATCATCTCGTTGCCGTTCAAGATCATGCTATTCGTGCTCGTGGACGGCTGGGCTCTTATCATGGGTACGCTGGCCGCCAGTTACGGCATATAGGCTGCGCGCCGGGAGGCAAGTCATGACACCGGAAACCGTTATCGACATCATGCGGGAAGCGCTCTGGCTCATTGTACTGCTATCGGCGGTCATCATTGGGCCGGGGCTGGCCATTGGTCTCGTCGTCAGTACATTTCAGGCTGCGACGCAGATTAACGAGCAAACCCTGAGCTTCCTGCCTCGCCTGATTGTAACCCTGCTGATGATCATCTTCGCCGGCCCTTGGATGTTGACCACATTGATAGAGCACGCCGAGACATTGATCATGCGCATTCCTTACTTGATCGGCTGACTATGGGAGCGGACGTTTCTGCAGATCTCATTGGCCAATGGGTAGGGCAGCACTTCTGGCCGTTGTTCCGTATAGCCAGTTTCATGATGGTGATCCCCTTCGTCGGCGCCGGCCTGGTGCCCGCGCGGATTCGCCTGGGTTTGGCGCTGCTGATGACCATACTGGTGGTGCCGATGATCGGGCCGGTACCGGCTGTCGATGCACTCACCGGGGATGCGGTGATCATTACCCTTCAGCAGATCACGATTGGGGTTGGCTTGGGCTTTGTGCTGACGGCCCTGTTCCAGCTTTTTGTCATCGCCGGCCAGATGATTGCGATGCAAATGGGTTTGGGGTTTGCGTCGATGGTCGATCCGGCCAACGGGGTGACCGTGCCGACGCTGGCGCAAGTCTACACCATCACCGTTACCTTGTTGTTTCTGGCGATGAACGGCCACCTGGTCGCCTTTGAGGTTTTTGTCGAGAGTTTCCGGGCCATTCCCATCGGCACCACGGGGCTCAGTCAGAACGCATACTGGCAGTTGGCCAACCACATCAGCTGGATGTTTGTATCTGCCATGATGCTGGCATTGCCGGCAATTACCGCGGTGCTGATCGTCTACATCGCTTTCGGCGTCATGACCCGGGCAGCGCCGCAGCTCAATATTTTTGCGCTGGGCTTTCCCATCGGCCTGCTTTTTGGCCTTTTCGCAATCTGGGTGCTGCACGAGGACTTCCTGCCTCACTTCGATCAATACACGCGGGAAACCTTCGAGTTCATGCGCGCCCTCCAGGGTTTACCCTAAGGGACTTAACCAGAGCTTCCCTAAGTTAATCGTCGTCCGAAAGAGACAGAGACGGTATGGCTGAAGATAACGATAGCAGTCAGGAAAAAACCGAAGAGGCTACCCCCCGAAGGATCGAAAAGTCCCGGGAGGAGGGGCAGACGGCGCGATCTCGCGAATTGGCGACCATGGCGGTGCTGCTGGCGGGCGCGGGCGGCTTGCTGATGTTTGGCTCCAGCCTGGGCGCGTCGCTGGAAGCCATTATGCGCAACAGCTTCGAGTTCGACCGCATGGTGGCGTTCGATACCAATCAAATGAGCCTGTTTCTCGGAGCCGCCGCAGCCGATGCCGCCTGGGCGCTCTCCCCCATTCTGTTGATGCTGCTGATTGCCTCGATTGCCGGTCCGATTGGTATTGGTGGGCTGCTATTCAGTGGCAAGGCGGTGGCCCCCAAACTGAGCCGCATGGACCCGATGAAGGGGCTCAAGCGCATGTTTTCGGCGCGGTCGCTGGTGGAACTCGTCAAATCCATTGCCAAAGTGGCGCTGGTCATGCTGATCGCCATCACGATCCTCGACGTGCGTACGGAAGACCTGCTCGCCATAGGCGAGGAGCCGGCCGTGCCGGCCATGGTGCACGTGCTCTGGACCATTGCCTGGAGTTTTTTCTTCCTGTCCTGCGCAACCATTGTGATCGCCGTCATCGATGTGCCTTTCCAGATCTACGACCACCAGAAAAAACTGCGCATGACCAAGCAGGAAGTCAAAGACGAGTACAAGGACACTGAAGGTAAACCGGAGGTTAAGGGCAAGATCCGCCAATTGCAGCGGGAAATGGCCCAGCGCCGCATGATGCAGGATGTGCCTACTGCGGATGTGGTGATCACCAACCCGTCGCACTATGCGGTGGCTTTGAAGTACGACCAGAAGGCTATGGCCGCCCCCGTTGTGGTGGCCAAAGGCGCCGACCAGGTGGCCTTCAAGATCATGGAAATTGCACGTGAGCACAAGGTGGACGTGCTGCGTACGCCCCCGCTGACCCGGGCGGTCTATCACAACACCGACATCGGCGGCGAGATTCCCCATGGCCTCTACGTGGCCATCGCCCAGGTGCTGGCCTACCTCTATCAGCTACGCCGCTATCGTCGCGGGCAGGGCGAGCGGCCAGGGATGCCGGAATTCCCGATTCCCGGCGATTTGCGTCGGGATAGCTGAGACGGACTCTAAGGAATCTCTGATTAAGTCTATTGGCGATTCTAAAGCGTCGCGCTCATTTGCGCGGTAGCCGATCAGACGCGGGCGTCGAGAATGCGCACCATCGGATCGCCACGGCTTTCCGGGATTGGAAGGCGCCCGTAATAGTCCTCGGGATTCACCGCTTCGACGTACTTGAACCCCGACTGGGCCACATGCTGCCTGGCCTCTTCGCCGTTGCGAAAGTGGAAACTCACCTGGGCGCGGGTCATCGCGCCAAGCGCTTGGCGAAGCACATTCAATCCGCCGCCTATAAGACGGCTGGACGGTTGCAGGTAGGTTTCGGAAATATAAGCCGAGCCAGGCCGCTTCGAGAGTACGGCCGCGAGGCGGCACCAGAACTGGCTGATGTTCGCCAGGGTGAAATAGCTGGTCAGCCCTTCGGTAACGACCAGTAATGGGCGGTCCGGGTCGAACTGCTCGTCAATGACGGCTTCCAGGCTTAGAGGGCCTGAATCGGCAAAAATGTCGATGGGCCGAACCCGGTGATGCTCTCCGAGAAAGCCCCTCGTGGCCAGAAAGGCCGCCTTGCGCGTAGCCATAGCGGGCAGGTCGGCCTCAATCATTTGCAACCGGGGAAACTGCCGGCGCAGCCGAATACCCCGGGGAGATAGACCGCAAGCGATTTCCAGCACTTGTTCGACACCCCGGTGTTCGATGGCTTCAGTAATCAGGTGGTCGATGATGAAGTGACGTTGAAGCAGAAAGGTGCGCACGCTACCGCCGGCAACAACGCGGCTAACCCCTTCGAAAGGGGTCAGCAAGCTATACAGGGCTTGACCGGAAGGGGGAATCAAGCCCTCTTCGGACAGCCCGTGCCGCTGCCAAACGGCACCGGTATACAGCGCGGTGAAGCTGATGCCGGAGCTATCGATCGGCGAGGCCATGCGTATCTCCTGATGCGCTGTTTGGTTCGGACGTTCTATTCTGATCCAGAAGCCTGCTGTGGCGGAATGGTCGAATCGCCCCAGCCCGCCTGGCCACCGGGCAATACCAGATTGAGGCCAATAGCGACCAGGCCACATAAGGCGATGCCTTCTACCTGACCAATAACCATGCCGCCGATGCCGAACACCAGCGTGACTCCGGCGATGACCAGGTTTCGCGATTCGGACAGATCCACGTGATGCCGGATTAGTGTGTTCAGCCCGACCACGGCGATAGAGCCGAACAGCAGGCACAGAATGCCCCCCATCACCGGCACCGGGATCGTTTGCAGCGCCGCGCCGAACTTGCCGATGAAGGCTAGAACGATGGCGACGACCGCCGCCCAGATCATAACGCGCGGGTTGAAGTTACGGGTTAGCATGACCGCGCCGGTGACTTCGGAATACGTCGTGTTGGGCGGGCCGCCGAGCAGGGCGGCCGTGCTGGTCGCCACCCCGTCGCCCAGCAGCGTGCGGTGCAGCCCGGGCTTTTTCAGATAATCCTTACGGGTGACGGTGCCGATGGCCAGGATGTCGCCGATGTGCTCCACCGCCGGCGCGATGGCAACCGGAATCATGAACAGGATCGCAGCCCAGGTGAACTCCGGTGCAACGAAGTTCGGCAGTCCAAGCCACACGGCTTCCCGAATCGGGGTCAGGTCGACGATGCCCGCGAAGGCGGAGAGGACGTAGCCGACGAGAACGCCGAACAGGATCGGAATCAACCGAAAGATTCCCTTGGTGAACACGGCAAACACGATGGTCGTGGCCAGCGACGCCATGGCGATCAAGATAGCCGTCGTATAGGGCACAAGCTGTGCGCTGCCGTCACCGGCTTTACCCATCGCCATATTGACCGCGACCGGCGCCAGGCTCAGGCCGATGACCATAATCACCGGTCCGATAACTACCGGTGGCAGCAGGCGATTGAGAAAGCCGGTGCCGCGCCATTTCACCAGAGCGCTGAGAAGCATGTAGAGAATACCCGCTGCGACCAATCCACCCAGGGTTTCTTCCATGCCGAACTTGGCTTTGGCAGCGATTATCGGTGCGATAAACGCAAAGGACGACGCCAGGAAAATGGGAATCTGACCGCCGGTGATGATCTGAAAAAGCAGCGTGCCGATACCGGCCGTGAATAGAGCGACATTGGGATCCATTCCCGTAATCAAGGGCATGAGCACCAGGGCGCCGAAGGCGACCAGCAACATCTGCGCGCCAGAAATGACCTGGCGCCATACCGGTTCGTTCGGGGTGCTTTGCATCGTCAGTGGTCCTTTTGCTTGGTGCCGAAAATCTTGTCCCCAGCGTCGCCGAGGCCGGGCAGGATATAGCCTTTCTCGTTGAGCCGGTCATCGATGGAGGCCGTGTAAATGGACACGTCAGGATGCGCCTCCAGGACCTTTTCAATACCCTCGGGTGCCGCCACCAGGACCAGCGCGCGGATCTCGGTGCTACCAGCTTTCTTTAGCAAGTCGATGGTGGAGATCATTGAGCCGCCTGTGGCGAGCATCGGGTCGACGATCATGGCCAGACGCTGGTCCAGTTCGCCTACCAGTTTTTCCAGGTAAGTACTGGCTTCCAGGGTTTCTTCGTTACGCACCTGACCCACCACGCTGACCCGTGCGCCGGGGATCAATGTCAACACACCTTCCAGCATGCCCATCCCGGCTCGGAGGATGGGCACGATGGTGACTTTTTTGCCACTCAGGCGTTCCACTTCGACCGGTCCTGCCCATCCCTCGAGAGTGTGCTTTTCCAGCTGGAAATCCTGGGTCGCTTCGTAGGTTAGCAGGGCGGCGACTTCCTGGGCGAGTTCACGGAAATTCTTGGTGCTGATATCGGCCCGGCGCATCAGGCCGAGTTTATGGCGGATGAGGGGGTGCTTTACCTCGTGGACGGGCATGATTCACCTTTATCGTTCGGGTTCTCGAAGAAGACGACGGCGCGAATGCGTACCGGGGCATCCAAAATGCTAATAAGGATACCTTACTTGGCAGGGTCAGTCAGTCCACATACTTGGCAGGGTCAGTCCACATAGGCGGGGCGGACAGTCTGCCTTGACGGGGTAGGTCTCTGTTTTTACGGATTTCACGTTATTGGTATGGATATTGCGCTAACACTCTCAGATGCAGGCGTGCCGTCAAAAATACGACATCACGGTACGCGGCTTAATACGCTCATGAGGAGATCTACGGGTGGTGGACAGAGCACTGGTCCTCAATAACGTCAAATCGCTGACTAGCGGCAATCTGGGTGTTCCGCTCCTGCTGATGGCCTTGCTGGGCATGATGATCCTGCCGATGCCGGTTTTCCTGCTGGACGTGCTGTTTACCTTCAATATCACGCTGTCCATCGTGATTCTGCTGGTGTGTGTGTACGCCATGCGGCCGATGGAGTTTGCGGCGTTCCCGACGGTGTTGCTGGTCGCGACGTTGTTGCGTCTGGCCTTGAACGTTGCGTCTACCCGTATCGTCTTGCTGAACGGCCACGAAGGCGGGGCCGCAGCCGGTAAGGTTATCGAATCCTTTGGCGAGGTTTTGATCGGTGGCAACTACGCCGTGGGTCTGGTGGTCTTCGCGATCCTGATGATCATCAACTTCATGGTGGTGACCAAGGGCGCCGGCCGGGTGTCCGAAGTCAGCGCCCGCTTTACCCTGGATGCGATGCCAGGCAAGCAGATGGCCATCGATGCCGACCTCAACGCGGGCCTGATCAACCAGGACGAAGCCAAAGCCCGGCGTTCGGAAATCGCCGAGGAAGCGGATTTCTACGGTTCCATGGACGGTGCCAGCAAGTTTGTTAAGGGGGATGCGATCGCTGGTCTGCTGATCCTCTTTATTAACATCATTGGCGGTGTCGTCATCGGCATGCTGCAGCACGATTTGGCCTTCGTCGACGCCATGCGCAGCTACGCGCTGCTGACGATCGGTGACGGTCTGGTTGCGCAGATTCCATCACTGCTGCTGTCCACGTCGGCCGCCATCATGGTGACGCGGGTCACCACCAGCCAGGACATGGGCCAGCAGATTCTGTCCCAGATGTTTACCGCGCCAAGAGCCCTGGGTATTGCGGCCGCTATTCTGATCATTCTCGGTGCGATTCCCGGAATGCCCCACGTCGCCTTTCTCGGTCTGGGCTTTCTCTCTGCGGGTCTGGCCTACTACATCTGGAAGCATCAGCAGCAGCAAGTCGAAGAGGATGACAGCGTCTTTCCGGCCCGTGGCGGCGGTGCGCCCCGTACTGCGCCGGCACCTGGCTCTCAGCCGGGTAGCGATAATGGGGGCAAGGCCCTGCCGGGACCGAGTGAAACCAAGGAGCTGGGCTGGGACGATGTGGCCACGGTCGATATCGTCGGCCTGGAAGTGGGCTATCGCCTGATTCCGTTGGTGGATCGCTCCCAGGGCGGTCAGCTGCTTACCCGGATTAAGGGTGTGCGCAAGAAGCTTTCCCAGGATCTGGGCTTTCTGATGCCCTCGGTACACATCCGCGACAATCTGGACCTGATGCCCAATGTCTACCGTATCACCCTGATGGGCGTGACCATCGCCGAAGCGGAGATTCATCCGGACCGCGAGCTGGCCATCGATCCGGGGCAGGTCTTCGGCAAGATCGAAGGTATCGAAGGCAAGGACCCCGCGTTCGGTCTGGATGCTTGCTGGATCGAGCCGGAGAAGAAAGATCAGGCGCAGACTTTGGGCTACACGGTGGTCGACGCCAGTACCGTGGTCGCCACGCACCTCAACCAGATTTTGCAGAAGCATGCCCACGAGTTGATCGGCCACGAGGAAGTGCAAAAGTGGCTGGAACAGCTGGAGAAGATTTCGCCCAAACTGGCCGAAGAGCTGGTGCCGAACACCATCACCATCAGCCTGCTGCTGAAAGTGCTGCAGAATCTGCTGAAAGAAGAAGTACCGGTCCGGGATATGCGATCGATCGCCGAGGCTATCGTTAACGTTCAACCCAAGAGTCAGGATGCCCGCGCTTTGACGACGGCAGCCCGTCAGGCGCTACGCCGGATGATTATTCAAAGCATCTGCGGCAACGATGCCGAGATTCCGGTGATCACCCTGGATCCAGAGTTGGAACAGATGTTGCTAAAGTCCATGCAGCAGAGTCAACAATCCGGCGGTCAGGACGATATCGGCCTGGTGCTGGAGCCGAACATGGTGGAAAGGCTCCAGCGTTCCCTGCAGGACGCCGCCCAGCGTCAGGAGATGATGGGCAAACCGGCGATCCTGCTGGTCTCCGGGCCGCTGCGCCACGTCATGGCTCGCTTTGCCAGCTATGGCGTGGAGCGCCTGCACGTCCTGTCCTACCAGGAAGTGCCGGATAACAAACAGATTACGATTGTCGCGTCGGTGGGCCAGCAGTGAGCCGCCAACAGCAGCAGGGTGGAGGTAAGTCATCATGAAGGTTAAACGGTTCTTTGCGCCAACCATGTCACAAGCACTGAAGATGGTGCGTCTCGAGATGGGTGAGGATGCGGTCATCCTGTCCAATCGCCGCGTGGACGATGGTGTCGAAATCGTGACGGCCCTCGACTATGACGAAAATATGGCGCGCCAGCGACTGGGCGATGCCGCCGTGCAAGCGACCAACGGTGCACGCCTGGCAGAACTGCAGGCCGATCAGCACCGCCGCCTGGAAGATGAGCTGGGCCGTTCGCGTCAGCGCATCCGCGAGACCCGCGAGCGTCGTTCGGCGCAACCCGAGGTGGTACCGAAACCCGTGATGACGACCGAGCGGGCTGCGCCTAGCCAGGATCCTACTCAGGCGGCGCTGGACGCCATGCGCGCCGAGATCCACTCTCTGCGGGACGCCGTTAACGGTCGTCAGCCGGAACCGTCTGCGGTCGCCAAGACTTTGGCATCCGAGCCAGACGCCAGCCAGCAGCGATTGGCTGAGCGCCTGGAGGAGTTTGGCCTATCCAGCCATCTGGCCGGTACTCTGGCCCGCAGTAGCGGTTCGGGGCGATTGGAGGAAGGCTGGAAGAAATCCTTGCGAACGCTGGCAGCCGGAGTACGCACTCAGGATCAGGAAATCGTGGAGCAGGGTGGTATCGTCGCTTTGATGGGCCCCACCGGTTCCGGTAAAACCACCACCATCGGCAAAATGGCGGCGCGATACGTCCTGCGTCACGGGGCAGATTCGCTGGCGCTGGTGACGACCGACCGCTACCGGGTTGCGGCGCACGAGCAGCTTTTCGTATTCGGCCGGATTCTTAATGTGCCGGTGCGGGTGGTGGATGAAAGCCACTCGCTCGACCGTATTTTGGACGATCTGACGGACAAGCGCCTGGTGCTGATCGACACCGCCGGCCTGACCCATTCCGATCGGGGACATCAGGAACAGCTCAATGAACTGGTGTCCAGCTACCACCCGATCAAGCCTTATCTGGTGCTGGCTGCAACCAGTCAGCCGCGCATTATGAAATCCACATGGCATTGCTATAAGATGGCGAAGCCTGCCGGATGTATCATGACCAAGCTGGACGAAGCATTGACCCTCGGCGAAGTGCTCGGGTTTGCCATGGAGACGGGTCTTCGCGTGGCTTATTATACCGACGGTCAACGTATCCCAGATGATATCCATCCGGCGCAATCGGTGCCGCTCGTACGCCTGGGCGTCGAGCGAATGCGCGAGGCTAGAGAGGCGACTATGGTTGCAGCGGGCGCTTGAATCAGGGAGCCTCTGGCAGTGTTTGGGGCTGTTCGATGCCCAGCTTCTGCCTTGGCGAAGCCTGAAAGTGGCTGGCCCTCGGGCGGCAATCAATAAACAAAATACCTTCGCGAGAGACCGTATCCGGCATGAGTAGACCAAATCCGGTTCAGGTAATCGCCGTATCCGGCGGCAAAGGGGGCGTTGGCAAGAGTAACGTCTCAGTCAATCTGGCTATTGCCCTGGCGCAGATGGGGCGTCGCGTTGTCGTCCTGGATGCCGATCTGGGACTGGCCAACATCGACGTGTTGTTAGGCATCACAGCCAACCGCAACCTGGCCGATGTGTTGTCCGGCGAATGCGAACTTCGGGACGTCCTTGTGGATGGCCCTGGCGGTATCAAAATCGTGCCGGCCTCTTCCGGTACTCAGCGCATGACGCAGCTGACCATGATGGAGCATGCCGGCCTTATCAATGCGTTTAGCGACTTGGGTGATCAAATCGACGTCCTGATCGTCGATACGGCGGCCGGGATCTCCGAGGGTGTGATTAGCTTCTTGCGGGCCTCCCAGGAGTTATTGCTGGTCGTCTGCGATGAACCGACCTCCATTACCGACGCCTATGCCCTGATCAAGTTAATGAATCGCGATCATGGGGTTAGCCGTTTTCGCATCCTCGCCAACCAGGTTCGCAACGATCAGGAAGGCAAGCATCTTTTTGGCAAGCTGACCCGCGTTACCGAGCGCTTCCTGGATGTTGCGCTACAATATGAGGGCATGGTTCCTTACGACGAGGCCGTTAAGAAAGCGGTTCAACGCCAGCGTGCAGTACTCGATGCCTATCCGCGGGCAAAGGCGTCGCTGGCTATCAAGGCGTTGGCACAGAGGGTCGACAACTGGCCGTTGCCGTCATCGCCCCGGGGTCACCTTGAATTCTTCGTTGAACGCCTTGTGGATGTCTGAAACGCATCCTGAGCGACGGATTTGACGGTCGATCATTTTCTGGAGCTTCCGGCTGAACGACGGGCTCCCTGAGTTGGGCAATCCGAATTCATGAAGTTGGCAAAAGGCCTGGGAATCTACCATCAAACCAGCGAGCGTAAAGCGCATGACTTAGTCGAGCTGCATGCGCCGCTGGTTAAGAAAATCGCGCTGCATCTCCTGGCGCGTCTACCTGCCTCTGTTCAGTTGGAAGACCTCATGCAGGCCGGCATGATTGGGCTGCTGGAGGCTGCGCAGAAGTATGAGGCTACCAAAGGGGCATCCTTCGAAACCTATGCGGGCATCCGTATCCGTGGCGCCATTGTCGATGAAATTCGCAAAGGCGACTGGGTACCCCGTTCCGTACACCGCAATTCCCGGCGTATTGCCCAGGCGATCAAGGCGGTCGAGGGTCGCACGGGGCGCGAGGCCACCGATGCCGAGGTGGCTGAAGAGCTCGATATGCCACTGTCCGAATACCACGCCTGCCTGGCTGATTCCAGCGGCGGACGACTTTTTAGTCTCGATGAGCTAAATGAATCCGGCGACGTGCCGATAACCAATGAAGACAGTGGTGCTGACGTACCGTTCGAGGCCTTATCTTCGGAAGGTTTCCGGCGCAGTCTGGCCGAGGCCATTAGCAGTTTGCCCGAGCGCGAGAAGCTGGTTCTTAGCCTTTACTACCAGGAAGAGCTGAACCTCAAGGAGATCGGTGCCGTCATTGGGGTGAGCGAGAGCCGGGTCAGTCAGATTCATAGTCAGGCAGCCTTGCGGCTGAAGGCCCGGTTGAGCGGGTGGCAGGCGGCCTGAGCGCACATTTAAATTGTAGTTTTTGGTAAGGGGCGCTTTACAGATCGCGCCAAGCGGACAGAATAGGCAATGCTTAGAAACTGCTAGGCTGGTGTAGGGCTTAGGCCCTTTTGTCGGGTAGGAGATTCGAGCTCCTATAACGCACTAAGCAAGTTCACGAGTCGTTGCTTTTCCGGGCTTTAATGAGTGGAGGTCCCATTGGACAAGAACATGAAAATTCTGATCGTGGACGATTTTTCCACGATGCGGCGGATCATTAAGAATCTGCTTCGCGACCTTGGTTTCACCAATACCGACGAAGCGGACGATGGCAATACAGCGTTGCCCATGCTTAAAAGCGGCAAATACGACTTCCTAGTCACCGACTGGAACATGCCTGGGATGTCCGGGTTCGAGCTGCTGCAGGCCGTGCGCGCGGACGCCAACCTGAAGAGCCTCCCGGTGCTGATGGTGACCGCCGAAGCCAAGCGCGACCAGATCGTTGCTGCGGCCCAGGCGGGTGTCAACGGTTACGTGGTCAAGCCTTTTACAGCGGCAGTCCTGAAGGAAAAGATCGAGAAGATCTTCGAACGCATTCAGTCCTGAGTAGTAGAGCGCCATCATGGGTAATCCAGAAAATAATACCGGTAAGCTCGACCCGGAAGTCGTCGAGAAGCTTCAGCTTCAGGCCAGCGAGCTTAAGGCCATGGTGGACGCCGGGGATTACCCTGCAGCCATGCGCCTGATCGATGAGCTGAACGATGTGCGTGATCAGAGTCTCTACCGGGAAGTCGGCCGGTTGACGCGTAGCCTCCACGAAGCCATCCGTAATTTCCAGATCGATGCACAGAACCCCGAGCAGCGCGAAGCCCTGTCGATGATGGCCGATGCCTCGGATCGTCTGACGTACGTGGTGCAAATGACCGGCAACGCCGCCAATCGCACCATGGATCTCGTGGAAGAGGCCATGCCGAAGGCCAATGCCATGAAAGAACAGGCGCAGGCGCTGAGAGCCGAGTGGCACAAGTTGCGTCGCCGGGAAATGGACGCCAGCGAATTCCGCGAGCTGTACCAGCGCATTGACGCTTTCTTCGAGCACACCGCGAACGATGCCGAAGTGATCTACGGGCACCTCTCGGAGATCCTGTTGGCGCAGGATTTCCAGGATCTGACGGGCCAGGTTATCCAGAAGGTCACCACCCTGGTCAAGGACGTCGAAGAGCATCTGTTGAACCTTGTGGTGATGGCCAGTCACGTTGACCAGATTACTGGCACGGTCCACGAAATGGGTGACGTCAAAGAGAATATCGAGAAAGGTGTAGGGCCTCAGATGCGCGCCGAAGAGCGCGAAGATGTCGTCTCCGATCAGGATGATGTTGATGATCTCCTGTCTAGCCTTGGTTTTTGATTGAGGACATCGTATGGCGTTTGATGCTGACGAAGAGATACTCCAGGATTTTCTGGTCGAGGCCGGTGAAATTCTCGAAAAGTTGTCCGAGCAGTTGGTGGATCTCGAACAGAATCCGGACGATAGCGATCTCCTGAATGCCATTTTCCGCGGCTTCCACACCGTCAAGGGTGGGGCGGGCTTTCTCCAGCTCGATGCGCTGGTTAACTGTTGTCATTCGGCGGAAAACGTTTTCGACATCCTGCGCAACCATAAGCGGAGGGTCGACTCGGAATTGATGGACGTTGTGCTTGAAGTACTCGACAACGTCAACGCCATGTTCGACCAGGTTCGCAACCGGGAGGAGCCGACCCCGGCCGATCCGGCCCTGATTGCGTCCCTCGACGCCCTGGCGAAACCACAGGCCGACGATGAGCCTGCCGAGCAACCCGCCGCCGTCGCAGCCCCGGAGTCTGAAGCTGCGGATACGTCCTCTGCCGAGGGCGACGGCGACAGCGATATTACCGACGACGAATTCGAACGGCTGCTCGATGCGCTGGAAGGCGAGGGCGAGGCGCCCTCCGGGGAGAACGCATCTTCTGCCAGCGGCGATGACATTTCCGATGACGAATTCGAGCAGCTTTTAGACAACCTGCACGGTCAGGGCAAGCACGGTGGCGCGCCGGCAGCCGCCGCAGACGATACCAGCGCTAAATCCGCCGGCGGCGATGACATCAGTGACGACGAATTCGAGTCGTTGCTGGACGAGCTGCATGGCAAGGGACAGTTTAAAGGCACCGTGGATGAGGCGGCTGGCGAAGAACCGGCAGCCAAACCCAAAACCGAGGGAGCCGCATCCGGTGGTGGCAGCGATCTGATCTCTGACGACGAGTTCGAAAGTCTGCTCGATGAATTGCATGGCAAAGGCAAGTCACCGGCGCCTGAAGCCACAGCGGACAAAGCCGCCAAATCCAAGCCCGGATCGTCCAAACCTGAGCCGGCTAAGCCTGAACCGAAGAAAGCCGAAAAACCGGCTGCCAAGGCACCGGTAGGCAAAGACGAGGCCAAGGCACCGGCCGCGGCACCTGCCGTACCGTCGCGCGATTCGGCACCGGCAGCGGAGACCACCGTTCGTGTGGATACCAAGCGCCTGGACGACATCATGAACATGGTGGGCGAGCTGGTGCTGGTCCGTAACCGGCTACAGCGTTTAGGTGCGGCGAGCGAAGACGAGCACATGCAGAAGGCGGTGTCTAATCTGGACGTCGTCACAACGGACCTGCAATCCGCCGTTATGCAGACCCGGATGCAGCCGATCAAGAAGGTTTTCGGGCGTTTCCCGCGGGTCGTGCGCGATCTGGCGCGAAGCCTGAAAAAAGAAATTAACCTCGTGATGCACGGGGAAGAAACCGACCTGGACAAGAACCTGGTCGAAGCCCTGTCGGACCCGCTGGTTCACTTGGTGCGCAACTCGGTCGATCACGGTATCGAGACGCCGGAGGTGCGAGAGGCGGCGGGCAAGCCGCGCGTCGGTAAAGTGACTTTGTCAGCGCAGCAGGAGGGCGATCATATCCTTCTGATGATCGAGGACGACGGCGCCGGTATGGACCCTGACAAGCTGCGGCAAAAGGCGGTGGAAAAGGGTCTTTACGATCAGGATGCTGCGGACCGCCTGACCAATACCGAATGCTACAACCTGATTTTTGCGCCCGGCTTTTCCACTAAGGACCAGATCTCCGACGTGTCCGGGCGAGGCGTGGGCATGGATGTGGTCAAGACCAAGATCAGCCAGCTCAACGGGACCTTGCATGTCGAGTCCGCGAAAGGAAAGGGCTCGAGCATCATTATCAAGGTGCCGCTGACCCTAGCCATCATGCCAACGCTGATGATCATGCTCGGCGACCAGTCTTTCGCTCTACCGCTGGTCAATGTTGTGGAAATCTTCCACCTGGATCTGAGCAAGAAGAACATCGTCGACGGTCGCGAGTGCATTGTCGTGCGTGACAAGGTGTTTCCGCTGTTCCATATCAAGAACTGGCTGGTGCGTGGCGCCGGCGAGCCGGAACCTGAAAACGCGCATGTGGTGATTGTGGCCATGGGGACCAAACGTGTCGGCTTCGTGGTCGACCAGTTGATCGGACAAGAAGAAGTGGTCATCAAACCGCTGGGTCGCATGCTTCACGGCACGCCGGGCGTGGCCGGAGCGACGATCACCGGTGACGGCCGTATCGCGTTGATTATCGACGTTCCGAGTCTGCTGCAGCAGTATGGTTAGTTGCGGCGCCGCCGGTTAGGGACCCCCTGATTAAGTCTATTGGCGATTCCGGCTCGTCCTGAAAGCCGGAATCGAAGGTTCCTTGGTTTTTCGCCTATGGTCGTTATTTCACCCAGGGTTAGTCGCTTTGCCAGGCTCAATCGCCAGAGGTAAACGGATGGAGGCAAATGCATGACGGTTTCAGTTCTGGTCGTTGATGATTCCGGTTTTTTTCGCAAGCGACTGACCGAAATCCTGAATGCCTCCGGCAACATTCGCGTCGTTGGTGCCGCTACTAATGGCCGTGAGGCCGTGGACATGGCGGACAAACTACGTCCGGACGTCATTACCATGGATTACGAGATGCCGGTCATGGATGGCATCTCGGCAGTCAGGGAAATCATGAAGCGTCGGCCCACACCGGTGCTGATGTTCTCCTCTCTCACCTACGAAGGCGCGCGGGTTACGTTGGATGCGCTTGAGGCTGGCGCCGTTGACTTCCTGCCCAAGAACTTTGAAGAAATTGCCCGGGACAGCAGCCAGCTCCAGCGCATCCTGAGGGAACGTATCCTGGATGTTTCCCGCAGCCGGCCAGGTGCGCGGTCAGCGCCTCAGACACCGTCGACGCCGCCTCCTGCGCAGGCGGCGAGGCCGCAAACCCGGCCCGCACCCGAGCGACGGGAACCGGCGCGGCGAGGTGCTGACACGGGGTCGGAAACACCCCGCCAAACCCGCCGTACGCCGGCGCGGAGCTACAGTGTGGTGGGGATTGGTACCTCCACCGGTGGACCCATAGCGTTGCAGCGAGTGCTTACCCGTCTGCCGTCCCGGTTTCCGTCGCCGATCGTGCTGGTTCAGCACATGCCCGCGAGCTTCACGCCGGCGTTTGCCGATCGTTTGAACAAGTTATGCCAGATCGAAGTCCGCCAGGCCGAAGATGGCGACATGCTCAAGCCTGGTCTGGCACTGCTGGCCCCGGGCGGCAAGCAGATGATGGTCGAAAACAAGGGGCCACACGGTCGTATCCGAATCCTTCCCGGCGATGAGCGCCTGACCTACAAGCCCTGTGTCGACGTAACCTTCGGTTCGCTAGCGCGCGGCTTTCCGGGCAAGACCCTGGGCATCATCCTGACCGGTATGGGCGCCGACGGGAAAGAAGGCTGCCGGATGATGAAACAGGCCGGAAGCGTGGTGTGGTCGCAGGATGAAAAATCGTCCGTGATCTATGGCATGCCCATGGCGGTGGCCAAAGCCGGCCTGAGCGACGAAATCCTGACACTGGACGACATCGGACCGCGGATGGTTGAGGGCGTCAGTTAATGGATGTCCTCAGCTTGCTGGGTATTATCCTGGCATTTGCCGCCATTCTCGGCGGCAATATGTTGGAAGGCGGGACACTGGGGTCCCTGTTCAATGGCCCGGCCGGCATTATCGTCATCGGCGGAACGGTGGCAGCCACGATCCTGCAAACCTCCTGGAATGTCATTAAGCGTGCGATGCGTCAGTCCCGCTGGGTCTTTGTTCCGCCTTATATCGGCCTGGAAGATGGTATCGACAAGGTCATCAACTGGAGCGTTCGCGCCAGGAAGCAGGGACTACTGGGCCTTGAAGGCTTGGCCGAACGTGAACCGGAGCGCTTTGCCCGCAAAGGCCTGCAGCTGTTAGTGGATGGCGCCGAAACCGAGACCATCCGCAGCATTCTCGAGGTCGAGCTGGAGTCCCGTGAGCAAAGCGATCTGGACGCCGCCCGGGTTTTCGAGGCCATGGGGGGCTATGCGCCCACCATCGGCATCATCGGCGCGGTCATGGGACTGATTCAGGTGATGACCAATCTTGAGGATCCTAGCTCCCTGGGCGCCGGTATCGCGACTGCATTCGTCGCCACCATCTACGGTGTAGCGTTGGCGAATCTGCTGTTCTTTCCGGTAGCCAATAAGCTGCGGGGCATCGTTCGTCAGCGCACGCGTTATGAAGACATGATGATCGACGGCATTATCGCCATTGCGGAGGGTGAGAACCCCCGTTCCATCGAGCTCCGGCTTCGGGGCTTCATTCAATAGCCAAGGCTGTGGTCATGCGAAACCGGCGTCGAACTGAAGACGACATGCATAATCGCGAGCGGTGGCTGATCTCCTACGCCGACTTCATCACCTTGCTGTTCGGTTTCTTTGTCGTGATGTATTCCGTGTCCTCTGTCAACGAGGGCAAGTACAAGGTGCTTTCCGAAACCCTGACGGGCGTATTCAATGCCCCCCAGCGCTCCGTCGAGCCGATCACGGTGGGTGAACACACGTCCCGTCCGGACGCGGCGGATAGCCAGATCGTTGCACCGCCGGTCGCTCAGGCTCCCGCCAACGATGCGGACGGCGAGCAAGGCCGCAGCCAGGCGCTGCAAAGCATCGCCAATCAGTTTCAGGATGAGTTTGAAACCCTCATCAATCAGGGGCTGATTACCGTCGAAACCAGTAGCGAGTGGATCGAGCTGAGTCTGCAGAACAGCTTGCTGTTCGGATCCGGCAATGCCGAGCCTCACTACGACGCCTTCCCCGTCGTGGAGTCCATCGCCCGCATTCTAGTCGGCCATGATAACGCGATCCGGGTCGAGGGCTTCACCGACAATCAACCGATTCGCACTAGCGCCTACCCCTCCAACTGGGAGCTTTCTGCTGCCCGGGCGGCAGCCATTGTCCGCTTGCTGGCGCAGAACGAGGTGGATCCCCAGCGTATGGCTGCCATTGGCTACGGGCAGTTCCAGCCGGTGGCGCGCAACGATACTGCCGAAGGCCGTAGCCGCAACCGTCGCGTGGTGCTGTTGATCTCCAGGGACGCTAGCATCCGGGGCGCCGTTCGGTAGGTGGTGCCCCACCACAGTTTGGCGCCGTATTATGGGGTGCACGGTCTTGATGGTTGGCACCGTATCGGCCGCCGTATCGAAACTTGGCACAATAACTGTATGACTCCCTTCGGCCTCACCCGTTGGCAACTCCTTGCCTCTCAGTGCCGGGTGAATCCCGTCAATATCGTGTAACCGGTCTCAAGTTTTCCGGTTAAGTGTCGATACAAAAATAAATGTCATGGCAAGCGCCGCTAGGGTCTAATCGAGGTCTGCAGGGCGCTGCGATGTTTATGAATGGGAGAATTTCTGCGTGCGAATTTGGGCGGTAGCCAATCAAAAAGGCGGTGTTGGAAAGACGACTTCGGTCGTTGCGCTTGGCGGTTTGCTGGCTCAGTCCGGCAAACGCGTCCTGGTTGCCGATCTTGACCCCCACGGTTCCCTCACAACTTGGTTCGGCTACGATCCTGACCGGCTGGAGCATAGTGTCTTCGACCTATTCCAGCACAAGGGCAAGGTGCCGGAAGGTCTGCCTGCGCAGCTCTTGGTGGAGACCTCCTGTAAGGGCATGTCCATGCTGCCGGCCAGCACCGCTCTAGCGACCCTGGAGCGCAAAATGGTGGGCGTCGAGGGGATGGGGCTGATTATTTCCCGTGCCCTGGCGCAGCTCTGGGACGACTTCGACTACGTATTGCTGGATAACACGCCCTCCTTGGGGGTGCTGATGGTCAACGCCTTGGCAGCCTCCCAGCGATTGGTGGTACCGGTGCAGACCGAATTCCTGGCGATGAAGGGCTTGGAGCGCATGCTAAACACGTTGCAGATGATTATGCGTTCGCGTAATAACCCGCTGCCTTACACCATCGTGCCAACGCTGTTCGACCGACGAACTCAGGCCTCCATGCAGAGCCTGAATGCGTTGCGCAAGTTGTACGAAGAGAACGTCTGGCGCTTCGCTATCCCGGTGGATACCAAGTTCCGGGACGCCAGCCAGGCGGGACAGGTGCCCTCCGCGTACAGCGCAGATACCCATGGTGTGCGTGCCTACCGCCGATTGCTGGAAGATCTGCTGGGGCAAGCCGGAGGTCGCGAGTGAATGCTTTGATTTCAGGCTGGCGTCAGCTTGTTGACGCCTTGAGGTTGTGATGGAAAAGCGCAGTCAAAAAGCCGCCTACGCCGACCCCACGTCAGCGCTCACCGATTACCTCGATGAGTTGTTGCATGTGGCAACGACAACGGTGGTGGAAGCGCCGCAACCGGAGGTCGCTCAAGAATCTGTTTCGTTAGCGCCCGAGCCGCCTGAGGACGAGTCGATCGTCAGTGCAGAAAAACAGGCGGAGCGTGATGCGCGCCGGGCGCGCGTGCGTGCTAGGGTGGAGCGCGCACGCGCGCAACGTGCACAAAAGACAGCGGTTGCCGATGAGCCCCTGGTCCAGCCTCGGGTCGCTGAATCGCTGCTCTTGGCAGAGCCTGAGGTTGCTCCGCAGGCGACTGAGCGCGTCGTGCCGGTCGCCGCCGAACCTCAGCCCGAAACGGCACTCGAGGGTCTGCCGGCTTGGGCCGAACACGCGTTCGAGTGCCTGATTTTTAAAGTGGCCGGTTTGCAGTTGGCTGTGCCTCTGGTGCTTCTAGGGGCGATCCATCGCATGGAGACGGATCTGCACGAGATTCCCGGTCGACCCCCGTGGTTTATGGGCATGCTGTCCTCCAGCGAGCGCAACCTGCGCGTCGTCGATACGGCTGAATGGGTCATGGCTGGCCGTGTTCCCCAAGGCGCCCGCGATGGCTACAAGTTTGTGATCCGGCTCGACCAAAGCGACTGGGGGTTGGCCTGCGACGAAGTGGCTCAGTCCTTTACCCTCCGTCCTGACGACGTGAAATGGCGCTCGGAGCGCAGCCGTCGGCCTTGGCTGGCGGGAACGGTTGTCGGTCATATGTGCGCGCTGCTCGATGTCAGCGCCATGACCTGGTTGTTATCCCGGGCGGAGAAGGAACACCAGCTGGATCTGAGCTAGTGTTTTGCGCGCACCGGGAAGAGCATTAAAAATAGAGTGCTGAAAAAAGAACTGAAAGTACTAAAAACGATTGATTGCCCAGGCTGGCACGCTTAGTGCTCTGTTCTATAGTAAGGGGCAGTCATGTTGGAATTTTGACAGTGTTAATACGGTGCCCCAAAAAAGGGGGCGCCTGTACCAGAGAGAGGACATTATGGCTTCCCCAAGCGGACAACAGAGTCACGGGCAGGAAGATAAGGTATTGCAGTACGTTACCTTCAGGCTCGATGACGAAACCTACGGCATCGATGTGATGCAGATCCAGGAAGTACTGCGTTATACCGAGATTGCTCCGGTCCCCGGGGCGCCGGATTACGTTCTGGGTATCATCAATCTGCGTGGCAACGTGGTGACGGTGATTGATACCCGCCGCCGGTTCGGACTGGCGGATGCGGAAGTGACCGATGCCACTCGGATCGTAGTCATGGAATCGTCCCAGCAGGTGATGGGGATTCTGGTGGATTCGGTGGCCGAGGTGGTGTACCTGAAATCCAGCGAAATCGAAACTGCACCCAATGTGGGGAACGAGGAAAGCGCCAAGTTCATCCAAGGGGTGTGCAACAAGAACGGCGAACTCATCATTCTGGTTGAGTTCGACAAGATGCTGGCAGATCACGAGTGGGCGGACATCGCCGCACTTTGACCCCGGAACGAATGCCTGGGGTGTGACTCTGCCAGCGCCGGAGAATTGACATGGCAGACTGGCAGATGATCGTACCTTCAATTGCACCCTGGGCGCTCGCCGCAGGAACCCTGGTTCTTCTCGGCGTCCACGCTATTCTGAGTCGGCGCCGCATCCAGCGTGTGGAGAGTAACTTCCGTGAGCGCCTGGAAATCATGGGTCGTGAGCTGCACGCGACCAGCAGTGGCAGCATGGGCGTCGGCCAACGAGTCATCGCCTGCGAGCGAGGCTTGCATGAGTTGCGCACCGCCGTCGATGAAATGCGTCAGAACGATCCGCTGCGGATCTCTTACGACGAAGCGTCCCGCTTGGTGGATCTGGGCGCTGATATCGACGATCTGATGAACACCTGCGGAATTTCCCGCCCGGAAGCGGAGCTGGTTTCTGCGTTGCGCCGCCGTCAGGTCGCCTGATCGTCGGGGCTACCCGTCTCGGCGTGGGTGTCAGAGCGCCGGGCGTTCTCCGGGGTTTTGCCTTGTAGATGAAAGGCGAATGACAGGATTTCGGCGATGATCCGATACAAGGTTTCGGGGATTTCTTCATCCAGGTCCAATCGCGCCAATATGCCTGCCAACTCGGCGTTCTCATAAAGGGGAACGCCGTTTTCCCGGGCGATTCGAATAATTTCCCGTGCTAGTTCATCGGTGCCCGTTGCCGCTACAGTGGGCGCCCGGCTGCCATCGTACTTGAGTGCGACCGCAGCATCCCGGTTGTATTTTGGCGCCCCGTTGTCCGTTGAATTTTCGTTGTCTCTCATGCCCTGACATCCACCAGTCGATGATCCAGTTGGGTTTTCGATCCTTGGGGCTGCCCGCGCCGACATTCCAGCTCCACCACATCGAGTCCCAGCTCCCCTAGTCGCTGACGAAGCGCTGGCAGCTCGGCATTGGCCTGGCGTAGCGTGGCGCTTTTCTCCGCCCAGATGCGGGCCGAGACCTGCTGTTTCTGTAATCCCATCTCGAAGGTGACGGTGCCGGCCTCATCCAGGTCCATTGCCAGCGTCAGCCGCCATTCGGCCACGCGCTGCCGGGGCCGGTCGGCGCGCTCTTCCTCGCCGCCATGACGCTCGATGCGCATCTGTGCCGTCCGCGGCTGGTTCTGTGCATCCAGCCAAGGCAGCTCAAGCAACCACGTGGGGGTGGCCGCCGGCGCGTCTACGGTGGTGCGCGTGGTCAGCGTCTGACTGTGCAACTGGTTGACGGTAATTCGGTTTAGCATGCCGGCCAAGAGCCGCAGCATCTGCCCGGTAGTCATGGACTCCTGCGCGGCTGGTGGCGCCTGGCTGGACGGCGGCTGGGGGAACTGCAGCGGCGATTGCACCAGGTCTTGGCTGGTTAGCGGCGTTAAGCGATTGAAGGCCTCGGACTGCTCGCCCTGAGCGGTAAGCAGGGTGGTAATGACCCGATTCAGGGCCAGTTTGAGATCGGTCTGGGCTGTCTGGGGCGCCTGCGCCAGGCGCGATTCGGCAAACAAGCCGCTATCGCGAATCCAGGTACGCAGGGACTCGACGGGATTGCTCTCGCTTGGCGAACCGGCAAGAGAAGCGAGCGTCGTACTGCTGGGCAGCTGCTGTACCAGTTGTCTTACGGCTGCCTGAACCGATTCGGCCATCGGTGCTTTGAGCGGCTGCTGCTGGGGGATCGAGCTCGTCGCGCCGTTCTGCAGAAGCTTGGCCAGCTGTGCCAGCCCCTGATCCAGCTTATGCTGCCAGGGTAGGTGCTGAGCCAACTGTTGAGCGATTCGAGCCTCCGGTGTCGTGGGAGATTGGATTTGCCCGAGCAGCCGCAACTCATTTCCTGCCCGCATGATTTTGACCAGGTCGCCGGGCTGCAGACGGGTGTCGCTGTTGACCAGTAACGCTTTACCCCGAACCTCCAGGAGCAATTGCTCCGGCGCGGTTGCCGTTTTCTGGAGCACCTGGGTGACCCGTGCGAGGGACTCCTGATTATGCCGTAGTTGCAGTTGATCCAGAAGCTGACGCGGACTGAGCGCTTGCTGGGGCGCTGTCTGCGAATCTCCCGCCGGCTTGGCGGTAGACGCCTTGCCGGAGGTTGATTGATCGGAAGGCGGCGTGGATTGTCCGGGTACCGGTATTTTCATAAGTTGCCCGTTACTAAGCGCCATGGAGATCTTTTGGGACAGGACACGATAATTGGGGTGGAACGCCCCGTGCCCTGAGCCTCCTCCAAGGTTACGCTATCCGGGACGTTTTTGTGTAATCAGCGGGTGCGGGCTTGCGTGGATAGCTCCCGGTTTTCCACGACGATGTGAGTCGTCACCGAACAAGAAATAGTCCTATAAATCCGGTATAATCCGGGCGCCCAGCACCTGGCGAGACGCGTTTGCGCAAGCCATCCGGTTGCCCGGCAGACTGATGATTATAACCAGGGTTCCCGATGTCCGTTCCACTCTTACAAGCTACCGGTTTGGCCTGCGAGCGCGATGAACGCTTGCTGTTCGCCGGTTTGGATCTGGCGGTGGAGCCGGGTTCGCTGCTGCGCGTGGAAGGCCCCAATGGCGCAGGTAAGACAACGTTATTGCGGATATTGGCCGGCCTTCATGGGGGGTTCGACGGCGAGATTTTCTGGTGTGGCGAGCGCATGCACCGCGTGCACGAACATTTTCGAAGGAACCTGCTGTACATCGGGCATCGGCCTGGCATCAAGCCTCTGCTGACCCCTCTGGAGAACCTGCGTGGTCTGCTTGCCCGCAACGCCGCAGTATCCCGTGATCAGCTAGAGCAGGCGCTGGATGCGGTTGCGTTGTTCCCCTTCTGTCATGTTCCCTGTCATCACCTTTCGGCGGGGCAGCAGCGGCGAGTGGCGCTGGCCCGGCTCTATTTGTCGGATGAACCTCTCTGGATCCTCGACGAAGCCTTTACCGCCATTGACCGGGATGGCGTAGAGGGGCTTGAGTCCCTTCTTGCAACACGCAGGGCGGCTGGCGGCGCGATTGTTCTCACCACGCATCACGCGCTGTCCATTCCCGGCGCTCAATCGCTGGATCTCCAGGCTTATCGGCAAGAAGTGGTGCCGTTGCCATGACGGCCATGCTCAAGCTTCCGCGCCTGACCCGGCAACAAGACGTGCTGCCGGTGCTGCCCGCCTGCTGGGCTGTGCTAAGACGGGATCTGCTGTCGAGCATCCGCCGGCGGCAGGAATTGTTCAATCCGTTGATCTTCTTCGTCATGGTCGTCGCTCTGTTTCCTCTGGGTGTTAGCCCGGAGGTCGCATTTTTGCGTGAGGCGGGGGCTGGCATCCTCTGGGTTGCGGCGCTGCTGTCCACTTTGCTGTCACTGGACCATCTTTTTCGGCATGACTATGAAGAGGGCGTGCTGGAGCAGCTTTTACTCCAGCCTCAGCCGCTTTACCTGCTGGTGCTGACCAAGGTGATCGCTCACTGGTTGGTAACTGGCGTCCCGCTGATTATCATGGCGCCGCTGCTGGGCGTTATGGTGCATCTCGACGGGAACTCTATTAAGTATTTGTGTCTAACGCTGCTGCTCGGAACGCCGGTATTGAGCTTTATCGGCGCAATAGGTGCGGCATTGACGTTGGGCCTTAAATCGGCCGGTATACTCCTGTCCCTGTTGATCATACCGCTCTACATTCCCGTGCTGATCTTCGGCACGGGTACGGTTATGGCTGCGAATGAGGGCCTGGCGATCGGGAGTTATCTGGCCCTGCTGGGCGCCCTGCTGGTACTGGCACTGACATGCGCCCCTTTCGCAGCAGCCGCGGCATTGCGTATCAGCGTTTCGAACAGTTGACCGGAGACAAGGCGGATGTGGCAGTTTTTTCATAAGCTGGGGTCACCCAAATGGTTCTACGGGATCGCTGCCCGGCTGATGCCTTGGCTTCTGGGCTTCGGGGTCATTTTATTGGGAGGCGGACTGGTTTGGGGGCTGGCGTTTGCGCCGCAGGATTACCTGCAGGGCAACAGTTATCGGATCATTTTCATTCACGTACCGTCTGCCTTCCTTGCACAATCCGTATACGTAATGATGGCGGCGGCGGGGGTGATTACACTGGTTTGGCGCATGAAGTTGGCGGATGTCTTCGTCAAGGCGGTGGCGCCTGTCGGCGCGGTGCTGACCTTCCTGGCGCTGTTTACCGGCGCGGTTTGGGGTAAGCCGACGTGGGGCACCTGGTGGATTTGGGATGCCCGGCTGACATCCATGCTGATCCTGCTGTTTCTCTATTTCGGCGTGATTGCCCTGGGTAACGCCATCGCCGATGAAAAATCGGCTGCTCGCGCAGTTGCCGTACTGACCCTGGTGGGGGTGGTTAACATTCCCATCATTAAGTATTCCGTGGAGTGGTGGAACACGCTCCACCAGCCAGCCACGTTCAAGCTGACTGAAAAGCCCAGCATGCCCATGGAAATGTGGGTGCCGCTGTTACTCTCGGTGCTGGGGCTGTATCTACTCTTCGGCTGGCTGGCGTTGTTGCGCATGCAGACCGAAATTCTGCACCGGGAGCGCCGGGCGCGCTGGGTGCAGGAGAGGGTCAGCGCATAAGGTTTCGTTGAACCGCTTTGTAGAACGTACAACACGGTTATCGTCCGGATAAAAACCTTTGGTGCGGGCCTGGATACACGCCAGTATCCGGCCTGCTTAGAAGACGCACTTACTGATGAGGCATTAATGGCTTTCGATTCACTGCAGTCTTTCTGGGTCATGGATGGTCACGGTCCTTACGTGTGGACCTGTTATGCCGTATTTCTGGCCGCCATGATCGGGCTGGTGATTTGGTCGTTGAGCCAGCGCCGTCAAGTCATTGCACGTCAGCGCTGGCAGCAGCGCCTGGCGCAGCGGCAAGCCTCAACCCATTCCAGATCCACGAAGAGCACGGCCTGATGCACCCTGTACGTAAGAAGCGACTCACCATTGTCCTGTTTCTGCTGGTTGGCTTGAGTGTGGCCGTGGGCTTGGTCACCTATGCCTTCCGTCAGAACATCAATCTATTCTACGATCCGAGTCAGATTGCCGGCGGCGAAGCGCCGCTTGACGTGCGAATCCGTGCGGGCGGTATGGTGCAAGAGAACAGCGTTGCCCGTGATGGCGAGAGCTTGCTGGTGCGCTTTAAGGTCACCGATTTCGAATCCTCGGTTCCGGTCGAATACGAAGGTATCCTGCCGGACCTGTTTGCCGAAGGACAGGGCGTGGTGGCCATGGGCCACATGCGTGAAGATGGCGTCTTCGTCGCCGATCAGGTCCTGGCCAAGCACGACGAGAATTACATGCCGCCGGAAGTGGCCAAGGCCATGAAGAACAAGGGCGGGATAGAACAGGCGGGTGCCAAAGGTGCCACGAGTAACGAAGTCAACTAATGCACTGAAGGGAGACGCCGATGGTTCCTGAGTTCGGCCATTTTGCGCTTATTCTGGCCCTCTTGCTGGCAACCTTGCTGGCGGTCGTGCCCCTGGTCGGATCGCTAACCGGGCGCTCGGCGCTGCAGGCGTTTGCACGTCCGCTGGCGAGCGGGCAATTCGTCTTTGTCGCGATTGCGTTCGCCGCACTGACCCAGGCGTTCGTGACGGATGATTTTTCCGTGGCCTATGTGGCCAACAACAGCAACAGTATGCTGCCCTGGTATTACAAGTTCAGCGCCGTTTGGGGGGGGCACGAGGGTTCGCTGCTGCTGTGGATCCTGATTCTCACCGGCTGGACCCTGGCGGTTGCCATCTTCAGCAAGCGTCTCCCGACCGATCTGGTGGCGCAGGTGGTCGCGGTGATGGGCATTGTCAGCGTCGCTTTTCTGCTGTTTATCCTGTTGACGTCCAACCCCTTCGAGCGCCTGTTGCCCAATGTTCCGGCTGATGGCGCCGATCTCAATCCGCTACTGCAGGATTTTGGTTTGGTGGTACATCCGCCGATGCTCTACATGGGCTACGTGGGCTTCTCGGTTGCGTTTGCGTTTGCCATCGCGGCGCTGATCAATGGCCGTATGGACGCTGCCTGGGCTCGTTGGACCCGGCCCTGGACCACCGTCGCCTGGTGCTTCTTGTCGCTGGGGATCGCCCTGGGTAGCTGGTGGGCCTATTACGAGCTGGGCTGGGGCGGCTGGTGGTTCTGGGACCCCGTCGAGAACGCGTCCCTGATGCCCTGGCTGGCTGGCACAGCGCTGATGCATTCGCTGGCTGTGACCGAGAAGCGTGGGGTGTTCAAGAGCTGGACGCTGCTGCTGGCAATCATCACGTTTGCCCTGAGTCTGCTCGGCGCTTTCCTGGTGCGCTCCGGTGTGCTGACTTCCGTGCATGCTTTTGCGTCCGATCCCACTCGCGGTACTTTTCTACTGGGCTTGTTGGCTATCACGGTGATTGGATCGCTGGCGCTGTACGCCTTCCGGGCGCCGGTGGTGCATACCCGGGTGCGGTATGGCTCATTGTCCCGGGAAATCTTCCTGTTACTGAACAACGTGTTGTTGATGGCGGCGCTATTGTTGGTGCTGGTAGGCACGCTTTATCCACTGGTATTGGATTACCTGGGCGCGGGCACGCTGTCCGTAGGCGAACCTTTCTTTAATTTGACGTTTAGCCCGGTGGCCATCGCGGTGGCGCTGATGCTGGGCGCCGGTATTTTCTCTCGCTGGAAACGCACCGACGGCGGCTGGCTGGGCCGGCAGTTGCTGTGGCCAGCCGCTGTGAGTCTGGTGCTCGCGCTCGCCGTGCCGCTGTGGCTCGGTGGTCTGGAGCCTTGGGCATTTGTCGGGTGTTTTGCCGCAGCCTGGGTGACCGTGGCAACCTTCCGCGATCTCTGGTCGCGCTCCTCGTCACGCCAGGGACGGTGGTATGGCCTAAGACGGCTGACACGCAGTTACTATGGCATGGTCTTGGGGCACCTGGGCTTGGCCATCGTCATTGCCGGTTCGACAGTGGTCAGCAACTATGGCGTTGAGCGTGATGTGCGCATGGCGCCTGGCGAGGCTGTGCAACTGGGCGATCTGACATTCGCATTTGCCGAGCTGCGGCACAGGGAAGGTCCGAACTACAGTGCGGAGCAGGGCCGTTTCGAGATCAGCCGCGGTGGCGAGGTGATCGCCACACTGTATCCGGAAAAGCGGATGTACCGGGTGCAGCGCAATGTCATGACCGAAGCCGGCATTGACGCCGGCCTGTTCCGTGACCTGTTCGTAGCCTTGGGTGAACCGGTAGGTGGCGACGCCTGGGCCGTGCGCATTCAGTTCAAACCGCTGGTTCGCTGGGTCTGGCTGGGAACGCTGTTTATGGCGGCAGGCGGGGTGCTGGCGATTGCCGATCGCCGTTACCGTATCAAGATCAAGCGCGATGCGCCGGATAAAACGCAAGCGGATACCGGCCTCAGGCAGCCTGGTACCTCTGCAGCGTCCAGCGAAGCAGCAGGAAAAGCCTGATGAAGCGTTCGCTGTTGTTCATCCCGCTTATCCTGGCTATTGCCCTTGGCATCGTGTTATTCGCAGGCATCGGCAAAGACACTTCGACATTGGAGTCAGCGCTGATCGGCAAGCCCGTGCCCTCCTTCGAGTTGGCATCCCTGGAAGATCCGAACAGAACTTACCGCACTGACGTATTCGAAGAAAAAGTTGTTTTGCTCAATGTCTGGGGTACCTGGTGTCCGTCCTGCCGAGTGGAGCATTCCGAGCTGGTGAGACTGGCAACCGAGGAAGGCATGCCCATCTATGGCCTGAACTACAAAGACAATCGCAATGCTGCGCTGGAGTGGCTGCAGAACCTCGGTAACCCTTATGAGCTCAGCCTGTTCGATCCCCAGGGTAAGCTCGGGTTCGACTTGGGCGTCTACGGCGCGCCGGAAACCTACATTATCGATGCCCAAGGCATCGTACGTTATCGCCACGTCGGCGTAGTGGATCGCAAAGTCTGGACCGAGGAGCTAGAGCCTCGGATCAAGCAGTATCGGGAGGAAAGCTGAGTGCGAAACTGGGTGCTGATACTCCTGCTGTGCATGGGTGGTGGTGCAGTCCAGGCGGCTAGCGACACCTATCCTCTGGACAGCCAAGCGGAGCGGGAGCGTTTCAACACGCTGACCAGCGAGCTGCGCTGTCCCAAATGTCAGAATCAAAGCATCGCCGACTCCAACGCGCCGATTGCCAGCGACATGCGGGCAGAGGTCCATCGGCTGATCCAGCAAGGGCAGAGCAGCGATGAAATCATGCAGGCCATGACGTCACGTTTCGGTGAGTTCGTCCGCTACCGGCCGGAACTTGACCAGCGCACGTTTTTGCTATGGTTTACGCCCTTGATTGTGGTGGTGGTTGGCCTGGCGGTCGTGGCGGTGGTGGTGCGTCGGTCACGTCGTTCGGCTGCGGGGGATGCGCCTGTACTCAGCGACGAGGAGCGCCGCAAGCTTGAGGGATGGCTGGAAAATGAACGCGATGGCTCCTCAACCGGCACGCGCAACGGACAACAATGAAACCGCAAGGCGCCGAATAGCCTCCACCCGACTGAGTTTCTCTGATTTCCAGATTTCCAGATAGGTTCACGTATCTATGACACTCGCTTTCTGGCTCACACTCGCAGCCCTGATCGGTCTTGCGCTGGTTTTCGTTCTTTATCCTTTGGTATTTCACCGGCCCGACAAGGCCGCGGTGAACGATATTCGCCACCAGAACCTGCTGGCCTACCGCTCCCGTATGGCCGAACTGGAGGCGGAGCGTGAAGCCGGCAACCTCGACGAGGCGACATACCAGCAGATGAAGGAAGAACTTGCAGGCAGTCTGCTGGATGACGTCACTCATTCCGAACGGGAAGTCGAACGTGTCGGCCGTCGCGTTCCTGGACGGCGAGCGGCACAGGTTATTGTGCTGGCTAGCGTGATTTTGGTCCCGGCGGTGTCACTGTGGCTGTATAACGACTGGGGCGGCGTCGATCAGCTAGAGCAATACCAGACCATGTTGGAGATGCGCCAGACCAGTCAGGATCAGGGTCAGCAAATGGCGCAGCTTGCGGATCAGTTGCGCGCGCGCCTGCTGGATAATCCGGACAATCTGGAAGGCTGGGCGATGCTCGGACGTACGTACATGAATCTGGAGAATTACGCGCAAGCCGCCTGGGCCTACGAACAACTCGCCGGTCAGGTGCAGGACGTGCCCAACGAAGCGGCTACAGCCTGGGGGCTGGCAGCCCAGGCTCGTTTTTTCGAGAGTCGCGGCGCCATGAACGATAATGTGACCGGGGCCATCGCCGAGGCACGCGAGCGCAATCCCGACGAGGTCAACGCTCTCGGCCTGCTCGGCATCAATGCGTTCGAGCGTCAGGCGTACCAGGAGGCTATTGATTACTGGGAGCGGATCATCGCGGTGGCACCGGATCATCCGCAGTTGCCCTCGATCCGGCAGGGCGTCGCTGAAGCCTATCGTCGTCTGGGGCAACCGGTGCCCGAGAGTCTGGCGCAGGCCGAAGGGCCATCCGTCACCGTTCGCGTGGAGCTAGCGGAAACGTTCAAGGACGATATTGCCCCGGACACTACTCTGTTTATATTCGCACGCAATGCAGAAGGCGGCGCCATGCCCCTGGCCGTGGCGCGCTTGACAGCCGCGCAACTGCCGGCGACGGTGACGCTGGATGACAGCATGGCGATGGCGCCGGGCGCCAAGTTGTCCGGTGCGGCAACGGTCATGATCGCCGCGCGTCTATCGCCGTCGGGAGAGGCTATTCCTCAGAGCGGAGATTGGCAGGGTGTCAGCCATGAGCCGGTTAACCTTGATAATTACAACGGCGAGCCGGTTGAGATTGTGATTGATCAGCGAGTGCCCTAGAGGATTCTGGAATCGATGGAGATGGTCCTGAATCCGGTTAGGCGTGTGCTGGATCTAACTGAGAACACCTGAATCGGGTTAACAGGGACTTAAAACAGGAAAGCCTCCTTCGGGAGGCTTTCTGCGTTCAGGCCTTGGCGTCCGGTGATCGGAGACCATTGGGGTAGAGCGGCGCGAGATGGGATTGGCGCGTTGTGCCCCGGCGTTCGCGCAATACCTGCAAGCGCTGGACGAGCTTTTCCGGCGACCAGCGTTCGTGGTCGCCGCCTTCGCCGTAAAGGCGGGCCTGCAGTCGCTCCAGCTCCGCTTCCAGTTCGTTGTCGTCGCTGAAGCGCACGACGTCCGATAGACTGCGCAGGTGCCGGTTGGCAAAGCGCTGGCGGGCCCAGCGCGGCAGCAGACTTAACGTTTGGGCGGAGCCGGCGCGGGCGTTGGACTCCAAATCCGCAAACAGCACGGACTCTGTCGGGTCTGAGGCGCTTGAGGCATCCTCCGGGTCGGCTTCTCGCTTGCGGTTCAGCCACCAGAACAACACGGTCAGCGCCCACCCGGTACCGAGGGCGACAGCGAGCCAGAGCCAGGTTCTGTCCATGGGCGCTGGGTCAGCAGGTGTTTCTGGCCGGTTGTTGTCGGTGGCGGGCGGCTGGGTTTGTTCCGGCTGGCCGGGTTCTTGTGCCGGCGGCGTTGCACTCGCGGCATTGCTGTCCGTAATCGTCAGCGTACGCGCCGGCAACGTGGCGACGCGCTGGCGGTCGTTGACGGTATCCCACCAGGGAATGCGTAGTTCCGGCAAGGTGATCTCCCCGGGTTGGACGGCAACCAGTGCGGTGCTCTCCGTTCGCGAGGAGGTGACCGTGCGACGGTCTACGCTGGACTCCATTTCCGGTTTGTCCGGATAGCTGCGCACGGCGTCCGAGTATTTTGCCTCCAGCGGTGGGAGGGCGGAACCGAGCAACCCGAGCGCATTGAGCTGCAAAGTCCGGGTGATACTTTTGCCGGCCTGGATTTGGGTGCTGCGGTCGCTCCAGGCCTCGCTAAGTTCCAGGCTGGCTGCCGGAAGCCAGGTGTCGCCGGTAAAATCCGCTGGCACGTTTTTGACCGGGACCTGGATGGGGGCGGACTGGTCGCGCAGGAAATTAAGCTGACCGTTATCGCTTCGCGCTTGCCCATTGAATGAGATGCTCCCGATGTCGAGGGTGCCCGGGTTTTGCGGGTAAATGACATAGCGACGTTCGACGACGCGATAGCGGGCGTTGTTACGTACCCGCACATATTCCTGCTGTTCGCCCATGGCTTCGATAAGGGCGTCCTTGTGGCTGGGCTGGCTGAGGTCCCCGCGGATCAGGTTGCCGCGATAGAACAGTCGCACGGTGAGCACCAGTTGCTCCTGCACGTAGACATCGGACTTATCGGTTTCCACTTCCACGAGCGCCATGGGTGCATCGTCATCCGCTGCCGGCGCCTGGCCTGCCAGGACATCCACAGAAATGGGCTGGGAGCGTGCGTCGCGGAACTTCAAGGAAGGGATCTCCAATGTGCCGGTTTGCTTGGGCGCCAGTTCGTAAATCCAGGTAATAATGGCCCGGGCGTCGCCGTTGACCGAGCGCAGGCTGTACTTCTGGTGCTTGCCCAGAATTTCGAAATTCCCCTCCAGGGCAGCCTCTTCGGGGGAAGGTAGCTCCATTTCGCCCAGGTTGAATAGCATGTCCAGGTCCATGGAGAAGGGCATTTCGCCGGTTACGGTCATGGTCAGCGTCTGGTTCTCGTGCAGCTGCGTCCGGTCGACATGAACCTCCAGTCTGTCGTCAGCGGCCGGGACCGTGGCTGTGAACAGCAGGGCGAGGATCAGCAGAATAAGCTGCCGGACGTGGATTACCATGGTGTATCGCCTTCCATTTGTTGTTCGCTACCGCGTTCGCGGTATTGGTAAAGAAATTTGCGCCGCATGAGCCCGGAGGGATCGTCGGGAATGCGCCTGAGCCACTGTTCCTGGCTTTGCGAAAGCTGATCGCCTTCGATGGGCTGCCCTTGCGCCTGGGCGTCGCTGCCGGCCGGTGACACTTCGCTGTCAGTCGCTGACTCGCCCTGCTGGGAGGCTTCAGACGCTTGGCGCTGCTGCTCGCTTTCAGTCTGCTCCGGTGTGCCAGGCTGCTGATCGCTGCCCTGCTGTGCTTGTTGATTCCCGGGCTGGCCGGCTGATTGATCGCCGTCGTTGCCTTGTTGGCTATCGCCCTGATTCTGGGATTGCTGATTGCCCTGAGCCGACGAACTTTGCTGCTGTTGTTTTTGATCGGACGAGCCCTGTTGCGAAGGATTCTGCTGGGATTGCTGGTTGCCTTGTTGTGACTGTTGTTTTTGTTGCTGCTCTAGCAGTTGCTTGACCAGGTCGCGATTGAACTGGGTATCGGCGTCCCCGGGGTCTTTCTCCAGCGCCCTGTCGTAAGCCTGCAAGGCCGCTTGTAGTTCGCCTTTGCGCGCCAACGCATTGCCCCGGTTGTATAGGGCATTGGCCGTGCTTGATTGGGAAAACTGTTTGGCGGCATCGTCGTACTTTTGGGCGCGATAAAGCGCGGACCCTTTCCAGTCCGGGTCTTCCAGTTTTTGCGCGGCGGTGGCCGGGTCCTCGCGTATCAAGGCTTCGGCGCGCTGATCCGGCCGGCTCCAGAGGTCAGCCCAATCTATGGCGTGGGCCGGCTGCGGTATCAGGGGCAAGAAAGCCATTGGCAATAACAGCAGCGCGCCGCGGCGCCAGGCGAGCAGCGCAATGGGTAGCGCCAGCCACAGCACCCAGTAACCGTCGTCCTGCCAGCGCTGTACCGTAAGCTCTCGCTCACTCTGCTGCCAGTCATCGCTGTCGACACTGCGCAGTTCCAGAGTGCGAATATCGCTGTCGTCTAGTGTGACCTGGGCGCTGAGTCCTCCGGTGGACAGCGCAAGATCTGCCAATCGATCCGGCTCGGCCCGGCTAATCACGACATCGTCTCCATCACGGATGAATCCCCGCTTGGGTAGCGGGATGGGGCCACCTTCGCGGGTGCCTACAACCAGTGTGCTCAATGAGTAAGGCGATGCCTGCAAGGTTTCGCGGATGGATTGAAGGTCCGATGCCCGTAGCGCGTCAGTCACCAGCAGAATACGGCCGGGTCCTGGGGCACCCTGTTCCAGCAATTGCTCGGCTTCCTCGATGGCCCGGTCGGCACGGTTGCCGCTGGCGGGCATCATAAATGGGTCGAGGGCACTGAGCAGATTTTCGATAGTGCGGCCGTCGTCGGTCAGCGGCGTGACCACATGGGCATCCCCGGAGTAAACCACCAACGCCGTAAAGCTGCCATCGCGCTGCCGGATGACGTCGCGAATCTTGCGCTTAGCCTGGGTGAGGCGATTGGGCTCGACATCCTCGGCGAGCATCGATAGTGAAAGGTCCAAGGCAATCACCAGGCTGTCGTTCTGCTGCATCAGTGGCGTGGGAGCCTCGCGCCAACTGGGACCGGCCAAGGCGAGGGCGCTGACGATAACCGTTGCGCCCAGCAGGATCCCCGGCCGCTTGCGCCGGTTCTGTTGCTCAAAGGCTTCGCCCAGTAACGGACGCAGCAGGGGTTCGGGAATCACTCGCGCCCATCCGCTTTGTCCCTGGCCCTGATGGCGGAGGATGAGCGGTACCAATGGCAGCAGTAGGAGCAGCAACAGCCAAAATGGCCGCACGAAATGGAAGCTATCCATAGCGGACCTCCGGCACTTTGCGTCTGACATTGCTCAAGATCAAACCCATCAGCACGATGAGAACCGCGGTGCCAGCCGGCCAGTAAAACAGATCGGTGGTCGGGCGATACTGCTTGCCCTCAAGTTCGATCGGCTCAAGCTGGTTGATGTTTTCGTAGATCATTTCCAGTTCGGGCGTACTGCGGGCACGGAAATAACGGCCGCCGGTTTGGTCGGCGATACTTCGCAGCAGCTCTTCGTCAAGGTCGCGGGATGGGTTGACCTTGCGACTGCCCAGAAAACCACGCTGGATCATAGTCTCGGCGCCCATGCCGATGGTGTAGATCCGGACGCCGGCGGCTGCCGCGATCTCGGCGGCTTTGTCCGGACTCACTTCGCCAGCGGTGTTGGCGCCGTCGGTCAGCAGTACCAGCACGCGCTGTTCCTGAGGGCGATCGCGCAGGCGTTTGACGGCGAGCCCGATGGCGTCTCCGATTGCGGTGGCGCGACCGGCCATGCCCAATTGCGCTTCCTGTAGCAGGGTGCGAATGGTTTCGTGATCGAACGACAGGGGCGCCTGGATATAGGGCTGGGTACCGAACAGCAGTAGCCCAAGCCGGTCTCCGTCACGCCGTGCTATGAAGTCGTTCAGCACGTTTTTGACGGCGGTCAGGCGGTTTACCTGGCGCTGGCCGAGGATCATGTCTTCCTCTTCCATGCTGGGCGAGATGTCCACGGCCAGTAGCAGGTCGCGGCCGGTAACGGGCAGCTGCACACTTTCCCCCACGTATTGTGGGCGCGCCAAAGCCAGAACCAGCAGCAGCCAGGCCAGCAGCAGACACAGTATCTGCCAGCGATTACGGGCGTTGCCGCTGCGGCTGACACCCGGTAGATCGCTCATCCAGTGACCAACCGGCAGAGCGGGCGCGGCCACCTGATCAACGTCCTTGCGGTTGCGGCGCCACCACAACAGTGGAAGTAGAGCTAACAGAAGTAGCCAGGGATAGGCCAGTTCTATCACCGGCGACCTCCCAGCCACTGTTCGGCGACCCTGCAAGCGGTTTCAGCCGGCAATTGGGGCGCAGGCGACCAGGCGGCATTGACCAGGGATTCCACTTCGGCTTTATCCAGGGATGGCTGTGTGCGCAACATAAAGTCCGCCCATTGATGACCGCTCAATGTGTGGGGCTGACTCTCCGGATAGCGCTCGCGTGCGCAACGCTTAAGTAGCGCGTTGAGTTCGGCAAACCACTTATTGTCGGCCTGTGCCGTCGCCTTCAGTCCGGCAAGCTCACGGCGCGCGTCGCGAATCCAGCGATTGCGCTGGTGACGACGCCAGAGGACGACGCCCAGCCAGATCGCCAGGGCGAGAACTAAAATAGCCAGCAGCCACCAGCCGGGAGCCGGTGGCCAGAATCCGCCCGGTTCGGGCATGTGGATATCGCGCAGCTGGGCCAATGGGTCGCCCTGGGACGTCGGTTTTGGAGTTACTGCCTGTGTCATCGTGTTCACGGATCGTTGTCTTCAACCCAGGCGACCGCGGGGGCCAAGGATGGCCTTGAGTGCCTGGGCAGGTTGTTGCCCGGTATAGATCGAACTGACGCCCACGCCTGCAAGGCTGAAGCAGCGTTCGACCTGGTGTTCGTGCTCGGCCACTTTGGCCTCGAAAGCCTTCCTGAACGCGTAATTGCCAGCATCGAACCATAGCGGCCCGTCCGGCCCGGCAATGGCGAAACGTCCGCGATCCGGTAGGTGCTGTTCCAGCGGATCGACGATGCGCAGCGCGCTGAGTGTGTTGTGGCGGGCAAGTTGGGCGATCAGGCCCGGCGTCTCAGGTGTCAGATTAATAAAGTCACTGATAATGAAAACACGACTGCCGGTATGGGCGATACGACGTGCCTCACGAAGTGCTTCATCCAGGCCGTTACCGCGCCGGCCCGCGTCCACTGTCCCGTCAGGGCGGTGGTCGTCCTGACGCTGCACCAGGCTGTCCAATAGACGCACGACTGCACGACGGCGCCGGGCCGGGCGAACGATTTCGTACTGGTGGTCCGAAAATACGATGCCGCCCACCTGATCGCCGGCGAACAGGCCAAGCCAAGCAATGAGGCCGGCCGTCTGGGCCGCTCTTACTCGTTTGTACGCCCCTTCACTGCCAAAATACAGCGAATCTCCGAGATCGCAGATCAGCAACAGCGGACGCTCGCGCTCTTCTTCGTACAGCTTTGTGTGCGGTGTCTGGCGCCGGGCAGTGACCCGCCAGTCGATACTGCGGATATCGTCGCCCGGCTGATATTGCCGGACTTCCGCAAAGGCCATGCCGCGACCTTTTTGAGTCGACCGCGCAACGCCCGCTTTGCGCACTGCCACCGGTCGCGAGCCAGGCAAGCGCAGGGCGCGTGCATCGGCTTGCAGGCGAATCAGCTCTGGCAGGTCGATCCGGACCAGGGGCGAGGTATCGCTCATGATGTCAGGCGGCAACCGGCACCCGATCAATCAAGCGCTGGATAATGTCGTCCGGCGTTATCCCATCCGCCTCGGCTTCGAACGTCATCAGCACACGGTGGCGCAGGACATCGAAGGCAATAGCGCGCACATCGTCCGGACTGACAAAATCCCGGCCGTCCAGCCATGCCTTGGCGCGGGCGCAACGGTCCAGCGCGATGGTTCCCCGGGGACTGGCGCCAAAAGCGATCCAGCGAGCCAGTTCGGCATCAAGTTCGGCCGGTTGGCGAGAGGCGAGCACCAGCGCGACAAGATAGTCCTCCACGGCGTCGGCCATGAACAGTTCGCTGGCATCCAGGCGGGCCTGGAAAATATCGTCCGCCCGCAGTCTCAGATCGGTTGGGATCGGTCCCTGCTGGTAGTCTCTGCGCGCCAGGTGGAGGATATCCCGCTCCGCGCCGGCATCGGGGTAGTCGATGGTAACGTGCATCAGGAAGCGGTCGAGCTGAGCTTCGGGCAACGGGTAGGTGCCTTCCTGCTCGATGGGGTTCTGGGTTGCCATCACCAGGAATAGGCGATCCAGGGCGAACGTCTTCATGCCAACACTGACCTGACGCTCCCCCATGGCTTCGAGCAGGGCAGCCTGCACTTTGGCTGGCGCCCGATTGATCTCGTCCGCGAGCACCAGGTTATGAAATATCGGGCCTTTCTGAAATTCGAAAAGGCCGGTTTCAGCTCGGTAGATTTCGCTGCCGGTGACGTCGGAAGGCAGTAAGTCCGGGGTGAACTGAATGCGGTGAAAGTCGCCTTCGATATGTTCGGATAAGGTCTTGATGGCGGTGGTTTTGGCCAGGCCGGGGGCGCCTTCCACCAATAGGTGGCCGTCAGCGAGCAAGGCGATCAACAGGCGGTCGACGAGCTTCTCCTGGCCTATGATCCTTTTCGCTAATTGGGATCTCAGATCCCCGAATATACGCTGTAGAGACATTGAACCTTCCCGTTATTGTCCTGAGCCGGACTCTAAGGCACTTAGATCTGTAATGACCGCGATAGATCCGTGATGACCACAATAGATCCGTAATGACCACAATCGTCATGGGCGTCCAGTGTTTGTAACCTACCAGCAAAAATCAAGGGTTTGACTATGCTATTGGGACCAACCCAGTCTACTGGTTCGAGTCTGGGCCGTGAATGACGCTAGCCAGATAGCACACTAGACATTTCATCGCATACTGGCGGATAAACCCAGCCTGAGACAGGCCGCCGCCGGATTTGTTTATTAACATTCATTCAGATAGTTGGGGTTGCACATGAACGCGCTGACGGTAACCAGCAAGGACCAGTTCCATGACCTGCTGGCCGAAGCCTTTGCTGAGAAAATAAATAAAACGGAAGCCAAGAAAATCAGTGAATTTGCAGTCCAGCATCTGGCGCATTTGCCTCTCGATGAATTGACCTCCCGCCGCTTCGCGGATATCTACGGCTCGGTCCTGGCCGCTTGGCAATTCATTCAGAAGAGAGACTCCGGGGATACGCCGGTTGCCGTCTTCAACCCTGATCTGGAAAGCGATGGCTGGCAGTCGACTCACTCCGTCATCTTCATCCTGCACCCGAATATCCCGTTCCTGATCGATTCCATTCGTATTGCCATTAATCAGCGCGAGATCGGCACCCATTCGCTCTACCATTCGATTTTACAGGTCGAGCGAGACCGCGGCGGCAGCCTGAAGAAAGTCCACGACCGGGACAAAAAGAAGTCCTCAAAGACGGCCTTCGAGGCCATGATTGTGCTGGAGATCGACCGCCACAGTGACCCGGAAGAGCTTCGCGGCCTGGAGAAGGAGCTGCAAGCCGTGCTGGAGGAAGTGCGGATCGCGGTGGACGACTTCCCGCAAATGAAGGACAAGGCGTCGGAGATTATCAAGGAGCTTGATAACTGCAAGGCCAAAGTCGATGCCGACGATCTGGCCGAGGCGCATCGATTCCTGGAATGGCTGGTCGACGATCATTTCACCTTTTTGGGCTACGACGAATACGACTTCGTCAAAGAAAAAGGTGGCATGCTCGTGTCCCAGGTGCCGGAATCGGAAATGGGTATTCTGAGGGTTCACAACGAGCGACCGGTAAAAGTGAAGCTGGAGGAGTTGCCCCAGCGCACCCGCACCGAGATGACCCGCACCGACGTTATCTTTATTTTTGCCAAATCCGCCCAGCGCTCACGGGTGCATCGGCCAGCTTATCCCGACTATATCGCGGTCAAGAAATTCAATGCCAATGGTGAGGTGATTGGCGAGCGCCGCTTCCTCGGCCTTTACACCTCCCACGTCTATCAGGAACGTCCCGACCAGATTCCCCTGTTGCGCCGCAAGGTGAGTGAAGTTCTCGACCGTTCCGGCTTCTTGCGCGACGACTATGCCGGCAAGGAGCTGGATCAGATCCTCACGGTCTACCCGCGCGACGAGTTGTTCCAGATCGAGCCGGACGAACTCTACAAGGTCGCCCTGGATATTCTCTATATTCAGGAACGACGCATGATAAAGATCTTCATGCGCGAAGACGTCTACGGCCAGTTCGTGACGTGCCTGGCGTTCTTCCCCCGGGATATTTACAACACCGAACTGCGCTTGAAGGTCGAGAAGGTGCTGATGGAGCGGCTCGGAGCCGAGGACATCGAATTCGTCACCCACTTCTCCGAGTCGGTATTGGCACGGGTGCAGTTCACCATTCGCGTGCCGCAAGTCGAAAATCGCCAGCTCCCGGTCCACGATATCCAGGATCAGGTGATCGCACTGGCGCAGTCCTGGCGCGACGGGCTATCGGATGCGCTGCACGAAACGCATGGCGAGGAGCGCGGCAACGAACTGATCCGCCTCTATCACAATGCGTTCCCGGGTAGCTACCGCGATATGTTCTCACCACGCCGGGCGGCGATCGATCTGGACCATATCATCGAGGTGTCCGACACGGACCGGATTGGCATGAGCTTTTACCGGGCGCTGGAAGAGGAAGAGAGCACCGTTCACTTCAAGTTATTCTCGCCCAACGAACAGCTGCCGCTGTCCGATGTGATGCCGATCTTCGATAATCTGGGCTTCCGGGTCATTGGCGAACATCCGTATGAGATCGTGGACCGCAACGAGCGTACGGTGTGGATTCACGACTTCTCGCTGCAGGCATACTCGGGCAAAGTTGTGGACATTCATCGCATTCGTCCGATCTTCGAAGACCTGTTCACCCGGGTCTGGTACGGCGAGGCGGAAAACGACAGCTTCAACCGGCTAGTGCTGGCCAACTATCTGGACTGGCGCCAGATCGCGATGCTGCGCTCCTATGCGCGGTATATGCGCCAGATTCGCATTTCCAACAGCCAGACTTTTATTGCCAATACGCTGGTCAACCATGTTTCTTTGGCCCAGACGTTACTCGAATTCTTCGAGGTGCGTTTCGATCCCAAGCGTAATCAGAGTGCCCGCAAGAGCGAGGCTACCCAGCAGCGATTGGAGCTGGAATTCAATGCCGGGCTGGACGAGGTGGACAACCTCAGCGAAGACCGGGTATTGCGCTTGTTCCTGGATCTGATGCAGGCCACGCTGCGCACCAATTACTACCAGCCGGATGCCGACGGCGGTGCCAAAACCTACATCAGCTTCAAGTTCCGGCCGTCCGACATCCCGGATATGCCGTTGCCCCTGCCCATGTTCGAGATCTTCGTCTATTCGCCACGCGTGGAGGGTGTGCACCTGCGCGGCGGTAAGGTCGCCCGGGGCGGTTTGCGCTGGTCGGACCGCTTCGAGGACTACCGTACCGAGATTCTTGGCCTGGTGAAGGCCCAGCAGGTGAAGAATGCGGTGATCGTGCCGGTGGGCGCGAAAGGTGGTTTCGTTGCCAAGCAACTGCCTGACAGTGGCGACCGGGATGCCTTTCAGCGCGAGGGGATAGAAGCCTACAAGACCTTCATCCGTGGTTTGCTCGATGTTACCGATAATCTGCTAGAGGGCTCGATCAAGCCCCCGCTGAACGTTATCCGCCACGACGAGGACGATCACTATCTGGTCGTGGCCGCCGATAAAGGCACCGCAACCTTTTCGGACATCGCCAACGGCCTCTCGGCGGAATACGACTTCTGGTTGGGAGACTCCTTTGCTTCGGGGGGCAGCCAAGGGTACGACCACAAGAAGATGGGCATCACCGCTAAGGGTGCCTGGGTCTCTGTAGAGCGTCATTTCCGCGAGCTGGGCATCAATCCGAGCAAGGACGAATTCACGGTTATCGGTATCGGCGATATGGCCGGGGACGTGTTTGGTAACGGCCTATTGCGGTCCGATCATGCCAGGCTTATTGCTGCATTCAATCATATGCACATCTTCGTCGACCCGTCGCCCGATCCGAAGAAGAGTTTCGAAGAGCGCAAGCGCATGTTCGAGCTGTCGCGCTCGTCGTGGACCGATTACAACGCGGATTTAATCTCCAAGGGCGGGGGTGTTTTCAATCGCAGTGCCAAGTCGATCCCGGTCAGTGCCGAGATGAAGAAGCTATTCGGCATTAAATCGGACCGGGTTCCGCCCAATATGTTGATCAGCCATATTCTGAGGACCCAAGCGGATCTGCTGTGGATCGGCGGCATCGGCACTTACGTCAAAGGCGCACAGGAGACCCACGCCGATGTAGGCGACAAGGCCAATGATGGCCTGCGGATTAACGGCAAAGAGTTGCGCTGTAAGGTCGTCGGCGAGGGTGGCAACCTGGGCATGACCCAGCTGGGCCGCATCGAGTTTGGCTTGAGTGGCGGACGCCTGAATACGGACTTCATCGACAACGCCGGTGGAGTCGACTGCTCCGACCACGAAGTCAATATGAAGATTCTGCTCAACCGTGTTGTGGCTTCGGGCGATCTTACCGAAAAACAGCGCAATAACATGCTGGAGAAAATGACGGACGACGTCGCCGAACTGGTGTTGTTGAATAATTATCGCCAGACCCAGGCCATCAGTCTGGCCAATATGGAAACGTCGTCCCGTCTCGAGGAATTCCGGCGACTGATGAGCAACCTGGAGGCTGCCGGTAAGCTCAACCGCGAACTGGAGTTCCTGCCTGACGAGGAAACCCTGGCGGACCGTAAGGTCAAGAAGCAGGGGCTGACGCGGCCTGAACTGTCGGTTTTGATTTCCTACGTTAAGGGCGATCTCAAACAGTTGCTGATTGAAAGCGACCTGCCCGACGAACCGGGTTTGGCCGCGGAAATGAACAAGGTCTTTCCCAATGCCTTGATCAAGAAGTTCGGCAAGGAGTTGGGTGAGCACCAACTGCGGCGCGAAATCATCGCCACCCAGATCGCCAACGATATGGTTAATCACATGGGGATTACCTTTGTGGATCGCCTGTGTCAGTCCACCGGGGCACAGGTTTCCGCTATCGCTATGGCGTGGATTATTGCCCGGGATGTATTCCGTTTGGATGAGTGGTGGGACAAGATCGAGGCTTTGGATTATAAAGTGCCGGCTTCGCTTCAGCTTGAGCTCATGGACGAGCTGATTCGCTTGGTGCGCCGGGCTGTCCGCTGGCTGCTACGTAACCGTCGTAGCGAGCTTAACATTCAGTCCCACATGGATCGTTTTGCCACGGCCTTGTCGGACATCATCGCCCAGTTGCCGGAATACCTGGGCCACCAGTCCCGCCAGGAATGGCAGAAGCAATACGATGCGCTGGTGGAAAAATCGATTCCGCAAGATGTGGCCGCAGTCGTAGCCGGTACGTCCTATCTGTATGCAGCGCTAGGCATCATCGAAGCCCACGAGACCACCAAGGTGCCGCTGAAGCAGGTGGCGAACCTGTATTACACCCTCGGCGAAAAGCTGAACCTGAACTGGTTTGCTAGCGCTGTGGCGCGGCTGGAGCCTACGTCCCATTGGGAAGCTCTGGCCCGTGAGAGTTTCCGCGAAGATCTGGATTGGCAGCAGCGAGCCCTGACCACCGGCGTTTTACGTCTCAGCGGCAAGGACCGCGATGTCGGCGAGGCTATTGACGAGTGGACATCGCGCCACGAGGTACTGGTGAGTCGCTGGGAGACGATGCTGGCTGAGTTGCGCAGCGCCCGTGAGCCGGAGTACGCCATGTTCTCCGTGGCTTTGCGGGAGTTGCTCGACTTGGCGCAGTCGTCGATTCACTCGCCTCTGGATGATTCAGACCACTAATACGGCTTGCACCTCGCACAATATTTACGTTGAATTTAATCGCCGGTTCTCGCATACGCAGAATCGGCGCACTTTTGAACAGGCATCGGCCGGCTGCTGAATCCGCCGGTACGGTGTACCTCCGTGGCTCAATTCGAGGGAATTATGCGTCGGCTGAATCATCTTTTTGAAAGTAACCGGGCGTGGGCAGACAAGATCAAGCAGGAAGACCCACGGTTCTTCGAGCGCCTTTCCAATCAGCAGGCCCCGGAATATCTCTGGATCGGCTGTGCCGATAGTCGGGTGCCGGCAAATCAGATCGTCGACCTGATGCCCGGCGAGCTGTTCGTCCATCGCAACGTGGCGAATGTGGTCGTGCATACCGATTTCAACTGCTTATCGGTGCTGCAGTTCGCTGTGGATGTGCTCAAGGTAAAGCATGTCATGGTGGTCGGGCACTATGGCTGTGGCGGTGTTAAAGCAGCCCTTAAAGACGACGGTCTGGGGCTGATCAACAACTGGCTGCGGCACGTCCAGGATGTGCGCGACCGGTTTATCCCGGTACTCGAAGCGTTGCCGAGCGAGGGTGAGCAAGTCGATCGCCTCTGTGAACTCAACGTGATGGAGCAGGTGCGCCACGTATGCCAGACCACCATCGTGCAGGATGCCTGGGCGCGTGGCCAGGATCTATCGGTGCATGGTTGGGTTTACGACGTCGCTGACGGCTTGCTGCGGGATATGGGCCTGTGCATCACCAGTACCGAGGAGCGCGACGAACGCTATGAGCGTAGCGTGAACGAACTGGTATCCCGCCCGGTACGTTCATTCGGTTGTTGAGGCTGCCGCAGCGACGCGGACTTGATTGCGCCCGCCTTCTTTTGCGACGTACAGCGCTGCGTCCGATTCCCGAATCCACTGCACGGGAGTGCCGATGCCGTCGTGCATCGGCGCTACGCCCATGCTGATGGTGTAGCGAATCGTGGCGTTCTCGGTGTCTACCGGCGTCTGCTCGATGCTGGTACGGATACGCTCGCTCAGAGCGATGGCGCCATCGAGATCAGTTTCTGGCAAGATCACGGCAAACTCCTCGCCCCCATAGCGCCCCGCCAGATCGGCATGGCGTAGACTGCCCTGGAGTATGGCGGATGTTCTGCGGATGACCTCGTCGCCCGCCACATGGCCGTAGGTGTCGTTGACGGCCTTGAAGTGATCGATGTCGAACATCACGAGTACGGAATCGTTGCCGTAACGGCGGCAGCGTTCATACTCCGCTTCTAGCAGGCTCTCCCAAGTGCCGCGGTTGAGCAGGCCGGTCAGGCGATCGGTCTCGCTCAGCAAGGTGAGTTGGTCGTTGGCTTTCTCCAGCGCCTGACGGCTGGCGGCAAAATCCGTCACGTCGTAGATCATCAGGCACACGAGACGCACGTTGCCATCGGCACTGGACAGCGGACTGATGGTTAGATTCTGGTACATGTACGGCGCGGTGCCGGTAATAGGGCGGGTGTTGCGGAAATGAAATAAGTAGGGCCGCTGCTCCCAGGTGGTAAAAGCCCGGGTATTGAGTAACCGTACCGACTCGACCTTGCGCTTGAGCCAGCGCTCGGGCAAATCCGGGAAATGTTCGAACAGGTTCTTTTCTTTAATGCGCGATGCGGTGATGCCGCTGTGGTTTTCCATGAAGCCATTCCACACCAGCACGCGATAATCCATATCGATGACCACCAGGCCCACCTCAACGGTTTCCAGCATGTCCATCAGCCAGTGGAACTCCAGCATGTCCGATTCATTGACTGCCATGGGCTACTCCGTCAGATAGGAAATGGCTTTTTCAAGGTGAGGGGTCGAATCGGCTGTCAGCAGGACCAGCAGGTCGCAGACCACATTATGGTCCTCAATGGCATAGTTGATCTCGATACAAAGCAGCTTTTGATCGCTTCCCTGGTGGTATTCCAATAGTTCGCCAACCTGGCGATGCTGGCCCAGTACCGTGGGGTGGCCCAGGCCGAAGCGTAAATCCAGCTGATCGCCGAGGCCCTTGAGAAAAGCTCCGAAGAGAATGCTGGACATATCCATCAAGACTTCGACTTCCAGAGCGTGGCGGTTTTCCTCCTCGTAGCGCAGTAGTTGCGCCATATCTTCGAAACTGGCGTCGGAGAAAAGCAGCAAGGCCTCTCCCGCCACGCCCGCGCCATTGAAGCCCTGGCAAACTGCAGAGTAGCTTTCCTTCGCTGAAGCGGCCGTCAAGGCCATAGACAGTTCGCTCTGGGCTAAGGTGGCGACCCGCGGTACGGGAAGCTTCACGAACACATCGAGCAGCCGGGCCAGCAGGTCCGCCGCTTGGCCCATGGCGACGTTGGACATCTCCTGCAGGTACGCTGCCAGGTCCAGCTTCCCCTCCGGTTCAGGCGCTGGACTCGGCTCGGCTTGTGCTTGAGCCTCTTCAGAATCGTCGGCCCGGTAGATTCCGAACTCCTCGAGAATCTGCTGAATTTTTTCGGGATCGGTGGGCTTACGAATGAAGTCCATGGCTCCCAGTTTGCGCACGCGCTCCCGAGCCTGGGGTTGTATGTCCCCGGAAACAACGATCGTCATCACTGGTAGGTCATCTCGCGCCACGGCTTCAAGTACGCCGTAACCGTCCAACACCGGCATGTTCAGATCGAGGAACATCAGGTCACAGTGTCCCTGGCGAATCACCTCCAAGGCCTGCTCGCCATGTTCTGCATAGCTGATCTCGGCGGGCCAGTTCTTTGGCAGCGCCCGCGCCATTTGCTTGCGGGCCATGGAGGAGTCATCACAAATCAGGATGCGATAGCTCATGGGGTCGGGCTCTTCTAAATTTCTCCCAGTCTAGCAGTGCTGATCGCGGCATGCCGGGAAACGTTGAAAAATAAGATCAAATCCCTAACCACGTTACATTGAAGGGGCTTGAAAGTCTGTTTGGCCACGCCGTGAACGGTAACGTGAGGGGAGTGTAGAAAGGAATGTCATTAAATGTAAGACGCTATTCACAGTTTCCACGCCCCATTGGCCAAGGCATGGCCTAATGTGACACGCCTCACTTTTGTTGCCGTAGCGCCCCACTATAGTCGGCTCACAAGCAAACCATAAGAAACGCTGCATGCGGGTACGAACAAAAAACAACAGCCCGCGTTGTATGCATGGCTGAAGTCGCAGTCAAAGTCACTCAGAGACACTACAACCATGAACAGGGAAGCGCTGAAATGCGTGGCCCCGGCTTTGTTCGTCCTGACGTTCTCAGCAACGGCGCAGGCTGAACTGCAACCCATTAGTGAAAAGGAAATGGGGCGCGTAAGCGGGCAGGCCATGGTCGCAGTGGATGTTGATGGGACCGACACCAACCGTTTTACCCGGGTCACTGTTGGGATGGATGCGGAGATCCAGACCAACATCGATAATGTAGTACTGGGAGACACTGGCGACGGTTCCGATGTAAAGATTGCCCAACTGTCTCTCGGTCATATCTCTACGGATCAAACCAAGGTCCAACTGGATGGACAGACCTATGCACTGAACGAGATTGTGCCTTTTGTGGGCTCGGATCCTTATTTCGAACTGGCCGAGCGGGATGGCGAGGTCGTCGGTTTTCGCATGGGGCTCAATCAGGCGCGGGGGACATTGTCGGGCGATATAACCAGCTTCTCCGGTAACCTGGGTATTGAGCTTCAGGATGCGTCCGGGAACCCGGTTGCGGCACAGCTATTCGACGCCACGGGAGCCGCGACGCATACTCGCGCCACGCATATCGGCCTGGACGACGCCGCCACCGATTGCAGCGCAGGCGTGCAGTGCAATGCCCTGAGCAACCTCAAGACCTTGAACATCGGCACGAACAACGAAGACGGGACAGTGGGTTTTGCCAAGGAACTGTTTGTTTCTTTCCAGAAAGAGGCCGTCCAGTGGCAGGGCAATACCGAGGGCGGAACGCCAATAGACGCGGCGGCAGGCGTCTTTCTTAATGTGCCTACGGCCATGCGGCTCGATTTACAGACATTGGAGCAGGGTGTTCCGCGGGCGCGCACCGAATATATCGACCGCGGTCTAGGGTTGTTCTAAGGTTTCCGGCAAAGCGCCATCAGACCTCGGATCCTTGTCAGGCAAAGGTTCCTGTCAGGCAAAGGTTCCTGTCAGGCAAGGGCTCCTGTCAGGCAAGGCGTTCTGCGAGGACTGGGGCGCTTAAGCTCTGTCTGGTACACTCGGCAGCCACCATTGGGAACATCTGCTGAGGTTTGTACGGCGTGATCAAGAGCTTCTACTGGCATGACTACGAGACGTTCGGCGCCGATCCGATCCACGATAGGCCGTCCCAATTCGCCGGCGTGCGCACAGATGCCGACCTCAACGTCATCGAGGAACCCCTGGTCATCTATTGCCAGCCTACCGAGGATTACGTTCCCGATCCGGTTGCCTGCCTGATTACTGGCATCACACCTCAGAAGGCGAGAGCCGAGGGCTATCCCGAGGCCGAGTTCATCGACCTGATCCATCATGCTTTTAGCCAGCCGGGCACCTGCGCAGTGGGTTACAACAGCCTCCGTTTCGACGACGAAGTCACGCGCCATACCCTCTACCGCAACCTGCGCGATCCCTATGCCCGTGAATGGCAGAACGGCAACTCCCGGTGGGATATTATCGACATGGTGCGGCTGACGTATGCCCTGCGGCCGGAGGGCATCAACTGGCCCAAAAAAGAGGACGGTACACCGAGTTTCCGGCTGGAGGAACTTACGGTCGCCAATGGCATCAGTCATGAGGCCGCGCACGACGCCATGTCCGATGTTGAGGCAACCCTTGCCCTGGCTCGCCTGATCCGGGAAAAGCAGCCTAAACTTTTTCAGTATGTGCTGGAGCACAAAGACAAGCATTCGGCCCGAGCCATGCTTGATCTGGCGTCCTTCAAGCCCGTTTTTCATGTTTCCAGCAAATACCCTGCAACCATCGGCTGCTGTGCGATGGTGGCGCCCGTGGCGCAGCATCCGGTCAACCGCAATGCGGTGATCGTCTATGACTTGCGCCATGATCCCGGCGAACTGATCGAGGCGACGCCCGAGCAGATCCGCAACCGGGTCTTTACCTCTCAGGCTGCGCTGGGAGAGGACACGGCGCGCTTTCCCCTCAAAGCCATTCACTTGAATAAGTGCCCAATCCTAGCCCCCGCTACCATGCTCAAGTCTCTTTCCGCGGAGCGACTGGACGAGTTGCAACTGAACGGCGAGGTGCTCAGATCGAACTTGCAGAAGTTGCGCGCCGCGCCGGGGATAACGGAACGTATCACCGAAGCTTTCCAGCCTCAGGAGAACGGGCCGGGCGATTTGACGGATCCCGACGAACAGCTATACGCGGGCGGCTTCCTGACACCGAATGATCGCAAACGGCTTGACCAGCTGCTGCTTCAGCCCATTGATGTCATAGGAGAGGCGGTTCCCGCGTTCGACGATCCCAGACTTGAGGAAATGGTCTTCCGCTACCGCGCCCGGAATTTTCCCCAAACATTGCAGGCCGAAGAGCAGGAGCGCTGGGAACAATTTAGGCAGCAACGGCTGATGCAGCCCAAGGCCGGTTGGCGTTCGCTAGAAGGCTTCTTTGCGGATGTACAGCAACGATTGCAGGCGGAGGATCTCAAACCCCGAGAACGCCATTTGCTCGAAGAGCTGGCGCTGTACGGTGAGTCGCTGATTCCCTACGTTTGAGTCGGAAGATCCGGCTAGCCTTTTTTGCGAGACGCTTTCTTAGGCTTTTCAGCCTTTCCGCTGCTGTCCACCGCTGCGGACTTGGGCGTTGACGCCGACTTACCCGGGCCGTCCTCGACTGGCTTGGCAAAGGCGTCGCGGATCTTTGCCACCTCTGCCTCTTGCTCAGCGGCAAAATGCAGGGACATTTCAAAGCTCTGGCGAGTGAACGCCAACACCTTCTCAAAGCCTTCATCCGAAAGTTGCCGGGCCTCGTCGTGGCCACGGAAGATATTAATAAACTGACGCTCGCGTTCGAACTGCAGCGGGAGTCTGCCCACGCCCCAGTCGTTAAGAACTCGCCAGGCTTCGGGATTGTAGTTGCGCGTATAACGCAGGATAAAAGGGATGGGGTCGTTTCGGGCCACCAGCGCCGCCAGACGCAGAATCAGTTCGAAGGAGAGCGTTGCGGTGCCATTTTCTATCGCCTCGAGGAAGTTTTTGTCACGCAGATCCAGTGCATCGGCCATTTCGCTCAGAGTGAGGCCCGCAACTTCGCGAATGTCTTTTAGCGAATCGCCTGCGGCAAGCATCATCCGAAGCTGATCTTGGGACTTGAGCAGCGCGCGGCCGGCCTTCATCGAGGCATCTGTCGTGCGTAGGGCGAAACGAAAGGCCGAACCGGTGAAGTCCGACAGCCGATCCACCAGCGAGTCTTCTTCGCTATTGTCTTTCGGCTTCTGCTTTGACGGGGTGTCGGATCCCGGCGTACCGGTCAGGGGTGGTACGCCCAAGGCCTCCGCCTGCTGCATGGATTGGATCGCGTGTAGCGTGTCCATGAGCAGACTTTCGAGGGCAAGGGCTTTATTGCGTTCGCTATCGGTGGCCATGAATGGCGTCCCGCCTGTCAGGTACCAGCCCGACTCAGAATTTCTCTGTGGTGTTACGTGCCTGAGCGGTAATGCGCTCCGGGTGGATCATGGAGGCCATACGGGAATCCAATTCAAGCATATCCGCCATAATATGCCCGCCCTCGCGGACGATGAAGTCGAGCTGATCGTCACCGTCCGGGTCGGCTGCCTCTGCTTCCTGATGGTTTTCCAGTGCTGTCCAGTCCTCAAAAGGCTCTTTACCCTGCAACTGACGGCGGGCATTGGCGATCTTAAGCTGGCGTGACTCCAACTGGTCCTGGTAGGTTTCACGCTCGCTATAGTTGAGGCTGACCCATTCCCGATCACGCTGGCTATTGAGTAGCTGGATTTCGTCTTCCAGAAGCTGGAATTCGGGGCTCTTGGAGAAACGATCTTCATGGCGACGACGCAACTCTTCGATCACGCCACTGAAATCAAAGTATCGCGCATGCGGTACAGCCTCGATTTGGTCCCAGGGCAGGGCACCTTCCAATGCATCTTCGCCGATTTCGTCCTTATTAATGCGCGTCGGAATAGTAATGTCGGGAATCACGCCCTTATGCTGGGTCGATCCGCCGGACACCCGGTAGAACTTGGACTGGGTGATTTTTAGCTGGCCATGGTTCAGTGGGCGAACGGCCTGAACGGTTCCCTTGCCAAAGGTTTGAGAGCCAACGACCAAGCCGCGCCCGTAATCCTGGATTGCGCCCGCGAAGATTTCCGAAGCGGAGGCGCTCATGCGGTTGACCAGTACCACCAGCGGACCGGAATAGGCCACGGAGGGATCTTCGTCGGTCAGAACGCTGACATCGTTGTCCGCGTTGCGAATTTGCACTGTAGGCCCTTCGTCGATGAAGAGCCCGACCAAATCGCTGGCTTCCTGCAAAGCACCGCCGCCGTTGTTGCGCAGATCGATCACCAGTCCTTCCATACCTTTTGTTTTAAGGTCGCTGATCAGTTTGCGAACGTCTCGGGTGGTACTTTTATAGTTGGGGTCACCGGCTTGCATGGCCTGGAAGTCGGCGTAGAAGGTCGGGATATCGATCACGCCCACTTTATAAGGCTGACCGTTGCGCTCCAGTTCGATGAGATCGCTTTGAGCGGACTGCTCTTCCAGCTTGACCTCGTCACGGGTGATGGCGATGCCGCGGGTTACCGTCTCGTCAGAGGCGCTCGCCGGAATGACTTCGAGGCGAACTACCGATTCGCGCGGGCCACGGATCAAATCAACCACTTCATCCAGGCGCCAGCCAATCACGTTGGTGAAGTCTTCGTCTTTTCCCTGGGCCACGCCGACAATGCGATCGCCCGGCTTGAGCTGACCTTGTTTGGAAGCGGGGCCGCCGGGCACCATGCGCACGACCTTGGTGTACTCATTATCAGACTGCAGTACGGCGCCGATCCCTTCCAAAGACAGGCTCATGTTGATGTTGAAGTTTTCGGACGTTCGCGGCGAAAAATAAGAGGTGTGCGGATCCCAAAGTCCTGCAAAGGCATTCATGTAACTCTGGAAGGCATCCTCACTACGGGCCTGCATGGCGCGGGTGCGCTGGCTCTCGTAGCGCCGGGTGAGGGAGGTGACGATCTCTTCGTCATCCTTGCCATTAATACGCTGAGCAAGAATGGCGTTCTTGATACGGCGTCTCCAGATCGCGTCCAGCGCTTCCTTGTCCTGCGCCCAGGGCTCTTCTGCGCGATCCAGCTTAAGGCGGTCTTCGCTGTCGAACTCGAATTCATCGACGCCGTCGGTCACCAACTCCAGTGCGTAGTCCAGGCGCTCGATGACCCGTTTCTGAAACAGGTTGTAAATCTGGAAAGCCGGATCCAGCTGGCCGGTCTTCAGTGCGGCATCGAGCTTGGTGCGCCAGGGCGAAAAACGCTCGATATCGCCCTGCAAGAAATACATGCGCTGGCCGTCGAGCTGGTCGAGATAAGCATCGAATACGCGCTCCGAGAGTTCGCTGTCGATCCGCTGCTCGCGGAAGTGGGTGAACTGAAGCTGGCGGGATATCAGGATATTGGCACGGGCCTGATCGATAGTTGGCGATACCGGTTCAAACGATTTTTCGGCCTCCTTATCGAGAGCCGCAATCACGGCCGAAGAAGTAACCATCAGGCCTAGAGCCAGCGCTACGCCGGAGGACCGAAGACGAGATAAGTTAGGCTTGCGGATCGTCATTGGCATGTCAGTTAATCTATATAGGTGAAGGTTCTAGCCATACGCTGTCATTATAACCAAGCGTATACGGTATCCGGCAGGCAATCCCTACGAAAGACCCGGGCGATTAAATTCATTGTAGGCAAGCGGGAACCCGGTTGCTACCGGCCATCGAGGGCAAGGGGATGACAATCTGTCCATATTAAAGACAAATTTATGGCTGGAAAATGCGGCCGGGGTTCGCCTTTTACAGCCCGGCCTTGAGGGCTTGGTGGCAATATAGGCGGTCCGTTCGGCAGTTGAGGCTGGGCTCGCCTTTAACTGGCAAGCCCAACGTTAAGGGCGCTACTTGAAATGCTCGTTGCGCTCCGCTTTGTCCCGCAACAACTGGGGCGGACTAAAGCGATCTCCGAACTGTTCGGCCAGCGCTTCGGCTCGTTTGGCGAAATCCCGCACACCGTAATGATTGATGAATTGGATGGCCCCACCGCTCCAGGCAGCGAAACCAATGCCGAAGATGCTGCCCACATTGGCGTCCTCGACCGTCCGCAGTACACCCTCTTCGAGGCAGCGGACCGTCTCGATGGACTGAATGAACAACAAGCGGTCCTTCAGTGTTTGCAAATCCACGCTTGCCGCCTTGGTCCGGTCGGTAAAGGCGTCGATCAAGCCCGGCCAAATCTGCTTTTTGCCGGACTCGGGGTACGTATAGAAACCGGCTCCGGCAGCCTTGCCTTTGCGGTTGTGCTCATCGACCATGGCATCGATGACCGCTTCGGCGGGATGAGGCGTCCAATTGTGTCCGGCAGCTTCGATATCCTTGCGGCTTTGATTTCGTACATGCTGGATCAAGGTCAAACTGACCTCGTCACACACGGCTAACGGTCCCACTGGCATACCGGCTAGCACGCCAGCGTTTTCGATGCTGGCGGGATGAATGCCCTCCTTGACCATCGCTACGCCCTCGTTAACGAACGTGCCAAAAACGCGGGAAGTGAAGAAGCCCCTGCTGTCATTCACGACAATGGGGATCTTGCCGATCTGCAGCACGTAATCGAAGGCGCGGGCCAGGGTATCGTCCGAGGTTTGTTCACCGACGATGATCTCCACCAACTGCATCTTGTCTACCGGTGAGAAAAAGTGCAGTCCGATGAACCGCTCGGAATGGGCTGACGCTTCCGCGAGCTGCGTGATGGGAATGGTGGAGGTGTTGGACGCGAACAATCCGTTTGCGACCAGTTTCTGCTCGGCTTCGCGGGTCACTTTCGCCTTTAGTTCGCTATCCTCGAATACGGCTTCGATAATCAGATCGCACCCGGCCAAGTCATCACTCATGTCAGTGGCTTTAATGCGATTAAGAATGGCCTGGCTCTGGTCTTTGCTTATCTGGCCCCGGCTGACCTTCTTGTCGAGCAACTTCTGCGAGTAGCCTTTGCCTTTTTCCGCATTGTCGATAGAAATGTCCTTAAGGACGACATCGACACCGCGCATTGCGGTCGAGAAGGCAATTCCGGCGCCCATCATGCCGGCCCCCAGCACGCCTACTTTCGAGAATTTTGCGCGTTCCACGCCGCTCGGGCGACTGCTGCCGGCCTTGATAGCATTGAGTTGGAACCAGAAGGTGCCGGTCATATTCTTGGCCACCTGACCGATAACCAGTTCGGTGAAGTAGCGGGTTTCGATTTTCTCCGCGTTGTCGTAGTCGACCTGGGCACCTTCGACCACCGCGGAGAGGATCGCTTCCGGAGCAGGATAGCAGCCCTTGGTTTTCTGCTTGAGCATAGCCGGGGCGATGGCCAGCTTCTGCGCCATGGCAGGATGCTGCGGCCCGCCGCCGGGAATCTTGAAGCCTTTTTTGTCCCAAGGCTGCTGGCAATCCGGATTAGCCTCGATGAACGTCTTGGCCTGCTGGATCAGCTCGTCGGCATCGCTGGCCAGCGCGTCGATCATGCCCAGCTTCAATGCAGTTTTCGGATTCGCCTTCTTGCCTTCCATCAAGTAGGGGAAAGACGGCTCCAGGCCGATAATGCGGGGCAGACGCTGGGTTCCGCCGCCACCCGGTAGCAGGCCCAGGGTGACCTCGGGCAGTCCAAGTTGAATGCTGTCGTCGTCGAGAACCACGCGGTGATGGCAGGCCAGGCAAAGCTCAAGGCCACCGCCGAGGGCCGAGCCATTGATAGCCGCCACGACCGGCTTGCCACAGGTTTCCAGGGCCCGCATCTGGCGCTTGAGGCGGGTAACCATCGCTTCGAACTCGCCGGCTTGATCCGGAGTGACTTTGTAAAGCTCGTTCAAGTCGCCGCCCGCGAAGAACGTCTTTTTGCCCGAGGTGACAATAATGCCTTTCAGCGTACCCAGGTCATGTTCGATGCGTGCCAGGGTGTCCGCCAGTGCCTCGCGGAACGCTGCATTCATGGTGTTGGCGGACTGGCCCGGCATGTCGATGGTGAGGGTCAGGATATTTTTGTCGTCGATGTCGTAACGAATTGCAGTCATGGTTGGATCCTTCTCCGTCCCGGCTTAGCAGCGCTCGATGATGGTTGCGATACCCATACCGCCGCCCACGCACAGGGTTGCGAGCCCGTAGCGCTGCTCGCGTCTTTCCAGTTCGTCCAGCAGGGTGCCGAGAATCATTGCGCCGGTGGCGCCCAGGGGGTGGCCCATAGCGATGGCGCCGCCGTTAACGTTGACTTTATCGTCCGGGACGCTCAATTCGCGCTGGAACCGCATCACCACCGAGGCAAAGGCCTCGTTGACCTCGAACAAATCAATGTCGTCGACGCGCAGTCCCGCTTTTTTTAACGCCTTGCGAGCGGCCGGAGCCGGGCCGGTAAGCATGATCGTTGGGTCGGTGCTGGTGACCGCCGTGGCGACGATACGGGCCCTGGGCAGGAGGCCCATCTCGCGGCCCTTGGACTCGCTGCCTATCAGCATGGCTGTGGCGCCGTCGACGATGCCCGAGGAGTTGCCGGCATGGTGCACGTGGTTGATCCTTTCCACGGCGTGGTATTTCTCGCGGGCCACGCCGTCGAAACCCATTTCGCCCATCATTTGAAACGAAGGCTTGAGCTGGGCAAGGGATTCCAGCGTTGTGCCCGCGCGGACATGCTCGTCACGATCGAGTATCAGCACGCCGTTCTGGTCTGAGACAGGAACGATTGAGCGCTGGAAGTAACCGTTGGCCCAGGCTGCTGCGGCTTTCTTCTGAGAATTCACTGCAAACCGGTCCACATCCTCGCGACTGAAACCTTCGATGGTTGCAATAAGATCGGCGCCGATGCCCTGGGGCATGAAGCCTGTCTTGAGATTGGTTTCCGGGTCCGTCGCCCAGGCGCCGCCATCGGATCCCATGGGAACACGGGACATGGCTTCTATACCGCCGGCAACCACCAGGTCTTCCCAGCCGGAGCGAACCTTCATGGCGGCAAGGTTGACGGCCTCCAGGCCGGATGCGCAGAAACGGTTAAGGGTTACACCAGCCACCACATCATCCCATTGGGCGGCTAGAGCGGCTGTTTTGGCAATATCCGCGCCCTGATCGCCGATGGCGGTGACGCAGCCCATCACGATATCGTCCACCTGTGCGGTATCGAGTTCGTTGCGGCTCTGCAGCGCCTTTAGCACAAGGGTTAGCAGTGTGATCGGCTTGACGCTGTGAAGCGCGCCATCCCGCTTGCCGCGCCCCCGCGGCGTGCGCACCGCATCGAAAATATACGCGTCTGTGGTCATGGTTTCCCCTAGAGGTCAAGGAAGGTGGGTGTTGTGGTTATAAATGGTCGCAAACCGCCACCTTAGCCCGTAGGTCAAAACGGTGTAATGGCGGTCGCTGCCAATCGAATTGACGAAACTGCTCACGGCAGGGCCGAGTGTGCTTTTTGCATAGAACGGTTCAAAGTCCGAATAAGCTGACAGAAAGCCGTTCCGCTTCTAATCTTGATTGAGACACAAATTCTTTTGTTTAAGAAAGAAATGCTCCTGATTAAGACTGACGTAGGCTTGATCGAGGCCCTTGATTGAGAACCGATTGAGGCCCTTGATTGAGAACCAGAGGTACGGCGGCAAAAGGCGAGATGTTATGTCCCTGCTCGATACGATCGACAATTTTTATGAAAAGCTGGTGGCCGACGCGGTGGAGGCCACCCGGCAACCCGATGATGATGCGGACTTTCTGGGGGATGTGATGTGCGTGGCGCTGAACCGGCTGCCGCCACGTTATTACCGGCACACAATCGACATGAAGTTCTATCTGGCTGATCCGGAAATGGAAGAAATGCGGGAGAAGGTAAGGCGCAGGGTCAACGAGGCGCGAGAATTTGTCCGGAACCACCAGCGCGACTAACGCGGTGGCTCCGGAAGGCTCAGCCTTGCCAGTGGGCCAGAGCCTGGCGCAAGCGGGGTGCCAAAACTTCAGCATCTTCAGCAGGAATTGGCTGCGAACACCAGCAAGCGATCAGGCGGTCGATCTCTTCTTCGGTATTGGTTGCAACACCTCCCATGCCAGCGGCCAGGCGCTCAACCTGTTGCTTCATCCGTAACCCTTGGTCTTCATCCGGCGAGCTGGCACCGGTAGCGATCTCCAACCTAACGGCAATCTCTCTGGGCGTCGGTAAGGGCTCCGGCACGGCGGCGGTATTGGCATTGTCGGCCTGGGACCGGAACTGATCGATTCGACCCTGCCATTCGGTCACCCGCTGCTGATGGGCGGCTTGCTGGATCCTGGTTTTAATCGCGTGTTTCTCGTTCCCTAATGCATCGCTCACAGCGTGGGGAAGCTTACGAGGTACAGGGGCTTGACTGAGTTGCTGGAGCTGGGCTTCAAGTTGCTGAACGCTCACATTACTTGCTGACCGCATCGACTCACTCGCCGAAATAGCCTGTTGCAGTTTCTCTATTGCCGCGTGATCTTCGGCGACCTGTTCGGCACGTTCGGCATCCCGTCGTGCAAAAATGCTGTCGCACGCGGCCCTGAACGCTTGCCACAGCTTGCGATCTTCCCGGTGACGGGTGATCCCCGAGGCCTCCCATTCCTTTTGCAGTTTCTTGGCCTGTTCCATGGCATCCGCGAGTGGTTCGTGGGTAATCAGCGCTTCTGCGCGCTCCACGATCGACTGCTTGAGCGCTTCGTTTTTATGCCGCTCTTCATTCAGCGGAACCTCGATCTGTTTCAATCGCTGGTCAAAGGTTTTTTGCAGGCTGCGGTTGGCTTTGAAATCCACAGGCCAGGCACTTCGCCATTCTTCGCGAGCGACGCGATGAATGCGTTCAACGGCTTTTAAGTCAACAGCATCCCAATCTGCATTTGCGGCAAATTCAGCCAGTTGATCGCAAATCGCCCGGCGTTTTTCCAGGTTCACCTCTTTGAGTTCGGATTTCGCTGCGAAATAGGCCTGACAGGGTTCGTAGGCCGCATCCGATGCCGCTTTGAAACGGTGCCACAGCGACTGATCGGAGGAGCCGCCCAGGCCGCGCCACTCCTGCTGCAACTCCTTGATTCGGGTCGCTTTGGCTTCGGGTTCCGTATGCTGGCTGGCCAGGTGCTCCATGGCGCTGCAGAGTTCTTCCTGTTTGGGCCGGGTCGCGAAGCCTTGCCAGTCTTGCAGGTCCTGCAGTTGACGGCCGAGCAGCGTCAGCCGTGCCTGGCGGGTCTGTGCGTGTTTTTGATCGAGGCCATTGAACGCGTGCTGCGCCTGTTTGTGTAGCTGCCGGGATTCGGACAGAAGATTCTGTTCCAACGACTGTTCGAGGCGATCAAGCAAATCGTCCAACACTTTTTGCTGGGCTTTCTGGTCGCTGGTCTGCGCCTTTTGTTGCTCTTTCTCGTGGCCCAGTTTGCGGCTGACAACGTCCAATTGTTCAGGCTGAGCATAGCCGGCAGGCCAGTCCACGGTCTTCAGCAATTGCTTCAACGCGTTAGTGTCGGGCGCTTCTGTCTCGAGCAGCTCAACGAGGTGATCCTGTTGGGAGGCCAGACGCTGCACTGCGCTGATGTAATTGCGCAGCTCCAACATCAGACTCTGGTACGCTTTTTGTTCCGCCTTGCCCACCTCGGTTTCCCGGGTAGCTTCCATCCAGCGGTTTTCCTGGGTTTTTTGCAGAGCATCCAGAGACGATAACGACGGCCCGCGTTCGGAAACGTCTGCAGCCAGGGTGTTCAAGGTGCTGCGCAACAGCTCCAGCGTCGCCGTGCGTTCCTCGGCTTTCTGGTGGGCCTCGGCTTCCTGAGCGACAGCCTGCTCGGCCTGACGGATACGCTGGCCGCAACGATCCAAGGCGGTTAGAAACGCGGTCTGTTGTTCCGGTGACGCCTCGTCGCTAAGGTCCCGCCATTGAGCTTGCAAGCTCTGCACGCGTGCCGCATAGAGTTGCGTATTGTCAGTCCGTGCCTGCTCTTCCATCTGCTGGATCAGACCGCCGATCAGTGCCTGAATCGATGCTGCTTTCTCCTGGGCTTGGCGCAGGGATTGGAGCTTCTTCCGGGTCAATTGGTATACGCCCTTGTCCCGGCCTTTGGCTGCTTTCTGCAATGCCTGCAGTTCGTCCTCGTTTTCGATTCGCTCGGCGGCGGAAAGGCGGACGGCCGCGGTCTTGCCCTCGATGGCTAGCGTCAACAACTGCTTTGGATCGGTTTCAGCGGACACTTGTTGGACGCTTTCGTCCTGACTCTGACAAAGTTGGCGGATCAACGACTGCGACTGAGGATCTTTGAGGGCGCCCAGCGACTCCTCGACCTGGGCGGGCGCTGTCTGCGCCAAATCGCCGATGCGCTGCGCCAGCCGGCTGCGCATACTGGCTGACGCTTCCGAATAGAGCGGAATCAGGTGACGGATATGATTGATCCGCTCGACAGCCGCAGTACGAAGCGTATTTGTTTCGCTCTCGCGGGCAACCTGAATCAGCACATCGAGATCTTTGGTGTTATCCGGATTCAGTCGGCTGACGTCGACAGGTTTGGGCGTACTGTCCGCTTTCTTGGTTTTGAAGAATTTTCTAAAGAATGCCGCCATAACACTATCCCAACAGAACAAGGCAAGTTGCTGACCTGAAAGGCAAGCCAGAGTCACACAGCCGCCGTAGCGGACTGCCGAAGCGTATGCCTGCGCCATCGACGCCGGCATTTATGGTGGGTTAGTCTAATCGTTTTGGGGAGGCCGTGCACAGGCCCGTGTGGCATTGTCAGGTCAATGGAAAAGAATAGAAAACGGATTCGTATAGATGCCTGCCGGATGGTCGAAAACCACGAAGGAAGATCCTGAATACCGCGCTCGATCATTGGCGCTGAAGCTGCTAGCCCGTCGCGAACATAGCCGCCAGGAACTCCGGCTGAAATTGATGCAGCGCAAGCTCACTCCGGAGGTTATCGACCCGGTGCTGGACGACTACGAGAGCGAAGGGTGGCTGGACGATGCGCGTTTCGCCGATGTCTATGCCCGGCAGCGTATGGATATGGGGTACGGTCCGCTTCGGATCGAAAGTGAGCTTCAGCAGCGCGGTGTCTTCCGGCGTCCCGACTGTCTGGCCGGGGTTTCAGAGTCGCAATGGGCCGAGAAGGCTATCCAGGCTCGCCGCCGTCGCTTTGGTTTGTCCGGCGAGCCCCTAGTGTGGGATGAGCGAATGCGCCAAGCGCGTTTTTTGGCTCAGCGCGGCTATACCGGAGAGCAGGCCGAGCGAGCGCTTGAGGCTCGGGAAGAAGCTGGCGAAGGGATAAATAACAGTGTGTGATTGTATTGAGGCGCGCTAACGCATTCGCGTGGCGTATTGCCTGAAACCTAGTTGCCTGAAACCCGGAACTAACCTTATCGCCTAAGAGTAACGCCGTCGTTGGAACGTTAACTCTGTTCTTAGAGCGTCGGTGGTGCGATGGACAGGGACTGGGGTATTTCCAGAGTCTCTGCCGGCGTACGCTCTATCGGTCTGGTATCGCGGTCCAAATTTGGGAATTCGGGTGTTTGCGCCAATTGTTCGCTGGCAGGCAAGGGTTGTTTCATCCATGCCAGTACGTCGTAGTAGCGTCGTATATTCTGTACGTATACGACCGGCTCGTGGCCCCGCGCGTAGCCATAGCGCGTTTTGGTGTACCACTCTTTTTGAGCCAGCAAGGGCAGAAATTCCTTGACGTCAATCCATCGGTGCGGATCTTTGCCTGCATCTTCTGTGAGGCGCCTGGCATCTTCAAGGTGACCAAACCCGACGTTATAAGACGCCAGGGCAAACCAAGTGCGGTCCGGTTCGGGAATGTCGTCGGGAATCTGATCGTGCACCATCTGGAAGTAGCGTGCGCCCCCATCGATACTTTTTATCGGATCCAGGCGGTTGTCGATACCGACGTACTGAGCGGTGTTGCGGGTCAGCATCATCATGCCACGCACGCCTGTGGGCGAAACGGCATTTGGGCGCCAATGGGACTCTTGATAGCCAATCGCGGCTAGCAGGCGCCAGTCCATCTGATACTGCTCGGCGGTAGACTGAAAAACCAGCTCGTAAGTGGGTAGCCGGTTGCGCACGTGATACACGAAGGTGCGCGCGCCAACGTAGTTCAGGCGATCCAGATGGCCATAGAAGCGTTCCTTGAGCTGGGCAAGACTGCCGTTGGACTGCATCTTGTTGAAAAAGGTGCGCGCAGCTTTGACCAGGCTGTCGTCCTGCTGCGCCGGGAACAGCCAAGCGATCGGCTGAGGCTTATTTAGATCAAAGCCTTTTTTGATGTGCGGGAAAAACACATGATTGAGCGCCAGTTCGGTGGAGTCCACCACCGCGACTTGAAATTCACCGGATTCCACACGCTCGAGGATGCCGGCGGTATCGATACCCTCGTGACTTTCCCAGCGTAGATTGGGGTATTTCTTCGTCAGTTCGGTGAGCGGTTCGATGTGATTGCTATTGGCAACCGCATGGATGATCCGGTCACCGACGTCTTCGGCTGACGTTGCCGACTCGGCTTTACGGTGATAGATGAGGGTGGACTGTACGTTAAGGCTGGTCGGTACTGTTTTGAATGCTTCTGTAGCCGGAACCGTTCCCGAAAGGCCCGCCAAACCGATGTGCGCATACCCCTGATCGAGAACAGATAAAATTTGGCCGTTGCCTTCAGCTTCGCGCACCCGCAACTCCACGCCCAACTCGTTGGCAAATCGCTTCGCGAGTTCGTATTCGAAGCCGGTGGGGCCGTCTCGTCCTTCATAGTAGACTGAAGGCGACGGCCTGGCGATGACGTGTAATACCCCTTCCTGGCGCAGTTCCTCCAGCGTGGAAGGGCGAGAGCAAGCCGTTAGCGCGCCTACAAGGCTCACCACGAGCGCCGCATAAAGGGGGCGTCGACTGGATGATCTCAAGATAGAAACGACTGACAAATCCCTAGTCTCCTTGAAACCCGTAAGGGGTACGTGCCGTGTCTGCAACAGATCAATGCCGTCCCGATCGAGTAACTTGCGCAGACGCAACCTTTCTTAACGGTGTCCCGGCAGCCGTGTCCATACTCCCTGGACAATTCGATCACGCCCCGCTTTTTCTGTGTCCGGCTTATGGGTCGTCCGTACTATGAGCGCGTTACTATGAACGCGTTGTACGGATCTCCGGCACTAAAAATTTGTAATGGATCTGATTGATCACAAAATAGCGGTCGGACGCTCAGGTGGTTTATTGATAATCCCCAAATCCCCGGAGCGGGTCAATCAACTATCCGTCTAACACTGCAAAAGCCTGTAAATTCTGCCGCACCGTTGCGTGCTCAATGCGGTCCAAGAAGCCCGGCCACCAAAGCTTCGGGGCAGGGAGCAACGCGGACGCCGAAGCGAGTCCCGAACCGAAACGGTATCCGCTTTTTTACGGGTTTCGAGCGTGCCAAATCTGTATCCGGGACTCGGTTTCCAGTATCATTGCGCCCGTCTTGAACGGGGCTGCGTGCACCAGTCCCATCCCCAGATTAGCGCGATACAGGTTTTTGCCATGCTGGAACTCCGCGGCGCGCCCGCACTTTCACCTTTCCGCTCCGAAAAACTCCTGTCCCAGATCCAGGCTCTGGTACCGGCAGTCTCTAGAATCTATGCGGAGTTCATGCATTTCGTCGACGTTCCCGAGTCGCTTTCGGAGCAAGAGGAGCTGGTTCTAGATCGTCTCCTGACTTACGGCCCGTCGGCGGACACCCAGGTGGCGGAAGGGGTTTTGTTCCTGGTCGTGCCGAGACCCGGCACCATTTCTCCATGGTCCACTAAGGCGACGGATATTGCGCGAATTTGTGGCTTGCGTCAGGTTCGTCGCATCGAGCGCGGTACCGCCTTCTACATCCATGCGGACTGCAAGCTAAAATTGGAGCAGCGCGAGGCGCTTGCTGGCCTTTTGCATGACCGCATGATTCAGCGGGTTTTCCATGAGATGGGGGGCGCGGAGCTGTTGTTCCATCGCGAGGAGCCTCGCACGCTGAACAGCATTCCGGTGATGAATGGTGGCCGTCCTGCATTGGTCGAAGCCAATCAGCAGCTAGGCTTGGCGCTGGCAGAAGACGAGATCGACTATCTGGTAGATGCATTCACTCGGCTCGAGCGCGATCCGGTCGACGTGGAATTGATGATGTTCGCTCAGGCGAACTCGGAGCATTGCCGCCATAAGATCTTTAATGCTTCATGGGATATCGATGGCGAAGGGCAGGAAAAATCGCTGTTTGCGATGATCAAGAACACCTTCGAGATGAATAGCGAAGGGGTGCTCTCCGCCTATAAAGACAATGCTTCGGTCATTCGCGGCGCCCATGCAGGCCGTTTCTTCCCGGATTTGGTAGACGGCGTTTATCGCTATCACCCGGAAGACATCCACATCCTGATGAAGGTGGAGACCCATAATCACCCGACAGCTATCTCCCCGCACCCGGGCTCAGCGACCGGCGCTGGCGGCGAAATCCGAGATGAAGGCGCGACCGGTAGGGGCTCCAAGCCCAAGGCGGGGCTGGCCGGTTTCACGGTCTCTAATCTGAACATTCCCGGTGATCTTCAACCTTGGGAGGCAGAGTACGGCAAGCCCGAGCGCATTGCCTCGCCGCTGGACATCATGATTGAAGGGCCAGTTGGCGGCGCGTCGTTCAATAATGAATTCGGTCGTCCTAACCTGACCGGTTATTTCCGTACGTTCGAACAGGTAGCGCCAGGCGCCGCTGGCGAAGAAGTCCGGGGTTATCATAAGCCGATCATGATTGCCGGGGGACTCGGTAATATTCGAGCGGATCATGTCGAAAAGGGCGATATCCCGGTTGGCGCCAAGCTGATTGTGTTGGGCGGGCCGGCGATGTTGATCGGCCTGGGTGGCGGTGCCGCCTCTTCGATGGATTCCGGAACCAGCCACGAAGATCTGGACTTCGCGTCGGTTCAGCGTGATAACCCGGAAATGGAACGCCGCTGTCAGGAGGTCATCGATCGCTGCTGGCAATTGGGCGACGCTAACCCAATCAGTTTTATCCACGATGTGGGAGCCGGTGGCTTGTCGAACGCCATGCCTGAACTGGTAAAGGATGGCGGTCGCGGTGGTCGTTTCGAGCTGCGCGATATCCCCAGTGATGAGCCGGGCATGTCACCGCTAGAGATCTGGTGCAATGAATCCCAGGAGCGCTATGTGCTCGCGGTGGCGCCGGATCAAGTGGATCGCTTTGACGCTATTTGCCGACGCGAGCGTTGCCCTTATGCGGTTATCGGCGAAGCAACCGAGGAGTCTCATCTGACGCTGTCGGACGCCTATTTTGATGATTGTCCGGTGGATCTGCCGATGGATGTATTGTTTGGCAAGCCGCCACGGATGCACCGGAGCATCGAGCGGTCTTCGTTCACCAAGGCTATTTTCGATACTCGCAAGATTGATGTGAACGACGCTGCTAAGCGCGTCCTGCGCCTGCCGTCAGTCGGTAGCAAGAGCTTCCTGATTACTATTGGCGATCGCACGATTACCGGTCTAGTGGCCCGTGATCAGATGGTAGGGCCGTGGCAGGTTCCGGTCAGCGATGTTGCGGTTACCGCTGCATCCTTCGACACGTTTGCCGGTGAGGCCATGGCTATAGGGGAGCGCACGCCGGTGGCTGTCATCGATGCTCCGGCGTCGGGCCGGATGGCAGTTGGTGAGGTGATTACCAACTTGGCTGCGGCTTCGATTGGAAGGCTCTCCGATATTCGTCTATCGGCTAATTGGATGGCTGCGGCGGGGCATCCGGGAGAAGATGAGAATCTATACGAAACCGTACGAGCGGTGGGGATGGAGCTGTGTCCGGCGCTAGGAATTACGATCCCGGTGGGCAAGGATTCCATGTCCATGAAAACAGTCTGGGAGGAAGACAACGGTGAGCAGAAGAGTGTCACTGCGCCGCTCTCACTAATCATCAGCGGTTTTGCTCCCGTCGCCGATGTGCGCAAAACGTTGACGCCGCAACTGCGTACAGATGTCGATGAAACCGACCTTATCCTGATCGATTTGGCCGCAGGACAGAATCGTCTGGGCGGTTCCGCCCTGGCGCAGGTCTACAGTCAGGTCGGTGCCGTGGCGCCTGATCTTGACGATCCCGAAGACATTAAGGCGTTCTTCGCGGTGATTCAGGGGCTCAACGGCGACGACAAGTTACTCGCTTATCATGATCGCTCTGATGGGGGCATGTTCACCACGTTGGTGGAAATGGCGTTTGCCGGACACACGGGTATCGATATCAAGCTCGATGGCCTCGCCGGGGAACCGAGCCAGTTCGCGCGGGAATTGTTTAATGAGGAACTGGGTGCGGTGATCCAGGTCCGTCGCGACGATACCCCCTTCGTGCTACAGCAATTCACGGCCGCTGGCCTGGGTGAGCACACGGCTGTCGTGGGCACGCTGAACGACTGCGACCGCATCCGCTTTACCTTCGAAGAGCAATCGGTCATCGATACGACTCGCGAGGAGTATCAGCGGCTCTGGTCCGAAACCAGCTATCGTATTCAATCCTTGCGAGACAACGCCGATTGCGCCAAGCAAGAGTACGACAATATGCTGGCGCCTGCGGATCCCGGACTGAACGTCAGCCTCTCCTATGATTTGCGAGAAGATATCGCGGCACCGTATATCAATACCGGTGTGCGGCCTAAGGTTGCTGTTCTGCGTGAGCAGGGCGTCAACGGCCAGGTCGAGATGGCTGCGGCCTTTGATCGCGCTGGATTCGACGCCATCGATGTGCACATGAGTGACGTGCTTTCCGGTCGCGTGACCCTGGAAAACTTCCGGGCGATGGTTGCTTGCGGTGGTTTCTCCTACGGCGATGTACTTGGGGCTGGTGAAGGTTGGGCCAAATCGATTCTCTTCAATGAGCGTGTCCGTGAGCAGTTTGCGGGTTTCTTCGCCCGTCCGGATACGCTGACGCTGGGCGTGTGCAACGGTTGCCAGATGCTATCCAACCTGCATGAGTTGATTCCGGGAACGGATCACTGGCCGCGCTTCGTTCGTAATGAGTCGGAGCAGTTCGAGGCGCGGTTGGTGATGGTCGAGGTTCAGCGTTCACCCTCGCTCGTGTTCGAGGGCATGGCGGGTTCACGCATGCCTATAGCGGTCGCCCATGGTGAGGGTCGGGTTGAATTCCGTTCCAGCGATGCGGCCTCCCAGTTGCAGGAAGGTGGATTGGTGTCGTTGCGCTACGTCAGCAACGAGGGTCATGTAACGGAGCGGTATCCGTATAACCCGAATGGCTCCATGGCGGGCATCACCGGCCTGTCATCCCAGGATGGCCGGGTGACCATTATGATGCCTCATCCAGAGCGTGTATTCCGTACGGTACAGCACTCTTGGCATCCCGATAGCTGGGGCGAGGATGCGCCTTGGTTGAGGTTGTTCCGCAACGCACGCAAGGTGCTGGGTTAGGTGTTACCTCTGTCATGAATGGCTAGAATGGTCGGCTGGACTTTCCTGCGTCGTCGACTTAATGATTGAGAGAAAGGCTGGTCAGGTTGTTCTGATCAGCCTTTTTTGATGTGTCGTTTTTCGCTCCATTTGGTAACGAGGGTTGTTACCGCTCGTTACCGCCTTATCCCCACGCGTGACAGATCTGTCATTGGTGTCTGAAATCCGTCTCCTATTAAGCAATATGCAGTCAAAAATATAGCAAGGCAGGGGCGCTATCACTGAAATTTATGCTTGACTTCGAGTTTTTATGCACATTTATATTTTCAAAAATTAGTGGGGGTGTACAAGCCGTATACATCTCGCCCAAAAAATATGCTAACTCCGTAACTAATTGATTTTTAATAAGTAAATTGCATCGGTGATTTTGTCGCCAATTTGAGGGGAAGGCAGTAACCATAGGGGTTCAGGCGACGTTCCCAAAAAGTTTCCCCAGAGTTATCCACAGATTCTGTGGGTAACTGGCACAAGCGCTTGAAGTGCTGCGTCTTTGTCCAGATTGGTTGTTTTATGAACGGCGGTTGAGCCTGATAACCTTATGATTTCGCTTCCTCTATAGGAGAACTCGAAATGTATAAACTGTGTTATTTCGTCCCGGAGACGCATTTGGAGCAAACCAAACAGGCCATTTTTGCTACCGGTGTAGGTCGTATTGGTGATTACGACTCATGCGCGTGGCAGACGCGGGGCCAGGGTCAGTTTAGGCCGCTAGACGGCAGTCAGCCTTACCTCGGTCAGCAGGGGGTTGTGGAAAAGGTCGACGAGTACAAGGTAGAGCTGGTGTGCGAGGATGGGCTGGTTCGGGATGCGGTGAGAGCGCTGAAGCAGGCTCATCCTTATGAAGAGCCTGCGTTCGAGGTGTTCCGGCTGGAGGTGTTCGAGTAACTATTGTCCCAGCTTTCGTCGGATGTCGCCCAGGCGTACCGGGAAGTGCTCTTCCATCTGGTCCCTGATGAAATGTTCCAGTGTTTCTCGGATGGTGGGAAACGCCAGTTCATCCCAGGGGATGTCGTCATAGCCGAATAGTTGCGCGTCCAGCGACTCTTCTCCGGCACCGAATTGGCCGTCGGTCAGCGTAGCGCGGAAGAACATGTGGACTTGGTCAATGTGGGGTACGTCAAGCACGGTGTATAGACCGTCCACCGTTACTTCTGCGAGAGCTTCTTCGAGGGTTTCCCGGACTGCGGCTTCGACTGTGGTTTCGGCGTTTTCCATAAACCCGGCGGGCAGCGTCCAATAGCCTCGCCTGGGCTCGATGGCTCTGCGGCAAAGCAATATCTGGTTGTTCCATACGGGAATGGTGCCGGCAACGATTCTTGGGTTCTCGTAGTGAACCCGGTTGCAATGCTCGCACACGTAACGGTGACGGTTATCGCCATCGGGAATGCGATGAGTCACCGGCTTGCCACAATGACTGCAATAATTCATTAGCCACCTCAATTCTGTATCATCCCAGTATACTGAGGTGCGCGTCGTCGTCGACCCGCTGACTACGATATTTGTTAATACGCCATTTATTGCCTTTTTGACTACCGCATCTGGTCGCCTACTTCGGGATTGTAGTTCCAGTGCGCTAGAGCTGGCTCTTGAGTGACGAGCGCCAACAAGACAAGACAGGAAATGCAAGTTGCTTGATCATTTTAAACGATGTCTCGATCGTCATACGCCGCAGCAGATTGCGTTGGATTATCCTGAGGCCGGTATCCTGGTTCCGGTGACGGACCGGGCATCCGATCCGGAGCTGATTTTGACCCAGCGAGCGGCCCATCTAAAAACCCATCGTGGACAGGTTGCCTTCCCGGGAGGCAAACGGGATCTCTCTGATCGCTCTCTCGAGGAGACTGCGCTGCGGGAAACCCATGAAGAAATCGGCTTGCCTCCGTCCCAGGTGCAGGTGGTGGGGTCGTTAAGTCAGGTGGTCTCCCGTCATCGCATCTTAGTAACGCCTTATGTGGGTATTGTGCCGCATGGCGCGGTGCTCGAGGCTAGTCCGGCGGAGATTGACGCCATCTTCAAAGTGCCGGTTTCATTCTTTATGGATGATCGCCGCCTTCGAACAGACGCGTTAGGATTTCAGGGGAGCACGCTTTACGTTCCCTGCTATGAATGGCAGGGATATCACATTTGGGGGTTGTCGGCGGTGGTTCTAGTTGACTTCCTGAACGCGGTGTACGATGCCGGTATTGACCTGCTGGAGGCGCCAAAGTGAGGTGTTTATGAAATACGGTCTGGGAGATCTGAAGCCAACACTCGAGGGCGAAGGCCATTACATTGCCCACAACGCAACCGTCATTGGCAGCGTGTTGCTGCAGGAAAAAGCGAGCATCTGGTTTAACGTTGTCATTCGTGGAGACAACGATCTTATTACTATTGGTCCGGAAACGAACGTGCAGGACGGCAGCGTGCTGCACACGGATTCCGGAATCCGGCTAACGCTAGGGCGTGGTGTCACGGTGGGGCACAAGGCGATGCTCCACGGCTGTGAGATTGGCGATTATTCGTTGATAGGCATCAACGCAGTGGTGCTCAATGGCGCAAAGATAGGCAAGCATTGTTTGATTGGTGCCAATGCGCTGATCCCGGAAGGTATGGTGATTCCCGACGGCTCTTTGGTTGTGGGTTCGCCCGGCAAAGTCAAGCGGGAGCTCGGCGACAACCAGCGCAAAATGCTGGAACTAAGCGCGGCGCACTATGTGCAGAATGCTCAACGATATCTCAAGGAGCTGGAGGCATTGGACTGAGGGATGATTAGAAGCAGGCCTGTACCGTCTCCGTGTGTTTGCGTGTGCGCACTTGATGAGAATGATATCTGCATCGGTTGTCAGCGTTCCTCTGCGGAAATTACTCGTTGGTCCGACATGACGGACGACGAGCGGCTGGAGGTGATGAAGCTCGTTGCCAAGCGTGAGGAAAAAATTGCGCTTTAACACACTGGCGTGATGTTCGGCTTCGGGTTTCTCGTCTCTATCTGAAAAAAACAAGAGGGTTTTTTGATGGTGAGTATCGGCACACCACTGACAGAATCGGCTTTTCGGGTCCTGTTTTGCGGTTCGGGGGAGCTGGGGAAAGAAGTGGTGATTGAGCTCCAGCGGTTGGGTGTTGAAGTCATCGCCGTGGATAGATACGCGAATGCGCCTGCGATGCAGGTAGCCCACCGTAGTCATGTTATCAATATGCTGGACGCTAACGAATTGCGTGGGGTTATCGAATTGGAAAAGCCGGACCTCGTTGTCCCGGAAATTGAAGCGATTGCGACGCCCGAGCTGGTTAAGCTTGAAGCGGAAGGGGTGAAGGTCATTCCTACGGCTCGGGCGGTTAACCTTACAATGAATCGCGAGGGTATTCGTCGGCTGGCTGCCGAAGAGCTTTCTCTGCCTACTTCTCCTTATCGTTTCGCCGATACCCTTGAGGCCTATCGCGATGCGGTGAGGGAGATCGGTTTGCCGCTGGTCGTTAAGCCTGTAATGAGTTCCAGTGGTAAGGGGCAGAGTACTATTCGTGAATCCGGGGATATCGACGTAGCCTGGGAGTACGCTCAGCAAGGCGGGCGCGCTGGTCAAGGGCGGGTGATTGTCGAGGGCTTTGTCGACTTCGACTATGAAATCACCCTGTTGACGGTTCGTCATGCTGGCGGCGTCTCCTTCTGTGACCCGATTGGCCACATCCAAGAGGACGGGGATTACCGTGAATCTTGGCAGCCGCATCCCATGAGCGACTTGGCGCTACAGCGCTCGAAAGAGGTTGCGGATAAAGTGACTGCCAATCTTGGCGGTTTCGGCGTCTTCGGGGTTGAGCTTTTCATTAAAGGTGACGATGTCTATTTTTCTGAGGTCTCTCCGCGACCTCACGATACGGGTTTAGTCACGCTGATTTCCCAGGACCTCTCCGAATTTGCGCTTCATGCTCGTGCGATTCTCGGGCTGCCAGTCCCGGCCATTCGGCAGCAGGGCGCGAGTGCCTCTGCTGTCATCTTGCCCGACGGAGAATCAAAGGCACCGGCTTTTCATCATCTCGAAGACGCGCTTTCCACTCCCGATACTCAAGTCCGACTTTTTGGGAAACCAGAAATCGCAGGACGTCGCCGGATGGGGGTGGCGCTTGCCCGAGCCGACGATATAGAAGGGGCTAGGGCACGAGCGCGCAAATCTGCAACAGCGATCAAAGTAAGTTTCTAGAAAAATATTGGAAATAGTCGTTGACTCCCTCTCTGGGCTCTGTAGAATGCGCACCACTTCTGAGGGACACAGCGGAGACGCGAAGTTCCGGGAAGCGCGCAACCACGGTGTTTAGAGCCGATAAAAAGTTCTAAAATAGTGGTTGACAGGTTGAGTGATCGCTGTAGAATACGCGGCCTCAACAGGGCGAAAGGCCCAGCTCTTTAAAAAGTTGACCAAGTAATTCGTGTGGGCGCTGGCTGAGGTATTTCGGTACGAAATATCGAGACAGTGACTCGTCGAAATTGAGTTTTGTCTTGAGCAAGATTAGAGATCTTCGGATCTTGTATGATTTAAACTGAAGAGTTTGATCATGGCTCAGATTGAACGCTGGCGGCAGGCTTAACACATGCAAGTCGAGCGGTAACAGGGGGTGCTTGCACCCCGCTGACGAGCGGCGGACGGGTGAGTAATGCATAGGAAACTGCCCAGTAGTGGGGGATAGCCCGGGGAAACCCGGATTAATACCGCGTACGTCCTTCGGGAGAAAGCAGGGGCTCTTCGGACCTTGCGCTATTGGATGTGCCTATGTCGGATTAGCTAGTTGGTGGGGTAAAGGCCTACCAAGGCGACGATCCGTAGCTGGTCTGAGAGGATGATCAGCCACATCGGGACTGAGACACGGCCCGAACTCCTACGGGAGGCAGCAGTGGGGAATATTGGACAATGGGGGCAACCCTGATCCAGCCATGCCGCGTGTGTGAAGAAGGCTTTCGGGTTGTAAAGCACTTTCAGTGGGGAGGAAGGCCTTAAGGTTAATACCCTTAAGGATTGACGTCACCCACAGAAGAAGCACCGGCTAACTCCGTGCCAGCAGCCGCGGTAATACGGAGGGTGCAAGCGTTAATCGGAATTACTGGGCGTAAAGCGCGCGTAGGTGGTTCGATAAGCGAGATGTGAAAGCCCCGGGCTCAACCTGGGAACGGCATTTCGAACTGTCGGGCTAGAGTGTGGTAGAGGGTAGTGGAATTTCCTGTGTAGCGGTGAAATGCGTAGATATAGGAAGGAACACCAGTGGCGAAGGCGGCTACCTGGACCAACACTGACACTGAGGTGCGAAAGCGTGGGGAGCAAACAGGATTAGATACCCTGGTAGTCCACGCCGTAAACGATGTCAACTAGCCGTTGGGGATCTTGAATCCTTAGTGGCGCAGCTAACGCACTAAGTTGACCGCCTGGGGAGTACGGCCGCAAGGTTAAAACTCAAATGAATTGACGGGGGCCCGCACAAGCGGTGGAGCATGTGGTTTAATTCGACGCAACGCGAAGAACCTTACCTGGCCTTGACATCCTGCGAACGCTCTAGAGATAGAGCGGTGCCTTCGGGAGCGCAGTGACAGGTGCTGCATGGCCGTCGTCAGCTCGTGTCGTGAGATGTTGGGTTAAGTCCCGTAACGAGCGCAACCCCTATCCCTAGTTGCCAGCACATTATGGTGGGAACTCTAGGGAGACTGCCGGTGACAAACCGGAGGAAGGTGGGGATGACGTCAGGTCATCATGGCCCTTACGGCCAGGGCTACACACGTGCTACAATGGCGCGTACAGAGGGCTGCAACCCCGCGAGGGTGAGCTAATCTCATAAAACGCGTCGTAGTCCGGATCGCAGTCTGCAACTCGACTGCGTGAAGTCGGAATCGCTAGTAATCGCGAATCAGAATGTCGCGGTGAATACGTTCCCGGGCCTTGTACACACCGCCCGTCACACCATGGGAGTGGATTGCACCAGAAGTGGTTAGTCTAACCGTAAGGAGGACGATCACCACGGTGTGGTTCATGACTGGGGTGAAGTCGTAACAAGGTAGCCGTAGGGGAACCTGCGGCTGGATCACCTCCTTAAACGAAACCGAACACTTCGGTCAGAGCCCACACGAATTACTTGGTCAGCCTAAAGAGAGCATAAGGGTCTAAGCGGGCCCATACCATTGGGTCTGTAGCTCAGGTGGTTAGAGCGCACCCCTGATAAGGGTGAGGTCGGTGGTTCAAGTCCACCCAGACCCACCAGAATTTCGCTGCTCGGCGTTATCAAAAGACTTGCATAGCAGGCTATGCGGCGCCTTTTGATGCCTTGATCAGCAAAATTCTTGGCAGCTTTACTGGGGCCATAGCTCAGCTGGGAGAGCGCCTGCCTTGCACGCAGGAGGTCGGCAGTTCGATCCTGCCTGGCTCCACCAATAACCTGAGAATGAAACGGCTGAACAGCTTAGTCGGTAGTGTGCAGAAACAAGCGTTTCAGATTGATGACAATCCGAAGCCCTTCTTTCTGATCACTGGGTCAGAATGCTCTTTAACAATGCGGACAAGATTGCAAGCCGGATGGCTTTATCTCTTTATCTCCGAGATGAACCATCCATGATAGCGATTTCAAGCGTTATCCGGTGTTAAATCGTTGGATTGCTTAATCTTGGATCAACCGTTGGCAGGACAAAAGGCTGTCGACAGGTTTAATCAAGCGTGAAGTTTACGCCGATTAAACAGTTGGTTTGGGGTTATATAGTCAAGCAATTAAGCGCATACGGTGGATGCCTTGGCAGTCAGAGGCGATGAAAGACGTGGAAGCCTGCGATAAGGCTCGGGGAGCTGGCAAACAAGCTGTGATCCGGGCATTTCTGAATGGGGAAACCCACCTGGTTTCGGCCAGGTACTGTGCACTGAATCCATAGGTGTACAGGGCGAACCGGGGGAACTGAAACATCTAAGTACCCCGAGGAAAAGAAATCAACCGAGATTCCCTCAGTAGCGGCGAGCGAACGGGGACTAGCCCTTAAGCTGGGTGACGGGTAGACGAAGGTTCTGGAAAGGACCGCCATAGTGGGTGATAGCCCCGTAGTCGAAACCCCATCCTAGTGAAATCGAGTAGGTCGGCGCACGTGAAACGTTGACTGAACATGGGGGGACCATCCTCCAAGGCTAAATACTCCTGACTGACCGATAGTGAACCAGTACCGTGAGGGAAAGGCGAAAAGAACCCCTGTGAGGGGAGTGAAATAGATCCTGAAACCGTATGCGTACAAGCAGTCGGAGCCGACTTGTTCGGTGACGGCGTACCTTTTGTATAATGGGTCAGCGACTTATGTTCAGTGGCGAGGTTAACCATCTAGGGGAGCCGTAGGGAAACCGAGTCTGAATAGGGCGACTTAGTCGCTGGACATAGACCCGAAACCGGGCGATCTATCCATGAGCAGGTTGAAGGTGCGGTAACACGCACTGGAGGACCGAACCCACTGTCGTTGAAAAGCCAGGGGATGACTTGTGGATCGGAGTGAAAGGCTAATCAAGCCCGGAGATAGCTGGTTCTCCCCGAAAGCTATTTAGGTAGCGCCTCGGACGAATACCACTGGGGGTAGAGCACTGTTTCGGCTAGGGGGTCATCCCGACTTACCAAACCGATGCAAACTCCGAATACCAGTGAGTACTATCCGGGAGACACACGGCGGGTGCTAACGTCCGTCGTGAAAAGGGAAACAACCCAGACCGCCAGCTAAGGTCCCCAAATACCAGTTAAGTGGGAAACGATGTGGGAAGGCGAAGACAGCTAGGAGGTTGGCTTAGAAGCAGCCACCCTTTAATGAAAGCGTAATAGCTCACTAGTCGAGTCGGCCTGCGCGGAAGATGTAACGGGGCTCAAACTGGTTACCGAAGCTGCGGCTGCATACATTGTATGCGGGGTAGGGGAGCGTTCTGTAAGCCTGTGAAGGTGGGTCGAGAGGCCTGCTGGAGGTATCAGAAGTGCGAATGCTGACATGAGTAACGATAATGCGGGTGAAAAACCCGCACGCCGGAAGACCAAGGGTTCCTGCGCAACGCTAATCGGCGCAGGGTGAGTCGGCCCCTAAGGCGAGACCGAAAGGTGTAGTCGATGGGAAACGGGTTAATATTCCCGTACCTCGCGTGACTGCGATGGAGAGACGGAGAAGGCTAGGTGAGCCGGGCGACGGTTGTCCCGGTTTAAATGTGTAGGCAGAGGACTTAGGCAAATCCGGGTCCTTAATGCTGAGACATGACGACGACTGCCCATTGGGCGGGAAGTCACTGATGCCCAGCTTCCAGGAAAATCTTCTAAGCTTCAGGTCACGAGAGCCCGTACCCCAAACCGACACAGGTGGTCAGGTAGAGAATACCAAGGCGCTTGAGAGAACTCGGGTAAAGGAACTAGGCAAAATGGTGCCGTAACTTCGGGAGAAGGCACGCCGGTGTGTAGGTGAAGCCCCTTGCGGGTGAAGCTGAAGCCGGTCGAAGATACCAGGCCCCTGCGACTGTTTATTAAAAACACAGCACTGTGCAAACACGAAAGTGGACGTATACGGTGTGACGCCTGCCCGGTGCCGGAAGGTTAATTGATGGGGTTAGTCTTCGGACGAAGCTCTTGATCGAAGCCCCGGTAAACGGCGGCCGTAACTATAACGGTCCTAAGGTAGCGAAATTCCTTGTCGGGTAAGTTCCGACCTGCACGAATGGCGTAACGATGGGGGCGCTGTCTCTACCCGAGACTCAGTGAAATTGAAATCGCCGTGAAGATGCGGTGTATCCGCGGCTAGACGGAAAGACCCCGTGAACCTTTACTATAGCTTCACAGTGAACTTTGAGCATGCTTGTGTAGGATAGCTGGGAGGCTTTGAAGCGGTGACGCCAGTCATCGTGGAGCCAACCTTGAAATACCAGCCTGGCCTGTTTGAGGTTCTAACTTGGTCCCCTGATCGGGGATGAGGACACTGTGTGGTGGGTAGTTTGACTGGGGCGGTCTCCTCCCAAAGTGTAACGGAGGAGCACAAAGGTGGGCTAAGTACGGTCGGACATCGTACGGTTAGTGTAATGGCACAAGCCCGCTTAACTGCGAGACGGACAGGTCGAGCAGGTGCGAAAGCAGGTCATAGTGATCCGGTGGTTCTGTATGGAAGGGCCATCGCTCAACGGATAAAAGGTACTCCGGGGATAACAGGCTGATACCGCCCAAGAGTTCACATCGACGGCGGTGTTTGGCACCTCGATGTCGGCTCATCACATCCTGGGGCTGAAGCCGGTCCCAAGGGTATGGCTGTTCGCCATTTAAAGTGGTACGCGAGCTGGGTTTAGAACGTCGTGAGACAGTTCGGTCCCTATCTGCCGTGGACGTTGGAGATTTGAGGAAAGCTGCTCCTAGTACGAGAGGACCGGAGTGGACGAACCTCTGGTGTTCGGGTTGTCACGCCAGTGGCATTGCCCGGTAGCTATGTTCGGACAGGATAACCGCTGAAGGCATCTAAGCGGGAAGCCCCTTCCAAGATGAGATCTCCCTGGCCCCTCGAGGGCCCTGAAGAGCCGTTCAAGACCAGGACGTTGATAGGTCGGGTGTGTAAGCGCTGCGAGGCGTTGAGCTAACCGATACTAATTGCTCGTGCGGCTTGACTATATAACACCCAAGCCAACTGCGGATAACGCAGGAAATCGCTTCAGCTTTGAGCTTCGGCTCACGCAATCTTGTCCCGCCCAGTGGTCAACCTGTTTGCCTGACGACTATAGCGGTCCGGAACCACCTGATCCCATCCCGAACTCAGCCGTGAAACGGACCAGCGCCGATGGTAGTGTGGCATCTGCCCATGCGAGAGTAGGTCATCGTCAGGCTCCTAAATAAAACAGCCCCGACAGCGTAAGCTGCCGGGGCTTTTTTATTGGTCTCACAAAAGTGACTACGGAGTGCGCACAGCGGTGCCGCCAGGGTCGTCGTTGCAGCCCAAGGGTCTGCCGCTGCAGGCCCCCCGTATCGAACGCGCGCGCCCTCCCTCACCAACGGCCCCGAAGGGCACTAGGTGTGAATAGTGATAGTCGTCCCCCCAAAAACAAACCCCAACACTGCATGTTGGGGTTCATAAAAAAATGCTTTAGATACAGGGTTAAACCTAACCCTCTTCACCACCATTCAAATCAACCAGCGCCGCAATAATTTCCTGAACCACCGTAAACTGCTGGCTGATGCTGTCCATTACCTGCTCCAACGCTATTAGTTTGAAGGTAAAAAAGCAGGCAGCGATAAAAAACGCAACAACGGTAAGCAACCAGTATAGCTTCAACTTCCTGTACCGTTGCTCCAAGGCTGCTTCCTGGCGTGTCTGTATGGTGGTTAATAGACCTTTGAGTTGGTGAAGTTCATCGTGGGTTTCTTCGTAAGCGATTTCGAGAGTGGATAAACGCCCGGTCAGACGACGGTTCAGCATCAACTCGTCAGGGTTTGGACTACCGCGTTCCACCGCACTCTCGTCGGGAAACTCAAGCAAGGGCGCTTCTTCAGCACCGGCGAGGATGGATTCGATCATAGCTAGAAGTTGATCACGGTCCACTTGTTTGCTGATGACTCCTGACGCACCCCGTGCTTTGGCGTCTTCAAGGTATTTATCGGCGTTCTGCGAGGTGTACATGAATACCGGTATGTGGGCTGTGTCTGGATTGTTCTTGAGACGTTCCAGTGCCTGAAACCCGTTCATGCCAGGAAGTAGATGGTCCAGAAAAATCAGATCATAGGGTTCCGCCTGGAGCATTTGGAAGCCTTCTTCCGCCGAAACGGCACCCTTGGTTACCAGGTCGGCTTTCTGGAGCAATCGGGCGAGGATAATTCTCGCCGTCGAGGAATCGTCAATAATCAGCGCTTGGCCGCGAGCCATAGTCTTCTCCTTGTACGCATACGACTCCGACCGCAGTGTGATTACAACGTTGTCACATCCCTGGAGTCTGGCAAAAGTTAGCGACTAAGACTCGCTGAATCAAGGAGTTTCGTTGGTATTCACGGTAACCAGATCTCAAAAACACCGCCGCCCAGTGGTCCGCCATTTAGAATTCGGATTTCACCGCACCGATCGCCATTGCGGTGTAGGTGAGCAACCGCTTCAGCAAAGTAAAGCCCGAGCCGAGTGCTGCCTGATTGGAAATTGATGGGCTCGGCGGCTGAGGAGGCGGATTGCAGCATGGCGTGAGGATAACCGGAGCCATCGTCGGCGACCCGTATGACCAAGTATCCCTCATGCTCCCCCGCGCTAATGTAGATGCTGCTGCGAGTATAGCGAATGGCGTTGTTAACCGTGTTATTGATGACGCCGGCCAGTAGTTCGGCATCGAAGTAGCCGCTTACAGAATCGCATACAAGGGTATGCTCAAGGCCATGCCCTTCAAGTAGTGGGACATGGCGCGCCAACTGGGCCTCTAGATAATCGGGCAGGAAATGCTCTTCGATATGGGCGCTGAGGGTGTCCTGGTCGAGTCGGTAGAGCCCGAGCAGTTGCACCAGGTCTCCATGCACCCTTTCGGCTTCATATCGTAGTGTATTGAAACGAGGTGAGCTCCCTACGCTACCTGGGATCTCATCCCCCAGCTCGTCGAGCGAATGCAGAAGCATGCCGAGCGAGTTCTTCATATCGTGAACCGCTGATGCCATAACCATCGTGAAATCCAGGGATTCGGTAACTGGTTCGGTCCGCTCGGGTTTGATGCTATCGATCATGACAGGGACTCCACTTTCCGCTGCAGGGACTGGTAACGCCGGTATTGTTGATTGTTAGGGGAGAGGTTTCTCAAGTTCTCAAGACTCCGCTTGCATTCGTCTAGCATGGACTGGTCCTGAGGTTGAGCTTCCAGCTGCTTTAAGCGGACTTGCACTAGATTAAGGTTGAGCGCGGCGTGCTTGGGAACAAAGCTTAGCGCTTCTTGGAATGTCTTTACCGCAGCGTTGAGGTCTCCACTTTCGAAAGCCGAAATACCCTGACGGTTCAAACGGCGGGCTTTGACCCGCTTGCGAAAGCTCACAGGTTCATCCAGCAGGGATCCGATGGATCGCTGTAGTTCCTTGTCGTCAGGAAAGCGCTGAGAGAGCGTATAGAGACGCTTTTCCGCCTCATTACGGTGATCAATAGCGAAAAGAGTGCGGGCGAGTTCAAGCACCGTTTCAGGCGCCATGCTTGCTTCGTCAACACGGGTAACAATGCACTCGACGAGCTGTTCCGCTTCTTTGGCTCGTCCCTGGCTGGCATGCACCCGTGATTGGACCAATATACTCTGGCGATGTTCTTCCTCAGCATCGGGAAAGCGCTTTTTTACAGCCTGAAGTGTGCGTAGCGCCTCTTCTGCGTGAGCCTGTCCTTCCTCGCTATGATCGTCGTCACTAAGCTCACTCAGAGAGCGCCCCAAGTTGAGATAGTGCTCGGGGTCATCGTGAATGCTGTGCATACCCAGGTGAACGGTCTTGCGCCAAGCTGCTGAGGCCACATCCAAGTCCTGATTTTCGGTGGCCATGATAGCGAGGTTACGCTGTCTCAGGATCGCGTTGGGCGATAATTTGGCTGCCGTCTCCAGTGTGCGCTGAGCAGCGGCAGGCTTACCCGCAGCCGCCAGCGCCTGGGCTTGGAGATCGTAGGCTTCCATAAGGTCTGGCTGGTGTTCGACCAGAATTTGCAGGGTATGAGCCGCTTCCTGGTAACGCCGCTCGGCGATCTGGACGCGGCCCAAGCCCAGCCGTGCCCAGGCGATTTCTCGCGATGCCAACACATCTTCGCAGACCTTGCGTGCATGACTATAGTCGCCGACCTGATAGTAAAGATCGGACATTGTTTTGAGTATCCAGGTCTTATAGCGAGGCTGCTGTGGCAAGAGCTGAGTGCACAGTGAGATGGCTTTGGGAAGGTTTTCCAGATCGATTTCACGGTTAATAGGGTAGAGCACCGAGCGCTGGTGAAAAAGCGCATGCAGTCGTTGGCTGAGAGCGGCCTGGTTAATGGGTTTGGTGAGGTAGCCGTCCGGATGGTACTCGCGCGCACCCATGACCATTTCCTTGGAGGTTTCTGCGGTCACCATAACGAAGAGCGAGGTGCGGCGTAACAGCTTGCGGTGTCGCAACTCCTCCAATACATGCTGGCCACTCTTGCCCGTACCGAGGTTGTAGTCGCACAACACAATATCGTATTGGTCGTAAGTGCAGTTCTGAATGGCTGCGGCACCATTGGAAACGGCGTCAATGTGGCCCAGACCCAGGCCCCACAGCATTTGGCGCATCGATAGGCGGAAGTTCTCGAAGTCGTCCACAATCAGCGCGCGGAACTTGGAGAAGTCATTTTCGGAACGCGCTTTGGTCTTCGCCAAGGCAGTCATAAATTTCACCCCGGATAATCGTTGGCGCACGCTTCTGTACTAGCCTTGGGCAGCCCGTTTGAGTTGTTTGTTGACCATGGCTCGCAGGGCTGCCGGCTTCACCGGTTTGTACAGGATTTGGTAACCCTGTTCCAGAGTTGCGGTTTTAACATCTTCCGCCATGTAACCGGTAATGAGGATGCCTGGAATAGGACGACCGAAATCGGCCTGTAGTGCATTCATTGCGTCCAGACCACTCTGATCGTTATCCAGTTGGTAGTCCGCGAGAATAATGTCGGGCGCCTTGTTACCTATAGCCTGCCTGGCTTCCTCCAGGCTTAGGGCGGGTGTGACAACGCAACCCCAGTTGTTAAGCAGCGCGATCATTCCATCAAGGATGTTCTCGTCGTTATCAATGCATAGGACAGCCAGATCCCTTAGGTTGGACAGTCCGCGGGACGATGTTTTCCTGCCTATAGAGGGGGCCGGCGCTTCGATGGGTTCTACCCGGGGAACCGTAATACTAAAAATGCTACCGCGTCCCTGCTCGGACCGAACGTTAACCGGATGGTCAAGCATAGTGCTGATACGATCCACGATGGCCAATCCCAAGCCTAAACCTTTTTGGTCGCTGGCCTGCTGCAGCCGCCGGAATTCTTCGAAGATCTGCTTGAGTTTATCGCTGGGTATGCCGGGACCGGTGTCCCAGACTTCCACGCGCACATAGCCTTTCAGGCGTCGACAGCCAAGGAGGATGCGGCCTTTCGGAGTATAGCGGGTAGCGTTGGATAGGAAATTCTGGATAACCCGGCGCAGCAGCTGTTGGTCGGAATGAATCCAGGCCGAGCAAGGCACCATATGCAGTTCGAGACCCTGTTCATGGGCGATGGCGGAAAACTCCGTCGAGAGATGCCGGAGTAGGTCGTTGACGGGAAATCGCGTTAATTTCGGCTCCAGAGCCCCGGCGTCCAGTTTGGATATGTCCAACAGGGTGCTGATGATCTCCTCGGCCGCTTCCAGGGAGCTGTCGATGTGATCCCCCAGGTCTTTCAGCTCTCCCTGCGCCTTGCCCACCAGCGCCGAGGTGAAGAGCCTGGCGGCATTCAAGGGTTGCAGCAGGTCGTGGCTGGCCGAAGCCAGGAAGCGTGTCTTGCTCTGATTAGCCTGTTCGGCGACGGATTTTGCCTTCAGCAGCTGTTCGTTTAAGACCTGCAATTCTTGTGTGCGCTCTTTAACCCGTTGTTCCAGATAGATGTTAGTTTCTTTTAGCGCTTGTTCGGTCCGTCGCATGGGCGTGATGTCTTGAAAGGTGATCACGTAGCCCCCGCCGGGAATCGGGCTGCCTTCGATCTTCAGGATGGTGCCATCCGGACGGTGCTGTTCGTCAGCGAAAGCCAGGGCTTCGCGCATGCACCGCAGACGATCTTCGAGCACTTCGTCGACTTTACGGGCTGGTAGGTTCATGGTCACCATGCTATATCGCACAAGATCGGCGAATGGCCGCCCGGCGCGAACGAAGCCGCGGGGATAGACGAACATATCGAGGTAACGCTGGTTCCAGACCACTAGCTGCTGCCGGTGGTTCACCACCGCCACACCCAGGCTGATATTCTCGATCGCCGATTGCAGCAGCTCGCGGCTGAAGGTCATGGCCTGGGAGGCTTCGTCGACGATGCTGACGACGTCCTCGATCTGCATGTCGCGACCCGTTAGGGTGGACTCCAGCACCACCCTTGCCGTAGATGCGCCAATGACCGAGGCCAGTTGGCGTTCCACGTACTTCATCAGATGTGTGCTGGCCGGACGCTGCGGAGCAATGCGCGTGGCGTTGCGGCGCTCATAGTTGCGAAACAGTGTTTCGGAGCGGTCTTCGCCCATAAAGCGATCCGCAAGCGCCTGCAAGTCAGCGGTCAGGATCTCACCTTGCCAAATTTGCTGTTGAGGCGTTTCGGCGCGTGGCTCGGGATCGTGAAAAAAGGAGGCAATCTGAATCTTTTCCCGAACGCGCTGCCGGGTAAAGAGCGACAGGGTGATGTAGAGCAGCGTATTGCTGCCTAGGCTCCAGATAATGCCATGGCTGACCTGATCTACTTCCATACCGAACAGGGCCGTGGGGCGTGTCCAGCCCATGCCCCAGAGGCCCTCTTCGATCAAGCTATCGCTCAGCCAGCCCGTGGATGCCAGGGCTGGAATCAGCAGGGTGTAACACCACATCAAGAAACCGGCAGCCAGACCCCAGACAGCGCCAGTGTGGTTGCCACGCCGCCAGACGATGCCGCCCACGAGGGAGGGGCCGAACTGCGCCGCTGCTGCGAACGACAACAACCCGAACGCAGTAAGGCTGTACTCTTCGCTTGCCAGACGATAGAAGCCGTAAGACGTGAGTAGGATGACGAAAATGGCCACCCGGCGAATACTCAGTAGCAAGTAGCTCAGATCGCCCCGCTGATTCATCCGCGGGCGGAAGAATTTGAGTAGCGCGGGCATGATGATCTCGTTGCTTACCATGGTGGCGATAGCGACCGAACATACGATGACCATCGCTGCTGCCGCTGAGCCTCCGCCGAGATAGGCCAGGATCGCCAACCATTGTTCACCGGCAAGAATCGGCAGGCTGAGTATCAGTACGTCGGGATTGGTATCGCCACTATTGGGTGAGAGGAGGCCGGCCGCGGCAATTGGCAGGACGAAGGCACTGGCGATGACCAGGTACGCGGGCATCGCCCAGCGAGCCGTCTCCAGGTCGCGGTGATCGGTGTTCTCCACCACCGTGACATGGAACTGCCTGGGAAGGCATATGATAGCCAGCATGGCGACGACCGTCTGGGTGACGAAAGCCACCGGCTCGACATTGTCGAACGTCAGGGTGCCAATCAGGTCGGCCTCGCGTACACGCTGGAGCAGATCGCCGAACCCGCCATAGAGGCCAAAGCCGACAAACAGTCCTACGGCAATAAAAGCGACCAGCTTGATCACCGATTCGAAGGCGACAGCCTGAATCATCCCCCGATGATGCTCGGTAGATTCCAGATGCCGGGTGCCGAAGAGAATAGTAAATAACGCCAGAACCAGCGTGATGTACCACGCCGCATCCCGCCAGGCCGCCTGGGTCAGGAAAGGGTCCGACAAGCCATCGGATTCCGAGAGCACGGTAAAACCCATGGCGATCGCTTTGAGCTGTAGCGCGATATAGGGAACGCTCCCCACGAGTGCAAAGACTGAAATCAGCGCCGCCAGAGTTTGGGACTTGCCGTAACGCGAAGCGATGAAATCCGCGATGGACGTACTGTTATTGCGCTTGCTGATGTAGATGATTCGGCGCAGGAGTGAGGAGCCGAACAGAAAAACCAGCAAAGGCCCCAAATAGATGGGAAGAAAGCCAAGGCCCTCTTGGGTTGCTCGGCCGACCGCGCCGTAGAACGTCCAAGAGGTAAAGTAAACTGCTAGGGAGAGCGCATAAATATGCGTGCGCGCGAACTTCTTTCGGTAAAGGCCAGGGTGGCGGTCGCCAGCCCAGGCCACGGTAAAAAGCAGGGAAATATAGGTGATTGAAATAAGGACCAGTAACCAGCCACTCAGCATAGATAGCCTTTGCGGTGATGCATCTTCAAACGTTGCTTTCAGGTACGCCGATCAAGTGCATACAGCCCCCAGTAGACGGTCATCGTCTGCCAGTTTTTGCAACGACTGAACCATCGCCTCACCGTTTTCAGAGACGGGCACGAGTTGCTGTTCTACGCAATTGAGCAGATAAACCTGCTCCTCGACGGAGTCAGTGTAGGACTTCTCAAATCGATAGAGGTAAAAGCTGAACACTTTGGGGTTCTGTTCGTCCGCCACGATACTGCTGGTATCCACTACGGTAAAACGCGAAGTTTGGGGTACGACTAGGCTCCAGGGGCGCCAGATAACGCTCTCTTGCTCCTCGCTGACAACTACGGCGTCTTCCGGTAGCTGGGATTGTTTGAGGTCGAACCAGGTGTATTCCATATACGCCATGTAGGCGAGCATCCCGGCGCCGCCAAACACAGGGACCAGCCACCGCGGCGCTTTCTTGGCGGTAACAGCGCGGATGCCCATCGCGATACCTGCTGCGCCCAGGCCTGCAAAAACCGTTGCTACGAAATTCCAGAACATCGGGGTTCCTTAAATAAAGCGGGCTTCCCCCGTGGAGGAAGCCCGCTAAGGATGGCTATCTGCAGATCAGCATCTGCAGGGAATCATATTATGAATCAATGGTCGGTGGCACCACCAGCCCCGCGGGGATAGCGCACGCTTTCGACCAGCTCCTGGATCTCTACCGGAGGCTCTTCTGTGGCATTGGATACCAGGAAGGCGACCGTAAAGTTAACCACTGCACCCACCGCACCGATGGACAATGGAGAGATACCCAGGATCCAGTACTCCGCGGTATCAGGCAGGTTGTTAGTGCCGGGAATGAACAGCCAGCCCTTGTACACGAAGATGTAGATCAGCGTGAAAGCCAGACCGGTGAGCATGCCGGCAATCGCACCCTTGTTGTTCACGCGCTTGGAGAAGATCCCCATCATCAGCACCGGGAACAGGGAAGCGGCGGCAATACCGAAGGCGAGCGCGACCACCTGCGCGGCGAACCCCGGGGGATTGGCGCCCAGATAGGTTGCCACCACAATGGCGACGGCCATGGAAATCCGCGCAGCCATCAGCTCACCTTTCTCCGAGATCTTCGGATTGATGCCACCTTTGATCAGGTCGTGACTGACGGCGGAGGATATCGCTAACAAGAGTCCGGCAGCGGTGGACAATGCAGCCGCTAGACCACCGGCAGCGATCAAGCCAATCACCCAGCCGGGCAGGTTGGCAATCTCCGGGTTGGCCAGTACCAGGATATCCCGGTTGACCTCCAGCTCGTTACCTTGCCAGCCACGAGCCTGGGCCGTGGATTCAAAGGATTCGGACGCATTGTAGAGTTGGATAAGGCCATCGTTGTTCTTGTCCTCGAACTGGATGAGGCCAGTCACTTCCCACTCGCGCACCCAGTTCGGGCGCTGTTCATACTCGATCGGCTGAGATGTCGGGCCTTCCGGGTAGATCGTCTGCATCAGGTTCAAACGAGCCATGGACGCAACGGCCGGCGCTGTCAGATAAAGCAGAGCGATAAAGACCAGTGCCCAGCCGGCAGACCAGCGTGCATCGGCCACTTTCGGTACGGTAAAGAAGCGAATGATAACGTGGGGTAGGCCTGCGGTACCGATCATCAGCGTCAGGGTGAACAGCACCATGTTCAGCTTATTGTCGACGTCCGCCGTGTACTCGTTGAAGCCGAGTTCGGTAATGACCTGATTCAGCTTGGCCAGGAGCGGCATGCCGGAGGCATTATGCTCGGAGAACAGACCCAGTGCCGGGATGGGATTGCCGGTCAGCTCAAGCGAAATGAACACCGCCGGAATAGTATAGGCGACGATCAGGACGCAGTACTGGGCAACCTGGGTGTAGGTGATCCCCTTCATGCCGCCGAGCACCGCGTAGATGAATACGACGATGGCTGCGATAATCAGCCCTGTCGTAGAGTCAACCTCAAGGAAGCGAGAGAAGGCAACGCCGGCACCGGCCATCTGGCCAATAACGTAGGTCACCGAAGCCACGATCAGACAGATGACTGCGACCAGTCGTGCGTTGCGGCTGTAGAAACGATCACCGATAAACTCAGGTACCGTAAACTTGCCGAACTTCCGCAGGTAAGGGGCGAGCAACATTGCCAGGAGCACGTAGCCGCCGGTCCAGCCCATCAGGAAGGTAGAGTTGGCGTAGCCGCCGGCTGCAATAAGGCCGGCCATGGAAATAAAGGACGCAGCAGACATCCAGTCAGCGCCGATCGCCATCCCGTTGGTAATGGGATGAATGCCACCGCCAGCGACGTAGAAATCTTTGGTGGTGCCGGCCTTGGCCCAGATAGCGATCAAAATATAGAGGAGGAACGAGCCCCCAACGAACAACAGGTTAATTGCAAACTGGCTCATCGGTCTTACTCCTCGTGCAGGCCGAATTGTCTATCGAGCTTGTTCATTTTCCACGCGTAGAAGAAGATCAAGACGATAAAGGTGAGGATGGAACCCTGCTGGGCGAACCAGAAACCAAGATCGGTTCCTCCAACGGGTATCCCGGCCAGAAGAGGACGGAAGAGTATGGCGCAACCATAGGATACGAATGCCCAGACAATCAGGCACCCGATAATCAGGCGTAGGTTGGCCTTCCAGTATTTCACTGCGTTATCAGGGTTGTGCGACATAACAGCTCTCCAATGTTGTTTTTATTGAACATGGGCTATTGGTAGGCGTTTCTATTTTGTTAAGAATAGTCTTGCTAAAAATCCTCGCTAGTAAGTTATTAACTTTTTTCCATCTTTCTTCACTACCAGACTCTACCCGGCGCCATGCTTATAGATATTGGCAAATAGTCTAAGAACGCGCTGAATAGACCTATTTCCTATTGAAGCTGCTCTCCTGCCGCTGCGGGAAAAAGTGTCTTGGGGGCTGTGGTCGGCGTTGTTTCTGTCTGCAACCAAGAGGCTTGGGTCCAAGAAAGATAGACCACATCACGGACTTTGAAGGTGTTTGAGGCGCCGCCCGATGCGAAGTTTTTCGTTAAGTTGAGACAGCGTGCTCAGATCCTCGCGAATGGCGCGATTCAGCGCGATGAGCGCAAGTTCGGCCGTCGCCATGGCATCCGCTGCTGCGTGATGACGTTCACTTACCTGCAACCCGAAGTGATCGGTCCAGTCGTCAAGACGTCCGCCGCTGCCGGGGGGCTCGAAGAGTGCGGGCAGAATCTCGGCAACGTCCAGCCAGGTGTGTTCGCGGGTGTAGCCCAATTGAGCTTTTAAGGCCTTTTCCAGAAAGCGTTTGTCGAACGCGGAATGGAACGCGAGGATCGGGTCCCCATTCATCCAGCTCAACAGACGTATCAGTGCTTCTTCGATCTCGTGTCCGCGGGTCAGCGCATCCGGTCCGATGCCATGGATAAGCACCGTTTCCCGGATATCCAGCTCCGGGCGCCTGAGGATAAGATCGAACTGATTCGCCAAGGGGATGCCAAGGTTTTCGATGGCGACGGCACCGATCGCGATGACATGGTCTTTGGCCGGATTGAGGCCTGTGGTCTCGAGGTCGAGCACGATCAGCCGTTGTCCGGTCAGCGGTTCCGGCCCAGGTGTTTTCGCGCGCGGCAGATGTTCCAGGCCCGGGCGGTCGGGGTCGTTGGAGAAGTAGTGCTCAAGCCACTCTTTTATACGATGAATCATTGCCGATGCGAGCCCGCCGTTAAAGGAGATATCGGGTTTCCAGTTTTTGCTGAAGCCGTTGAGCCTGGCGGAAGGATTCCCGGAGGATACGTCGATCCAGTGGGTTCAGGTCGTCGGGGTTAATGTAGTTATTGAGAGGCTGTTGGTTCTTGAGTTGCTCTTGATGCGCTCGCATGCGGAGGGCCTGAATCAGGCTATACGCTTCCTTCCAGGCACTGGCATCTTTGCGGTCGAAGACGCCTTTCTGTGCCAGTTTCTCCATTCGCTCGAGCGTGTTGGATTCGCCGATGCCGCAGGCCAGGGCGAACACTCGAGCCGATTCCACAAACGGTGCCAGCCCCTGCCGTTTGAGGTCCAGGGTATTCTTCTTGCCGTCCGGCGCATAACGAAATCCGCGAAAAATCGTCAACGGCGGGCGACGGGTTACGGCATTGCCAGCCAGCATCTTCTGAAACAGTGCGTTCTTCTGTATTCGCTTGAGTACCCGGCGCAACAGGCGCTCCAGCGCTTCCGTAGCACCGAACACCGCGCGCATATCCAGAAAAATGGAGGAATAGACCAGGTTCTGCGGCGTTGAAGCATCGATAAACCGTACGAACCAGTCGTCCCACTCCTTTTCGCTCAGGCACAGCTTGGGGTTACTTGCCATGATGTTGCCCTTGCAAAGCGTAAAGCCGCAGTCGGCAAGTTCGTTATTGACGATTTCTGCGAAAGGCAGCAGTTTTTCCCGAACCTGATCTTCGGTCATGCCCACCGGTGTTTCGAAGAGAATGCCGTTGTCCTGATCGGTCAACAGGGTCTGTTCCTGCCGCCCCTCACTGCCGAACGTGAGCCAGGTAAATGGAATGCCCGGATCGTGACGCTGAATGTTCAGCTCCAGCACGCGCCGAACCGTCGCGTCATTAAGTGTGGTGATGATCTTCACGATTTGGCCGGAGTCGGCCCCGTAGGCGAGCATCGTGTCCACCAGTTTGGCGACCTGAGAGCGCAGGCTGACCAATGTGCGCAGATGAGACGCTTTGCCGATAGTGCGCGCCAGATGCACCAAATCGACACGCTGCAGGGAAAACAGGTCCCGCTGTGAAACCACGCCGATCAGGCGTTTCTCCTCGTCAATGACACAGAGGTGGGCGAAATGATGCTCCGCCATCAGCATCGCCGCCTCGAAGGCATCGGCATCGGCAGGCAGCGCGTAGGGTTCGCGGGTCATGGCCTGGCCGATGGGCGTGCTCAGGGTGGCGCTTTCTTCTGCCACCATGGTTCGTAGGTCATGCAGCGTGAATATCCCGATGGGGCGGCGTTCGTCATCGGTGATAATGATGCTACCCACATTGTTTTCGTGCATACGGGCTACGGCCTTTCGCACCGGCAGATCCGGCGAGCATACGATAGGATTGCGTAGCGCATAGCGGTCTAGCGGTGTATCTAACGAATGACTGGGGCCGATCGAGGCCATAGCTCCGGACTGAATGCGTTGGTTGACCTGGTCCAGCAAGCTACTGACGCCGCGCAGGCAGAAGTCGCGAAAAGGCTCGCTCTCGGAGAAAAGGGTGACGAACGCACCATGGCTTAGGCTCAGGCAGAAGGTATCGCCGGATGCGCGATGCAACGTCCGTGTGGGGCGCTCGCCAATTAATGCAGCGAGTGGGAAGCACTCGCCCTGGCTGATTTCAAAGGTGGTTTCGGTTGCACCGGCCTTGCCGGTGCGTTCTCCGCGAATCAGGCCTTGTTTCACCACGTTGAACGTCTTGACCGGACCCTCGTCGGGAGAGAGCACGATATCTTCATCCGCGTAGAACTTGAGCACGCAGTGTTCCGCGAAGTGGGCTAGGTGGGCTTCATCCATATTGGAAAAGGGGGCGTGCTCACGCAGGAACGCCATGATCGCTCGAATGTTCTGGGAGTGGGGTTCCCGGGGTTCGGCAGGCATTTCGGGACCTCGGAGGGCGATGGCCTCATTATTGTCGAGACTTTCGAAGGGTTAAAATCGTCTAGGCCTTTAGTTTAGCCGAAGGTTGCTGTTTAGCCGATGGGCCACACACAGGCCAGCCACGTAAGACTAATGTACAACAGCCGCTTGCTATTAGATTGGTTAAGGTATGTGCAGTTATCTCGTAATTGATCTCCGTCGAGGTAACTGTCTGTGGTGTCTGAAAGCTTGAAGGGAAGATTCTTCCCCGATCTTTTGCTCCCCCCGGTCCCCTCCGGGGGTTTTTTCTCTCTAAAGCCTGAACTTTTATCCCCACTTGCGTTCAATGATTCGTTCAGCGTCTTCTTAGGAACTGGCTTCCTTGATGGGGGCGCTGGTGGTACAGTTTTTTGGGTCTGGTGTCCTGTCCTTACAGGTCTTGCCAGGCTTGATTGACGGTTAACGATCAGGTTGAACCATGGCCACAAAAGAGGAACGCCTCAGTTTCCTAGAGGAAATGGGCGATGTCCGCCGCATTAAACAGCCCAATCGGGCCGATGTACAGACCTCCCGTACCCTCACACCCGGGCATATCGAGCGCCAGCGTGCTGCTGTAGACAAGCCGGCAAGGGACGCTAATCCGCTGACCGCCGCGGATGTGGAGCCCCTCAAAGCTCATGATGTGCTGGCTTATCAACGCCCCGGTATCCAGCATGGAGTCTATCGTAAGCTTCGGCTTGGGCAATACCAGATCGAGGCTCGCCTGGATCTGCACCGGATGACGGTGGATGAAGCCCGGCGCGAGGTATTCAGCTTCGTTAATGAGTGTGTCACCTACGGTATTCGCTCGGTACTGATTCTGCACGGTAAGGGTGAGCGCAACCCGGACGGCATTGCCCAATTAAAGAGCTACCTGGCCAAATGGCTGACGGAACTCGAGTCGGTGATGGCTTTTCATTCGGCGCAGAAACACCATGGTGGCACCGGCGCGGTCTATGTGATGCTGCGCAAGAGTGAAAAAGACAAACAGAAAAATCGTGAACTGCATGGTTTTAAATAAACGCACTGTCTTTCAAGCTCCCTTTTTTCGTGCAAAATGAGCGACATGTAATGGGCTGCTCCGTTGTTCTGTGATGCAATAAAGCAGTGATGAATTTATCAGGAGTTATTGATGCGTAAGTTGATTCTGATTGCACTTGCAGGTGTTGTACTTGCGGGCTGTAGCAAGGACCGTGTGCTCTGGGAAGACAACGGTAAAGTCGAGGAGAAGACCGAGAATCGCGAAGTATGGGACGACAATGGTAAAGTTGATTCCGAAAAGCGTGAGTTCTGGGACAGTAATGGCAAGATGGATTCCGGCGAGCGCAAATTCTGGAACGACAGCGAAGGTAACCCGGTCATCAAGTAGGGATTTTCTGCGTCTGCTTCCTAAAAAACGCCGGGCTTTGCCCCGGCGTTTCCGTTGGATCTGCGGCAGGCCAACTTAACATTGCGTTTGAACACGTGATTTCAGATATAAACATGTCCACGGCCCACGCGAACGTTAGCGTAGCGCTGGCGAACCGTTAGCGACAAGTCACAGGCTACACTGAGCAGGCATCATGTCCCATCCTCAATACCAAGTGTTGGCAGCCGCGGAAAACTGGCTCAATGCTGGCGAGCGCGTGTGGCTATGTACCATCCTCGATACATGGGGCTCGTCCCCGCGACCGGCGGGCTCCATGCTTGCGGTAAGCGAATCCGGCCGTTGGGCGGGTTCGGTTTCCGGCGGCTGTCTGGAGGAGGATTTGCTACAGCGCACGGCGCGTGAGGATCGGCCCGATTGTCCCCAGATAACCGATTACGGCGTGACGACGGATGACCGTGAGCGGTTTCGTCTGCCGTGCGGAGGGCGTATTCGTCTTTTGATCGAGCCGCTTGCCGGGGAGAAGCAACATGAGGCGGTGTGTCGATTACTCGGTTACTTGGACGCGAAAGTCCCGGCATCCCGCATTGTCGATCTAAAGACCGGGCAGATGATCATCGAGGCGAGCGACGGACAAGGCACGGGCATAACCGAACAGCGGGAGTCCGTTCGCCACACGCTGGGGCCCGAGTGCCGTTTGCTGTTGGTCGGTGCGGGCGAGGTGGCCGGCCACGTTGCGGCTTTCGGTCGTCGTTGCGGGTTCGATGTGACCCTTTGCGAGCCGCGTGAAACCTTTCTCGCCGGCTGGACGGACAGCGAAACGCCGGTATTGACGTCCTTGCCGGATGACCTCGTACTCCGCTCATTCAATGACTCTCACACTGCCATCCTGGCCCTCGCTCATGACCCGCGGGTCGACGACATGGCGCTGCTGGCGGCGCTGCAATCGTCGTGTTTTTATGTCGGGGCAATGGGTTCGAAGCAAACCTCGCAGATGCGTCGGGAGCGCCTGGTAGCCCTGGGTATAACAGAGCAACAACTGGAACGACTGCACGCGCCCATAGGCATTGCAATTCGTAGCAAGACCCCGGCGGAAATCGCCATATCGGTCATTGCGGATTTGGTCGACGCCCGTCACCGCTTGCTGGCGGACAGTGGCGCTCTATAATACCGGCCATTCATACGTGTACGCCGGGCGGTGCTCCCTACCGCTACCGGCTCGTTCCGGAGGCTGAATGTTCGATGTAACCCGTTATGCTGCCGCCGCCCAGTCGCTGATCGACGCGGGGCGTTTCCTTTACGCCAATGGCTGGTCGCCTGCGACGAGCAGCAACTATTCTGCGCGAATCGATGCCGGACATATCGCCATCACCGTTTCGGGGCGCCACAAGGGACAATTGGGCGCGGGCGATATTATGGTAGTGGATCTCAAAGGCCGCCCAGTCCAGAGCGAGGCCAAATCTTCGGCGGAAACCTTGCTGCACACCGTGCTCTATGAACAATTCCCGAACATTGGTGTGGTCCTGCACACGCATTCGGTCAACGCAACGGTCCTCAGTCGTGCCCTGGCCGGCCAGGGGAGGCTTGAGCTGCAGGATTACGAGCTGCAAAAGGCGTTTCCGGGCACGACCACCCACGAGTCCTCATTGGTGGTGCCGATTTTCGAAAATACACAGGATATCCAGGCTCTTTCCGAGGAGGCCCGTCGCTGGTTCGAGCGCCACCCGGAACAGCCGGGCTATCTGATCCGGGGTCATGGCCTTTATACGTGGGGAAAAACCATGGCAGACTGTTTGCGCCATGTAGAAGCATTTGAATTCCTGTTCGCTTGTGAGTTGGAAATGATGAGGGTGACACGATGACTACGCTGCGTATTTACCGCGAACACCAGCCGGACCAGCCGGAGGTTGTGACTGAAGAGCCCGCCAAGATTCAGCAATTGCTGAACGAGCAGGGCGTTCGCTTCGAGCAGTGGCCGACTCGCGATTTACCGGCCAACGCCAGTCAGGATGACATTCTGGACGCTTATGCCGACGACGTATCGCAACTGAAGCAGGAATGCGGCTTCCAGACAGCCGACGTCGTCAGCTTGAGCGCTGACAATCCCAACAAGGATGCGGCGCGCAAGAAGTTTCTCGACGAACACACCCACAGCGAAGACGAAGTGCGGTTCTTTGTCCGCGGCCAGGGACTGTTCTACCTGCACTTCGGCGAGAAGGTCTATGCCGTACTGTGCCAAAAGAACGACCTGATCAGCGTGCCGGACGGCACCCGCCACTGGTTCGACATGGGGCCGGAGCCGGAATTTACCTGTATTCGCCTGTTCTCCAATCCGGACGGGTGGGTCGCCAGCTTCACCGGCGAGGACATCGCCAGCCGTCTGCCACGCTACGAGCGTATATTGGGTGCCACCGGATGATCGGAGTCATTTTGACGGATATCGAGGGGACCACAAGCTCGATTTCCTTCGTCCACGATGTGCTCTTCCCCTACGCGGCGGAGCATATGGCGGACTTCGTGCGGCAGCAGGCGCCTGACAACGAGGCTGTCCAGGTTCAGCTCAAGGCTGTGGCCGACGAGAGCGGGGGCGATCCGTCGGATCTCGAAGGGTTGGTGGACACGCTGCTGACCTGGATTCGCGAAGATCGCAAGGCTACGCCCCTTAAAGCCCTGCAGGGCATGATCTGGGAGAAGGGTTATCGGGATGGCGACTTCAAGGGTCATGTCTACCAAGACGCTGCCGACAAACTGCGCGAGTGGCATGACCGTGGCCTGCGCCAGTACGTCTACTCCTCCGGTTCGGTACAGGCTCAGAAGCTTATTTTTGGCTTCAGTAGCTGCGGCAATCTGACGCCGTTTTTCAGTGGTTATTTCGACACCCACGTCGGCGCCAAGCGCGAGGCTAAGGCTTACCGAAACATCCTGGACGAACTTGGACTTGGCACAGAGCCGGAGACGGTACTCTTTCTGTCCGACATCACTCAGGAGCTTGATGCGGCAGCGGAAGCTGGCATGGAAACCATCCTTCTGGTTCGCGGCGAGGAGTCGGTTAAGACAGGCTATCCCATTGCCCACGATTTCAACGAAGTCGATGCGCTTCTGGCAGAGATCGACTGAGTCTTTTTATCAATCTGGAACTTCTTTCAAAGCCTATCGCCCTGCACAAGGTTTGATGAAGGGAATGGCTGCCACCGCTGGAGAAGGGACATGGATGTCCCTGTCGTCATGGCTGGTCAGGGATGGCCATCCATGACAGCGGAAGCGGTGGCAGCCATTCCCTTCCTGCACCGGACATTCAGGCCAGGGCGTCCGTCGCTATGGTCTATTGGTTGCCCTTTTCCCGATCGCTGTACGTAAACTTCTCCCATGAACCGGTTTCGGATTAACTCTCTCGTACGCCATCTGCCAGTCGTGCTGACTGCCGCCTTGATTGCCGGCTGCAACCCCTTTTCCGCACCCCAGTCCATGATGGACGAATATGTCGAGCGGGTAGCCCGTGTGCTTGAGCAGGACCACGCCCTGACCGAAGTGCCCCTGGCTGACCTGTTCCCCCGGCGCCGCGAACGCCGCCTCGAAATGCCCGAGTTGGAGCTCGACATGCTCGATTTCCTCTCGTTGTACGGCTGCGAATTGCAGTTCGTGGTGGGGGAGCGCAATTCCGGCCTCGGTCGGGTCATGCAGCCCGTTAACGTGCTGCGTTACGAACTGAGGTTTATCGAGGCTGCCGGAAACTGTCTACCCCAATTGGAGGACGACGAAGGTCTTTACGATGCAGTGGCCAAAGCCCGTGGCGCCAAAGTCGAGAGCTTACCGATTGCGGTCTGGAATGCGACTTGGGGGACCGAAGAAATTGAACCGCTGTTTACGCGCACCGAAGGCCTGTTGCCGATAGGAACGAGCGGCGCCACGGTGTCTGATCTGGCGCGGGATCTGGCGCTGCTGAACACCCGACTGTCAGCGCTGCAGGAAGGAAGCCTGGGTACAGGCCTGGAATTCATGGGCGAGGTTCAGCAACGCTGGCAGGCTGAGGATCGGATGGGGCAGTTGATTAAGAGCGGCTTACTGCTGGTAACCCGCTTGAACGATGCAGCCGATGTCATGCAACGGCGTCTCGACAGCCATCCGCTATGCCTGAAGCAGCGCACCAATAACCAGGCAGAGATTGCCAAGAGCATGTTCTTTTCGGTCTATGCCGGCGAGGTGCAGCCCTACATGGCGATGGTGAATCGTGTGCGGGATGCGCTGGTGCCAGGTTTCGAGCAGTTGGCGGCGAGCCAGAGTGATGTCATGCCCCAGGACTTCAAACCCTACTACCGTCGCTACCTGAGTCTGACCGGTGAACAGAGCCTCTGGCATCGGCTCGATGAAACCGTGGCCCGTCACACGAGACTTTGGCAGGAATTACTCGGCCAGTGCGGCTTCCGCCCGGGACAGTGACCGGCTCAGCGCTGGCTTTCCGGCGTGACCCGCAAGATTTCTTCGATGGTGGTTTCGCCAGCGGCCACTTTCTGCGCACCACTGAGCCGCAGGGACTTCATGCCATCCTTGTAGGCCTCCACCCGGAGTTGCTCCAGATCGCAAGACTCATCGACAGCGCTGCGCAGCCGCGGTGATAGCTGCAGGATCTCGTAGACGCCGGCGCGGCCTCGATAGCCGGTATTGCGGCACTCCAGGCAGCCGCCGGGCGCGTAGACTTCAGCCGGCTTAGGCGCCTTCCAGGGGCGGGTCAGGCTGGTCCAGGCACTGGGATCGACGTCTGCCTTTACCTTGCAATCCGGGCAGAGCGTGCGCACCAGACGCTGGGCCATGACACCCAAAACCGTCGCGCGGATCAGATAAGGCGGAATCCCCAGCTCAATCAACCGTGTTATGGCGCTTGGTGCGTCGTTGGTATGCAGGGTGGAGAGGACGAGGTGACCCGTCAGCGCCGCCTGAACCGCCATCTCCGCTGTTTCCAGATCCCGTATCTCGCCCACCATAATGATGTCCGGATCCTGCCGTAGCAGAGCACGCACGCCGGAAGCGAAGGTCAGGTCGATGCCATGCTGAACCTGCATCTGGTTGAAGGTCGGTTCCACCATCTCGATGGGGTCTTCGATGGTGCAAATATTGACCTCGGAGGTGGCCAACTGCTTCAGCGTCGAATACAGCGTGGTTGTTTTGCCCGACCCTGTCGGGCCGGTGACCAAAACGATGCCGTGTGGCTGGTCGGCCATGGCCTTCCAGCGTTGCACATCTTCGCGGCTGAAACCCAGTTTGTCGAAGCCCTTGAGCAGTACCTCCGGATCGAAGATCCGCATCACCATCTTTTCGCCGAACGCTGTCGGCATGGTAGCCAGGCGCAGTTCCACTTCGGCATTATCCGGCTTTCGGGTCTTGATGCGGCCATCCTGAGGTTTACGTTTCTCCGCTACATTCAAGCGGCCCAAAATTTTCAGGCGGCTAACCACGGCCACGCCGACCTGATCCGGGAATTCATAGACGTTGTGCAACACACCGTCGATGCGGAATCGGACCTGGGCAATGTTGCGCCTGGGCTCGATATGGATATCGCTGGCGCGTTGGTCGAAGGCGTACTGCAGGAGCCAATCGACGATTTTAACCACGTGCTGGTCGTTGGCATCCGGGCTCTTGTTGTCGCCCAGATCCAGTAACTGCTCGAAGTTATGGATATTGGTGGCGCCCTGAGCCGCTGCGCCGCTGGCTTTACTGACCGAGCTGGCAAGCTGGTAGAACTCGACGGTAAAGCGGCGAATATCCTCGGGATTTGCGACCACCCGCCGGATGTCCTTTTTCAGCACATGGCGCAGGTTGGCTTCCCAGTCGTGCTTGAAAGGCTCGGCGCTGGCAATCCAGACTTCGTCCGGATGGATCTCCACGGCCAGAATATGGTGACGTTGGGCGAAGGCGAAGGACATGACCCGAGCCACGCCCGGCGCATCGATTTTCAGCGGGTCGATATGATAGTAGGGCTGGTCGGCCCAGTGGGCCAGCCATTCGGTGAGACGATCCAGGCCCAAGGTGCGTTTGTTTTTTTGGCTGGTCAGCTCGGCAATCGCCACGACGTCCAAGGGATGCCGCTTGGCAGACTCGGCGCCTAGATTGCCCGTGAGCACACGCTCGGCATCGTCCTGGGTGATTTCCCCGTCTTCTACCAAGGCGGTGCAGATGTCACGAAGCGTCAGGGTGGCGCGGGGTGGAGCTGCCGGCGTGGTGGACAATGTGGGCATAATGCGGACTACTCAGGCCGATTGGTTTTCAGATGCACCATAGCAGAAACGAAGAGTAGAAGGGCGACAACCGCACTGGCTGTCGCACCCAGGCCACCCTCGGTCAGCCAGGCGCTGACAACGAACTGGGTGAAGTAAAAAATCAGCACGAAGCTGAGCCAGATCATCCCGCGATTGTGGCCGCTGATAACCACCGGAATGAAAACCAAAAGAGGGACCAGCTTAATGGATAGAATGAGTGGTAACGACAGCGCAGGATCCGGCGCTGGCCAGAACGTAGTGACCACCAACAGAATGATTAACGCCGCATAAAGCACCTGACAAAGCAGTCGGGTTTTGCGTGCGCGCACGGTGTGAAGCATTTGGATGTCCTTAGGTAGAATGAAGCGGTGGCGGAAATATTAGCCCGCCACTTTCAGCGCCAGGCGTGCAACTCTTTGGCCCAAAATCTGGCAGATTGTTTTTTCGTCTTCTGTCATCGCGTGAGGATCATCTGTTCCAGCCCAGTGGCTGGCACCGTACGGCGTGCCGCCGGCTTCCGTCCGTGACAGCGCCGGTTCGGTATAGGGGACACCGGTGATCAGCATGCCGTGGTGGAGCAGGGGAATCGCCATGGATAGCAAGGTCGCTTCCTGGCCCCCATGCAAGCTACCAGTCGAGGTGAAAAGGCCGGCCGGTTTGTCGACCAGTGCGCCGTTAAGCCACATGTCGCCAGTGGTGTCCAGAAAATACTTCAGCGGCGCGGCCATGTTGCCAAAGCGGGTGGCACTACCAAGAATCAGCCCGGCGCAATGCCGCAGCTCTTCTGTTGTGCAATAAACCGCGCCGTCTTCGGGGACGGCCGGCACGCTGGCTTCGGTATCCGGCGACACCGGTGCCACGGTTCTGACCCGGGCCTCGATCCCGTTTACGCGCGCTACCCCGCGGGCGACCTGTAACGCCATATCTGCAGTGTGACCGCTGCGACTGTAATAAAGTACCAGGATATAAGGGGTCTCAGCCATTTTGAGCTCCGGTCAGACCAACAATCAGAGAATATCGAGCACTGACTCTGGCGGTCGCCCGAGGGCAGCCTTGCCGTTATGCAGTACGATAGGCCGTTCGATCAGCTTAGGGTTGTCTATCATCGCTGCAATGAGTTGATCGTCTGTCAGATCGCTATTGCTCAAACCCAGTTCGCGATAACACTCTTCGCCGGTGCGCATGAGTTCGCGCGGGGATTTATCGAGCTGCTTTAGGATAGCCTTCAGCTCTTCGGCGCTGGGCGGTGTTTCGAGGTAGCGGATGACTTCAGGCTGGATGCCCTGTTCTTCCAACAACGCCAGGGTCTGGCGGGATTTCGAACAGCGCGGATTATGGAAAATTCGGGTCGTCTCTGTCATGGTCTCGCGTTCTGGATCGTCGTTTTGTGAGCGCTTAGTCTAACAGGAGGGTTGCGTTTGAAGTACCTCAAACTCCCTATCGCCTTGTTTGCCCTCGTCATTCTCGCGGGTTGCGAACGTACGGCCTTTCAGGATGCGCAGGGCAATAGTCTGGACTGGGACGAACTGCGTGGGCAATGGGTGGTGGTCAACTACTGGGCAGAATGGTGCGAGCCCTGCCTGGAGGAAATTCCCGAACTCAATGCCCTCGACGAAACCGACAAAGCGATGGTGCTCGGGGTTAACTTCGATGGCATCACCGGCCAGGACCTGCGCGATCTTGGTGAAAGGATGGATATTCGGTTCCGTATGCTGGCCGAAGATCCGGGCCCCAAGCTGGGCTGGGAACTGCCGGTTGGATTGCCCGCGTCCTACGTCGTCACGCCTGATGGAGAGTTGCTCGAGGCCCGGTTCGGGCCCCAGACAAAGTCAGGCCTTTTGGAGCTGATGCAGCGTTAGAGGCGGTTACAGAATGCTTATTAAAGGACGCGATTTGTGACGCCCTGACTGATAGAATCCGGGATTAATTTCAATAGAATCGAGCCCCGCTAACGCCCCATGCCGAATACGTTTGTACATCTGCGCGTCCACTCCGAATACTCACTGGTTGACGGCCTGGTCCGGATCAAGCCGCTCATCAATCGCGTGGCCGAGCTGAACATGCCGGCAGTGGGCCTGACCGAGCAATCCAACATGTGCTCGCTGGTCCGTTTCTATAAAGCCGCCATGGGGGCCGGCGTTAAGCCCATCATTGGCGCCGATATCTGGTTGTCCAACCCGGATGAGCCGGAAAAGCCGTTTCGCTTGACGCTTTTTGCCCGCAATGAAACCGGCTATCGCCACCTCACTGAAATCATCTCCCTAGGCTATACGGACGGCCAGCTTCATGGCGTGCCCATGATCGAGAAGGTTTGGCTCGAAGAGCGTCGCGAAGGCCTGATTGCCCTGTCCGGTGCCAAAGTGGGCGATGTCGGCCGTGCATTGCTGGCCGGTAAGCACGACCTGGCCCGGCAGCGAGCGGAGTACTGGCAATCCCTCTACCCGGATGCCTATTACCTCGAACTGCACCGCACGGGCCGGCAAGGCGACGAAGAGTGCCTTCACTTGAGTGTTGAGCTGGCGGATGCTTTGGACCTGCCGGTGGTGGCCACCAACGACGTTCACTTCATCAACCAGGAAGACTTCGAAGCGCACGAGGCCCGGGTCTGTATCGGTGAAAGCCGCACCTTGGACGATCCGCGCCGTGACCGTCGCTTTAGCGACGAGCAGTATCTGCGCAGTCCTGAGGAAATGATCGAGCTGTTCTCGGACATTCCCGAGGCGGTCGAGAATACCGTGGAAATCGCCCGGCGTTGCAACGTCAAAGTGCGCATGGGCGAATATTTCCTGCCGGATTACCCCATCCCCGAAGGGATGACCATGGATGACTTCTTCCGCAAAGTCTCGGAGGAAGGGCTGGAAGGCCGGCTGTCCCGAACGCTGGATTCAGCCGATCCGGAATACGACGACAAGCGCGCCGCCTACTACAAGCGCCTCAATTTCGAGCTGGATATCATCATCCAGATGGGGTTCCCCGGCTACTTCCTCATCGTTATGGATTTCATCAAGTGGGCCAAGAACAATGGGGTGCCGGTGGGCCCTGGCCGAGGGTCCGGTGCTGGATCGCTGGTGGCCTACGCTCAGCAGATTACCGACCTCGACCCGCTGGAATACGACCTGCTGTTCGAACGCTTCCTGAACCCCGAGCGGGTGTCCATGCCCGACTTCGACGTCGACTTCTGCATGGAAGGCCGTGATCGCGTGATCGATTACGTGGCCGAGAAATACGGTCGGGCTGCGGTCTCGCAGATCATCACTTTCGGTACCATGGCCGCTAAGGCGGTGGTGCGCGATGTAGCACGGGTGCAGGGCAAGTCATACGGGCTGGCGGATAAGCTATCCAAACTGATTCCCTTCGAAGTGGGCATGACCCTGGCGAAAGCCATTGAGCAGGAAGAACAGCTCAAGGAGTTCCTGGATCACGACGAGGAAGCCCAGGAAATTTGGGAAATGGCCCTCAAGCTCGAGGGCGTATGCCGGAATGCGGGTAAGCACGCCGGGGGCGTGGTGATCGCGCCGACGAAGATCACCGACTTCTCGCCGCTCTACTGCGACGACGAGGGCGGTAGCCCGGTCACGCAGTTCGATAAGGGCGACGTAGAAGACGCCGGGCTGGTCAAGTTCGACTTCCTGGGGTTGCGGACGCTGACGATCATTAACTGGGCCCTGGAAATGATCAATCCGGGGCGCGAGAAACGTGGCGAGCCACCGCTGGATATCAGCAAAATCCCGCTCGTAGATCCGCCCTCGTTCGATATGCTCAAGCGGGCAGAGACCACCGCGGTGTTCCAGCTTGAATCCCGGGGCATGAAGGACCTGATTCGCCGACTGCAGCCCGACTGCCTGGAAGACATGATTGCTCTGGTGGCCTTGTTCCGTCCGGGTCCGCTGCAATCCGGCATGGTGGACGACTTCATCGACCGGAAACACGGTCGCCAGCCCATGTCCTATCCACACCCGGATTATCAGTATGACGGTCTGAAACCGGTTCTGGAGCCCACCTACGGGGTTATCCTATACCAGGAACAGGTCATGCAGATTGCCCAGGTGATGGCGGGCTACACCCTCGGCGGCGCCGATATGCTGCGGCGGGCAATGGGTAAGAAGAAGCCCGAGGAAATGGCCAAGCAAAAGGCCATTTTCCTCGATGGATGCGAGAATAACAGCATTGAGAAAACGCTGGCGGAGAACATCTTCGACCTGGTAGAGAAGTTCGCCGGTTACGGCTTCAACAAGTCGCATTCGGCCGCCTATGCGTTGGTGTCCTATCAGACGCTATGGCTTAAGGCTCACTATACGGCAGAGTTCATGGCCGCGGTTCTCACCGCGGATATGCAGAACACCGACAAGGTCGTGACACTGGTCGAAGAATGCCGCAACCTGAAGCTCGACTTGGTATTGCCGGACGTCAACACCTCTGCCTACACCTTCACGGTGAACGAGAAAGGGCAGGTGGTGTACGGCCTCGGGGCTATCAAGGGCCTCGGCGAGGGCCCGATCCAGAGCATCGCTGACGCGCGCGCCCAGGGCGGGCCGTTCAAGGACATGTTCGACTTCTGCCAGCGTGTCGACCTCAAGCGGGTGAACAAGCGCGCCATCGAAGCCCTGATTCGTGCCGGGGCCATGGATAATATGGGCCCGGGCCGGGCGGCAATGATGGCGAGCATCGAGAAGGCGGTGCAGCAGGCCGGACAGCAATCCCGCAACGAAACCGTGGGCATGGTGGATATGTTCGGTGAAACGCTGGACGGCACCGCGAACGATCCGTTCGAAGAAGTGCGCCTTGTCCGCGAGTGGCCTGAAAAACAGCGGCTGAAAGGTGAAAAGGATACGCTGGGACTTTACCTGACCGGTCATCCCTTCGATGAGTACGAGCGGGAAGTGCGCCGGTTTGCCCGCCAGTCCATCGCCGACCTTAAGCCAGGCAAGGGGCCTCAGCGGGTCGCCGGGCTGGTCGTTGCCATGCGCACCATGAAGAACAAGCGCGGTCAGACCATGGCCTTCGTGACGCTGGATGACCGATCCGCTCGTATCGAGGCGACCTTGTTCTCCGAGACCTTTAACGAGAACCGTGACCTGCTACAGTCTGACGAAGTGGTCGTCGTCGACGGAACGGTCAGCCACGACGATTACTCCGGCTCACTCAAGATGCGAGTCAGCGACGTGATGGATGTCGCCACGGCACGCCAGCGATATAGCCGGGGCTTACAGATGTCGCTAACAGCAGGGCAGCTTGGTAACGGGCTGCTGGAGAAGCTGGACAAGACGCTCCAGCCGTACCGCGGACAGGGTTGTCCGGTTTGGATTGAGTATCGAAGTGAACAGGCCCGAACGCGAATTCAGCTCGGTGAGGGCTGGCGAGTCCAGCCTAATGACGATTTACTGCTAAACTTGCGACACTTGATCGGAGAACAGGCGGTTCAGCTGGTTTACGACTAATATCGGATAGGTGCCTCCTACCGGGGCCGGCGTTATACCAATGTGGCGTTATACCAATGTCCGGTTTTTATGGATGAACGGGCCTGTTAGTTTGCGCAAAGAATCATAAAATTTGAAAGTCGCCTACGAACTAACGACGACGGAAGATCATGAATCCCAACTACCTGGATTTTGAACAGCCCATTGCCGACCTGGAAGCCAAGATCGAAGAGCTGCGCCTGGTTGGCAACGACAGTGACATCAATATCACGGACGAAATCAGTCGTCTCAAAAACAAGAGTGTCAGCCTGACCGAGAGTATTTTCTCAAGCCTGACCCCCTGGGACATCGCCCGATTGGCCCGTCACCCGCGGCGGCCCTACACGCTGGATTACATCGACCTCATGTTCGAGGATTTCGACGAACTCCACGGTGACCGCCGCTATGCCGATGATCTTTCCATCGTTGGCGGCACGGCGCGTCTCGACGGTCAGCCGATCATGGTGATCGGCCACCAGAAAGGCCGTGAGGTTAAAGATAAGGTCAAGCGTAATTTCGGCATGCCGCGGCCGGAGGGCTATCGCAAAGCGCTACGCCTGATGGAAATGGCCGAGCGTTTTCACATGCCGATCCTCACGTTTATCGATACACCGGGCGCCTATCCGGGGATCGGCGCTGAGGAACGTGGCCAGAGCGAGGCCATCGCGTTCAACCTTGCGGTTATGTCGCGGCTGAAAACGCCGGTGATATCGACGGTGATTGGTGAGGGTGGTTCCGGTGGCGCTTTGGCAATCGGTGTCTGCGACCGTCTGTACATGCTGCAATATTCCACCTATTCGGTTATTTCTCCGGAGGGCTGTGCCTCGATTCTCTGGAAGAGCGCCGAATACGCGGCGCAAGCTGCCGAAGCCATGGGCGTGCATGCCAATCGCCTGAAAGACTTGAACCTGGCAGACGAGGTCATCCCCGAGCCTATGGGTGGCGCCCATCGTTCACCGGAAGAGATGGCCAGCGCCCTCAAGGCGCAGCTCAAGTCCGGGTTAGCGGAGCTTGGCGCCTTGTCGACCGAGGATCTGGTTGGCCAGCGTTATGAACGCCTGACAGCCTATGACACCGGCCGGTGACAGATTAGATCCTGCCTCATGGCCCGCCGATCTGGTCGGGGCCATGAGGGCCATTCCCCCTGCCGATCAGCTGCACGTTGCCGTAAGCGGCGGCCTCGATTCCATCTTCCTTCTGCATGCCGTAGCGGCTTGGTTTCGCGGCCGGACCGATGTCGCTCTTCATGCTATTCATGTGAACCATCAGCTCCAGGCTGCTTCGGAGTCTATGGCGTCCTGTTGTCGCCAGGCATGCGAAAATCTGAACGTTCCGCTGACCGTCATCCGTGTCAATGTTGAGCGTGGAGAGAGCCTTGAAAGCCAAGCTCGCGAAGCTCGCTACGCCGTCTTCGACGAACAATTGCAGGCGGGCGAGCTTTTGCTTATGGCTCATCACGCCAATGACCAGGCAGAGACGGTTTTGTTCCGGCTGATCAGGGGAAGTGGCAGCCGGGGGCTGGCCGGTATTCCGGCGGAGCGTTCGTTGGGTAACGGCCGTCTCGTTCGCCCCTTGTTAAACTTAACCCGCGAGCGTCTCCACGCACTGGCGGTCGCCTGGAATCTGACGTGGGTCGATGACCCCAGCAACGACGATCCGTCTATCGATCGTAATTATATCCGCCACCGGGTTCTCGAACCGTTGGGCAGCCGTTGGCCCGGCGGTGTGGCCAGCATTGTCCGCTCGGCCCGTCAAAGTGCAGAGGCGAGCGAGCTCACCCACAAGCTGGCCCTATTGCAATTGCGCGATGTTCGGGACGAGCAAGGACGCCTCGACGCCTTGCGCCTGGCGGCTCTGGACGTGCCGGAGCAGAAAAATCTACTACGCTGGTGGCTGATTGATCAGGCGTTGGAGCCGCCTCCGGCATCCCGGCTTGAGCAGGGCCTTGCGGATCTGTTGTCGGCGGCAGAGGACCGCATGCCGGCGCTGGTGGGCGAGGGTTACGTGATCCGCCGCTTCCGCGATGCCCTGTACTGTACTGGCCATGAGAGCGCGCCGATTCGAGAGGCTGTTGCGTGGGATATCCGGGAACCGCTGGAATGGGCTGGCGGTCGGCTGCACGTTCTGGGCAATGCCGTGCCGCCGCTGGCGCTTGTGGTGACGTCGCGAAAAGGCGGCGAGCGCCTTCGTCCCCGGCCCGGCGGACCGAGCCGGCCGCTCAAGAAATGGCTGCAGGAGCAAGACGTGCCGCCTTGGGAGCGAGAGCGAATTCCGCTGGTCTGGAAAGGCGAGGAGCTTGTGGCTGTAGCCGGTTTGTGGCTATCCCCAACATTGTTCGGCCCGCCGTCGGAGGCGTCGTGGCGGATTGTCTGGGAGCGGGATTGTCGTTGAGTAAGTAGGGGGCTTCTGGTACTCTGGCGACCCATCTTGAGATGATAATCTCCCTCCTTCACCGAACCAGATAATCACACGGAAACTGCATGACGCGTTATATTTTCGTCACCGGCGGTGTCGTGTCCTCATTGGGCAAAGGGATCGCTTCTGCTTCCCTTGCGGCCATTCTTGAGGCGCGCGGCTTAAAGGTCACTATTCTCAAGTTGGATCCCTATATCAACGTCGACCCAGGCACCATGAGCCCGTTCCAGCATGGTGAGGTCTTTGTGACCGAGGACGGTGCCGAAACCGATCTCGACCTGGGTCACTACGAGCGGTTCATCCGGACCCCGATGAGCCGTCGCAACAACTTCACCACCGGCCGCGTCTACGAAGAAGTGATCCGAAAGGAGCGCCGCGGCGACTACTTGGGTGGCACGGTTCAGGTCATTCCGCACATCACCGACGAGATCAAGCGCCGTGTGGTCGAAGGTGCCGCCGGAGCCGATGTGGCCCTGATCGAGATTGGCGGTACCGTGGGCGACATCGAGTCCCTGCCGTTTCTCGAAGCGACCCGTCAGTTGAAGGTTGAAGTAGGGCCTCGTCGCGCGTTGTTCATGCACCTGACGCTGGTGCCATATATTGCCACCGCTGGCGAGATCAAGACCAAGCCGACCCAGCACTCGGTGAAGGAAATGCGATCGATCGGTCTGCAGCCGGATATTCTGCTGTGTCGCTCAGAGCATGAAGTGGACGCGGGCTCCCGTCGTAAGATCGCACTGTTTACCAACGTCGAGGAAAAAGCCGTCATCCCGTTGCAGGATGCACGCTCCATCTACCAGATCCCGCGCATGCTGCACGGCCATGGACTCGATGAAATCATCATCGAACGGTTTGGCTTGGATGCCGGACCTGCCGATCTATCCGAGTGGGACGCGGTCGTAGACGCTCAGCTCAATCCTCACCATGAAGTGACCATCGCGATGGTCGGCAAGTACATGGAGTTGCTGGATGCCTACAAGTCGCTGATCGAATCCTTGCTGCACGCAGGCATCAAAACCCGCACCAAGGTCAACATCAACTACATCGATTCCGAACATATTGAACATGATGGCACCGGCATTCTAAATTCCGCCGATGCTATTCTGGTACCGGGTGGCTTCGGCGAGCGTGGTGTTGAAGGCAAGATTGAAACGGTGCGCTTTGCTCGAGAAAACAAGGTGCCGTACCTGGGTATTTGCCTGGGGATGCAGGTTGCGGTTATCGAGTACGCCCGTAACGTTGCAGGGCTGAAGGACGCCCATAGCACGGAGTTCCGCCCCCAAACGCCAACGCCGGTGGTGGGTCTGATCACCGAATGGCTGGATGCCACCGGGCAGAAGGAGCTACGCGATGCGGGTTCCGACTTGGGCGGGACCATGCGCCTGGGCGCCCAGGACTGCGTATTGGCTGACGATACGACCATTACCAAGTGCTACGGACGGAAGGTTATTCGTGAGCGCCATCGCCACCGGTTTGAAGTGAACAATCATTTCCTGCCCGAAATTGAGAAAGCCGGTCTGCGTATTGCCGGTCACTCTACCGACGGCAAGTTGGTGGAAGTGGTGGAGGTCGCGGATCACCCCTGGTTCGTTGCCTGCCAGTTCCACCCGGAGTTCACCTCCACGCCCCGTGACGGCCATGCCCTTTTCAAGGGCTTTGTCGAGGCCGCCCTGGAGCGGAAAAAGTCCCAATAAATCCATGCGCCGGCAGTAACACGCTGCCGGCGCAGTTGTTTTCATTGCAGGAGCAGATCGCCCGCCATGTCACAGAAAACCCTCACGGTTGCCGACCTGAGTATCTCCAATGAGCAGCCTTTCGTGCTGTTCGGGGGGATGAATGTTCTCGAATCCCGTGATCTGGCGATGGAAGTCGCGGAAGCCTACGTCGATGTTACGCGTCGCCTGGGCATTCCTTACGTCTTCAAAGCCTCTTTCGACAAGGCCAATCGTTCGTCGATTCATTCCTTCCGTGGGCCGGGGCTTGATGCCGGATTGGAAATCCTCAAGGACATCAAGGATCGCTTCGGTATTCCTATCATTACTGACGTGCACGAGCCCTGGCAGGCTCAGCCGGCTTCGGAAGTCTGTGAAATTATCCAGCTTCCCGCTTTCCTCAGCCGCCAGACGGATCTGGTGGAAGCCATGGCCCGGACCGGTTCGGTGATCAACATCAAGAAGGCCCAGTTCCTGGCTCCGCAGGAAATGAATCATATCGTCAACAAGTGCCGAGAGGCTGGTAACGACCGCATCATCCTGTGTGAGCGTGGCTCAAGCTTCGGCTATAACAATCTCGTGGTCGACATGCTGGGCTTTGGCATAATGAAGTCTTTTGGTTACCCGGTGTTTTTCGACGTTACCCATGCGCTGCAGATGCCGGGTGGCCGGGCCGATTCCGCCGGCGGTCGTCGCGCTCAGGTGAGTGAATTGGCACGAGCGGGTATGTCCCAGGGACTGGCGGGGCTCTTTCTTGAAGCCCATCCTGACCCCGAGAAAGCCAAGTGCGATGGACCCTGCGCATTGCGACTGAACCAGTTGGAACCGTTCCTCAGGCAAATGAAGGCCATCGACGACCTGGTGAAAGGGTTCGAGCCGCTGGAGACGGCCTGATTTCAATCGTTTTTCCCCTGATTCTGTAACCCGATAACGACTGTTTATGGAGAAATGAAGCATGACGAAGATCGCGGACATTAAAGCACGCGAAATCCTGGATTCCCGCGGCAACCCGACCGTCGAGGCGGACGTTGTCCTCGAGTCCGGTACCGTCGGCCGTGCCTGTGCGCCTTCCGGTGCATCCACCGGATCCCGCGAAGCACTCGAACTGCGCGACAAGGACGCGTCCCGTTATGTGGGTAAAGGTGTTACTAAGGCGGTCGACGCCGTCAATACCCGTATCCGCGATGCCCTGATCGGTTTCGATGCAGCCGATCAGCGTGGTCTGGACAAAGTGATGATCGATCTGGATGGTACCGACAATAAGGCCAATCTGGGCGCCAACGCCATCCTCGCGGTTTCCCTGGCAGCGGCCAAGGCGGCGGCGACCGAGCGCAAGCTGCCGCTGTATGCTCATATCGCCGAAATCAACGGCACGGCCGGCAAGTATTCCCTGCCCGTACCTATGATGAATATCCTCAACGGCGGTGAGCATGCCGATAACAATGTGGATATTCAGGAATTCATGATCCAGCCGGTGGCAGCGTCTAGCTTCGCCGAGGCCCTGCGAATCGGTGCGGAGATCTTCCACAATCTTAAAAAGGTGCTTCAGGCCAAAGGGCTGAGCACCGCGGTAGGTGACGAGGGTGGTTTCGCACCAAACCTACCGTCCAACGAGGCGGCCCTGGCTGTGATCAAGGAAGCGGTGGAGAAGGCGGGTTACGAGCTAGGTAAGGATATCACCCTGGCTCTGGATTGTGCCTCTTCCGAATTTTACCGCGACGGTCAGTACGACCTCGCCGGTGAAGGCAAGAAATATTCTGCCGAAGGTTTCGCCGATTACTTGGCCGGACTGTGCGAGAGCTATCCCATCGTTTCCATCGAAGATGGCATGGACGAGAGTGATTGGGATGGCTGGGCTGTGCTAACCCAGAAGATCGGTGACAAGGTGCAATTGGTAGGGGACGATCTTTTCGTGACCAACACCGCGATTCTCAAACGAGGTATCGACAACGCCATTGCCAACTCTATCCTGATCAAGTTCAATCAAATTGGCAGCCTGAGCGAAACGCTGGATGCCATCAAAATGGCTCAGGACGCAGGGTACACGGCGGTGATCTCTCACCGTTCCGGTGAGACCGAGGACACCACAATCGCCGATTTGGCAGTGGCCACCTGTGCCGGCCAGATCAAAACCGGTTCGTTGTGCCGGTCGGATCGCGTGGCCAAGTACAACCAGCTGCTGCGTATCGAGCAGGAACTGGGCGAGCGGGCGCCTTACCGGGGCCTGAAAGAAATTAAGGGCCAGGCGTAATAGCCGTCGATCAAATAATAGGCTAGACTTCACCCGAGGTAGTAAACGCAGCGCACTGAATGTGCGCTGTTTTTGTCTCGTCAGGAATTGATCATGAAGGTTATATGGGCTGTCATGGCTGTGTTTATCGTCCTACTACAGGTACGTCTGTGGGTAGGCGAGGGCAGTTTTGCACAAGTCTGGCAACTTCAGCAGAAGATCGACGTCCAAAAGGCGGAGAATGCCAATCTGGCCAACCGCAATGAGCGCCTATACGCGGAAGTGCTCAACCTGCGTGGCGGTCAGGGGGCCATCGAAGAGCGTGCGCGCATGAACCTTGGCCTGATACGTGAAGATGAAACCTTTTTCCTGGTGGTAGAGCCCTGAGCCGCCCGGTTCCCCGGAATAACCCATGATACATCGGCAATACTGGCTTGTGGTGCCTGCCGCAGGCATCGGGCAGCGCATGGCCGCCGACCGGCCCAAGCAGTACCTCCAGATCCGTCATCGTTTTATCCTCGATATTACCTTGTCCCGGTTGCTCAATAGCGGTTACTTCACTGGCGCCATGGTGGCTCTTCATCCGGACGACAGCTGGTTTGCGTCAAGCGAAAGTGCTCACGATCAGCGCGTCTCGACTTGTGTCGGCGGCGACGAGCGGGCTGAATCCGTACTGGCGGGATTGAACGCCCTACAAGGTTCCGCGGGTGACGACGACTGGGTGCTGGTTCACGACGTGGCTCGCCCCTGCCTGGCGAGGGCCGATCTGGACAGGCTCCTCGGCGAACTGGAAGACGATGAAATCGGCGGGCTTTTAGCGGTGCCGGTATCCGATACCATTAAGCGCCAACAGCCGCAAAACGGGCGGGTGATTGAAACCGTTGCTCGGGCCGATCTCTGGCGGGCGCAGACGCCGCAGCAATTTCGTTATGGTTTGTTGAGACGAGCGCTCCAGCACGCGAAGGCGCGCGGCGAGGCGATCACCGACGAAGCCTCCGCAGTTGAAGCCGCCGGCTACGCGCCAAAGCTGGTGCCGGGGCGGGCGGATAATCTGAAGATCACCGTGCCCGAAGACCTCGCGCTGGCGGGCTGGATACTCGACCAACTGACAGACTAGACCAATAGGATTGAAGCCATGCGTATAGGCCAGGGGTACGATGTTCACGCATTCTGCGAGGGCGACGGCATTGTGGTGGGCGGTGTCCGCATTCCGCACACGCAGGGAGTCGAGGCCCATTCGGACGGCGATGTACTGCTCCATGCAATCGCCGATGCGCTGTTAGGTGCGGCGGCACTCGGCGATATCGGTCATTTTTTCCCGGATACCGAGGCGCAGTGGAAGGGGGCCGACAGCCGCGACTTGCTGCGCGCTGTGCTCCGAGCGGTCCATGCCGGTGGTTACCGCGTGGTTAACGTGGACAGCACGATTATCGCCCAGAAGCCTAAAATGGCACCGCACATCGATCAGATGCGTGGCCTTATCGCTGAAGATCTTGGCCTGGATGTAGGTGCGGTGAGCGTCAAGGCGACCACAACAGAAAAGCTCGGGTTTACGGGCCGGGAGGAAGGCATCGCCTGCCAGGCGGTATGCTTGCTCACGTCGGGTGTACCGTCATGAGTCAGTGGCGATTGGATTGGCCGTCGGCTTCGGGGTCGCGTCTGGGGACCGCTGTCATGCGCCAGGTACCCGAGGATTTTGCGGTCGATGAGCTGATCGATATCGAGTTTACGGGCGAGGGCGAGCATCTTTGTCTTCGGCTGGAGAAAGCCGGTGACAACACGGAGTTTGTCGCTCGCGAGCTGGCCCGGCTGGCCGGCCTGCGTCCGTTCGATGTCAGTTTCTGTGGCCTCAAAGACCGCCATGCCGTAACGCGCCAGTGGTTCAGTCTTTACCGGCCCGGCAAGTTGGACGACGAAGCGTTCATTGCGGCAGTCAATAGCCGGTGGCGCGTGCTAAATCACGCCCGTCATCGTCGAAAGCTACGACGGGGCGAGCATATCGGCAACCACTTTCGGTTACGGCTTCGCGCAGTCACAGCCCCGGCTGATGAGGTTGAACAGCGGCTCAAGAAAATTGCGAGCCGTGGCGTTCCCAACTATTTCGGGCCGCAGCGGTTTGGCCGAGGTGGTAGCAATCTCGCCAAGGCAGTTGCCGAAGGCGATCGCCCGCGGCGCGGACGTAACTTCAAAGCCGGCATGGCATTTTCTGCCGCCCGCTCATGGCTGTTTAACGAGGTATTGGCTGAGCGTGTGGAGCAAGGGAGCTGGACCCAGATGCTCGACGGCGAGCCCTCTGCGGAGCCCAGCGGCCCGCTATGGGGGGATGGTGGAACGGCTGCCGCCGGGGAGCTGGGCGAGTTCGAGCGGGCCGTCGTCGCCCGTTTCCCTGAGGTACAGGCGGTGTTTTCGAGTACGCGGATGAAACCGGAGCGTCGTGCGCTTGCCTTGCCCTTGAGTGGACTGACTTGGCAGTGGGAAACAGCCGATACATTGTGTCTTGAGTTTGCCCTGGGGCCGGGTGGATTTGCCACTATGCTGGTTGCTGAAATTCTGGACACCGTATCTGGCGACACCGATTCAAACCCGGCATCATAAGGTTTTGTCTGGTGCAATCTGACATTTTATCTGCGGCGGTTTCGAGGCTGCAGCAACCGAACGGAGCTTAGTGTGCACATTCTCTTGGCGAACGACGACGGCGTTCATTCACCGGGGCTGAAAATGCTCTACGAGGGGCTGGAGGGGCTAGGCGATCTCAGTGTTGTCGCTCCAGATCGGGATCACAGCGGCGCCAGCAACTCGTTGACCCTGAGCCGGCCGCTGACTGTCGAGTCCCATCCCCAGGGATTCCTGTCCGTCGACGGTACACCCACCGATTGTGTTCACTTGGCTGTCAACGGCCTGTTCGACCATGGGTTCGACCGGGTCGTTTCGGGCATCAATACTCACGCTAATCTCGGTGACGACGTGATTTATTCCGGCACTGTCGCTGCCGCTACCGAAGGACGCTTCTTGGGGATGCCGGCCATCGCCGTGTCATTGGTGAATACCGGTAACTTCCATTACGAAACTGCGGCGAAAGCGGTTCGGCAGTTACTTGAAAAGGAAGCCTCTCTGGCACTCGGACCCAGGTGTCTGCTGAACGTCAACGTGCCGGATGTACCTTGGGAAGATATTCAGGGCTTTCAGGTCACCCGTCTGGGCCATCGCGTGCGTGGAGAGTCGGCGGTCCCCATGACCTGTCCCCGTGGTAAAACGCGCTACTGGATCGGTGCTGCGGGCGAGGGGGACGATGCGGGGCCCGGTACTGATTTTCACGCGGTGCAGCACGGTTATGTATCGGTCACACCTATCCAGGTGGACATGACCCGGCATGAGGCGCTGGATGCACTGCGCAACTGGTTGGAGGTGGAACATTAATGGTGTCGGAAATTCAGGGCATCGGCATGACCTCGCGTCGCACCCGGATGCGGCTGGTGCAGCGTCTACGTGAAGGGGGGATCAAGGACGAGCGGGTACTGCAAGCCATTGCCGAAACGCCGCGGCACATTTTCCTGGATGAAGCCCTATCACATCGCTCGTATGAAGATACTGCGCTGCCTATTGGCTACCAACAGACCCTATCCCAACCTTATATCGTCGCGCGGATGACCGAAATCCTGATGGAATTCCAACCCAAGCGTGTATTGGAGCTGGGTACCGGGTCGGGCTATCAGGCGGCTATCCTGGCCCACCTTGTGGATGACGTTTTCAGTGTCGAGCGAATCAAGCCTTTGCTGGACAAGGCGAGGGAGCGCATGCGGGCATTGAGTTACCGTAATGTCCAACTACGCCACTCCGACGGCGGTATGGGGTGGCCGGAGCAAGGACCATTCGATGGCATCATCGTCACTGCGGCGCCTTCGCGCGTCCCCGAGGGCTTGCTACCTCAATTGGCCGACGGCGGGGTCATGGTGGCGCCGATTGGCGAAGGAACCCAGATGCTGACACGTATTGTCCGCCGGGGCTCCGGCTACGATACCAGTGAAATCGAACCCGTGCGTTTTGTCCCCTTGTTGGGCGGTGTCGTTCGATGAATGAATCCCCCGTGTCGCCCCCGACGCAAGATAAAACGCAACGCCCGCCCGGTGTCTTTCTTCGCGGCTTGGCCATGGGGGCCGCTGACGTGGTACCCGGTGTGTCCGGGGGTACCATCGCGTTCATTACGGGTATCTATGTGCGCCTGCTGGATGCGATCAGCGCTTTTCCCAAAGCGTTCTTTACTGAATTGCTCAAGGGGCGGTGGGCCGCTTTTTGGCGGAATATCGACGGTACGTTCCTGATTGCACTGTTCGCCGGCATCCTGACCAGCGTCGCCACCCTGGCGGGAGTGATCAAGTATGCGCTGCAAGCCCATCCCGTTTTGCTCTGGAGCTTTTTCTTCGGGTTGATCCTGGCCTCTGCTTGGTACGTCGGTCGGGAGATTGACCGCTGGAGTCTGCGGCAAGGGATCCTGCTCGTGGCCGGTATGCTGTTCGCCTGGTTGATTACCCAATTGACACCCGGCCAGGCGCCAGTCACCTCGTTGTCCCTGTTCGGGGCTGGCGCGCTGGCGATATGCGCCATGATTCTCCCGGGTATCTCCGGCAGCTTTATTTTGCTGATACTGGGGATGTACGGGCCTGTCCTGGGCGCGATTAACGAAATGCAACTGGACCGCCTCGCGCTGTTTGTGACAGGTTGTGCCGTCGGCCTGCTCTCGATCGCGCAATTGCTTTCCTGGGCCTTTTCCAGATACCGGGATGCCATGCTGGCGCTATTGACGGGGTTCATGCTGGGCGCCCTCAATAAGGTGTGGCCCTGGAAAGAAGCCTTAACCTGGCGCACCAGCAGTCACGGTGAACGAGTTCCGCTAGAGGAAATCAATTTGCTGCCAGCCACGTACGCCGAAGTGACCGGTAATTCCGCCGCACTGGTGCCGGCGATCTTGCTTGCGGTCTTGGGTATTGTGCTCGTGCTTGGATTGGATTGGGCGGGACGGTTTGTCAGAGAGAAAAGAGGCTCCGAGTCTCCGTGAAAGTGTGAACTGTTACTTATGGTGTTACTGTTCGGAACACCAAGCTAAGTTAAGTAACTTTAACCTGGATAAAAAATGCGCAATAAATTAGAGGCTTATATTGTGTTCTTCACAGAGAGCGCTATTTTTCATACAAGTTTGAAATAAAAAAAGAAGCTTTTATATCCGTGAGCTTAGATGGTCGTAAAGATGTTCAGGGCCTGAACCTGACGGTTTTGTTTCTGAAGCCGCGCAACCGACGTCCCATTTTTCGGGGGCTGGGCCTTTGGCTGTTTGCTTTGTTATTACTTTCGGGCTGCAATACGGCGGATATCTATCACGACGACCGCTATAACCCGCCGGTCTATTGGGGACGCCACGTCGCCCAACCGGGTGAAACGCTCTATAGCATCGCTTGGCGTTACGGTCGGGATTATCGCGAGCTAGGTAATGCCAATGGTATTGCACCGCCGTACCACATCAAGGCCGGACAAGTCATACGGCTCGATCTGAGGGGCCGGGCGCCCTCCGGCTCTACGCCGTCAGCGCGTCCCCCGCCCAAACCAGCATCGGCGTCGACCCCACCGCCCAAAGTCCAGAAAGCCCCTCGTGCCGATAAATCGCTGGCGAAACAGACCCAGGTAGTATCGAATATTCAATGGCGCTGGCCCAACATTGGCCCTGTAATTGCAGGATACTCAACGTCGGGAAAAGTCAACAAGGGGATTGATATTTCCGGCGCGGTCGGTGATCCAATAAGGGCGGCCGCTGGAGGAAGTGTAGTCTATGCAGGCAGCGGTCTATTAGGATACGGTAACCTTATAATCATCAATCATGATGAGCATTTTCTGAGCGCATACGCGCACAATCGAAAAATTTTGGTGCAGGAGGGTGAAAACGTCAGGGCGGGCCAGCTCATTGCCGAAATGGGCAGCAGCGGCGCCAACGAGGTTAAGCTGCACTTTGAGATAAGAAGGAACGGAAATCCGGTGGATCCCTCGCATTATCTTCCTCCGCGATAACCGTGGCACTGCCCGGACTGCTGAAAAACCACGTGTAACAGAGCTGAAAAACAAACGTGCAATAAGCAACAGCAGGCATCAGCCGAACAACAAGAATTCCGGCGGATGAAAAAAATGGGGTTTAAGGCGGGGCTAGAACTATGTCAGCAGAGCGTGAAGAACTCATTGTTGATCGGGTAGCGGATGTCGAGGATCCAGAAGAAGAAACTCTGACAGCTACAGACCGTAACGACGACCAGGATAATGATTCGCCACTGAGCGGCGAATCCGACCTCTCAAAGAAGACCGGCCGCTACTACACGAGCCAGAAACAGCTGGATGCCACCCAGCTCTACCTCAACGAAATCGGTTTCTCTCCACTCCTCACACCTGAAGAAGAAGTCTACTTTGCGCGCCTGGCCCGTAAAGGCGAGGAATCCGGCCGCAAACGCATGATCGAGAGCAACCTTCGCCTGGTGGTGAAGATTGCCCGCCGCTACGTTAACCGGGGGCTGACCCTGCTGGATCTGATCGAGGAAGGTAACCTCGGCCTGATCCGGGCAGTAGAGAAGTTCGATCCCGAGCGTGGCTTCCGCTTCTCGACTTATGCCACATGGTGGATTCGCCAGACAATCGAGCGGGCCATCATGAACCAGACGCGGACCATTCGCTTGCCGATCCATGTGGTCAAAGAGCTCAATCTTTACCTGCGCGCAGCCCGTGAATTGACCCAGAAGCTGGATCACGAGCCATCCGCGGAAGAGATCGCCCGCATGGTGGACAAGCCGGTCACTGACGTTAAACGCATGCTTGGCCTCAACGAGCGAGTGACATCGGTCGACACGCCCATCGGCAGCAGTGGCGAAAAGTCCCTGCTGGACACGGTGGCGGATGAAGGCGCGACCGACCCGGCAGACCTGCTACAAGATTCCAACATGCAGGGCTGCATCGAGCGTTGGCTGGATCAGCTCAGCGATAAGCAGCAGGAAGTCCTGTCCCGCCGCTTCGGCCTGCGTGGCTACCAGACCAGCACGCTAGAGGAAGTCGGGCAGGAGATTGGCTTGACCCGCGAGCGGGTGCGGCAGATTCAGGTCGAGGCGCTGCGTCGGCTGCGGGAAATTCTCGAGAAGGAAGGGCTGTCCGGCACGACGCTGTTTAAGTAACTGCTGTACTTAAGACGGCGTCAGTACGTCCACCCGGAAGCCGGCCCCTCACTGAGGGTGCCGGCTTCTCGCGTTCAGGGTACGGAAAATATGACGGCAGCAAATGAGAACCAGACATCAGAGACCTGAAATCGTCATTGCTAAAATGCAATGGGTCTAGACGGACCGTGTTTTTAAAATAAAAAATAATCAAACGTTTAGGGACATGACGATGAAAAAGGTAACTTCAGCACTGCTGCTTTCCCTGGCTCTGGTCGGGCCGACTTCCGCACTCACTGTCGAAGGCGTCGACATACCGGAGCAGGTGTCAGCTAATGATTCCAAGTTGATGCTTAACGGCGCCGGCGTTCGCTCCAAGTGGTTTCTCGATCTATACGTGGGCAGTCTCTACGTACCTCAAAACCAATCCAATGCCCAGGCGATCATCGATGCCGACGAGCCCCAGGCTATTCGCCTGGATATTATCTCCGGCATGATTACCAGCGATAAGATGAGCTCGGCCACATTAGAAGGTTTTGAAGCGTCCACAGACGGCAACATGGCGCCCGTACAGGCCGAGATCGACAAGTTCATGAAGGTCTTCAAGGAAGAGATCAAAGAAGGTGACAACTTCGATCTGGTGTACGTGCCGGGCGAGGGAACACAGGTCTACAAAAACGGCGAGAAGAGAGACACCATCGTTGGGATGCCCTTCAAGAAGGCGCTTTTCGGAATCTGGCTCTCCGACGAGCCGGCCCAGGAAGATCTGAAGGCGGCGATGCTGGGTAAAGGCGACTGAGCTCACAACTTTCGAAAAGGGAGCCCAAATCGGCTCCTTTTTCTATCTCTTGAGGGGGGGGGCATGAATACGTTTCCCTTCGCATCAGTATTAATCGCTTGGCAGCCCTCGGGCGACTCCGAAGCTAAGCCGTCGGCTACATTTTTCAGTTTTCCTCGAGCATGTAGTTGGAGCTTCTAAGGCACCCGTTATCCTGCGAGTTGCTGTCTACTCCAGGTAATCCCGCTTCTGCTTGAACTCGCACAGATCCTCAATAATACAGGCACCGCACTTGGGCTTGCGCGCAACGCACGTATAGCGTCCGTGCAGGATTAGCCAATGGTGGGCGTCCTGGAGATAGAGTTTGGGCACCAGGCGCATGAGCCGTTTTTCCACTTCATTGACGTTCTTGCCAGGCGCGATGCCGGTGCGATTTGAAACCCGGAAAATATGGGTGTCGACTGCCATGGTCGGTTGGCCAAACGCTGTGTTGAGCACCACGTTGGCGGTCTTGCGACCCACGCCGGGCAGAGCTTCGAGCTCCTCGCGGGTGCTCGGTACCTGGCTATCGTGGTTGTCGACCAGCGCACGGCAAGTCTTGATGACGTTTTCCGCCTTGCTGTTGAACAAACCGATAGTTTTAATATATTCCTTCAGGCCGTCGACACCCAGGTCGAAGATGGCTTGGGGCGTATTGGCCACGGGGAACAGTTTGGCCGTCGCCTTGTTGACCCCAACGTCGGTTGCCTGGGCCGAGAGGATCACGGCGATCAGCAGTTCGAACGGGTTGCTGTAGACCAGTTCGGTTGTGGGGTTGGGGTTTGCGGCTCTCAGGCGCTCGAAGATTGCGGTGCGTTTTTCCTTGTTCATGCTGGCCTCAGGAAACGTTGCCGGTAACGCGGACGCGCTTGCTGCCCACCTCGATGGATTTGACTTCACGGGCCTCGCGACGCTTGCGGATCTGGCCATCAATGCCGTTCTTCAAGGCAATCAGGAACCCCAACCCAACGAAGGCGCCGGGTGGCAGGACCATGAACAGCACGTTGGCGTAGTCGTCGAAGACCTGGATCTGCCAACCGTCCGCCGCCGAGCCAAAGATCAGGTCCATATCCGTGAACAGCGTGCCCTGACCGATGAGTTCGCGCATACCGCCTAAAGCGATCAGCACGAGCAGGAAACCCAAGCCCATCATTAAGCCATCCAGTATCGAGGGCAGTACGGGATTTCGCGACGCGAAGGCATCGGCCCGTCCAAGAATGGCGCAGTTGGTCACGATCAACGGAATGAAAATGCCGAGAATTTCGTAAAGTTCATAGGTGAAGGCCTGCATCAGCAGCTCTGCACAAGTGACGAACGAGGCGATGATCATCACGAAAGCCGGCAGGCGCACTGACTCGGATACGAAATTGCGAATCAGGGATACCGACAGATTCGAGCCGACCAACACCAGCAGCGTGGCCAGGCCCAGGCCGATACCGTTGACGACGGTGCCCGTCACCGCGAGCAGAGGGCAGAGGCCGAGTACCTGGACCAGTGCCGGATTGTTGGTCCAGAGACCATCCTTGATCAGTTCGATGGGGGTCTTGGTTGCCATATCAGCTTTCGTCTCCGTCGGTAGCCGCATCCGCCGATGGCTGGAGCAGCGCCGGGTGTCGTTCCGCGAAATACTTCAGGGCGCCGTGCACAGCGGAAACCACGGCTCGCGGGGTAATGGTGGCGCCGGTGAACTGGTCGAACTGCCCGCCGTCCTTCGCGACGGCCCACTGATCCCCGGGGATCCTATCCAATGACTTGCCGTTGAAGCTGTGTATCCAGTCTGACTTCTTGGTCTCGATCTTGTCGCCCAGGCCGGGTGTTTCCCGGTGCTGGGTGACGCGCACGCCGAGAATTTCGCCGTCGGCATCGATGCCCACCAGCATGCGGATTTCCCCGGAATAGCCGTTTGGCGCTACCACGGGCAGGATAATGCCGCTGACATCGCCGTCCACACGGGCGATATGGGCCTGAGCCTCGCTAGTGAGCCCCAGCTTGTCCGACGGTCCTACGGTCACTGTATCTTGTAACAGGTCGTTGTCATGCAGGTTCTCCGGAATGATCTGGAGCAGGGCGCCGGCCTCCGCCTGGCGAATCTGGTCCGTGATACGCTCCTGCGTGAACGCGTGGGTCAACGCGATCGTGCCTGCCGTAATGACGGCAAACAGGGCGAGGCCGATGGCGTTGCGGGTAACCGACTGACCGATGGATGCCATAGTTTTGCCTGTTAGCCTTTGCTCGGCTTGACGCGACGCGCGCGCCGATGGCCGTAGGTGCGCGGTTGCGTGTAATGATCGATAAACGGTACGGCGAAATTCATCAGCAACACCGCGAAGGCGATGGCGTCGGGGTAGCTGCCCCAGACGCGGATGATATAGAGCAGCACGCCGATGCCTGCGCCGTAGATCAGTTTCCCCTTATGGCTGGTGGCGGCGGATACCGGGTCGGTGGCGACGAAGAAGGCGCCCAGCATCGTGGCCCCGGAAAGCAGGTGGATTGACAGCGGCGTGTACCGGTCGGCGTCCCAGCCGAAGGCCAAGCTCATTAAGGCAAGGCCGGCCAGCATGCTCACCGGAATATGCCAGGTAATGATCCTCAGGCCCAGCAGCACCAGCCCGCCGGCCAGGAACGCCAGGTTCACCCACTCCCAGCCACGGGATATGAACTCGCCAAACGCGGGGTGCTCCAGAACCTGGGCGGACAATTGGGTGGAGATGTCGTGCTTGTAGATGTCCAGCGGCGTGGCCATGGTGTAACCGTCCACCTGGGCGTCGCCGCCAAAATTCAGCGCCAGCGTCTCGAACAGGCCGGGTGTCTCTGGGTCGCTCAGCCCGGTCGGGCTGGCCCAGTTGGTGGTCATGGCGACGGGGAATGAAATCAGGACGAGCGCGTAACCCACCATGGCCGGATTGAACGGATTGGAACCGAGCCCGCCGTAGAGTTGCTTGGCCAGGATAATGGCCACTACGACCGCTACGGCGCAGACCCACCAGGGCGCGAAGGGCGGCAGTGACAGACCAAGCAGTAGGCCGGTCACCGCGGCGGTGTTGTCGCGCAGGAAAAAGCCGGCCGGCCGCTGGCGCAGTTTCAGTATCAAGGCTTCCGTCGCCATGGCCAGGGCGATACAGAAGACCGTATTAATCAGATTGCCCCAGCCGAAGAACAACGTCTGCGCTGCCAGGCCGGGCAGGGTGGCGACGATGACCCAGAGCATCACCCGCGACGTGCGTTGCGGGCCATGGGCGTGGGGGGATGAAAGTCTGAGGAATGCCATTGGGTTACTCGCTGTCAGGACCGGGCGTTCGCGGTGTTACGAGCGTCAGCCAGAGCCTGTTCGGCGCGGTCGACACGGTCCTGGTTTTTGGCCACCGCACGCTCGAGCTTTTCCACGTCGCCGCCTTTGGCGCGTGCATCCTTGAGCAACCCTTCCATGTTTTTAAGCTTGGCTTTGGCCTTGGTGAGATTGCTTTCCAGTTCCTCGACGGCAGGGCCGGCCGGTGTGACCGTTTCGGCTGCTGACGGTTTCACGCCCTTGCGTGCGAGCGCTGCTTGCACGGCGGCGCTGGCGGAGGCTTTAGCAGGCGCCTTCTCCTGTTGCGCTTTCTTTTCCGCCTGGGCCTTGGCAGCCGCTTCAGCCCGCGCCTTGCGCTTAGCGTCCTTCTCCGCCTGTTCCCGTTCCAGCCGGGCCTGGCGCGCTTCGAAACGTTGGCGGGCACGGTCCGATTTCAACAGGTCTTCGCGCTGTTGCCGGATTTCGCCCTTGGCATGGCGGTAGAATTGCACCAGCGGAATGGTACTGGGGCAGACATAGGAGCAGGCGCCACACTCGATGCAATCGAACAGGTTGTGCTGTTCGGCTTTCTCGAACTCCCCGGCCTGGGCGAACCAGAACAGCTGTTGCGGTAGCAGTTCCATGGGGCAGACCTCGGCGCAGATGCCGCAGCGAATGCATGGCTGGGCTGGCGGCGGTGCCGGGAATTCCTGGGGCGAGCCGGCGATGACGCAATTGGTCGTTTTGATGACGGGCACCGCGGGGTTGTCCAGGGCGAAGCCCATCATTGGCCCCCCCATAATCAGGCGTTCGGTGCGCTGGCTGTCAAAGCCGCTCTGTTCGAGCAGGAAGCTGATGGGCGTGCCGATCAGCGCCTCGACATTGCCATTCTGTGCAATGCCCTCGCCCGTCAGGGTGGTGATCCGCGAGATGAGCGGTTCGCCATGATGAATGGCCCGGTGAACCGCCGCCGCAGTGCCCACGTTCTGACACATCACGCCGATATCCGCGGGAATGCTGCCGTGGGGTACTTCCAGGCTGGTCAGCATTTGAATGAGCTGCTTCTCGCCGCCAGACGGATACTTGGTCGGAACCACCACGACATCGATGTGTGTACCTTCCGCGGCCCGCTGCAACGCCTCGATCGCTTCCGGTTTGTTGTCCTCGATGCCGATCAGGCATGCCTCGGGTTGAAGGATATAGGCCATAATCTCAAGCCCGCCGACGATCTCCTCTGCCCGGGTCCGCATCAGCATGTCGTCAGCGGTAATATAGGGCTCGCACTCAGCGCCGTTGAGGATCAGGGTCTCTACCTTGTCTTCTTTTGGCGGATGCAGCTTGATCTCGGTGGGGAAGCCTGCCCCGCCCATGCCCGCAATACCGGCTTGGCGGATACGTTCTAACACCGCTTGCGGCGATGCTTGCCGGTAATCGTCAAGCGGATTGAGGGCCGTCCAGCGGTCTTCGCCGTCGGGCCGGATAACCACGCACCAGTCGGTCATGCCCGAGGGGTGAGGGACGGGATGCGGGACGATGCTCTCTACCGTGCCCGATGTCGACGCATGGATCGCCACGCTCAAGCGCCCCTGAGGCTCGGCCAGCATTTGCCCCTTGAGCACCTTTTGGCCCGGCTCGATCAGGGCCTGTGCCGGCGCGCCGATGTGCTGTTGCAACGGTACGCAGAGATACTCCGGCAGTGGCAGGCGGCGGATCGACGATCGTGTGGACTGTTGCTTGTTCTCCGGCGGGTGGATGCCGCCCGGGAAATCCCAGATCTTGCGCATCAGGAGATCACCTCGTAGCGGTCAGAGGCGATGATCCGGTCTTTGGCTGGCGTCAGGTTTGGGCGGTCCCAGTTCCAGCTCCGGATCGTGGTTTCCACCGGCACCATATCGATACAGTCCACCGGGCAGGGCTCGACGCATAGGTCGCAGCCGGTACATTCGCTCTCGATCACCGTATGCATGTGCTTGGCGGCGCCGAGAATGGCGTCCACCGGGCAGGCCTGGATACACTTCGTGCAGCCGATGCATTCGTCCTCGCGGATGACGGCGACCCGTTTGCCCTGATCGACGCCGTGCTCGGCGTCCAGCGGCTGTGGCTCCACATCCAGCAAATCGGCCAGTGCATGAATGGTGGCTTCACCGCCCGGGGGGCACTTGTTGATGGCGTCGCCGTTGGCGATGGATTCGGCGTAGGGACGGCAGCCAGGGAAGCCGCATTGACCGCACTGGGTTTGCGGTAACAGCGAGTCGATTTGGTTCACCAGCGGATTGCCTTCCACACGGAAGCGTTCGGCCGCAAAACCCAGCAAGCCGCCAAAGATCAGGGAAAGGACAACGAGTGCGCCGATAGCGATCAGGATACTGGTCCACATGGTGCTTACTCCGTCAGACGCTGACCAGGCCGGTAAAGCCGAGAAACGCTAACGACATAAGACCGGCGGTGACCATGCCGATGGCGGCGCCCTGAAAGGCGACAGGCACGTCGGCCACCGCTATACGCTCGCGCATGGCGGCGAAGAAGACCAGAACCAGGGAGAAGCCGATGGCTGCGCCCATGCCGTAGAGTACGGACTCGATGAAGTTGTTATTACGGTTAAGATTCAGCAGGGCGACACCCAGCACTGCGCAATTGGTGGTGATCAACGGCAGGAAGATTCCAAGCACCCGGTAGAGCAGGGGACTGGTCTTACGCACCACCATCTCGGTAAACTGGACGACCACGGCAATCACCAGAATGAAGGTGATGGTCTTCAGAAAGGCGAGGTCCAGCGGCGCCAGCAGGTAGGTGTAGACCAGATAGCTGCACACGGATGACAGGGTGAGTACGAACGTGGTCGCCAATGACATGCCCATGGCGGTTTCCAGCTTATTGGATACCCCCATGAAGGGACACAGGCCCAGGAACTGGACCAGGACAAAGTTGTTGACCAGAATCGTGCTGACCAGAATCAGCAGGTAATCTGCCATGGGATCTCTCTCCGCACCCTTGCGTGCGCGCTTTTTACATCACCCGCTGGCCGGGCTTGGCGCCGGAATCCGGTGACAGGATAAAGATATCCTTACCGCCCGGGCCCGCCGCCAGAACCATGCCTTCGGACAGACCGAATTTCATCTTGCGTGGCGCCAGGTTGGCGACCATCACGGTCAGCCGCCCCTGAAGCTCTTCCGGCGCATAGGCGGACTTGATGCCGGCAAATACGTTGCGCTCGCCTTCACCGATGTTCAGGGTCAGGCGCAGTAGTTTGTCGGCGCCTTCCACATGCTCGGCCTTGACGATTTCAGCGACCCGCAGATCCACCTTAGCGAACTCGTTGAAGTCGATCTCGTCGGCGATGGGCTCGACGTCGCTCTTGGCTTCTTTTGCCGATTTCTCGCCGGTGGCCGCCGCGAGTTCATCTTTGGAGGCCTCAAGCATGTTCTCGATCTGACTCATTTCAACCCGGTTCATCAGCGGCTTGAACTTGTTGATGGCGTGGTTTTCCAGCAGCTTGGCCCGGCCGTTCCAGTCCAGCGGCGCATTCAGGAACGCCTCGGACGCCTTGGCGGTGGCGGGCAGGATCGGCGCCAGGTAGGTCATCAGCAGACGGAACATATTGATGGCGTTGGTGGAAATGGCCTGCACCTCCGCGGCCTTGCTGTCGTCCTTGATGCGAACCCAGGGCTCCTCGTCGTTGACGTACTGGTTGGCGATATCCGCCAGTTCCATGATGCGGCGCATGGCGCGGCCGAATTCGCGGTTCTCGTAATGCCCGGCGATTTCCTCGCCGGCCTGGACAAATGTGGCCAGCTTCGAGGATTCGGTCACCTGGCCCAGCTTGCCGTCGAACTTCTTGGCGATGAAGCCCGCGGTGCGGCTGGCAATATTGACCACCTTGCCCACCAGGTCGGAATTCACGCGCTGGGCGAAGTCCTCCAGGTTGAGGTCCATGTCGTCCACGTTGCTGGTCAGCTTGGTGGCGAAGTAGTAGCGCAGGTATTCCGGATTGAGGTGATCCAGATAGGTCCTCGCCATGATGAAGGTGCCGCGGGACTTGGACATCTTCTTACCGTTGACCGTAATGAAACCGTGAGCGTAAACGGCCGACGGCGTACGGTATCCAGCACTGTGCAGCATGGAGGGCCAGAACAGCGCGTGGAAGTTGATGATGTCCTTGCCGATAAAGTGGTAGACCTCGGCCTTGGAGTCCGCCTTCCAGAAATGGTCGAAGTCCAGATCGTCGCGGCGGTCGCACAGATTCTTAAAGCTGGCGAGGTAACCGATGGGGGCGTCCAGCCAGACGTAGAAATATTTGCCTGGCGCGTCGGGGATCTCGAAGCCGAAATAGGGCGCGTCGCGGCTGATGTCCCACTCCTGCAGACCGGCATCGAGCCATTCAGCCAGTTTGTTGGCCACCTGAGGCTGCAGCGTGCCGCTACGGGTCCAGGTGCGCAGGAAATCGGCGAATTCCGGCAGGCGGAAGAAGTAGTGCTCGGATGCCTTGTCGATGGGCGTGGCGCCGGATACCGCTGAACGCGGATTGATCAGTTCCGCCGGGGTATAGGTGGCGCCGCAGACTTCGCAGTTGTCGCCGTACTGATCCTCGGACTTGCACTTGGGACAGGTGCCCTTGATGAAGCGATCCGCGAGGAACATGTTCTTCTCGGGGTCGTACGCCTGGGTAATGCTGCGAGTGGCGATATGCCCATTCTTCTTCAACTGTTCGTAGATGTAGCCGGAAAATTCGCGGTTTTCCGGCGAGTGGGTGCTGTAGTAGTTGTCGAAGTTGATCAGGAAGCCGGCGAAGTCCTGCTGGTGTTCCTGATTGATCCGCTCGATCAACGCCTCGGAGGTGATCCCTTCGCGCTCGGCACGAAGCATGATCGCGGTGCCATGGGCATCGTCGGCGCAAACATAGACACAGTTATTGCTGCGCATGTTCTGGTAGCGCACCCAGATATCGGTCTGGATGTATTCCAGCAAATGGCCCAGGTGGATCGGGCCGTTGGCGTACGGCAGGGCGCTGGTAACCAGGATGTCGCGCTTGGACGGTGCGTTGGCTTGCGTCATTGGATGTCCCAAACGTTGATCAGGAATGATGGCGTTCCGGCGACGATACGAATTGCCGGAAAAATGGGTCCCGAATGATACCGTTCACGGGCAACTTTTTCATCCCGTTTGTTGAGTGGAGCGGTTTCGGACGGCGCTTGGCGGTGGCTTGCGTTGGAACGGTTCAGTGTTCGGCGGCCCTGTGATTAAATAGAACTTCAGTAATAACGCACTAATTTAGTCAGGTAATCCGGCTTTACCTGAGCAAGCCTTGTGTTATCCCATTGATTCCGCATGGAGACGGATATGACCCAGATTTCCCGTGAAGCGATTGATTCTGCGATTCGAGAATATCGGGACCCTTACCTGGACGAGGACCTGTTCGCGTTGGATGCGGTGAAATCCGTGGAGATCGACGGTGATGCGGTAACGGTGCAGATCGAACTGCACTATCCGTCGGAAGGCATTGCTGGCGGGCTGCGGCAGCTTGTGGCTAATGCCATCGAAAACGTGCCCGGCGTGTCGAGAGCTACCGTGAATACGCGGCAGTCCATTCGCGCCTATCGCGCCCAGAAGGATCTGCAGTCTATCGCGGGGGTGAAAAATATCATTGCCGTGGCCTCTGGTAAGGGCGGTGTGGGCAAATCCACCACCGCGGTCAATCTGGCGTTGGCGCTGCACCTGGAAGGCTGCCGTGTGGGCATTCTCGATGCGGATATCTATGGCCCCAGCGTCGGTATGATGCTCGGACTGCCCGAGGGCACCCGACCCAAGACCCGCGACAATAAATTCTTTATCCCGGTGCCGGCGCACGGCGTCGAGGCCATGTCCATGGCGTTCCTGGTTACCGACAAGACGCCCATGGTCTGGCGCGGGCCGATGGTTAGCGGCGCCATGCAGCAACTGCTGACCCAGACCCAGTGGAACGACCTGGACTACCTGATCGTCGACATGCCGCCCGGCACCGGCGATATCCAATTGACCCTGGCGCAGAAAGTGCCGGTCACCGGCGCAGTGGTGGTCACCACGCCCCAGGACATCGCGCTACTGGACTGCAAAAAGGGCATCGAGATGTTCCGCAAAGTGGATATCCCGGTGCTGGGCGTGATCGAGAACATGAGCACGCACATCTGCAGCAATTGCGGCCATCACGAACCGCTGTTTGGCGAAGGGGGTGGCCAGCGGGTGGCGGAGAGCTACGACACTGAGCTGCTGGGCCAGTTGCCGCTGCACATGACCATCCGCGAGCAGACCGATAGCGGCCAACCCACCGTTATCGCCGAGCCGGACTCCGAGGTGGCGCGTATCTACCGGGATTCTGCCCGGCGTGTGGGCGCGCTGCTATCCCGCCGTGAGCGCAATCTGGCGTCGCCGATTCCCAGCATTTCCGTCAGCGACGATTGACGGGCACGCCGGGTCCCGTAACCTCGGCCCGGCGCAGCTCTTTCAAAAGTCCAAGCGTGTCTCGCGCCTTTGTTTTAAACACCCGCAGGCGTTAACATACCCACCTTTGTCGGGCGCATGATTGCGCACGCCCAGCAGCCTCTTGCGAGAATGACAGACGATGACGATTAAGGCAGACAAGTGGATCCGGCGCATGGCGCTGGAGCATGGCATGATCGAGCCGTTCGAGCCCGAGCAGGTGCGCGAGTCCTCCAAAGGACGGGTGATTTCCTACGGTACGTCCAGCTATGGTTACGATGTGCGCTGTAGCAACGAGTTTAAGATTTTCACCAACGTGCATTCGGCAACGGTCGACCCGAAGAACTTTGACGAGCAGAGTTTCGTCAATGTCACCAGCGATGTCTGTATCATCCCGCCGAATTCGTTTGCCTTGGCCCGCACAGTCGAGTATTTCCGTATCCCGCGTAACGTGCTGACGATTTGCCTGGGCAAGTCCACCTACGCCCGCTGCGGTATTATCGTCAACGTCACGCCGCTGGAGCCCGAGTGGGAAGGGCAGGTGACGCTGGAGTTTTCCAACACCACCAACCTGCCGGCAAAGATTTACGCCAACGAAGGTGTGGCGCAAATGCTTTTCTTCGAGTCCGACGAGGTCTGCGAAACCAGTTATATGGATCGCGGTGGCAAGTATCAGGGTCAGCGCGGCGTTACGTTGCCGAGAACCTGATGGTCCAGAACGAGATAAGCCCGAAATTTGACTAGCCGACGTTTCCCGTCTGCAATGGAGATGCTTTCTTGAACGCCAATCAGTTTCTCAAAGCCCTGGAGCAGCTGCGTGGCTGGCGGGAGTTTGCATTTATCCTGGCGCTCTCTGAGCGCGCCTTCCCCAACTATGTCATCTTCGACGAAGCCATCGGCGCCAAACAGTCCGCCAAGATGCGGATGCTGTTGGACGAAGCCTGGGGCATGCTGCAGGAAAAGGTCGGTGATGCGCGGATAGCCCAGAGCCTGGCGCGCCTCGAAAATCTCGCGCCGGACCCCGAAGCTTACGATATGTACGGCGTTTATCCGGCCGACGACTTCTGCCGGCTGCTGGAACAGGCCTTGCTGAATCGGCTCAATTCGACACGCCCGCGTGCGCTGGAAGCCTCTCAGATGGCCACGGCCACGGTGGCCCAGTTTATCGAAGTGTCAGAAGGCGAAGACCTCAGCGAAGACGAGCTGGTGCGCGTGCTGGATCGCCATGAATTGATGAAGGTCGACAAACTGTTTCAGCGCGAGCTGATCCTGTCCCTCAAAAAGCAGCGGGTACCTACAGAATCCTACATTGCCGATGTGCGTGAAGACGCCGCTAACGACGGTGTCAGCAACCTGGGTATTGCGCTGGACGACTAACGCCATAGGCTCGCCATGAAACTCTCCGCATTCGGACGCAAGTTCACCGCAGATTCCGGTATTACCTCGTTGATGGACGATCTGGGGAATGCGCTAGCGTCCGGCGACGATATGATCATGATGGGTGGCGGCAATCCGGGGCATGTGCCGGTTATTCAGACGCGATTGCGGGAAATTCTCGGTGATATCGTCGCCGACGAAGAGGCCTTCAAGCGGCTGGTCGGCGTCTACGATCCGCCTCAAGGCGAAAAGCGGTTTATCGCGGCTTTGACTGATCTGCTAAACGCGGAATACGGCTGGGGTCTGCGCCCTGAGAATATCGCCCTCACCAATGGCAGCCAGGCCGCCTTCTTCATGCTGTTCAACATGTTCGCCGGTGACGACGGGGAGGGCGATGAGCGTCACATTTTGTTGCCGCTGGCCCCTGAATACATCGGATACGCCGATGCGGGACTCAGCCGCAATCTGTTTCGTGCTGTAAAGCCCGACATTACGGCGACCGGCGATCATGAGTTCAAGTACCGCGTCGACTTCGATGCGCTGGAAGTCACCGAGTCCACTGGTGCGATCTGTGTTTCCCGGCCCACGAACCCCACTGGCAATGTGGTCACCGATGGGGAGATGGCCCACCTGGAAGCGCTGGCGGTGCAGCATGACGTGCCGCTGATTGTCGATGGCGCGTATGGCATGCCGTTTCCCAGTTTGCTGTTCGTGGATGCCACGCCGCGCTGGAACGATCAGATCATCCTCTGCCTGAGCCTGTCCAAATTGGGATTGCCGGCGGCCCGCACGGGCATCGTTATTGCCGCCGAACCGATCATCCGTGCGCTTTCGGGCATCAACGCCATCATGAATTTGGCCACCGGTAGCTTCGGTGCCATGCTTGCCGAACCGCTCGTGCGCAGTGGCGAGATTCTCTCGCTGAGCAAAGATGTGGTTTGTCCGTTCTACCGGGAAAAGATGCAGAAGGCGGTGGCGGTGCTCCATGACCGTCTGGGCGAGCGTTGTCCCTGGGCTGTCCATAAGCCCGAAGGGGCAATGTTCCTCTGGCTCTGGTTCCCGGATCTGCCAATCACCAGTCTGGCGCTCTATGAACGTTTAAAGCGGCGCGGGGTACTGGTGGTTTCAGGGCACTATTTCTTCCCGGGTTTACCCGAGGATGATTGGCGCCACCGCCATGAATGCTTGCGGGTGACCTACTCCCAGAACGATGAGCGTGTGGCACGAGGGCTGGAAATTATCGCCGACGAAGTGCTCAGGGTGTGGTCGGAGGCGTGACCTGCTGACCGTCCACGGTGGCGCTTTCCAGATGGATTTCGTAACGGGTGCCGTCACTCTCGATCTGCAGCAGGCGGATCAGCAAGTGGTCGTATTCGGGGGCGAGCCACATATACGTCTTACGTTTGCTTTCAGGCTCGCGCACCTTCTCCACTTTCACGGTTTCAATTGAACCCAGTTGCGAATCGATGGTTTCTTCACCGACTACCGCATAGGTATCTTCTTCCACTCGGTTCTTTCCGACGATTTGGTAGTGCATTTCAGTTTGGCCACGCTTGAGATCCTGACGCATTTGCAGCTGGTAGCTCAAGGGGTCCAGCGCCGTTGGCGGTAGCGCTATGTCGATATCGGTACTCTCGTAGCGGCCGGTCACCCGGTTGTCTGCCCAATTGAAATTCATCGCGCGGTGCCGGTCCGGGATCATGAGGCCTTCCAGGGCGTAACGATAGGTGCTCGGCCAGGCCCGGCCATCACGCCAGAGAAAGCGCGATGTCTCGGTAATATCGGCGATGAATGATTCGACCTTGAAGGTCGAAACCCAGGAGCCGTCCTCCAACTGTTCTACGGAGCGGGTGGCGCTCCCGTTGACAGGGATGCCTTTCTCGAGGGTGGCGCGATACGTTGCCTGCAGCGACACCGGCCCACGCGTTTCGGCGCTATCCGCAGCGGTCGCGGGTGCAGCCGCCAGGGCGCTGGCGATTAGCAACAGGCATTTGAGGTTTGGCAGAACTTTGGAAACAAGCATCATCGCTGAGTTTAACGGCTCTGATAGGGAGGTATGGGTATTTATGCAGGGCAGGGTTTTACGAGCATTTATCCGAGAATGGCCGCCAATCCTGCCTGCGGTGCTTTAATAAGCTAAGTTAAGGCTGGCGCCGGTGCAAGTGACCGGGCGGAAAGATTAGGAGCCTCCCGCCAACTTGTGAGCTGTTCGTAAAGCTGGAGATGATCTCGAAGGCTTTTTTATGTCTCTGCTGTTGCTGGCGGACAGGGCGAGCCTATTTGCAAGCGTCGCTCCTCTTGGTAAATGCGGTAAACGTGGTACACGTTGCTCCTATTGATAAACGTCGGCCGGCAAGGTCAGGATGGCAGGGATCGGTTCGCCGTCGAAGAGTACCTCGTCGTCGGGGCCGAGGTTGATCCGCCCTTCGCAGAACCAGCGCACAATGATCGGATAGAGTACGTGCTCGCGAGCCTGGACCCGGGCGCCAAGCGTCTGATCCGTATCGTTCTCCAGCACCGGCACTTCAGCCTGCGCGATGATGGGGCCGCCGTCGAGTTCTTCGGTTACAAAATGCACCGAGGTGCCATGGACGGTATCACCGGCTTCAAGCGCGCGGGCATGGGTTTTCAGTCCCTGATAATTCGGCAGTATAGACGGGTGGATATTGATCAGGCGACCCCGGAAATAGCGCACAAGATCGTCGGTTAGAATGCGCATGAATCCGGCCAGAACCACGAGATCCGGGGTGAGCTTTTCCAGCTTACGGATCAGCGCCGCGTCGAAGCTCTCGCGATTGTCGTACTGCGTATGATCGATCACAAAAGTTTCGATGCCAGCTCGCTGCGCCCGTTCGAGTCCGCCGGCATCCGGCCGGTTGGAACCGACCCCGACAATTCTGCCGGGATAATCGGCGGCGGTGGCTGAGTCTATCAGTGCCTGCAGGTTAGTGCCGGATCCCGAAATCAGAACGACAATACGTGGCTGGATAGACTTGCCCCCGTCTGACGGTGTCATTTGCGACGTCATGCTCGTGCGGCACCCGGACGGTATTGCACGCGCTCGCCGTCCTTGTCGTCTTTGGCTAAAGATTCGATGTGCCCCAGGCGCCAGGCGTTCTCGCCCAACCCCACCAGAGTGTCCAGCGCTTCCTGGGCCTGGGCTTCGGGCACGCAGACCACCATGCCGACACCGCAATTGAACGTGCGGTACATCTCGCGATCGTCGACGCCACCTGCTTCTTTGAGCCATTGAAAGACCGGCGGTAGGGTCCAGCTTTCAGTATCGATGATAGCTGCGGCGCCCTCAGGAAGTACCCGGGGGATATTTTCAGGCAGGCCGCCACCGGTAATGTGGGCCAGCGCGCGGACATCGATGGTTTTGATCAGCTTGAGAAGGTTCTTGACGTAGATACGGGTCGGCTCCATCAGCGCGTCGGCGAGGGTCGAATCACCGAGCGGCATATCGAGATCGGCATTGCTGACTTCCAGAATCTTACGGACCAATGAGTAACCGTTGGAGTGAGGGCCTGAGGAGCCCACGGCGAGCAATACGTCGCCAGCCTGCGTGCGCATGCCGTCAATGATTTCGTTGCGTTCGACAACGCCCACGCAGAAGCCTGCAAGATCGTAGTCGTCGCCTTCGTACATTCCAGGCATCTCAGCCGTTTCGCCGCCCACTAAAGCGCAGCCGGCGAGCTCGCAGCCACGGCCTATGCCGGCGACCACGTCCGCTGCCACGTCCACATTGAGTTTGCCGGTGGCATAGTAGTCGAGGAACATCAGGGGCTCGGCGCCACCAACAACCAAGTCGTTGACGCACATGGCCACCAGATCGATGCCGATGGAATCGTGGCGATTCAGTTGCATGGCCAGGCGCAGCTTGGTGCCGACGCCGTCGGTACCGGACACCAGAATAGGCTCTTTATAGCCTGTCGGCAGCGCTACCATTGCGCCAAAACCGCCCAGTCCACCGAGAACTTCAGGGCGGCGGGTTTTCGCTGCGGTCTCCTTGATGCGCTCGACGAGTGCGTTGCCGGCGTCGATATCCACGCCCGCGTCGCGGTAGGTGAGTCCCGCCTTTTTATCACCCATGCCCGATGTCTGGTCGCTCATGATTGTCAAAGCCCTGGTCTGGAAAAGGCGGCAATTTTAGCAGGTGGCGAGGAGCGGTCCAATGCATTCGGCGGGTAAACGGGGGTTTTTAAGCCGGACATACTGAAACGGAACATGGAGGCATGTTCACCGGGGCCTCTGCTACTCAGTGCCAAGGCCATGGTGTATCCTATCGGCCATTCCAGCGAACAGCAGGGTGATTCATGAATTCAGCAGTCATGCCGCAGATCAGGACGCTGCTCCTGTTTACCTTTATGCTCATGCCTATGGTGGCGGCGTCCGCGGTTACCGTGGAGGGGCTTTACCGTGCCCAGGTGCCGGTAGCCGGACCCTCTGACCAGGCTCAGCAGGCGGCCTACGCGCAGGGGTTGCGTGAGGTGCTCACCCGGGTTGCGGGTAATCGCCAGGTCCTGGATAGCGAACAGATTGCCCCGCTGCTTGAGAAAGCCGAATCCTTGCTGCAGTCCTATCAGTATCAGCGCTCCCCCGAAGGCACGGATCAACTGATGTTGAGTTTCGGATCTGTAGGCGTTAACCGGGCACTGGCCGACATGCAAATTCCCGTCTGGGGGGCCAATCGCCCCTTAACACTGGCGTGGATCGCCGTGGACTCCGGTCGGGACCGCTGGGTTCTGACCTCGGACGACACCCAACTCGATGAGCGCGGCCGCTGGGTGCGCGCCTTTAACGAAGCGGCGGCCGAACGCGGCCTTCCACTTGCGTTGCCCCCGGAAGAGGTGCGCCAGGACCGGGATCTACTGTCTGAAATCCGTGGCCAGTTTATGGAAAACCTGCGTACCAAGGCGGCTGACTATTCCGGCAACCTGGTCAGCGTGGTCAACGTCAGCCGCCGTGGTTCCAACTGGGAAGCACGCTGGCGCCTGGAAGGGCCGGCTTTTAGCGAAACCGGTGACGTGCGGGGCGAGGGCTCATCCGAAGCTCTGGCCGAGGCCGTCGTCGGCGCCTGGTCCGACTTGCTGGCCGCGCGATACTCGGTGGACGCCGGCGAGGTGACCGAGGGGCAGCGGGTCGATTTGCGGATCGAAAACGTCGGCACTCTGGAAGCGTACGGGGCCGTTTTGAGCGCCCTGAACAGCATGGCACCCGTGGTCGCGGCCGGCCCCACTCGAGTCAGCGGCAACATGGCCACCATGCGGGTTACATTTTCCGGCGAGCTGTCGGTTCTCAAAGAATACATTGCGCTGAACGCCAATTTTGTTCCCCTGGAAACCCCGGCTGATTCCGCAGGCACGGCCAAGCCGGAAACGAATCCTGGCAGCCTTTCTCAGGGCCACCCGCAAGCGCCGTCCGAACAATCCCAGTCCGCGCAACCGGCGGGCGCCGGGCCGGACAGCGCTGCGAGCCAAACGTCTGCAGCGCCTGCTGACGCAGAGCCCGCCGAGAAGGGCGATCAATCCACTGCGCAACAGCCGGCGGCGGAGCGTCAGGATGGAGCGTCTCTGTTGCAATACCGGCCGATCGAGACGGATGAATCCGACGCTGCGGAAAGCGAGAAGAGCTACGAGTCGTTGTATCCGGTCCTGCGCTATCGTTGGACCGGTACTGGCGGTTCGCAGCTGTCCGGGGACCGGTAAGGAGAGCGGGAGTTGCAGGTGACGGAGGTCAATCGCTGGCGCTGGATTCCCAACGCACTCACCTTCCTTCGGGTGTTGCTGATCATTCCGTTCGCGCTGGCTTTATACGATGGGCAGTATCGCTCGGCTTTGCTGGTTTTTCTGATAGCGGCAGCGTCGGACGGCTTCGACGGTTTTCTCGCTCGCCACTTTGACTGGAAAACGAGGTTGGGCGCCATCGCGGACCCGCTGGCGGACAAGGCGCTGCTGATTACCTCCTACCTGATGCTGTCGCTGACCGACGTTCTGCCATTTTGGCTTTTCCTGCTGATTGTCGGGCGCGATCTGGTCATTGTGTCCGGGGCGCTGGCCTACCATCATTTCATTGGGCGCTATGAAATGTCGCCAAGCGCTCTGGGTAAGCTCAATACCCTGGTGCAGATACTGGTTGTGTTGGCCATCGTGATCTATCTGGCCGATTATCCGATGCAGCCCTGGGTCATTCCCGTCGGTATTTGGCTAGTGGCCGGGGCGGCGATTGTCAGCGGCCTTCACTATATTTTCGTCTGGACGCGTCGTGCATGGCTGGCAACACACTAAAGGGGTCGAACACACTAAAGGGATCGCAATTAACGCTGGGTGTGCGCTTGCACGACGAGGCGACGTTTGCCAACTTCCTGGGCGAAAGGAATGTTCCCGCGGCCGAGAAGCTGCGGGCCCTTGTGGAGGACAACTCGCTGCCAGTCATCGTCGTTTGCGGCGATAGCGGTACGGGCAAGAGCCACCTGCTACAGGCCGTTTGCCATCACGCCGAGCATCAAGGGCGGTCGGCGCTATGCCTGAACCTTGCCGAACTTGCGACGCTGGGGCCGCAGGTGCTGCAGGGCATGGAGACATTCGAACGAGTCTGTCTGGACGATATCGAAGCCGTGGCCGGCGACGCGCACTGGGAAGAAGCACTGTTCCATCTGTTCAACCGAATGCTGGATAATGGCCACCAGCTGATCGTTAGTGCCGGGCAGCCGCCGGCGCGGATAGACATCAGGCTGGGGGACCTGGCCTCCCGCTTGCAACATGGTGTGGTTATCCAGTTGAGTTTGCCGCGTGACGAGGATCGCCTACTGATTCTTGGAACACGGGCGGAACGTCGGGGGCTGTTCCTGCCGGAGGACGTCAGCCGCTTTATTCTTCGCCGTGCGCCACGCCATACGGGCGAACTCCTGGCTATCCTGGAGCGCCTGGACGAGGGGTCGCTCCGAGAGCAGCGTCGCCTGACCATTCCCTTCGTCAAATCGATGATGGGGTGGTAACGCTTTTTAGGTCACTATCAGGACGGTTGCGCCCGAACGCGGGGCAATAACAAAAGGACGAGGACATCATGAGACGAGTCGTGTTCAACCAGAAGGGAGGGGTGGGCAAGTCCAGCATCACCTGCAACCTGGCAGCGATTTCCGCAGCGGAGGGTAAACGGACTCTGGTCGTCGACCTGGATCCACAGGGCAATTCCACGCATTACCTGTTAGGTCAGCGTGCGGAGACCTTCAAGGACACGGTCGCGGATCTACTGGAGCAGACCGTCTCCTTCTCGGTATTCAACCGGCGTCCCGATGAGTTTGTGCATGCCTCGCCTTTTCCCAATCTGTTTGTCATGCCGTCCAGCCCGGAACTGGATTTCCTTGAGCGCAAATTGGAAGCCAAACATAAGATCTATAAGTTGCGCGAAGCGCTGAAAAAGCTGGGGGAAAATTTCGACGAAATTTATGTGGATACGGCACCGGCGCTGGATTTCTATACCCGCTCGGCGCTGATTGCCGCCCAGCGTTGCCTGATTCCGTTCGACTGCGACGATTTCTCGCGTCAGGCGCTGTACAACATCCTTAACGAAATTCAGGATTTGCAGGAGGACCACAACCCGGACCTGGTGGTGGAAGGCATTGTGGCCAACCAGTTCCAGAACCGGGCGACGCTGCCCAAGCAACTGGTCCAGGAATTGTTGGAAGAAGGGCTGCCCATCTTATCGGTGCATCTGTCGAGTTCGGTGAAAATGCGGGAATCCCATCAGGCGCGACAGCCTCTGGTACACTTCGCGCCGAAACACAACCTGACGCGCCAATACATCAATCTGTATCGCCTGCTGAACGGCGAAAAGGTGGAAACTGAGGCCTAGTGCATTAGGAGTTATTTTGACCAAGCACTCGATTACGCAAGCAACTTACATCGCCGATGGTCTGCTCGCCATCGAAACCGAGTTGCGCAGGCTGAATTATTGGGAATCGGAATGTCCCGCGCCAGAGGCCCTGCAAAGCACCCAGCCATTTTGCGTGGATACACTGACGTTCCCGCAGTGGCTGCAGTTCATTTTCCTGCCGCGTATGAAATACCTGATCGAGGAAGATATGGCGCTTCCGGCCGTCTCCGGTATTGCGCCCATGGCGGAAGAATTCTTTCGACGGGAAGACGCCTCGGGCAACGTCGTGATAAATGAACTGGCACGCATTGACTCGCTGCTATCCGGCAGCGCATAGCGGGGCGTCACATCCTCTCCTGAAGCCCAAGGCGTTATTCAGAGGCCCTCTAATCATTTCGATCTTGAGGATTATCGTGGCGCAGCGGAAGCGAATACTGATCTTCCGGCAGAAGTTGGCGACCCTTGCGAACCTCATCGAACAGCGTGCCCAGCCCCGAACTGGGTAGAGGCGGGCAGAAACGATGGCCTTGCATCAGATGGCAGCCGGCACTACGCACGAACGTATCCTCTTCCACATTTTCAACGCCTGAAGCAGCCACCGTCAGCGACAGCTGCCGGGCAAGATTGATCAGTGTATGCACAATGGCCGCCGTGTTTTCCTCGTTCGGAGCCTGCTGAATAAGATTCTGATCGATCTTGACCTGATCGAAGGGGAGATCTCGTAGCAGGCGCAGGGATGATAGGCCGCTACCGAACCGATCCAGAGCCAGCCCAATACCCAGTTTCTTGAGACGTCCCAAGGTCGTAGCGGTTTCGTCAAGCCGGTCACCGAGCACCCGTTCATCAATTTCCAGCGTCAGCAAACTGGGGTCGAGGTTCGTGTCTTTAATGATGCGTTGCAAGCTGGTGGCCAGTTGTGGGTGATTGTACTGGCGCGAGGACAGGTTAATGCTCACCGGGACCGGGGTTGGGCTCATGGCCTGGATCGCCCGGGATTGCAGGCACGCGTTGTGGCATACCCACTCGCCTAATTGCTGTAGTTGCCCGGTCTGTTCGGCTACGTCGAGGAAGTCGGTCGGCGACAGCAGCCCGCGGGTGGGGTGATGCCAGCGCAATAAAGCCTCCAGACCGACAATGCGCCCCGAACGGACACTGATGATGGGCTGGTAGTACAAATCGAGCTGACCTTCGCGTATCGCGCCGCGTAGCTCCCGCTCCAACGTCATCTGGCGCTGCATTTCTTCATTCATATCGTGGCTGAAGAACTGGATGTTGTTGCGTCCGGCTTTTTTGGCCCTGTACATCGCCATATCTGCATTCTTCAGCAGGTCGTCGTAGGTCTTGCCGTCCAGAGGGGCGAGGGTGATGCCAATGCTGGACGTAATAATCAATTCTCCACTGGGAATCCGAACCGGTTCAGTAATGGCGTTGAGGATGCCGCGTGCCACTTTTTCACAACCATCGGCGCCGTTGACCTGAGTGAGTAGAATCGCGAATTCATCGCCACCTAGACGCGCGATGGTGTCCTCTTCACGGACATTCTTTTGTAGCCGTCGAGCCAGTTCCTGCAGCAGTTCGTCGCCGGCATCATGCCCCAGCGTGTCGTTAATGCGTTTGAAGTGGTCGACATCCAGCGCGATCAGGGCGCAATAGTGGCCGTGGCGCAAGGCGCTGGCGATGGCTTGGCGGCAACGATCCTCGAACAGCCGGCGATTGGCGGTATCGGTCAGTACGTCGTAGTGAGCCAGATAGTGGAGCTGATTTTGGGTTTCGCGAATTTCGGAAATATCCTGGCCGATCAGAATGATCTGCACGGGCGCTTCTTCGTCCTCTTCCTGTAGCCGGTTGATATTCCAGAGGATCGTGTGGCTGGTGCCGTCGAAGCTGTTAACCCGGGTTTCGATCTGGTCACGGGGCAAACCGGTGGTCAGCACCTTGGTGATTTTCCATGCCAGCTCATCTCGCTGTTCCGGTGGAATAAAGGCCTGCAACAGGTTCCGGTCCATTGCATCGTCGCGGCTGTAGCCAAAAAGGGTTTCGGCCGCGCTGTTCCATTGGCGGATGGAGCCGTCGCGTTCCACGACGATAATGGGATTGCTGGTGTTCTCAAAGAGGGCGCGAAAATGCCGGGACGAGCGTCTGAACGATTTTTCCGCCTGCTCACGAATGAATATTTCGTCCTTGAGTTCGAAGTTGGTGAGCTGGAGTTCGCGAGTGCGCTCCTCAACCGTCGTTTCAAGGCTATTTTCCACGCGCTCGCGATCGGCCAGGAGCACCCGGACATAGCAGGTGGTGCCTGCGATTGCGACGATCAGCGTTTCACCCAGCAGCGCATCCAGACCTTTCGCCAGCTCGGGGTCGACGAGTAGAAATACGCAAGCGAGGGCGGTGAAAGTAGCCATACTGATGGCCAGCATACTGCCACTCAGTGAGAACCGGGTCGCTGCCCAGGTCATCAGGGGGAGCAGGAGGAACAACGACTGCATGACATCGTAAAGGGTTATGCCAACAATGAAGGCCAGGCCGGTGGCCCAAAGAAGCCACTCCAGCGGACGGTAGAACAGGCGCGCGACCATGGGCTCGCGCACGAGGCTAAGAATAAGGGGCGTGACTGTCAGGCAGCCTAAAGCATGGGAAAACCAGGTCAAAAGGAGAACTTCGTTAATGGGCGTACTGCCCTGCACAGCGGTTTGTGCCGCGAGATAGGTCATTGGCAGTGCCGAGGCCAGTGAAGCGACGGTGATGGCGCCCAGCAGCCAGATAAAGCCGAGGTAATCGGTCAGCGGGTGGCGGCTGCGGGACGTCTGCCAGAACACCCAATAAGCCACTAACGGAGCGGCGGCATAGGATAGATAGATTGCAAGAAAGGTATTTAGTGAGCCATTGCCATTGGACGTCTGAGAGACATGAACCAGGCTGGCGACAAAAAGAGCCGCTAGTGTGGGCAGAACCATTCGCCGCCCGCGCAAAATTAACAGGGCGAGGGCTAAGCCTGAGGGCAGCCAGACGATGGATGAGTGTTCAGCCTGCGTGGGAAGCTGGATACTGACCAATGCCAGCGCGATGATACCCGCCGTAACCAGGGCATAGGCGAGTCCGACTTTAACCGATTCAATAAAGCGTGATGGAACGTTCAACAGAAACCCTTCCCTGGTGCATGCTGGGGGTTTGCGTTCTGATGCCAGATGTCAATCATAGTGCCGTAGCCACCGAACCTCGTAAGGGTAAGTCGATCAGCGCGACGACCCCGCTCGGCTTCGGCTTTCCGGTCTGATCACACTCTTCTAGCGTCCATTACATACGTTAAAACGTCATTGCATGCTCTAAAAGATCGTCACGCGTTCGTCGCGCATGCTCAGACGGCATAGCGTAGCCTGAATCGCCACCCCAGCCTCCTTAACAACGGTTACCGTCTGTAATTACGAGGTGCTGTAGGCGACGTGATAAAGCCGACATGTTACATGGATAGCCGAAGCGAGAGATCAGTCGCCTTAACATCCTTCGTGAGGGTCCCTAATGAAATATAGTCCACACCGGTCTCGGCGACAGCGATCAGAGTCTCTTCGTTGATACCGCCTGAAGCCTCGAGCCTTGCCCGTCCCCGATTGTCCTCAACCGCCTGGCGCATATCGGCCAGCGAGAATTCATCCAGCATGACGATATCGGCTCCTGCGGCCAGAGCCTGGTGGAACTCTTCAAGGTTCTCGGTCTCGATCTCTACGGGTTTGCCGGGCGCGATCCGGCGGGCCGCGCTAATCGCCTGATCGATAGAGCCGCATGCGGCAATGTGGTTCTCCTTGATCAAAAACGCATCGAAGAGACCGATCCGATGGTTATGACAACCGCCGCATGTGACGGCATATTTCTGGGCCAGTCGAAGGCCCGGTAAGGTTTTGCGCGTGTCCAGTAATTTTACCGAGGTATGGGCGACGCGGTCAGCGTATTGCTGGCAGCGCGTGGCGACGCCGGACAGCGTTTGCAACCAATTGAGCGCACAACGCTCGGCTGTGAGTAGGCTGCGGGCATTGCCCTGAACAGCGAACAGCGCCTGGTCCGGCGTTACACGGTCACCGTCTTGGCAGAACCATTCGATGCCCACGCTTGGGTCCACCTGATGAAAAACTTCGTCGACCCAGGCCCGGCCAGCAATCATGGCATGCTCACGGGTAATGACCCGAGCCGATGCCTGGCGTTCCTCGGGAATCAGTTGGGCCGTGACATCGCCAGGGCCGACATCTTCCTGAAGGCTCTGGGCGACCGCCTGGATGCGTGACTGACTGAGTTGCTGGTTGGTATAGGCGGTCATAGTCGTACAGGAACTCCCGGATAGTGGAAAACAGGGCAAGTTTACTGACTCAGAGGAGTGGGGCCAAGCAGGATAGCGGGTGTCTGGTTCCGAATGAGAATGGGGGCTCATGCGTCAATAAACTCTCTAAAAAGGTGGCCTATGACGTCAATGGCCTGTCGTTTATGGCGTCATTAACTAACTCTACAACTGATTATTGGCGAGCGCATTGCCGGGAATTGTGAACTGCGTCCGTCAAACACAATCGGTGACAAAACCTGACACAAGGTGACGTACAAACCGCCTATGATGCAGACATGCTTGTAAACTCGTGTGAAATATAAATCTTGTTGGTGCAAGGGTTTTCAGGGCTTCTTAGGCGGATTTGGGCCACCCAGCGGTGGCGGATAGTTGTAACGGGATAGCATCCCGGGGGCAATCTCAATGACGAATGACAACCGTGTCGTAAGTTTGAGGAAAGAGGCGGGCGAACGTTCGTTTACGCTGCCCACGGCATTGATCCGTCTTCGGGATTATTCCGGACAGGCCTTACGCAAAGAGCTTTCCGAGTTTTTCGACAGCGCGGATGATGCGCTGTTCAACATGGCCGATAAAGCCGGCACCAATCAGGATCAGACCGCTTACTTCGACGCCATGCGCGAGCTGCGCCTACGACGCAAGTCGATGACGCTGTCGATGCTCCAGTGGGTGGCGCGCGCGTTCAACGAGATCGGTGCCTTTGATCCCCAGCCCCGCGCCAACGGACTGACCGAAGTCGATCAAGACAGCCTGAGCCTGCTGGATCACGGCGACTTGGAGCAGCAGGTCGCCATCGACAATCTCACGAACAAGCTGCGTAACCGGCATCTGGAATCGATCCGCATGCTGGTTAGCCGTTTCCAACATCTGGCGCCAAAATTCGATCTTCAAGATCGCCAGATGCCGTTGAGCCCTGAAGTCATCTGCAGTGGTCTGCAGGAAGCCTGCAACGACCTCGATATCGATATCAGGGCGAAGCTGGTCGTACTGAAACTTTTCGACAAGCTGTTTATCGCCCGCCTCGATAACTTGTACCGCGACGCCAACACGCTGCTGGTCAAGAGCGGTGTATTGCCAGACATGAAGCGCCCGCCGGTTAGCGGTTCGGGTACCAAGCAACACGTTGCCACTTCTCGAGGCCAGGTTCCGCCCTCCACTCCGCAGGCATTCGGTCGAACTTCGGGCCATGGGGAAAGCACCAGCCTTAGAGAAGAGGGCGCCGACGCAACATTTTCCGAACTATCGGCGCTGCTGCACAACTCGTCTGACGGCGATGCACCGGTCGGCACCGTTGGTCGTGCAGGAGCCCAAGGTGGAGGGGTTCTGGATACCGGTGAACTGATGCAGCAGCTAGCGCTACTGCAGCGACGTGCGGAATCTGCCGAGGTCTCTTTCGACGGGTCAGCTACAGCGGTTATCTCTAGCAACTTAACCCATCAGGTCGAATCCGCACTTGCGGGGCGAGGACAAAGTCTTGGCGCGCTTAACCAGGTGGACGCGGATGTGGTCAACCTGGTGACCATGTTGTTCGATTTCATTCTCGAAGACCGCCAACTGCCCCCTCTGATGAAAGCCACCATCGGGCGACTGCAGATTCCCATACTGAAGGTTGCTCTGCTCGATCGTAGCTTCTTCAACCGCGGCGGACATCCTGCGCGTAAATTGTTGAACGAGCTGGCGATGGCGGGCATCGGTTGGAACGCCAAGGCAGAGGGGCAGCGAGATCCGTTACGCGACAAGATCCAATCGGTTGTCGACCGGCTGCTGAGCGAATTCACCGACAATGTGGCGATCTTTTCCGAACTGCTGGACGAGTTCAGCCACTTCATGGATCTCGACCGTCGCCGTCGCGAGCTGGTCGAACAGCGCCTGAGGGATGCCGAGGAAGGCCGGGCCAGACAGGAGCGCGCCCGAACGGCCGCTACGGAAGTGCTGGCAGCGGTCACCCATGATCGCCAACTGCCGCCCGTAGTCGAGACGTTACTGGGCGAGCCGTGGTCTAAGGTATTGCAGTTCTTCTATCTGCGTGAAGGAGAAGATAGCGAGAACTGGAAGCAATCAGCCGAACTCGCCGCACAGCTGGTCTGGAGCGTGGACCCGCAGCCGGTCACCGAAGACACGCGTGGCGAGCTGCTGCGCCAAATCCCCTCCATAGTGGACAATCTGCGCAAGGGGTTGCATAGCATCGCCTGGGACCCGTTTGCCAGCGACGCCATGATTCGCGATCTCGAGTTGGCGCACGTTGACGCCTTGCAGCAGATGGCGCTCGGGACGCCAACGACAGAGGCGAAAGTGGAGGTCGCAGCTCCAGCGACGACTAGGACGATGCCGCACGATGAGTTACTCCGTGAGCCAACCCATGAAGAATTGGCGGCGGCGGAACTTCAGCAGGCCCAGTCCGCGCAAATGGCAGAGGCCGTTACCGAGCCGGCAACGCGTGAAAAGGCGCCTCGGCAGGCGCACGTGGCGAAGGAGCCCGCGCCTGCCGCGGTCCCGAGCCAAGCCGAAGTGGCTATCGGCGCCGAGAAGGGCGTGGCAGAAACCGGTGTCCTGGGCGTTGAGCAACGCTGGGTAGAGATGGCCGAGAAGTTGCGCGTTGGATCCTGGGTCGAGCTCGTTACCGGCGGCCAGAAGATCCGCTGTAAGCTGGCGGCGATTATCAAAGCTACCGGCAAGTACATTTTCGTCAACCGAAATGGTGCAAAGGTTTCTGAATATACTTTGCAGGACGTGGCGAAGGCGCTGTCGACCGGTGAAGTCAGTTTGTTGGACGATGGCCTGATTTTCGATCGGGCATTGGAGTCTATTATCGACAATCTGCGCCATAGCCGGCGCGACTGACGCCGGCTGCTCTAAGCGGCGGGTGGCGTCCAAAAGCAAGGAAAGTCAGCCCAAAAAGCCAACCGTGAAACCGTGAAAGCTTGTCCACGGCCACATCAGCGGCTTCAAAGTGCGCTGGAGGCCGAGTCCGGTATCCGCGCCTGTCCATCAATGGCCAGTTCCGTTGCTTTATGCTTCAATCACCGTAGAATCGCTGCCTGATCTCAGGCTCTTCGCAACGCGGCTTTGATGGAAGCATCTTGATTTCCGAGTATGACTCAAACGGGTTTTCGATCGACCAAGCCGGTTGGCTTAACGGCGTCAGGCACTGCCCGTCACCCAATTTTGGCCCGCGCCCGGACACGGCCGGGATTACCCTGCTTGTCGTCCACAACATCAGCCTTCCCCCCGGCCGTTTTGGTGGCGATGCAATTGAGCGGTTTTTCTGCAACCGTCTCGATAGACATGAGCATCCCTATTTCGAGCAAATCTGTGAGATGAAGGTATCTGCCCACGCTCTGGTACGGCGCAATGGCGAATGCATTCAGTTTGTCTCTTTCCTCGACCGCGCCTGGCATGCGGGCCGATCCAGCTTTCTGGGCCAAAACGAATGTAACGATTTCAGTATCGGTATCGAACTTGAGGGCGCCGACGCTATTCCTTATGAGCGCGTGCAATACCAGACCCTTGCGCGGCTAGGTCGAGCTCTGATGGCGCGCTGGCCGCAAATTACACCTGATCGCATTGCCGGGCACAGCGATATCGCACCCGGACGCAAGACTGATCCGGGCCCGGCTTTCAGCTGGTCCGCATTTTTCGAGGCCCTCGGCGCTCATCCAAACACAGACGCGGGGCGCAACTCTTGAGTTTCATTATCCTGCTGGTGGCTTACGGCGTGCGTCGTCTTTTGGATAGCACCCAGGACGAGGGGCTGGATCCGGTGTTGCGCCGGCGACTGGCGCGCATGCCGGGCGCCGAAACCGACCACGAATCCCGCCCGGCGCTGCCGATCCTGCTGCTGGCGGTACCGATCATCCTGGTTGCACTGATTGATATCGGGCTGAGCCGCAGCAGTTGGTGGATGTTGACCTGGCCGCTGGATCTGATGGTGCTGGTCTTTGCCATGGGCGTTCCCGGCTGGCGAAATCCGATCCGGGCTTATGGCGAGGCTTGGCGGCGCGGTGATGCCAAGGCTGCCTGGCATCACGTCAATCACCTGATTCCTGCCGAAGAGCGTGGCGCGGCCGCAGCGCCGGAAGAACTTCACCGTTCGCTGGCGCGGCAGCTCATCCTGATCATCTTCGAACGCTACTTTCTGCTGATATTTTGGTACGTGCTATTGGGACCGGCCGGGGTTATCGGAGTGCGTCTCTTGCTGGCATGGCGGGACCATTGGCCGAATGCTGCAACGCGTGTGCCGTTTGCTCGCTTCACTTCACTCATGGCCTGGGTACCGGCCCGGCTATTGAGTTTCAGCTTTGGTATTGCCGGTGATTTGAGCGGTTGGCTGAGCCACACACGTAAAAAGTTGCTAAATCCCGCTGTGAAATCACGCGATCTGCTGTTCGTCAGTGCCAATGGCGCGCTTTCCAGCTATTCTCTCGACCCTGAACGCTTCGCTAGCGCCCACCCCGGCGATTGGCCGGATTACGGCGAACGCAGCTTGCGGGCCGTACGCGATTTGCTCAACCGGAGCATGTTGGTGTGGATCTGTGTGCTGGCGCTGCTCGCTATCAGCGGTGTATTCGTATAGGGCGTCGGCGGCTTTGAATAGCTGTTGTACACGCCTGGCGTCAGCGCGTTCTGCGGTCTCGATTTACGATTGTTTCAACCTGTGAGCGTTCCAAGACTTGGCTCTTTTAAGGTGTAACTTTGCAAGCTGCCGGTACCCCATCGAGAAGACGCTACGCGAAATAACAATAAATAAACAAAGCCAGCCTCAAGTTTCTGACGAATCTGACGACATAATAGTAGGTAAACCACTGACACTCGCTCCGGGATAGAGGGTGCTTGTTTCCGTTACGCGGTTATGCAATTCGGCACTCGGCGGTAGGCGAACAATAACAATGGCGATAGCCAGCCAGTTGGCACTGTGAGTATTAAGGGGGATCAGTGAAGCAACTTTTGTATCCAGCAGTCGCGTTGATGAACAGGCTGCCGATGTTCTACAAGTTCAGCCTGATCAGCATTCTCTTCCTGCTGCCGATCGGTGGCTTGTCCTATCTGCTCGTCAGTCAGCTCAACAGCTCTATCGCGGCGATTGCCCACGAGGCGGAAGGGCTCGAGCAAGTCAGGGAAGTCAACGAGCTGGTCCGGGCAGCCTACGCCTATCGGGATTACCGGTCCGTCGGCAAAATGACCAACGATGAAAATATTCTCGGCAAGAGCGCTGAGGCCGCCGCAGTGATCGATGCGTCGTTCGAGCGTTTGCTGGCGGCAGATGTATCTTTCGATGGCAGCGGAAGCTGGCGCATCCAAGTGGAAGCGCTTCAGCAGGAATGGGAAACGCTGAAGCGAGAGGACATTTTCCAGAGCAACATCGATCCCCAGTTCAAGTATTACCAGGAATTCGTTCAGAGGGGCCGTTCCCTGCTTGCCTCGACAATGAAGGTTTCCGGTCTATCCCAGGATCCGTCGCCCGAGAACCAGCTCTTGATGGAGCTTGGGGTGGCTTCGCTGCATGACGCTATGAGCGCCCAGGGGCAGGTGCGCACATTTGCCGTTTTTAGCCTGGCTCAAGGGCAGGTCGGGTACGCGCTTGCCGATGCCATGAACGAGCTTTTCGATCGGCTAACGAATCTTCACGGCCGGCTCGAGTCGGAGTTCCAGGTCGCGCTAGGCTCGTCTGAGGCCCTGAACGAGCATGCCGATCTCGCCGGAGCGGTTGTCCAAAGTTCCCTGGCTGTGCGTGACGCCCTCGATGTCAACGTGATCACCCCTTATCGCTTGGAAATGCCTTGGCAAGAGTTCGATCAGTTGGTATCCACGGCGTTGAACCGCCACTTCGAGCTGCAGAACCATATCTTCGATATTGTCGGCGGCAACCTCGATATGCGACTTGGTGCGGAAACCGATCAGCGGCTCATTATCTTCCTGGCGCTGGGCGTCGTACTCCTGATCGTCGTTTATCTGTATATGGGTTTCTTCATGTCGGTCAAAACGGCGATTACCGAATTTGGCACCGCCGCTCGCAAAGTGGCCGGCGGCGACATGACGGTGCGCATCGACTTGCAGAACCGTGACGAGCTAGGCGCGCTCACCAGTGAATTCAACAACATGACCTCCAAGATGGCGGATCTTATTCAGTCGGTGAGCCGCACGACCGGTGACGTGGACGGTCAGGCCCGCAGGGTCAACGATACGGCCTCCGCCAACAGTGAAGCTGTTGCGCGCCAGATGACGGAAACCGACCAGATCTCCGACGCCATGCATCAAATGGTAGACACGGTTCAGGAAGTCGCTGTCAGTGCGCAGCGTGCGTCGGATTCAGCCTCCAGCGCCGAGAAGGACGCTGAACAAGGCCGTCGTGTGGTGGCCGAAACTGTCGACACCATCCATCGCCTGGCAGAGGAGATTCGCGGTGCAGTGGATGTGATTAACCGCGTCAGTGCCGACAGCGACAGCATTAGTCAGGTTCTGGTGGAGATCAAGGCCATTGCGGAACAGACCAACCTGCTGGCACTGAACGCCGCCATCGAGGCTGCCCGTGCCGGCGATCAAGGCCGTGGTTTTGCCGTGGTGGCGGATGAAGTTCGCTCTCTATCTCAGCGAACGCATAAATCCACCGAGGATATCGAGGCCATGATCGGGCGGCTGCAAGGGGGCGTGAAGGATGCCGTCAAGGCCATGACTAACAGTCATGAGGTCACCGACGCGACCGTCGAGAAGTCTTCGGAAGTGACCCAGGCGCTGGAGAAAATCCTGTCCGGTATCTCGACGATCGTGGATATGAGCCATCAGATTGCCCAGGCTTCGGAAGAACAGTCCGCTGTAGCAAAGAATATCAATACCAACGTCGAGCAGATCACCGGGCTGGGCCACACCACCGCGGGCAATGCCAAGGAAACGGAAGATGCCTCTCAGGAGATGTCGGATCTGACGGCTGAACTGCGCCGTTTGGTGGAATCTTTCCGCGTATAAAGCACATCGCGGAGTTGCCCTGACTCCGCCTTTACGTTTCTTCGTGGGCTGCCGACCACTGTTTGGACGCCGCTATTCAGGCTTTGCCGTCGGCGCCCATAAGACTTCTTCGCCGCCCTCACGTCGCGCAAGCACCCGAGCGAACACGAACAGCAAATCGGATAGCCGGTTGAGATATTGCCGTGAGGCATTGTTGATCGACTCTTCATGTCCCAAGGCGACGACTCCACGTTCAGCGCGGCGGCATATTGCACGCGCGAGGTGGCAATGAGCGGCATTGCGACGCCCGCCGGGCAGGATAAAGTTCTTGAGCGGCGGCAATTCCTCGTTCCATTCGTCCAGTGTCCGCTCGAGCCATTGAATGTGGCTGTCGCCGATGATGGAGTTGCCAGGTATGGCAAATTCGCCACCCAGGTCGAACAGGTGGTGCTGGATACGACGCAGTATTTCGGCCATCTCGGGCTCGGTGTCCAGGTACTCGATCAGCACGCCGATCTGACAGTTCAGTTCGTCGACGGTGCCCATGGCTTCAACGCGTTGAGCGTTTTTGGCAATGCGGCTACCATCGGCCAGGCCGGTAGAGCCGTCGTCGCCGGTACGTGTGTAGATCTTGGAAAGTCGGTAACCCATGGCTGAATATCCTGTGTGAGGTGAGCATCAGGCCTTGGTGTGGCGGAGCGCTCTTACGGCCGTTGTCAGCTCCCGGTTGACCGGCGCCGATAAGCCGAGAGCTTCCGATTCGCGCACTACAAAGCCGTTCATCATATCGATTTCGGTCTGGCGGCCGGCGCGTATATCCTGGCGCATGGACGAGCTGTTCGTCGCCGTCCTGTTCGCAATCTCCCGTACTTGCGCTTCCAGCGTGGCGGCCGGTATCGGCCGGCCCCGGGCGTTCATCAAGGTGCTGACTTCCTCGCAGACGCCACCGATCCGCTGCTCGAAATAACCGTTGCCAAGGATCTCGCCATTTGGGCAATCGAGTAGGGCCGTAAATGGATTGATACCTGCATTGATTGCGAGCTTTTGCCAGAGGCGGCCTTCGATGTCGTTATCCTGCGCCACGGTCAAGCCGGATAGGCCCAGGTAGTTGACCGCAGCCTCGGCCTGGCTTTGTGCAATCGCGTTGAGTCCGCCGACCCAAGTGATGCCCTTGCCGGCATGGACAAGCAGGCCGTCAGGGGCAATATAAGCGCCTTCGGTCGTCGACGCGGCGATAATGGGGACGCCAGGGTAGCGTTCGACGATGGTCCGCTGGCTGCCCATGCCATTCTGGAACAATACCACCGGTATATCAGTCGATAACAAAGTATTGGTCGATAACAAAGCGTCGAACGGCGCCAGGGCGGCTTCCGCGTCGGGAGCCTTGGTCATCACCAATATGCAATCCGGTAAGCCGCGTTCGCGAACCCATACTGGCACTGAGATCGAGTGACGAGAGCCGGTCGCATCCCGCATCGGGTAGTCGATTTTCGGGCCGGAAACCGAGCGCGTGGCGAACCAGACCTCTGCCGCCGTATGCAGGTACGCAGCCCAGAGTCGCCCCATGGCGCCAGCGCCGATGATCATGATTCTGGGTTTGATCGCTTGTGTCATTGGCGCAGCGCTTGTCAGGGCTTCACGGACCGGAGGCTCACTACTCTACATCGCTTCGATCTTGGCTCGCTGATCCTGCAAGCGAGTCTGACTGTTGATCGCGTCGGCCAGCTTGGCCTTTTCCTTATCAACCACGTCCGCAGGCGCCTTGGCTGTGAAGTTGGCGTTGCCCAGCTTGCCTTCAAGCCGTTTGATCTCCTTGCCGATGCGGTCCAGCTCCTTGTCCAGACGTTCAAGCTCAGCGGCTTTATCGATCAGGCCCGCCATGGGCACCAACACCTCCATGTCGCTGACCAGCTGCGTGGCGGACATGGGGGCTTCCTCGTCGCCCAGCCACGTCAGGCTTTCCAGTTTGGCCAGGGAGACCAGGAAGGAGCGGTTTTTCTCCATGCGCTCGCGGTCAGATTCGGGGCCGCGTAGCAACACGGGAATCTGCTTGGCAGGGGAGATGTTCATTTCGCCGCGGATGTTGCGAACGGCCACAATTGCGCCCTTGAGCCATTCGATATCGGCCTCGGCGGCCGCATCGATCTTGCCGTCGTCGGCCTGCGGGTAGGGCTGGAGCATGATGGTATCGCCAGACTTTCCACTCAGCGGGGCGACGCGCTGCCAGATCTCCTCGGTAATAAACGGGATAATCGGGTGTGCCAGGCGCAGGATGGCTTCCAGCACACGGACCAGGGTGCGGCGGGTGCCACGCTTGGCTTCGGCAGAGGCGTTGTCATCGGTCAGGGCCGGCTTGGACAGCTCCAGATACCAGTCGCAGTACTCGTTCCAGATGAACTCGTAGATGGCATAGGCGGCCAGGTCGAAGCGATACTGGTCGAAATGGCGTGTGACTTCTTTTTCGCAGCGCTGCAGGGCGCTGACGATCCAGCGGTCCGCCAGTGATAGCTCCACCGGCTCGTCGTTGGCGCCGCAGTCCTGATCTTCGGTGTTCATCAGCACGTAGCGCGCGGCATTCCACAGCTTGTTGCAGAAGTTACGGTAGCCTTCCAGGCGCTTCATGTCCCAGTTGATATCCCGGCCCGTGGTGGCCAGGGAAGTAAGGGTGAAGCGCAGGGCGTCGGTGCCGTGGGCGCTGATGCCTTCGGGGAATTCCTTCTCCGTGCGCTTGCCGATTTTCTTCGCGAGCTGCGGCTGCATCAGGTTGCCCGTCCGCTTTTCGAGCAGGTTTTCCAGGGAAATGCCGTCCATCATGTCCAGCGGGTCCAGCACGTTGCCCTTGGACTTGGACATCTTGTTGCCCTGCTCGTCACGGATCAGGCCGGTGACGTAAACGGTCTTGAAGGGGACCTGCGGGTTGCCGTCCTCGTCCTTCATGAAATGCATGGTCATCATGATCATCCGGGCGACCCAGAAGAAGATGATGTCGAAGCCGGTGACCAGCACGTCGGTGGGATGGAAGGTCGCCAGGCGCTCGGTGTCCTCCGGCCAGCCCAGGGTGCCGAAGGTCCACAGGGCGGAGCTGAACCAGGTGTCGAGCACGTCTGCGTCCTGCTCGAGCTTCAAGCTGGCGGCCAGGTTGTACTTCTCACGCACTGCTGATTCGTCACGCCCCACATAAATATTGCCCTCGGCGTCATACCAGGCCGGGATGCGGTGGCCCCACCAGAGCTGGCGGGAGATACACCAGTCCTGAATATCGCGCATCCAGGAGAAGTACATGTTTTCGTACTGCTTGGGCACGAACTGGATACGGCCATCCTCAACAGCTTCGATGGAGGGCTTGGCCAGGGTCTTGGCGTCGGCGAACCATTGATCGGTCAGCATGGGTTCGATGATGAGGCCGGAGCGGTCGCCCCGTGGCACGCTCAGGACGTGATCTTCAATCTGGTCGAGCAGGCCGGCGGCCTCCAGGTCTGCAACGATCTGCTTGCGGGCGTCTTCGCGGGTCAGGCCGGCGTAGGCTTCTGGCAGTGTGCCGTCGAGCTCGGTGTTTGCCGTGCCGTCGCTGTTGAAGACCTCGCCCACGGAGCGAATGTTGGCGTCCGGCGTCATGACGTTGATCATCGCCAAGCCGTTGCGCTTGCCCACGGCATAGTCGTTGAAATCGTGGGCCGGGGTGATCTTAACGCAGCCCGCGCCTTTTTCGGGGTCCGCGTGCTCGTCGGCGACGATGGGAATTTCGCGGCCCACCAGCGGCAGCAGGATTGTCTTGCCGATCAGGTGCTGGTAGCGCTCGTCAGTCGGATGCACCGCGACGGCAGTATCGCCCAGCATGGTTTCCGGGCGAGTGGTGGCGACGACCAGATAGTCCTTGCCGTCCAGCGTTTTCTCGCCGTTGGCGAGCGGATAACGCAGGTGCCAGAGGTGGCCTTTCTCTTCCTTATTCTCCACTTCCAGATCGGAAATGGCGGTGTGCAATTTGGGGTCCCAGTTGACCAGGCGCTTGCCACGGTAGATCAGGCCTTCGTCGTAAAGACGAATAAAAACTTCCTGGACCGCACGGTAGAAACCGTCGTCCATAGTGAAGCGTTCATGGTCCCAGTCCACCGAATTGCCTAGGCGGCGCATCTGCCGGGTAATGGTGCCGCCGGATTCTTCCTTCCAGTTCCAGATGCGCTTGATGAACTCTTCCCGGCCCAGGTCGTGCCGGCTTTTGTCTTCCTCCACGGCCAGTTTGCGCTCCACCACCATCTGGGTGGCGATACCCGCATGGTCGGTGCCGACTTGCCACAATGCATTGCGACCCTGCATACGGCGGAAGCGGGTTAGGGTGTCCATGATGGTGTGCTGGAAGGCGTGGCCCATGTGCAGACTGCCAGTGACATTGGGCGGCGGGATCATGATGCAGTAGGATTCGCCTTCGCCTTGCGGGCGGAAGTAGCCCTTTTGCTCCCAGTTCTGGTACCACTGACGCTCAATATTCTCGGGCTGGTAGGTCTTTTCCATGGAGGACTCTGCTTCGTGCCTGGTTAAACGTGAGGGACGTGATTATACATGCCGTGTCAGGTCCGGGCGAACCGTTGGGCGATGTCCGGGGCTGGTCTTAGTTGCGCTGCGCACCGCGTCTGGCGTCGTGGACCCGGGCTTCGATGCCCAGTTCGCGTAGTGCACGGAAATGGGAGCGGGCCTGGCTCAGCGTCTGCGGGTCGTTGTTGGCGATTAACGCCAGGCGCTGAAAACGATCGGCGTTGGCGGGCAGTGTCGTGCCCAGCACGATGACCGTGTCCCAGTCGTCTGGTGCCGGATTGCCGGCGAGCAGGCCAATGCGCTCGGGGCAGGATTCGGCGCTGGATGCCAGTTGACGGTGGGGCAGAAAGCTTTCCGGTGTGAATTGCCAAAGCATGGTGTCCAAGGCATCCATCTGCTCGCCTGGATTGCAGACGAGGCAGATGCGATCACCCTGGTGCCAGGCTTTCTCGGTCAGCCGCGCCGCATAGAGCAGGCGCGCCGATTCCGTGTCCTGCGGAAGCAGGTAAAACCAGTGCCGGCCTTCCGGCCGGCGCTCAGTCTCATTGGATAAGGAAGGATCACTGGACATGAGAGAGCAGGTAATCCACTAGCAGCGGTACCGGACGACCGGTTGCGCCCTTATCCTTGCCGGACACCCAGGCGGTACCTGCGATGTCGAGGTGCGCCCAGCGATAGTCCTTGGTGAAGCGGGACAGGAAGCAGGCCGCAGTAATCGATCCTGCTGGACGGCCGCCAATGTTCTGCATGTCGGCGAAGTTGCTGTCGAGCTGCGACTGGTACTCATCCCAAATCGGCAACTGCCAGGCACGGTCGCAGGCACGATTGCCGGATTGCAGCAGGCGCTGGGCCAGCTCGTCGTTATTGCTGAACAGACCGTTGGCTTCCTTCCCCAGGGCGACGATGACGGCGCCAGTCAGCGTGGCGACATCCACCACCGTTTCCGGGTCGTACTTGCCGGCGTAGGTGAGGGCGTCGCACAGCACCAGGCGGCCTTCGGCGTCGGTATTCAGTATCTCGATGGTTTGGCCGGACATGGACGTCACGATGTCACCCGGACGCGTTGCCGTACCACTGGGCATATTCTCGGCTGCAGCAACGATGCCGATAACGTTCATCGCCGGCTTGATTTCCGCCAGTGCACGCATGGCGCCGAAGACACTGGCCGCACCGCACATGTCGTATTTCATCTCGTCCATGCCTTCACCGGGTTTCAGGCTGATACCCCCGGAATCGAAGGTAATACCTTTGCCGACCAGCACGTGGGGCTTTTCCTTGGCCTTGCCGCCACGGTATTCCATGACAATGAGCCTGGCAGGCTGCTCGCTGCCCGCGGATACGGAAAGCAGGCTGTTCATGCCCAGTTTTTTCATCTGCTTTTCGTCCAGGATTTCCGTCTTGATGACATCGAATTCCTTGGAAAGACTTTTGGCGTGTTCGGCCAGCCACGTGGGATGGCAGACATTGGGCGGCGTGTTGCCCAGGTCACGGGTCAGGCTCATGCCGTGACCGATGGCTTCGCCGGCGGAGACGGCCGCTTTGAGCGTCTTGTTGTTGGCGGAGGCGGCCAGGGTGATCCGCGCCAGTGTTGGCTGCGGCGCCTTCGTGCTCTTGAAGCCGGTGAAGCGGTACTGCTGTTCTTCGGCGATACGAGCGATCAGCGAGAGCTTCCAGGCTTCGTCCTGGTCCTTGACGTCGTTGTCCGCCAATGCAATCAGCGCGTGTTTTGACGGGCCGTCCTTAAGCCGGCCAAAGACCGCATTCAAGAGCTTGCGATAGCTCGCGGTGCCCTGCGGCGACTCGCTGCCGGAGCCCACGAGCAGAAGGCGCGCCCAAGGCTGTCCGGCCAGCGGCAGCAATAGGGTGCTGCCAGCCTTGCCGGAAATATCACCGTTTTTCTGCAAATCCTTGATCATGCCATTGAGAGCCGCATCGGCCGCCGCGGTGGACGCCGGCCAGTCGCCTTTCTCGGGTACTGAAACAACGAGACAGTCCGCTTTGATATCGGCCAGAGATTTACTGTTCAGAGTGTAGTTCATGGCAGCTCCATTGATTTATTCGGTGATATGGACTGGCGCGGACGAACGCGCGCACCAGTTAATCGTTGTCCTGTGGGGGATTCTCTGTGCATCCGCCTGTTCGATCAAGTGTACGTGATGGCTCTCGGCGATGCACAGACGTACCGATGCGTGCATGTAGGCGCGGCCGGTCATAACCTGTCAATCAGCGACAAGGTTATCTAGAATAGCGCGGGTCCGCCGGTCGGCCTTCACGTGCCGCTTTCCACGGCGGACCTCCATCCGCTCTGTTTAGGTAGGGATATTTTGCGCATTATCTTCCGCTATCTGACCCGCCAGGTCGTCGTCAGCATGCTGGCCGTCACCGGCGTACTGCTGCTCGTATTCATGAGCGGCCGGTTTATCAAGTACCTCGCGGATGCCGCGGCCGGTAAGCTGGCCGGCGAAGTGCTGTTCATGATCATGGCGTATCGTTTTCCCGGCTTTCTGGAGCTGATTCTTCCGCTTGGTTTATTTATCGGCATCCTGCTGGCTTATGGCCGCATGTACTTGGAAAGCGAGATGACCGTGCTGTTCGCCTGCGGCGTCAGCGACCGGCAAGTATTGATGCAGACGATGGTCACCAGTCTGGTGGTGATGGTGGTCGTTGGCGCTATGAGCCTCTATCTCTCGCCCTGGGGCATGCAGAAAGTCCAAGACATCATCAACGAACAACGCAAGGCGACCGAGTTCGAGATGCTATCACCCGGGCGCTTCCAGAGCCTTTCCTCCGGCAGCCGGGTGACCTATACCGAGGCGCTCAGCGATGACAAGCAACAGTTGATCGGCGTCTTTATCGCGGAATTTTCAGACGATGGTTCGGGTCTGAATTTGATCACTGCAGAAGCGGGTTCCCAGTTCGTCGACGAGGATACGGGTAGCCGTTTTCTCGTGCTGGAAGACGGGCAGCGCTTCCAGGGCGCTCCGGGCAGGCTTGACTATACGGTCACCACATTCGATGCCTACGGCCTGAAAGTGACCGGTCCCGAGTCGGTGAGGGAAAAGAGCGACGAAGAGGCCATTCCCACACTGGAGCTGATGGACTCGGACGATCCGGAACTGCGTGCGCTATTCCACTGGCGTATTTCCCTCCCGCTGATCGTGCCCATCGTGACGCTGCTGGCGGTCAGGCTTAGTCGTGTGAATCCGCGACAGGGGCGATTTTTCCATCTATTGCCGGCAATGATGATCTATATCGTCTACCTGGGGCTGCTGATCGTGGCGCGGGATGCACTGGCTAACGGCAAAGTGCCCGAATGGCTTGGGCTGACCTGGGTGCATGTCCTGTTCCTGGGCATGGGTCTCTGGCTCCAGTTTGGACCGGATTGGCTGCGGCGCCGTCGTTTGGAAAAGGAGGGCGGCGTCCATGCGTAAGCTGGATCGCTATATCATCAAGACTGTCGGTGGCGCCACCATTCTGGTGATGCTGGTGGTGCTGTCGCTGGATGTCATCTTTGCCTTCATCGCAGAATTGGAAGACACCGAGAATGACTACCAGGTATTGCAGGCCCTGGGCTATGTCTTAATGACCTTGCCCCGAAGGATCTACGATTACCTGCCTTTGGGCGCTTTCATGGGCTGCTTGATTGGTCTGGGAGCATTGGCCAGCTCCTCGGAACTGGTGGTGATTCGGGCTGCCGGGGTGTCGATTCGCCGGATCGTATGGTCGGCAATGAAGCCGACGCTTGTCGTGGTTATTATCGGCTTGCTACTGGGTGAGTTCGTGGCGCCGCATTTCGAGCGTATTGCCCAAAGCCAAAAGGCTATCGCTACTGGCGGCGGCCAAAGCATGGCCTCGGCGGACGGTCTCTGGCACCGGGAAAAGAACACCTTCATGCATATCAATGCCGTGCAGCCCGACGGCGTGCTGCACGGTCTTGCACTGTTCGAGTTCGACGAGGAACGTTGGCTGGTAGCGGCCACCTTTGCCGAGCGTGGCCTCTATCAGGGCGATCACTGGCTGCTGGAGAACACGGTCACCACACGTATATCGCAGGACAAGACCTCCCGCCACGAAGCGTCCCGTCTGCGTTGGGAAACAGAGCTGTCGCCCAGCGTATTGAGCGTGCTGATCGTCAAGCCCGAGAATTTATCGATCAGCGGCCTCTACACTTACGCCACCTATTTGGACGAGCAGGGATTGAGCTCCGGCAACTATTGGCTGGCGTTCTGGAAAAAAGTCTTGGGGCCGGTAGCCATAGCGGTGCTGGTACTGGTCGCGATTTCCTTCGTCTTCGGTCCACTGCGCTCGGTGACCATGGGGTTTCGGGTCTTCACCGGCATTATCGTGGGCCTGGTTTTCAAGTACATGCAGGATTTGCTTGGTCCTATGAGCCTTGTCTTCGGTTTCGACCCGATTCTGGCCATCGCGGCGCCGATTGTTCTGAGCGCTGTCGTGGGGGCTATCTTGATGCGTAAAGCGGGCTAGGATCTGCAGTAGCATTCCGCTATGGGCTATTTTTGCGTTTTTTCGGGCTTGGGCACCTGCACCACCAGGCTCTCCGAAAACCGGTCCGTCCAACTCCTGTTCTCGCCGTCCCAGATCATCCAAAGATAGCCCAGTCCGCACGCCAACCAGCTCACCCAGCCCATTAGGAAACGGAGCAGGGCTTGGGGCCAGCGGATGGAGGTGCCGTCAGGGTTCTCGACTCTGACGCGCCACACCTGCATGCCCAGGGTCTGGCCGGTGTGGGTCCAAAAATAACCGAAGAACAGGAATAGCACGACAAACAGGAACGAGGTCAGCAGAGGGTCGCTATTGATCCGGCCGGCTTCCGCCATCTGTTTGTATTCTTCGAAGCCCACAACCCAAGCCGCAAGCAGCGTGTAGCCCCAGGTGGCCACGATCAGCACCGCGATGCAGATCAAACCGTCGTAAAGCATGGCCAATAAACGTTTGACCAGGCTTGCGGGGGGTAAGCGTTCGTCTTCCGGGTGAAAGCGGCGGGGCATAGGGGCTCCGGTTATCGGTTACTACGCGTCAGATCCGGCCCGAAGATAGGCTGCCGGGACCGACGAGGCCGCCCAGTATACCCAATCATCCCTAAAGTTTGAGCCTTTACAGCCGCTAAAGAGTCATAGTCGCGGGTCTGACGGCCTGTGTCCGAGCGCTTCAATGTGAGAGCACACACTATGGTTTCTTCCATTACCGGTCCCGGCTCTGAATACAGCCCCCGCCAAGGCGCGGAGCGTCAGAGTCCGGCTAGAGCCGAGCGAAATGCTGTTCCGGTAGGTGTTCAGGAAACGGCCTCGACTTCGGTTCGCACGCCAGAAGATGCGATCAACTTGCTGCGTACACGGCTCGAACAGAAGATGGAGCAGGCGCTGGGAGACTCGGCGCCGGGTGCACCGCGTACGGCAAGCCGGGGATTTGAGCCTCCCAGTGCGGCAGATGTAGCCAGCCGGGTGCTGGGGTTCGTTCAGAGCCGCCTACAACAGGAGGCGGAAGCGGGTGCCGGCAGCGACCGATTGGCAAACCTGCTGGAGCAGGCTCGTGCCGGTATCGAGCAGGGTTTCTCGGAGGCTCGGGAGCAGCTTGAGGCTCTGGGAATGATGAACGGCAAGCTGTCGTCCGAGATCGACGATAGCTTCGGCCGCATTCAGCAGGGGTTGGACGATCTGGTAAACCGCTTCTCCGGGGAAGCCCCCGCTGCTCAGGGCGTCGAATCGGCATCGGCCGTCCAAGTTGAAGCGGCTTCCCGTGAGCAACTGGCCTTCGAAGTGCGCACCCGCGACGGCGACGTGGTCACGGTGCGAATGGATGAACGCCGTTATGCCGGTGTCAGTACAGCCTCGGTTAGCAACCAGCAGGGCTCTGCCAGCCAGTCCTCGGCGGTCAGCCTCTTCGCGGGCCGTTACGAATTTTCCGTTGAAGGTGAGCTGGATGCGGGAGAGCGCGAAGCCCTGACTGCGCTGTTCGAGGATGTTCAGAATGTGGCCGGTCAGTTCTTTGAGGGCGATGTTCAGGCCGCTTTTCAGTCTGCCCGGAAGCTAAACCTGGGTGGCAACGAACTGGCGAGCTTTAGCCTCAATCTATCCTCGGTGCGTTCGGTCAGCGCATCCACCTACGAGTCGGTTTCGGAGCGCCCATCGACGGCAAGTCAGTTGCGACCACTGGCCGGTCTGGCGCGAGATATCCAGGCGCTAGGCCGCGAGAGTATGGACAACGGGCTCGATGCGCAGATGTTGGGCAGCCTGATGGATCGGATCATGTCCGATGCCCAGTCCCGTTCGTCAGTAAACCTTGAAACCGGTAACGAAGACCTCATGAATAACTTCTGGAAGGCAATCATCGGTTCGCTTGATCAGGCCGGAGGTGGCGACAGCGAGAGTTAATCCTCATTTGCTCCTGTCATAGACCTCAGACCACTGTCAGCGCCGCCTTCTGGGCGGCGTTTCTCGTTTTTAACCCCAACGGCCTGTGCTAGAGTAGCGCCCTTATCTACGGCATTTACGCCAGACTGGATACCGATTCGAGATAATCGTATACGGTGGACTGTCTCGGTCTGTTGAATCGAACTTGTGACGAGGCGATCAGGACACGGCTATGAAAACCGCAGTATTGCGACAGACTTTTCTGGAATATTTCCAGCAACGGGGACACGAAATCGTTCCCAGCAGCTCGCTGGTTCCCCATGACGATCCGACCCTGCTGTTTACCAATGCGGGTATGAACCAGTTCAAGGACGTATTCCTCGGCCGTGAAGATCGGGGCTACTCCCGTGCCACCAGTTCCCAGCGCTGTGTCCGCGCCGGCGGCAAGCACAACGACCTCGAGAACGTGGGTTACACCGCGCGTCATCACACCTTCTTCGAAATGCTGGGCAACTTTAGCTTCGGCGATTACTTCAAGAAAGAAGCCATTGAGTATGCCTGGACCTTCCTGACTGGTCAGGACTGGCTGGGGCTACCCAAGGACAAGCTGCTGGTTACGGTCTATGCGTCCGATGACGAGGCCTACCAGATCTGGAACGAGCAGATGGGTGTGCCGGCGGACCGCATTGTCCGTATCGGTGACAACAAAGGCGCACCTTACGCCTCCGACAACTTCTGGCAGATGGGCGACACCGGGCCCTGTGGGCCGTGTACCGAAATCTTCTACGACCATGGTCCGGAGATTCCCGGAGGACCTCCAGGCACACCGGAAGAGGACGGCGACCGTTTCATCGAGATCTGGAACGTGGTCTTCATGCAGTTCAATCGCACCGCTGACGGCGACATGCAGCCGCTGCCCAAGCCCTCGGTGGACACCGGTATGGGACTGGAGCGCATCACTGCGGTCCTGCAGGGCGTGCACAGCAACTACGAAATCGACCTGTTCCAGAATCTACTGAAATCAGCCTCCGAGATTCTGAGCGGTGTGGACACCAAGGAAGCCTCTCTGCGCGTGGTGGCCGACCATATCCGTTCCTGTGCGTTCCTGATCGCCGACGGCGTCATGCCATCCAACGAAGGCCGCGGCTTCGTGTTGCGCCGAATTATCCGGCGCGCGGCCCGCCACGGTAACAAGCTAGGTGCCCGTGAACCGTTCTTCTATAAGCTCACGGGTGCGTTGGTGGACCTGATGGGCGAAGCGTATCCGGAGCTGGTCCGGACCCGGGCGCAAATCGAAAAAGTACTCCTGCAGGAGGAAGAGCAATTCGCGCGTACCCTCGATAAAGGCTTGCGCTTGCTGGAGCAGGATATTGCCGAGCTGCAGGGTCACGAAATCCCCGGACAAACCATTTTTACCCTGTACGACACGTATGGCTTTCCGGTGGATCTGACCAACGATATCGCGCGCGAGCGGGGGTTGTCCCTCGACTACGAGGGTTACGAAAAGGCGATGGAAGCCCAGCGTGAGCGTGCCCGGGCCGCATCCAAATTCGGTATCGACTATAACGTCGGCGCCGGCCTGGAAGGCAGCACTGAGTTTACCGGTTACGAGCAGATCGACGGTCACGAAACCATCCGGACCGTGCTGGTAAATGGCGATGCTAAGACTGCTCAGGCCGGTGACGAGGCGGTTGTGGTGCTAGAGCGCACGCCGTTCTATGCCGAATCCGGTGGCCAGGTGGGTGATGTCGGGCTGCTGACCTGGAGTGGCGGCCGTTTCCAAGTGAATGACACGCGTAAAGAGGGCAAAAACCACCTGCATATTGGCACGGTGATTGAGGGTGAGCTTTTCCCGGGATTGGAAGTCGATGCCCGTATCGACCATGCTCGCCGTCAGTCGATCGCCTTGAACCACTCTGCAACGCATCTCCTACACGCGGCGCTGCGTAACATCCTTGGGGATCACGTTACTCAGAAGGGGTCATTGGTGGATGCCGAGCGTCTGCGATTCGACTTCTCGCATTTCGAGCCGGTCACGCCAGAGCAGCTCAAGGCGATTGAAGAACAGGTTAACGATCAGATCTTGGCCAACGCACCGGTGGGTATTGAAATCACCGATATGGAACAGGCCAAGACGAAGGGTGCGGTAGCGCTTTTCGGCGAGAAGTACGGCGACGAAGTGCGTGTATTGAGCATGGGGAAGGATGATTTCTCCGTAGAGCTTTGCGGTGGCACGCACGTTTCGCGTACGGGAGACATTGGTGCTTTCAGGGTGACCTCGGAGAGCGGGATTTCATCCGGTGTTCGCCGTATCGAAGCCGTCACTGGCAAGGGAGCCCTGGCCTGGATGGACGAGACCGAGACTCGCCTGCGTACGGTGGCGGGTCTGGTTCGCGGTAGTCGCGACAGTGTCATCGAAAAGGTCGAATCGACTCTTGAGCGCAACCGTCAGTTGGAAAAGGAGCTGGAGCAGCTCAAGGCGAAATTGGCGAGTTCAGCCGGTTCCGACCTGGCGGGCTCCGCGGTCGACGTGAATGGTCTGAAAGTGGTGGCGTCCGAGCTCGAAGGGGCTGATCGTAAGGCGCTGATGGACACCGCCGACCAGCTCAAGAACAAGCTGGGTTCCGCGGTTGTTGTCCTTGCCAGTACAGAGGACGGTAAGGTGACGCTGGTGGCCGGTGTCACTAAGGATGCGACCGGCCGGGTCCGTGCGGGCGACTTGATGAAGAAATTGGCGGAAGCCGTGGATGGTAAGGGTGGCGGTCGTCCGGATATGGCGCAGGGCGGTGGATCCAACCCGGCCAAATTGTCAGAGGCATTGCAGCAAGTTGCGACGTGGGTCCACGACGCAACGAGCTAGGGCCGGGGCGTCTGGCGGGAGACAGTATCCAGTTTCCTGAACTGGCTTTATAATCGCGGCGCTGTGCCGGATGCTGCTGGCCGGCACGAGATATTACACGAGACTGACTGGCGGAAATTAAGGAACACGATGGCACTTCTGGTCCAAAAGTACGGCGGCACCTCAGTGGGCTCTGTGGAGCGTATCGAGGCGGTTGCAGAGCGGGTAGAGCGGTCCCGTGATCAGGGGAACGATATAGTGGTGGTGGTCTCGGCCATGAGCGGTGAAACCAACCGCCTGATTGGTCTGGCAGCCCAGATTATGGAAGAGCCGGCGCCCCGGGAGATGGACGTTCTCTTGTCCACCGGCGAGCAGGTGACCATTGCGCTGCTCTCCATGGCCTTACAGAAGCGGGGTATCGAGGCGCGTTCCTATACCGGTTCGCAGGTACGTATCCTGACCGATAATGTTCATACCAAGGCGCGTATACAGAGTATCGACGAAGCGAATATGCGCGGCGACCTGGAAAAGGGCCGTGTCGTCGTGGTTGCGGGTTTCCAGGGTGTCGACGAGCAGGGCAATATCACGACGCTGGGACGCGGCGGTTCCGATACCACAGCCGTTGCTCTGGCCGCGGCCCTGAAAGCCAGTGAATGTCAGATCTATACTGACGTTGACGGTGTTTACACGACCGACCCGCGGGTGGTGGATAGTGCGCGTCGCCTGAAGCGCATCACCTTCGAAGAAATGATGGAGATGGCGAGTCTGGGTTCCAAGGTGCTCCAGATCCGCTCGGTGGAATTTGCGGGCAAGTACAACGTGCCATTGCGGGTACTCTCAAGCTTCGGTGAAGGCGAGGGGACCCTGATTACGCTTGATGACGAGGGTGACATGGAACAACCGGTGGTTTCCGGCATTGCGTTTAACCGGGATGAAGCGAAGCTGACGATTTCAGGTGTACCCGATACGCCGGGCAGCGCACTTCGTATACTTAAGCCCATCAGCGAAGCAAATATCGAAGTGGACATGATTGTCCAAAATGTCGGCGCTGATCACCGCACGGACTTTACCTTTACCGTGCATCGTAATGATTACAAGCGTGCGCGGACGGTGCTTGAGCAGGTAGCCTCTGAGTTATCCGCTCGCGAAGTGAACGGCGATAGCAGAATCGCTAAAGTCAGCATCGTTGGCGTCGGTATGCGATCACACGCGGGCGTCGCAACCCGGATGTTTGAATCCCTCTCTAATGAAGGAATCAACATTCAGATGATTTCGACCTCGGAGATCAAGATCTCGGTAGTGATCGATGAAAAGTATCTTGAGCTGGCTGTTCGTGCGCTGCATAGTGCCTTCGAACTACACCAGCAGGATGGTGAGGCTTAAATTGGCGGACTGCTGGTTGCTCCGTCCAGGCCTCTGGAACAAGGGAACGATTCGGTTAGCTAGCCAGGCTCGGTGATTGTCCCTACGGACAAATCCGAGTTACGGAGGCTGCGTCGTCCCGCTATAAAATAGGTAGTTTGTTTTTAAATCGTCGGAACAGGTAGCTCTGGACAAAAGGAGTAAAGGACATGTTGATTTTGACCCGCCGCGTTGGCGAAACCTTGATGGTTGGCGATGAAGTCACCGTCACGGTACTGGGGGTAAAGGGCAACCAGGTGCGTATTGGTGTCAATGCGCCGAAGGAAGTTGCCGTGCACCGCGAGGAAATCTACCAACGCATTCAGCGTGAGAAAACGGATCCGGACGCAGAACCTGAGCCGGGCAACATGTAAGGAAGCCAGGAAAAACCCGCTGCAGAACCGCGGGCGGGTTTTTTGATTTGCGACAGTGCTTATTTCTTCTAACAGATTGAAAACGATACTGGAAAAAAGCGCTGTCAACCCTATGAAAGCAGAAAAATTGTGGTACTATACGCCGCGTTCTCAAGGAGAGGTGGGTGAGTGGCTGAAACCAGTTCCCTGCTAAGGAACCATACGCATTGCGCGTATCGAGGGTTCGAATCCCTCCCTCTCCGCCATTTTTCTTGAAGGGAGAAGTGTTCTCTTGAAGAGAGATGCAGAGGACATCTGCTCTAGCAAAGCAGAGATCTGTTTTATCGGATGACGGCTGTAACGAGCCGATTGGATAAAGCACCTGGCGATGAGCCAGGCGGTCGGGAGGATCGGCCGGTTAACTTTTTTTGCGCGGCTGTAGCTCACCGGAGCGCCGGCCGGCTGGATAAAGTACCTGGCTACGAACCAGGCGGTCGGAGGTTCGACCGAGTACGCGAAGCGTGCGAAGGAACGTCGGAGCGAAAGCGACGATGGCCCCGAAGGGGTGAGGGCTGAAAGCCCGAATAATCCTCCCTGAGAGGATTGAAGCAGTAAGATGTGTGAATGATGCGCGGCTGTAGCTCAGCTGGATAGAGTACCTGGCTACGAACCAGGCGGTCGGAGGTTCGAATCCTCCCAGCCGCGCCACTTATTCAATGTCGATGGCTCGTGCACCCCGAGTTTTTGGTGTCGAGAGATCGGATGGGATTCGAGCCGAAAGAGGTTCGACCGAAGCATGCAACGCATGCTGAGGAGCGCCGACGCAAAGCGGCGGCGACCCCGAAGGGGCGAGGGCCATCGGCCCGAGTAATCCTCCCCTGGCAGTAACTGCCAAACCGGACAGGTTGAGTCTTTTAGGAAGCTCGACTGAAACAAGTTTCACGCGGCTGTAGCTCAGCTGGATAGAGTACCTGGCTACGAACCAGGCGGTCGGAGGTTCGAATCCTCCCAGCCGCGCCATATCAAACAAAGAACCCCGCCATGAGCGGGGTTTTTTGTTTGCATAGCGTTGAGTTCCGGTGGGATTCGAACCGAAAGAGATTCGACCGGAGCGTGCAAAGCACGCGGAGGAACGTCGGAGCTTGCGACGACGGCCCGAAGGGCGGGGCCGCAGGCCCATAGTCATCCTCCCAGCCGCGCCATATCAAACAAAGAACCCCGCCATGAGCGGGGTTCTTTGTTTTCACGCCTTCCCACTACTTCCCGTGTGAATGCTCATGGGTCTCCATCAACTGTCCCCGGATCGCGCCTTTCGGATACTCCGGGTTGTGTACGTTGATGTAGAACTGATCAGGATTCTGCAGAATACGCTGCACGATACCGGACTCTCCCGTCGGGAATTTGCCTTTCTCTCCCTCGGTCAGGCAGTCGCCCGCATTGCCGTCTTCCGGACCCGCGAGGTTAGCGACCACGTCGCCGTTTTCGCCTTTGCCTGCTTCATGGATATGGGCGGCCATGCCTTCCTTGACCGGTACCATGCCAATTTTGTTGACCACAATCACGTAGCACAGGGTGGCTGGATCGCCATCGACGCCGAACACATAGCCCATGCCGGTGCCATCCATGTCGCCCTCGGTGCCGACCATCGAAGCGCCCTCGAGCTGCGTTTTCAGCACTGGGTTGGTATGTCCGGCAAAGGATGTAGAGGCCGTGAGTAGCGCGCCACAGGCGATTCCGGTGAGCATGCCCAGTTTTTTGATCGAGTTATTCATAATCCCTCCAGTAAGTCATCGTATTCCTATAAAGCATGGCGACAGATCTGTTGCCTATGATGAAACGTTCTGAGAGGCCAATCGGATGCACGCTGCAATTTTAAGTACGGATGTTGAACGGTTGGCGCGGATCATTGAGTGAGGTAGCTTTGAAGTTGTCAGCCAACGATTCAGTACAGCAACCTCGTGGAGAAAGGTGTGTCGGCAATGTCCAATTTCCAGCGCATTGTACTTGCAGATTGGGTGAACCTGGCCCGCTTCACGACGCTTGGTGGTCACAAGGTTGCCCATTGGGACTTCGGTAGGGGCGAGGCGCTGGTTCTGATCCATGGGTTCCCGACGTCATCGTGGGATTGGTCGAAGGCCTGGGAACCGCTGGCGCAGTCTTATCGAGTGGTTGCTATGGATTTGCTGGGCTTTGGTCTCTCCGACAAGCCCTGGCCGCATCGCTACAGCATCCATGAACAGGCGGACCTGATCATGGCGCTTTTGGATTCACTGGGAATCGAGCGCTTTCATGTCTTGGCGCACGACTATGGCGATACGGTTGCCCAGGAAATACTCGCCCGTGATTTGGAGGCGGATACCCGGCGGGTGCGTTCGGTAGCGCTGCTAAACGGCGGCCTGTTTCCGGAGGCGCATAAGCCCTTGTTCGTACAGAGGCTGATGGCAAGCCCGCTGGGGCCCATTACCAGCCGTCTGGTTAGCCGGAGCGCTTTCGGGCGTAATATGAGCCGAATTTTTGGTGAGGATAATCCGCCCGATACCATCGAGCTGGATGCCTTTTGGCATTTAATTGAGAGGGGGCAGGGCGTTCGGGTGATGCCGGGGCTGATCCATTATATGGCCGAAAGGCAAGCGCACCGGTCGCGGTGGGTTGGTGCGCTGGAGCGCGCCAAATGCCCACTGAGATTGATCAATGGTGTCGATGACCCGATATCCGGCGAACACATGGTGAAGCGCTACGAATCCGTGGTGTCTGACCCCGATGTGGTGCGCATAGATAGATGCGGCCATTACCCTCAAGTCGAGAAGCCCGCTGAAGTTTACTCGGCCTACACGTCTTTTCGCGAACAAACGTGACATTGTTTTTCTTTTAAAACAAATGATTGCAGCATCGTCCGAGTTGACCGGAAGGGTCGCGTATCTGGCCTATTCTGAGGGTTTTTACGGATTGCTTTGGTTGCTCACTAGTGGCGAAAACGGTAAATTACGCAGGATTTTGCCATCCGATTTTAACGAAACTGCTCTGGGGCCCGCATTCTAAAGGGGTTTCTGCTCTGTTTAGTAGCTCAGCGCAGCAGGCAAAGTCGGGTAAATCCGCATAAGAAAGGTACTACTCATGGGCGATTTGATGACCAAGGCCGTCGAGCTGATGGTTGCAGGCATGGGATTTGTTTTCGTCTTCCTGATAATTCTGGTGTTTGCAACCGGCTGGATGTCCAAGGTTGTGGCGAAGTTTGCGCCACCCGAACCGGCTACCCCGGCCCGCACTCCGCGAGCCAAGCCCGCAGCGCCAGCGTCGGTTGATCCCGACACAGCCGAGGCGATCAAACAGGCAGTCGCGAAGTTCCGGTCACGCGACAAAAAGTGACCCGGCATACCTATTAGAACCTTTAAACAGAAGGCTGACACGATGACAGATTCTAAAAAACCACTGGGGATTACCGACGTCATCCTGCGTGATGCGCATCAATCCCTTTTGGCCACCCGGATGCGGCTGGACGATATGCTGCCAATCGCCGAAAAGCTCGACAAGGTCGGCTTCTGGTCGCTGGAATCCTGGGGCGGAGCAACGTTCGATTCCTGTATCCGTTATTTGGGTGAAGATCCCTGGGAGCGTATCCGCGAGCTTAAGAAAGCCATGCCCAATACCCAGCAACAGATGTTGCTGCGGGGCCAGAACCTGCTGGGCTACCGCCACTATGCGGATGATGTGGTTGACCGTTTCTGTGAGCGCGCTGCCGAGAATGGCATTGACGTGTTCCGTATTTTCGATGCGATGAATGATCCCCGTAACCTGGATCGCGCCATCAAGGCCGTTCGCAAGACAGGCAAGCACGCCCAAGGCACCATCGCCTACACCACAAGCCCGGTGCATACCATTGACATGTGGGTTGAGCTGGCGAAAGAAGTTGCCGCCATGGGTGCTGACTCCATCGCGATCAAAGACATGGCGGGTATTCTTAAACCGTATGTGGCTTATGATCTGGTCAGCCGTCTGAAGAAAGAGCTGGATATCCCCATTCACATGCAGTGCCACGCTACCACCGGCATGTCTACCGCTACCGCCATCAAGGCGGCAGAAGCCGGCATCGATAACGTGGATACCGCCATTTCCTCCATGAGTATGACCTATGGGCATTCGCCCACAGAGGCCGTGGTTGCGATTCTTGAGGGTACGGACCGTGATACCGGTCTTGACCTGAATTTGCTCGAAGAGATCGCCAGCTACTTCCGTCAGGTCCGCAAGAAGTACGCGAAGTTCGAGGGCAGCCTGCGGGGTACCGATTCCCGCATCCTAATTGCCCAGGTACCAGGCGGCATGTTGACCAACATGGAAAACCAGCTGCGTGAGCAGAACGCGGCCGATAAATTCGACGATGTACTGGCCGAGATTCCCAAGGTTCGTGAAGACCTGGGCTTCATTCCGCTGGTCACACCGACGTCGCAGATCGTAGGTACCCAAGCGGTACTGAACGTTCTGACCGGCGAGCGCTACAAGTCCATCTCCAAGGAAACCTCGGCCATCCTCAAAGGCGAGTACGGTGCGGCACCGGCGCCGATGAACAAGGAACTACAGGAGCGTGTTCTGGATGGCAAAGAGCCTGTTACCTGCCGTCCGGCGGATCTGCTTGAGCCGGAAATGGACAAACTGTCCGAAGAGCTGAAGAAGCTGGCAGAAGAGAAGGGCATCAAGCTGGCGACGGACACCGTCGATGACGTGCTGACTTACGCGTTGTTCCCACAGATCGGCCTCAAGTTCCTGGAAAACCGTGGCAATCCGGATGCATTCGAGCCGGTACCAACCGCAGAGGACGCGAAAGCAGCCACGGCGCCTGCGAAATCCAGCGGCCCCGAAACGTACACCGTCACGGTGAACGGCAAGGACTATGTTGTCGCTGTATCCGAAGGTGGCGAAATCTCTCAGATCGAAGCGCAGGGCGGCAGCAATGCTGCAGCGTCAAGCCCGGCTCCGGCAGCAGCGCCCGCAACGGGTGGGGGCGAGCCGGTCGTTGCACCGCTCGGTGGCAATATTTTCAAAGTACTGGTCTCACCCGGGCAGGCTGTCGAGGAAGGTGAAGTGCTGATCATTCTGGAAGCCATGAAGATGGAAACAGAAATCCGCGCACCCGAGGCCGGTACGGTGGGTGAAGTCTTCATCAAGGTCGGTGACGCTGTCGCTGTCGGTGATGAAATGCTGACAATCGCATAAGGGCCAGCATTCCATGGATAAAATAATGACGTTATGGACAGGTAGTGGCCTGTTCAATATCGAGCTTGGCCAGGTGATTATGATCGCCATCGGCCTGTTGCTCCTCTATCTTGCGATCAACAAGAAATTTGAGCCGTTGCTTCTGGTACCCATCGGGTTCGGCGGCATTCTGGCGAATATTCCGGAGGCAGGGCTTGCCCTGACTGCGGCGGAAAATGCAGCCCACTTCGCCCTGAAGGACGGGACGGCGCAGATTCTGGCTGCGTTAGCAGCGCCATTGGATGTGTCTTACCAGGCCGGGCAGGCTGTCACACCCGAGCTGAAAGAGGCCTTCAAGGTGGCTTTCAAGGAGGCCAGCTACTCTGAGATGGCGATGGCAAACGCCGTTGCTCAGGACTTCGGCTATGGGCATGGCATGCTTTATAACTTTTACTCCGTGATTATCGGCAGCACAGTGGGTCCGCTGCTGATCTTCATGGGTGTCGGTGCCATGACGGACTTCGGCCCCCTGCTTGCCAACCCCAAGACCCTGCTGCTAGGCGCTGCGGCGCAGTTCGGTATTTTCGGTACGGTTATCGGTGCGGCACTGTTGGACTGGACCGGTGTGCTGGATTTCACCATCCTGGAAGCGGCTGCAGTTGGCATCATCGGTGGCGCGGACGGTCCGACGTCGATCTATGTGTCCAGTGTTCTGGCGCCGCATCTTCTGGGGGCTATCGCGGTCTCGGCCTACGCCTATATGGCGTTGGTGCCGATGATCCAGCCGCCGATCATGAAAGCGCTGACCAGCGAGAAAGAGCGGGCCATCAAGATGTCCCAGCTTCGCCCGGTGAGCAAAACCGAAAAGATCGTATTCCCGCTGGTGGTTCTGATTGCGGTCGTGCTGTTCCTGCCGGATGCGGCGCCGCTGCTGGGTATGTTCTGCTTCGGTAACCTGATGCGTGAGTGTGGTGTGGTCGAGCGTCTGAGCGACACCGCCCAGAACGCGCTGATCAACATCGTGACTATTTTCCTGGGTCTGTCGGTGGGCTCCAAGCTGATGGCCGACAAGTTCCTGGATGGCCAGACACTGGGCATTCTGGGTCTGGGTATTGTGGCCTTCGGTGTGGGTACCGCAGCCGGTATTCTGATGGCGAAGCTCATGAACAAGATGAGCAAAGAGCAGATCAACCCGCTGATCGGTTCTGCCGGTGTATCCGCGGTGCCGATGGCAGCCCGTGTGTCCAACAAGGTCGGTCTGGAGGCCAACCCTCAGAACTTCCTGTTGATGCACGCTATGGGTCCGAACGTAGCCGGTGTCATCGGTTCGGCGGTTGCCGCCGGCGTGATGATCAAGCTGCTCGGCTGATCGTCACTGTGTCAAAACGAAGCCCTGCATTTGCGGGGCTTTTTTCTGTCTAGCATTCCGCAGACCGCTAGCGGAAATCCCTGGAGCGAATTTTCAAGCTCCCCAGCAGGTGGCTGAGATCGGTCAGCTTGCCTGCTATCACATGCACGATGTCGCCTTCTCGCTCCAGGATGCCCTTTACATGCAGCAGTCGCGATTTGATTAGCGGCTGGCGTTGCTGGCGTGCGGTGTTGAGCCAGACCACCACATTGGCATTGCCGGTTTCATCTTCCAAGGTGACGAAAGTGATGCCTTTGCCGGTACCGGGACGCTGCCTGCCGGTGACCAATCCCGCAAGGTGCACCAGGCGCCCGTTGGGGTGAGTTTTCAGGCTCTCGGCGGTATGACAATGGCGTAACTGCCCCTGTTCTCGCAGCAAGGCCAGGGGATGGCGTTGCAATGTCAGTCCGTGACTGGCGTAATCCTCCAAGACGTTCTCGCCTTCCGAAGGTTCGGGCATTCTGATGCCTTTGTCATCGTTCGCAGGACGCGCCGTGTAAGTCGGTTGGCTTTCCTGTACGAATAACGGTGAGGGCTCGTCGTACTCCAGAATATCCCAGCGGGCTTGATGCCGATTGTCGCTGAAAATACGCAAGGCACCGGCGCTGGCCAGACATTCCAGGTCTTGGTTGTCGATGCCGGCACGGTGGCGGATGTGTTCGATGGATGTGTAGCCATTTTTCGGTCGCGCAGCGACCAATTTGTCCGCGCCGGACTGGCTAAGCCCTTTCACCAGCCGTAGCCCCAATCGCAGGTGCTCATGGTGGTTTTCCAGTATGTGATCCCAATGGCTGTGGTTTACATCGATGGGATGGATCGTCACATCGTGGCGCCGGGCATCCTGTACCAGTTGTGAGGGTGAATAGAACCCCATGGGCTGACTGTTAAGAAGGGCACAGTAAAAGGCTGAAGGGTGGTGGTACTTAATCCAGGCGGAGACATAGACCAGTAACGCAAAGCTGGCAGAGTGAGATTCGGGGAAACCGTAGCCGCCAAAGCCGCGCAGTTGCAGGTAGAGACGTTCGGCAAACTCGCGACTATGCCCCTTGGCGAGCATCCCGTCGATCAGCTTATCCTTGAAGGGTGTGAGATCGCCATGGGATTTCCAGGCGGCCATGGCGCGGCGCAGCTTATCAGCTTCGCTGCCGCTAAAATCGGCTGCCACCATGGCAAGCTTTATGGCTTGTTCTTGAAAGATGGGGACGCCGAGTGTGCGCTCCAAAACAGTTTTGATGGCCTTGTCGCCACCATAGTCTGGCTCTTCCTTCCCATCCCTTCGCCTCAAATAAGGATGCACCATATCGCCCTTGATGGGGCCGGGGCGGACGATAGCTACCTGGATCACCAAGTCGTAGTATTTGCGCGGTTTCAAACGCGGCAGCATATTGATCTGGGCGCGGGATTCAACCTGGAAAACGCCAATGCTGTCGCCCGCACAAAGCATATCGTAAACACGGTCATCGCCCTGTTCGATATCGCTCATTACAAGCCGGCGTTCTTCTTTGAGGCTGATTAGATCAAGCGCCTTGCGAATGGCGGACAGCATGCCGAGCGCGAGTACGTCCACCTTCATTAGGCCCAGGCTTTCCAGGTCGTCTTTGTCCCACTGAATAACTGTACGGTCTGCCATGCTGGCGTTTTCGGTGGGTACGAGCTTGGCCAAGGGCCCTTCGCTGATAACGAAGCCGCCCACGTGCTGTGACAGATGGCGGGGAAAGCCCATCAGGGTTTTGGCCAGCACGAGAAACTGTTCGACAGTCCTGGCCGACTGCGACAGGCCCTTGTGCATCAACTGCTCCTGCCAGTCCTGCTCTTTATCGCGCCAATCCACATTGGCGATGAGCTGTTCCAGCAAGTGAATATCGAATCCCAGCGCCTTGCCCACATCGCGGATAGCGCTACGCTGCCGGTAACGTATAACGGTAGCGGCCAGGGCGGCCCGTTCACGGCCATAACGACGATAGATGTACTGGATGACTTCTTCGCGCCGTTCGTGCTCAAAGTCCACGTCGATATCGGGCGGCTCGTTGCGGTCTGCGGAAATGAAGCGTTCGAAAAGCAATTCCACCTGAGTGGGGTCGACTTCGGTAATGCCCAGGCAATAGCACACCACGGAATTGGCGGAAGAACCCCGCCCCTGACAAAGAATAGCCTGGCTACGGGCGAACATGACGATATCGTGGATCGTCAGGAAGTAGGGCTCGTAGTCTTTCTCCTTGATCAGCCTCAGTTCCTTTTCGACCAGGGCCCGCTTGTCAGACGGAATGCCTTCCGGAAAACGCCATTTAATGCCTTCTTCCGTGAGCTCGCGTAGGTAGGTGCTTGGTGTGTGCCCTGGGGGAATGACTTCTGGCGGATAGCTGTAGCGAAGTTGGCCAGGGCTGAAAGTGCATTGCTCTGCAATCTTTAGGCTTTCTTCGATCCACGCTTCCGGAAACAGTTTGCGTAAGGTGTCGATCGGACGCAGGTAGCGCTCGCCATTGGCAAACAGGTGACAGCCAGCCTCGGCTACTGTGCAGCCGTGGCGGATGGCTGTCAGCACGTCCTGCAAGGGTTGGCGGCCGCGCTGGTGCATGTGCACATGGCCGGTAGCGACGATGGGTAGGCCCAGTTGGCGGCCCAGTAGCTGCCAAAGAGTCATGTTTTCCTCGTCCTGATCGGTCAGGCTGCGCTCGGCCATGATCCAGAGGCGATTGGGGAAAAGGGACTTGAGCCACTGGCCCTGTCCGATTGTCGTCTCGAAAATTGAGGGCGTCGCGCCCCAGAGTGCAAGACACTGGTCTAAGGCGTGGGTTTCCAGGTCTTCACCGAAAAGGGTGTAGGTTCCCTTTTCAGCGCGGCGTCTTGCCGTGGTGATCAGTTGGCAGAGCTGGCCGTAGCCTTCGCGGGTTTGGGCCAGCAGTACCAGCAGTATCTCTGGAGATTGCAGGTGGAACTCACTGCCGGTGATCAGTTTGACCTTCTCGTTCGCCTTGAGAGCTGCGTAGGCTCGGGGCATGCCCGCGACCGAGCATTCGTCGGTAATGGCCAGCGCCGTGTAGCCTTGCTTTTCGGCTTCCTCTGCCAGTTCGTGGGGGTGGGAGGCGCCGCGCAGGAAGGTAAAATTGCTCAGGCAATGGAGTTCAGCGTAGGCCATAAGGTTTCACGCAAACCAGCCGTGGATGTACCAGCCGCCGGTGACATCCCGGAATAGCCACCCCGTTTGCCCGCTGTGTAAGCGAGCGATGTAGTAGTCCCGCTGGACTCTTTCTCCGTCCCACCAGCCGCCGCTGATGCGCTCTGGGCCGGTTAGCCACGTCTTCGGCATGTCGGTCAGCGGCTGCGGTTTTCTCAGTAGCCATAGCGGGCGGCGGGGTAGGGGGATGTCGGCGCCGGAAACCCTGCTCTGCACGGATGTCGCGAGCCAGGCTCGCTCAGGGCGGTGATCGGCGTTAAGGCTCAGGGTATTCAGGGCGCCATCGCCCAGACGCGCCTGCAACCGGCTGAGCAGGTGCTGCCGGGCTTCGTCCCGGGAGGCCGTGGATTCGCCGAACAGATCATCGGCGATGGGCGCATCCCGGCGCATAAAGCGCCTGACTTTGACGGATAGGCCTATAGCGGGCGATTCCAGCTCATGACGCTCCAGCCGCAAGCGCACCAGCGCGAGAAAAGCGGAAGCCCGGTGTTCCGGTGCTGTGGAGCGGATCTGCAGCGGTGTCACCGGCCGATGCCGGTGGCGGATTTCCAGCTGCAGGGTGTCGGTATCCTGCTGGCGCCAGCGCAGCTCTTCTTCCAGTTCCTGGAGCGCTCTCTGCAGAGGAAACAACAGGCCGCTGCTATGCTCCACATCCTCGGCAAAATCCAGCTGGCGATGGAAATAGGGGGGGGGTAGCCAGTCGGTCTGCGGGTCGGCGGTACTGCCTTCGATTTTTTGTAGCGCCAGGCTGATGTCCGGTCCCAGGCGCCGGGCCAACTCCCGGTCCGGTAACTGCAGTACCGAGCCCAGGGTATGTAGCCCCATGCGTTGCAGGCGCTCGATCGTCTTTTCATCCAAACCGCTCTGGCCCACGGTTACCCGATCCAGGGAGCGTCGCAGGTGTTGGGTATCTTCGCTGCATTCCCCGCTCCGGCTTCGGGCCAGGATGCGGGCGGCCTTGGGGGTTAGTCCGCAAGCGAGCCAAGCCGTTAGGTAGCGCTGGGCTAGGTGGGTCTGCAGTTTCTCCCAAAGGGCGGACAGGCTGCCGTGAAGGCGCCTCAGGCTACCGGCCTCAATAAGAATGCCATCCGGTGGATAGAGGCTGATGCGGGCGACGTGGCGGTAGAGCCATAACGCCTGTTGCTCCAGGACCCGGCCCTGTTCCTCCATATCGGCTTCGATCAGATGCAGTGTTTCGGCCAGGGCGGTTGCCGTCTGCGTGGTCTGGCCGACAGTGACCCCCAACTCTTCCGCTTCCGGATTGAGCTGTAGCACCCGTGGCGGATGACCGCTGATCAGCGCCATGGGCCGGGAAGTCGCTTCACTCTGGCTGAAATGCTCCAGCAGCAGGTGAGGGAAGTGAAGGTAAAGCCATAGCATGATGGTTTCAGTCCTGCCGCTGCGACCAAGGGCCCTGGATAATCTCGGCAGTCCGGCTTCGGGGAAGGTCCACCACCGGCGGAATCGATAGCTTGAGATCTGCAACCGGCCAGCCGCCGCGGCGCTTGAGGATGTCGGTCTGTAGTTTCCAGCCGTCCTCCGGTGCAAGTTTCAGGCGCAGGGCCGCGGGTGAGTGTTCCTGGGCATGGCTTGTGTCACGAAACAGGATGCATAGGCTGTCGCCGGCTTCGGCGGCCAGTTGGATACGGCGGATTTCGCTGCGCTTTATGCTGTCGAGCCAAACCATCACCAGGCCGGTGGTGGATGAGCGCAAGCAATTCTCCAGGGTCCAGAGCTGGTCTTCCCGGCTTTGGGTGTGGACCTGAACGATATGGGCGATATCCACCTCGGCACGGGCCAGGGCCGGCGCATAGGGAATATGGGGAGCGTCGATCCAGAAAGCGGTCAGGCCCTCCCGGGTGAGCTTGCGCAAGACGGGCAGGATCAGTTGGAGTTCGCCGATGCCGCAATGGGGAATCAGGCATTCGATCATGGCACCGCGAGGCCAGCCGGCGCCGGGTAGGTATTCGTCCAGCAGATGGAATCCGGTGGCTGCGGCGTCTGTCCGAGTCTGTCGTTTCTGCTGGCTCGCCTGCCAGACCTGGGCACTATCCAGCAATTTATCGATGATTTCGCTCATACCGCCATTCCGCTCAATACTGTTTATTTATACAGTATATTGTCGGATGGCTGCTTTGCAATGTCTAGTGCGCGATAGACATTGTGACCGGCGAGAGTGTCCCACTTGAATGCCTTGACCCAATTCAGGTGCAGATGCAGGCTGAGGCAGTGTTGAATATTGTCAGTATTGAATATTGTCAAAATTGATAATGTCAGAATTGGACTAAGGAGCCTCTGAAAAAGTTCAGGCTGTGGATGAAGCGCAAGGCGCACGGAACGCAAGATGCGAGACATACCTTTCTGGTAGGCGAGTATCTGAGTACCGCGCAACGCAGTGATTCGCCACAGAATGGACTTTTTCAGAGGCTCCCTAACCGGCAATCATCGAAACAAGGAGAGTGTTATGACTGAATTGAAATCGCAGTCCTGTGAAGCCTGTAAATCCGATGCGCCACAGGTGATCGGCGACGAACTGGCCAGCCTGCAAAAGGAGGTGCCCAAGTGGACGCTGGTCGAGAAAGGTGGCGAGCAGCAGATCGAGCGCACCTTCAAGTTCAAGAATTTTGCCGAGGCCCTGGGGTTCACTCAGAAAGTAGGGGATCTGGCAGAGTCGGAAGGCCATCACCCCGCGCTTCTCACCGAATACGGCAAGACCACCGTCAATTGGTGGACCCACAAGATCGGCGGCCTGCATCGCAACGATTTCATCATGGCCGCTCGGACGGATGAGCTTTTCGGCGAATAAGCACGGCTATTCCTTCCGGGCGGGCGGCTTACGCCGGCCCGGACAATCCGTTATCATGCACCGTTTTCCTGGTGAGGGACGCGCGCCAAACCAATTGGCGTATACAGTTCTGAATCCCAATGACAATGGTTTCGGTAAGGCATGGAGTTGTAGTAACGCATGGAACATACGTATCGTCTGGTGATTTCCTGTCCTGACCGGGTCGGCATCGTGGCTAAGGTGAGTAACTTTTTGACCACCTACAACGGCTGGATTACCGAAGCCAGTCACCACTCCGACAATCAGGCCGGCTGGTTCTTCATGCGTCATGAAATCAAGGCCAGCTCCATTCCGTTCGGGCTCGACCAGTTCCGCACGGCCTTCGAGCCAATTGCCCGTGAATTCGATATGACCTGGCATGTAGCGGATTCCGCCGCGCCCAAAAAAGTCGTGCTGATGTGCAGCAAGGAATCCCACTGCATTGCCGACTTGCTGCACCGCTGGCACAGCAAAGAGCTCAATGCCGAGATCGCGGCCGTGATTTCCAACCACGACGACCTTCGCCGCATGGTGGAGTGGCACGATATTCCTTATCACCACATACCGGTCACCAGGGAGAACAAAGCGGAAGCCTTCGCCGAGATCGGTGAGTTGTTCGAGGGTTATAATGCCGATGTGATCGTGCTGGCGCGTTACATGCAAATCCTGCCGCCGGAGTTGTGCGAACGGTACGCGGGCAAGGTGATCAACATACACCACAGCTTCTTGCCATCCTTCGCCGGAGCACGGCCATACCACCAAGCGTACAGCCGTGGCGTGAAGCTGATCGGGGCGACCTGCCATTACGTCACCCAGGACCTGGACGAGGGTCCGATCATCGAGCAGGATGTCATTCGCGTGAACCACAGCGACACCATCGAAGACATGGTGCGTCTGGGTAAGGATGTAGAGAAAAACGTACTGGCCCGGGGGCTGCGCGCCCATGTCGAAGACCGGGTTATTACCCACGAAAACAAGACCGTGGTCTTCAACTGATCGCTCCCTGTTCAGCCTGAAGGTATCTCTTTGCTTTTCTGGGGCTTTTCAGCCCCTGCCGCTTTTCCCGCCCAACTTCGCTCAAGCGTTATTTGCCTGTCACTCTGAAGGCCTGAGTGTGGTATGATTGCCCGCTTATAAATGCCCTTCGGATCAGGAGTTGTTCAGAGACTCCTAAGCCAGCATCGTCCGGTCAGGTACAGGCTCGGGGACGTTCGGCGCAAGACTTCCCAAGGGTAAATTCCGCGTCCCATAACGCGGGAATCGTCATGTCGCGATTCCATAAAAACGACGACTTCCAGCAAACGCAAAGGAACCTTTCTCGATGGGTGAATTAGCCAAAGAGATCCTGCCCGTAAATATTGAAGATGAGCTGAAACAGTCCTACCTCGATTACGCCATGAGCGTTATCGTCGGTCGTGCTCTGCCCGATGTCCGGGATGGACTCAAGCCTGTTCACCGCCGTGTTCTGTTCGCCATGTCCGAGTTGGGCAACGACTGGAACAAGACCTACAAGAAATCCGCCCGTGTGGTGGGCGACGTCATCGGTAAATATCACCCCCATGGCGACTCTGCGGTCTACGACACCATCGTGCGTATGGCCCAGCCGTTTTCTTTGCGTTATCCGCTGGTCGACGGCCAGGGTAACTTCGGTTCCATCGACGGCGACAATGCCGCGGCCATGCGTTACACCGAAATTCGCATGAAGAAGATTGCCCATTCGCTGCTGGCGGATCTGGACAAGGAAACCGTCGATTTCGTGCCCAACTACGACGGCACCGAGGAAATTCCCGATGTCCTGCCAACCCGTGTGCCGAACCTGCTGGTCAACGGCTCATCCGGTATCGCGGTGGGGATGGCGACCAACATCCCGCCCCACAACCTGACGGAAATCGTTAATGGCTGCCTGGCGCTGATTGATAATCAGGACATCACCATCGACGAATTGATGGAGTATATTCCGGGGCCCGATTTTCCCACCGACGGTATTATCAATGGCCGAGCCGGTATCATCGAAGCCTACCGGACTGGCCGTGGCCGTATCTATATCCGCTCCCGTCACGAGATCGAGCAGGACAAAAAGACCGGCCGTGAAGCGATCATCATTACCGAGCTGCCGTACCAGCTGAACAAGGCGCGTCTGATCGAGAAGATCGCCGAGCTGGTCAAGGAGAAGCGGCTGGAAGGCATTACCGAGCTGCGTGACGAGTCCAACAAGGAGGGTATCCGCGTGGTGATCGAGCTGCGCCGCGGGGAGAACGCCGAGGTTATCGTCAACAACCTGTTCGCCCACACCCAGTTGGAAACCGTCTTCGGTATCAATATGGTCGCCCTGATCAACGGCGAGCCGAAGATTCTCAACCTGAAAGAAATTCTCGATGCGTTCGTCCGTCACCGTCGCGAAGTGGTGACTCGCCGGACCCTCTACGAACTGCGCAAGGCCCGCGAGCGTGGCCATATCCTGGAAGGCCTCACGGTCGCCTTGGCCAACATCGATGAAGTGATCGAGCTGATCAAGCAGTCGCCCAGCGCTTCAGAAGCCAAGGAAAAGCTGATCGACAAGGGCTGGGAGCCGGGCCAGGTTTCCGACATGCTGGAGCGCGCCGGTCAAGATGCCTGCCGTCCGGACGATTTGCCGGAAATCTATGGCATGCGCGACGGGCTTTATCACCTGTCACCGGAACAGGCTCAGGCTATCCTGGACTTGCGCCTGCACCGCCTCACCGGTCTGGAAACCGAGAAGCTGCAGAACGAGTACAAGGAAATCATCGACAAGATTGCCGAGTTGCTGCACATCCTCAGCGAGCCGGCACGGTTGATGGAAGTGATCCGCGAAGAACTGGAAGCGGTCGTCTCCGAATTTGGCGACACTCGCCGTACCGAAATCATCAGTTCCCGTCGCGATCTGACCATCGCCGACCTGATCGACGAAGAAGACCTTGTGGTGACCATTTCCCACAACGGTTACGCCAAGACCCAGCCGGTCGAGACCTATCAGGCTCAGCGCCGGGGTGGCCGTGGCCGCTCCTCGACCACGATGAAGGAAGAGGATTTCATCGAGAAACTGCTGGTCGCCAACTCCCACGACACCATTCTGTGTTTTACCAATAAAGGAAAGGTGTACTGGCTACGGGTGTTCGAGATTCCCCAGGCCAGCCGTGCGGCCCGTGGTCGTCCGATGGTGAACATCCTGCCGCTGGACGAGGATGAGCGCGTGACCACCTTCCTGCCGGTACGCGATTATCCGGAAGATCACTACGTGCTGATGGCGACCTCCGCCGGTGTCGTCAAGAAGACGCCGCTGCCTAACTTCTCCCGTCCGCGTACCAGCGGCTTGATTGCCCTGTCCCTGGATGAAGGCGACACCCTGATCGGTGCGGCGATCACCGCCGGCGAATCCGAAGTCATGCTGTTCTCGTCTGCGGGCAAGGCGGTTCGCTTCAAGGAAGGGCAGGTGCGTGCCATGGGCCGGACGGCGCGTGGTGTGCGCGGTATCCGCATGCCGGAAGGTCATCGTGTGGTCTCCCTGATTATTCCGGAAGAAAGCGGCATGATCCTGACCGCCAGTGAGAACGGCTACGGCAAGCGTACCCAGCTCGACGAGTTCCCGTCTTATAGCCGGGGTAGCCAGGGCGTTATCGCCATGCAGTGTTCCGACCGTAACGGTAATCTGGTTTCGGCCACTCAGGTGTTTGAAAGCGACGAAATGATGCTGATCTCTGACAAGGGCACATTAGTGCGTTCAAGCACCGGGGAAGTCTCCCTGCTGAGCCGGAATACCCAGGGTGTACGGCTAATCCGTCTAACCCAGGAAGACGAGCGCCTGGTCGCTGTCCAGCGGATTGCCGACAGTGGGCTGGACGAAGACGGCGAGGAAGGTGAGACGGTCGACGGCGACGATGCGCCGGCGCAAGAGGGCGATGCGGACTGAATCGGTCCGCACACCGATCTAAGGAGCCTCTGATTCTTCATTGGACTTATTCAGAGGCTCCCTGAAGCTTTAACGGAGAGAAAAGGCGGTAATGACCAGAGCATATAACTTCTGTGCAGGCCCGGCGACCTTGCCGGCAGAGGTGCTCCAGCAAGCCCGTGAGGAAATGCTGGACTGGAGAGGCACGGGCATGTCGGTGATGGAAATGAGTCACCGCAGCGACGCATTCGTCGCCATCGCCCAGACCGCCGAACAGGACCTTCGGGAACTGGCGGGTATCTCCGATGACTATGCGGTCTTGTTCATGCAGGGCGGCGCCAGCAGCCAGTTCGCCACGGTGCCGCTCAATCTGATGCGCGGCAAGTCGTCGGCGGACTATGTCAACACCGGTATCTGGTCGAAGAAGGCGATTGCCGAAGCCAAGCGCTTTGCTGACGTGAACGTGGCGGCCTCCAGCGAAGCGCAGGGGTTTACCACGGTTCCCGACCCATCCAGCTGGACGACCAATCCGGACGCCGCCTACCTGCATTACACGCCGAACGAAACCATCGGCGGCCTGGAGTACGATTTCATTCCGGATTCCGGCGATGTGCCGTTAGTGGCGGATATGTCCTCCACGCTGCTATCGCGCCCGCTGGATATCTCCAGGTTTGGCCTGATCTACGCTGGTGCCCAGAAGAACATTGGACCCTCTGGTCTGGTCGTGGTGATTATCCGCAAGGACCTACTGGGCCACGCTCAATCCAGTACGCCGACCATGCTGGACTACAAGGTGATCGCTGATAACGACTCCATGTATAACACGCCGGCGACCTATTCCTGGTACCTGGCTGGACTGGTCTTTAAGTGGCTCAAAGCCCAGGGTGGCGTTACCGGCATGGGCGAGATCAACAAGCGTAAGGCCGACAAACTATACGGCTATATCGACAGCAGCGATTTTTACGCTAACCCCATCGAGCCGCGCTTCCGGTCCTGGATGAACGTGCCATTCACCCTGGCAGAGGACAGTCTCAACAACGATTTCCTCAAGGGCGCCGAGGAACGGCTGCTGTTGAATCTCAAAGGTCATCGAACCGTCGGAGGCATGCGCGCCTCTATTTATAACGCCATGCCGGAATCGGGTGTCGATGCCCTGATCGACTACATGAAAATGTTCGAGAAGGAGCGGGGCTGATGATGAGTGACGAACAGGCCCGCCTGGCGGAGCTGCGCGACCGCATCGACAGTCTCGACAGGCAGATCATGGATTTGATCAGCGCCCGGGCCCAATGCGCCCAGGAAGTGGCGCACGTCAAGATGGCCTCACGTCCGGGAGAGGATGTGTTTTTCTATCGGCCGGAACGAGAGGCTCAGGTTCTGCGTCGCATCAAAGCCGACAATCCGGGCCCGCTGTCCGATGAGGAAATGGCGTGGTTGTTCCGGGAAATCATGTCTGCCTGTCTGGCGCTGGAAAAGCCCATGCATATTGCTTTCCTGGGCCCTGAAGGAACCTTCACCCAGGCAGCGGCGCTCAAGCATTTCGGGCATTCCGTGGTTAGCGTACCTTTGCCGGCGATCGACGATGTCTTCCGCGAGGTTGAATCGGGCGCTGCGCATTACGGCGTGGTGCCGGTCGAAAATTCGACCGAGGGAATGATTAACCACACCCTCGATATGTTTATCTCCTCGCATTTGAAGATCTGTGGCGAGGTCCAGCTACGCATACATCACCATCTTTTAATCGCCGACGGCACCGACCCGAAGGCCATTAAGCGAATTTATTCCCATCAGCAGTCCTTCGCCCAGTGCCGCAAATGGCTGGATACCCACTGGCACGAGGTCGAGCGCGTCGCCGTCAGCAGTAATGCCGAAGCTGCCAGGCGAGCCGCCAACGAGCCCGGTGCGGCTGCGATTGCCGGTGACATGGCCGCGGAGCTCTACGGATTGCAAAAACTGGCCGGCACCATTGAAGATCGGCCGGACAATACCACGCGTTTTCTGATTATTGGGCGTGAAGAAGTGGGGCCAAGCGGACACGACAAGTCGTCCATCCTGGTGTCCATGCGCAACAAGCCCGGGGCATTGTACGAACTTCTCGAACCTTTCCACCGCCACGGCCTGAGCCTGACCCGTCTCGAGACCCGGCCGTCTCCGAGCGGTACCTGGGCTTATGTGTTCTATATCGACTTCGAGGCTCACGTTGACGATCCTCAGGTGCAGGCGGTATTGCAGGAAATCGATGCTGAAGCCGTTGAACTTAAGCGCCTGGGCTCTTATCCCATCGGCGTGCTTTGAAATGTAGATCGGAGCGGTAGCGCAGACAGCTAGGGTTGATAGATAAGGCTGATAGGTAAGACGGATAGATAGAACAGATATTTGGAGCGCGAGGTTTAATCTGGCGCGGACTGGATTCTGGCAGGAGATAACATGTCGATCGATTTCAAGTCCCGGGCGGTTGCCGGGGTGCGCGGCCTTCAGCCATACCAGCCGGGCAAGCCCATCGATGAAGTGGCCCGGGAAATGGGCCTCGATCCCAATCAGATCATCAAGCTAGCCAGTAACGAGAATCCGCTCGGCCCCAGTTCCATGGCCCTAGACGCGGCACGCCAAGCGCTGGACGAAATGTGCCTGTATCCGGACGGCAACGGCTTCAACCTGAAGCAGAAGCTGGCGGCGCGGCTCTCGGTTACGCCCGCCCATCTGACGCTGGGGAATGGTTCGAACGATGTGCTGGAGTTGGTGATCCGTGGCTTTGCCTGTGCCGGTGATGAAGTCGTCTTTTCCCAGTACGCTTTTGCTGTCTATCCCATCTCAACCCTGGCCGCTGGCGCCGTCGGTATCGCCGTAGCGGCTAAGGGTTGGGGGCATGATCTCGATGCCATGGCCGAGGCCATCAACGACCGTACACGCATTGTTTTTGTCGCCAACCCCAACAATCCGACGGGCACCGCTGTGGGACGCGCCGCGATCGAAAGCTTCCTCCGAAAAGTGCCGGAGCACGTGATCGTTGTACTGGATGAAGCCTACTGCGAGTATTTCGAAGGCGATGAATTTCCCGATGGTGTCGATTTGTTGTCGGACTACCCCAATCTGGTCGTTACCCGAACCTTCTCCAAGGCTTGGGGGTTGGCGGCTCTAAGAGTGGGCTATGCGGTTTCCTCCACCGATATCGCCGATGTTTTGAACCGGGTTCGCCAACCGTTTAATGTCGATACCATTGCCCTGGCAGCCGCTACTGCGGTGCTCGATGACGACGACTACCTGCAGCGGTCTCGCGAAGTGAATCGCAAGGGGCTGAAGCAGCTGGCTGCCGGATTCGAGGCGTTGGGTCTCGAGTACATCCCATCCAGCGGTAATTTTATCGCCGTAGATGTGGGTGAGAACGCAGGCCAAGTCTTCCAGGGGCTGCTTCGGCGCGGGGTGATCGTTCGGCCGATTGAAGCTTACGGCATGCCGCGACACTTGCGAGTTTCTGTCGGCCTGGAAGCCGAGAATGCCCGCTGCCTTGAAGCCCTCAGTGAGGTGCTGGAGTCCATGAATGGCTAAACCGAAGCAAGCTCAGGCATTGCCGGAGCCGCTCTTTCAGCGCATGGCCGTGCTCGGCCTGGGGTTGATCGGTGGCTCGTTGGCAAAAGCGGTGCGGGAGCAGAAACTTGCGGCCTGTGTCGTCGGTGCTGATCTGCGGCAGGACGAATTGCAGCGGGGGCTTGAGTTGGGTGTCATCGACGAAGCGGCGGAATCGCTGGCTGCGGCGGTGAGCGGTGCAGACTTGGTCGTCATTGCCGTCCCGGTCCGGGCCATGGCTTCGGTGCTCACGGAAATACGGCCTCATCTCGAAAAAAACGCCGTGCTTACCGATGTAGGCAGTACCAAGGCCAGTTTCGTGACGTCCGTCGAGGCCGTCTTTGGCTGTTGGCCTGACAGGGTGATTCCAGGCCATCCGATTGCGGGCTCGGAGAAAAGTGGTATTGCCGCCGCCAGGACGGATCTTTTCAATAATCACAAGGTGATCCTGACCCCTTCGGAGACCACTAACTCTGGAGCCCTATCCCGTCTATCGGCGCTTTGGAGCGCCTGTGGCGCGACGGTGCTAACGATGTCGGTAGAGCATCACGACGAAGTGCTGGCGGCCACCAGCCATTTACCGCACTTGATCGCCTTTTCCCTGGTGGATACGTTGGCTGGCGAAGACGATAATCTTGAAATTTTTCGCTACGCTGCCGGCGGTTTTCGCGACTTTACCCGGATAGCGGCAAGCGACCCGGTAATGTGGCATGACATCTTTCTCTCCAACCGGGAGGCGGTGCTCCGTGTGATCGATCACTTTAATGCAGATCTCTCGGTCCTGCGCGAAGCTATCGAGGTCGGGGATGGAAAGCGACTTTTGCAGGTATTCAGTCGTGCCAAGGCGGCACGGGACCATTTTTCCAAGATGCTATCAGGACAGGCGTACGTGACAGCCATGAGTCAGAAACAGGTTACCTTCAAGCTCCAGCCCGGCGGTGATGTCCGTGGCGATATCCGTGTACCCGGTGACAAATCCATCTCTCACCGATCCATCATGCTCGGTGCTCTGTCTGAGGGGGTTACCGAAGTGGAAGGCTTTCTCGAGGGGGAGGACAGTCTGGCGACGTTGCAGGCGTTCCGTGATATGGGCGTGACCATTGAAGGACCGGATAAAGGCTTCGTACGTATTCACGGTGTCGGCCTGCAAGGCTTGCAAGCGCCGCGCGGACCGCTCTATCTGGGGAACTCAGGTACGGCGATGCGCTTGTTTTCCGGGCTACTGGCCGGGCAAAACTTCGATGCCGAGCTGACCGGCGACGAGAGTCTGTCCAAACGGCCGATGGGGCGTGTGGCGGATCCATTACGGGAAATGGGGGCAGTCATCGAAACCGCCGACGGTGGCCGGCCACCGATCCGGATCAAGGGCGGGCAAGCGCTCAAGGGCATCCGTTACGATATGCCCATCGCCAGTGCTCAGGTCAAATCCTGTTTACTGCTGGCAGGGCTCTACGCAGGAGGCGAAACGAAGGTGACCGAGCCGGCGCCAACCCGCGATCACACCGAGCGTATGTTGCAGGGTTTCGGTTACCGGGTCGAGCGAGAAGATGCCACTGCCAGGGTTAGCGGCGGCGGCCGACTTACCGGCGGTCATATCGATGTGCCCGCCGATATTTCTTCTGCCGCTTTCTTTTTAGTGGCGGCTTCGATTACCCCGGGTGCCGACCTGACGTTGCGTCATGTGGGCATGAACCCGACCCGCGTCGGCGTCATTAACATTCTTAAGCAAATGGGCGCGGACATTACCGTCGACAATGAGCGTGAAGTGGGTGGCGAACCCGTCGCCGACTTGCACGTCCGACACGCGCGGCTCAAGGGGATCAGTATCCCGGAAGACCAGGTACCGCTGGCTATCGACGAGTTTCCTGTGTTGTTCATCGCCGCTGTCTGCGCTGAAGGCGAAACGATCCTGACAGGGGCCGAGGAACTGCGGGTTAAGGAGAGCGATCGAATTCAGGTTATGGCCGATGGCCTTGCCGAGCTGGGCGTGAAGACGACTGTCACGCCTGATGGCATTGTGATTCAGGGCGGTCAGGCGATGCAGACTGGCACCGTAAACAGTCACGGCGATCATCGGATTGCTATGGCATTTTCGGTGGCCGCGCTACGGGCCAAGGGTGAAATTACGGTGACCGATTGTGCCAACGTGGCGACCTCCTTCCCAAATTTTGTGGATCTGGCGAAAAACGTCGGCATCCGTATCGAGGTCGAGGGGGCCGGGGGATGAGCCTGCAGACCATCCCTGTCATTACTATCGATGGTCCAAGTGGATCGGGTAAGGGAACGATTGCCCAGATGGTGGCTCGAAGTCTTGGATACCATCTATTGGATAGCGGGGCGCTCTATCGCTTGACAGCTTTGGCAGCGCAGCGGCATGGTGTCGGCATCCAGGACGTTGATGGATTGGTCCGGGTCGCAGGGAAGCTGGATGTCGCCTTTCTGCCGACGCCACCCGGCGAGCCAGCACGGGTATTGATGGCTGGCGATGACGTTACTGCGGAAATTCGCACCGAAACTTGTGGCGAGAATGCGTCCCAGGTCGCTGCAATTCAGGCGGTGAGGGATGCATTATTGCAGCGCCAGCGTGATTTTCGCCAGACGCCGGGCTTGGTGGCTGACGGACGCGATATGGGTACGGTGATTTTTCCAGATGCGACGGTCAAAATTTTCCTGACCGCAAGTGCAGAAGAAAGGGCAGAACGACGCTATCGCCAGTTGCTGGACGCCGGTGTCGATGTTAGTATTGACGCCCTTTTAAAGGAGATACGGGCACGGGATGACCGGGACACGAACCGGATCAGTGCCCCGCTTAGACCCGCGGATGATGCGCAAGTCATTGATTCGTCGGGGTTAAGCATAGAAGAGGTGTTGGAAAAGGTGATGGCTGCAGCAAGCCAGGCCTGACCGCACCCTTTTGTCGTTGGAAGCTGGAAAGCTGCGTATTTCGCCAGCCTGTGGCAGTTTTTCAGCAAACTTGAACAGACCGTGTTGCTGGTATCACGGAGCACACTTGCGTTGATCACATAGGACACATAATGAGCGAGAGCTTTGCGGATCTTTTTGAAGAAAGCCTGAAAGAAATTGACATGCAACCGGGTTCCATTGTCCAGGGAACCGTGGTTGACATCGACAACGACTGGGTCACCGTTAACGCGGGCCTGAAGTCGGAAGGCGCTATTCCTGCCAGCCAGTTCCTGAACGATAAGGGTGAACTGGAAATCCAGATTGGTGACGTTGTCGATGTGGCTCTCGACGCGGTTGAAGACGGTTTCGGTGCAACCCGTCTGTCCCGTGAGAAAGCCAAGCGCGCTGAAGCCTGGAAAGTGCTTGAGAAGAGCTTCGAGGCCGAAGAAGTCGTTAAAGGTGTGATCAATGGCAAGGTCAAGGGCGGCTTCACAGTCGACCTGAGCGGCATCCGTGCATTCCTGCCGGGCTCCTTGGTTGATGTTCGTCCGGTTCGCGATACCGCACACCTGGAGAACAAAGAGCTCGAATTCAAGGTGATCAAGCTGGATCAGAAGCGCAACAACGTGGTTGTGTCACGTCGTGCGGTTCTGGAAGCTGAAAACAGCGCCGAGCGCGAAGCGCTGCTTGAGACCTTGACTGAAGGCCTGGAAATCAAGGGTATCGTCAAGAACCTGACGGATTACGGTGCGTTCGTTGATTTGGGCGGCGTTGATGGCCTGCTGCACATCACCGACATGGCTTGGAAGCGTATCAAGCATCCGAGCGAAATCGTCAATGTAGGCGACGAGATCAACGTCAAGGTGTTGAAGTTCGACCGTGAGCGCAATCGCGTATCCTTGGGTCTGAAGCAGCTGGGCGAAGATCCTTGGGTCGATATCAAGGGTCGCTATCCGGAAGGTTCCAGGGTTAACGCCCGTGTGACCAACCTGACCGATTACGGCTGTTTCGCTGAGCTGGAAGAAGGTGTTGAAGGTCTGGTACACGTGTCCGAAATGGACTGGACCAACAAGAACATCCATCCGTCCAAGGTCGTTCAGGTCGGTGACGAAGTTGAAGTCATGATTCTGGATATCGACGAAGAGCGCCGTCGTATCTCCCTGGGTATCAAGCAGTGCATGTCCAACCCGTGGGAAGACTTCTCCGGCAACTTCAACAAGGGCGACCGCATCGCCGGTAAGATCAAGTCCATCACGGACTTTGGTATCTTCATCGGTCTGGATGGCGGCATCGACGGTCTTGTTCACCTGTCCGACATCAGCTGGAATGAGGCGGGCGAAGAAGCTGTTCGTCAGTATAAGAAGGGCGACGAAGTTGAAACGGTCATCCTTTCTGTCGATCCGGAGCGTGAGCGTATTTCTCTGGGCATCAAGCAGCTCGAAAGCGATCCGTTCGCTGAATTCGTGCAGCTGAATGACAAGGGTTCCATCGTCAAGGGGACTGTAACGTCTATCGACGCCAAGGCGGCAACCGTTGCCCTGAACGACGAAGTCGAAGCCGTTCTCAAAGCCTCTGAAATCAGTCGTGATCGTATTGAAGATGCGCGTAACGTGTTGAACGAAGGCGACGAAGTGGAAGCCAAGATCATCAGCATTGATCGCAAGAACCGTGTTATCAACCTGTCTGTGAAGTCCAAGGACGTGGAAGATGACAAGACGGCTCTGCAGAGTGTTCGTGAGAAGTCTGCCGAATCGTCAGGCGCCACCACCATCGGTGACCTGATCAAAGAGCAGATGCAACAGCAAAATGCCAACAAGGAATAATTGGCAATTTTGTTGAAATGTAAAAAAACGGGCTGTAACAGCCCGTTTTTTTTGTCTTTTTTTTGGGTTTGTCTAAACTAGGGGAGTTCGTCACCCTATTTGGCTCTTTTCTTGAGTCTCCGCTGGGTTGATTTGAGGCGTGCTGGGCGTGGGTATTGAGTCCTCTCGTCCACACAAGACCCTCGGGCTAGTCTCAGGAAGGCCGCACAGGCTGTGGCTGTCGTGCGGGCTGGCAGAGTCCGGGGGAGGATTTCGGCGTGGGTGTCTTCTTATAGCGCGGTATGCAGATCACCGTAAGTTTTAAACAGAGTGATGCATTGCACTAGGATAAAAGGGAGTTGGTCCCGGCGCTGATTTAGCGATAAGAATCAGAAGGAAGAATCGCAATGACAAAGTCTGAGCTGGTCGAACTGATCGCCTCCAAACAGACGCAACTGTCCGTGAAAGACGTTGAACTCGCAGTCAAGACCATCATTGAGCATATGTCTCAGTCGTTGGCTGAAGGGCATCGCATAGAAATTCGCGGTTTTGGCAGTTTCTCCCTCCATCATCGGGCCGCCCGAACGGGGAGGAACCCGAAGACCGGTGATGCGGTGCAGTTGCCGGCTAAATTTGTTCCTCATTTCAAGCCCGGCAAGGAATTGCGGGAGCAGGTTAACGACAGCATGAAGAGCGGCTACTGAGGCTTAACCGTAGCTTTGACAACCCTCTCTGCGGTGGCGGGCTTCTCCTGTATTTCGCCTTTGCCAGTCAGGCAACCGGAAATTCCTGTGCTAACATGACAGCCCCTCCGCAATGGATGCTAACCACTTGGGAGCCGTTGAGTATGGCTTGGCTGCAAAAGCTGATTATTGGCCTCGTTGTGATCTTTCTGATCCTGGCCGCCCTTGTTTTTTCCTTGAATAATCAAGTTTCTGTTTCCCTCAATTTTCTTTTCTTCGAGACAGCCGCATACGGAGTCGCCTTTTGGTTGATCCTGTCATTTGTTGCGGGTGGAATTATTGGTATGTTATTGACGTCATTAGCGATGATTCGCATCTCCGTGAGTAGGCGTCAGTTGCAGCGAAAACTGGATCACAACGAAAAGCAGCTTGAAAAAGCCAGGTTGGAAGCCGGCCGGAAACCCTAATGGAAACAGTGCTTCATTGGCTGCTACTCGTCATAGCGGTTGCAGCAGGTTGGTTTATGGGGCGTTGGGGTCGGGACGGCTCGGTTGGACGCCAGCGCATCGACGACGAAGAGGCGGTTCGAGACCGTCTCCAATTCCTGTTTACCAATTATTCCGACGAAGCCATCGAGAATTTTGTCCAGGCATTGGCGGTTAACCGAGAGACGGTTGGCCTCCACCTTTCCGTGGGTGCGCATTTTCGCCTGAAAGGCGAGACCGAGCGCGCCATTCTAATACATCAGAATTTGCTCGCTCGCCCCGAGTTGCCGGCGCGTTACTCCCAGCAAGTGACCTATGAATTGGCGATGGATTACATGAATGCCGGGTTGCTGGATCGTGCCGAGTCGCTGTTTCATCAATTATTGGGTACTCGAGACTATAGCCGCCAGGCGTCTGACCAGCTTATTGAGCTTTATCAGCAAGAGCGGGAGTGGGATAAGGCAAGGCAAGTCGCCAGCACGCTCACCGTGGGTTATCCGGAGGCCGAGCTCAAAAAGCAGCTATCCTATCTGACCTGTGAACTGGCGGAAGATACCTTGCGTCACGATGACCGGTGGGGCGCGCAGAAGCTGGTCAAGGAGGCCTTGGAACAGGATGGCACCTGCGTTCGGGCCAGCTTCTTGCAGGCCGATATTCACCGGCGCCAAGGCAATGTGGCCGACGTCGAGCAGGCGTTGCTGAAAGTATTCGATCAGAATCCGGCATTTGGCCCGGAAGCCATCGACCGGCTGATGAAGGTGGCCCGTGAGAAAGGCGACGTAGCCAAGCTGGTCAAGCGTCTACGCAAGCTCTACGGAAGCTGGCCCAGCACCAGTCTTCTGCTTGCGCTGGTCGAAGCGGTCGAGCGCGCCTCGGGGCGCCCGGCGGCCATTGACCTATTGCGCGAGGAGCTTGAGATCCGCCCCAGTCTGAGAGGGCTTTTGCGGTTGGTGGAGGTGGCCGGCTACGAGAAGGGGATGACGACGGATGAAGGGCGGCTTGTTAGTCGCATGGGGCAGCTTCTGTTGGCCAACCGTCCGGTCTATCGTTGTATTAGCTGTGGCTTCGAGGGGCGTCAGCTGCACTGGTTGTGCCCAAGCTGCAAGAAGTGGGAAAAGGTCCAGCCGATTCAGGGCGTGGAGGCTGAGTAGCTGTTTCAGTCGTTCCAGCCATGACCAAGAGATAGAGTTCACTATGTTCGATCATAAAGGAGAGCTGGGACCGCGTATTATCGTGGCCCTGGATTTTGCAGATCAGGCTCAGGCCCTGTCACTGGCCGACTCCCTGGACCCGTCGCTGTGCCGAGTCAAGGTAGGCAAGGAAATGTTCACCCGCTTCGGGCCGGAATTGGTACGTCAGCTCCATACCCGGGGCTTCGAGGTCTTCCTGGACCTGAAGTTTCACGATATCCCCAATACGACATCGGCTGCCGTGGCAGCGGCGGCCGATCTCGGGGTTTGGATGGTCAACGTCCATGCTTCCGGCGGAGAGACGATGATGGCCGCCTGCCGTGAACGGCTGGAAGGTTATGGCGATGATCGGCCGCTATTGATTGCTGTGACGGTACTGACCAGCATGTCCGCCGACGACCTACAGGGGACCGGTATTAACGAATCGCCGGAAGCCCATGTCTCGCGGCTGGCGGCGATGACCTATAACGCTGGTTTGGATGGCGTAGTCTGTTCAGCGCAGGAGGCCACGACACTGCGTTCGGAACAGGGCGAGCGTTTTCGGCTGGTTACTCCGGGTATTCGCCCGACGTTCGCTGCAGCAGGGGACCAGCAACGCATTATGACGCCCGCTGATGCGCTACGCGCGGGTAGTGACTACCTTGTGATCGGTAGACCTATTACCCAGGCTGAGAAGCCTCTGGAGGCGCTTGAAGCGATCCAGGCGGAGATTCAATTGACGGAAGAGTGAGGTGTGAGCCCATCGCTGCACTTTGTCGCCGATTAGCGTAAATGGGGTCGCCGATTAGCGTGAATGGGAAGGCATCGTAAAAGGCTCGCTTAAGTAGCACAGGTCATGGGCACCTTCGGAGCAGCCTGCAAGGCTGCCCTTTGTTCCGGTTAAACCCCTTGAAAGAGGTTCCCCCCGCTAAAGTGCGATGACCATAAAAAAAGCCGCTGATTCAGCGGCTTTTTTGAATAGTGGCTCCCCGAGCTGGGCTCGAACCAGCGACAAACGGATTAACAGTCCGTTGCTCTACCAACTGAGCTATCGGGGAACGTCATCAGTGATGAGGCGCGTATATTACGGCTGCGCCCCGTTACCGTCAACCCCTTAATCGATAAACCTTTTACGGTTTTATCCTAAGCTTCAGGGACCGATTAACCGAGCGCTTTTTGTAGCCGTTCGATAGCTTCCTGCAGGTTCTCCATGCTGGTGGCGAAGCTTAGACGCATGTGCCCTGGCGCGCCGAAAGCGGAGCCTGGCACCAGTGCCACTCCGGCCTCTTTAAGCAGCATTTCCGCAAATTCGACATCGGAGTCGATATTCTCGCGCGCTTCGATGGCCTGCTGGAAACTCGGGAAAACATAGAAAGTACCGTCGCCTTCGAGGCACTCAACCCCTTGAATCTTGTTCAGCGCATCCACTAGATAGTCGTGGCGTTCCTTAAAGGCTTTGACCATCTCGCCCACGCATTCTTGCGAGCCGTCGAGCGCCGCCTGAGCCGCCGCCTGGGAAATGGAGGAAGGGTTGGAGGTGCTCTGGGACTGGATCTTCTTCATGGCCCCGATCACTTTGGCCGGGCCGGCGGCGTAACCGATGCGCCAGCCCGTCATGGAGTACGCCTTGGACACGCCGTTGAGTACGAAGGTGCGGTCGTACAGCTCCGGCGTGGCATTCAGGATGTTACTGAACGATTCGCCAGCCCACAGGATGGGCTCGTACATATCGTCGGTGGCCACCATGACCTGCGGATGCTTCTTCAGTACTTCGCCGATCGCCTTGAGTTCGTCCAGGCTGTAGGCCATACCGCTGGGGTTGGACGGGCTGTTGATCACGAACAGACGTGTGCGCTCGGTAATGGCTTCTTCGAGCTGCTCCGGGGTGATCTTGAAGCGGGTTTCTGCAGACGTCTCGATGATGACCGGTTTGCCTTCTGCAACCAGCACCATATCCGGATAAGAGACCCAATAGGGCGCGGGAATGACGGCCTCGTCGCCGGGATTCAATGTTGCCAGGGCCAGGTTGAAGAAACTCTGTTTGCCCCCACTTGATACAAGAATCTGGTTCGGTTCGTAAGTAAGGCCATTGTCACGCTTAAACTTCTCGATAATCGCTTTCTTAAGCCCGGGCGTACCGTCTACAGCGGTATATTTGGTTTGTCCGGCCTTGATGGCGTCGATCGCTGCAGATTTGATGTGATCCGGTGTATCGAAGTCCGGTTCGCCAGCGCCGAGGCCAATGATGTCTTCACCGGCAGCGCGCAGCTCGGCTGCCTTGTTGGTCACGGCCAGGGTCGGTGAGGGCTTGATCGCTTGTACACGGCTCGAGAGTTGAACGTCCAAACTAGCGCTCCTTAAGATGCGTCATGAGAGGCGGCCCGGTTGCTGGGTTGGAATACCTTGTAGGATGAACCGGGAAGCCAGATAAATGCAAAACGATCAAATGTTACCATGAAGCCCGTATAAGGAGGGAACCTCTGACTAACGCCTGAACCCTTGCGAAAGCCAAGGGCGTAGTCTGACGTTCCTGAGTTGAAGCGGGTCTTAATGTATCGCTTATCGCGACGCGACGTTTGTTGCGATTAACGCAATTTGCCTATCGCGCTGGTTCGAAGCCGCGATAACGAAAAGGGGGCACCGACGCCACATGTTCAAGGTTGAATCAGCTTACCAACCGGCCGGCGACCAGCCCAAAGCGATCGACGGCCTGGTCGACGGGATTGAATCCGGCCTGGCGCACCAGACCCTACTGGGCGTCACGGGTTCGGGCAAGACCTTCACCATTGCCAACGTCGTGGAGCGGATCAAGCGCCCGACCATCGTGATGGCCCACAATAAGACCCTGGCCGCTCAGCTCTATGGGGAGTTTAAGGAGTTTTTCCCCAAAAGCGCCGTTGAATACTTCGTGTCCTACTACGATTATTACCAGCCGGAGGCCTACGTTCCCTCGTCGGATACCTTTATCGAGAAGGATGCTTCGATCAACGAGCACATCGAGCAGATGCGGCTTTCGGCGACCAAGGCGTTGTTGGAGCGGGAGGATGCCTTGATCGTGGCTACGGTTTCCTCAATCTACGGCTTGGGCGATCCCCAGTCCTATCTGAAGATGATGCTGCACCTGGATCGCGGCGATCAGATCGACCAGCGCTATGTCCTGCGCCGGCTGGCTGAGTTGCAATACACCCGTAACGACGTCGAGTTTCACCGCGCCAATTACCGTGTTCGTGGCGATGTCATCGATGTATTCCCGGCGGAATCCGAGAAAGAGGCGATCCGCATCGAGCTGTTCGACGACGAGGTGGAAAACCTCAGCTACTTCGACCCGCTCACCGGTGAGGTGCTGCGCCGTGTGCCACGGGTAACCATTTATCCCAAGAGTCACTACGTCACGCCCCGGCAGACTGTGCTCGATGCGGTCGAGGACATCAAGGTAGAGCTGGACGGCCGGCTCAAGCAGCTGCGCGATAACAACAAGCTGGTCGAGGCTCAGCGTCTGGAAGAACGTACCCGGTACGATATCGAGATGATGCTGGAACTGGGTTACTGCAACGGTATCGAGAATTACTCGCGCTATCTCTCGGGGCGCCGGCCCGGGGAAGCGCCACCCACGCTGTTCGACTACTTACCGCCCAATGCACTGCTGGTGGTGGATGAGTCCCATGTGACGATCCCCCAGATCGGCGCCATGTATAAGGGTGACCGTTCGCGTAAGGAAACCCTGGTGGAATATGGCTTCCGTTTACCGTCTGCACTGGATAACCGGCCCATGCGTTTTGACGAATGGGAGCGTATCGCGCCGCAGATGATCTTCGTTTCCGCCACGCCGGCGAACTACGAAGCCGAGCATGCGGGTCAGGTGGTCGAGCAGGTCGTGCGGCCCACCGGTTTGTTGGATCCCGAAATCGAAGTGCGGCCGGCTTCCACCCAGGTCGACGATTTGTTATCCGAGATCCACAAGCGCGTGAAGGTAAACGAGCGCGTATTGGTCACGACCCTGACCAAACGCATGGCCGAAGACCTCACCGACTTCCTGCAGGAGCATGACATCCGCGTGCGCTATCTGCACTCGGATATCGATACGGTGGAACGGGTGGAAATCATCCGCGACCTGCGCCGGGGCGAGTTCGATGTCTTGGTTGGTATCAACCTGCTACGGGAAGGCCTGGATATGCCGGAGGTTTCGCTGGTGGCGATTCTCGATTCGGACAAGGAAGGTTTCCTGCGTTCCGAGCGGTCGCTGATCCAGACCATTGGCCGGGCGGCCCGGAATGTTCACGGCAAGGCTATTCTGTATGGCGATAAAATAACCGGCTCTATGCAGCGGGCCATCGACGAGACCGGGCGCCGTCGCGAGAAACAGATCGAACACAACGAGGCACATGGCATCACGCCGCGCGGGCTTGAGAAACGGGTGACCGACATTATGGAAGGCGCTCGCCACGGCGCCCCGGGCCGCCGCCGTGGCGGCGAACGCCCCGGTCAGCAAGCGGCCGAGGAGGCGGAAGAGTACCGCGTCAAGGCCCGTGGCAAGACGCCGGAGCAATTGCTTAAGGACATCACCAAGCTGGAGGATGAGATGTACAAGGCGGCCTCCGATCTGGATTTCGAAAAAGCCGCACGGCTGCGTGACGAAGTTGCCTCTCTCAAGGAGGCGACCATCCGGACGGCCTGATAGTACCCGGCCACGGCTCGCTAGCGGCCGTTCAGGCGGCCGTGTCCTTGCGGCCGCCGACGATCACAACGGCTTGCAGGTGCTGCTGGCGACCGTATCGGGCCATCTTCTCGAAAACACCGCGGTCGACCGGCAGGTATTGCTTGTCGGCCACGGTCTCGCCTTCTTCCACATCGATTTCAGGGTCGTGCAGGTAGACGAACTGTTCATCCATGGCGCATACCGTCACCCAGTGGGGCACGCGGCTGCGGTTGAGCTGCCAGGTACTGACGAGGATGACCGGCACATCGCCCCGGTCCAGCGCTTCTTCGATGACCGACAGAGTGATGGGTTCGTGGTGCAACTCGATGTCGGTTTGAGCCAGGTCGTCCACGAAACCTTCATGGACCAGATCCAGAACCCGTTTCTTTTTATCGCTGCGCACGGTGTCTTTGAAGAGAGCACCTTCATGGCTGACGTAGGCTGTGATGTCGAACCCCCGTTGCCATCCGGCCAGAGCTAAGCCGTGGGGGCCGCACCCACCGTGCCCAGCCAGCATGAATATGGTGGTGGCTTCGCGCCAAATGCGTAGTTCTTCCAGCGTTGTCAGGCGCCGTTCCGGGCATTGGGCTGCCATGGCCATCATCAGCGCGGCCGGGCCGCAGGTGAAATCAGTGGTTTGCGGGTAGTAGGGAACCGGACGCACCGCTCCTTTGGGCTCGAAGAAAAGGATACGACGTTCGAAGCGCAAGGCGGTGCCGTGGTCCTCGTAATAGTCCCGGTAGGTACCGAACTGACGGTAACCCAGACGACGATAGAGGCGGATGGCGGAGACATTGTCCTCCCGAACTTCCAGGCGCATGATGATGCGCCCGGCCTCGACCGCAACGGTTTCGCTTTGCCGCACCAGTCGCTCGCCGACGCCCTGTCCACGCGCGTCATCGGAGACCGCGATGGAATAGATTCGCGCCAGGCGGGTCGCCTTGTGCATCAGCACCAAGCTGTAGCCCAGCAGCTTGCCATCTTGCTCCGCGACCAGCACGCGGTCCCGGGGAACCTCCAGGAAGCGGCGAAAACTCCGTCGTGAGATACGGTCTTCGGTAAAACAACGGTTTTCGAGCGCCACCAGTGCGTTCAGGTCGGACAGCTCAGCTAGGCGAATAATACTGCTCATTTTGTTTCCTGTTGTACCTGCATAGTACCTGCGCCCGCTACCCGAACGGGCGCAGGCGCAGCTGACATCAAATAACCGGCACTACCCTCTGCAGGCTACCGGAATGAACTATTATGGGTCGTGACTGCTGCTTGCGAAAGGTGAGTGAAATCCGCTATACGCGCCTGATTGTGCGGTTGCCGGCAGCGGCGTATCTTCGCGTTTTCAGGACCGTTTCAGGAAGGAAATCGGTGACATGACCCGTCTTCTTATCGTTGTAGATCGTGACAAGGATTGGGCGCCGTACTACCCCAGTTCCGACGTCATGACGTTTGACCAGTACGTCCAGCTCTCGCTGAATGCTTCCCAGCGCGTGCGTGTGATTAATCTCTGTCAGAGTGCCCGCTACCTGAGTCGCGGCTACTACTGCTCATTGTTGGCTGAGGCGCGCGGGCACAATGTCGTGCCGTCGGTAATAACCCTCAACGATTTGCGCCGTAAGGACTTGTTCTCGTTGGAGCTGGAAGAGCTGGATCCTCGGGTGGTGCAGTGGCTGGACAAAGCGGCCGTGCCGGTGCCCGAGAAAGACGGTGGTAAAGAGTCCGTGCGCCAGGTGAAAATCCGCACGTTCTTCGGCAAGTCGGTCGACGAGGCCCTAAAACCGGTGGCCCGCGTATTATTCGAGCGTTTCCCGTCGCCGATCCTGGAAGTGGTTTTCCGTTTTCGCAAAACCTGGCAGATCGAATCCATGAAACCGGCCTCGCCGGCGGACCTGTCGGAAGCCGAACAGGATGTCTTCGCTTCAGCTCTCGATCGTTTCAGCAGCGCGCTCTGGCGTAAGCCGCGCTCGCGCCGCCAGTACCGTTTCGATCTGGCGATGTTGATCGACCCCGAGGAGAAACTGCCGCCGAGCGACCCTCAGGCGCTTGAGTATTTCATCAAGGCCGGCAAGAAGCTGGGAATTCATGTGGAGCCGATTACCCGCAAGGATTATATGCGGCTACCGGAATACGACGGTCTGTTTATTCGCGAAACCACAGCGATCGACCATCATACCTACCGCTTCGCCCGTAAAGCCGCCGCCGAGGGCATGGTGGTGATCGACGACCCGGTGTCCATTCTGCGTTGCACCAACAAGGTGTTCCTGGCGGATCTGCTGAAAAACAACAAGATTCCCACGCCGAAGACCCTGATTCTGTCGAAAGACCAGAAAGACAGCGTGCAACAGGCTATCGACACCCTGGGCTACCCGATGGTGGTCAAAATCCCGGATGGCGCCTTCTCCCGCGGCGTCATGCGCGCCGAGAACGAAGCGGAGTTAAAGGCGGCGCTTAAGACGTTGTTCCGTCAGTCCGCGCTGGTCCTGGCTCAGGAGTACTTCTACACCGAGTACGACTGGCGTATCGGTGTGCTCGGTGGGCGGGCAATTTTCGCCTGCAAGTACTACATGGTGAAGGGACACTGGCAGATATACAGCCACGGCGAAAATCAGCAATTCGACAGTGGTGAGTTCGATACGCTGCCCACTTACGAGGTGCCGCGCAATGTCATCCAGGCAGCCCTGAATGCAACGCGCCTAATCGGCGACGGCCTCTACGGTGTGGATATCAAGCAGGCGGGCAACCGGGTGGCGGTGATCGAAGTAAACGATAACCCCAACGTCGATGCCGATGTAGAAGACCGGTTCCTGGGGGGTGAGCTCTATACCCTGATCATGCAGGAATTCTTGACCCGCATGGAAGCTCGCCGCCGCGGTTGATGCCCGGTCCTCTCGGGCGCGCCGTTCGTTTACGCAATTGCCGGGTATCGATATCGATGCCCGGAGCTTGCGGGAGTGGATGAGATTTCCACCGGCCAGGGGGTTAGCGGTGCAATCGTAAAGTGTGCAGATTTGGCCTGATTTTGGAACTAACCTGATTGTCTTATGCACAAAGTGCAGAATGAACAATCAATTTTACAAACTGTTTCTTTTGGCTGTGCACCGGCTTGATGCGTTTGTAACACGCTGAAAATTAAGATAAAAAATGTTGATCAAAAAATGATCAATCTGTAGGGCGGCCCGTTTCCCAAGGGGTCTGAAAATCTGAACGCCCATTTTCAACAGGGTTATCCACAGTTTTCGTGGAAAAGGTCACAACAGCTTCACCATACAGTCATTTAGCCGTCATCTCTCTTTGGTGAGCGAGGCTGTGGAAAACCTTTCAAGCATCATTCGATCATAGAGGATGCGTCATGGGCTGCGGGTTTTTTGGTAGCCTTTCAAGTTGATGGCGCTTGGCAAAGTCGTTATCCCGGTGGCTGCCGCTCGTGCCCTTCCGTTATACTCGCGCTCCTTTGCAGGTGCTGGAGTGAACGACAATGTATGGGCTGATCCGCAATTTACTTTTTCGACTGCCTCCCGAGCAGGCGCATTCAGTGGCGTTGCGGTCCATGGATGTAGCGGAACGGTTTGGTTTGCTAAAAAAACTGTTTTCGTCCGTGCCCGACGCGCCCGTCAGTGTCATGGGGCTGCGGTTTCCCAATCCGGTGGGTTTGGCTGCGGGGTTGGATAAGAATGCCGAGCATATCGACGCGCTGGCTGCGCTGGGTTTCGGTTTCATTGAAGTGGGTACGGTCACGCCGGTGGCCCAGCCTGGCAATCCTCAGCCGCGCCTGTTTCGCCTGCCTGAGCATGGCGCGCTCATCAACCGCATGGGGTTCAATAACGCCGGACTCGACGTGCTGTTGGCCAACGTCCGTCGTGCCCGTTTCGACGGTGTTCTGGGAATCAATGTCGGCAAGAACAAACTGACTCCGGCAGAGGATACAGCCTCGGACTACCGCAAAGGCATTGCCGCAGTGTACGCGTTGGCCAGCTATATAACCGCCAACGTGTCATCACCCAACACCCCGGGTTTGCGGGACTTGCAGTTCGGCGATTCCCTGAAACAGCTCTTGGAAGCTATCAAGGAAGAGCAGTGTGTTCAGTGCGATCGCCAGGGCCGTTATGTTCCCGTTGCGGTGAAGATTGCGCCCGATATGGACGATAGCGCCATTCGGTTTGTTGCGGATGCATTACTGGAAACGGGTATCGACGGCGTCATTGCGACGAATACCACCATTGAGCGGGACGCTGTGGCTGGGCATCGCTACGCGGCAGAGCAGGGCGGGCTGAGTGGCCGCCCGGTGCGCGAGTCCTCGTTACGTGTGATAGAAGGCCTGTACAGCACCTTGGGCGATCGTGTGCCCATCATCGGCGTGGGCGGTATTGGCGATGCCGAGAGTGCGGCGGAGAAGGTGCGGGCCGGGGCCAAGCTGGTTCAGGTTTACACCGGCTTTATCTATCGGGGGCCTGAGCTTATTCGTGAAGCCACACAAGGTATCCAGGCGTTACGTTGACACGGTGAGACGTTGACACGGTGAGAAAGGGCAGCGCTAAGGGCCGGGTTTGCAGCGATCCCAAGATCACTCTCGAAAAAAAACGCCCAAAAAAATGGGCCCGCTTAGCGGGCCCGTGCGGGGAATAAACCCCGTGGCGTTGCATTTGCTGCTGGTAAGGGTCGAGTGGACCCTTTTGGGTTTTTGCTTCTGGTTCTATCCAGTTCAGTTTTTCTCTGCTAACGCTTGATAAATTGAGTGTTTCAAGCTCTCAATTTTCAGGTTTGCGATGTCAGATCATTAAAAGACAGTGGGTTATCGGCTTCAGGCCGTGATGTTTGGCAGTTTGTGGATACCTGAAACGCCCGTTAGGCCTTCCCAGTTATCCGTTCTCCCTTCCCGCCATCCGTTGAGCCATTCTTGCCGGCTTTCGGCCCTGTCGAGAGGGCAGCTATCTTTGGATTTACCGGAAATGCCGGCTAGATAACCCCGTTTGAATGCGCGAGCACTCATATCTCGTTTCTGTCTTTTCATGCTGTTCCTCACCTCATGGGTTTGAAGTTCATGAGTGTGCACACATGCCGAGCGGCCTTGTTAACCTCACCACCAACGGATGTCGTCCGCTGGAAAAGAGTTTGGCTGCAGGCCAGGATCCTGTCGCTGGCGCTATAAACGCCAACGCTTGAAAAGACGCGTCAAAAACAAGGTAAGACGAAAGTGATCAGGATGTACACTATTAATTTCATCTAGATGACTGCCGCTTTATATTTATGTGACATAAAAATGTCAGCGCTTAGCGCTCAAAGCGCTCATTTCATGCAGTTAGCGGGTAACGATTAAGTAGTGGATGAGCTTCCGCCTGAGGTCATCGACGCGCAATTAACTTGGGTTATTGCGAGAATGTCAGAAAAGGTTTGGTAAAGCGCAATACTAAGACAACCTAAGCCCATACAACGGGGCTGATCCCAAGCGTTCAAGCAGGAGTGATTTGTGTCGCGACACGATTTTTTTGTCAGTTGTCCCAAAGGCATCGAGTATTTACTGGCGGATGAACTTGCCGCGCTGGGACTGGACGTCGTCCGTCATGCCCCTGCCGGTGTCTGGGCTGCAGGCACCCTTGAGCACGGGTATCGGATTTGCCTTTGGTCACGGCTGGCCAATCGGGTGATCCTGCATCTGGGCACGGTCGATGGGCATTCCGGCGATTCGCTCCACGAAGCAGTCCATGCCATGACTTGGGAAGATCACCTGCAGGTGTCCGGTAAGTTCCGGGTCAATTTCATTGGCCAGAACGAAAATATTCGCAATACGCAGTTTGGCGTCCAGCGGGTTAAAGACGCCATTGTCGATAGGCTGCGTGAACCGTCGGGGCTTCGGCCAGCGGTGGATACGAAAGACCCGGATATCACGGTTTCTGTACGCCTGAACCGAGGTGAGGCTCAGGTTGGGATCGATCTCAGTGGTGAGAGTCTGCACAAGCGGGGCTATCGCATAGAAAAAGGCGTTGCGCCATTGCGGGAAAACTTGGCCGCCGCTCTGCTGATACGGTCCAGATGGCCGGATATCGCGGCGGCAGGTGGCGATCTGACCGATCCCATGTGCGGCTCGGGGACACTGCTGATCGAAGGGGCGATGATGGCCTGCGACATGGCGCCGGGTCTCAAGCGCGACGACTATGGCTTTCAGCGCTGGAGCGGCCACGATGCCCAGCTCTGGGACAAGCTTATGGAAGAAGCCCAGGCGCGGGCGGCGCTTGGCTGTCGAACCTCGCAAGCGCGATTCCGCGGCTATGACGAGAATGCACGAGTGATCGCGACAGCCTGGCGCAACATCGAGCGCATGGGCCTCAATGACCGTATCCATGTGGAAAAGCGGTCGCTGGCTGAATTCCATAACGCATCCCAGGCTGATAAAGGGTTGATCCTCACCAACCCGCCTTATGGTGAGCGTCTGAGCGAGCGTAAGGCGCTTGGCCCGTTGTACGAGGCGTTAGGGCAGGCCGTCCGCAATGAAGCCCAAGGCTGGGAGATGGGCGTATTTACCAGCGCGGCGGAATTGTGTCATGGGCTCGGCCTGCGCAGTCACCGTCAGTACAAGCTGTATAACGGGCAACTGCCGGCTCAGCTGCTGCTATTCACTATCAATTCGGAAAACGAGGCCAGGGTACGCCGTGCCGGTGAGCCCGAACAGGTCCGCGCGCGTATCGCCAATCCGGAACGGGCGGAGATGTTGCGTAACCGGCTGCGCAAGAACCTGAAACAGGTCGGGCAGTGGGCACGCAAGAACAATGTCGAATGCTACCGCCTGTACGATGCCGACATGCCTGAGTTCGCCCTTGCTATCGACTGCTATGGGGATCGCGTGCACGTGCAGGAATACGCGCCGCCCAAGTCGGTTGACGCGAGAGCGGCCCGTGAACGGCTGGCCGAGGCCCTGGCCGTCATTCCGGAGGCGCTGGGGATTGAGTCTGAAGCGCTGATCTGCAAGCAGCGCCAACGTCAAAGTGGTACGGCGCAATACGAGAAGCAGTCTGCCTCCGGTGATTTTTTTACCGTTCACGAGGGAGGCTGCGCACTGCGGGTCAACCTGAAGGACTATCTGGATACCGGGCTCTTTCTCGACCACCGCCCAGTGCGGCAGTGGATTCAGGGCAATGCGGCGGGCAAGCGCTTTCTTAATCTGTTCTGTTACACCGGGGCGGCCACCGTCCATGCCGGCGTTGGTGGAGCCCGTGAAACGTTAAGTCTCGATATGTCTAAAACCTATCTCAACTGGGCGCGGGAGAACCTGCGCCTGAATAAGTTAGAGGAGGGGAAACACCGGTTGTTGCAGGCTGACTGTCTGCAGTGGCTGGACGAGAAGCCGGGCAAAGGTGAAAGCGCGTTCGATTTGATCTTTATGGACCCGCCGACATTCTCCAACTCGGCCCGGATGGAAGGCGTGCTGGACATCCAGCGCGATCATCCGCACCTGGTGCGTCAGGCTATGAATCGGCTGGCACCGGACGGTGTCCTGGTGTTTTCTAATAACTTCCGGCGCTTTCGGCTCGATGACACCCTGGCGTCAGACTTCGACGTCGAGGATGTCACGCGGCAGACCATCGATAAAGATTTCGCTCGCAATACACGAATCCATCAGTGCTGGCATATTCGTCACCGCCGCACAGAGGCTTAACGTTAGCTGGCGGCAGGCGACGACGTGTGACGAGGGATACCGGCCCTTAGAACTCGTAACGAAGGCCGCCGTTGAACTGGTAACCGCTGGCGGATGTATCGGTGTCCTCGAACAGACGACCGCCCTCCAGCACCACATAGGTGTTGTCCAGCACTTCCAGGTCGATGCCGGCGAGCCAGCTGAAGGCAAAGGAGCTGCCTGGAAAATCGTCATCGAAATCGTCGTAGGGGTTATTCTCGGACGCTTCACGATTTTTTAGGTCGGCACTCCCTTGGATGTGCGAGAAGCCCACCTGAGCGTAGACATTGGAGAAATCGGTCAGGCCATAATGAACACCCATGTACCAGCTGGCGAACCAGTCGATATCCAGGGTGAGGTCGTCGGCCACCTCCGAGTCCGTAAGGCCGGCACCCGCTCGCAGCTCGACATGGAATAGATCGGAAATGTGCGATCCGAGGACGATGCTGCCGGTGCTCAGCCAACCTTCGCCGTCGTCGCCGGTGGCCTCGCCAACCTTACGGTATTCGAGCGCGGTACCGAGTACGCCAATGTAATCCAGTCCCGCCCGACTTTGCGGCGCTTCTTTCTGGGCGTGGCTGAGTGAGCTGTTCAGCAGACATGCCGAACATAGGGCGATGAACGATAAACGTCGGGCCATCATAGTGGGCTTTCCTGCCTTGGAAGTCTGACCGCGCGGTTGGCGGTTCTTATGATTATGTCTGGTGCAGGGGCGGGGATGACGTGCAGATGTGATAAACCGGCCCTGGTACGGCTATGGATTCTGCCGCTTACAGAGCGCGGATGCGTCGACCCAGATCACAATTCCCCAGGCTGGTTTTCCTCCGGAATCAACCCTTCTTCACGTGCCAGCATCAGTAAAGCGAAGACACCGCTTTCCGGCAGTTGTGGGTCCAGTCCATGGGTGAAGAGCAACTCCCGCCGCCAGTCTTCCAACTCGGGCCGGGACAGGTGCTTGACCAAGTGGTCGACCGTGGCCAGCTCGAAAGGCACGGGCATATCCATGGCCTCGAATAGCAGTTCAACCAAGCCTTCGTCCGGGTCCAGTCCGTCGACAAAGATGGTCTTGTCGGAAAGATCCTCGTTCAGTTCCCGGGCCAGTTCCAGTAGCGGCACGCCTTGTTCCTGCAGATAGCGCAGATCGACGTCGACGCTGTCCGGATCGTCGGGCAACCAGCTTTCGTCCGGCTCGATCACCACGGTTTTCATCGAACCGTCCTCCAGAGACCAGGCCATGGCGGTCGGGAAGCAGAGTTCGTCGGAGTCGACGAATTCGATGTCGAGAAACTGGGGCAGACGCATGAACACATCCCATATGCAGAAATAAAGGTGCTCAAGGATAGCAGAACTATAAGGCGGCGTGACGTGTCTCGATGGGCTTGAATCGCAGACGGTGGTAGTGAAAGAGATAGTGAAAGTGATAGTGAAAGGCGCAATTTCGAGTGCAGGCGTGATCGTGCGATACTGGCCTTAAAATCGATATTCACTTTTTTCAACGGGTACATGGATCACCATGGACAACGCGGTTTTCAACCAACAGCTTTTCGATTTCCTTCAGCAGTCCCCCACGCCGTACCATGCGGTCGAACAGTTGGCAAAGCGTCTCGAGGCTGCCGGTTTCGAGCGTCTCGATGAACAGGCGGAGTGGACCCTGGCGTCAGGTCAGCGCTACTACGTCACTCGTAACGATTCCACGATTATCGCCTTTCAGACCGGACTCGGCGACCCGGTAAAACAGGGCGTGCGGATGATTGGCGCTCATACAGACAGTCCTTGCCTGCGAGTCAAGCCCAATCCCGAGCTGTTCCGCAAGGGTTACTACCAGCTGGGCGTCGAGGTTTATGGCGGTGCGCTGCTCAATCCCTGGTTCGATAGGGATCTTTCCCTGGCTGGCCGGGTCAGCTACGTGGACAGCAACGGGCGACTGCGGGACGATCTGATCAATTTCCGCAAGCCGGTCGCGACGATTCCCAGTCTGGCGATCCATCTGGACCGCGAGGCCAACAACAGCCGTACCGTCAATCCGCAGACGGATATACCGCCGTTGCTGATGCAGGCGCCGGAGAAAGAGGCCATTCCGTTCAAGGAGTTGCTTGTTCGCCAGTTGCGCGAAGAGCACCCGAACGCCGATGTGGCCAAAGTGCTGGACTACGAATTGAGCTTCTACGACACCCAGCCACCGTCAGTGCTGGGCCTGAACGGCGAGTTCATCGCTTCGGCCCGTCTGGATAACCTGCTGAGTTGCTTCATTGGCCTGCAGGCGCTGCTGGATGCGGATGCCGCCCAGCCGGCGGTGCTGGTCTGCAACGATCACGAGGAGGTGGGCAGTATGTCGGCCGAGGGCGCCCAAGGGCCTTTCCTGTCGTCCGTGCTGGATCGCTGGGTCGGTGCAGCGCAGCGCCCGCGGGTAATCGCCCGCTCGATGATGGTGTCTGCCGACAACGCGCATGGGGTTCACCCCAACTATGCAGACCGTCACGATGGCAATCATGGCCCGCTGCTGAACGCAGGCCCGGTGATCAAGGTCAATAACAACCAGCGCTATGCCACTAACAGCCGTACGGCTGCGCTTTACCGGCACCTGAGTGAAACGCTGGACCTGCCGTGCCAGACTTTTGTGGTGCGCACCGATATGGGTTGCGGTAGCACCATCGGACCGCTGACCGCTGGCAACCTGGGTGTCCGTACGTTGGATATCGGTGTGCCGCAGTTCGCTATGCACTCGATTCGGGAAATGGCGGGTGCTCAGGACGGCTATACGCTCTACCAAGTGCTGCGGCGCTATATTGAGTTGGACGACCTGGGGTAGCCGTCTGGGAGAACGGTGTCTCGACCTCGGGCGAGGTCGATGCAAACGAAAAAGGCCGCTCGTTTGAGCGGCCTTTTGAAGTTCGGTGGCTCCCCGAGCTGGGCTCGAACCAGCGACAAACGGATTAACAGTCCGTTGCTCTACCAACTGAGCTATCGGGGAACAGCTGTGTTTCAGCAGGCGCGAATATTAAGGAAGTTGCGGTGGGGGGTCAACCCTCTCACCTGGAAAATTGGAGACTCCGCAAACTGACAATGACTGGGCGCCCCTCAAATCTCTATCCGCTGCCAACCGTTTTGGCCAGCGATGGCCACAGCTACCGGCCGCCGCTATGGTTGCGTAACGGACACCTTCAGTCCGTATGGTCCACATTGTTCCGGCGGGTGGCGTTGACGCGACCCCGGGAGGAAAGTCTCGCAACCGAAGATGGCGACGCACTGGACCTGGACTGGTACGCGCAGGGTAGCGATCGCTTGGCTATCCTGTCTCACGGTTTGGAGGGCCACAGCCGGCGGCCGTATGTCTTGGGTTTGGCTCGGGCGCTGTTGGCGGACGGCTGGGATGTGCTGGCCTGGAACTTTCGTTCCTGCGGCGGGCGTATGAATGACCAGCCACGCTTCTACCATAGCGGCGCGACGGAGGATCTGCATGCCGTCGTGGAACACGTGCTGGAGGCGCCAGCCCGTTATCGTCACTTGGCACTGTCCGGTTTCTCCATGGGCGGCAATCTGACGATGTTGTACCTTGCCGAGCAAGGCGAGCGCCTGGATAGCCGTATCTGCGGTGGGCTGGGTTTTTCGGTGCCCTGCGACCTGGCCGGTAGCGCTTCGATGCTGGCTCGGCCCAGCCGCAAGGTTTACATGCGGCGCTTCCTCAGGGACCTGCATGTCAAGATGAGCGAGAAGGCACGGCGTTTCCCGGACCTGATCGATATCGATGGGTTCGACCAGATCCGCAACTTCCAGCAATTCGACGAGCGCTACACGGCGCCCCTGCATGGATTTCGCGATGCGCAGGATTACTGGGCCCGGGCCTCGTGCCTGCCGCGTTTGCCGGATATCCGGGTGCCGTCGCTCATCGTCAATGCGCTCGACGATCCGTTTCTGTCGCCCTCGTGCTTCCCTGACAACAAGCAGCAGTTGGGAGACTGGGTACAGTTGGAAGCCCCAAGGTGGGGCGGACATGTGGGTTTCGTCGAACTGGCGCGCGACAGCTATTATTGGTCCGAGCGCCGCGCCCTGCAGTTTTTCCGGGACCTAACTTGAACCCCTAGGTCACGAACACGCAGGCAGCCTGTAGGTTGGGCTGGCAAGCCCAACAAATGCGGCAAATCTTGTTGGGCTTTTCAGCCCAACCTACAGGCTTGCCGTTCTTCCGGAGGCTGGTCTGAAGCTCCCGGAAAAATCCGGCGTGGTTCACTCTGTGGATTCGGTCTTTAGCAGCGGCTGTAGGTGAGGCCATACGTTGTCGAGTAACGCAGGCTGCGCCTGCGCGGTCGGGTGAATGCCGTCATCCTGCATAAAGCCTTCCCGGTTGTAGACGTCTTGCAGAAAGAACGGCACCAGGCCGGTGTCATACTTTGCCGCCAGATCAGGATAGATAGCGGCAAAGGCGTCGGTGAAACGCTTGCCGAAGTTCGGCGGCATCTGGATACCGACCAACAGAACGCGCGCGCCCTGTTGCTGGGACTGTTCGATCATGCTCGCCAGGTTGTCCCGGGTTACCTTGGGCGGAAAACCACGGAGTCCGTCGTTGCCGCCCAGTTCGAGAATCACGATTTCCGGGCCGTGCCGATCCAGTAATGGCGCAAGCCGCCGCTCGCCACCATCGGTGGTTTCGCCGCTGATGCTGGCGTTGGCAACCTGCCACTGGTCGAAACCTTCCTCTGCCAGACGTTGACGCAGTAAGCTGACCCAGGCCTTTTCGGTCTGTACGCCGTAAGCGGCACTCAGGCTATCGCCCATGATCAGCAGGGTGGGCTGGTTCGCTTGAGCCAGCATGGCGAACAGGGCAAGAAAACAAAAAACGATTGATCTCCGGAACATAAATCCCGTATCCATTGTCAGATGAAACATTTGTTGGCCGCGAATCAGCCGACATCACACCATTCGAATCTGTTATTTCTACCGTCGAGGAGACACCGTGGCAACCGGAACTGACATTTTGAAGGTCACAGGCCTCAGTCACGAAGTTGATCTGGGAAACGATACGCTGAGGATTCTGCATGAGGTCAACCTGACCATCGGGAAGGGTGAATCCGTGGCCATCGTCGGGCGTTCCGGTTCCGGTAAGACAACACTGCTGGGTTTGTTGGCCGGGCTGGACAGCCCGAGTCACGGCCGGGTCGAACTCGACGGCCACCCCATCAGCGAGCTGAGCGAGGACGAACGCGCCAGCCTGCGGGCACAGCGGGTGGGTTTCGTTTTCCAGTCCTTCCAGCTGCTCCCGGCCTTGACCGCTTTGGAGAACGTCATGCTGCCGCTGGAGCTGGCAGGACAGTCCGGCGCCGAAGCCCACGCGCGGGAATTATTGCAACGGGTGGGCCTGGGGGAGCGGCTGCAACACACGCCGCGCCAGCTTTCCGGTGGCGAACAGCAGCGGGTCGCCATAGCCCGCGCCTTTGCCGCCCAGCCCAAGATCCTGTTCGCCGATGAACCTACCGGCAACCTGGACAACAATACAGGCCAGGCAGTGTCCGATCTGCTGATGGCCCTGAATCGCGAGCAAGGCACAACGCTCGTCATGGTGACTCACGACGAGCAGCTGGCCGCCCGCTGCGAACGCCAATTGTCGATCGAGGCCGGGGAGGTGTCCGAAACGCGTGGTGTTCAAGCCCAAGGAGTGGCTGTTTGATGGCTGCATCGAAAACCCTAGGGCACACCGGGCGTGACTGGCGCGAGCGGGATATTCGGGTGCTGGTTGCGGCGTTGGTCGTCGCCGTCGCCACCGTGGCCACCATTGCGCTGTACGCCAGCCATCTTCAGCACACCCTGGTAACGTCTGCTTCCGCCTTCCTGGCGGGCGACCGCCAACTTGAAAGTGAAAACGGCCAACCCATCCCCCAGGCCTGGCGGGATGAAGCGGAAAGTCGTGGCCTGAAGACGGCCCGCATGGTCGAGTTTTCAACGATGGTCTTCGGGGCCGGTAATTTTCAACTGGTCTCGGTCAAGGCGGTTGACGACGATTATCCCCTGCGCGGTCAGGTGGAATTCCAGTCCGGGCCGCAGGCGCCACGTGAGATGATTGAGGGTGGCCCCGGCCGGGGCGAGGTATGGATCAACCCGCGATTGCTGCGGTTGCTTGAGGTGGATATTGGCGGCACGGTCGAGGTGGGCAATTCCTCGCTCAATGTCTCCGGCCTGCTGATCCGGGAGCCCGATGGCGGCTTCAGCATGTCGGCCCTGGCTCCGCGCATCATGATGCATGCGGACGACGTGCCTGCGACAGGTGTCATCCAGGACGGCAGCCGGGTTGAATACGTCAACCTGTTTGCGGGGGAGGCGAGTGCGCTCGATGCCTATTATGCGTGGCTCCAACCCCGCTTTTCGCCGAGTCATGAGTGGGAGAGCATCGAAGACGGCGAAACCCTGTCCGAGTCGTTATCGAAAGCACGGCGTTTTCTGTTGCTGGGGGGGAGTCTTGCGGTGCTACTCGCGGCGGTCGCGGTGGCGGTGGCCAGTCGACAGTACGCCCTGGGGCAGCGGGATACGGTCGCTCTGCTTAAGACGCTGGGTGTTCCAGGTCAGCGTATTTCGCGCGTTTACATCCAGCGGCTGGCGTTGTGGGGCGTTGTCGGCACCTTAGTCGGGCTAATGGTGGCGTTACCCATATTTTGGGGGTTGGCGTCGCTGACCGCCAATCTCCTGGAGCGTGAGGTCGATTTCAGCGTCGATGTTGCTGCGCTGGGACCGGCGCTGGTGACCGCGCTGGTCTCCCTTTTCGCGTTTGCCTATCCACCGATCCAGCGGCTGCGCCAGGTGGCGGCCATGCGCGTACTGCGGGCACAGCCAGGCGAGGGCGGTAGCGGCGTGCTGCGGGATGGACTGATTGCTGTTGTCGCCATCTTCGGCTTGGTTTGGATGTACGCCCGCGAACTCTGGATGGTGCTGGCCTTGTTAGGCGGCCTGGCAGCCCTGCTGCTTATCCTGGCGGTATTGGGCTGGCTGATGGTTCTGGGCCTTCGCCGGATTGTCGGCGGCGGCAACGCCTGGCGTCTGGCCCTGGTCGGCTTGTACCGGCACCGGAGAGCCAGCCTGTCGCAAATTGCCGTGTTCGCCATGACGTTGATGCTGGCGGCGACGCTCATTTTGGTGCGCTCTTCTTTGCTTGACGATTGGCAGTCGCAACTGCCTGAGGATGCGCCCAATCACTTCCTGATCAATATCAGTTCGGATGCCGTCGGCGAGGTCACCGGCTTCCTGAATGAAAACGGCCTAACGACCGACACCCTTTATCCCATGGTGCGTGGCCGCCTGACCGAACTCAACGGCCAGCCCGTGCGTGAGGCCGTCAGCAAGGACCGCGACGTCAATGCCTTGAACCGCGAGCTCAATCTGACCTGGATGGAAAACCTGCCCGACGACAACCGCATCGTCAACGGCCAGTGGTTCGAGCCCGGTGCTACCGAGGGCGTTTCGGTCGAGGCCGAGTTGGCGCAGCGCCTCGGGCTGAAGGTGGGCGATGTGCTTGGTTTTACCATCGGCTCCGAAACCATTGCCGAACCGGTAAAGAGTATCCGTACGGTGCAGTGGGATAGCATGAAACCCAATTTTTACATGGCTTTCCCACCGGGGGGGGCGCTGGAAGGACTGCCGGCGACTTGGATTACGAGCTTTCACCTGGAGCCTGAGCGCAAAGCGGTATTGAACGCATTCACCCGCGAGTTTCCGACCATCTCAGTACTGGAGCTCGATCACATCATCGAGCGTATTCGTGAGATCGTGATTCAGGTCACGCAGGCGATCGAGGCTATTCTGGCCCTGATTCTGGCGGCAGCCGTTGTCGTCATGGCGGCGGTGGTCAGCGCCACGCTTCAGGATCGGCAGCGAGAAGGGGCGCTATTGCGGACGCTGGGTGGTCGTCAGCGCCTGCTGGTCAACAGCACCATGCTGGAGTTTGCATTGCTGGGTCTGTTTGCCGGCGTTCTCGGCGTGATGGCGGCAGAAGTTGCCGTTTGGGCACTGCAGTACCGGATGTTCCAAGGCTCCTTCAACTGGCATTGGCCGGTGGTCTTCGGTCTGCCGCTGATCAGCGCCGTGGTCCTAGCGCTGTTTGGCCGGTGGCAGCTCAATCCCGTCCTGCGGGTATCGCCGATGTTGCTGCTGCGGCGGTTGGAATAGGAGGTTGCCGCGTCGCCTGGGTGCCTAGCGATAGGCATCCATGATCCGATCCAGATCGCCGTTGGATTTCATGGCGGTGAGCTCGGCGTTGAATTTATCGGCAAACGCGTCCATATCCGGACGCAGCATCAGGCGCAAGCCTAAGTCGGTCAGCGCATTGTCGCTGACAGAAAACTGACCGCGCCAGCCATTCTGGCGGATCAGCCACTGGCCGACCAGCATGTCGGAAATGGCGAGATCAAAATTATCGTCGCCGTGCAGCAGATAGCTGAAGAGGTCTTTGTCCTTGGGGACGTCGAAACGATGGGCCCGTTTCGACTCGAACATCTCGCGCAGATAGGGGTATTTGTAGCCTAGGTGGGTGACCACGGTCCGACCGGCGATATCTTCCGGACGGTCGTAGACGAATTTCTCCTCCCCGAGCGCAAAGAAGACTTCCCGGACGCGTACGATGGGGTCGGTGAAGACAAACCGCTCCGGGCGATCTGTCCATTCCCGGGCGCGGGCCGTGGCGTCGATGAAATCGTCCAGCAGCATGTCGTCGACACGCTTCCTGGGGATCTTATAGGCTTCAAGCCGATATCCCAGACGCTCTGTGATGCGCTTGGCGACGTCCCAGATAATGCCTGACGTTTCTTCTCCATCGACGATGGTATAGGGCGGGTAGCCTTCCGGGGAAACGTTTAGCCGGAAGACAGGGGCCTCCGACGCAAGGAGGGACGATGCGAGTCCCAGTAGTAGGAGCAAGCCCGCAACGGAGCAAAGTAAGATACGCAGCATGAACAATCGGCCCAGAAAGCAAAAGCCCGAGGTCGCGCCACATTATTCCGTCGTGGGGCCAAACATCGGGCAATGTAATCGTGCAACTTATTTGCGTCCGTGCACCAATTACTATTCTGCCAGAACTTTTGGGAATGAGTCTCGTTGTTTATTGTAAAAATAGTGTGTGTAAACAGCGACAAGGCTTGAGTGGAGGCGCTCGAAGCCTCGTCGCAGCACAGCGCAGATCAACTACCCCCAGGCGCGCCTCAGCACTGCCAATGCGTCTTCTAGGGTGACCTCCCGTGGATTAAACATAATGGAACCGTCGTCCAGGGCCGAGCGAGCAATGCGGTCGAGCTGGTCCTCAGTGACCTTACCGGTTTCCTGCAGGGTTCGTGGCAATTTGCAATGCTGGTAGAGTTCGTCTCGCAGTTTTCGAATCTCGGAAATGCACGCTTCGGCGCGCCGCGCTGCCGGTGTGGTGGCGTAGACGTCCGGTCCGGCCATGTAGATCAGCAGTTCGCTGAGTGGCTCACGGATGGATTCCAAATTGTACTCAAGCACGTAAGGCAGATACACGCTCATACACAGCCCGTGCGGCAAGTGGCAGATAGCGCCCGTAGCGTGGCCCAGGGAGTGAACCAGCCCAACCATAGAATTGGAAAACGCAATGCCGGCCATTGTGGAGGCCTGGGCTAGTTCCAGACGGCTGTCTGCGTCTTTGGGGTTATCCATCACCTGCAGCAGGTTGTCGCTGATTTTCTTCACTGCTGCAGTGGCGTAGGCATCGCTAAGCGGGTTCTTCGCCATACACGTGAACGCTTCGGTCGCATGGGTCATCGCGTCCATCGCCGTGGCCGCGGTAATATGGGGTGGCAGCGTCAATGTCATGCGCGGGTCGATGATGGCCGCATCCGGCAGCAGAAAGGATGAGGTAAAGGGCAATTTCACCGATTTCTCGGTATCGGCGATTACCGCGACTGCCGTGACTTCGGAGCCTGTACCCGCGGTTGTCGGCACTACGAAGAAAGGTTTCAAGGGACGCTTGAGGACGCCGGCACCGGCGTATGCAGAGAGGTCGTCGCCCCCTTCGGAGACCAGGATGTTCACGGCCTTGGCGGTATCGATCGAGGACCCGCCGCCGACGGCAATGATGGAGTCGCATTTCTCTTCCCGGTAGATATTGGCAATCGCCTTGACCACGTGGGTCGACGAATCGGTCGGCACATCGTCGTAGATGGCCGCAATCTCCTGGCCACCTTCCTCGCAGGCCTCCAGAACCGGTTCCAGCAGGCCCGCGGCACGGACGCCCTTGTCCGTGATCAGCATGGTTCGTGTTGCCGCCACGCCGGACAGTTCATAGGGAATATGTTCGAGGGCCGCTTTCCCGGCGATGACTTTGACCGGGCAGAAGAATTCGTAATAGCGCTGACTCATGAGGCTCTCGCTGTATCGAAGAAATGGGTCGCGACTTTCAAGTAAATGCGAGCGGCGCTTAGTACCTTTTCAGGCAACTTAAGATTGCTCGGGTATTCCTTCACCGCGCGTTCGGCGACGAGTTTCGGCAAGATGAAGGTTTCCAGCCGGTTCAGTATACGCGTCATGCGGATGGCATAGCTGATATCGCCATCGACCAGCATACGGTCGTAGGCAAAAGCCACGGACGTTTTTTCCTGGAAGGAGACGACCAGATAAGCATGGGCGATATGTTTGAACTGGATTGACAAATCCACTGGCCGGGGCGCTTCGGAGCCGAGATAGCGGAAGTGCCCGCTGCCGGTGTGCTCTACGATCAGGCCCGGGCCGTTGGGGCGAACCATCATTTCGAACAGAAACCCGTCAGGCAGTTCCCGGGCTTCGTTCTGTGCCGTTTTGTCTACTTCGCTAATACCTTGAAGGGCGCGGCCCATCACCTGAAACATTAGCTCCACATACAGCCGCCTAGCCTGGAGGGCCACTGGCTTGAGTCGTTTGGCAATCATGGTCTACCCGCTTTGTTGTTTGCCGTAAATGAATTTTTAGAGCTTTTGCTCTAGAAGTCAACTGGCCCAACACGAACGTGTGATGTCGGATGGGGCCATCTGGCGTTGTAGCAGCCATCGGATGGGGCTGCATCGGCGGCAAACCGGGTTAAGGGCACTTTTCAGACGCTAACATAGTCAGTCGCTAAGCTAGACGACCGGCCCGGTTCGCAGGTAAGCCGCAAGCCGGGCGTTGCTGGAGCCATAGATCAGCCTTGGGTGAGCTGCGCCAGTTTACGGCGCGCTTCCTCGGCAATCTCCCCGCTGGAATCCGCGGCCACCTGATAGTATTGAATGGCCTGGTCTCGCTGGCCCTGTTGCACGGCGATATCGCCCAGACGCAGATAGGCGATAGACGTGGGCACGACTTCGTTAGCTGCTTTCAGATCGCTTTCGGCAGCGCTCAGGTTTTTTAGCTCCAGATAGCCTAACCCCCGGTTAATCCGGTAACTGAACATTTCCGGATACAGGCTTACGGCTTTGTCGAAGCTTTGCTGAGCCTGATCTTCCTTGCCTTGTTCGCTCAGGACCTGCCCGCGCAGGGCATAAAAGGCGGCTTCTTTAGGTTCGATCTCGATGGCTTCGTTGATCTTGGCGAGGGCGGCATCGATATCGCCGGATTGCGCCAGCTCACGCGCTTTGGTTTCCGCCTTGTAGGCCGGTTGCTTGCTACGCAGGTACGCTAGCTTTTGCTCATAGGTTTCCTTCCCCAGGTTGCCGCCTGGGGAGCCCATTTCCTTCACCAATTCCTGGTTTTCCTCGACACGTTTTTGCGACGGGGGGTGAGATGCAAACAGTCCGTCGATCCAGCCGGCCTTGTTGCCTTCGGATAGCCTGACAAAAATCTCCTGCAGTTCTACAGCCGCCTGCGGGTCGTAGCCGGCTTCGGCCATGTATTCGATACCGTAGTGATCGGATTCCAGCTCGTGACTCTGGCCGTATTGGGCCATAGTCAGCTGGCTGCCCAGCGCGGCGCCTCCCATGATTAGCCCGGCATAATCGCTGTCCGACAGCGCCAGGCCGAGTCCGGCAATCCCGGCGTTGAGCAGCATGCCTTGCTGCATGCGCTGAACGCTGTGGCGTGCCGCCGCATGAACGATCTCATGGCCCAGAACCGCAGCCAGCTGCGCCTCGTTCTGAAGTTCGCTGAGCAGACCCCGGTTGATTGCAATCTTGCCCCCCGGTAACGCCCACGCATTGGGCACGGAACTGTTGAGCACAACGAACTCATAGGGCAGGTCGGGACGGTCACTCACCCTGGCGAGCTTTTGCCCCACGTTACTTACATAGTCATTGAGTTCCTGGTCGACGTAGTACTTGCCGCCCTGAACCTGTTGAGTGGGCTGATACTGTTCGGCACCGATAGACATTTCCTGACTTTCGGAGATGAGGGCGAGCTGTCTCTCGCCCGTTACCGGATTGGTGGTACAGCCAGCCAGAATCAGCGCTATTAGCGCGGCCACTACAATCGGGAAAGGGAATGTCAAACGCACAGCTCACTCCATGATCGGTTAACGGACAGGGTCAGGTTACAACCGGTGAGGTTATAACGATTGAAGTTATAACATAGTTGCGACCTGGGTATTATGGCGGCTATCGAGACCATTCAGTATCATGCGTTTATGGCGTTTCCGAATACTGTCTGTCTTATGTTCTGCCCGGTCTTAATCCAGAGCAGAGAGAGACTTAGTTAGACGCTCCTTCGACTCTTAGACTCCCCGGAAATTTTGATGGTTCCCGTCCTCGACCTGATTGCGTTGCTGTGGTTTTTGGTTTGCTGGGTCGGCTATGGCGAATACTCGCGCCGCAGGGCCGATGTGCGGCCATGCTTGTCGAACACCCTGGATCTTTATCGTCAGGACTGGATGCGCAGCATGCTTACGCGGGAAAACCGCATTGCCGATGCCAGCGTGGTCGGCAACCTCGAGCGCAACGGTGCGTTTTTCGCGTCGAGCTGTCTGCTGATTCTTGCGGGCCTCTTTACGGCGATGGGCTACACCCGGGAAATCATGGAGGTGTTCGGCACCATGCCTTTTGGCGGCAGCGGCGACACACTGGTCTGGGAAATGCGGTTGTTCGTGCTGATGCTCGTGTTCGTCTATGCGTTTTTTAAATTTACCTGGTCAATGCGAATGTATAACTTTGCCGCCGTAATGATCGGTGGAGCGCCCTTGAGCGACGACAGCAAGGTCTCGCCCGCAGCCAAAGAGGCGTTTGCCCAAAGCTCTGCCAGCGTTTGCAACCTTGCGGGGGATGCCTTCAACCTGGGCTTACGTTCCTACTACTACGCACTCGGGCTGGTCACTTGGTTTGTCCACCCCGTGCTCTTTATCCTTGCCTCGAGTTTTGTCGTGTTCGTGCTTTACCGGCGCGAGTTTCAGTCAGACGCGCTGCTGGCTCTGCGGTCTGGTAAAGTTTTCAAAGAGCCCGAAGCAAAAAAGGTCGGCGACAACAACGTGTCAGAAGGTAGTCATTAAATGACAGACGATATTCGGTTTGATCGGGTCAGCCGATTCCTGGATACCTTAGCGCAGGTTAAGGCTCTGGGCATCGAAGCGATCGAGGCCCGGGAGAATCATCTGATCCTGCGTTTGCCTTACAGCGAAAAAATTATCGGCAACCCAGAGTCTCGCGTGATTCATGGTGGCGCCATTACGACGCTCATGGATACCGCCTCGGGCTCGGTCGTGATTTGTGCGCTGGATAATTTCGAGCTGTGTCCAACCCTGGATCTGCGGGTCGATTACATGCGCCCGGCAGAGCCGGGCCAACCCGTGTTCGCCCGGGCCGAAACCTATCGCGTGACCCGCAATATCATTTTTACCCGGTGCGAGGCTTACCAGGAAACCGACGGCCAAACGATCGCGAACTGCGTGGCCACCTTCATGCGCATCGGTCGGGAAGCGACACCCAAAGCCTACCGTGACCTGATCACCGGAGGTGAAGCATGACCCGGCCCGAGATCCTCCGATATACACAGGAAACCGGCGATTTTTCCCGGCTGCTTGCCAGCATTCCCTACGCCGAGACTATCGGCCTGACGTGCGACCGGTTTGGCGACGATTTGATTTTTCGCCTGCCGCGCAAGGCGGAAAACCTGGGCAATCCCATTCTGCCAGCGATCCATGGTGGCGTTATCGGGGGCTTTATGGAGTTGTCCGCTGCCATTTACCTGATGATGTCTCAGGACGTGCTGCATATGCCGCGTATCGTGGATTTTTCCCTCGACTATTTGCGTGCCGGCCTCGACCGGGAAACCTATGCCGAGTGCCGCCTGACACGCCAGGGTAATCGCGTGTCGAACGTTCAGGTCACGGCCTGGCAGAAGTCCCGCAGTCAGCCTATCGCGACGGCGCGCGCTCATTTTTTATTGGAAGAGTAGGTTTCTCTTTGCAGAATCGGGCAAGATAAATTCAGTCTTGAAATGGGCGAGCCCGCCCCAATCTTCATTGCCAGACCTATTACGGCTAGTCTTCGGACTGGCCAATAAACAAGCAACATTGTGGTACTGAGCAAGGAGATACCCCGCCATGACGGTCGAAACGCAGAAAGAAACTCTGGGGTTCCAGACCGAAGTGAAGCAACTGCTTCACTTGATGATTCATTCACTGTACTCCAACAAGGAAATCTTCCTACGGGAATTGATTTCGAACGCGTCGGATGCTGAAGACAAGCTGCGCTTCGCTGCCCTGAAGGATGACAGCCTGTTCGAAGACGAGCCTGACCTGAAGATCCGCCTTGACTACGACAAGGGCGCGAATACGGTTACGTTGACCGATAACGGTATTGGCATGAGCCGTGACGATGTTATCCAGAACCTGGGGACCATCGCCCGTTCCGGCACTGCGGAATTTCTCAACCAGCTCACCGGTGACGAGAAGAAGGACAGCAAGCTGATCGGCCAATTCGGCGTGGGTTTCTATTCCGCCTTTATCGTGGCGGACCGCGTTGAGGTCTTTACCCGCCGCGCCGGCACGCCGATCGAAGAGGGTGTGCGTTGGGACTCCAAGGGCGATGGCGAGTTCACCATCGAAAACGTCGATCGCCCGGCCCGCGGCACCCAGATCGTGCTGCACCTGAAGCCGGAAGCGAGCGAGTTTGCGGATGGCTGGCGTTTGCGCAATCTGGTGAAGAAGTATTCCGATCACATTTCCTTCCCGGTCGTCATGAAGGCGGAAGTCGAGGACGAGGAAAAGCAGGACGAAGCGGAAGATGAGACGGTCAACGAGGCGACCGCTCTGTGGACCCTGCCGCGCACCGAAATCAAAGACGACGAGTATAAGGCGTTCTACAAGCACATCGCCCACGACTTCGAGGACCCGCTAATCTGGTCCCACAACAAAGTGGAAGGCAAGCTGGACTACACCAGCCTGTTGTACATTCCGGCCCGTGCGCCGTTCGACCTGTACAACCGGGAAGCACCCCGTGGCCTGAAACTGTATGTTCAGCGTGTATTCATTATGGATCACGCCGAACAGTTCCTGCCTCTGTACCTGCGTTTCGTCAAAGGCGTCGTGGACTCCAATGACTTGTCTTTGAACGTTTCCCGCGAAATCCTTCAAAACGACAGTACCGTTGAAAACATCAAGACCGCGCTGACCAAGCGGGTGCTCGACATGCTGGGCAAGCTGGCCAAGAAGGAGCCGGAGGCGTACCAGAAATTCTGGGATGAGTTCGGTACCGTCATGAAGGAAGGTCCGGCCGAGGATTTCAGCAACCGTGAAAAGATCGGCGGTCTGCTGCGCTTTGCCTCTACCCAAACCGGTGAGCCGACCCAGAGCGTTTCCCTGGCCGACTACATCGAGCGGATGAAAGAAGGCCAGAAGAAGATCTACTTCATCGCTGCCGACAGCTTTACTGCCGCTAAGAGCAGTCCGCATCTGGAAGTCTTCCGCAAGAAAGGCATCGAGGTGTTGATCCTGTCCGACCGTATCGACGAATGGATGATGGGCTACCTCACCGAGTACGACGGCAAGCAACTGCAGGATGTGGCGCGCGGCGAGTTGGACCTGGGTGAGGTGGAAACCGAGGAAGATAAGAAACACCAGGAAGAAGCGACCGAAGCCCACAAGGGGCTGTTGGAACGCATCAAAAAGGCGCTGGATGATCGGGTTCAGGAGGTTCGCGTTACCAATCGTTTGACCGACTCGCCCGCCTGTCTGGTGGTCGGCGATTACGATATGGGCGCCCAGATGAAGAAGATCATGGAGGCAGCGGGCCAGAAGGTGCCGGAGAGCAAGCCGATCTTCGAGATCAACACCGATCATCCGCTGGTAAACCGTCTGGAGCAGGAGAAGTCCGAGGATCAGTTTACCGACCTCGCGGCTGTATTGTTCGATCAGGCCACGCTGGCCAGCGGCGAACAGCTCAAGGATCCAGGCGCTTACGTTAGCCGCCTCAACCGGTTGCTGCTGGACCTAAGCAACTGACATGCAGTCGATTGTCGTGGACCTGTCCGTTAGCCCTGAGGAGTGGATCAAACTCTATCAGGGCGCGGCCCACGATGTTCGCGCGGTGTCCCGGGACGGACGTACTGTCCGTTTCCCGGCCCGTATCCTTTCCCGTTTCGCCCTGCGTGATGGCATCCACGGTTCGTTCCAAATCAACTTCGACGATCAAGGCAAGTTCCATAGTATTTCCCGTCTCTAGAAAATCAACGCCTTCCACATCGCCTATTAGTGCCTGTCGACTCATGCCCCCTCTTGGCTCTCACCGCCGTTGACACTTGACCACCAGCTTTAACGATAGTCCCGCTATTCATCATTTCCGCCGTTAATAGAAATTAACTCTTAATAGTCTAAGATTAATTGATTGCCCGTTTTTATGCTTAGGCTCTATCGTTTGGTTCGTAGTCGGCGCAAATACAAGCGTTCGGTCTCGAGAACGAGCCATCTTCAAAGCGATAGGAGTGCAGCCATGACGAATGATCGGAAACCCTGGAAGCGGTCGGCTCGCGCGTGGTTCGAGTACTACGCCAATTTTGCGCTGTCGCAGTAGCGCAGTTCGTGCGCAGATTCGGCTTTTGGCAGTTCGACAGTGCCGTAGCCGTCCTTAAATCGAGAGAAGGAGTAGTTCGGCATGTCCGATAAGAGACGACTTACGACGACCGCGGGTAGCCCGATCGCGGACAACCAGAACAGTTGGACGGCAGGTGCCCGCGGCCCACTGCTTCTGCAGGATTATCAGTTGATCGAAAAGCTGGCGCACCAGAATCGTGAGCGTATTCCCGAGCGCGTGGTGCACGCCAAGGGGTGGGGCGCTTACGGTACCTTTACCGTTACCCACGATGTCACCGCGTATACCAAGGCGCGTATCTTCTCCGAGGTGGGTAAACAGACCCCCTTGATTACCCGTTTTTCCACAGTAGCAGGTGAACTGGGCGCCGCGGACGCCGAGCGCGACGTGCGTGGCTTTTCCGTCAAGTTCTACACCGAGGAGGGCAACTGGGACATCGTCGGCAACAACACGCCGGTGTTCTTCGTGCGTGATGCCTATAAGTTCCCTGACTTCATCCACACTCAGAAGCGCCATCCGCGGACCAATCTGCGCTCGCCGACCGCCATGTGGGATTTTTGGTCCCAGTCGCCGGAGAGCCTGCACCAAGTCACGATGCTGATGTCGGATCGGGGACTTCCGGTAGGCGTACGCCACATGAACGGTTACGGCTCGCACACGTTCAGCCTGATCAATGCCAAGAATGAGCGGGTCTGGTGCAAATTCCACTTCAAGACTCGACAGGGACACCGATTCTGGACCAACGAAGAAGCGGAGCAGGTGGTCGGCAAAACACGCGAGTCGACCCAGGAAGACCTGTTCTCCGCTATCGAGAACGGCGACTATCCCAAGTGGACGCTGTACATCCAGGTCATGACGGAAGACCAGGCGAAGACTTTCGAACACAACCCCTTCGACCTGACCAAAGTGTGGCCGCATGGCGACTTCCCACTGATTGAAGTCGGTGTGCTGGAGCTTAACCGCAACCCGGACAATTACTTCTCTGAAGTTGAGAATGCGGCTTACAGCCCGTCGAACATCGTACCGGGCATCGGTCACTCTCCGGACAAGATGCTCCAGGCGCGGGTGTTCTCCTACGCCGATGCGCATCGCTACCGCCTGGGCACCCACTACGAGGCCCTGCCTGTAAACCGTCCGAGGTGCCCGGTGAACCATTACCACAAGGATGGCGCCATGCGTTTCTTCGAGAACGGCGAGTCCAATCCGGATGCCTACTACGAGCCGAACTCGTTCAACGGGCCGGTAGAAGACCCGGAAGTGAAGGAGCCACCGTTGCCCCTGCACGGCGATGCCGACCGTTATAACCATCGTGACGGCAACGACGACTTCAGCCAGCCGCGGGCGCTGTTCGAACTATTCGACGCCGGTCAGCGGGAGCGCTTATTCGGCAATATCGCCGGCGCCATGGCGGGTGTTCCGGCGAGGATCGTCGAGCGCCAGCTGAAGCTATTCGATCAGGTGCACCCGGAATACGGCGCGGGCATTCGTCGCTCGCTGGAAACGTAGTTTCTTTCTATCCGTCCCCCGGCTATCCGTCCCCCGGAACGAGCTGTGTTTAGCCGGTGAGTCGCATCACCGGCTTTTTTTTGTACAAATAATCTCTACAATGCGCGCTATCCGATCCCGTGCTTTTCTTTAGGTCCCGCATGCGTGTATTTCTTGCCCCGATGGAGGGGCTTGTTGATGGTTACATCCGTGAACTGCTGACCGCGGTGGGTGGCATCGACCGTTGTGTTACCGAGTTTATCCGCGTTACCCACGGCGACCTTCCCCCGCGGGTGTTCTACCGCTTCGGGCCCGAGCTACAAAATGGCTCGCGAACCCGGGCCGGCGTTCCGGTGGCGGTTCAGTTGCTGGGTTCCGACGTGGGCCAGGTGGCGCTGCACGCGCAAAAAGCGGTCGAACTCGGGGCGCTCCAGGTGGACCTCAATTTCGGTTGCCCGGCCAAGACCGTCAATAAGCACAAGGGTGGTTGTGTACTGATGCGCGAGCCTGAGCTGATGCATGCTCTGGTCGCGGCTGTTCGCGCTGCGGTCCCAGCCGATATCCCGGTTACCGCAAAAATGCGTTTGGGGTATGACGACCGCTCCATGGGAATCGCCTGCGGTGAGGCTCTGGCGGCGGCCGGCGCGAACGAGATCTGCATCCACGCGCGTAGCAAGGTGGACGGCTATCGTCCGCCGGCGTATTGGGAAGAGATTGCCCGGGTAAGAGAACGTGTAGCCACACCGGTTATTGCCAATGGGGATATCTGGTCGGTCGACGACTACTGGCGTTGCCGGGAGGTGTCGGGCTGCGACGACGTGATGATCGGCCGTGGCCTGGTTGCGCGTCCGGATCTGGCGGTGAAAATCAAGGCCAGTCAGGAAGGGCGGGTTGTTGCCGATATGCCGTGGTCGGGTGTTGTTGAACTGCTGGTGGATTACTGCCGCACGCTACAGACGTTTCTGGAGCCGCGTTACGCCACAGGCCGGATTAAGCAATGGCTGAACTATACCCGGCGTCAGTATCCGGAGGCGGAGATCTGCTGGGGCAAGGTAAAGCGCGCGAACCACCCGGATGCGGTTTGCGCACTGCTGGAAGCCAGCGCTGAGGCTTGGGTGCCGGTCAAGGCGACGGCCTGAAAGGCCTTCAGTGCGACGACGGCTGAGAGCGAATAGCGCCCGGGCATGATGAACGCCCGGGCGAAGAGGCTTTAATTAACGGGCGAGGGCCTTAATCAGGAAAGGCACGGCTTCGTCCACTGGAATATCCTGCTTATCCGCATCGCTGCGGCCTTTGTATTCCAGGGTGCCGGCGCCCAGCCCACGGTCGGATACCACCACGCGATGGGGGATGCCCACCAGCTCCATATCGGCGAATTTCACGCCTGGCCGTTCGTTGCGGTCGTCCAGTAGCACATCGAGGCCCGCCTGGCGTAGCTGCTCGTACAGCGTCTCGGCTGCTTCCAGCACGGCCGGCGACTTATGCGCGTTGAGGGTAACGACAGCGACCTCGAAAGGCGCGATCGCAGCCGGCCAGATGATGCCCCGATCGTCGTGATTCTGCTCGATGGCCGCCGCGACGATGCGCGATACGCCGATGCCGTAGCAACCCATTTCCAGGATCGCTGTCTTGCCGTGCTCATCGAGGACGGTGGCATTCATGGCCTGGCTGTATTTATTGCCCAGCTTAAAGATATGGCCAACTTCGATACCGCGCTTAATCTCAAGCTGACCGTCACCCTCGGGGCTGGGGTCGCCTTCGAGCGCGTTGCGTAGGTCTTCCACCCGGCCCAGTTCAACGTCGCGGCCCCAGTTAACGCCGGTAAGATGGACGTCATCCTTGTTGGCGCCGCAGATAAAGTCGCCCAGGTGAGCGGCACTGCGGTCGACGATCACCGGTAGCGGCAGGTCAACCGGGCCGATGGAACCGGCCTTGCAGCCGATCGCCTTCTTGATCTCCTCGTCGGTCGCCATGGTTAGCGGCTCGGCGATGTCTTTGAGGTTTTCCGCCTTGATCTCGTTCAGCTCGTGATCGCCACGAAGCACCAGGGCAACGAGCCTCGCGCCGCCGTCTTCGTCCGCTTCGCCCTTGACGATCAGCGTCTTCACGGTGCGGGTGGCATCGACATTGAGGAAAGCTGCAATGTCGGCAATGGTGCGCTGGTCCGGCGTGTCCACGGCCTTCATAGCGTCCACTGGCGCAGGACGCTCGCCGGCGGGTGCCATGGCCTCGGCCTTCTCGATGTTGGCGGCGTACTTGCCGCCGGTGCTGAAGGCAATTGCGTCTTCGCCCGATGAGGCCAGCACGTGAAATTCGTGGGACGAGCTGCCACCGATAGCGCCGGAATCTGCCTGCACAGGCCGGTAGTCCAGACCCAGCCGATCAAAGATGCTGCAGTAAGTGCGGTGCATCACCTGATAGGTTTCGTCCAGGGAGTCCTTGTTCAAATGGAAGGAGTAGGCGTCCTTCATGATGAACTCTCGAGCCCGCATCACGCCGAAGCGGGGCCGGCGTTCATCGCGGAATTTGGTCTGAATCTGATAGAAGTTCGCCGGCAGTTCTTTATAGCTTTTCAGCTCGTTGCGGATCACGTCGGTGATGACTTCTTCATGGGTCGGGCCAAAGCAGAAATCCCGGCCATGGCGGTCGTTCAGACGTAGCAGTTCGCCACCATACTGTTCCCAGCGGCCGGACTCCTGCCAAAGCTCGGACGGCTGGATTGCCGGCATCAGCACTTCCTGGGCGCCGCTCTTGTCCATTTCCTCGCGCACGATCCGCTCGACCTTGCGCAGTACGCGCAGCCCTAGCGGCAGCCAGGTGTACAGGCCCGAAGCAAGTTTGCGGATCATGCCCGCGCGGAGCATCAGCTGGTGGCTGATGATTTCGGCGTCAGCCGGTGTTTCTTTCAGTGTGGCGATCAGATAACGGCTTGCGCGCATCTTTCGAAGTCCGTGTCCATCGAGTGAGTTATTAACGAAGTGCTTAACGGGTCTCCCCCGGCTGCGACCTTTGGCGAGGACGAAGGCGCGGTTAAAGTCCTGTAAAGTCTTCCTCTCATTTATAGAGCCCGCTATTGTACGGAGCCAATGGGATTACGTACAGGCAAGGCATCCGGTGCCGCACCGGTGAGTTTTGGTAGGAGGTATAAAATGACCCTGAGCGCAAATGAAGTCCAGGCTCTCATCCGCGAAGGTGTGCCGATGGCGGGCGACATCGGATTTACGGTAGAAGAGGTCAGGGACGGGTTTGCGCGGGCGGTGGTGCCATTCGCTACGAATTTTGTGCGCCCGGGAGGAACGCTTTCCGGTCCGCTACAGATGGCGCTGGCCGATGCGACGATGTACGCTGCCATTCTGGCCTCTCTAGGTAAGGTGGAGATGGCCGTCACCAGTAACCTGAATATCAACTTTCTGCAGAAGCCCGCGCCCGCCGATCTGGTGGCAGAGGCTGTTGTCCTGCGAATGGGGCGCCGCCTGGCGTTCTGCGAAGTCCGTCTGCTGTCCGGCGAGGAAGAACGACTGGTTGCCCATGTGACCGGCAGCTATGCGCTGCCCGCCTGAGCCACGTGCCAGGTGCAAGTTAAGCGGGTCTTATAGGAAGAAGGCCCCATAAGGCACATAGGAAAAACTTGTCAGTATGACCGAGCGCAATAGTATCTCGCCGCGTCGCAAACCTGTGCAGGCGCGCAGTCGGGAGCGCGTTGAGGCCATCCTCCAGCACGCTACCCTGACTTTTCATGATAAGGGTGTGGATGCCACCAGCATGTCCGCAATCGCCCGACGTGCCAATATGTCGCTGGCTTCCCTTTACCGCTATTTCCCCAATAAGCCGGCTATCGTGAAGGCCATTGCCGAACGGCATGTGGAAAAGCTGGAAACCATGCTGAAAAACCGGCTGGACCGATTTGGTCCGGAAACCATTGTCGAAGTGCTTCTGGATGTCTACTTCGAATTCTATCGGGACGAACCTGCCTACAAGGCGATTTGGTCAAGCGTAGAAGCGATGCCTGAGTTGCGGGAACTCGACCTGAGCGAGCTGCGGACCAACGCCAGCGATCTTGATGCCTATCTGGCCCGACAATGCCCGCATTTGCCGGCAGACCGTCGCTGGTCCGCCAGTCTCATGGTGCCTCGGGCCAGCGGCAGCTTGCTGCGAATGGCGATTACGCTCCCCGAAGAGGAGGCCAAGGCGTTGCTGAGTGAACTGAAGCGTATGGTGCGAGCGTATTTGGACCAACTGCTTGACGAAGAAAAAGGTTAGAGTCGTTGACGCACGTCCAGGAGGAAAAATTGAAACACCTGCGCCGTTATATCCATGGGCTGAATCGTCTTGGTGCTGGGTGCGTCTGCCTGTTACTGGCAGCGTGCACCGGTTTACCTGACCGTGTCGAGCCGGTAACGGGTTTCGAGCCGCAGCGTTACCTGGGCACTTGGTACGAAATCGCCCGTCTGCCTCATCCGTTCGAGGAAGGTCTGAGTTATGTGCAGGCCACCTATACGGCCAATGAAGACGGTACGATCGATGTGCTCAACCAAGGCTTCAATGCCGCCAGCGGAGAATGGGAGCAGGCGAACGGCGTGGCCAAGTTTGTGGGGGAGCGGCGTGTCGGCCATCTCAAAGTGTCGTTCTTTGGCCCGTTCTACGCGAGCTATGTGGTAATGGCGCTGGATAAGGCGGACTACCGGTACTCTTTGGTCACCGGACCGGATCGTGACTACCTTTGGCTGCTATCGCGCACGCCGGAAATGGCGGCGCCGGTGCGGAAGCAGCTCGTTGCCAAGGCTCGGGAAGCCGGCTATCCGGTGGATGACCTGATTTGGGTAGAACAGTCCGGCGAACCGCCCGCGCCAAGGCCGTAATCACATCGGTGGCGATCTGCTAATGCACGACTAAAGGTAACCCAATGGCAGCGCCGTACTGTCGATCACCCGGCGCAGCACGAAACTTGAATGCACGCCGCTCACGCCTTGAATGCGCGTGATCTTGTTGAGTAGGAACTCGTGGTACTCATCCATGCCCGGAACCACCACCTTGAGCATGTAATCCGCGTCCTGGCCGGTAATCAGGTAGCACTCTTGCACCTCGGGATACTCGCTGACCTGATGTTCGAAGGCCTCGAATCTTTCCGGTGTATGCCGGTCCATACCGATCAGGATAATAGCGGTCAGTGCCAGCCCCAGCTTTTTATGATCGAGGATCGTGACGCGTCGGACGATGATGCCCGCATCCTCCAGCGCTTTGACTCGCCGCGAGCAGGGTGAGGGTGAGAGGCCGACCCGTTCTGATAATTCCTGATTGCTGAGCTCGCCGTGGCGCTGTAATTCTTCCAGGATTTTGCGGTCGGTCCGGTCCAGTTTGATCAGCTTTTCATCTTTCATGGCAGCAATCGCTAATTTCTCGTTAAATATTGGCAGTTGTTTCTAATATTGACCTTGTTGTGAGAAAATTAGCAAGCACATTGCGTGTTGGATGGCCTATGCTGTTCACGTTGTCGGACGACTCGGTCGCTTACCGGGGAATCGGTTGTCGTCACGGCACCGTCCGGGCCACAAGCCACAGGACAAGCACCAGGCCCGTCAGCCTCAGCAGGCGGGCTTGTTTATCGTTCCAATTACACAGCAAGGAATCGTTATGGGATTTGATCATCGCAAATACGTTGCCTTCCAGCCGGTTCGCAAAACCGATCGTCGCTGGCCCGACCAGGTCATCCAGCACGCACCGACCTGGTGTGCAGTTGACCTGCGGGACGGCAATCAGGCGCTAGTCAAACCCATGACCGTGGCTCAGAAGCAGCGCCTATTCGACTTGCTGGTCAAGCTGGGTTTCAAGGAAATCGAGATCGGCTTTCCGGCGGCGAGCCAGCCGGATTTTGATTTTTGCCGCAAACTGATCGAAGAAGATCGCGTGCCGGACGATGTGCGTATCCAGGTGCTGACCCAGGCGCGTCCTGAATTGATCGCGCGGACGTATGAAGCCTTGCAGGGCGCGAAGAATGCCATCGTGCACGTCTACAATTCCACCTCCACCGTTCAGCGCGAAAAAGTCTTCGGCCTGGATCGCGCCGGTATCCGCGAAATCGCGGTCAACGGAGCGCGCGTCGTTAAAGCCCTTGCCGATAAGCAGCCGGGCACGAATTGGACGTTCCAGTATTCGCCGGAAAGCTTTACCGGCACCGAACTGGACTACGCTGCCGAGGTGATCGATGCGGTGAACGACGTCTGGCGCCCGGACCAGGGCCAGGAGGTCATCATCAATCTGCCGGCCACCGTAGAAATGGCGACCCCGAACATTTTTGCCGACCAGATCGAATGGATCTGCGATCACGTGAAATACCGCGAACACATCCAAATCAGCGTGCATACTCACAATGACCGCGGCTGCGCGGTTGCCGCCGCCGAGCTGGCTGTCATGGCCGGCGCCGATCGTGTCGAGGGCACGCTGATGGGGAACGGTGAGCGTACTGGCAACATGGATCTGGTGACCATGGCCATGAATCTCTATTCCCAAGGTATCGATCCGTTGCTCGACCTGTCCGGCATGGCCGAGATCACCGACGTGGTGGAGGCTTGCACCGAGATTCAAACCCATCCGCGCCATCCCTATGCGGGCGAACTGGTTTTCACTGCCTTCTCCGGTAGCCACCAAGATGCGATTCGCAAATGCCTGACCCCGTATCAGGAAGGTGACAAATGGGAAATCGCTTATCTGCCGATCGACCCGCGTGACCTGGGCCGTCGTTACGAAGAAGTGGTGCGGATCAACAGTCAATCCGGGAAGGGCGGTGTTGCCTATGTGCTGGAACGCGATTACAAGATTTCCATGCCGCGCTGGCTGCAGATCGAGTTCAGTAAGGTTGTTCAGCTAGCCGCGGAAACCGAAGGCGGGGAAGTGGATTCCGATACCATCCACCGCCTGTTTGAGGACAAGTACCTGGCGGTGCGCCCGGAATGGCGTCTGCGGACCTATGATCTGCACCGCACTGACGATGGCGTAACGGCGTCCATCGAGTTTGGCGAGGGTGAGCGGGTCCAGCTTTCGGGCGAAGGGCTAGGCGCTGTCGAAGCTGTCGCTGCGGGACTCGAGAGCCGCTACGGCATCACGCTGGCGGTCGAGGCTTACGATGAGTTTGCCTTGAGCGAAGGCACTAATGCCAATGCGATGGCCTGCATTCGCATCCAAGTCGATGGCTCGCCTCACAGTGCTGCAGCGCTGGCTGAGGACACCACGTCCGCAACCTTGCAGGCGCTGCTCTCGGCGGTGGCTAATCATGTTGCTGTAGCTGCACCGGAGAATGCCCGTACAAGCACCGCTTGAGGGTCTAGTGAACTTGGAGGAGGCCGTGAACAAAAAGCGCTGTTCAGCCTTCTGCATCCTCCGCGCGAAGCGTAGTTCAGAGCGGAACACGCAAACGAAAAAAGCCGGCACATTCGTGTCGGCTTTTTGGTGTGCCAGCCAAACCGTGGCTGGCGGTCAACGCTATTATCAGACCGGAGTTACGTTTTCGGCCTGCGGACCTTTCGGGCCCTGAGTCACGGTGAACTGAACCTGCTGACCTTCAGCCAGCGTACGGAAGCCAGAGGAATTGATCGCGCTGTAGTGAACGAATACGTCACTGCCGCCGTCCTGAGCGATAAAGCCAAAGCCCTTGGATTCGTTGAACCACTTAACATGGCCGGTTTTAGTATCTGACATGAATCTTTCCTGTATTCCTGAGTTTTAAGCCCACAACGGGACGCGCCTCTTCCCCATACAGAAGAGCCGGGTTGCTGAGAATTACACAGAGTACTGAGGGAAGGGACCAACGCAGAGCAATTCAAGCCGACCGTGGTAACGCTTTCACCGAATACCGCTGTCTTTCACAGCGAATTTAGTATAGACCGTGTCCGAGGACCGTCAAAGAAAAATTTTAGCCGGAAAAACAGCGTCTTCCGGCTTATAGCAGGTTCATTTCCGAGGGGCTGTGAGCGGCGTTTTGGGGGTGCGTTTGGGTAGAACCCTAATGCCTGTCTTGCTCATAGATAGCTGTAAGTTCGCCGCTTTATGTTTTGAATTTTCGATCTTTCGTGGTCATCTCACGTGATACTTTTGTCGGTCGGAGCTTGGGGTCAGTGACGGAATCGATGCTGAATGTCTTCCAGAATGGTCGGGTCATCGATCGTCGATGGCACGGCGTAGTTTTCGCCGTCAGCGATGCTGCGCAGGACTCGCCGCAAAATTTTTCCTGACCGAGTTTTTGGCAGCCGGTCGACGATCATGGCTCGCCGAAAACAGGCGATGGCGCCGATGCTCTCACGCACCATTTCCACAAGCTCTTCTTCAAGTTCGTCGTGCTCGATCATCGCGCCGTCTTTGAGCAGAACCAGTCCAACCGGTAGCTGGCCTTTCATTTCATCTTGAACGCCAATGACGCAGCATTCCGCTACCGCCGGGTGCGAGGCCACGACTTCTTCCATTTCTCCGGTGGATAGGCGATGCCCGGCAACGTTAATGACGTCATCCGTGCGTCCCATGATAAAGACATAGCCGTCTTCGTCGATATAACCACCATCACCGGAGCTGTAGTAGCCGGGCAGCGGAGACAGATAGGTTTCGATAAATCGGCTAGGGTCACCCCAGATACCGGTTAGACATCCCGGTGGCAATGGCAGCTTGACGGCCACTTGGCCCTGATCGCCCCGGCGTGTGGGTGAACCCTTGAAGTTGAGGACCTGGACGTTGTAACCCGGCGAGGGTACCGTCGCCGAGCCGGGCTTGGGTGCCATCGTTTCAATGCCAACAGGGTTGCAGCAAATGGCCCAGCCGGTTTCCGTCTGCCACCAGTGATCGAGGATCGGCAGTCCGGTTTTCTCCCGCAGCCATTCGTAGGTCGGTGGGTCGAGGCGTTCGCCCGCCAGAAGAATGCGTTTTAGCGATCCGATGTCGTAACGGTGGAGGGCATCAGCCTCCGGGTCTTCTTTACGCACTGCGCGGAATGCCGTTGGCGCAGTGAACAGGATATTGACCCGGTGATCGGCGACCACACGCCAGAAAGCGCCGGCATCCGGCGTTTTGACCGGTTTTCCCTCGTAAAGAACAGTGGTGCAGCCGGTGATCAGCGGTCCGTATACGATATAGCTGTGGCCCACGACCCAGCCCACGTCGGAAGCGGCCCAGAATACGTCGCCGGGCTCGGCGCCATAAACGAGGTCCATGCTGTAGCGCATGGCCACGGCGTGCCCGCCGTGATCTCTCACCACGCCCTTTGGCTTGCCGGTGGTGCCGGAGGTATAGAGGATGTAAAGCGGGTCGGTGGCGCGTACCGGCACGGGGTCTACCGGCTCGGCATTGGCTTCCAGCTCGCTCCAGTCGAAATCGCGGCCGTCGACCAGGGCCGCGGTGACTTGCGAGCGCTGCAGTACGATGCAGCACTCCGGCTTGTGCCCGGCCTTATCGATAGCCGCGTCGACCAATGGTTTGTAGGGAATGACCTTCTGGATTTCGATGCCGCAGGATGCCGTGAGAATGGCTTTGGGGGTGGCATCGTCGATCCGCACCGCCAGTTCGTGGGCCGCGAAACCGCCAAAAACGACGGAGTGAATGGCGCCCAGACGGGCGCAGGCAAGCATGGCCACCACCGCTTCGGGAATCATCGGCATGTAAACGATGACCCGGTCGCCCTTGGTTATACCGCGCTCCTGTAAGGCCCCGGCGAAGCGCGCGACACGGGCGTGCAGCTCCGCGTAGCTGAAGCTCTGCTGTTGGCCGGTGACCGGCGAGTCGTAGATCAGTGCAGTCTGCTCACCGCGCCCATTACGCAAGTGAGCATCCAAAGCCAGGTCGCAGGTATTGAGTTCACCGTCCTCGAACCAGGTGTAGGTGTTCGGGTCGACGCGGGTGAGAATTTTTTCCGGCGTGCGGTACCAATCGATCAGCTGTGCCTTGTCTTTCCAGAAGCCTTCGGGGTCCTGGATCGACCTTTGGAACTCGTCGCGATAACTCATGGAACCACCTCGTTTATTGTCGGCCTCGGTCGTTATGGGCCTCGTTTATTGTCGATACAGCGCAAGGAGATATTCCGCGGGGAAGGCTGGCGGTGCTTTTTTCCCGGACGTTCACCACACTGTAAGTGGTTGTTGCTGGCTCGCTACTAGACGATGGGCTAAGAACGCATCGAACGGTTCTCACTCCGGCGGATTGCCGCGTTAGGGAAAATCGGAAACGTCACTCGGCTTAATCCCCTCGGCTTAATCCCCTTGGCTTAATCCCCTCGGCTTAATCACCTCGACTTAATCAGAGGTGCCTATGGTTCTTCTTCGATGTACACCGCGGTAACCATAGCTTCGATATGCCCCTGACCCAGCCGAGCGGTAATCCCGTCGCCGGCATAGAGATCGCTTGCCTTGCGCACTACCGGCTGTTTATCGGTGCCGACGATGGCATAGCCGCGATCAAGTGTTGCCAGCGGACTGACCAGGTGGAGCGACTGCGATGCATGACTCAGGCGCTCGCGATGTTCGTTGAGTTGCCAATGCACTTCCCGTCTCAAACGCTCGCCCAGGTTGGCCACGTGCTCCAGGCGCTGGGCCAGTATGCGGCCGGGGCTCTGCGCGGCCAGCCGTTGCTGGTCATGGCCCAGCCTTTGGCCGAGCTGTTGAATCTGCTGTTTGATGGCATTGAGCTGGCGGCTCTCAAGTTCGTCCAGGCGCTGCTGATAGACCTGCAACTCACGCCTTGGATCGCGTAGACGCTGGCTAAGATGGCCCAGTTGCTGACTCATATTACGCAGCATCCGGTCCATCACCGATTCCAGGCGATGTAATTGCTGCTCCAACGTGCGGACCCAGCCGGACTGGTCAGGGGCCAAGTGCTCTGCCGCTGCGGAGGGTGTGGGTGCGCGCAGGTCCGCCACAAAGTCGGCGATACTGAAATCCACCTCGTGTCCGACAGCGCTCACGGTGGGAAGGGAGCAGCCGGCAATGGCGCGAGCCACCTTTTCTTCGTTAAAAGGCCAAAGGTCTTCCAGGGAGCCGCCGCCGCGTCCGATGATCAGCACGTCGGCGACCCCGTGGCGTTCAGCATTCTGTATCGATGCGACGATCTCGTCGGCCGCATTCTGACCTTGGACGGCGGTCGGGTAAATCGTCACCGGAATGCCGGGACAGCGGCGTTTCAGCACGGTCAGAATATCGTGTACGGCGGCGCCGGTCGGGGAGGTGACCACGCCGATGTGTTTTGGTAGCGATGGAATCGGCTTCTTCCGCTCGGCCTCGAAGAGGCCCTCGGCCTGCAGCTTTTGCTTTAGTGCTTCGAATGCAGCCTGCAACTCGCCCAGCCCGGCGGGCTCAAGACTTTCGACGATAATCTGGTAGTCGCCCCGGCTCTCGTAGAGCGTGACTTTGCCACGGATAAGGATCTGGTCACCTTCCTTGGGCGGTCTCGCTACACGCTGGTTGTTGCCTTTGAACATGGCGCAGCGAATCTGAGCCTTGGCATCTTTGAGGGTGAAGTACCAGTGGCCCGAGGCCGGTCGCGAGAAGCTGGAAAGCTCGCCTTCGACCCAGGCCTGAAGAAAGCTGACTTCCAGCAAATGGCGCACCTGATGATTGAGTTGGCTGACGGACAGCGCGCGTGGGCGAGAGGCTGAAGCGGTTATATCCATAAAATATAGGGATTTTCCGAAGACTGGTGGTATCAAAAAGGGCGCAATTTCAAAAACATGCAAAGAGTAGGGGGAAGATAGCAGGTTTACTGTCCAACCTGTCCCCCATATAATAGATCGATTAAAGGGAGCGATGATAAACGCGCTCTGGTAGATCCTCCAGAATATCGGCACATGCGGTCGTTTATCAGGAGGGTGCCGGGGCGTTTCGTTTTTCTGATATCTCTGATTTCTGCCGGACCTGCCGCGGTTCCACGTGCCGGGTTATTCCAGTACCGGAGTTTTCAGGGTAGGCCTCCCGGAAATTTAGCACGTTAAATTAAGGCGGGTCCCATGCTGCGTATTGCCGAAGAAGCCCTGACATTTGATGACGTCCTCCTCGTTCCCGGTTACTCCGATGTGCTACCCAAGGATGTCAGCCTTGAGACGCAGCTGACAAAGGGTATTTCACTCAATATTCCTCTTGTCTCCGCTGCCATGGACACCGTCACCGGTTCCGAGCTGGCTATCGCCATGGCTCAGGAGGGCGGTATCGGCATCATTCACAAGAATATGTCGGTCGAGCAGCAGGCGGCGGCTGTCCGCAAGGTTAAGAAATTCGAAAGTGGCGTGGTGAAGGATCCGATTACCGTCTCCCCGGAAACGACGGTGCGCGAGCTGCTCGATATTACCTCGGCGAACAGCATTTCCGGCCTGCCTGTTGTCGATGGCCGTGACCTGGTGGGTATCGTCACTGGCCGTGACATCCGTTTCGAAAGCCGCCTGGATACCAAGGTGGCCGAAATCATGACACCTAAGGAAAAGCTCGTCACCGCCCGCGAGGGTGCCAGCCTGGACGAGGTTAAGAACTTGCTGCACCGGCATCGCATCGAGAAGGTGCTTGTGGTCAACGATGGCTTTGAGCTCCGCGGCCTGATCACTGTGAAGGATATCCAGAAAGCCAAGGATTATCCGCTGGCCTGTAAAGACGAGCAGGGCCGTCTGCGTGTCGGCGCTGCGGTCGGCACGGGGGGCGACACCGAGGCACGTATCGCTGCGCTGGTGGAGGCAGGCGTCGATGTTATCGTGATCGACACCGCTCATGGTCACTCCCGCGGAGTCATTGAACGGGTGAGCTGGACCAAGAAGAACTACCCGGACGTTCAGGTGGTCGGCGGCAACATCGCGACTTCCGAGGCGGCCATTGCCTTGGTGGATGCCGGCGCAGACGCCGTGAAAGTGGGGATTGGTCCCGGTTCGATCTGCACCACTCGCATTGTCGCCGGTATCGGCGTACCTCAAATTTCCGCGGTATCCAACGTCGCGGCGGCATTGAAGGATCGCGGAGTGCCGCTCATCGCCGACGGTGGTGTGCGCTTCTCGGGCGATCTGGCCAAAGCCCTCGCGGCGGGCGCCTACAGCGTTATGGTGGGCAGCTTGCTTGCCGGTACCGACGAGGCGCCGGGCGAAGTCGAACTATTCCAGGGGCGCAGCTATAAGGCGTATCGCGGCATGGGGTCTCTCGGCGCAATGGGGCAAGGCTCCAGCGACCGATACTTTCAGGATGCCAGCGAAGGCGTCGAGAAGCTGGTGCCGGAAGGCATTGAAGGCCGCGTGGCCTGCAAGGGGCCGATGCGTGCCATCGTTCACCAGCTCATGGGCGGTGTGCGTGCTTCTATGGGCTACACCGGCTGCAAGAACATGGACGAAATGCGGGTGCGTCCCCAGTTTACCCGTATTACCAATGCCGGCATGCGTGAAAGCCACGTCCACGACGTGACGATCACCAAGGAAGCGCCGAACTACCGCGTCGGCTAACACCGGCTCGCGTGGGTTAACACCCAGTAAGGCAATTAACAAACGCGGTTGCTATAGAATAGGGCCCGGCGGGGCGTTCAGCAGCTCCTGGCTTTAACCGGGGTTCGGGATTTTGTTCCGAGCCCCGTTTGCATTTTCTGAATTGAGGATTTCATGGTTCAAAACATTCATGACCACCGTGTTCTGATTCTGGATTTTGGCTCCCAGTACACCCAGTTAATTGCCCGTCGTGTGCGTGAGATTGGCGTCTACTGTGAAATCCGTCCATTCGATATTGCCCTCGCGGACATCGATGAGTTCAATCCCAAGGGTATTATCCTCGCCGGCGGGCCCGAGTCGGTGACCAAGCTGGGCGGCCCGCGTGCGCCGGACGGTCTGTTCGAGAGCAACAGGCCAATTCTTGGCATTTGTTATGGCATGCAGGCCATGGCCGAACAGCTGGGCGGTAAGGTAGCCAGTTCCGAGAAACGTGAGTTTGGTTATGCCCAGGTCAAGGTGCGTGCCGCAGGTCCGCTGCTCAAGGACATCACCGATCACCTGACCGATCAGGGCGAATCGCTGCTGGATGTCTGGATGAGCCACGGTGACAAGGTGGTCACCATGCCCGATGGTTTTGAGCTTTTAGCCTCCACCGAAAGTGCGCCGGTCGCGGCCATGCAGGACCTGGATCGCAACCTCTTCGGTGTTCAGTTCCATCCGGAGGTGACGCACACCCTGCAAGGCCAGCGTATCCTCGAGCACTTCGTTCTCAATATTTGTGGCTGCGAAGCCTGGTGGACGCCGGCGCAAATCGTCGAGGATGCGATTGAGCAGATTCGTGAACAAGTGGGTTCCGAAAAAGTCTTGCTGGGCCTCTCCGGCGGCGTGGATTCTTCGGTGACCGCAGCGTTGCTACACAAAGCCATCGGCGACCAGCTCACCTGTGTTTTCGTGGATAATGGCTTGTTGCGCCTGCACGAAGGCGATCAAGTGATGGATATGTTCTCCCGCAACATGGGCGTGAAGGTCATTCGCTCGGATTCAGAAGATCTGTTCCTGTCCAAGCTCGAAGGCGTCACCGATCCCGAGCAGAAGCGAAAGGTCATCGGCAACACGTTTATCGACGTTTTCGATGAGGAAGCTGCTCGCATTCAAGACGTAAACTGGCTCGCTCAGGGCACCATTTACCCGGACGTGATCGAATCCGCCGCCTCCAAAACCGGCAAGGCGCATGTGATCAAATCTCACCACAACGTTGGCGGCTTGCCAGAAACCATGAAGCTCAAGCTGGTGGAGCCCCTGCGCGAGTTGTTCAAGGACGAGGTGCGTCGTATCGGCCTGGAGCTGGGCTTGCCGTACGATATGCTCTACCGGCACCCGTTTCCGGGACCCGGCCTGGGTGTGCGTATCCTGGGCGAGGTTAAGAAAGAGTATGCCGAAATCCTGCGTCGTGCCGATGCCATTTTCCTGGAAGAGCTGCACCGTGCCGACTTCTACCACAAGGTGAGCCAGGCCTTCGCTGTGTTCCTGCCGGTAAAATCGGTGGGTGTTGTCGGCGACCAGCGGCGTTACGAATACGTGATTGCAGTTCGAGCGGTGGAAACCGTGGACTTCATGACGGCGCGCTGGGCGCGCCTCCCATACGAATTGCTGGAGACCATCTCCAATCGCATCATCAACGAGATTTCCGGTGTGTCCCGGGTCACCTATGACATCTCGTCCAAACCGCCTGCCACCATTGAGTGGGAATAATTCGGTTTACTGGTTGCAGTGAAGGTATTTAGTGGGTGAAGCATAGCGTTAGGGCAGGGACGATTGATGACGGTCACTGAAACGGTTGATCAGGCCCGTGAAGACGAGCGCTGGATGGATCGTGCCCTGACGCTGGCTAATCAAGCGGCCTCAATCGGCGAAGTACCGGTCGGGGCCGTCGTCGTTCTGCAAGGTCAGGAAATTGGTGCCGGTTTCAATACACCGATTTCCGCCCGCGACCCCACCGCTCATGCTGAAATCCGCGCTATTCGGGATGCTGCCCGTCGCGTGGGCAACTACCGGCTCAGCGGCGCTACCCTCTATGTCACTATCGAACCCTGTACAATGTGTGCAGGCGCGCTGGTTCATGCGCGTGTCTCAAGGTTGGTGTACGGTGCGATTGAGCCTAAAGCGGGGGCCATTGAGTCGTCTGCGAAACTGCTCGATAGCGAGGCGATGAACTGGCGCGTGGCCGTCAGCGCTGGCGTGCGGGCCGAGCAATGCAGCGAAACGATCAGCGCTTTTTTCTCCGAGCGCCGCAAGGCGGCAAAGGATAGGCGATAGGCCGGCTTAAGATTGGAATTAAACAACTGGTTTTAAACAACTGGATTTAAACAACACCGTGTCCTGTTGAAGACAGGCTGAATGTAAAGGGAAAGCTATGAAAGTTCTGGTCACCGGCGGCGCCGGTTATATTGGCAGTCACGTCGTACGCCAGCTCGGAGAAGCAGGTCACGACGTGGTGGTCTTCGACAACCTATCCACGGGTTATCGCTGGGCGGTCACCTGTGGCGAGCTGATCGTAGGCGACCTGGCGGACGAAAACGCCCTGGATGCCGTCTTCAAAGCGCACGATTTTGAGGCAGTTTTACACTTTGCGGCGAACATCGTGGTGCCTGAGTCCGTTGCCAATCCGCTGAAATACTATGGCAACAATACCCGTAATACCCTCAACCTGCTCAAGGCTATCGAGCGCTACCAGACACCCTACATGGTGTTCTCGTCCACGGCCGCAGTGTATGGCATGCCTGATGCACAAGTATTGACTGAGGATATGCCGTTGGCACCCATCAATCCGTATGGGGCGTCGAAAATGATGAGTGAGCGCATGATCATGGATCTGGCGGCGGCATCTTCGCTCAACTACATCATCTTGCGCTATTTCAATGTGGCTGGGGCCAATCCGGACGGTCTTCTGGGACAGGCGACGCCTGAGGCGACGCACCTTATCAAGGTTGCCTGCGAATGCGTCAACGGTATCCGCGAGGGTATGCAGATTTTCGGTACCGATTACGATACCCGCGATGGCACCTGTGTACGCGACTACATTCACGTTGAAGATCTGGCCAAGGCCCACGTGATGGCGCTGGAGCACATGAAGCGTGGGGGACAGTCGGATGTGCTGAACTGCGGCTATGGACGTGGCTTCACCGTGCGCGAAGTGATTGAGGTGGTCAAGCGGCTTTCGGGTAACGATTTTCCGGTCACGGAAACCGAGCGCCGGGCCGGCGATCCAGAAGCGCTCATGGCGGATAACTCAAAAATCACAAGCACCTTGGGCTGGCAGCCCGATTACGACGACCTCGACACGATTGTGGGCAACGCGCTGGCCTGGGAGAAAATCTGGCAGGCTCGCCAGAAAGGTTAAAAGGAATTGCGAACTCAGGACTATAAAAGGAAAGTTTCATGAAGATTACGATTTTTGGAACGGGTTATGTTGGCCTCGTAACGGGCGCCTGCCTGGCGGATGTCGGGCATGAAGTCTTGTGCATGGATGTCGATCCCGGAAAGATTGAAAAATTGCGCAATGGCATAATTCCGATCTACGAGCCGGGCCTGGAGTCCATCGTGACTCATAACGTCTCGGCCGGTCGCCTGCTGTTCACGACCGACACCGAGGCGGCGGTCAAGCACGCTGAAGTCCAGTTCATCGCGGTTGGAACGCCGCCGGACGAGGACGGCTCCGCCGACCTGCAGTATGTAACGGCTGTCGCCCGCTCCATTGGCGAACATATGACCGGCTACACCGTCATCATCGACAAGTCCACCGTTCCTGTGGGCACCGGCGACAAGGTAAGCGGAGCCGTGCGTTCCGAGCTGGATAAGCGTGGCGCCGAGCTGGAATTCGACGTGGTTTCCAATCCGGAGTTTTTGAAAGAGGGCGCTGCCGTCGCCGATTTCATGAAGCCGGACCGGATCATCGTCGGCACCGAGAGTAAGCGCGCGGAAGAGGTGATGCGGGAAATCTACTACCCGTTTAACCGCAACCACGACCGTATGATTTTCATGGATCTGCGTTCTGCCGAGCTCACCAAGTACGCGGCAAACGCCATGCTGGCCACTAAGATCAGCTTCATGAACGAGATAGCCAACCTGGCCGAGCGTCTTGGGGCGGATATCGAACACGTACGCCGCGGTATCGGTTCGGACCCGCGGATCGGCTACCACTTTATCTATCCCGGATGTGGGTACGGCGGCTCCTGCTTCCCCAAAGACGTGACTGCACTGACCCGGACAGCGCGGGACTGCGACTATGACGCACGGCTGCTGACAGCGGTCGAGAACGTCAACATGGCGCAGAAGCATGTTCTGTTCGATAAGGTTAGCCACTACTTCCAGGGTGAGCTGGAAGGCAAGACCGTCGCGCTCTGGGGCCTGGCCTTCAAGCCCAATACCGACGATATGCGCGAAGCATCGTCGCGCCGCCTGATGGAATCCCTGTGGAAGGCGGGCGCCAAGGTCCAGGCGTTCGACCCGGAAGCCATGGAGGAGACCCAGCGTATCTACGCTGAAGAATCGGGGCTTCAGCTCTGCGGTACCAAAGAACAGGCCCTTAAAGGGGCGGATGCTCTGGTGATCTGCACTGAGTGGAAGGAATTCCGTTCACCGGATTTCGCCTCAATCGCTCAAACGCTCTCGCATCCGGTTATTTTCGATGGCCGTAACCTGTATGCACCGGAAATGGTCGAGCGCCATGGGATTGTCTACTACGCTATAGGTAGAGGAAAGAATCAGTTTTCCGCTACCGGGAGCTAGCTATGAGTGGGACAGAGGCATTTGTCCTGCACGAAAAACTTGCCGAAGACACCGTATCGCTGGCCAAGAGTGAGCTGAGCGAGTTGCGGTTGATGAATGACCGAAACTATCCTTGGCTTCTACTCGTTCCCGAGCGGGTGGGGGCCAGGGAAATCTACGAACTCGCACCAGCGGATCAGCAGCGCCTGCTGCGGGAATCCAGTGCTATCGGCGAAGCGATGATGAACGCCTTCGAAGGCCATAAGCTCAACGTGGCAGCGTTGGGAAACATGGTGCCGCAGCTTCATCTGCATCATGTGGTTCGATACGAAGGCGATGCCGCATGGCCGGGTCCCGTATGGGGTGTCGTGTCGCCCGCCGCTTACACCGAAGCGGAACTGCGCGAGGTGAAGAAGAAGCTGGTGCCGGTGGTTTCGGCGTTTCGTTCGGTTTCATGAACGATTTTTCGGTGGGTGTCGGCCGTTACGGATTCCGCTAGATGAGGGCGGCGTAGGTTAACGTTTTAGCGCTAAGGAGGCGCACGAATATTAGAGCCTCCTTAGGGCTTTCAACGTTTCTCGGCCCTTGCCGTTTGTCTTGCCAACGACTGCGCGCCCAGTAGGATCATCCTGAGCTCGGTTTTGAGTTTGGTCTTTAATTCTTCCCTCTCGCGCGTTGTCGCATCGAGTGCTTCGGCGCCCTGGTTGAACACCAGAGTGACCATCGCCTCGGCGACCATGCGCGCATCCGACAGGGGCTTGTTTTGCTCCTCGGCGAAGCGCCGTAAGTCATCCGCCAGTTCGGTTACGAAGTGATCGATTTCCGCCTGTATTGCCGTCCGGAACGTCGTTGAAACCCCCGTACGCTCACGCAGCATGAGCCGGAACAGGTTGGCATTGTTGTTCAGGTATTCCATGAACGTGTCAACCGAGGTGTTGATGGCACTGCCGTTGCGGGCAATGCGCTTGCGTGCCTGACGCATCAATTGGCGCAGAGCGACGCCGCCTTCATCCACCAGGGCCAGTCCCAGTTCGTCCAGTTCGGCGAAGTGCCGATAGAAAGAGGTTGGGGCGATGCCGGCCTCGCGGGCAACTTCCCGCAGGCTCAGGCTGCCAAACCCGCGATCGGCACTGAGTTGTCGCAGGGCGGCGTCCATCAGGGCGCGGCGGGTTTTGAGCTTTTGTTCGGCACGGGCGGACACGGGGTTCTCCAACTGCGGCTTTCAGGCGCAACATGTTACCGTTCGCGCGACGGGGCGTCATCTATCCATCGTTGGGAGGATTAAGAGGGCTGCGGCGGCTGCCAGCCGGCGACCTGTTGAGATTGGTGGAAAAGGCCTGTTTCGTTGCCTGATTTTATTGCCGGTTATGTTTATAATATGCGGCCTTTCACGGGTCTGATTGTCGTTTCCAGCCGCGGCCGGAATACCAGTGTGCAGATACCGTGGCTAAACCCGCCTTGACTGGCTTCAGGATACAGTGCCGTTGCGCCCGTCAGGGCTGACCGGCCGTTCCCGCAGGCTCGGCGGTTTCCGATGATATGACCAGCGCTTCAGTGCGAGGGATTATGGAGTTTGATTCCATAATCTCCAGCGAAGTGAGGCTGCTGGGGTTGGTTGTGTTATGGGGAGTAAATCCATGCCGATTTATGAGTACGTTTGTGACGCGTGCGGTCACGAGAAAGATGTGATCCAGAAGATGAGCGATGCGCCGCTGAAGGTGTGCCCGTCCTGCGAGGCTGAAGCCTTCCGCAAGCGGATATCGGCAGCGGGCTTCCGTCTGTCCGGCACCGGTTGGTACGAAACCGATTTCAAGACCGGTAGCAAAAAGAACCTGGTGGACAAAAAGAATCCGGTGGATAAGGGCGGTGAGTCCGGATCCAAAAGCAAGACTGAGCCGGCCGCCGGCTAAGTCACTGAATACACTGAAAATTGATTAACAGGAAAGGGTATGCGCAGTCACTATTGCGGTGGAATCAACGAATCACATATCGATCAGGACGTGACCCTCTGCGGCTGGGTTCATCGTCGCCGCGACCATGGCGGGGTTATTTTTCTGGATCTGCGTGATCGTGACGGCATGTCCCAGATCGTAGTGGACCCGGACACGCCCGAAAGTTTCGAGTTGGCGGAAAAGGTTCGCAGCGAGTTCGTCATCCAGATCAATGGCCGCGTACGTCGCCGCCCGGCAGGCACCGAGAATTCGAACATGCCGACCGGCCAGGTCGAGGTGCTTTGTAAGTCATTGGCGATTCTGAACGCTGCCGCCACGCCGCCGTTCCCGCTGGACGAGCACGTGGATGTGGGCGAGGACGTGCGTCTACGCTACCGTTTCGTCGACCTGCGGCGCCCGGAAATGCTAAACCGTCTGCGTTTCCGCTCCAAGGTGACGAGTTACATCCGCAACGTCCTGGACCGCAACGACTTCATGGATGTGGAAACACCCATCCTGACCCGGGCAACACCCGAGGGCGCCCGCGACTATCTGGTGCCGAGCCGGACCCACGAAGGTTCCTTCTTTGCATTGCCGCAGTCGCCGCAGTTGTTCAAGCAACTGCTGATGGTGTCCGGTGTCGATCGTTACTACCAGATCGCCAAGTGCTTCCGTGACGAGGATCTGCGTGCCGATCGCCAGCCCGAGTTCACCCAGGTGGATCTGGAGAGTTCCTTCATCGACGAAGAGGGGTTGATGGGGATCACGGAAAACATGATTCGCGAACTGTTCCGCGATCTGCTGGAAGTGAACCTGCCCGAATTCCCGCGCATGACATACGCCGATGCCATGAAGCGCTATGGCAGCGACAAGCCCGACCTGCGGATTCCGCTGGAGCTGATCGACGTTGCCGATTTGGTCGAAAGCGTGGATTTCAAAGTGTTTGCCGGCCCGGCCAAGGATCCCAAAGGACGCGTTGCGGCGTTGCGCTTGCCCAAGGGCGGGGAATTGACCCGTAAACAGATCGACGACTACACCAAGTTCGTGGGCATCTACGGCGCCAAGGGCCTGGCCTACATCAAGGTCAACGATCTGAGTCAGGGTGTCGCTGGCCTGCAATCGCCCATCATTAAGTTCTTGGGCGACGATGTCGCCTTGTCGGTGATCGAACGTGTTGGCGCGGAAGATGGCGATATCGTGTTCTTCGGGGCAGACAAGACAACCGTCGTCAACGAGGCGCTTGGCGCTCTGCGAATCCGGCTGGGCCACGACCTGAACCTGTTCACGGCCGAATGGTCGCCGTTGTGGGTCGTGGACTTCCCGATGTTCGAGGAAAATTCTAACGGCGAGCTTACGGCGATCCACCATCCGTTTACCGCACCGTCATGCACGCCGGAAGAGCTGGCGGCAGATCCGGCCAATGCGTTGTCGAGAGCCTATGACATGGTTCTGAACGGCACTGAATTGGGGGGTGGCTCTATCCGTATTCACGACGAGAACATGCAGCAGGCCGTGTTCCGCATTCTCGGTATCGGCGAAGAGGAAGCCCGCGCCAAATTCGGCTTCCTGCTGGATGCACTGAAGTTCGGTTGCCCGCCGCACGGTGGTTTGGCCTTTGGTCTCGACCGTCTGATTATGCTGATGACCGGCGCAACGTCTATTCGAGATGTCATTGCGTTCCCGAAAACCCAGAGCGCCACCTGCCTGATGACCCAGGCGCCGGGCGAAGTGGACGAGCGTCAGTTGCGCGAGCTGCATATCCGCCTGCGCAAGCCCGCGTTGGCGAAGGAGCCCAGCGAGGCGGACGAGAAGAATCTTTCCAAGAAAGCGTAGCCAATCACAAAGCGGATTGAGTAAGAAAAGTCGCCCCGGTCTTGCCGGGGCGCACCCGAGTTGATGGAGTGATCAATGGCAGGACACAGTAAATGGTCCAATATCAAACATCGCAAAGCGGCTCAGGATGCCAGGAAAGGCAAAATCTTCACCAAGCTGATTCGTGAGCTGACTGTGGCTGCCCGCGAGGGTGGCCCGGACCCCAACGATAATCCCCGCTTAAGGGCCGTGGTCGACAAGGCCCTCACCGCTAACATGAAGAAAGACACCATGGAGCGGGCCATCGAGCGCGGCGCAGGCAATAGCGACGATACCAACTACGAAGAGCTAACCTATGAAGGCTACGGCCCCAATGGTGTTGCCATTTTTGTCGAAGTCATGACCGACAACCGTAACCGCACGGTGGCGGAGGTGCGTCATGCATTCAATAAGTTGGGCGGCAACCTCGGCACGGATGGGTCGGTGGCTTTTCTATTCAGTAAGCAGGGTATCGTCAGTTATGGGCCGGATGCGGACGAAGACGCCTTGATGGAAGCGGCGCTTGAAGCCGGTGCAGACGATGTTGCGGAGCAAGATGATGGGTCCTACGAGATCGTCACGCAGCCCGAACAATTCCTCGACGTAAAAGAAGCCTTGGTGGCGTTCGGCCATACGCCGGATAATGCAGAGGTCACGATGGTCCCGTCGACCTACGTTACGTTGGATCGCGACACGGCGGACACCATCCTCAAGCTGATCGATATGCTGGAAGACCTGGACGATGTCCAGAATGTCTATTCCAATGCAGATATTCCCGCCGAAATCATGGATGAGCTGAATGGTTAATCGGCGTTGGCCGGCTATGGGCCGGAGCGCGTCGTGGCGATAATTCTCGGCGTGGATCCTGGGTCGCGAATTACCGGCTATGGCATCATCCGCAACACCGGCCGGCATACGGAGTATCTGGATAGCGGCTGCATACGCATGGGTGAGAAACCCATGGCGGAGCGGCTACAGGTCATCTATCAGGGGCTGGCTTCGCTGATCGATCAGTTCCGTCCGGATGAATTCGCCATCGAGCAGGTGTTTATGGCCCGCAACCCGGACTCTGCGCTCAAGCTGGGTCAAGCGCGTGGCGTTGCCATGGTTACCGCGGCCAATAGTGGTCTCGCAGTGCATGAGTACTCGGCGCGACAGGTGAAGCAGGCTGTGGTCGGTAAAGGAAGTGCCGACAAGGCACAGGTCCAGCACATGGTACAGAGTATCCTGTCGCTGAACCGCAAGCCCCAGGCCGACGCCGCTGACGCGTTGGCCATCGCGCTTTGTCATGCCCATATGAGTCAGAGTATTGGTCGCATCTCAGCGGGCAGCCGGGTGCGCGGTGGTCGTATACGCTGAGTGAAGTTGCATAACTAACGTGGCATAACGGGTGTACTGTCTGGCTCATCGGTTATTCGACAACCTATCAATCAGGCAGCACGCCAGGTCGCCGGACTGCAATTCGTGGTTCGGCCAGCGGGGGAGAGTTTCGTGATAGCACAAATCCGGGGGCAGCTGATCGAGAAGGTGCCGGGCCATGTCCTGGTTGAGTGTGCCGGTCTCGGATACGAGCTCGACATCCCCTACACCACGTTCTTCCACTTACCGGACACCGGCCAGGAAGTGGCTCTGTATACGCATTTCGCTGTCCGTGAGGACGCTCAGAATCTTTATGGTTTTGCCGCAAGACTCGACCGCGACCTGTTCCGCTTGCTGATCAAGGTGAATGGCGTTGGCCCCAAGATGGCGCTGGCTATCCTGTCTGGACTGGACGCCCAGCAGTTCGTGCGTTGCGTGGACAACCGGGACGTTGCGGCATTGGTCAAGATCCCCGGGGTGGGTAAGAAAACCGCCGAACGCCTGCTGATCGAAATGGGTGATCGTCTGGGGCAGCTCGAGGGCCATTCACAGATAGGCCTCCAAACACCAAACCTCGCGGTTAGCCCCGAAGCAACGCCTGCATACAAGCCCGAAGACGAGGCCGAGGCGGCATTGATCACCTTGGGCTACAAGCCGCAAGAGGCCGCTAAGGCGGTCAGCCGCGTGGCAGAGAAGGGCATGAACTCGAAAGATATGATCCGTCTTGCGCTTAGGAATATGATTCCCGCGAACTGACGGCCGCCTCACAAGCCGGGGCTGGACGATTCAGCCGCCGTCGATGCTTTCATACAGCGAACTTGTGTTGATGGAGCGCCCGTTTGATTCGTGTTTTTATTGATGCGTTAATGGTTTCTGTCCGGAGCGTAACGTGACAGGCGTATTGGCGTTTGTAAAATGAACGTCAATTAGCGTTAGAAGCGTCGCCGCCCAATACAGATTAAATAAACGGGATGCCTGCGAACCAATGTCATGATTGAATCCGATCGTCTGATTTCTCCGCAGCCCGGTGCGTTTGAAGATGTACAGGATCGCGCTATTCGACCGACGCTGTTGGCCGAATATGTAGGGCAGCCGGCGGTTCGCGAGCAGATGGAAATTTTTATTTCCGCCGCCCGCGGACGGCAGGAAGCGCTGGACCACGTTCTCATCTTCGGCCCTCCCGGGCTCGGTAAAACCACCCTTGCCAATATTATTGCCAACGAGATGGGTGTGGCTATTAAGACCACATCCGGTCCCGTATTAGAAAAGGCCGGCGACTTGGCGGCAATGCTGACGAACCTCGAAGAGGGCGATGTCCTCTTTATCGACGAGATTCACCGGCTGAACGCAGCGGTGGAAGAAGTGCTCTATCCGGCGATGGAAGACTATCAGTTGGATATCATGATCGGTGAGGGGCCGGCAGCTCGGTCCATCAAGCTGGACCTACCTCCTTTTACGCTCGTCGGCGCAACGACACGTGCGGGTCTGCTGACATCACCGCTACGTGATAGGTTCGGTATCGTTCAGCGGCTTGAGTTCTACAACACCGCTGACCTGACCCATATCGTCCAGCGTTCCGCCTCTTTACTGGGCGTCTCCGTCGAAGCCGAAGGTGCGTTGGAAATCGCACGCCGCGCGCGCGGTACACCGCGGATTGCCAATCGTTTGCTGCGCCGTGTCCGGGATTACGCCGAGGTGAAATCGGATGGGGTGATTAGCGTCGAAGTAGCGGATCTGGCGCTGAATATGCTCAAAGTCGACAATCAGGGTTTCGATCACATGGATCGCCGGTTGTTGCTGGCAATGATCGAGAAGTTCGACGGCGGCCCCGTGGGCGTCGAAAGCCTGGCCGCGGCGATCAGTGAGGAGCGTGGCACCATCGAAGACGTTCTTGAACCTTTTCTGATTCAGCAGGGTTATATGGTTCGCACGCCCCGTGGTCGTATGGCGACTTCGCAGGCCTATCTGCACTTCGGCGTCACGCCGCCCAAAATCGGCGAGGGAGCATAACGATGGAACAGCGTTCGGAATCGTTTCGCTGGCCTATTCGTATCTATATCGAGGACACCGATGCGGGTGGTATCGTCTATCACGCCCGCTATCTGCACTTTATGGAACGAGCGCGAACCGAATGGGTCCGTAGCCGGGGCGTTGCGTTGCGCAGCGGCCTTGAAGAAAACGTCAGCTATGTCGTCCAGAAAATGTCGATTCACTTTCGGCAGCCGGCCCGGCTTGACGACGAAGTATGGGCGACCGCCGACCTGGTGGATTCTGGCCGGGTCTGGCTGGGGTTTCGGCAGCAGATAATTCGCCAGTCTGACGGCGTTTTGCTGACGGAGGCCGACGTCAGAGTGGCTTGCATCGCTCTGGATAGCGGCCGGCCACGCGCCATGCCGGAAGCCATGCAGGCGATTGTGCAGGCAAAAACAGAATAAAACCGGCCTTGCGGGGCCAGCAATGACAAGATCCAGGAGTGAAATGTGGAGTCACAACTGTCGGTTTGGAGTCTCATCGCCAACGCCAGTATTTTGGTGCAACTGGTTATGCTACTGCTGGTGCTGGCCTCGGTTATATCCTGGGGGCTGATTTTTCAGCGGTTGCAGGTGTTCAAGAAGGCCCGCAAGGCGCAACTGAGATTCGAGGAGCAATTCTGGTCCGGCATGGACTTGGGACAGCTCTACCGGGATGTCAGCAATAAGCCGACGCCTCGCAGCGGCATGGAATCGGTATTTCGCGCCGGCTTTCGCGAATTCTCAAGATTGCGTCAGCAGAGTCAGGATCCCGATGCGGTTATGGACGGCACTCAGCGGGCCATGCGAGTGGCGCTGTCCCGGGAGCAAGAGCGCTTGGAGGCGCATCTTCCCTTCCTGGCGACCGTCGGTTCGACCAGCCCCTACGTGGGCCTGTTCGGTACGGTCTGGGGGATCATGAACTCGTTTCGCGGTTTGGCCCAGGCCCAGCAGGCCACGTTGGCGACGGTCGCTCCCGGTATCTCAGAAGCCCTGATTGCAACGGCGATGGGCCTGTTCGCGGCTATTCCAGCGGTTATCGCCTATAACAGATTTGCTGCGAAATCCGATGCGCTGTTGAAGAACTACGAGACGTTCGCCGAAGAATTCTCCAGCATCCTGCATCGCCGCGTCCATACCTCTGAGAAAGGACGGGCGGCTTGATCCGATATACGTCCCGGGATAGCGCTATGTCGCTGGATAGTGCCACATTGCTGAAAGGTGCCATGTTGCTGGGTAGCGCCATATTGCTGGTGGACAGTGCCATGTTGCTGGGGAACCACACGATCGATAGGGGAGAAGGGCGATGAAAAGCACGGGTATAACGTCGGTTTCGGTTCCCCGCCGCAAACCAATGGCAGAGATCAATGTCGTTCCCTATATCGACGTGATGCTCGTGCTGCTGGTTATCTTTATGGTGACCGCGCCTATGATGACCCAGGGCGTTAAAGTGGATCTGCCGGAAACCACGTCCGATCCGATTCAGGCACAGAAAGACGTTGAGCCTGTCATAGTGTCTATAGACGCAAACGGAGCCTACTTTATGGAAGTGGGAGACGAAGAGTCCGAACCGATGGCGCTGGCGGACCTGAATCAGCAGGTGAGTAAGATTCTGGCCGGACGCAGTCAGCGTGACGTATTGGTGAGAGGGGATGAAAACGTGGATTACGGTACAGTCGTCCGCCTCATGGCCACGCTTCAGGCCGCTGGCGCAACCAGTGTCGGCTTGATTACTGAGCAGCCGCAAGGTTGATGGGTCGTGGTGGAGAATAAACGCGAACCGAACGACTATGTGGCGCAGCCGCCGTGGAAGAGCCCTATCGCGCTTTCATTGGTACTGCACGGAGCGATTCTGTTTTTTGCGCTCGTGGGATGGAGCTGGTCGACGCCCAGCCATGAGCCGCCGCCGCGAAATATCTCGGCGCGGCTGATCATGCCTGAGCCTCAGGCGCCTCCTGCGGAGCCGGCTGCCCAGCCAAAGCCTCAGCCCCCGGCACCGGAACCGGAACCTGAGCCGCAGCCGGACCCAGAAGAAGAGGCGCGCAAGAAGGCCGAGCAGCAGGCCCAGGAGCAGAAGCGCCACGAAGATGAACGGCGCAAGCAGATATTGCTTGAGAAGAAAAAAGCAGAAGCGGCCGCCAAGGCCGAGGAAGAGGCGCGCAAGAAGGCTGAAGCGGAAGCTAAGGCCGCGGCGCAACGCAAAGCTGAAGAAGAGCGACGTAAAGCCGAGGAGGCGCAAAAAGCTGAGCAAGAGCGCCGCCGAAAGGAAGCTGAAGCCAAAGCTGCGGAAGAAAAACGTAAAGCTGAGGAACAAAGGCGAAAGGAAGAGGCCGAACGGAAACGGCAGGAGCAGAAAGAGCGCGAGCGCCGAGAGGCTGAGAAGCGCCGCCAGGAGCGGGAGCGTCAACAGCGCGAAGATCAGCTGGCGGCACTCGCTACAGAGGCTCAACAGGAGCAGGCCGCTGCCGCTCAGGCGAGAAAAGAGGCTGCCGCCGCCGCCCGGGCCCGTGATGCCCGCATGGCTTCGGAAAGCGAAAAATATGAGGCGTTGATCCGCGAGCGTTTAAGCAACGCCTGGTATATCCCGTCGTCGGCCCAAAAAGGGTTGGTGACCACTTTGGAGATCACTTTGTTGCCCACCGGGGAACTGGTATCGGTGCGGATTACGAAAAGTAGCGGCAACTCGGCGTTCGATAATTCTGCGTTGAGTGCGGTGCGAGGCGTGCAGCGATTCCCCGTGCCCGAGGAACAGGATGTTTTTAACCGGTACTTCCGGACCTTCTCGATCCAGTTTGATCCGGAGACGCTTTGATGCAGGGACGCTTTGAACTGAACGATACCGTTAAACCACAACGAGACAGGATGCCAAGCATGATGCGTGTGATTGTGACCCTGGTATTGGCGGGTTTGATGGCCCTGCCGGCCCAGGCTGAATTACTGATCCGGATCACGGAAGGCGCAGATAATGCGCTCCCCGTGGCGGTGGTTCCTTTCGGCGAATCCGGCGGTGTTCAAGTGTCCGAGAACGTCGGACAGATCGTGCGCGACGATCTGGCTATGAGTGGTGAGTTCAAGCCCCTTGAAACCAGTCGCATGCTGAGTTTGCCTAGCAGTTCGGACGACGTGTTTTTCCGGGATTGGCGGTTGCTGGGGCAGAAGTATCTTCTGGTCGGTCAGCTTTCTCCGGGCGACGCGGGGAAGGTGCAGGCCCGCTTCGAGCTGTTCGATGTCAATCGCGAGCAGCGCATTCTCGGGGCCACTGCGTCTGCGCCGGCCAACAATCTGCGCGGGTTGGCGCACCACATCAGTGATCGTGTCTATGAAGCGATTACCGGCAACAAGGGCGTCTTCTCCACCAAAATCGCGTACGTCACACTCGATATGGAGAACGACAAGCGCGTCTACCGGCTGAACGTTAGCGACGTGGACGGCAAGCAGTCCCGTGTGCGGCTCAAGTCGAACGAGCCGATTCTGTCTCCGGCCTGGTCGCCGGATGGACAGAAGCTGGCTTATGTCTCGTTCGAGACGGGGCGGCCTGCGATTTACATCCACCAGCTCAGTAGCGGTGACCGCACCCGCATTGCGCAGTTCCCGGGTCTGAATTCGGCGCCGTCCTGGTCGCCGGACGGTGAATCGATGCTGATGACCTTGTCCCGCGACGGCAATGCCGAAATCTATGAAATGGATATCGATAGCCGGCGGCTGACACGACTGACGGATCACTGGGCGATCGATACTGAGCCGAGCTGGTCAGCCGATGGCGACGAACTGGTCTTTACCTCAGACCGTTCTGGTGGGCCGCAAGTCTATGCCATGGACGACGATGGCGATGACATGCGCCGACTCACATTCGGCAGCCGCTACAATGCGCGTCCGCGCTTTAGTCCGGACGGCGATCACGTCTTCTATGTTCATCAGCGCGATTCCTCATTCCATATCGCGCGGTTGAATATCGAAACCGGTGAAGAAACGATTCTTACCCGGAGCAAACTGGATGAGTCGCCGAGCGTGGCTCCCAATGGACGTCTTTTGATTTATGCAACGCAGCAGGAGGGCAAGAGTGTGCTTGCGGTCATCTCGGCGGACGGTGGTTCCAACTACATCCTACCGTCTCGGTACGGTGATGTACGCGAGCCCGCCTGGTCTCCCTTTATCAATTGACGTTACTCTGTAATCTTTAAGCAACCGATCAAGGATAAGACAAAATGATTCGTACCTATTCCAAGTTTCTTACATTGCTGGTTGCCATGGGCGTCATGGCTGGCTGTAGTTCGACCGCTACCCAGGACGAGGGGTACGGTTCCGATGTTTCCGCAGTCGATCAGGAAGGCGGTAGTGAAGTGTATGGCGGTGAAGGCTCTGACGGCGTGTCTTCGTCAACCATGACCGACGACGAGCGGGCGGCCCAGGCTGAGCAATCGGCACAACGGGAACAGGCTTCGATGCGTAAGGTTACAACCTTCTACTTCGATTTCGATACGTCCGAAATCAAGCCAGAAGCGCGTGACGTCCTGATCGCCCATGCTCAGTACCTGTCAAACAACCCCAGTGCCCGTGCGCGCTTGGAAGGGCACGGTGACGAGCGTGGCACCAAGGAATACAACTTGGCCCTGGGCGAACGTCGGGCCAAGTCGGTCGAGCGCTTCCTGGTCGTCAATGGCGCGTCTCGCGACCAGATCGAGACCATCAGCTACGGTGAAGAAAAGCCGGCGACCATGGGCAGTGGCGAAAGCGCATACGCCCAAAACCGTCGGGTGGAGCTGATTTATCAATAATCAACGCTGAGAGTTCGTCAAAACCGAACTCGTTAAATTAAGCCATCAACAAGGTGTAAGGCACATGAGTCGATATCTCATGGCCGCTTTGGCGCTATCGCTTTGCGGTAGCGCCTTGGCGCAATCGACTGTACCGGCATACCAAAATGCGGATTCCGAGGCTCGCCGCCAGACGGGGGGCAACCAGGCTAATGCCGAACTCTACTTCATGATCGAGCGCCTGCAGCAGGAAGTTCGCCGGCTGCAGGGTGAGGTGGAAGAGCAGCGACACAAGCTTGAACAGCTCTCCCGTCAATCCCGGGAGCGTTATATAGACCTGGATCAGCGCCTGCTCGAGCTTTCACGCAAGCAGGCGGATTCTCCTGCACCGGCGTCTCAATCTCAAACCGCGGCCTCTCAAGCTGCGCCTGAGACATCGGCGCAGCAGCAGGAAACCCGGGAATACCGACAGCCGACGGAACAGGAGCAGGCCGCCTACAACGACATCCTCAACCTGATTCGTCAAGACAAAGCCTATGACCAGGCTATAGACCGCCTTTATGCCTTCATATCGGAATATCCGGAGGGCGATCTCACGGTCAATGCCTATTACTGGTTGGGGGAAGTCTATCTGGTCAAACCCCAGTTACAGCAGGCCAAGCAAGCGTTCTCGATCGTCGCGACGCGGTTTGCCGACCATCGTAAGGCACCGGACGCGTTATATAAGCTGGGGGTAGCGCAGGCACGGATGGGAGACGAACAGGAAGCGAGAAGTACGCTTCAGTCTGTATCCGGCAAGTATCCCAATTCCAATGCCGCGCAGTTGGCGAGCGACTACATGACCAAGATTTGATTAATTTCTACACGGGTTGATCAAGCTGTGAGCAGGTCTTTGTGTTGTCTTAAGATTTTAATGGATTCCGGGAATTTCCCGTGTAAAAAGGGCTTGCCAACCCCCAAAAAATCCGTACCATATGCGCCTCGTTTGGGTCGTTAGCTCAGTTGGTAGAGCAGTTGGCTTTTAACCAATTGGTCGATGGTTCGAATCCATCACGACCCACCACCCGATTCTAGGGCGTTGCGTAAGACGTATCGCCCGGTAGTTTGCCAAACCGTTTCGGGGTCGTTAGCTCAGTTGGTAGAGCAGTTGGCTTTTAACCAATTGGTCGATGGTTCGAATCCATCACGACCCACCATACGCGAGCATGCAGGACATGCTCAGAAAAAGGGGAGCCCACGAAGGCTCCCCTTTTTTGTTTGCCGCAATTGCAGTACCCAAACAGCCTAGCTTCGTGGTGTTTTTTCACCGTCGGTTATTTGAGCGACAGTGGAAACGCTCTCAGAGGTCTTTTGGCCAGCGACCTGCCGGCAAAGGACTTCGAATCGTTGAGTAAAGTCGACATGATTCTGGTGAACCCACTCGTAGGCGCGGTCTATTTTCTGTTGTAAGGCGTTTTCCGGCATATCGAGTAATTGCCCCACCGTTGATTCGATAGCCTCGGGGGTGGTTGGGAATAGCCTGCCCATTTTGAAGGACCCCTTGTTCGCGCATTCAACTAAAAATCCGCGGTCTGAAGTAATAAGCTCATTCATGGGTGGGGCGTCGGTGGCGACAACAACCGAGCCCGACAGCATGGCTTCAATCAGTACGTGTCCGAAGCCTTCGACCTCCGACGGCGCCAGTACAATACCGCAATCACGACGCAGGCTTTTCAGCGTAAAGCTATCAATGTTGCGCCATAAATGAACGTTTGCCGGTAAATCGCCTAGACGGGCGGGATTGTCCATAACGATGTCGAGCCGAGGCCATTCAGGGTGGCGTCTCCAGGCCTCGACAATAGGTGCGGAGCCTTTGCGCGAGCTTTTGCCTGCCACATGCAGAAAACGGCGCAACCTCTCCCGGCGGCACCCCTCCGAGAAGTCGTAGGGCGGTACGGCAGGCTGATTCAGTTGCGGGTTGGAGAAGCCTAGGAATTCAACAACAGCGTGGTAGGGTTCGAAAATAGTGCAGGCTTCATGGGTTTTGCATAATATCCGGTTCAGTTTCGGAAAGTGCCTGAGGTTATGCGGGTAGACCCATTCTTGATTAGGGATGAGCCAATTCACCGACGCAGCGCCGCTGTAGCCCAAGCTCATGTCTTCAAGGTGGATCTGAAGATCGACGTGACGCCTCACTGCGGCTCCCAGTGTCACTTGGGCCCAGTCCAGCAGTCGGTAGATCGCCGGCGAGCGTTTCGTTTTAAAGGCTTCCCACCAAACGATCAGTTTCTTCTCAAACTGCTTGCGTGGCCGTCGGCGTGCAAGCTTGACCTGCCAGCCGCCGTTTTCCAGTAACTCCTGAACGAGCTCGGCGTCTAGCAGCAGTCCGCGACCGGTATTGAGGAATACGATTCTTGCTGATTTCCTATTGCCGGTGCGCACGTCGATGAGGTCCATGCCTGAAATTTTGAAGTCTGTATAATTAGGCGATACAGGGTGCCCCTGAAGTATAAGCAATCCTAATTCTTGAGGGCGAGCGTTTGTTTTTGCTCGATGCCGTCGGGTAGTCTGCTCTCAGCCTCCCGAGGTATCCTTTGCCGCTTTCTCCAATGCTGGCCAACACTTAACGACTGGCCTTTTCCGCCTGTTCGAATGCAGTGGAGGGTAACCTTGCCTTATCATAAGGTTATGACGAAATAATGTCTGATCCGGGGTGGTATAATGACGTTTCGCCCATATAGAGAAGGCATTGATAAAGCGCTATCCGCGTTCACCGGGTGAGTACTGCCTTAGACAGTCCAGCCGGGTATTGAGTGAGAGATGAGAGCCCATGATAAACGCCGACAACAGAATTTTGGTTAAGGAGCATCTTGCCCACGAGGCAGAGCCCCGCGCATTGAGTGGTGATGAAAAACGCCGTCTTGAAGATGAGATCAAGGCGGAGTTGAAAGCGCGTAACGCCGTGTTGGTTGCCCACTACTACACCGATCCGGATATTCAGCGTTTGGCGGAAGAAACGGGTGGTTGCGTATCCGACTCCCTGGAAATGGCTCGTTTCGGCAATCAGCATTCAGCCTCGACCGTGGTGGTCGCGGGCGTAAAGTTTATGGGTGAGACGGCAAAGATACTGAATCCGGAAAAGACGGTTCTGATGCCGACGTTGGAGGCGACCTGCTCACTCGACATAGGTTGTCCGCCTGAGGAGTTCAGTAGATTTTGCGACGAGCATCCTGATCGCACCGTGGTGGTTTATGCGAATACGTCTGCGGCCGTGAAAGCAAGGGCGGATTGGGTGGTGACGTCCAGTTGTGCCCAAAGCATCGTTGAGCACCTTGATTCAAAGGGCGAAAAAATATTGTGGGCGCCTGACAAGCATCTTGGGCGCTACGTCCAGCGTACAACCGGGGCGGACGTCCTGCTTTGGGACGGTTCCTGTATCGTTCATGAGGAATTCAAAGCTCGGGGTGTAGAGGATCTCAAAGCACTCTATCCGGATGCGGCTATCCTGGTTCATCCCGAATCTCCAGAATCGGTCGTCGAAATAGCCGATGTGGTGGGTTCGACATCCCAACTGATTCACGCCGTTCAAACACTGCCCAACGAGCGTTTTATCGTCGCCACCGACAACGGTATTTTCTACAAGATGCAGCAGTTGGCGCCCAACAAAACGTTGATCGAAGCGCCGACAGCGGGCAACGGCGCGACCTGTCGAAGCTGTGCCCATTGTCCCTGGATGGCGATGAACGGTCTGGAAAACCTGCTACACGTGTTGCGCACCGGCGACCAGGAAATTTTTGTGGATGACGCGTTGCGAGAAGCCGCCTTGCGGCCTCTACGCCGGATGCTGGACTTTACCGCATCGATGAATCTCAAGGCGGCCGGCAACGCCTGAGCGCGCTCCGGGGAAGCGGTCTTTCCCCGGCGCTCTTTCGCTAACGGCGCTGCGCCAGGGCCTCCGAAACTTGAGACAGGCGCTGGCTCACGATTTCCCGAACCGGGGTGCCGGGTGGCACCTTGTTCTGCGCTTCCTGGAGCTGGCGACGCGCGGCTTCCAGGTCGCCCACGAGAATATAGTATTCCGCACGCGCCCGGTGTACGCCAACGATGTTGCGGGCCTGACCCTCGGCATCCGACAATTTTTGCCACAGATCAAGGCTTTCCGGGAACGTGTTCGTAAGCTGCGTATATAGGTCGGCTGCCCGTTGGGCGTGGCCGGCCTCGTAATGAGCGGCCGCTAATTGGTAGAGGATCGGGTAGTTGCCGGGGTTGCGATGAAGTGCGGACTCCAGCAATTGGATAGCTTCGTCGGTCTTACCGCTCATGAGCAGGGCTTCGGCGAGACTTACCTGGAAAGTAATACGTCCCGGGTTGCTCCCTAAAAGTTCCCGCAGAATTGTTTCGGCCTTGGCGGGTTCTTCTGCTCGCAGGTAGGCCACCGCAAGGCCGTAACGTGCAGCGGCCTCGGCTACTTCACCGCGACCTTCGACGTACGACTGGAACACATCGACAGCCTGTTGGGGCGATTGAGCGTAATGCACCTGCAGACGGACTCGAACCAGATGATATTCCAGGGTATCGTCGAAATCCCCCTGGGGATACTGACTGGCGCGGTTGCGGGTGTCGGAGATGCGGCTTTGCGTCAGGGGGTGGGTCGACAGATATTCCGGTGGCTGGCCACCCTGAAGGCGGTTCTGGCGCATCATGATTTCGAACATCTCAGGCATACCGCGTGGGTCCATGCCTGCTTCGGCCAGAATCTCGAGACCCACCCGGTCGGCTTCCTGCTCGTTAGACCGGCTGTACTGCAGCATGTTCTGGATAGCAAGCGCCTGGGTGCCCGCAATGGCGGCAATGCCAACGTCGGATTTCGTTACCGCTGACAAGATGATGCCGGCAAGCATGCCGGCGATGGTCATGGGCGTGCTGGTTTCCTGTTGTTCCATGCGCCGGGCGAAATGGCGCTGGCTTAAATGCGCCAATTCGTGCGCCATGACCGAAGCAAACTGCTGTTCGGTCTCGGCGTTGAGGAAAAGGCCGCCGTTAACACCGATGATCCCGCCGGGAACGGCAAAGGCATTGATGGCCGGACTGTCGATCACCACCAGGTTGAGGTCGCGATTCTCAAGCGGCGCGAAGGGGACCAGGCGATAGACGACGGAGCTGAGGTAATCGACGACGAGCGGATCGTTGATCTGTTCGGCGGATCTACGCAGGGACTGCATGACCTGGCGGCCGATAGCCGCTTCCTGCTGCTCTGAAATCAGTCCGCCTCCCACACCGCCCAAGGTGGGTAGGGCACTATCCTGGGCGTGCAGCGGTGTTGTCGCCGATAGGCTTAACATAAGCCCGACGGCGATCCCCCTCAGGTACTTATTTTGATGCCGGCGGTGGGGGGCTGAAGCATGATGCATAGCAGGACTGATATACTCTCAAGTGCATGAAGATGCTGGCATGACTGCGGTGTAATGCAGTGGCGCCAGCGCGGATCATGACAGATTTAAAAGACTTTGGAACCTATTCTTCCGTTCCCGGCGGTCGTTAACCTCAACAACGTCCGACCTGAACAATCATCGATACCAACAACTATTCTGGCTGATATGACTGATCACGTTCTCGATACCAGCGGGTTACGCTGCCCCATGCCCTTACTCAAGACCAAGCTCCAATTGAACGCAATGCAACCGGGTGAAATGCTCGAAGTTATTGCTACAGACCCGGGTTCCGCTCAGGATATCCCGTCCTTCCTGAAACACACGTCGCATTCACTGGAAAAATCGGAAGAATCAGAGGGGATGTACCGCTTTCTGATACGCTGTGGCGAATCGCGCTAGACGGAGTCGTTAATGGTCAGAATTATTCGGGGCCTGGCCCACAAGTATTTTTCCGATGATGAGGCAGTGATCCTGTTCCTGCTATTGGTCATCGGGACGCTGGGTGTCATCTGGCTGGGGCATATGCTGGCGCCGGTGATTGCGGCGGTCATCATCGCCTTTATCCTGCAGGGCTTGGTGACCAAGCTGACGGATAAGGGAATGCCTAATACCGTTGCCGTTATCCTCGTCTACCTGCTGTTCCTTGGCGTCCTGGTTGGTTTTCTACTGGGGATGCTGCCATTACTTTGGGTGCAATTGACCTCCCTGGCGGGAGAGGCCCCGCGGATTTTCCGCGAGATGCAGAGCTATCTCGAACTACTGCCACAAGAGTATCCCACCCTCGTATCCATGGGGTCGATCAATAGCCTGTACCAGCAAGTGACAGCGGAAGTCGCTAATTTCACCCAGTGGCTCGTGTCGTTTTCTCTGTCCAGCATTCCGGATGTGATGGCGATACTCATCTATCTGGTATTGCTGCCCATCCTGGTCTTCTTTTTCTTGAAGGATCGGGATGTGCTGATGAACGCATTGGCCTCGACCTTGCCGCAGCAGCGACCGATGATGCGGCGGATTTGGCACGAGGTGAACCAGCAATGCGCCAACTATGTCCGGGGCAAGGCGGTGGAAATCGTCATTGTCGGCGGCGTGACGTTCGTGGCATTCCGTATTATGGGGCTGCCCTATGCGGCGCTATTGTCGTTGCTGGTGGGGCTATCGGTGGTCATTCCCTACATCGGCGCGGCTGTGGTCACCATTCCTGTAGCGATGATCGGTCTTTTCGCCTTTGGCTGGAGCAGTGAGTTTATCTGGTTGATGGTGATTTACGGGATCATCCAGGCCTTGGATGGCAACGTGCTGGTCCCCGTCCTGTTCTCGGAGGTCAATAACCTGCATCCGGTTGTCATCATTATTGCCGTGCTGTTTTTTGGCGGCATATGGGGGTTGTGGGGCGTATTCTTCGCTATTCCTTTGGCGACCATGCTTAAAGCCATTTTTGCAGCCTGGCCGGTGCGTCACTCGCCAAGTCGGGGCAGGGTCTGATAGCACTGATTCAATAGAACACAGGGTCGGAAATGGCCTTTGAGATAAAAGGCGCAGCCGTCAGAGGCTGCGCCACGCTATCCATTCTCAGTCGTGCCGCTCTGGCGGATTAGAGGCTTTGAACGGCTTTCAGAACCTCTTCTACGTGGCCGTTCACCTTCACGCCGCGCCATTCCTGCCGCAGTACGCCTTCCTTATCGATAATAAAGGTGCTGCGCTCGACCCCCAGACTCTCTTTGCCGTACATCTTCTTGAGCTTGATCACGTCGAAAAGCGTGCACAGGCTTTCGTCCTTGTCAGATAGCAAGTCGAAGGGAAATCCCTGTTTGGCCTTGAAGTTTTCATGGGATTTGATGCCATCGCGGGAGACGCCGAAGATGACCGTATCTGCTTTCTCGAAAGCTTCGTGATGGTCGCGGAAATCGCCGCCCTCGGTGGTGCAGCCCGGAGTGCTGTCTTTGGGGTAGAAGTAGATGACGACGTTTTTGCTTCCACGAAAATCCGACAGCGTAATGTCCTTGTCGCCGGTGGCCGGCGTGGTGAAATCAGGTACGGGTTTATTGAGTTGTACTGCGCTCATGGCTTCTCCTTACTTCGAATAGGGCTGTTTTGACAAAAGTCGGTTAGGGGGCGACAAGAATGGTTGTTTCGGTTGTCACCCGCAATTACCATTACCGTTTTACGCGAACGGAGTCTTTATGATCACTGGTAGCCTCGTCGCTTTGGCCACCCCTATGCACCCGGATGGCGAAGTCCACTGGGAACAGCTAGACAGTCTGGTTGATTTCCACCTGGAAAACGGTACACACGGTATTGTAGCCGTAGGCACGACCGGTGAATCATCCACGCTCGATCCCGATGAGCATTGTCGTGTTATTGGCCACATTATCAAGCGTGTGAACGGACGCATCTCGGTGATCGCGGGTACCGGAGGCAACTCTACCCGCGAAGCTATCGAACTGACGACCGAGGCTCATAAACTTGGCGCGGACGCCTGCCTGCTGGTCGTTCCGTACTACAACAAGCCTACCCAGGAAGGCCTTTATCGCCATTTCCGCACCATCGCCGAGGCGGTACCGGTCGATCAGATTCTTTACAACGTTCCTGGCCGTACCGCCTGTGACATGATGAATGAGACTGTGGAGCGTCTGGCGGACATTCCCAATATCATCGGCATCAAGGACGCAACCGGAAATATCCCCCGTGGCGAAGATCTTATCCGTCGGATCGAAGGCCGCATGGTGGTTTACTCGGGTGACGACGCCACTGCAGCCGACCTCATGCTTTGCGGTGGCAAGGGTAATGTCTCCGTTACGGCTAACGTTGCGCCACGCGGCATGGCAGACTTGTGCGAAGCTGCGATTGCCGGTGATCGGGCCCGGGTGGAAAGCCTCAATGAAAAACTCATGCCGCTGAATCGCAAGCTGTTTCTTGAGGCCAATCCCATCCCGGTCAAATGGGCCCTGCATCGTATGGGGCTGATTGCTGAAGGTATTCGCCTGCCGCTCACGCCGCTCGATCCCAAGTTTCACTCTGAAGTCGAGGAAGCGCTGACCAGCGCGGGCGTTCTTTGAGTCAACACAAACAGGTGGGGGTGGGCGAAACAGGCCTGTCCCAAAGTCGTTTGATGCAAGCTTATCCGAAACGTGCCTGCCTGCTGGCGGGCGCTGTGATGCTGAGCCTCGTTTCAGGCTGTGGTCTGATCCAGGACCGTTCCGACGAATACCGTAACGCGCCTGCCGGCGATCCGATAAAAGTACCGGACTGGCAGAGCAAAGCACGGATTCAACCCGTATATGCCGTTCGTGATGCCGATGCCGGAGATGCTGTCGCGCAGGGCGAGTTCTCGGTACCTGAGCCCCCGGACATGACCTCCGAGATCCTTGACGAAAACTATGTCGTCGAAGAGCTGAACGGGCAGGTCTGGCTACTGGTTAACGAGGTGCCCGGTCGAGTCTGGCCAATGGTGTCGTCCTATCTGACGGAGCGGGGCCTTGGCGTCGCCCGGGAAAATCCACAAATAGGCTTGCTGCAAACCGATATCGCCAATTATAGCCAGCGCGCCCGTTCTCTACTGGCTCTTTCCGGTGAGGACGCCAGCAGTGACTTGACCTTGGTGCAGTCTCGGATTGCGCCGGGTGTGCGGCGCAAGACTACGGAGATTCAATTCCGCATCCGTAAAGAACCCGCGCGGCCGGACGCTATGCTCCAGTGGCCATCCGAAACCACCGTAATGGCTCAAGAGAAAGAATTGCTGGCAGACTTGGGCAACTACCTGAAGGAACGGGAAGATACCAAGTCATACTCCCGGGCGGCGTTAAGCATTCCCAGTGCGCCCAAGGTGAAGCTGGTTTCCGGTCAAAGCGACGATCCGCATATCGAGATGGAGCTGAGCTTCGATCGCGCGTGGTCAGAAGTTAACCGGGCTTTATCCGAGGCCGATATTCCACTGGTCGATATTGACCGGAGTGCGGGGCAGTTCTACGTGGATTATCGAAGCGAAGAAGAGCTCGAATCCGGCTGGTTCGACTGGTTTGCAGATCCGCCCAAACCGGAGTACACGTATCTTGTAACGATCCGTCAGGATGGGGATGTGGTTAGCCTGCGAACCCAGGTTGCGCCCGATTACGATGGCGACAATCGATCCGCTCGACTGCTGTCAGAACTTTTTGAGTATCTCTATTGATATTCGAGTACATCTATTAATCGAGTTCCTCTATTAATAAAGGGTATTGCAAAGCGTCGCTTATGCAGTGGTTTTGCAACACCCTCAACAGGCAACGCGACCGGCGGTTCGTTGGACTGCCGGCACCCACCGGAGAATGATGATGGAAAAGCGCGAAGCGCTCTACTCAGGTAAGGCCAAGTCGGTCTACACAACCGACGACCCCGACCGCTTCGTGTTGCTCTTTCGTGACGACACCTCTGCTTTCGATGGCGAGAAGAAAGAGCAACTGGCCCGCAAGGGTATGGTGAATAACCGGTTCAATGCGTTCATTATGGAGAAACTTGGGGCCGCAGGTATTCCCACTCATTTCGAGAAACTACTCTCGCCGGTGGAATCTCTGGTCAAGAAGCTCGATATGGTTCCGGTGGAGTGCGTCGTGCGCAATTACTCGGCCGGTAGCCTGTGTCGCCGGCTGGGCGTAGAGGAAGGGCTGGCGCTATCGCCACCGACGTTCGAGTTGTTCCTGAAAAACGACACCATGCATGACCCGATGATCAACGAATCCCTGGCTGAAACTTTCGGCTGGGCAAAGGCTGAAGATCTGGCGCAAATGAAGACGTTGACCTACCGGGTGAACGAGATCTTGAGTTCTCTTTTCGATGACGCCGGCATGCTCTTGGTGGATTACAAGCTCGAATTCGGCCGCTTCAACGGCGAGATTGTCCTAGGTGATGAATTCAGCCCCGATGGCTGCCGCATTTGGGACAAGGAAACTCGCAGGAAAATGGACAAAGACCGCTTCAGGCAGGGCCTGGGCGAAGTCATCGAAGCCTACGAGGAAGTGGGCAGCAGGCTTGGCATCCAGTTCGACTGAGGATTCCGCGAAGGCGCAATCGAACGCCCTGAACATCAATGAACAAAAACAGGTGAGCAACATGAGAAAGACGGCAATTGTACTACTCGGCGGCCTGACCTGCTTCAGCACGGCGACGGTCGCTGACGTTTTGGGCTTAGGGGCTAACGTCAGCTACTGGGATTCGGATCTAACCGGCACGGCCAGTCAGGGATCGGATTCGGTCGATGTCGATAACGACCTGAACCTGGACAGCGATAGCAACGCCAACTTGACGGCCATATTTGAACATCCCATCCCACTGATCCCAAACGTGCGCCTGAACTACACGGCTATTGAGCAGAGCGGGCGTGGCGAGCTCAGTCTAAGCGGTTACGATGGTATCCCCGCAGGCGCGGATGTTCGGTCAGAGCTGGACTTGGATCAGCTTGACCTGACGCTGTATTACGAGTTGCTCGATAACTGGGTGAATCTCGACGCGGGCCTGACTGCCCGGAAAATGGATGGCAAGCTCACCATACGAGATATCACAGATATTGCCACCGTGAGCAAAACCGAGGTGGACGCCGTGATCCCCATGCTTTATGCCGCTGCGCGCTTTGATTTGCCGTTGACGGGCCTCTCCGTGGGTGTGGAGGGTAACGGCATCAGTTACGGGGGAGATTCGATTATCGACGGCGCCGGCTATGCGCAATACGACATTTCGCTGTTGCGGTTGCGTGCAGGTTACCGCCAGATGAATATCGATTACGAAGATGGCGACGAAACCCTGGATATTGAGTTGGGCGGGCCGTTTATCAGCGCTGGTGTCGACTTCTGAAGATTGTCGGAGTCATTCAGAAGTTGCAGAGCTTTTGGACTTAGAAAGAGCGCCTGACGGCGCTCTTTTTTTGAACGGCCGCTTGGCATACGCTTGGGAGAAAGACTTCCCGGAAGAGCGCACATTCGGGATGCGAGGTCCCATTCGGCTTGGTCCATTGTATTGAACGCATAGAAACGGGAGATTACCTTGAAAATACTGGTCACCGGCACCGCGGGCTTTATCGGCTCTCATCTAGCGCATCGACTGCTGGCGCGCGGCGATGAGGTCATTGGCGTAGATAACGTCAACGACTACTACGACGTGAACCTCAAAGAGGCCCGTCTGGCCAGGTTGACACACCAGGATGGCTTCACCGAAATTCGGCGGGACGTCGCCGACAGAGAAGCCATGGAAGGCGTCTTCCGAGAATTCCAGCCGGAGCGGGTTGTTCATCTGGCTGCTCAAGCGGGCGTGCGCTACTCGCTGGAAAACCCACACGCCTATGTCGACGCCAATCTTGTCGGCTTCATGAATATCCTCGAGGGCTGCCGCCACAACGACGTCAAGCACCTGGTCTACGCTTCCAGCAGTTCCGTCTATGGTGCCAATGAAGCCATGCCGTTCTCGGTACACGACAACGTGGACCATCCCCTAAGCCTCTACGCAGCGTCCAAAAAAGCCAACGAGCTTATGGCGCATACGTATAGCCATTTGTATGGTTTGCCGACCACGGGGCTGCGTTTCTTCACGGTCTACGGGCCTTGGGGGCGTCCTGACATGGCGTTGTTTATCTTCACTAAGAAGATCCTGTCTGGCGAACCGATTGACGTATTCAACCATGGACATCACAAACGGGACTTTACCTACATCGACGACATTGTCGAAGGTGTCATACGTACGTTGGACCATGTTGCCGAGCCTAATAGCGAATGGAGCGCGGCCGACCCGGATCCGGGCACCAGCAATGCGCCTTATCGTTTGTACAACATCGGGAGCAACAACCCCGTTGAGTTGAGTCGCTTTATCGAGATTATCGAAGAGCGCCTCGGTCGCAAGGCCGAGAAAAACTTTTTGCCCCTACAGCCCGGCGACGTGCCGGCGACCTATGCGGACGTTCAGGCGTTGATCGACGACGTTGGTTACAAACCGAACACGCCGGTAGAAGAGGGGATTGCTCGTTTTGTAGACTGGTATCGGGATTTTTACCGGATTTAAGTCGATTTTTTCCTGATCCGGTAAAAAACGGGTTGACCGTCCCGATCCGGATCAGTATATTTCTCCCCCGTTGACGGAGGACCATAGCTCAGTTGGTTAGAGCGCTACCTTGACATGGTAGAGGTCGGCAGTTCGAATCTGCCTGGTCCTACCAATAAAAAAAGCGCCCCGAGAGGGCGTTTTTTTTATTGGTCAAAACGAGCGATTTGAACTGCCGAAGGCAGCTCGACTCGAGCAAAGCGAGAGAACGTCGGAGCTACGCGACGACGGCCCGAAGGGTGAGGCGAAGCCGAATAATCTGCCTGGTCCTACCAATAAAAAAAGCGCCCCGAGAGGGCGTTTTTTTATGGGTCAAAACAAGCGACTTGAACTGCCGAAGGCAGCTCGCCGGCACAGCGGAGCGCTACTCCACCAATCAGCGCTCTAAAGCTCACCGCCTCAGAATTAACTTCCGCACCGCACTCCACCGATTAATCAGCAATGCCGCGAAGATCAGCGAGCACCCGCTCAGCTGAACGGCTGACATTGACTCGCCAAACCAGGCCGTAGCGAAAAGGGCGACCCAAACGGGCTCTAGCACAAGGATCACAACGCCATGGCTGTGGGTCGATAGGCTTTGAGCGTAGGTCTGGACGAAGAATCGGCCGGCTGTACCGATAGTGGCACTGGCCAGCACCCAAATCCAAAGCATGGGTTCGGCGTTGGTCAAGGTGGGAGACCACGGCTCGCGAAAAGATGAGATGACCAGCGTAACGAAGCCCACGGTCGTCAGCGCGATAGCGGTCAGCGCCAATGCCGGTACGCGTTCTTTACGCTGGTCTTTACCGTCAGGCCGTTGAGCTATGCGGGTGTTGGCTGCCCGGGTATTCAAGGTGAAATAGAGCGCGAAAATAAACGCCGCGATTACGAAGAAAAGCTGACCCGGCTCGGGGCGAAAACCGTTGCGTAACGACAGCAGAGCGAGCCCGGCGATAGCAATGGGCAGGGCCAGCCAGGTCGAAACGGGTTGGGTTTCCTTGAACGCGATACGCGCGATCACCGGTACGATAACAACCCCGATACTTGTCAGGAAGGCGCCTTCACCTACGTTTTCGGTCAGGAATAACCCGGTAATCCAACAGCTCATGGCGACCCCGAAAACCAGCCCCACGCCCACCGCGCGGCGCAGCTGGTCGGCACTCAGCCGCCGAATCTGACGATGGCCGGCAACCATCAGTATCGATCCGGCGAGCAGGAATCGAAGCGCCATGAAGAGCAGCGGCGGCATGAGCAGCACCGCTTCCTTGGAAAACATCCAGCTGATTGCTGCTAATAAAGTAACAACAACCATCAAAAGGTCGGATTTTCTAGAATCAGGGAGGTTCATGCGGTGAAACAACTCTTCGCTGTGTAAAACGCGAGCAGTTTAGCATGAGATCGTTAGGGAGCGAACGTTATACCTTTGACTGACGACGGTCCGTTTCATCCCCAAATCGCCCTTTGGATTCCGCTAAAACCTCCTCGGACGACATCTTAGAAAGAGCCGCTTTTCGCATTGGCCTCGAGTTCGAAACGCAAGTGCACATCATCACCCACCATATCGAGCCCGTAGTCCATTCCCCATTCGCTGCGCTGGATAGTGGTCGTGGCAGAGAGGCCCAGGGTGTACTTTCCGTGTCCAAAGGGGTACTCCGCCGTCTTGTTCAGGGTAACGTCCAATGAGACGGGGTGAGTCTGGCCGAGCATTGTGAGGTCGCCAGCCAGAACGCCTTCTTTGTCGCCCTTCTTGGTGAAGTCGGTGAACTCAAAGACGATGTCCGGATATTCTTCGGCATTCAGGAAATCGTCACCACGCAGGTGCTCGTCCCGATCGTCGTTGTCGGTGAACACGCTATCGCTTTGCACGACAACCTTGCCCGCGCCAAATTCGCCGGTTTCTTCATCGTACGCAAAGTGGCCTTCGGCCTCTGTGAAAAAGCCCAGTACGCTAGCGTAGCCCAAATGGTTAACAGCAAAGGAAATGGAAAAGTGCTCTGGATCGATGGTGAACTCGATGGGCTCGGCATAGGCCGGTACCACCGCCATCAACGCGAAAGGTAATGCCAGGGCATGTTGAGAAAGGCGTCGCATGTTGTTTCTCCTTAGATTGGTTTTTTTGCTTCAGGGCTCCTTAGCAACCAGCCAATGTCCTTCCCAAAAGAGTAGACCAGTAGGGCGAGGGAAAGGGCGAGGAAGGCCATCGCCAAACCTGACGGAACGGGCGGGAGCAAGCAGATCACCAGCGTGACCAGTTGCCACACGCAAACCGTCTTGCGCCTAAAACTTTCCGGTAGCGGCTGGTTCAGCACAGGGTAGAACCAGCCTGCAATGACGAAGGCATAGCGCATCAAGCCAATCAGCAGCACCCAGGCACCGGCTTTCTCGAGCGTGATCAACAGTCCGCAGAGGATAAGGATCAGTAACGCATCGAGTTCCATGTCGAAGCGGGCGCCAAAAGCGGATTGGCTCTGGGTACGGCGGGCGGCCGCGCCGTCCACGCCATCCAGGATCAGCGCCGCCAGGGTGATGAAAGCGACTATCCAGGCATGTGCCTGAGCGTACTCAGCAAAGGGGATGAAGCCGGCTACGGTGCAGATCAGCGCTCCGCGCGCCAGGGTGATGCGATTAGCAGGCCCAAGGGAGCTTACATCCACCGGCCGCTTGTCCGGTGACGCGCGCTTCCAGAAAAGGCCGACAACCCCGCCAAGACCAAGGCCCAAAAGGGCAGTAAAAAGGATGAACGGGGCCGAGAGATCGAGCGCCGCTGCGAGGGCAGCCGCGGCGCTGACCGTAAGGCCGGCCGCCGCAGCCAGTTCCAGAGTCACTTTAGCGGGCAGACCCGCTGACGTGGAAAGATCCATACCCGGCCCCCGGCGTAAACATAGTGCCGCTTAACTCAGAGTCACATTTGGTGCCGTTCTGGCGCCCAGTTCCTGAAACGTCTTAGGATCGTCACTGGAGGTTCTCAGAACAGCCGCATCAATCGAAGCTTGCAAGACATCTTAGTGTAATGCTTTATCCTGTGTACGGCTTTATTGAAAGCCTGGATGGCTGACTGAACTGGCGTCTGAATTGATGGCTGGATTAATAGATGGCTGGTTTAATAAAAAGGAGCAAGTCATGAGCGAATCGGCTGCGGGCCATAACTCTCATTATGACTCTCGGCGCAATTCTCGCCCGGACTACCAGGGCAGAGCGTACTGGATTACCGCACCGAGGCAGGGCGAGATCCGGCCGGTGACCGTCGACCGCAGCGACTTGGACGATTCCGACGATGTGATTGTCGAATCCCTGTACAGCGGCGTTAGTCGGGGTACGGAGAGTTTGGTGTTCAACGCAGCAGTTCCGGAATCGGAATATCAGCGCATGCGTTGTCCGTTTCAGGAAGGGGAGTTTCCGGCGCCGGTTAAATACGGTTATGCCAACGTGGGGCGAGTGTTGGAGGGATCGCCCCAGTTGCGCAACCGGGTTGTGTTTTCCTTGTTCCCTCATCAAACCTGTTTTCGCGTGCCTAAGGCCGCGGTGACGCCGTTGCCTGACGGCCTGCCGCCTGAACGGGCTATCCTGGCCGCCAACATGGAGACGGCGGTTAACGCGCTTTGGGATGCGTCGCCCCGTGTTGGCGACCGTATCGCGGTAATCGGCTGTGGCGTCATCGGTTGCCTGGTAGCCTGGCTGGCTAACCGCATACCGGGGACGCGGGTGGTGGCGATCGATCCCAAGTCGCAACGTCAATCGGTTCTGGCCGGCCTGGGTGTGGCCTTCCATACCGCTGCTGACGGCCGCGACGACTACGACGTGGTGATTCACGCGAGCGGCCACCCTGAAGGGCTCAACACCGCACTGGGGATGGCCGGTCTGGAAGCTCGCATCGTCGAAATGAGCTGGTATGGCGAACAGCCGGTGAATCTGATGTTGGGCGGCGCCTTCCACTCACGCCGGCTTTCTGTGATATCCAGCCAAGTTGGGCGCGTGTCGCCAGTGCAGGCGCCGCGCTGGTCCTATGGCGACCGCATGGCCCTGGCCCTGCGTCTCATGCAGACGCCGGAACTGGACAGCTTGATCAACTCGGAAAGCCGCTTTGATCAATTGCCTCAGCGCATGGGTTCCATCGCGTCTAACGACTCGGATGTCCTGTGCCATCGTATTATCTATTAATCGCCTTAGGTTCTTTATACGCCTTTTGATGATCGCTTAAGAGTAAGGAAATCTTATGTTCAGCTTGACGGTGCGTGATCACATGATGATCGCCCACAGCTTTAATTCACCGCGTTTCGGCCCGGCTCAGCAACTCCACGGGGCGACCTATATCGTCGATGTCACGTTTTTCCGGGAGCAGCTCGATGCTGATGACTTGGTGGTGGACATTGGCCTTGCCTCCGAGCAACTCAAAGCGGTGGTCAACGAATTCAATCTGACCAACCTGGATGCCAGGGAGGATTTCAAGGGCCGCAATACCACCACGGAATTCATGGCCAAGGTCATTTTTGACCAGGTGGCTGAACGTATCCGCAGCGGCGCCTTGGGCGACGAAGCCAAAGAGGTGAGCCGATTGAAGGTCTCGCTTAGCGAATCCCATATTGCCTGGGCGACATTCGAAAATGCGCTCTGATCAGCCGCAAACCGTCTTTCTCGTACCGGGTGACCCCAACCAACGAACCGGGGGTTATGGTTACGTCAGAAGTATTGTCGGGAGCTTGCGCGAACGCGGCCAAAATGTGCGGCTGAGTGGATTGGAGGGTGCCTTCCCGGAAACCGACACGTTGGCCCAACAGTCCCTGGACGACGCTCTCGACGAGCTGGCCGACCGTACGACCGTGATCATCGACGGACTCGCGCTGAGCGGTCTACCGCCCCTGCAAGCCCGGCACACGACACGCTTGCGGGTGCTGGCGCTGGTGCACCATCCGTTGGCGGATGAGACCGGTCTCTCGCAAGAGCGGCAACGGGCCTACTTCGCTAGCGAGAAGGCAGCTCTGCGTCATGTAAAAGGCGTGATCGTAACCAGCGAATTTACCGCGCGGCGATTAATTGATTTCGATGTTGAGCCGGCGAGAATTGAGGTTGTGACACCCGGTGTCGATAAGCCCGACAGCATCGGGCCGGATCGCTTCCGAACACCTGAGCAACCCTTTCGCCTGCTGTGCGTGGCTACCCTGGCACCGCGAAAAGGACAGGATTTGCTGGTGGAGGCTCTGGCCCAATGTCGGGACTACCCCTGGCACTGCTCGCTGGCGGGATCGACAGAACGTCACCCTGACTTCGTCGCCTCTTTGCGCAAGCAGATTGAGCAGCTCGGCTTGGCCGAGCGTATCGACATCTGTGGAGAGCTCGGTGAGCAGGCGCTCGCCCAGGCTTACAGAGGCGCCGATGTTTTCATACTGCCGTCCTGGTACGAGGGTTACGGCATGGTGGTGACCGAGGCTTTAGCTTACGGCTTACCGGTGATTACCACCACCGGCGGTGCGTTGGCCTTCACGGCGGCCAGCGAGGCATCGATCAAGGTGCCGCCGGGTGATGTGACGGCGCTCCGTGCGGCGCTTACGCAGGTTTTAAGCGAGCCTGAACGGCATCGGCAACTGGTGGCGGGTGCGGGACGAGCGAGAAACAACCTGCGGAGCTGGTCGGATGCCGGCGAGGCCTTTGCCGACGCCATTCAGAAACTTCTCAACTGAGGTCAACTTTCCAATGAAAATGAGTTCGCGTGGATGAGTGAGTCTTTGTTGCACGAAACCGCGTGGTTCGACAGCGATTGGCTGGCCGCTCGTGAAGCCGCCGACCATGCAGCACGCAACGTTGACTTGACCCAACGACTGAGTGAGTGGGTGCGAGGCCGTCGCTTGAACCAAGAGAGCTACCGTGTGGTGGATTTGGGGTGTGGCACAGGTTCGAATATGCGATTCCTCGCGCCGCAACTACCAGACGGGCAGGGGTGGCTGTTGGTTGACCAGGACGCCGCTCATCTCGATGCCGCCGAGCGTCTGTGCGATGGCCTTCCCGGCGTGGACAGCTTTACAACACTCCGGTTGGGCATCGAACGTGAAATTGTGGCGGCCATTCCCACGGATACCGATATCGTGTCGGGCTCGGCGCTGCTGGATCTGGTGTCGGCTCCGTGGATGGCTGAGATGACCGAACGGGTTGCCGGTATGGGCGCTGCCGCCCTGTTTACGCTGTCTTATAGCGGGGACTTCGCGATATCGCCAACGCTTCCGGACGATGCGCTGATACGCGACGCGGTGAACCGCCATCAACGCTCTGAAAAGGGCAGCGGAGAGGCCCTCGGCCCCGATGCGTGGTTACACTGTATCCGCGGTTTTGAAGATCGCGGTTATCGTGTGTTTTCAGCGCCATCGCCTTGGCTGCTCGGGCGGCGGCAACGCGATCTCCAAACCCAGCTCTTCCAAGGCTGGGCCGTAGCGGCAGCCGAGCAGAGGCCCGAGATGGCTGCCCGGATCGATAGCTGGCTCGCCGAAAGGCTGTCTCTGCTGACGGATAGCGCCGCACAGGCGCAAGTCTTCCATCAAGATGTTTTGGCGCTGCCAGCGGCAGGCGATTCCGACGCTGCATGAGCCGGTTTCCTCCCTCCCGCCTCAAATGGCCCCTCCTCAAATGGCTTTGGACCCTCGCCATTCTGGCCGGCGCAGTTTTCGCTTTTGGCCAGACAGATCTCGTTTCCAGGTTAGCAAACTTATCGCTTACCGCGGTTGCGCTCGCTCTCGCCCTTTTTACCGTTCAAGTTGGCCTGTCGGCTTGGCGATGGCGCTTCACCGCGAGACAGCTCGGGCTTTCCATCGACGGCGTCAACGCTGTGCGTGAGTACTACCTTGCTACATTCATAAACCAAGTTCTGCCCGGCGGTGTGCTGGGTGACGCCAATCGGGCCTTGCGCCACGGCAAGTCAACCCAGCGCCCGACGGAGGCCATACACGCAGTTATGATCGAGCGACTGTCCGGTCAGATCGTGCTTGCGTTGCTGGCAGGGGCCGTGTGGTTCATGACGCCGGTCACGTCTCCGGAATCGCCGTTGGTATGGGAGATAGGGGGCGTTGGCTCAACGGCGCTGATCATCGGCGTGCTTATCGTGCTGACGCTAGTTGCTCTGCTGTTCCGCGCGCGCCTGCGGGCGTTCGCCGGGGCCTTCCGCCACGCGCTTTGGGTTGGGTTGATCAAGCCGCGGGTATTGATAGTGCATCTGGTTAGTTCCGTAATTGTGGTAGGCAGTTACGTGTTGGCCTTCGTGGTGCTGGGCTGGGGCATGGAGGCTGCAATGCCCCTAAGCGTGCTCGTACCGTGCGTCTTATGTCTTTTGCTGGTTATGGCGATTCCCGTCACCGTGGCCGGTTGGGGTATCCGCGAGGGCGTGGCCGGAGCGCTTTGGCTCTGGGCGGGCTATCCGGCCGAAGAAGGATTGGCGTTGAGTATTGCCTACGGCACGCTCTTCATGATTTCGAGTTTACCGGGGGCTTTGTTTTTAGCCCTGTCTTTAATCCCGCGATTTCAGGGCCTTGCGAAACGCATGTCGAACAGGTAGTCGGTAGTCAGGTTATAGACGTGAGTATTCGGGCGATGCGCTTGGTCGAGGGTGTCGATGTCCGTTAGCTGCAGGGCAGGGACGCCGCTGCCGATAATCATCGGCGCGACGATCAGGTGCAGGTGGTCCAGTAGCCCGGCCTCGAGGAAGCTGGAGACGGTTTGGCTGCCGCCTTCGATAAAAATCCGCTGGTATCCGTGGTCGTGCAAAGTCCGGACGATGCTTTCGGGAGTGAACTGAGCGTGACCATCAGCGACCTGCAATTCGTTTCCTGCACGAGGTGCATCGGCGACGAGACGGTAAGTGGGTATAGCCTGATCGCCGAATAAGGTGTAGGCGTTGGTAATGCCTCGGCGAGGATCGATCACCACGCGATCAGGTTGGCGCCCGTCAACCCGGCGCACGGTTAGTCTCGGGTTATCGGCCCGCACCGTGCCGGCACCGACGACCACAACGTCCGCCATGGCACGCAGACGGTGCAGGTGATCCAAGCCCCCTTCGCCATTGATGTAATGGGAGGCGCCCGTGACCGTGGCGATCCGGCCGTCCAGACTTTGGCCAACCTGGGCGAAGACCTTTGAACGGCTTTGTGGATGGCAAAGTGGCATGAAACAGTCGAACAAATCCTCCACCTGCTGGTCATCGGGCTCGACATGCAGTGCCCATCCACCATCGGCCAGAGTGGTTAACAGCGGGGTTGTATCGTCGCCGAGAATGACCGGCCCGGTGACGGGAGAGGACCGCACTTTAAGTAGTAACTGCCAGGCGGTGCGGGAACTGATCCGATTTAAAGCCATCTCTGTAAACATCCTTAAACTAAAGCATCTGTCAGCCAATGAATGCCCTGTATAGTCCAGTAGAGGATACAGCTGAACGATCTAACATTGGCCTGGCCTTGGCATTACCGGCCCTTAGCATGAGGCCTCGGGCCTGCGAACTAAGATTTGGGTGACGGGCCAAGTAGCGAATGGACCGTAACCGGCGCGGGCTATCGAACAGAGCGCCGGTATGCGTGTACCAGTGTACTTGAACCACAAGGATTTGGATGATGCGGAAGGTCCAGCGAGCGATAGTCGAACTGAAAGCCGGCTATCCGGTATTGGTCAGCAACGGTGACGAGGCGGAACTGGTTTTCAGTGTCGAGGGCCTCGAGTCGCCGTCCTTCAGAGCATGGCTGGGTGAACTCGATAGCTCCACCCTTAGGTTGACGCTAACGCCTAAGCGACTGGAGAGTCTCGGCATCGAGTGTGCTGGCGCGGGAGGCGTGTTGGATGTGCCGCTAGACGATCGGGACGATATGGCTGCCGTTGTCGAAACCGTGCGCGTTCTAAGTTCGGAGTGCGCGCCGCAAGGCGGCTTTTTCTCTGACTTCGGGACACCGGGCGTCATTCAGGAAGCCGGACTGGTCTTGATGCGCCAGGGTCGACTGTTGCCTGCTTCGGTCTCCGTTACAGTACCGGCCGCGGCTTGGTCGGACGTGCATGCCGCGCTCTACGCCCAGGATCTAATAAAGGTGGAAGCCCGGGACGTGCTGGCGTTTGATGGGTCGGTTGCCCAGCATCTTATACGTATTTCAGAAGCTCAAGTGCCCCTTGAGGGTGCTGAAGAAACGCGCTTTGTCATGTTTCGGGAGGGCGGCGGATTGCGTGAGCACCTGGCGTTGATGATCGGCGGTTCTGCGAACTGGCCCGATCCGGTACCGGTGCGCATGCATTCGGCCTGCTTAACCGGCGACCTTTTCGGCAGCCTGCGCTGCGATTGTGGCGAGCAGTTGCGAGGCGCTGTTCAATCGATTATGGCCGCGGGCGGCGGCATTCTCCTGTACCTGGCCCAGGAAGGCCGCGATATCGGTCTGGCCAATAAGTTGCGCGCTTATAGTCTGCAGGATAAGGGCTTGGACACTGTGGATGCGGACCAGGTCCTAGGCTTTGGCGAGGACGAGCGTCAATACGGTATTGCGGTAAGCATGTTGCGGTCCCTCGGAATCAATCGCATCGATCTTTTGACCAATAATCCCGCCAAGCTCCAGGCAATGCGTGACGGCGGCATCGAGGTTGGCCAGCGCCGAGAGCTGTTGGGCAAGGTGACGCCCCACAATCGCCGTTATCTGGCCGCCAAAGCTGAAAGGGCGGGGCACCTGCTGGAGACAGCACTGAAGGCTGGAGGGCATTGAGGAGCCTTTGAAAACCAAAGACAATCCTGATGTTATCCTGAGACGCCCTAACCGACCTAACGCAGCAGCTTAAGGTTAAACTGTTGCGCTTCCCGGATCGTGATGGCCAGGGCCTGCGCAAAATGGCTGACAAGCTTCTCCCCTTGAGCCGGGGTGGCTTGGGCGGCGCGGCCGACGACACCCGCGGGGTTAAGATCTTGGCCCATCCATGCAAACGCGGCCTCGCTTTCCGGACCGAGCTTTTCGTTGTCTGCCAGTCGTCCCTCATCGAGGGCCTCGAAGTTCTGCAAGTGTTCCTGTCTCACCGCATCGGGGGCCAAGTGCAGCATCATTGCCGTTTCCAGCTCGCCGCCATGAATGCCTCGCGACAGCTCCGAAGCGGTTACTAGCGCCTCCGGCGTCTTGAACCGAAAGTAGTTGGCCTTCACGACGAGCATGCCGAACCGCTGACGTAGCTGTAGGGCGGCAAGATCGATGACCTGCCGGTTGCCCCCGTGACTGTTGAAGATCACCAGCCGGTGCACGCCGCTGGCGGCCACCGACTGGCCAATATCCACGAGCACGTCGATGGCGGTATCCGGCCGCAGCGACAGTGTGCCAGGGAAGGCTGTGTGCTCCAGGCTCAGCCCAACCGTCACCGTCGGCAACACCAATACGGAGCCACGGTCTATTTGCTCCAGTGACTGTGGTGGTTTCAGGGACTTTGTTGATTCCCGTGACTCCGGTGATTCCAGTGACAGCGATTTTAGTGCGCTCCTGAGGATGCTTTCGCCAATCGTCAGGTCGGTGGATAGCGGCAGGTGAGGGCCATGCTGTTCGATGGCAGCGACCGGCAGGATGGCTACGGTTTTGTCGCCGACGATGCTGGCGAGCTCACCGGTGGTCAGGTCCTGCCAGTAATGAATGGATGTGCCCATACGTTTCTCCGCTTCTCGCTGGTGACCAAGCATTCTAACTCAGAGGTTCCTTGGCGCTGTTTGAAAGTTGATTTAGAACCGTGTTTCTTCGTGGGGCCATTGCGCTGCAAAAGTTTCCTGGGGTGTAATGGGCCGAATGATCGATTCTAGGTCCTTCGAGGAGATCGCTTTGGGCGACAGTAACGGCATCGAACCCTCGGTCCACGACGGGGTGGCGACACTTTCCATACCACAATCCACGGAGCGCTTTTGGACCGCAGCGGCGCTGACGGATTTTCAACAGCGGGTACAGGCGCTGGGACTGGATCCGTCGGTACGGGCCCTTGTTATAACAGGCGAGCCCGGTCAGGCCTTTTCTCACGGTATAGACTTATCAGTGTTGGCCGATGGCAGCAAGGTTGCTTCGGCGGGCGTAGGGCGCCAGTTTGCGCAGGCGTTTGCGGCATTGCGCCGTTTCCCCGGTATTTCAGTGGCGGCGCTGACCGGTAATGCCACGGACGCCGGTCTGGAATGTGCGTTATGCTGCGATTTCCGCATCGCCGAGCCGGGCACCCAATTTGCCTTGGCGCCGGGGCGCCACGGTCTGGTGCCCGTGGCAGGCGGGAGTCAACTGCTGCCAAGATTAGTGGGAGAGGTGTGGGCCAAGCGGCTGTTGCTGTGTGGCGAGACTGTCGATGCGGACCAGGCTCTGGCCATGGGTCTGGTCGATGCCATCAGCGAACCCGGGCAGGCGCCGGTGCTGGCGGCAACTTGGGCTCGACGCTCGTTCGATCTCGGGCCAAAGGCCGTCAGAGCGGCCAAGCAATTGATCGAACATGCGCGGATGCGGCCTCTCGAAACCGGATTTGCTGCGGAGCGCGACTGGATGGTGGAATTGCAGGGCTCGGCCGAACAGGCCGAAGGCATAAAGGCTGGTCTCGAAGGTCGGGCGCCTCACTGGAATGACCAAACCTGGAACGGGAGCGATCGATGATGCGGTACATGACGTCCTTTCATCGACGATTGAAAACGCTACGCGAGACGAAGCAACTCTCCGTGAGCGACCTGGCGCGTCTGGTAGAAACGGATGAACGGCGGGTTCTGAGCTGGGAGAGCGATAACCCCAAAAACCGGCATTACCCGGATATCGACGAACTCATGGATCTCTGTTTGAAGACGGAGACGCCGCTGGATGCCTTACTGGATTTCGAGGATGCGCCGGACGCGGGACAGCTGGAGCTGCCTGGCCTGGCTTTTTCCCACGATTCCGATCTGAGCAAGGCGTTAGACGCCCTGGCGGAAGAAATTGAACGGCTAAAGCCTTCAGAGCAGGAGATGGAGTTGTTGCGCCGGTTCCGCAAAACGACTGCGGAAAACCGGCGCATGATCATTCAGCTATTGGGCTGAACGGTCGTTATCGGTCACTGATTTTCAGCCACCGTTTTTGTAGATGTTTTCGTAGACGTAGTTGGTCGCCTGCACGAAACCATCGATGCTCCCGCAGTCGAAGCGACGTCCACGGAATTTGTACGCCAATACGCAGCCTGATTTGGCCTGAGCGAGCAAAGCGTCGGTGATTTGCACTTCGCCGTTCTTGCCCGGCTCTGTTTTCTCGATGATTTCGAAAATATCAGGGGTCAGGATGTAGCGGCCAATGATGGCGAGGTTGGACGGAGCATCTTCCGGCGCTGGTTTTTCCACCATGTCGGTAATCCGGTACAGGCCATCTTTCATGGGCTCGCCAGCGATGACACCGTATTTATGGGTTTCGTCTTCCGGCACTTCCTCAATCGCAACGATGGAGCAACGGAACTGCTTGTACAGTTCGGCCATTTGGGCGAGAACGCTGATGTCGCCGGGTTCAGTAACACAGAAATCGTCCGCCAGAACAACGGCAAACGGATTGTCGCCCATCAGATTTCGGCCGGTCCAGATGGCATGGCCGAGGCCTTTCATTTGGTTTTGGCGAGTGAAGGAAAAGCTATTGTGATCGATCAGGTCGCGGATAGAGGTAAGTAGGTTTTCCTTGCCGGATCCAGCGATCTGGTGCTCAAGCTCGTAGCTAATATCGAAGTGATCTTCGATCGCCCGTTTGCCTCGACCGGTCACAAAGCCAAATTCGTTGATGCCAGCTTCGGCCGCTTCTTCGACACCATATTGCACCAGCGGCTTGTTGACGACGGGCAGGATTTCTTTGGGCATGGCCTTAGTGGCCGGAAGAAATCGCGTACCGTAGCCAGCAACGGGGAATAAGCACTTCCTGATCATATCTTTCGTCCTTTTCTAGCTGCTAGTCCAGAATCTATCGTTCAGAACTATTTTTAAAAACCATCCTCGGCTTTGCGAGGGTAGTGAAGCTTTTGCACAAAGTTTGCCAAGTGTAACCAAGTTAATGTGACAAATGGAGTAAAACCCCCTTACCGCTAATTCACGTTATTAGAAGCCTCTTTAGTTGTGAGGTGACGACGAGAGTTCGCGCGTTCTTGCTCTAGATTTTACGCCCTGTTTTGGTGCATTGGAGTAGGGCGAACTGGTCACAATGGTGTTTTGCTCGCTACTGGATCCCGTATTTGTTTCTGCAAAACGCTCTTCCCACCTTGTTTTAGGCATGCTCCAGAAACCGCATTTAAATTTCGTTACAAGTTTTTGTTTTTGGTTATAAATTAAAATTGTAAAATTTTGAAAATAGGGTCTAGTACAGGCCCGCTTCCTTCCCTATAGTCCGCTTAATTGCTGAACGGGCAGTTTTAATCAGCATTAGAAATAACTAAAGAAAGCGATCTAAGAGAACTGTCTCAAGAGATCGATCCCAAGGTAAGTCGTCTGGGTGAGTTCAGGATCGAGCTCGAAAAATAACGTGTTTTTCCCTGTGGATACACCAACATTTAGGTCGCCTAGTCGCGCCTGATGGAGACGCTTGCTTGTGAGATTTTGGTTGTTGGGTGCGCTTTTCTTAAGTGCTTTCAGTACAGAGGCTATGGCGGCAACTGGGGCTCCCGCTCCGATTGACCTGCCGGCGGCTGTGCGTCCCGAACTTGCGGGCATAGTCGATTCTTCAACCCGTGAAGAGGCCTCGCAAAGCTGGCTCACTTCCGCAAATACCGCGACCGACACGTCCGTCGATACCCAAATGCGCGCTGATTGGCCCAAAGGCCGGTGCGTACGCATCGACTCGATTCGTATGCCGGGTCTGCAATTGATTTCCAAGCGTCTGGAGACCCGGGTATCGGCGATGGTGCAGCCCCATGCGCGCCAATGCGTGGACCCGGAGCGTCTGGATGCGCTGACACAGCGCATTAACGAGGTATTGCAGGTTGATGGTAAGCCCGAAGCGGTGGCGGAGCTGCCGGATCGGCCCATAGTGAATGGTGTACTGACGCTGCGTTTCCGTGATGCCGCAATGGCTGCCCGCCGCACCCGTCCTTCGAATGGCGGAACAACGATTCAGTTGCGGAGCGCCGCGTCGGTGCAAAAGGCGGAGCAAGAAGAAACCGTGAAGATCCGCTCGATGCCGGTTTATGGTTTCGGACGCTGGACCGACAATACTCAGCGTGCGGCATCGAACACGGTGCCGGTCGCACCGGTGGCCAGCCCGGAGCGTAACACTGTGCCGAAGGTCGTACTGCAGCGGGTACAAAACCATTGGCTGGCCTCGCACCTACAGTTAGCCGGAAACTCGGCGCAAAGCAATGATGGCCACCACGGACGTATCGGGGTTGCTGCCAACGGTTTAGTGCAGGCCGATCACGACATGCGTCTGGATTTTAACGAATCCGCCTCCCAGCGCGTCGAGAACGAATCCGAAACCTTTGCTTTCAGCTATTCGTTTCCCCTGGGTGCTAATCGCTTCAGTCTCTACGCCAACAACTATGAATATCAGAGCACGGTCGTCGGCGACGACGGCAAGTACGAGGCCAGTGGCGAAGGCCGCAACATCAACGTTAGCAGTCGTCGTGCCTTGTTTTCCTGGGCGGGTATCGCTTTCGATAGCGTGCTGAGCCTTTCCAGCAGTGATGCCCGTTATTTTGAGCGGGGCCAGTGGATCGAAGACTCCTCCCGCCAGCTTTCAAAGTTCACCCTCGAAGGCGCCACGCACAACGATCTCTGGTTCGACATTCTATCCACGACCCGTATTTCGGCCTCAAGCGGCCTCGAGGTTTTGGGCAAGAATTACGATATGGAAGAGAGTCTCGATGAGAACGAGCGCTTCAATAAGTTTTCCGTGTCCAGCACCCTGAGTCGTGAGTTATTTAACTGGCAGTGGGGTGTGACGGGGCGCTATCAGTTTACGCCGGGTGAATTGCCGGGTTCGGAATACCTGCTGGTGGCGGGACCATCGATGATCGCCGGCTTCAACGGTCAGACGTTGGCCGCGGCGGAAGGCGGCTGGTTGCGGCTGGATGCCAGCAGTCCATCTTTTACAGTGCCGATGATGCCAAACCTCCGTTCGGACGTGCGCTTGTCCGTGCTTCAAGGTTGGGTACCTTACGACAGCCTGCAGGCCGACCGTTTCGGTTCGGCCAGCGCCGCGGAAATCTCGCTGCAGCTCCAAGCGAGAGGCTTGCGGGCGGACGTTAGTGTGGGCCGGATGCTGGGGTCATCCAGCCTGGCTACCCGCAAGCCGGACCTGCCGGATGTGTCTTTTTCGCTTTCTGTCGGACTCTGAGCGGTACTCCGTACCTCGATTAATCAGTACTTTCTACTCGATTAATCAGTACTTTCTACTCGATTAATCAGTACTCTCTACCTCGTTAATCAGTACTCTCTACCCCTAATAACGAGTACTTCCTACCTCTAATCAATACGCCCTGCCGTTGCCTGGACGGTAGGGCTCCCCGATTTTGTTACTTTTGCCCCCCGCCTGTGCGTTTCCGCATATACTGATTTTTAACTCGGACGCTGCTCCTAATTTGCCGCCCAGAGGCCCATTATATGCCGCTTCCGGCGCCTTACAGAGATGTCACTTGAAGCGCAAGCTACTGACAGTGTTACATTAATAAAGCATGCGTCGCCTGCGGTGACTGAATAGCGTCGAGCAGAGAAGGGAATCGGCGAGATTTCGTTCCTAAGTTGTGGGCGGGTTGATCAAAATAATGCACGATGACTGTGGAGCTGGAAATATCCGGCTTACCGGAAGCGCTCCAGACGACCGACTGGGAGTCGGCGCCCCGCTAGTACTGTGCGGAAACTGAAACGACGGAGACGGAAGATCCATGTTTTCAGCTCGACTGCTGTTAATCCCGTTTGCACTGGCGTTGGTGCTTACCGGGAATTCTGCCCACGCGTTTGGCCTGGCCGATGTTGTTGAAATGGCGAAGACCAAAGCCGCAAAGGCATACGAGCCACCTACTCCTGCGCCCCAGTTCTTGCGAGATTTAAGCTACAGCGATTACCAGGCAATCCGGTTCAAGCAAGAAGCGAGTCTCTGGCGCCAGGGCCAGTCCCGTTTCCAAGTCATGATGATTCCTCCGGGAAGCTACTACACCCATGCCGTCAAGCTGCATGAGGTCGATGGCGAGGGTGTAAAATCAATCGCTTTCGACAAGGCCAATCTCATTTATCCCAACGATGCTTTTGCCAAGCGGGTCCCGGCGGATCTGGGCTATGCGGGTTTCAAGCTGACGTTTCCGCTCTACAAGGAAACGGTACAGGATCAGTTCCTGACGTTTGGAGGCGCGAGTTATTTTAAGGGTATCGGGCGCCATAACCGCTTTGGACTGTCGGCGCGCGGTATTGCAGTGGATACCGGCTTACCTTCGGGAGAAGAGGTACCCGGCTTCGTTGAATTCTGGCTGGAGCGGCCCGCCGGGGGTAGCGATACCATGCGGGTCTACGGATTGTTGAACGGCCCGAGTGTCACCGGCGCTTATCGTTTCGATATTCATCCTGGCGACAGCACACGCATCGATGTTACGGCTGAACTGTTTTTCCGGGACAGCGTGGAATTGCTCGGTCTCGCTCCGTTGACGTCGATGTTCTACTACGGTGAGAACACCATCCGGCCGAAGGGAGAGTGGCGCCCTCAGGTCCATGATTCCGACGGCTTGCTGGTCCACGATGGCGATAGTGGGGAGTGGCTGTGGCGCCCCCTCATCAACCCGAGGACGCTGCGAATGAGCTATCTGCAGGCCGGCAAGCTCAAAGGTTTCGGTCTGATACAACGCAACACCAAGTTTCATCAGTTCGAGGATATGGAGGCGCGCTACGACCAGCGCCCGAGCGCCTGGGTTGACGTTAAAGACGACTGGGGAAAGGGCGACGTTGTACTGGTTGAAATCCCCACCCGCTCGGAGACGAATGATAATGTCGTGGCGTTCTGGTGGCCGGAGCAAAGGGTGAGTTCAGGTGATCATAGGACACTGGCGTACACCTTGAGTTTCGGCGCGCCGGGCATTGCCAATCAGCCAACGGCGTACGCCACCCAGACTTTCGTCGGCGAGGGTGACCGGATTGGCGGTGGTAACGTGGAAGGCGCTTTTCGCCTGATTGTGGACTTCAAAGGAGGCGAACTGGATAAGCTCAAGCCGGATGCGCCCGTGGTCAGCCAGGTTAGCGGCAGCGAGGGCGTTGAAGTCATCGAGCATTTCGTCGAATACAGTGAGCCGGAAAAGGCCTGGCGCCTATCGATGCTGGCCCGCCCGGCGCAGGATAAGAATATGAGTCTACGCGGCTTCCTCAGCGTTGAGGGCAAACCGTTGACCGAAACTTGGACTTATGAATTACCACCCAATTCGGATCTCAGGGCGCCCCAAGAATAAGGGTTTCAGGGATCAAAGGAGGAAGGATGTCTCGCGCTGTTTGTCAATTGGCCCTCGACCGCATTATGGCCTACTTGCGGGGATGCGGTGTGGAACCTACGCCGGAAATCTGTCGCAAGGCGTTGCAACTGGTGGACCAGGCGTTGGCCGAAGCGGGGAATGGCGAGGTTATGGAACTGGCGATGAACATGATCCCGGATTATTTCGACCTACCGCATATCCATGTTCCTCAGCAGCGGCCGCCATTTTTGCGTGGCAGTATTGGGTACAGTCCTTATGTCGTCTGAAACGGTTCGACAAGGAGGGGCCGCTAACGTGGCCGCCGGAAAAACCGGCGCCCAACGCAAGCATTCATGGCGGGGTGTTGCGTTCTTCCGGCGCACGATGCTCATTCTGTTCGTATTTGGGCAGACCGCGGTGGCCGGTTATTACTTGCTCTGGATATTGCCTTACCACGGCGGTACCGCCGTGGAAATGGGGCTTCTTATCCTCTTCGCTTTGCTTTATGCCTGGATCGCTGTCGGTTTTTGGACCGCCGTATTGGGGTTCGTCATACGATTGTTCGGCGGCGATCGACACTCTTTGCTTAAACGCCACCGGGGCGCTGCGCTCGAACAGACGCCGTTGGGCAAGACCGCCGTGATCATGCCGGTCTACCATGAACCGGTTCACCGCACGCTCAGCGGTCTGAAGGCGGTCTATCGCGATATCGAACGTGCGGGCCAGATCGAGAATTTCGAGTTTTACATTCTGTCCGATAGCCGCGACCCGAATGTCTGGCTGGAGGAGCAGGCGACTTGGCATCGTATCTGCGAAGAGCTAGGGGCAGAAGGCCGCATGTTTTACCGGCGGCGCACAGTCAACCTGAATTACAAAAGCGGCAACGTGGCGGACTATCTTCGTCGCTGGGGGCGACGCTCAAAGTACATGATCGTGCTGGATGCGGACAGCCTGGTGAGTGGCAAAACCCTGGTTCGCATGGTGCAACTAATGGAGCGTGAGCCGCAGGTCGGCATCCTCCAGACCAACCCAACGTTAATCAACGGCCAGTCCATGTTTGCCCGCCTGCAGCAATTTGCGAATCGGGTTTACTCTCCTCTGTTTGCGACCGGCCTTGCCGCGATTCAAATGGGTGATGCCGCATTCTGGGGTCACAACGCCATCCTTCGCGTCGATGCATTCATGCGCCATTGCGGGCTGCGTAAACTGCCTGGATTTGGCATCTTTGGCGGACCGATCATGAGTCACGACTTTGTCGAAGCGGCTTATATGGGGCGCGCCGGGTATGAGGTGTGGCTTGAACCGGGGCTGGGTCAGAGTTACGAAGAATCGCCGCCGACGCTCTCCGATGAGCTTACCCGCGACGAGCGCTGGTCCAAGGGGAATCTTCAGCACTTATGGATCATGCTCTTCGGACGCAAGATCCGTTTTGCGCATCGCCTGGCCTTTATGAATGGCATCATGGCGTATGTGGCTTCGCCCCTATGGCTCGCCTTTCTGGTTCTGACGACGGTTGAAGCTGCTCAGATGGCCCTCTCGCCCATAGATTATTTTCCCGAGGGCCACCAGGGGTTATTCCCGCTATGGCCGGAGTGGCGGCCGGAGTGGGCATTGAGTCTTGCCCTAAGCACGCTGGGTCTGTTGTTTGCGCCCAAGTTTCTCGCCATCCTCGATGCGCTGATTCATCGGAACACAAAAAAATTCGGGGGCATCGGGCGGATGTTCCTCAGCGTGATGATCGAAATCGTCGTGTCGGTATTGCTGGCGCCAGTGCGCATGTGGGCGCATAGCCGTTATGTGTTGGGCGCGCTGCTGAATTTTTCCTTGAGCTGGGCCGGCCAAAACCGGACGGAGGAAACCACGTGGCGAGAAGCCTTCATTACCCAGTTGCCGGGGCTGATCGTCGGCGCCTCCTGGTCGGCATTTGCCTGGACCCTGGATCCCTTGTTCTTCCTATGGTCGCTGCCGGTGGCTATTCCCCTGATTCTGGCGGCGCCGACCTGCGTCTTCCTGAGTCGCATCGGTGTCGGGCGCTCGCTACGCAAGCGCAGCCTCATGCTGATTCCCGAGGAGATTAAACCCTCACCTTTGCTGGATGATGCGGAACTTAGTCGCGAAGCCGAGCCCGAAGAATCTCCGTTAACCTTCTTTGAGGAAGCTGTATTGCGGCCACGCCTCAACGAAATGCACCAGGCTTTCGCGGGCCTGCACCGTCGGCGGGTACGAGAAGAGGTGTTGAAGTCGACGGTTCGACGCTGTCTCAAAGATGGACCGGACGTGTTGACCCGGAGCGAACTGAGCCACCTTTGCCGTGACCGCGAGTCGTTGGCTGTCCTGCACAGGGAGGCTTGGCGGGCTCGGCCTGAGAGCTACTGGGGGCGCCGCATCGAAAGGCTTGCAGCTATTAATGATTAATTGCGTAACGTGTTTGAGCAAGACAGATTGATCCTTTGCCGATTCAATGAATGAGGGAGGCGAAAGCCCAGCATGGATAGACGTACCGTCATGAAGATGTTTGCCGCGGTTGGCGTTCAGGGCGTGCCGCTGACAGCACTTTTCCAAAGCTCGCTGGCACACAGCCGTCCGATTGGGGAATCCCAGGCCTTTAGTTATGCGTGGCTGAAAGGGCGCGCCCGGGAGTTGGCGGCACAACCGTTCGAATCTCATGAGGGGGAGATCCCGCGTTCGCTCCAGGAGATTTCCTGGGATGACTACCAGGCGATTCAGTTCCGTCCCGAGAAGTCGCTCTGGCAGGGCGAGGATGTGAACTTCCGGGCCCAGCTTTTCCATCTGGGTTTGTTCTTCAAGACACCGGTGAAGATCCACGAAGTGATCGACGGCAAGGCACGGGAGCTGGGTTACGATCCAGAGTATTTCAGCTACGAAGGTAAGCAGCCGCTGGGTGATCTACCTGAAGATTTAGGGTACGCCGGCTTTCGGCTCCAGTTTCACACCAACTTCAAGCTCGATCTGGCGGCTTTCCAGGGCGCGAGTTATTTTCGGGCGGTGGGCGAGGAGATGCAGTACGGCATGTCCGCCCGTGGACTGGCGGTCGATACCGCGACCGACCACGAAGAGGAGTTTCCCAAATTCACGGCATTCTGGCTGGAAAAACCCAAGCCACATGCGACTAAGCTAACGGTGTATGCGCTACTGGATTCCCCGAGTATCACCGGCGCTTATGTATTTGACCTGTATCCAGGCCGGAACATGGTGATGGACATTGGGGCGGCGCTGTACCCTCGCAAGCAGATTGAGCGCTTGGGTATCGCGCCGTTAACCAGTATGTATCAGGTGGGTGAGAACAGCCAGCGCATGGATTACGACTGGCGGCCAGAGATCCACGACTCCGATGGGCTTTCGATGCTTACCGGCGATGGCGAATGGATCTGGCGGCCATTGGTCAATCCGCGCGGCATCCGAGTGAATAGTTTTGTTGGCGAGAATCCCGCCGGCTTCGGTTTGCTCCAGCGCGATCGCAATTTCGACCACTATCAAGACGACGGCGTGTTTTACGAAAAGCGTCCCAGTCTCTGGGTGCAGCCGAAAGAAGACTGGGGTAAGGGGCAAATCATGCTGGTCGAGATTCCCACAGTCGACGAAACCTTCGATAACATCGTGGCCTTCTGGAATCCCGAGAAGCCGTTGGCGCCCAACCAGGAACACCTTTTTTCCTATCAATTGCATTGGGGCGAAAAGCCACCGCGCGAGCCTTACGAGCTGGCGACCACCCGCGCAACGCGCACCGGTCTGGGCGGCGTCGTAGGGCAGAAGCGGGAATATTTCTCCTGGCGTTTTGCCATCGACTTTGCCGGAGGCATGTTGGATATGCTGGGCGACGACGCGGAGGTGACCCCGGTGATCACCAGTAGCCGTGGGCGGATCGAGATTACCTCGGCGCGTCCGCTGCATTCGATCAATGGCTATCGCGCCATGTTCGATCTGGTGCCGGACGACTCGTCGGAACCCATCGACCTGCGGCTATACCTGAAACTGGGGGATCAGCCCCTGACCGAAACCTGGGTCTATCAGTATACGCCGCCACCTCAGGACCAGCGCACGTTGTATTGAACCTGCAATCGAAGCCCCGGCATAGCACCGGGGTTTCTTTTTTTGCACGCCTTTTTTCCGGTGCATTAGGCCTCCCCGAGAAGCGTCCGCTACATTGAATAATTAAACCTTCCGCGGCTCCAAACCTTGTAAGCCATTCCACGTGCCGGTCTTGCCGGATTGTTGACAAAAAACTGTTTGAGGCGTAATTTTCTCGGAAACAGACCTATTTTGTTAACAAAATATGCTAGATATTGTCCCTCCGACACAGACTCGTGCAGACGAAGCCTTCGATTGTCTACAAACGGCCATCGTAAAAGGCGATCTTGTGCCCGGCGAAAAGATTGGCGAAGTGGAGCTGTGCGAGCGCTTCAATCTCACGCGAGGCCCGCTGCGTGAGGCTCTGGGGCGCCTGGAATCCAGAGGCCTCTTGATCCGCCGCCCGCACGCTGGCTTTAAAGTCATGTCGATGAGCGGCGAGGAACTGCTTGAACTGTATCGTATTCGCGAGGCGATGGAGGGTTTGGCGGCCCGCCAGGCGGCAGAGCGTATGACGGATGACGAAATTGCCGATTTACAGGCGCTACTCGATCGTCACGAGAAAATTGTCGACGAAGCCCAGGGTCAGGCGTACTACCAGCACGAGGGTGACTACGACTTCCATCATCGCATCGCGACCGGTAGCCGAAACCGTAAGCTCAGCCAGATGTTGCTGGGCGACCTTTACTACATGGTCAGAATGTACCGCTATCGCCTGAGCACGTCGGCTGGGCGTCCGCATCGAGCGCTCGGCGAACATCGCCGTATCGCCGATGCGATTGCCCACCGGGATGGGGAATTGGCGCAGTTCCTGATGCAGCGCCACATCAATGCCGCCCGGTTGAATATCGAGAGGAAGATACAAGAAGGCGTACTGAAGGTATAACAATCCTCGTAATGGCTAATGCACCCGCTGCGCGGATTCCAGAAACTTAATCGAGAAGGAGCGTTTATGAGCCAGTCACTGACGGCCGGAGCTCGGTTCCGCAAGGCCCTGAAGGACAACAAGCCATTGCAGATCGTCGGCACGGTTAACGCCTATTGCGCCATGATGGCGGAAAAAGTGGGTCACCAGGCGATCTATCTATCCGGTGGCGGTGTGGCCAACGCGTCCTATGGCCTGCCGGATCTGGGTATGACCACCATGAACGACGTGCTCGAGGATGTTCGCCGCATCACCGCTGTGACCGATACGCCTCTGCTGATAGACATCGATACCGGTTGGGGTGGGGCATTCAACATTGGCCGCACGATTAAAGAAATGGAGCGCGCCGGTGCTGCAGCCGTTCACATCGAAGACCAGGTGGCTGAGAAGCGTTGCGGCCATCGTCCCAACAAGGAAATTGTGTCGCAGGACGAGATGGTTGATCGCATCAAAGCCTGTGTCGATGCCCGTAACGACGACGACTTCTTTGTCATGGCCCGCACCGATGCGTTCCAGCGTGAAGGCTTGGAGCCTGCCATCGAACGCGCGCGGGCCTGCGTCGAAGCCGGCGCGGATGGCATTTTCGCCGAGGCGGTGACTGAACTGGAGCATTACCGCGCCTTCGCTGACGCCTTGGACGTACCGATTCTGGCGAACATCACCGAGTTCGGCGCGACACCGCTCTACAACCGCAAGGAGCTTGCCGAGGCCGGGGCCGGCATGGTGCTTTACCCACTCAGCGCCTTCCGTGCAATGAACAAAGCCGCGCTGAGCGTGTACCAGAACATTTTGGAGAAGGGCGATCAGAAGGACGTGGTGGACATGATGCAGACCCGCATGGAACTGTACGATTTCCTGAACTACCACGAGTTTGAACAAAAACTCGACGAGCTGTTCAAACACCAGAAAGGTTGATGATTAGCGGCGAAAGGAGCGGGTAGGTTTTAAGCCCGCCGACACCATTAGACAACTAAGGAGCCCTCTGAAAAAGTTCAGGCTGTGGATGAAGCGCAAGGCGCACGGAGCGCAAGACGCGAGACATACCGCCTGGTAGGCGAGTTTCTGACCGGGCTTGCGCACAAGCACCGCGCAACGCAGTGATTCGCCGCAGAATGGGCTTTTTCAGAGGCTCCTTAAAATAGACGCAAACAACGACGAATAAAGGTGACAACCATGGCAGAAAAAAAACTGGGTGGCGCAGGCCTTCGCGGCCAGGTCGCAGGCGTAACCGCACTGTGTACCGTCGGGCAAAGCGGCACCGGATTGACCTATCGTGGCTATGACATTAGCGATCTGGCGGAACACGCCCAGTTTGAGGAAGTGGCCTATTTGCTGCTGCGGGGTAAGCTGCCGAACCGTGAGGAGTTGGATGCCTATACCGCCAAGTTGCGTAAGCTTCGCGCGCTACCTGACGCATTGAAGACGGTGCTCGAACAGATTCCCAAGAATGCCCACCCCATGGATGTCATGCGTACTGGCTGCTCGATGCTGGGCAACCTGGAAACCGAAGAAGAGTTCAGCGAGCAGGACGACAAGATCGACCGCATGCTGGCCGTCTTCCCGAGCATTATCACTTACTGGTATCGCTTCGCCCACGAAGGTGTTCGTATCGAAACCGACGGGGATAGCGATTCCATCGGCGGGCATTTCCTCGAACTGTTGCATGGCAACAAGCCCAGCGAACTGCATGAGCGCGTGATGAACGTATCGCTCATCCTCTATGCAGAGCATGAGTTCAACGCCTCGACGTTCACCGCTCGCGTGTGCGCCTCGACGCTGTCTGACATTCACAGCTGTGTGACCGGTGCGATCGGCTCCTTGCGCGGTCCGCTGCATGGGGGAGCAAACGAAGCGGCCATGGCGCTGATCCAGAAGTTCAAAACGCCGGATGAGGCTGAAGACGGACTCATGGGCATGCTTGAGCGAAAAGAAAAGATCATGGGCTTCGGTCACGCTATTTACCGGGAGTCCGACCCGCGTAACGCCATCATCAAAAAGTGGTCGGAAAAGCTGTCCAAGGAAGTTGGGGACGAGGCGCTATATCCGATTTCCGTGCGTTGCGAGGAGGTCATGTGGCGCGAGAAAAAGCTGTTCTGCAATGCCGACTTCTTCCATGCGTCCGCCTACCACTTCATGGGTATTCCCACTGAGCTGTTTACGCCGATTTTCGTGATGTCCCGCGTGTCCGGTTGGACCGCACACGTTAAGGAGCAGCGCGAGACCAATCGTATTATTCGTCCTAGTGCCGACTATAACGGCCCAGACCACGCCAAGTGGGTGCCGATTGAGGAGCGTTCCTGATTGGTCTCTCCAGCCTCTCTCCCAGAGAGAGGCTTAACCATCCGCGTGCTGTGGCTTTAAAACTCTCCTCTTTTTCGCGTGTGCGAAAAGGCCGGGGAGAGGGGAGGCACCACCACATCCGACCCATTATCCCTAAAGGTCAACCATGAACACCCTATACCGTAAAACCCTGCCGGGCACCGACCTGGACTTTTTCGATACTCGCCAGGCCGTGGATGAGATCCAATCGGGCGCATACGACAAGCTCCCTTACACGTCGCGCGTCCTGGCCGAACAGTTGGTCCGTCGCTGCGATCCTTCAATGCTCACCGATTCGCTGAAACAGCTTATCGAGCGCAAAAGAGAGCTGGATTTTCCCTGGTATCCCGCGCGGGTGGTTTGCCATGACATTCTCGGCCAAACCGCGCTGGTGGACCTGGCAGGCTTACGGGACGCGATTGCCGAAAAGGGGGGCGACCCGGCCAAGGTCAATCCGGTCGTGCCCACCCAGCTGATTGTCGACCATTCCTTGGCCGTCGAGCATGCCGGTTTTGAAGAGAATGCCTTCGAGAAGAATCGTGCTATCGAAGACCGCCGTAACGACGATCGCTTCCATTTTATTAACTGGACTAAAAGCGCATTCGAAAATGTGGATGTGATCCCGCCGGGTAACGGCATCATGCACCAGATCAATCTGGAGAAGATGTCGCCGGTGGTCCAGGTCCGGGACAACGTGGCGTTCCCGGACACTTGCGTGGGCACCGATTCGCATACGCCCATGGTGGATGCGCTGGGTGTCATCTCGGTCGGTGTCGGTGGGCTGGAAGCTGAAAGCGTCATGCTGGGGCGAGCCTCGTACATGCGTCTGCCGGACATCGTCGGTGTCGAGCTCACCGGTAAGATGCAGCCCGGTATTACGAGCACGGATCTGGTGCTGGCGCTCACAGAATTCCTGCGGCGCGAGCGTGTCGTCGGTGCGTATCTCGAATTCTACGGTGAAGGCGCCGATGCGCTGACCGTCGGCGACCGCGCGACAATTTCCAATATGACGCCGGAGTACGGCGCCACGGCGGCGATGTTCTACATCGACGACCAGACCATCGATTATCTCAAGCTGACCGGTCGTGACGATGAACAGGTGGCCTTGGTGGAGCGTTACGCCAAAGAAGCCGGATTCTGGTCGGACAGTCTCAAGAATGCCGAGTACGAGCGGGTACTCACATTTGATCTGACCAAAGTAACGCGCACGCTGGCCGGACCATCCAATCCGCACGCTCATCTGCCCACGTCTGAGCTTGCCCAGCGCGGCATCGCCGGGAAATGGGAGGAGGAAGAAGGCAAAATGCCGGATGGCGCCGTGATCATCGCGGCGATCACCAGCTGCACCAACACCAGCAACCCGCGCAACATGATCGCCGCTGGCCTGATCGCCAGGAATGCCAACAAGCTCGGACTGATCCGCAAACCCTGGGTCAAGTCCTCGCTGGCGCCGGGTTCGAAGACTGTGAAAATGTATCTGGAAGAGGCAAACCTACTGCCGGAGCTTGAATCGCTCGGATTCGGTGTCGTGGCGTTCGCCTGCACCACCTGTAACGGCATGAGCGGCGCGCTCGATCCCAAGATCCAGCAGGAAGTGATCGACCGTGATCTTTATGCCACGGCAGTGCTTTCCGGCAACCGGAACTTCGATGGCCGGATCCACCCTTATGCCAAACAGGCGTTCCTGGCGTCTCCACCGCTCGTGGTGGCCTATTCCATTGCCGGCACCATCCGCTTCGATATCGAAAAGGATGCGCTAGGCTTTGATCAGGACGGCAACGCGATCACCCTCAAGGACATTTGGCCCAGCGATGAGGAAATCGACGCTATCGTTAAGCAGAGCGTGAAGCCCGAACAATTCCGAGAAACGTATATCCCGATGTTCGACGTGACCCGTAAAGCCCAAGCGATGGCCAACCCGCTTTACGAGTGGCGTCCACAAAGCACCTACATCCGCCGCCCGCCGTATTGGGAAGGCGCCCTGGCCAAAGAACGTAGCCTGAAGGGGATGCGTCCGCTGGCGGTTTTGCCGGACAACATCACCACCGACCATCTGTCGCCGTCTAACGCGATCATGGCGGGTAGCGCAGCCGGCGAGTACCTGGCCAAGATGGGGTTGCCGGAAGAAGACTTTAACTCCTACGCGACCCACCGGGGCGATCATCTGACCGCCCAACGAGCCACCTTTGCCAACCCGAAGCTGTTCAATGAGATGGTCCGGGACGAGAACGGCGAAGTGAAGCAGGGCTCGCTGGCCCGCGTCGAACCGGAAGGCCAGGTCACCCGCATGTGGGAGGCCATCGAGACCTATATGGAGCGCAAGCAGCCGTTGATCATCGTCGCCGGTGCAGACTACGGGCAAGGCTCCTCCCGCGACTGGGCGGCCAAGGGTGTACGCCTGGCCGGCGTCGAGGCAATCGTCGCTGAGGGTTTCGAGCGTATCCACCGTACCAACCTGATCGGCATGGGTGTGCTGCCGCTGGAGTTCCAGACCGGCACTACGCGCAAGACGTTAGGTCTTGATGGCACCGAAACCTATGACGTCATCGGCGAATTCAAGCCTTTGGCAACGTTGACGCTGGTGATCAACCGCAATAACGGCGAGCGCGAAGAGGTGCCTGTGATTTGCCGCCTCGATACCCAGGAAGAGGCTTCCATCTACGAAGCCGGTGGCGTATTGCAGCGCTTCGCGCAGGACTTTTTGGAGGCGGAGAAGGCGTCCGCTTGATGTGGCGTATCTCTCGCGAGGGGAAACGGAGGCGTTAAAACTCCGGCTTTCGGCCAATAAGCCTCTCTCCCGCCAGGGGAGAGAGGCTAAAACTGAGCAGCTCGTTTCATGGGCGGCGCAAAGAGAAGTTTAGCACTGACGTGAGAAGTCAATTTCAAGGGACTCCAAGATGACCCACAAACCACAAATCAAAATCCCTGCAACCTACATGCGTGGCGGCACCAGTAAAGGTATCTTTTTCAGTTTGAACGACCTGCCCGAAGCTGCTCAGGTGCCGGGTGAGGCGCGGGATAAGTTGCTTCTTCGCGTTATCGGCAGTCCGGATCCGTACGCTAAACAAATTGACGGCATGGGCGGGGCAACGTCCAGTACAAGTAAAGCGGTAATTCTGTCGAAGAGCGACAGCCCGGACCACGATGTGGATTACCTGTTCGGACAGGTTTCCATCGATAAGCCTTTTGTCGATTGGAGCGGCAACTGCGGCAATTTGTCATCCGCCGTTGGGGCGTTTGCGATTAACGCGGGCCTGGTTGCGACCGATCGCATTCCTGATAACGGCGTCGCAACGATTCGTATCTGGCAAGCCAACATCCAGAAAACCATCATTGCCAGGGTACCTATCACCAATGGCGTGGTGCAGGAAACGGGCGATTTCGAACTGGATGGCGTGACCTTCCCGGCGGCGGAGGTGCAGATTGAATTCATGGATCCGGCCGACGGCGACGGCGCCATGTTTCCCACAGGCAACTTGGTGGACGAACTCGAAGTGCCCGGTGTCGGGGTTCTCCAGGCGACCATGATTAACGCCGGCATTCCGACCGTTTTCGTTAACGCAGAAGATATCGGCTACACCGGTACCGAGCTCCAGGACGCCATTAATGGCGATGCAAAAGCACTGGCCATGTTCGAGACCATTAGGGCGCATGGCGCCGTGCGTATGGGTCTCATCAAGAACGTAGATGAGGCTGCCAATCGCCAGCACACACCGAAGGTTGCGTTTGTCGCTAAGCCTGCGGACTACGTGTCCTCGAGTGGCAAACCCATTCAGGCCAGTGATGTTGACCTGCTGGTGCGGGCCCTATCGATGGGGAAGCTGCATCACGCCATGATGGGAACCGCAGCCGTGGCTATCGGTACTGCTGCGGCCATTCCCGGAACGCTGGTGAATCTTGCGGCCGGCGGTGGCGACCGCAATGCGGTACTGTTCGGGCATCCCTCTGGCACTCTACGTGTGGGGGCCGAAGCGAAGCAGGTGAGTGGCGAATGGGTGGTCGAGAAGGCCATCATGAGTCGCAGCGCCCGTATCCTCATGGAGGGGTGGGTGCGCGTGCCAGGAGACAGCTTCTAGCCCGTTGCGCTTTCCGCAGAACCCTTGATGCCTTCGCCGCCTAGACGAAGCTCATAGAGGGGCGGGACGAAACTTCGATAAAAAGGTTAAACCACAGAGCCCAACGAGCCCGGGCTCCAGAGCAAAGGAGAATGCACCGATGTCTGCTACTTTCGATTTGAACGAGCGTCCGGATTACGATGAGGTTCTGCAGAAAATCGCTGACTACGTGCTCGACTTTAACGTTGGCGGTAGTGAAAATGACGATACTCACGAAGCCCTCGATACCGCCCGCAATTGCCTGATCGATACCCTTGGCTGCGGGCTGCTCGCTCTGCGTTTTCCCGATTGCACCAAGCATCTGGGACCTATCGTCGAGGGGACGACCGTGCCGCACGGCGCCCGGGTGCCCGGCACCTCTTTCCGTCTCGATCCCGTCAAGGCTGCCTGGGATATTGGCTGCATTGTGCGCTGGCTCGACTATAACGACACCTGGCTGGCAGCCGAATGGGGACATCCTTCCGATAATCTTGGCGGCATCCTGGCTGTCGCAGACCACCTGTCTCAGAAGCGCGTCGCTCAGGGTAATGCGCCCCTCACCATGCGCGATGTGCTCGAGTCGATGATCATGGCGCACGAAATCCAGGGTGTGCTTGCGCTGGAAAACTCGTTTAACCGGGTCGGTCTGGATCACGTTGTCCTGGTGAAAGTTGCTTCGACAGCGGTGAGTGCAAAGCTTATGGGCGCGTCCCGTGAGCAGCTCCTTTCGGCGCTGTCCCATGCCTGGGCCGATGGTCAGTCCCTGCGAACCTATCGCCATGCGCCGAATGCCGGCTCGAGGAAATCCTGGGCGGCAGGCGATGCAACGTCTCGTGCGGTTCGCCTGGCCGATATCGCTATGCGCGGTGAAATGGGCGTTCCAGGGGTGCTAACGGCGCCACAGTGGGGGTTTTACGACGTGCTCTTCAGCAAAACCAACAAGGACCAGGCGCTGAAGCCGGAGGATAAACGTCAGTTTTCCCTACCACAGGGCTTCGGGACCTATGTCATGGAAAATGTGCTGTTTAAGATCTCCTTTCCCGCGGAATTCCATGCTCAGACGGCGGCAGAAGCCGCGGTTACACTGCATCCGGAAGTCAAAGACCGGCTGGACCAGATCGACAGAATCGTCATCACCACCCACGAATCCGCGATCAGAATCATCTCCAAAGTGGGCACGTTGGCAAACGCAGCGGACCGTGACCACTGCTTGCAATATATGACGGCCGTGCCATTAATTTTTGGCAATCTCGTGGCCGAGCATTATGAAGACAACTTTCACGCAGCCAATCCGATCATCGACGAGATTCGCGAGAAAATGGAAGTTGTCGAAGACGAGCGTTATACCCGCGAGTACCTCGAGCAGGGTAAGCGTTCGATAGCCAATGCCATCCAGGTTTTCTTTAAAGATGGCACCCATACCGAGAGCGTTGCGGTCGAATACCCGATAGGCCATCGGCGTCGTCGGGAGGACGGGATACCGCTACTTGAAGACAAGTTCCGCAACAATCTTTCGACCCGTTTTCCCGCGCAGCGGTGCGATCAGATCTTCATGCTTTGTAAAGATCAGAAGGCGTTAGAGGCCACGCCGGTTCATGAATTCGTGGCGATGTTCGTTATTTGATGCGTCCGCTTCGGCTCGGCCACTTTAAGGATTCGATAATCAGCAGGTTGCTCGATCTCAGCGGAAATATACGAGGAGAGTCGGGCTGCCTGCAAAACGGAACTTGCTATTAACCGGCAGCCATTCTCACAGTATCGAAAGGTAAAATATCTGTCATATGTCTGTGCGGCTTGATTGCAGTTACAAGAAAATACAGTAGTATTGCTCCTCGGATGCCCTCGCCAATGCATGGGATGCACCCTGGCCGCTTGAGGCAAAGCAGTAGCGTGTCAAAAAAGGAGTTGACGTGGCGCACGTCAGGTTGTTCAGACATTACATACATCTTCCTTTCGTTATCCTGGGACTGATCGATTTCATCGTCCTTGTTTGCGCGTTCTCGTTGGCGGTATTTTTCCGCTTTTTCGGGGATGTTTCGTTCTTTACTCAGTCGATTACATACATCTATCCGTCCGCGCTTGTCTTCGCCGGGTTGAATCTTCTGGTGATGACCGCCATCGGCGTTCATCAGTCCCGGGTTGACGAAGGTCTTTCCGGGATGATGCTGCGCACGATTATGGCGCTGATTCTGAGTATTCCCCTCTCGCTGACCGCCTTCCTGATCGCTGACGACTGGTTGTGGTACCTGGGGGGCGGCGGCATTATTACTACAGCGTCGGTTTTTGGCTTCTTCCTTCTCGGCATATTCCGAACGGTGTTCTTCACGGTGGTCGGCGATGAAGCCTTTAAGCGCGATGTGCTGGTACTTGGTGCAGGCTACCGGGCCAAACAGCTACTGGAAGATTTGCGCACGCCGTTTAACCGTAAAGGTTTCAATCTTGTAGGATTCGCGCCTATACCCGGCGAGCCGGTTGAAGTTCCTGCTCAGCATCTGATAAATGTATCCGGGTCGTTGCACAGGTACGTTCTCAATAAGCCCGTAAGAGAGATTGTCGTTGCCGTGGATGACCGACGCAAAGGGTTGCCCATGGAGGATTTGCTGGAGTGCAAAATGGAGGGGGTTCGGATTGTCGATGGTGCCGCATTCTACGAGCGGGAATCGCGCAAGGTGGCGCTTGAGATGATTACCCATGGGTGGCTCGTTTTTTCCGACGGCTTTACGGTATCTTCGGTTGCAGGCGCTGGTAAGCGGGCGTTAGATATACTCACATCCGCCGCTCTTCTGCTGGTATCCAGCCCTCTGATTTTATTGACGATACTTGCAATCAAGATCGAAGACGGGCTATCGGCGCCGATTTTCTATAGCCAGGAACGTGTCGGCCTCGGCGGTCGTGTGTTTAAAGTGCATAAGTTCCGCTCCATGCGGACGGATGCCGAGAAAGACGGCGCTGTTTGGGCGAGGAAGAATGATACTCGTGTCACTCGGGTCGGCGAGTTCATTCGTAAGGTGCGCATCGACGAATTGCCGCAAATCTTTAACGTGCTGAATGGCACAATGGCGTTTGTGGGACCGCGTCCGGAACGTCCAATGTTCGTCGAGCAACTGGCAGAGAAGATTCCTTTTTACAACGAGCGGCATCGCGTGAAGCCAGGAATCACGGGTTGGGCCCAATTGTGTTTTGCCTACGCGGATAACGAAGAAGACAGTCGCGAGAAGCTTAGGTACGACCTTTATTACATTAAAAACCAGAGTCTCTTGCTTGATTTGCTGGTTATTATCCAAACAGTAGAAGTGGTATTGTTCAAGAAAGGTTCAAGGTAGGGTTAAAGGTCGATAGGGGTTGCTGAACAGGCGGCTAGAACGCAAGTCACGCGGAATGCGCCGTAACCAAAACCGCCTTGTTTCGCGGACTTCGGTCGAGTATCAGGCGAAAGCTAATTCATTCATTGATCCAATAAATTGTAGTGGGGAAAACAAATGGCACGGACGTTAGTTGCTGCATTTGCAGTGTTAACCTTACTTCTCTCCGGCTGTGTATCTACTCCGGCGTCATCGCCTGAAAAGATTCGTCAGGCGCTTAATGTCAAAAAGCAGGGCGTTGACCAGTACATCCTGGGGCCTACCGATGTCGTTCAAGTGTCCGTATGGCGTAATCCGGATTTAAGCGCCTCCGTGCCGGTTCGTCCAGATGGGCGGATCTCGGTACCGCTGGTCGGGGACGTCCAGGCGTCCGGCAGAACACCTGAGGATCTTGCGCAGTCCATTGAGGATGAATTGGCGGAATACATCCGGGAACCTCAGGTCAGTATCGTCGTCACCGGTATGGGCAGCCATGAGTTTACCGATCGTGTCAGAGTTACCGGCGCGGTCCAGGGCCCTATGTCTATGCCACATCGTTCCGGCATGACGGTGATGGATGTTGTGTTGCAGGCCGGCGGCGCGAACGAGTTTGCGGACCTGGACGATGCCAGGCTTTACCGCAAGATGGACAATGAAGCTGTTTCGATACCCGTCAACCTTGATGCCATCCTGAATCGCGGTGATATCAAGACCAATTACCTGTTGCAACCGGGTGACATTCTAACGATTCCCGAAAGGGATTTCTGAGTCATTCAAGATTGTCGCGTGTCCGTTACGAGCACGCGACTGAAGTAGTTGATAACGGTTTTGAAACCAGTAACGCATTAGTTGGACTATCGATATGGCGCTTCCTCTATCCCAACTGCCTGGTGAAATCATTCGCGAAGTTCGTGGTCGTAAATGGCTTGCACTGGCTGTTTTTGCGATCGTCAGTTTTGGCGTACTCGCGTTAGGTTTTATATGGCCTTATAAGTACCAGTCTCAAGTGGTGATCTACGTCGATGACGAGAACATTATCCGCCCCTTGATGGAAGGTAGTGCGGTTACCACAGAAATTAACGAACAGGCCTCCTCTGCCCAGCAGCTGCTGTGGAGCCGTAACGTTATGGAGCAGCTAGCGACCAACAAAGACATTTTCGGCAGTGGCGCAGCGGAATTGTCGAACGCGCAAATTGAAGGTCGTGTTCAGTGGCTCCGGCAAAATCTAAGCGTTGAAACTCAAGGTGAGGACTATTTCGGCATACAGTATCGCTCGGAAAGCCCACAGCAAGCGTTCAAAATTGCTCAGCAACTCGGCCAGTTGTTTATTGAAGAGTCCTCCAGGCGCAAACGCGTGGAGAGTAGAAATGCTTACGAGTTCATCGATAATCAGGTTAAGAGCTACGAGCGTCAGCTCTCTGAGGTTGAAGGTCGGATGAAGAGCTTCTTGTCAGAAAATGTCGATGGCACCGAGCAAGAAGCCAATAACCGGCTCGCAAACCTCCGTAGCCAGCTTGAACTGGCTCAGTTGGATAGAAAGGAACTCAACACGCGAGTGAATTCCCTCGAAAGCCAACTGCAAAACGTAAGTTCCACGTTTAGTCAGAAACAAACGGTGGATTCCTTCCAGAACCGAATCGCGAATCTTCAGGATCAGCTCGACTCCCTTAGGCTGAAGTATCACGATTCATATCCAGATATTGTCATTCTTGAGGAGCAAATTGCTGAACTCAAACGTCAGCGTGAGAATGCCTTAGCGACCGGTGCGGATCTCTCGCGGACCGTCCAAGGCCAGCAAATTGTAAACCCCCTTTACCAGGAGCTGAGCGCCGAGTTGGCTACGGTAAGAACCAACATCGCAGCTGTTGACACGCGCATCAATTCGTTGGATGCGTTGATTGGCGAGCAAAAGCAGCGCATGGAGCGAATCCAGGGCAATAAAGCTCAGTATTCCGATATTACCCGTGACATGGCTGTTAATAAGGAAATCTACGACGACCTCCTGAAGCGGCGTGAGAAAGCGCGTGTATCCATGCATCTCGATGTCGAAGGGCAGGGCCTGAACTATCGGATCAATGAATCTGCCCGGTATCCTTTAACGCCGTCCGGACCTCAGTTCTTCCAATTCGCGGCTATTGGGTTGTTCTTGGGTGCTCTAGCACCTTTCGGGGCCGTAGCTGGACTGTTGCAGATCGATCCAAGGGTGAGAGCCAAGGCTCAACTCGAGGACGAGGTTGGTCTACCAGTGCTGATCGAAATCCCCAAAGTTAGAACGCCCTTCGAGAGAAGACGCGACCATCGTGTGACGCTAGCGGTTGGCGTGAGCGCGGCGGTTGTGGCCATTGGTTATATTGCGATCGCGGTCGCCTCTGTCATGGGAGCGTTGTAATGGCAGAATTCCCTTCAAATCGTGGATTCAGTCCGTCAAACGACGAAAGTGCCGACCCAGCCATCGAAGAAGGCCGTGAGCTGACTTCGAAGCAGTCATCGGAACTGCGCGCTAGGGATTCGGACGGCAATAAGGATACGACGCCGGCCAAGAAGCAGGACTCCGACGTGTCCTATAACGATTGGGATGATTCCCGCCTGCTGGTTCCCAGTTCACTCGAGCTTGGCGCCGGCGCCGTTGACAAGTATGTCATCAGCAAGCAAATACGGCGTATGCAGGAGCCGCGCAGGCTGACAAACGATGATCTCGACGAACGGCGGATTATTTATCCCGAGTCGCCGGATCGCGATCTAGTCAATCGGTTCCGTAACTTGCGGACGAAGCTGCTGGAGGTTTCCGGAGGCAACAATTTTACGCTTGTCGTAACAGGAGCCGGCGAAAGCGCAGGCTCCTCGTTTACCGCCTTAAATCTGGCAGCGGCCTTCGCATTCGATCAAGCTAAAACGGCGCTGATTATCGACTGTAACCTGCGCGAGCCGGCGTTGCACAGCATGCTTGATATGGCGCCTGAGTCCGGACTGACGGATTTTCTGGATGAGTCGGATTACGACATCGGCCGCATTATTTATCCTACCGGTATCCCTCGTTTGCGCTTGATTCCTGCGGGCAGCCGGCGGGAATCGCCTGGTGAGTTCTTTACCTCGTTTCGGATGAAGCAGTTTCTCCAGGCGGTCAGGCGCCGTTACCCGGACCGTTTCATCATCCTCGACACTGCGCCGGTTACCGAGACTCCCGACGCTCGCATTCTAACCGAGCTGTGCGACTACGCGATGCTGGTGGTGCCACATGGCAAAGTAACCGCGTCGACCGTCGAACAGGCGGCAGGTGCATTCAATCCGGATAAGTTTGCCGGGGCGATTATTAATGGTTAGAAGCAATGGATCAGGGACGATTCGACGTCTCGCAGTCGCGTTATCAGGTACGGTAATCGTGTCAACAGTGTGCGCGGATCCGGTACAGATCGAACTGGGTTTGGACAATCGGTATAGCGATAACGTCACGCGCTCTGATACAAACGAACAAAGCGATCTGGAAACCCGAGTGAACGTAGGTGTGCGGCATTATGCCGAGCCAGGGCAATGTATGTCGGATCTTTCGGCGGACCTGGGCTACGGGATGTATCTTGACGATACCTACGATCCGGAAAACTATATTACGTTGGATTGGTTTGGCAACTGCGAGATTACTGATCGGCTTTATTGGGATGTATCCAATTCGACCCGGGACGTCATTCAGGATTCGCGTAGTGCGGCAACGCCTGACAACACGACCCGCCGCAACATCTTCAGGACCGGGCCCCGGTACACGTTGAGACTGAGTCCGCGTCACTATATTGACCTCGCTGCCGAGTATGAAAACGAGCAGTACGAGAGTTCGGACGAGCCGGATAGCGAGGGCGTCAGTGGGACGGTCGCGTGGCGGCATCTGTTCTCGCAGACGTTAACCGGAGGTCTTCGTTTCACGGCGTCGGATAAAGAGCTGGATACAGACGAAGACATAACGACGGAAACAGCTTCGGCCTTCTTCAATAAAGTTTTTTCAACCACGCAGGTTAGCGGGTCTATCGGTGCTACAAGACTTGAGACCGAGGTCGATGGTGATGTGCTGGTATCCGAGGGTATCACTGGCGATATCAGGATTGACCGGGAAATCACCGCCACAGCTTGGTCCTATCTTGAGGCTAGCCGGCGCATCACGGACGACACTTCGGACTACGATTTCGAGTTCGACGGCGTTACGTACGGCATCGAGCAGCGAACAGCGGTTGAAATTACGTCCTTTCGTGTAGGCCTGCGCAAACAGTTTGGCGACACCTCCAACCTCGATACATCCCTGGTTGCGGATCGTTCCGACGAAGTTGCCACCGGTATACGCGAAGACAGGGTTGCCGTGGAGGCGCTTTATCGCCGCCCCATTACCGGCTTTCTCGACTTCACCGCAGGCTCCCAGCTCGCCTATCTGAGTTACACTGACGACAATTCCGAAGATCAGCTGTTTAACGTTGATGTGGGCCTTTCTTATCAATGGGCTCGTGATTTGAGCCTGCGGGGCGAAATCGGTCACAACCGTCGGGCAAGTGACATAGGCAGCCGGGAGTACGTCGAGAATTGGATCTTGGTCGGAATTGAATACCAGGTTCGGTAGAGATCCGCGTTTTCTCAAGGAACTGAAATGAATCAGCCACTGAATGCATTAACCGTAGATGTTGAAGATTATTTCCAGGTTGCCGCGTTGGCTGAGGCTGTATCACGGGACGACTGGGATTCCATGGAATACCGTGTCGAGCAGAACACCGATCGGCTGCTGGCGCTGTTCGATCAACAACACGTCAAGGCGACCTTCTTCGTTTTGGGTTGGGTGGCAGAGCGTTCGCCGGACCTCGTTCGGCGTATCAAAGCTGGCGGTCATGAAATTGCGAGCCATGGATACAGTCACCAGTTGATTTACAACCAGCAGCCGGATGTCTTCCGCGAAGAAACCCGGCGCTCGAAGCAAATCCTTGAGGATATTTTAGGCGAGCCCATTCATGGCTACCGGGCGGCCAGTTACTCAATTACCGCACAGTCCAAGTGGGCGCTGGATATTCTCTGTGACGAAGGCTTTACTTGGGATTCATCGATTTTCCCGGTTCACCACGATCGTTACGGTATGCCGGGAACCCCTGAAAAACCCTATGTTCTTGAAGCGCCGTCCGGTGGCTTGTTGAAAGAGTTTCCACTTTCGACCTGTCCGGTAGGAAACTACCGCCTTCCCATCGCCGGTGGAGGTTACTTTCGGCTCTATCCTTATTTTCTGAGTCGCTGGGGGTTGGGAAAGATAAACCGGGCAGGGGAGCCTTTTATTTTCTATCTTCACCCCTGGGAAGTGGATCCTGGCCAGCCACGATTAAAGGCCAGTGCGTTCTCACGCTTCCGGCATTACAACAATTTGTCGGTGTGTTTCGATCGCTTGCAGCGTTTGTTGAAAGACTTCCGTTTCGGCACCGTGAGTGAGGTCATGGATTCTCTGGATCTCAATGCCGCTCCCGTTAAGGTTTAGTTCGACATATGGCAGAGAATTCAGTAGTAGGTACGCCTATCGATCCGGCTCATCCCCCCACTAAAGCGCAATTAGAAGAACTCAAGGCAGAAAAAGGCCGGTTAAGTCGGCAAATCGGTGAAGCCAAGAAAAGTGGCCAGTCGGCTGATGGACTGATTGCTCAGCTTAAGCAGGTTTCAGATGATTTAAAGACGCTTCAAAAAGCTCACAAAAAGTCTCTGAACCAGACCGACGATAGCCGCCCGGAAGCCCAAGTAACGACCGCTGCTCCGCCTTTTATCAGAAGTGCAGATGTCAGAAGTGCAGATAAGATCAGCGTGCAGGATGTTGTGTCAGATCCACGAGACAACGCTAGTATGTCCGCCTGGGATCGTTACGTAGACGAGCATCCGGCCGGCACACCTTATCACCGCCTGGGCATTAGGCAGTTCATTGAAACCACTTATGGGCACCAAACCCGGTATCTCTTCGCGCGCGGGGCGAAGGGGCAAGTCGTCGGTGTTTTACCGTTAGTTCAGCTTCGCAGCCGGCTATTCGGAAACTTCGTGGTTTCGGTGCCTTACTTTAATTACGGCGGTGTCCTCGCAGACAGCTCAGAGGTGGCGGAGCGCCTCGTCGACGAAGCGTCGGCGTGGGCCGAATCTCTTGGGGCTAGCCACGTGGAACTGCGGCATCTGGACGCATCCAAGCTGGATCTGCCAGCCCGGACAGATAAGGTCACGTTCTGGCTTGATTTGCCTAAAAAACCGGAAGAGCTCTGGAGCCAGTTCCGACCCAAATTACGAGCACAGATACGGCGTGCGGAACGAGAAGAGCCTGAATGTCACATCGGTGGCCTGGAGCTTCTCGATGATTTCTACGATGTTTTTGCCGCCAATATGCGCGACCTGGGGACGCCGGTATACGGTAAGCGCTTCTTTCGTGACCTCATAGAGCAGTCAGGGTTGTCCGCCTGGTTGGTGGTGGTGAAACTTAATGGCGAGCCCTGCGGTTGCGCGTTCTTGTTGGGTTATCGAGGGCGGATGGAGATTCCGTGGGCTTCGACGCTGCGCAAGTTCAATGCAACAGGGATCAATATGTTCATGTACTGGCGAGTGCTGGAATTCGCCATCGAGCAAGGCTTCCGGCTTTTCGATTTTGGCCGCTGCAGCGAAGAGGCCGGTACCTACCGGTTCAAACGTCAGTGGGGCGCAGAGCCTGTGCCCATGCGCTGGGATTACAAGATGGCGCCGGACACGCCGCTGCCGGGGCTCAATCCGCATAACCCTAAATTTATGCTGCTTATCGCCATCTGGCAGCGCCTGCCGGTCTGGCTAACCCGCATTCTTGGCCCCAATATCGTCAAGAGCCTGCCCTAATGAGCCTGTTCCAGACGCATGCGTGGCAAAGCGCCTGGTGGGAAACTTGGGGGGTGGATAACGACTTTACCAAGGTGTCGCCCTGGTCGGAAGGTCGCTGCGGGTTGTATCTCTCATCATATCGGGTTAAGGGAATCATCCCTTTGCGCTCCCTCGAGTTTGTGGGGAGCAGTTACCGCAACGTTCGATCAGTCAGGACCGAGTACAACACGTTGTGCTCCGAACTTAAGACAGATGCAGAGAACTTTGCCGCATTCACCGATTTATTGAAGCAAACCCGCTGGTCCGAGGCGGTATTTAACGACCTCATTGTCGGATCACAAGACATCGACTTTCTCTACGCGCTGGCGCGAAGCGAGAGATGGCTTGTCCGTGAGACAGCGTCGGACACTGCTTGGAGCGTCGATACGAACGGGGATTTTGGAGAATACCTTCGTTCTCTGGGCTCCAACACCCGGTTGAGGATATACAACCGCCGTCGTGTGCTCGAAAGCCTGGGTTCTGTGGATCACGAGAACCTCTGGCTAAAGGGTGATGAGGGAGTAAGGAGGTTCTTCGATGAGCTCAACCAGTTTCATTGCCGGCGTTGGGGCAAGCCCGTTTTTAGAGAGAAAGCCCTGCAGTTTCATCGGCGCTTTCTCGAGCGAGTAACGGAGGAAGGGGGGCTCCCGCAGCTCCTCCTCCTGTATTGTGATGACGCCGTGATATCAGTCTTGTACAACGTGGTTTACAAGGGGCGCGTCTACAATATTCAGAGCGGATTTGAAGAAGCCTTCCATAAAAAGCTTTCTTTGGGTTTTCTACACCTCGGATACGCAATCGAGTTTGCTTTTGAGGATCCGCAGGTAAGGGTTTTTGACATGCTTGCCGGGCGAGGGAAGAACAATAATTATAAAAAGCACCTGGCGACCAGCCGCCAAGATCTACTTTCGTTAATGGTGGTCCGAAGCCGGGTGCTAAACGCTCTTTACAGAGTCAAAGATCGTTAAAAACGGGCGCTCACCTGCGTTTCCTAAGTGAGCTGCCTGCCAATTCTAGCGTCCTGCTTAGAGTCTTTCCTTGGCATATTCCAGCCAGCTACAGTACTGCTTAAAGTGAGCGAGAGTATCTGGAAAGCTGAACCGCTTAAGCGCAAAGATGTCTGTGTTTTCCTTACGCTTCAGGTAGATATAGCCCGGGTCTGCCGAGAGAGCGCCGATAAGTCCGGCTTCCGCAGCCATCCGTTGCTCCCTCGGACCAAAATCGATACCTTCCCGACCGCTGGGAAAGCAGAAAATAGGTACCGGATTCTTTAAATTGCGACTAATCGCCTGCCAACTACCGGCAATTTCTTCCCTCGCTTCATCGTCGGTGAGTTGTGACAGGATCGGATGCCTTTTGGTATGAGGGCCGAATTCAACGTAATCCGACTCCAAAGCCCGGGCCTGATCCCATGTTATAGGCTGGTATTCAGACGGTGCCGAGCTAGGCAAGGTAACATGCAGCATCTTTGAAAAATCCGATACCGCGTTCTCGGCAACCGCGTTAGGCATTGTCTTATAAAAGTGCCGCAGCCGGCGTACCAGCAGGCGTTTATCGTTTGCCGTCTGGAACTGCGCCTTCGTCTCACCCTTCCCGAAGTCGAATTTAATTTCGTTCTCGCTAGTATGCTTGAATAGATACTCGAGCTTATAGTCCCAAGACCAATACTGAGCGTCCTGCATGTCCGTCGCTAAGAATACGGTAACCGGCGCCTGGTGACGTTCGAAGACGGGTAGAGCCTTCTCGGCCTGATCGTAAAAGCCATCGTCAAGCGTGAAAGCAACGGCCTTGTCAGGTAAGGGCCTGTTGGCTAGCAAAGATTCCACAAGATCGCGCAAGGAGATAATGTGATAGCCGCGACGCTTCAGGTAGCCAAGCGCATCTTCGAGATGACCGAGGGAATGCCCGCGGATACCTCGGTTGTCGTCTGCGAAGCGATGCATGAGAAAAACCGGAACCACCTGCCGTCTTAATGGCAGCATGAGACGACAGACGGGCGCGCTCGTCAGGAAATTAATAGCTATTTCAGAAAACATCACGTCAATAAAACCTCGGAGCCGATCGCCGTTGCGGTGCTGTAACTCAAGTAAGCATATTGGATTAAGTCTGTCATGACATTAGCGCAACGACTTCAAGTATTGCTTTAATTCGATCCATGCCGGCCTAAGGTCATGTAGGCGATTAATTTCATGTTTTTGGCCGTAAAATCTGATCGATAGAAACTCCATAATACGACGTATTTTCCGACGGATGGGATAGGAACTTTTCATGAAGATGTAGAGGCTGTCCAAATCACCGAGAACCCAGCGTAAACGTTGATCGTCTTTGTAGCCAGCGTTTGTCGAAGTGGGGGGGCGGTCAAGGTGCAAATCGGCAAGCATCAATGGAAAGTCCACGCCGGCGTCGATGGCAAGCTGAAGCGATCCCCAAAAACGTGTATTGACCTCCATCAGATAAGGCTTACCTTCGTTGGACACCCGAAATTCCACCATGGCGACACCGTGCCAACTGACGGCATTTAACAGGCGCTCCGACGCGGCCTTGAGGTCTTCCGGAACCGGAATGCTCCGGCTGAGCACGCTTACACCCCCCTCAGGCGGCTTCTCTCGAAGGCGCTGGTGAGCGAAGAACTGCACGGGCTTGCCGCGATTGTAGATACAGAAAACCCCACTTCCGTGGCCCGGTATGAATTCCTGCAGCATAAACGGCGCATAGTCGAGATAGTGCATCGCCTGCATGGCATTATTCCAGCCCGCCATGTCTTTGATCACTTTGACTTGCGTGTGTACCCAGTGGTCATCCCGAAAAATGTGTGACAGGGCGGGTTTAATAACCACAGGGAAAGTGAGTTCCCCGGCATCGACTTGGTCTCTAGATTCGTAAACAGCACTCTTAGGCACCGCAATATCGTGTTCTTGCGCGAGCTTTACCAGAGAAGCCTTTTGAGCCAATGCCATCACATTAGTATATGATGCAAAGGGCAGTTCGACGTGGGGAAGATCCTCTTGGAATTGGAGCAAGAGCTGACTGGTGACCTCCGTGGTCGGCATATAGAGGTCAAAATGGTGCTTGGAAGAAAAATCGCTAATCCACCTTACGAATTCTTTAGGGTATTGATTGGGGTCAGGATAGCGGTAGTATGTCTGGCTGTAACGGGAGGCACCACCCAGCGCGGACGGAACTGAGTCCGCTGTACTGATATCGTAGTGGCCTGATTTCCCTAGTGAACGGGTTACTGCCAAAGCGCTGCGTTGATTGGCGTCCAGCACTAATACACATGGCTTTTCGCGATCCATTCGCGGAATCTCCCTTTACATCGAGATGAGAGCTTATCAAATTGTAGGGCATGCCAATACTCTCATATTGGCCCCCTGGAAAGCGCTAGGTTAACATGGAAAGGGTTGTCGTCGGATCAATGGAGTGGCCAGCAGTATCATGAAACCTACCGTACTTCACGTTATCGATACCACGGGTCCGGGTGGTGCTGAAACCGTTTTTCTAAATTTGGCCGAGGAATGTGCGAAGCGTGGCTATGGTAGCGTCGCGGTGATCCGCGGCCCGGGCTGGGTTGAATCGCAGCTCCAGAAGCGTTCGATCAAGTACTACGTTCGTGACTGCAAGGGCAGCATGAACTTCAAGTTTCTGCTCGAGTTGGCAAAGATCGCCAAGCGCGAAAAAGTGACGCACATACAGTCCCATCTTCTGGGTTCCAATGTCTACGCGTCGTTACTGGGACTCCTTTTACGAATTCCGGTAACCGCGACTTTTCACGGTCATGTCGATATATCCGAGAAAGAACGCCTTCGAAACCTCAAATTAGGCATCATTCGGGCGGGTGCGAAGCACACCATTGCGGTGACGGAAGATCTGAGGCAAACCATTATTGAGTCTTCGTCCGGCTGGTACAGATTGACGCCGATGGTCATACCGAACGGTATTGATGTACATGATCTCGAGGCTATCCCGCTTCGAACCCTGGACACGCAGGAAAAGCCCCTGGTCTTTGGCTGCCTAGGCAATGTCAGGCCTGCTAAGAATTATCGATTGGCGGTAGATTTCATGCATCACCTGGAGGCGAAAGGCGTGAACGTGCGGCTCGTTATTGCAGGGGATGATAGCAAGCCCCAGGCACTGGAACTGAAAGAGTACGTGAGATCGAGCGGCTTGAACGATAGAGTAGAGTTTCTCGGATTCATTGATGACGTGCCGGAATTCTTGTCATCGATCGATATCTTTTTGATGACGTCCAGCAGCGAGGGACACCCTTTGGCGCTGACACAAGCCTTGGCTGCCGGTAAACCTGTGCTGTCCACACGCAATGGTATCGAGAAGATTGTCCCGGAGAAGCTGATTTATCTCTCCGACGAACACTCGCCCGAATCGCTTTCAGATGCGGGTACCAGGCTTCAAAAAACAGACCAACTGCCCGAGCTTTTATCCAAAGCGAGGGAATTTGTAAGGGAGCATTATAGTTTGGACGCGATGTTCACCCGTTACTTTAGCCTCTACGGGTAGGTTTGCCATATGCTACGTGAATTTATCCAAAACAATTATGGCAGTAGGAAAGGTCTGTTGCACTACCAGTTCGATGGCCTGTTACAGAAACTGGGTCTGTACAGGCAACGGCTGCCCGAGGATATCGGACGGGTGGTTTTTGTCTGCCAGGGCAATATCTGTAGAAGCGCCTTGGCTGAGGCCATCTTCAAACAGCATTGCGACGTAGACGCGGTGTCTTTAGGTTTGGACACCACTTCCGGAAAACCAGCTAACCCAAGGTTAATGAAAGTCGCAAAAGAGAAGGCCAACATGGACCTTTCAGCGCATCGAACCACGAGCCTGCAGGACTATGAACATCGGCCGACGGATCTGTTTGTGTGCATGGAAATTAGGCAAATTCGGCAGCTTAGGAAGCTCGGGTATACAAATCCATGCGCATTGCTGGGTGCATTTGGTGACAATCAGATGTGCAGAATAAATGACCCGTATTCGGCGAATGACTATTTTATGGAAAAGACGGTGGAGAACATCGCTTATCACGCAACTCAACTTGCTAAAGCTTTAAAGGTATAATGTCGCCGACGATTTCAGGCCAGTTGTCCAAATGACCGCATTTAAGCAGCCAGTTTATTGCGCTCGATTTTCTGCAATTTCCCAGGATTGAGCGACATTGGTCCGGCGACGTCCCATGTCGGGTGTTTCCAGACCAGAGGAACGATACCTTCATGAGCAAAACCATTGATGACATCGTCTACCACACCGTTGAATTGGCAAAGAGCCTAAAAGAGGTAAAGGGTGTTCTCCGTAATCAAAGATGACGTAAAAGCATTCCGGCAGGCTTTGAAAGGGCAGGACCTAATCTTCTATCTCGGCCTGGCGTTTATCGTACTCTATTATTTGCGTCCACAGGTCATCATTCCAGGGCTGGATATCATTCCCTGGATGCAGATCGTTATTCTGGTCGGCTTCCTGACCATGATCGGCAACAATCGGCTCAAGTTCACCGGCACCCATTTTTTGGTCTTCCTGTTTGCGACCCTGGTATGGCTATCGGCCATGAACTCGCTTTACCCTCATATTTCGTCCAGGGATATGACCACTCCCTTCATTTTTGCCCTAGAGGTTCTGTTCCTTTCAAACTGCGTAAAAAACATCAAGCAGCTGCAATTGCTGCTCATCGTCTTTTTCCTGTGTATTTTCAAAATGTCTCTTTTTGGCGCCCGCGTCTGGACCATGCGAGGCTTTGGCTTCACGAATTGGGGTATTCAGGGCCCAACAGGCTTTTTCCAGAACAGCGGTGAGTTCAGCTTGTTGATGGCGATATGTGCGGTGATGTCGATTCCGCTTATTCTGTATATGAAGCCGAAAACGAAGCTTTACTGGCTGCTTCCCATAACCGCGATAATGACGGTAATGGGCGCGAGCTCCAGAGGCGGCCAATTGGCGCTGCTGGTGGGCCTGGTTTATCTGTTGCTTGCCTACAAGAAAGTCAGCTTTAAAAAATTGTTATATGTTGTCGTGTTTGCCGCGGTTGCTTGGACGCTTTTCCCTGAAGAGCAAAAGGCCCGTTTTGAAACAGCAGGCTCGGATCAAACCTCAACCACTCGCCTAGAATACTGGGAGGCCGGTATCGAGATGGCGAAGAATTACCCGTTTCTCGGGGTGGGCTTCAAGACTTTTCCGGAGCATTATCACAGGTACTACAAGGTGAGCGACGGGAGCTATCTGTCGACCAGGAGGGAAGTGGCCCACAACTCTCTGATTGAAGTTGCATCGACGTTAGGTATCCCAGCTCTGATTTTGTATATTGGGTTCCACTTTTCTGTGTTTTCCCGCCGATCTTTAGTGAAAAAGCATAAAGACCCTGGGCTCGACCTTAAGTTTCTCGAAAGCTTCAGGGTGGCGTTGAATGCTTCCGTCCTGACTTACTTTGTAGGGGCGATATTCATGTCGATTACATTCTATCCCTACATCTACTTTCTGTTGGCTCTTGCGATTATCAAAATGCGGTTTTCGAGAGAAAGGGAGCGGGAAATCAAAGTGAAAAAGGGAGTATTCGGTGGCGGCGCCAAAGCCAAGGTCGTAAGAAATAAAAATGCGGTTGTAAAATGACAACGAAGGCCTCTGCAATCTGCTGGATAGTCGAATGATGGGTTCCGATCGATGTATATAAATAGACACGGGGCCTCGACTACCTGGAACAGGGAAAAATGAAACAAGAGCCGATTACATCATGTTCGTTAATTTCGATATGCTTGTAGCCAAGTGAGGAAAACCTTCACCTCGCCAGGTCGCAGAAGAGAAATTGGTATTACTAACAGGCGATATCGTTCATGTTTCGGCAGCGCTTAATTCGCTAGAGCTTTTTTGGTTGTCACAAATTGAGGAGAGAATGGAAGTATATTAACGGCTCAAATAATGTGCTGTTCGGACATGATCAAATTACGCCATAGGTGGTTTCGGTAGAAAATCTACATAGCGGTGAGGGTAATGACTTCTCTATAAGGGCTTCATCATGTGATTCTCCGTCCAAAAATATGGCTCCCCTCACGCACCATCCTATAGTCGGCCTTATCTTTCTAAATATGTAGCTTCATAGATAGTAGCCTTTAACGTTGGCCTTATCTATATGTAGCCCCCTACCACTGGCATCGGCATAGTCATAATATTATCCACCGAAATTTTAGCCCGTTGTGCCCAAGTCAAAGTATGTATAAGTACGCCTGGCAAAGGCCCGCAGGTTATAAGTCTGCGAGGGCCGTTATTAATTAAGTATTAAAGAATATCCGTATCAAGATAAACGAATAATCGGAATCGCATTTAAATGCTTTTGTGAAATGTCAAAGTGATTGCCGCAGACGTGAAGATATTATGGCTAGAGTTTCAATAATCGTGAATCTGCGTAAGCGGAAAACTCAATGAATGCCTGAAAAAAGCTAAACCATAGTCTTGGCAAGTTTAAATATATTGTCCCCTAAAAGAACTGGATGACTATATTTGGCCCGCATCTATAAATGAATAAGACTACCTTTCACTTTGACAGTATCACTAAGATGCTGCCTGTCAAACATGGAGTCCTTAGACGGCTGGCTATGGTCAACCTAGTCTGTTAAATGTAGAATCTAGGCAGATTTATGCTAGATGATATCTTTAAGGCGACTCAGGAAACGGAAGTTTAGCCTGCATTACGGAGTGAGTAGCGCTCACAGATGTCTTCTCCTATAACTTAGAATGCTAATGCTTTTAAATCGTAGTTTGGCGCCAGTCGTCGTTTAGTTTTAGCTTTCAGAGAAATCTTCGTGGGCCGGATAAACAGGCTGATTCACTGGTAGTATTTTTGAAAGCACTTGTCTCAAAAAGGAAAAACATGAAAATTCTCTGGTTATCCCATCTTGTCCCTTACCCACCTAAAGGAGGAGTTTTGCAGCGATCTTACAACATGATAAACGAGATGGGTAAATACCACGAAATTACGCTGCTGGCGTTCAATCAAAAATCGCTTTTGAAAAGTAGTCTTCCGGAAGAGTCCGACCCGCTTCAGTTTGCCAAACAGATGCTTCTGGAATCCGTGGAGTCCGTTGAAGTGCTCGATATACCAGAGGAACGTCTCCCGCAGGGCCGCTACCTGACAGCATTAAAAGCGTTGCTGAAGGGGAGTGCATATAACATGGAATGGCTAAAGTCTTCAGAAGCGCAGAGAGCTATATCTAAGGCTCTCTCAGAGCATTCTTTTGATGCTGTCCATGTGGACACCATAAGCTTAGCCCCCTATTTTCGACTTTTTTCGGGCCTACCGATAGTTCTAAATCACCATAACTTTGAGTCAGATATGTTAAGGCAACGCGCTGATACAGAGTCAAATGTATTCAAAGCGTTATTTTTTCGTTATGAGGCTTCTAGACTATTAAAGAGTGAAATCGAGTTTAGTAGGAAGGCACACCTCAACTTGGCATGCTCTGATGACGATGCGGAAAAGATGACAAATGTAATTGGTGAAGACAACTTCCTCACTGTGCCTAATGGAGTGGACGTCTCGTACTTTTTTCCGAATGAAAAAGCGCATGTCGAAAAAGGTAGCATTGTTATTGTGGGCGGCATGTCCTGGTACCCTAACAGGGAAGCTGTAGAATATTTTATAAGCGATATCTGGCCGATGATCAAGACAGAGTTCCCGGATATGGCGGTGCATATAGTAGGGAGAAGTCCTACCGAAAAAATACGCGATTTTGGAGACAATGAGCCTAATGTATTTGTGCATGGCTTTGTAGAGGATATTAGAGAATATTTGTGGGCTGCCCAGTTCTATTTTTGCCCAATAAGGACTGGCGGTGGTACTAAGCTTAAAATATTGGATGCGTTAGCTACCGGTTGCTGCATAATAGCAGACCCTTTTTCGTGTAAAGGCATCAGCGTTGAAGAGGGTGAAAATGTTTTATATGCGTCCACGCCGAAGGATTATATAGAGAATGTAAAGTTATTGTTAGCTGAGCCTGGTTTGGAAAAACACCTTAAGGTTAACGGCCCTAGATTGATTAAAGAAAGATATAGTTATTCTTCTATAGGCAGGCTTTATTCCGACAGACTTTGTGAATTAGTAGAGAATAATAGATAACGTAATTAATGCGATCTACGAGGTAAGCAATAAATTATGGTCAGTTATTTTTATAATCGTATGCCGGTTTGGGCTCAAAATTTATTGATATCTATATATGGTTGGTATATACGTAGAGGGAGGTTTGGGAATACATATAGAGTTACTTATCAGACTATAGATTTAAGCTCTAGTCCAGTTAACAACTTTGATAAAGTTCGTGAATTTTTGGCTTCCGCTGCCGAGAGCGTACCATTTTATCGGGAAACCGTTGTAACTGATGCCTCGGAGTTAAGAGAATTAAAGGAACTTGAGCAGATAATAGAAAAGTTTCAGATTTTGAAGAAGGACGACCTGCGAAATTGCGCTCCGAGCATGGTTTCAGATCGTTTTAAAGGAAAGCTTATAACTGTCTCGACAAGCGGTTCTACTGGAAGTCCTCTGGAGATACGCATGGATCGAGACAGTAGGGAGATAAATTATGCATTTTTCCACAAATTTCTCGAATCTATTGGGGTTAACGAGTTTGAGCGGTCAGCTACATTTGCCGGCAGAATTTTAGTCCCTCCTCATCAACAAAGAGCTCCTTATTGGCGCGTTAACAAAGCGATGAACACGCTTTTATTGTCGTCATATCATCTGAGCAAGAAGAGTTGTTTGGACTATATTGGCGCGATAGAAGATTGGGCCCCGTTTTTTATAGACAGCTATCCTTCCGCCATATATGAATTGGCTCTTTTGCTAAAGGATGAGGGTTATAGGCCAAATCTTAAACTAAAAGCGATAGTCACGTCCTCGGAAACACTTTTCTATTACCAGAGAGAGTTAATAGAAGACGTGTTCAGCTGTCCAGTTTATGATTACTATGGCTGTGCTGAGCAAAGTGTCCTGGCCTTTCAGACGCCTCTTTCTCAGGGTGACTATATTGTGCCTAGTCAATATTGTCTGGTAGAAGTGCTTGATGAAAAGTCTTCACCTGTGGCTCCGGGAGAGTCCGGAAGGATTATTTGTACCAACATATTCAACAGTGCAACTCCAGTTATTCGGTACGAAATTGGTGATAATGCCATTGTTGGCGATTACTACCCTGGCACCCGATTCGCCAGTCGGTTGGCATCTATTGAGGGTAGAGTAGACGACGTCGTGGTCACTCCGGAAGGCCATAAGGTAGGCCGTTTAGATCCTGTATTTAAGGGGCTTGGAGGTATAAAGGAGACCCAGATAGTTCAGGTGAGTCGGAGCATGCTTACACTAAATGTTGTAACGATAGAGGGGAAACCTATTAATGAAAAGAAATTGGTGAGTATGCTTAGGGAGCGGGTAGGAACTGAAATCGAAATTGATATCAGATACATGGATAGGATACCGCGATCAAGCTCTGGTAAGTTTCGCTCAGTAATATCGAATATTTAAAAGTTTTAGTTACCGGAGCGGGTCGTCGAATGGGAAATAAACAGGGAGTTCGGGCGCTACTTTTGCTGTTGAGGTTTTTTCTTATTGACTCGAAAGTGACCGAATAAGATCAGCAAAACATCGCCATACCTTGTTCGTCTCTCCATTGATTATCGTACGTAAGATACTCATCTAATCATGGTGAACTTAACATGAGCATACTGGCCAAGTTCTGTCTCGACCAGTATGGTTCTAGAGTCAATTGTACGAGTATCAGAAGAGCTTTATCTTACGACTAGCTCTGAGGGGGCATTTGGAGCATTGGAACTTGAGAAAAGTGGGTTGGTAGAAAGCTCAAAATCATCAAGCAGAAAATCAGTAGTTACCGGATAGGGAGCGTTGGCCCAGCCCATTAAATAGCCGCGTGAAAAGCCTTTTACGCTTGAGCTTAGGCTAATCGGCTGGTTCTTAAGGTCATGAGTTTTTACGTACTCAGCGTTTCCTTCCCACTTCCTCCATACCTCCATGACCCCATCAGCGGCACCTGCTGAAGTTTCACTCACAGCATGAACTACTAGGTGCATCCATTTGCCCCTATCACCGGGAACTTCAATAAAAGGAGCGGCTCCTCTGTCTCCACCAGTGCCCTTGTAACCGCCAGGGCTTATTTTTCCATAAAAATAGGAGCTTCCTCCGCCACTGCCTCTAAATTCCATGCTTACCGTGGAGCCTTCGCCTTTGGTTGAATAGCCATCCATCCATAGTGCGAAGAGTTTTTGGTTATCGCTGGCTCCCGCAACAGTAGGGTGGGAGTAGTTGGTGGGCACACGCAGCCAGAAGCTCATCCATATTTCTGGATGAGCCTCGCCTATTTGAAATCTTTGTTCTACCCAGCTTTTTCCGACGTTATAACGGAAATTTAGTGAATGATTGCCGGTTTTTGCTTGCCAGTTACTGTCTAATGGGGCTGGTTCGTTGAGTAGTGACGTCTTGAACACCTCGGTTGTGGCGGTAACAACGGAAGTAGAGGTGGTGTTTGACCAATCGAATCCAACTGAACTTGTTGTAGACATATTTCCGGACTCAAATGAGTCGGATACTAATGATTCGCTGCTGGCTACCGTGCCAAAGGCCATGATTCCCGCTGCAGTGAAGGCAGCCACAAGTTTGTGCATGAAATCCCCCAAAATAATAAGTTTTCTCATATTAAGCGTAACGCAGAGGCGAGTTATTGTATCCAGAATATGGGTGTATTTTGGTTACCGACCGTTAATGGCTAGATGCTGATTTGTCGCTATTTTGGACATGTTTTTAAACGTTGCTGTATACTTGATGGCAGCTGTGGGCGCGCCACCTACTATCCCAATGTAGCATAATTTGGGAACGCTGCGCAGTTCTCCGATGGAGGGCTGGAGGCATCGAAACGGTCAAAATGAGGTTCGTCTAACCAATTTTTTACAGGTATGTCAGGGTCGCTTACACATTAGAGCTTCTCTCACTTCGATCGTCATATTTCACATAGTTTAATATCGCTTTTTTGAAATACGGCCCAATTCATGCATTAGCGGCAGTTCGTACATCATTAATGGGAGTTACGCTCATGGAATCAAATGTGAACAAAGCAAAAAGCAGCTCGCGAACAGTGGCCGCAGCGATCTGCCTGGTGATGGCGGTGCTAGCCGCATCGTCGACGGCCAAAGCCTACTCTATTGTTATTGAGCCGGACCATTTCCATGAGGGAGTCGATCTGTCGAATGTCTCCCCTTACGTTACTCTGCAGTATCTGGTCGGGGATTTGGGTACTGAATCAGTTAATGCCACCAAGCCTGAGTTTAACTTCGCCGCCCCTACAGGTGAATTAGTATTTGGCAACTTCGCGGCTGGCTGGATTCAGTGTGAGGGCCGCATCGAATGCATTTCCGGGTTTGGTATGACGTTTCATCAGCCCGTGGACTGGGTTTCTTTAAAGGGCATTAACGGCGTTTATGGATACACCGGTGAGGATCGGGAGTTTGGTGCGGATGCAGTTTGGTTCGCTTTCGACGCGAACGGAGATTATCTGGCTTTTGGGTCAGAAGGAGGAGGTCATGAAGACAACCGTGGTATACCGTTCGACATGAACTGGTCCATACCGGGCATGGCCTCCCTGGTTGTGGGGGGTGATACGATAAGCGCTTTTGAATTTGATGATCTGCGCTTCAAACTGAAGCTGGCAACTGTCCCTGAGCCTGGCGCCTTGGCTCTTTTAGGTATGGGCTTGGCTGGTCTGGTGGCCTTTGGGCGAGGAAAGCGGGACATGGCTCTATTTCCCGCTTAATCGTTGTGTTGTGACACGCCAGAGGCTTCAGTAATCTTCCGTTAACTTCAGCCGCCGTCAGCAGCTCCCTAATCTGATACCATTGTCCTTAGGGCAGTTGCCGGTATCCCAGCTGAGCTTCACTTTGGTCGTTAAAGCGAATGAGGGTAGCGGCGACGGCCTTCATTCCTCTACCCGGTCACGCCAAAGTGCTGCGGTTGTTATCTGAATTCAGGGTAAAGGAGGCCATTATCTTCTCCAACTTTGCTTTCAAGGAATCAGCTTGTCCATTCGCTCCAAGAAGATCAGTGGCGAGTCTTGAGCTTCATTGAGTGATACCCGGAGCGGGGGGGGGGGGGCTGATCCATAGTGGCAGCGAATTTCATTCGGTTGGTGATTGCCGTATTGTCGCCGATTCTGGGATTCTATTCAGAGTATCTCTAGTTATTTAGGGAGGGAGGTATCTAGTTAAATAGCGTAAGCAGGTGGAATCGATGTCATAAAAAAACCGTAGCTCGTTGCTGGCTTTTGGAAAGGGTTAACTTTTATAATGAAGTATAAATTTAGTATATTGAGTTCCGCTTTCGCCCCTTATCTGTGTCAGGCGTTCTCCACAATATTTTAAGTATTATCTTGTTTAGGTGACACGATTATGCCTTTTTTTTCGGTCGTTATTCCCTGCTTTAATCGCGCCGACATGGTCTGTGACGCTATCGATAGTGTTCTGCTTCAGACTATTAATGATTATGAAATAATTGTTGTTGACGATGGTTCGTCAGATAATACTATAGAAGTTCTCTCTAAGTATAAGGATTTTATAAAGTTAGAGCGTCAGCCTAACTCGGGTGTTGCAGCTGCGAGAAATAGGGGGCTTTCGGCGGCCATTGGGCGTTATGTATGCTATCTGGATAGTGATGATATATGGGCTGAAAACAAACTTGAAGTATATAAAGCAGCCATTGAAGATAATAGCGATCCGGATTTTCTATTTTCTGATTTTAGTAAGCATGATGTGTCGCTTCCAAAGCGGTATGACGTGTCAAATACGGACATGTTTTCATACATCTATAAGTTTTCACAAAAAACTTCTGGTGAGTATTATAAGCTACAGAATACAAGTCTTCTAGAATTGCTACTAAGCGGTTATCCTCTTTACCCCTCAACGTTTTCAGTAAAGCGAGAGGTTCACGATAACTTTCGCTGGGATCCGGGAATTTTAAAGTCCGAAGATTTTAACTTTGTACTGAGGGTGTCGACCAGGCATGATTTTATTTACATCGATAGAGATTTAGCGACTGTGCGGGTTCACCAATCGAATAAATCCGCTGACTTCTTGATGAAGGATCGGACGAACCATGCAAGCATGCGACTGTATCGCGATTTATATGCAAAAGGCGCCAATAAACTTCTTTGTAATTATTATATTTCACGTCGCCAGTTTCTGGACGGAAGAACGTATATCTCAAAAGGGTTGTTTCGTAAGGGTATAATATTGATTGTTAGTTCACTAGGTTACAGAGAAAATTGGAGCCGGTTGGCAGGAAAGATTTGGGGTAAAATAAATGGACGCTAAGCAGGTATCGAAAAAAGGAATTTTGGCTGTTGGAAATTTTGATTCGAATGAGGGATATGCTTGGCGTCTAATGGAGCGATTCTGGTGCGAATTATCCTTGCTTGGAGCGGACCAGGGATACCAAACCTATGTTTGTTTTCCGACAGTAACGGTTGTCCCTCAATGCCTGACTGATGCGTCCTGCCGAGTTGATAAAGTCGATTTTACGGTTTCTGGTCTAAGCGCTCTGTTTAAGCAAGTTAGATATATTATAAAAAATTCTATCCATGTTATGTATTTAACTGATCTTAAAACTTATTCGTGGCGTTATCTTCTATTTCGTCTCGCCGGCGTAAAAACAATTGTAGTGCACGATCACACGCCAGGTATGCGCAGCATTCCTAGCGGGCTTAAGGGGTTTTTGAAACGGTTTTTAAATCAAATGCCTTTTCTGTCGTGTACAGCTGCATTAGCGGTCAGCCCGTACGTCGCTGATCGCCTTGTGAGCGTCAATGGGTTGCCGAGCAGCAAAGTCTTTTGTGTTACAAATGGAATCGATATTGGTGAGGCGCTTAGCCCCGTACATAAGTCGGAAACGTCGGCGTTGGTTCGTGTAGTGACGGTTGGAAGAGTCTGTTTTTATAAAGGGATTGACTTCGCAATTGATGTTATCAATGTCCTTGTGAAGGATTATTCACTTAACAATTTCGAGTATCTCGTTATTGGCGATGGCCCCGATATTGATGACTTTAAACATAGGGTTCGGCAATTGAATCTTGGAGAGCGGGTACATTTTATTGGCAACGTTGCCAACGTACCTGAGCGCCTTCTCAGTTGTGATATCGCTTTCCACCCGTCTAGAGGGGAGGCTATGTCGCTTGCAATACTTGAATATATGCGCGCAGGGCTTGCAGTTGTCGCTTCTGATAACCCTTCCGTCAGCTCAGCGCTTGAGCATGATGAATACGCCGTCATTTACCGACAAGAAGATGTTCAAAGCGCTGCGCTTACTCTCAAGCAGCTTATTGAAGAGCCCGAAACACGCTTTAGATTAGGTGCAGGCGCCCAACGAGAGGTCGCTGAAAATTTCTCTAGTGATGTGATGTTAAGGAAGTTTAGGGACGTGATGAAGAGGTTTGTCGGCTAGCCTAATAAATATTTAGTTGTTATTAATGCTCATTTTTCCGATGCTCGTTCAAGTTAGGTTGTGGTTCTAGTCATAGAATTTTCGTCATGGGCATCCATAAAGATAGAGTCAAAAATTTGGGACTGTTGTCGAGGGAGGCCTCAGTTGTTTGGGAGGCCCACCATGAGAAGTAGAGGTGATTCGTGTCAGTTCACAAATGTTGGTCCAGGCGATGCTGAGTTGCTTTCCAGATGGCTTCAGCTGCCCTGTTAGATGGATGTTGGGATAGATTCTTATAAGCATTACGGCAATCGTTGACATTTAACGTTCATAAACAAGCGATATAGTTGTTGCTCACTTTCATATTAACGGGGTTGATATGGACACAAGCAATGCTAAGAATCGAAAGTACGTATTTCTTTATCCTGATATAGCTACACCCACAATAGCTGAAATAGAAGCGGGGAGGGCGCCTAGGGAACGCCTAACCGGTTTTTATCAACTTCTCAGGAGGGGGTGGGATGTCAACATTTCCGACAAGAGATGGCAGGGCAAGTTTGCTAGTATACGAAAAAAGCTGAAGCGTTTTGTCTTTATACCTAGCTTCGGAATGGTCAGGGACTGTCTTCCTGCGGATGTCATTGTTGTCAAAGATGACTTTAGCCTGGGGTTAACTCTACTGGCGAAGCTGCTGGGTAAAAAGATTGTCTACCTTGATTCGATGTTTAAGTTTCCTAAAAACCGGATTCGGGATTGGCTGGTCAAACTCAACTTGCTTCTTGCGAATCAAGTTATTTGTTTTTCGCAGTCTCAGGCTGATCTCTGGGCTAGCCACTACAGTATATCTAGGGCTCGTTTTCATGCCCTGTCTTATGGTATGGATTTAGATTTCTATAGCACTGGGAAGATGCGGCAGAAAGCCTCTCCGCCGCAAGTGCTATCAATTGGACGAGATGTTGGCCGGGATTTTAGTGTGCTTACCCGAGCGGTTGCGGATCTGAATGTGTCGCTTAATCTGATTACGCTTCCTTATCTACTGCCGGCGCAGTCGGATTTATCTGCCAATACGCATGTCCACGAAAGAGTGAGTTACGATACGTTGATGTCGTTGTACAGCCAGGCGTCCATTGCTGTGGTGCCGCTTAAGTCGGAGCTCTCATACCCCTCCGGCATTCGTGCCGTTATGGAAGCTGTTTTGCTTGGCGTTCCCGTTATTAGTACGTATACCCCCGTCCTTGAGGAATATTTTTCGCCTGACGAGGAAATGCTTTACATACCGCCAGGCGATGTAGACAGGATGAGGTCGGAAATCGAAAGACTCGCGAAGGACGACGCGCTGGCTGAACGGCTTTCAACAGCGGCACTTGAAAAGATTCGCTCTAGGTTTTCGGTGGATATTTACGGGGATCAACTGGAAGAGGTTCTTGAGAAATTATTCTAGTTGCCTAGTTTGACCAAGAGAGGTTTGGGTTACCTAATCTCTCGTCAGCTGACATTTTATGCGAATGCTTTATACCGAAGAGTCGACGGTTCCAGGCAACTTGGGACTGCCGCGCGCTAAAGCGTCGTTAATTCATTCATCGAAAGTGGTTTGGAGTTTTGGCGTGTCATCACTGGTTACCTTTGTTATACCGTTGCGATCGCCTCAGTCCTCGAAAAATTGGGAGGATGTCCTTGATCGGCTCGATGAAACCGCTCGGTCCATCGAAAATATGCATAGAGAATGTAGCGATGTTCGGGCGATTCTAGTTGCCACGGACGATGCTGTGTTGCGGGCGTTACCTATTTGCTTTGAGGTCGTTCGGACGGATCTACCACCGCCGTCCGTCTCGGTTTTCCATGGCGACTGTGATGAGCGTGTTCGAGTTGACGCTGTACGATGGGATAAAGGCTATAAAGTGGCACTAGGAATGATTCGTGCACGGGAAGCGGGTAGTAAATTCGTAATGTGCGTTGATGCGGATGATCTTCTCTCAAAACAAATACCCGCCCTTGTTCGACAAAATGCCAATGCGTTCGGTTGGTATATCTCCAAGGGCTGGATACTGCCTCTAAAGTCGAAGTGGGGAATTCTGCTACAGGATTTTCATAATTGGTGTGGGACTCATGCGATTGTCAGGACAGATCTGTTGCCTTTAGCTGATCATGTCGATGATATCGAACCCGAGCTGGTTAAGCGCTTATTTGGACATCATCGTGATTTAATTCCTTATCTTGAAAATAAAGAGACCCCGCTTACTCCCATTAATTTCTACGCGGCCGTTTACTGTGTTGATAACCCCGGTAGCAATTATGGAAGGGGCAGCCTAAGAGCCACCTTTTTCCAGCCTCGGAAATTATTCAGTGAGCCCCGCAGCTTTATGAAATGGCTACTAAGATTACGATACTTTGGTAGAAAAGAGCGTGCAATGTTTCTTGGTTAAATATATTCTCTGGTTTTTTAGCCGTTACTGTAACGTCAGGTACGCGATGTATCAGTGCATGACACGCTCTAATTTATTGGACATAGTATGAAAGAAAGTATACAGCCATCAGGTTTTCTAGCTCACAGTAAAAAAGTTGCTAGGTCCCTGCTGGACAATGAGCTATTCATTTTTCGTGACTATAAAAGTATCTTTGGGAAGGAAATAAATTTTCTTGCTCCGCAAACATTTAATGAAAAAATACAGATCCAGAAGCTCTACAATAAATCGCCAAAGATGTCAGCTTTGGTTGACAAATACAAAGCTAGGACGTTTATTGAACAAAAAGGTTATGGTTGCATATTAAATAAGTTGCTAGCGGTCTATCGCGATCCCGAAGAGATCGATTTCGATGAACTGCCGGAACAATTTGTTATGAAGTGTAATCATTCATGGGCAACAAATATTGTTTGTACGGATAAAAAGATGCTTGATTTTGATGAGACAAGGGCGTTGCTAAAGTCCTGGCTTGAAATAAATCATTATTATAAGCATAGAGAATGGGCCTATAAAAATATTGAGCCGAGGATAATTGTTGAAGAGTATTTGTCGGGAGAGCTCAAGGACTATAAGTTTTTCTGCTTTGGTGGTGAGCCTGCTTATATTGAAGTCGATACAGAGCGGACATCAACGCGAACGTTGGATTTCTATGATCTTGAGTGGCGCCATATACCGTGCCGGAAAGGCAACAAACCTAACGCCAGCCGTCCGGAGACCCGTCCACATAACCTTGAGGAAATGTTGGAAATAGCCAGAGAGCTATCTTCTGAGTTCAATTTCTGCCGGATTGACTTTCTTGTTAACGAGACAGGGTTCTACTTTGGCGAAGTAACGTTCTACCCTGGCGGCGGATTCTCCGGTTTTGAGCCCAATAGTTATGATCATGAGTTCGGCAGGCGGTTTGACGTCAGTGCCCTGGATATTCCATTTTCTTCCAGATGCAAAATAGGTGTTATTAAATTTCTGAGTAAGATGGGTCGGGTCTAGCTGGCGATACCTCCGAATATCGCCAGCTGAAACTGCAAGCTTCTTCAAACGGATTGGTTTTCGTTTTCAAGGCTTCCTGACATCATTGAGCCAAACGAAGCATCCATTTCCTGTAAATCATCAAAGGAACCTACGTTTTTTATTTGCCCTTTCTCTAGCAGAATAATTTCATCGGATGCGCGTATTGCCGCAGGCCGATGTGATATCAGCAGTATAATAAGATCCTGTTTGAGTGTATTCAGGGTGTTCATCAGTTTCAGTTCAGACTCAATATCCAAAGCGCTAGTAGGCTCATCCAAGACGAGTAGATCGGCTTGCTTATAAAGCGCTCGTGCTATGCCAATGCGTTGACGCTGCCCGCCACTCAAGAGCTTGCCATCCTGTCCGAGGTTGGAGTCGAGCCCTTTAGGCAGGGTTTCCACGAACTCCAATGCGTTTGCCATGCAAAGAGCTTGCTTTACCCGCTCGATATCGACCTCTTCCTCGGGCAGCCCAAAGGCCACATTTCTGGTAACGGTATCTTCCAGAATAAAAATATTTTGGGCGACATAGCCCAATTTTTTCCGGAATTTAGCTAAGTTTGATTTCTCGAGCTTGCTGTTATTGACCAGGACTTCACCGGAATCTAGGTTCAGCAAACCCAGGATAATGTCGGCTAGAGTAGACTTACCTGAGCCGGAGTGCCCCACCAGTGAATAAATTTGTCCCCGCTGGAGCTTTAGCGAAACGTCGCTTACGGCCGTGTGGTCTGCCTTGGGGTAAGTAAATTGAGCGTCTTTTAGCTCGACGGTTTCAATATCGATCGATTTGTCATATTCAGTGGCGGATGTATCTTCCTCAACCGCTTGGACCTGCTTCCTTATTATCCCGGCAACTGATCCGTGGCCACTTAGGCTTGAGATGGATTTATAAATCTGTTGCATTGTGGGCAGTAGTTTGTAACCCGCTAGAGCATAGATGCTGAGTATGGGGACAACAGAATTTATATTATCTCGTGTTATCAGGAGTGTAAGTGCCAAGACAAGGATGGCGCCAAAGGAAATGGATTCGATAATGAATTTTGGGACATCGCCAGATAACGATATGAAAGCTTGAGAGTTGAGTCCCTTGATATTTATTTTGTTAAACTCCGATGTGTACTTTGGTTCCATTGAGTCGAGTTTAACATCCTTTATCCCGATGAAGGACTCGGATAGTATTGACTGAATTTTATGACTACGCTCGTATACAATTTCCCCATGGTGTTTTAGCTTTTTCCTGAGATAGATATAGGTAGCCAGATAAGAACCGCCTATCAATAGCGCAGATATGATTGCCAAAATGGGGTCGAGTATCAGTAAGCCAACCAGTATAAGACCGGCAACGAATAGTTGACTGGTCATAAGTAGAAAAGGCTGGAATAGCATGTAGACAAAGCGTGGAATTTGTTGCGATACAATGGCAATTTTTTTGTTGTAATTCTGGGTTTTGTGGAATAGATAATCCTGATGTAAAAAATTTCGATAGACCGTCTGTTGCAGGCTGCTCCCTAGAGACACGGAAAATTTATAGGTAAACCAAATGGTCAGACCCGCAACAGTGTTCGAAATCAGGATCATGATTAGTGACCCCAATGCAGCAGCTATAATGAATTGGAGATTGGTCGAGAATCCCAGCAGCTCATAAAAGTAGGAAAGAACAGAGTTCTCATGGATGATTGCAGGATTTGATAGTATGGAAATGAACGGCCCAATACTCGCAATACCTACCACTTGAAAGAAAGCGGAAAACAGGAAAAAAAACTGTAAAGCGTAATATTTTTTTCGAGTTCTTCCGTCGAGAGTGCCGAGAATATTCTTAATAACGTTCAGGATATACATAAAGTTTTATAACTGCTCGGTTTAAATTGATTTGGCTAAAGGGGAAGTATTACAGCGCCTTTGAGTGGCTACCGTTTGGAATATGAGAGCGATGTGGGCTTCCCGTGCCTCGCACAAGAGTCGCATACAGTTCTTCGTACTTCTGAATATTTTGGGTGCTCCCAAACTCTCTCTGGAGATGCTTGACGCCAGCTTCCGCGAGGTTATGCATCGTAGCACGATTGTTGAGAAGTTTGGCGATGGCCTCTGCATAACCGGCGCTATCATGGTTGTCTACCAGCACCCCACACCGGCCTTCTCCCAGCACTTCGGGTATGCCACCGATGTTGTGGGCCACGATAGGTACCTTGATTGCGAGAGCTTCAAGCAACGTCATAGGCAAGCCTTCGTGATCGGATGGCATGACGAGCACATCGGTTGTCGTTAGCTCCTGAGCGATGTTGTTCACGAAGCCTTTGAATTCGACGGCGCCTTCAATTCTTTTAGCGGCGTAATCTTTCATAGATGAAAGTAGAGGCCCGTCACCATATATCGCGCCGTTGACGTCGAGTCCGTGCTGATTTCGGAGAAGAGCAATAGTATCGATAAACAGATCGAGGCGTTTGACGGGCACAGCTCTGCCGATAAGCGCAATTTGGTATGGAGGCTCGTGTTCCTTTACCGGTGTAATCTCGGCCTCTTCAGAAGCATACCTATTATTTAGGTCAATAAAATTGCTGATCCTGACCGTTTTGCCGGGATATCTTGCCGAGAGCGCTGATTCGAGCTGTTTAGAGACGGCGACGACGGCATTTTGCCCGTAGCGTGCGATGCTGTCGTCAAGAATCTGGGTGAGCTTTTTAAGCGGCTTTTGCCAAGACAGCGTTGTTTCTGGATTTCCATGGGCGGTGCGCAACGATCTTGGTACCCGTGCCAAGTGCTGTGCAATGGTGCCTAGAACATTTTCCTTGAACCCGTGGGTGTGAACGATGGCTGCCCCGTTCTCTCGTAAATGCGCGCGAATAGCCATGATTTGACCTAAAGGTGACAATGCCGTTTCATCGGCAATCGTAACCTCAATACCCAAGGCGCAGAGTTTGTCGTAGAGAATACCGGGGTTGAACACGACTGCGGTAGGAGCAACGTGTCCGTTCGCATATAGGCCGGAAATCAGTTGATAAACCTGAGCTTCCGCACCCGCCCATAGATCTCCCGAAATGATATGGGTGACAACGGTAGCCTTTTCCTCCCCGGCGACGCGCACTATACCGGTCTCCCCATCGTCGCCAGGAAATTGAGGACGCTACTGCCGTTGCCATCATGGAAATTGAAGCGGCGCAAACCGTAAGGCTTGGCGGGGGTCTGGTTCCAACCGCGTTCCGTTGTGCAGGCAGCGCTATAATGAGTCTTGACCAGTTCTTCACCTTTCGACGAGATGTCGCCGTTTGGATAGCAGAAGATGGATACCGGGTTAAGACCTTTGTCTTTAAGGTCGTCCTGGCAGACGACGATTTCCTGCTGAAGACGGTCGGCATCCTTTAGGCGATTCAGCCGATAGTGGTGTTGCGTATGGGCGCCGTAGGTCACCAGGCCAGAAGCTCGCATTTCGAGTAGTTCGTCGTCGTTCAATAAATGACGTTCGAGTGGCTTCTCGCCCAGTTCGGGAATTGCGCTGCGCGTGTTAGCCAAGTGCTCTTCAATCGTCTTGTCATCGAGAGATTTAAGCCGGCTTATGACCGCGTCGGCTTGCTCGTTAGTCAGCGCAGTGCCGGTTTGATACCCGCAACGGGTAATATCTTGTGCAAGCCAAGCAAGTGCCGGGTCTCGCAGCTTGTCAGCGTGATTTATCAATAGGTCGAGGATTTGCTCTGGCCAAAATTGCCACCCGGTGTTAATCCGGCGGGACACCAGGAAGATTGTTGACGGAACCTCATGCTTCTTGAGAATGGGGTAGGCGTATTGATAATTATCCTGCCAGCCATCGTCAAATGTGACGGCAACAGAGAATCTTGGGAGATTCGTCCCGCGCTCTGCGGCTTCGAGCCACTCGCCCAGGGAAATGAAGGTCGCTCCTAGGGATCTCATCAAGGTGAGATGCTGGTTCAGCGAGCTGGGCGAAATAACCATGCCGGGCTGCTCGATTTTTCTGGCTGAATGCCCCTCAGGCAGAACTCGATGGTAGGTCAAGATGAGCAAGCTCGGAGAGCGGGTCAACTTGATTCTCGCCAGCGACGTAGCAGCACAAAAAGAGTTAAAAGTCAGCTTTGCTGCCTGTCGAATTAGGTTCACGCGAAAAAATCCCCCCATAATCGCTTGGCGATACCCTAAATCGAATACGCCAGTAACCGGAACGTATTCTGCCAGTCCTGCCTTAAGCTGTCATCAGCCATACACGGCCGTGGGCGGGAAGTTAACCTTATGTCAATGTAAACGTAACTTATTATGGTAAGCTCTTAGCGCTCATTTACGCTGGCGACATGGGTCAACTACTCGCGGAAGGTAAGACGTTAACATGCTGCAGACGATATTCTGGATTTCGGCTTTCGGTGCTCTTTACAGTTATTTCCTATACCCCCTGGTGTTGATGTGTGTGCCTGCCAGGCGCACGCTCAAAACCGATAGCCCCCCGAAGCATCCTTCGGTTTCGCTTATTGTAACCGCGCACAATGAGGCCCACCGTATTCGGGAGAAAATCGAGAATACGCTGGCGATCGATTATGCCGACATCGAGCTTATCGTTGCTTCCGACTGCTCCAGCGATGCGACCGATGACATTGTTAGAGAATTCGCCGACAAAGGCATTCTGCTTTCCCGAACGGAGGAGAGGCTAGGGAAGGAAAATGCCCAAAAGCATGCGATTGCTAAGGCCAGCGGTGAAATTATCGTGTTTTCCGATGTCGCGACGCGTATTCCGCCTGATGCTATCGGCACGTTGGTCGGCTACTTCGACAACCCGAAGGTTGGCGCACTTTCCAGTGAAGACGTCTTTATCAGCCGCGATGGCGGTGTGGTCGGGGAGGGTGCCTACGTCAAATACGAAATGTGGCTACGTAAACTCGAGTCTCTCCGTGCGGGGCTGGTGGGGTTAAGCGGCTCGTTTTTCGCAGCGCGTCGAACATTGTGCCAGAAGTGGGATATTCACTCGCCAAGCGACTTCAACACGGCACTAAATTGTGCTGCTGAAGGCTATGTTGCGGTCACTGCGCCGGACGTGCAGGGGCACTACCATGACGTTGCCGACCCCTCCAAAGAGTATCAGCGTAAGTTAAGAACGGTTATCCGTGGTTTGACAGCGCTGGCGCGCCATCCGCAAGCCTTGAATCCGTTTAGCCATGGGCTGTTCGCTTTTCAGGTTTTCAGTCATAAGGTGATGCGGTGGTTGGTGCCTTGGTTTTTGATTGTTTTGTTTGTTAGCAGCTGGATATTGGTGCCGCGAGGCGGTATCTACGGCCTGGCTTTGTTAGCACAGCTCGTTTTCTATGGCGTGGTTATCGCGGCGCATCTTTCCCCCGCGGTGAGGGCAAAAAGTTTCGCCAAGATTCCTTATTTTTTCGTGCAGGTTAACTACGCGATCGCCCATGCGACCCTGCAATTTCTCTCAGGCCGGCGAATGACGGTCTGGTCGCCGTCTCAACGTTAGGAACCGTTTAACCGTGGGAATACAGATGTTAAGGCCCGTGGGTAGCCGTGTTCCGAGCCCAGAGACCACGGAGACGTCAGTAGACGGTTTCCCCTGGAGTAGCCATTACCACACGGAAATATTGAACAGCGGGACCGCCGCACTGTCTTTGGCGATTGAGCTTTCAATCGCTGCCAGGGAGGCAGCGGATACCCCCGAGGTTATCTTGCCCGCTTATGGCTGTCCTGACCTGGTCGCGGCTGTGGTATTTCAGGGCGCAACCCCCGTTTTGGTGGACCTGGACGGGGAGCAACCGAACCTGTCCCTCTCCGCGATAGTAAGGGCTATGTCGTCAAAGACGGTTGCGATAGTGGCTGTCGATTTTCTCGGGCTTGCCGAAAATCTAGCTGGCATCAAAACACTGATTGCGGAAACGGATATACGGATTATCGAGGACTCCGCGCAGGGATTCCCGCCGGCATCGTCGGGCTCCGGCATAGCGGATTACGTTGTTCTCAGCTTCGGTAGGGGCAAGCCCATCAATCTCATGGGTGGGGGTGCGCTGCTGATACGTCATGACCATCGTGATGACGCGGCTCCAATTTTAAACCGGCTCCCACAGGAGTCGGTGTCATTGGATTCAAAATGGCGATTACGCCGTTTTTTATTCAATACACTCTTGTCGAGGCCATTCTATGGTCTGCTCCTCCGGTTTCCGTTTCTCGGACTTGGTAAAACAGAATACGCCCCCTTGGGAACCATTTGCCGGGTAAACCTACCAACTCAAATGCTTGAGGCGGGCATCCGCTATCATCGGCAACGCCAATACCTCGAAGACTATCTGTCAAAGGCGCTAACCACACTGGAAACTCGTGGTTGGTCAGGTCCTCGACCACTAGCACTGAATTCAGAGGGTGCCGGCCCGACCAATAAAGTTTTGCCGCGGCTTCTTCGGTTTCCTTTATTAGCACCTTCCGTTGAACTTCGGGACCAGGCGGTCTCCGAATTAAACGCGGCTGGAATCGGCGCCAATACGTTTTACGGGCGTCCTTTGCCGGCCATTTCCGGATTAGAGCGTGTTTTAAGCAGCTCAGTACAAGATTTTCCCTGCGCCAGTGACTTTTCGAGGCGCCTGATTACACTACCTCTCCACGAGGATGTCACATCAGCGGATATCGACCGTATGGCTGACGTCTTGGAGCAGTTGACTTCTAGAACCTCTTAATCAGAGGTTCCCTAAATAAATCTACGATGGCGGAGTTGTTGGACATGGCAGTAAAGCAGGGCAAGCGAAATGTCGACGCGGTTTATCCTGTCATCTTCATCGTCGCCTTTCTTCTATTCAGTTGGTCAACCCTCGAAGGTCTTGCCGCCCGCTGGGTCAAGTGGGACGAAACCTTTTCCCATGGTTTTCTTCTTTTAGCCATAAGTGCTGTTTTATCCGTCAAAACCTGGTGGCGCCTCCATCCCAAAGTCGGTTTCTACTGGGTCTGGTTGCTGCCTTTCATCGCTGCCCTGTTATTACATTTGTCTGGCAGCATTCTTAGGATCGAGACGTTCCAGCAACTGGCCTTTGTTCCCGTGTTGCTTGGGGGCCTGGCTCTCATGTGGGGGTGGCGCCAGATAATACCGTTTATCGTTCCCGTCGGGCTCTTGGTCTTTGCACTTCCGTTCTGGGAGTACCTCGAGTGGCCCCTGCAGGTCGTAACGGTCAACGTAAATGAGCTGATGTTGTCGCCGTTGAATATTGAATTTATTGTCGAGGGGGTTTTTGTTTATTTTCCCGGTGTTGGGGCGTTTGAGATTGCAAACGGATGCTCCGGGCTACGCTATTTATTGGTCGGATTGACCTTATGCGTCCTGTACGGCGAGCTGAATTTAAACGCTTGGAAATCTCGCTTCCTGTTAATTGCTGCAGGTGTGGCTTTGGCTCTGGCAGCAAACTGGATTCGTGTATTCGTCATCCTCCACCAAGGCTACGAGACGAATATGACGTCGTCCTTGGTGGAAGACCATGACATGTTTGGTTGGTGGGTCTTCGCAGCAACGCTTATTCCCGTGTTTCTGTTTGCTCGCTATCTGGAGAAAAAGGAAGCTGGGGCGCCCCAAGGTGGAGTAGGCGATACGCAACGTCCCAGTCAAGTACAGGGCCGCCCGCTGTTCGGTGTTTTATCGACGATCGTGCCCATGCTCCTCATTGGCGGCTTTACCTGGTACAGCATGGCGCAGTTCCAGTCGCCGGCTCAATCTGCGGCCGCTTACCAAGAATTTACTGCAGTCGACGAAGCTCATTGGCTACCGGTTTTTCAGAAGCAGTTAGCGGGGTGGCAACCTCATGTTCAGCGGCCTGATCGAAGTCTGGAACGAACCTATGTTGAACGCGGCTCCATAAGCAGCGCCGGCGCGCGCAAGCAGCTCTTCGTTGGGCTCTACTCTTATGATTTTCAACGGCCGGGACGCGAGGTTGTGCAGTACTACAACCGTCTCTTCTCCAACGAGAAACTGATGCCTGAAAGTACGTTCAAGGTAGATGCTGGAAACGGTGTGGAGATGGGCGGGCTTTCTCTACGTTATCGCCAGTCGGAACAACGTATCCATATTGCCTACGGCTACTATGTCGAAGGCCAATGGAAGAGCACCGAACTGCAAGCAAAACTCGCTCAGTTACCCGGGATTTTCAATGCAAGGTCCGATGCCTCACTTTTGGTGTTGGGCATTGTTTGCCAATCCTGTGATCCAAAGCAGGCTCTATCGTCTCTGGCCGGTTCGATTAGCGGGGAGGTCGAACCCTATCTCGACAGCCTCTATAGATAGGGTTCGCTTAATCAATGTCGAACGCCGTTACTCAACTGTCTTTGAAACGGTGTCCGACGGCGGGCTTGTTAGCCCCTGAGTGTCTACGACCTGAATCGTAAAATACCAGGTACCTGTGCTTAAATTGTCGAAGGAATGAGACGTGGCGTCCCCGGGGACCGTCACGGATAGATTCAGTTCTTCAGGTACCAGTCCGTAGTCGATCTCGTAATGATCAATCTCGCTCAGGGAGAGTGAGCTGCCATCTTGACGTGTGAGCGGTGCACTCCAACTGAGTCTGGCATCGCCTGATATATCTATCTCCTTTTCGGGAGAGTCAGGCGCTGACCCAGCAGCCAAATCCAGGGACCAAGGATTGAGTCCGCTTTGATAGGCTTCAAGGCTGGTGACACCGCTACTGTTGAGGATGCTGCTCGCATCGCTCGACAACGGGTTCAGCCCGAAACGCAATTCCCACGTATCGGGGATGCCGTCGTTGTCGGTGTCCTGGAAGCCGCTGGAGTAGGGGTCCGGGGACTCGAAGACGGCCGTTGCCGGAAGCGTTTGACCGCTGTTTAGATGGGTGACGGTGAGTTCTGCGGTCGCGCCACCCCCTCGCTCGTAGTATTCCATTACGACAGGAACCGTTTGGCCCGCCGCCAGGGTTGATGTATGGCTAAAGGTCATGGCGCCATGATCACGCCAATCATTGACCACTAATTGTCCATCGACGTACAGGCGTACGCCATCGTCCGTACGTGCCGTGAACTGATATTGCTCCGAGCCGCTGCTATGAGGTGCCGTAAACTGGCCACTCCAGCGGACGCTGAAGTTATCTGCTGGCACCCCCGGGGCGGGGGTCGTATCTCCGGACCAGTGGAAATTGACTGTGCCATCGTGTCGTGCAGTCACGAACTGATTAAAATTGCGCCCGGTGTAGTACTGGCCGACCAAACCGTTCACGGCGGCCGGTTCCGCGGTCTCCGCAGGAACATCGTCCGCGTCGTCGACATCGGTATCCGCCCTGTATTCCTCAAGGTTTGTATACCCGTCGCCATCCATATCCAGCGAAGCGTCGTTAGGATCTCTCGGATCCAGGCCATAAGCGTATTCATACCCATCGGGTATGCCATCGTTGTCGGTGTCCGCTTGGATGGGAGACGTTCCAACCAGGAATTCATCCGCTGCGGGAAGCAAATCCCCATCATAGTCTGACAATGCATCGCTGGGGTCGTCGGGATTAAGCCCGTATACGACTTCCCAGTTGTCGTAGAGCCCATCTCCATCCTCGTCCCGCGGAGGGAATGAAGGGTCTAAAGGGAGCCCCTGGTCCCCATCTACGTAGCCAACACGGTAGCCGAGGGAGTACGCCTCTTGGGTGTTCATGTCTTCCGATAGTCTTGGTTGAGCCCAGGTTGCAATGTAGTCACTGGTGATGACTTGACGGGCAATGCCTGGACCTTGCCAAGCGACACTGAAATGATCGCCGCCGACGCTTTCCTTAAACCGGATCTCGAAGTAGTAGCGTTGTCCGGCCTCCAGGGTTTGGATCGGAGAAGACTGGGAGCTGTACTTGCTGTAATCCTCACGGTTAGTCCAGCCGGTGACCGACGCGATCATCTCCGCGCCGTCTGGGGATGGCGAGTTACTGACGAACAACTGGGTTTCGTCGTCACCGCTGACGAAGAATTGGTATTCGCCGCTTGACGGGGGAATAATGTAGCCGCGAATAAGTGCGCCGTAGTTTTCCCCACGATTCTCGATGACTTGAAGAGAGGTGATTTCTACCACCTCATCGGGATCGTCAGGGTAGCTCTCAAGAGTAGTAAGGCTGCTTACTTTGTTACCGTTTACGTTATTGAAGTAGCGTACTTGCACTTTGCCGGGCTCGCTACGTTCTGGCAGTGCGGCGGTCGGGGGAAGTGTACCAATGTCCTTGTATTCCCAGGTTTGACAACCATTTATGAGAATGATCGCACTACCTAGCCCCAACGCTCTTCCAATAGACATAGGGTCACCTTAACGGTTGGTAGATGGTCCTTCCTCTTTATTATTGTAGCGATACGGGGATGTTGCGAACTGAGGCTTGGAACGTTTCGATATTTTTAAACTAGTGTTATAGCTGTTAGTTATTTATCGGCCAGCTAACTGAACAACTTGTCATAAAATAACTACATGCTTTAAGAATAGACAATTTATTATTGCGTTTTGACTCGGACTAAAGCGAGCTACGGGCCGTCCTTAACGTCAAGGGTTGGTGTCTCGGTCAGCCCGAGAACAGCCTCAATGTAAAAAGGATACGTATTGGAGTGTGTAAATGTGGGAGGATTATATGTTGGCTTTCTAGAGCTTTCTAGAGCTTTCTAGTCTCGTAGCAGGCCATGAGGAAATATTTATATTTCATGATTAATGCTTAATAATTAATACTTCTTTTTTACGATAGTAATACGACTAAATCTAACATGAGAACTCATTTTCTCGAATTTAATGCCGCTATTTATTACTTTATCAAGCGCTGCTGTTTGGCCCATTTTTCCGATTCGAAATCGAAGAGGTGATCTATATAGGCTCGGGCCTGAGAGGTGCTCCATACGCCTCGGTATACTTGGGGCCAGTGTTCTATTTCATTGTAATGCAGTAACTTCGTAATATTGACGGGGACTTGTCTGTACTTTAATGCTGCCAGGGCGGCCATTCGGTGCTGGCCATGCATGATGCAAAAACGATACTCCCCGGTTCGCTCAATCGCTATCGCAGTGATATCTTCCTTGCTGATGGTACGATCATATCCTTTTTCTTTGATCGCTCGATTTACTTTCAAAAGCCGTTCAAATTCGAGTTGGCCTTTTTCGGGCGTAACGGGGCCATGCAGACCGTAGCCTGCTGAGAAGGGCAGCTCTGGATGGTTGGCTGTGGCATTTTCGTACGCGATGGTCCGTTCCATCAATATTTGTCGATGCTCGGGGGTGGCGTCCATCCAGGGCGAGTGGATGGTAATCGCTGAAACTGCCCTCAGTCCATCTGGCGCATGGTTAAACCCAGGATAGACACCGCGGCCATTCTCGGGGGTCCAGGCCTGGTAGTAACGTTCTAGAAACGAGCCTAAGTATGAAGGTGTTTGTGGATGGTTATTAATTTCTTCTAGGGCTGTCACAAATGGATGGAATCTATCTTCAGAAAAAGAGAACCCGGTCGGGGTAACGCATTTTTCCAGTGGGCAATTATAGGCTACCGAGAGTCCGATGTTTTTGGCGTAAATAGCTTCGTCCAGTGTTTCGTAAACCGGAGGAAGAACACCCTTTTTATTTTCTTTGCTTTCAATTTCCAAGCCCACTATAGAAAATGTTGACTTGAGCGATTTTTTAAATAGCGATCTAAGCGGTATGCCCTTCATGAGACCGGATTTGTTCCTTTATCAGGTAGCTGAGAAGAAGTGGATAGGTGGTGTAATAAAGTTGTAATATTAGCAGTCATTAATACCTGTTTACAATATTCAGCAAACTCTTGGGCGTATAATCGAATGCCGGGCTAAAGATCATTTTAGATCTCTTGAGTTACGGCTGGGAATATGCTTGTAGATTTAGTGGTGTGTTATTTTTCGTAATAGAGAATTTTAAAATTGAACCAGGAGTTAGCAGCGATGAGGTGCGAGCAGAAGGGAAACTTATTAAAATAAGAGATGTTTGGAATTTTTACTTAAGTATTTCCGTTAAATTGACCTGGCAAGGAGTTTGAGGTGCAGCGTGTTTTAACCTTTGTGGTGCCATTAAGGTCGCCGGCGGCTTCAAGAAACTGGGAGCGAGTTCTTGAGAGGCTCGCTGAGACAGTTCGATCAATTCAATCCGCCTGCGATAAGACCCCCGGTCTTGGCGCCGTTTTAGTCGCTAACGACGATGCCCAGCTTCCAGAGTTGCCAGGTTGCTTCGAGGTTGTTCGTGTCGATCTCCCTCCGCCGGAGGTATCTGTATTTAAGGGCGAAGGCTCAGATGAGGCAAGGCGGAACGCAGTTTGGTGGGATAAGGGTTTCAAGGTTGCCACGGGCATGAGGCACGCCCACTTGGCGGGCTCTCGATTCGTAATGAGCGTGGATGCCGATGATTTTATCTCCCAGAACATCGGTGAACTTCCTGCTCGAGAGCCTGAGTCCGATGGCTGGCTTGTCAATGAAGGGTGGCTTTTACCGGCCGGCGCAAGGTGGGGTATCGCTCTTGATGACTTCCACAATTGGTGTGGGACCTATGCCATTGTGCGAACCGATCTGCTGCCGCTTGAGGCGCCGGTGGAAACACTTGCCCCTGAGATTATAAAGCGTCTATTTGGGCACCACCGGGAGCTTGTTCCTGATCTAGCATCGAAGGGTAAAGTACTCAAGCCGGCCGGGTACCTGGCTGCGGTGTACACTGTTGCTCACTCGGAGAGTAATTTCGGCAGGGGCTCGCTTTTAAGCAGTGTGCTCTCTCCAAGCAAGTTTTTTGCTAACCCTCGGAAATATGTCAAGAGATTGCTGAGATTGAGATATTTTGCGCGCCGTGACCGCGCGGAGTTTTCCGTGCTTTGACGGCAGAAATGCAGCAGGAGCAAAAATCAAACTCGACCTTCTGAAACCTAACCCTGGAGCCAGTTAAAGCTAATCCGGTGTTGATTAAGGTCTGGCTGAAGGGGCGGTAACTTTGAAGTCCCGGCGATAATGCCGGGATTCTTCTGTATAACGGCTAAATGCGAGCAGCATACTTGCTTGCTTGCTTTCTTGGCGCAGGGCATGCCCTGCGCCAGTTCGCATCCTCTTACATTTTCTCAAGTATCGTCTTGGCCTTAGGTTCCTGGCCCGTCGCCTTATAGGCTTCTGCCAGGTGCCGTGCGATCTCCTGCGTGTCCGGAGATAGATTATAGGCTTTCTCAAGGACTGGTACGCTTTCTTGATGATTGCCTTTATTAAACAGGATCCAGCCATAAGTATCGGCTATAGCGGGGTTCTCAGGATCCAGTTCATAGGCTTTCGCAGCCAGTTCTTCAGCCCGGGTTTCGCCGGTTTCGTGATAGATCCAGGCAAGGTTATTCAGGGCAATGGTGTTCTCGGGGGATGCCTCCAGAACCCGCTCGTAAGCGTCAGCGGCCTGTTTTTGCTCGCCGATCTTTTGATAGGCCATTGCCAGATTCAGCGCAATCGCTCCGCTGGCCGGATAATTTTCAAGAGCCTGGTTGAGCACATCGATGGCTCTCTGCTGCTGTCCATGCTTCTGTAGCGCATCGGCATAGCGCAGGTAAATTTCCGGGTTGGATTCCTTGTTCAGGGCAAGTTCGTAAAGCTCGGCGGCTTTGTCGAACCGTTCGGCGCGTGTTTCGTATTGCGCTTCCACCAGATAGGGGCGAGGGGATTCAGGATGCTGTAGGCGAGTATCCTTCAGCAATTTTTGAGCTTGCTCTACCTGCTGAGTCTGGAAGTAAAGCTCAGCCGTTTGTACGGCGACAGTCTCATTGTCGGGGAACAAAACCTGCGCCCGCTGCATGATGTCTAGAGCCTCTTCGGGCTTGTCTTGACGGGCTACGCTTCTGGCCGTGCTGCTATAAATGCCGGCAACAACCTGAGTATTGGGGGAGAGCTCATTTTCACTGACAGGTTCAAGCAGGCCGGCGACCAGATTGTCAGCCTTGGTCGAGTCGCCATTCTGCAGGGCAAGGTCCAGTAAGACCAAGCGCGGTCCAACCGCGTCCGGGTTTTGTTTGCGCAAGTCCTCCAGGAACGACGTTAACTCGTCCTCACTGGAAACTCGGGCCAGACCCTGCAATGCCCGTCTATTATCCGGCGCTTTGGTGACGGCTGCCCTGAATTGCTTACGCGCTTCGTCTGCATTGTCCTGACGCATAGCCTGCATGCCCAGGGCAAAGTTCGCACGCGGGTCCGAATCGGAGAGTTCCAGCGCCTGCTGGTAGTATTTGCGGCCCTGTTCGGACTCTCCAGTGGCAATGGAAAGATCGCCGTGGGTAATCAGAGCGGCAATACTCTCAGGGTGCTCTTTGACCCAGGCGCTCGCAGATTCCAGGGCTGCGTCCTGGTTGCCTGCCTTCATATGAGCGCTAATCATCACCATCCGTGCGGATTCGTTCGCGGGCTCCTTGTCCATGACGGTACTGGCCTGATCAATGGCCGTATCGGTATTACCGGTCTGAATCAGGTAATTGGCGTATCGCAGGCGCAGGGGGCTGTTGTCCGGATTCAGTTCAAGTGACTTTTCGATATATTCCTTGCCGGCCTCGACATCGCCTGTGGCCAGCGTAGCGATGCCGATCAAGGCTAAGACACCTGGGTCCGATTGGCTGTCGTCCAGATTCTCAAGGAGCTCGCGGGCCTCTTCGGGGCGCTGAAGCCGCAGCTGAGTCGCGGCAAGTAGCTTGCTGGCGGACGTTGAATCTTCAACGTTAGCAACCGGCTGCAGAAGCTTTTCAGCTTCTTCCACGCGTCCTTGCTGGAAGCGAATCATGCCCAGCATGGCGGAGCTTTGCACGTGGTTCGGTGCCTGCTTGAGGACTTCGGTAAGATAGCGCGCGGCCTCCTGCAAATCGCCTTTCTGATAAGCCTCCTGGGCTGATGCGAAGTTGCTCTTGATCGTGCCGGGCGCGGATTTGGCGAGGATTTCCTCGTATACGAAGGCTTCCGCCTCCTTGTTCTGCTCACGCAGCACCTTGATTAGGGAGGAAATGGTGGTGTACTTACGGTAGGTCATGATGTCGTACCGACCGATATCCTCCAGTGCCCGGGTATAGGCTTCTTCGGCTTGGTCCCATTGTTGCTCAAGCTGGGCCAGCTGCGCTTTCCAGAGCCAGAGTTCGGGGTCGGTCTTGTCGACGCCTTCCGCTTTGGCAATCAGGGACTGGGCTTCCTCGAGGTTCTCGTTGGCGTAAGCAATACGCGATAGACCAATAAGGGCCATCACAGAATTCGAATCCAGCTCAATGGCCTCGTTATAGGCGGTTTTGGCCTGCTCAAGCTGACGCGCCGCCAAATGGATATCGCCGCGCATGACGGAGGCTTTGAGTTGCTGGCTACGGTCCGGCGACTGCAGGTTGTCGAGGGTTGCCAGCGCCTCACCGGTTTGGTTGCGCATCAAGTGTGTGCGGGCCAGAACCAGTTGAACGCGGTTTTCGACGCTATCCGGCGTTTCCTCGTCCTCGAGACGGCTGTCGATTTCCTGAACCTGTCTGGCCGCATTGACGGCGTCTCCAGCGGTGACCAGATTATCGACGATAATGAAGTAGGGATCTGCCTTGGATGGATTAAGATCGATGGCGCTGCGGGCTTCCAGCGTGCTGGCTTTGAGCTCGCCCTGACGCTGGAAGAAGCGGGCCTGGTCGATATGGCTGAGGTACTGAACCTCCTGCTGACTCATTTCCTGTTCACTTTCACCGCAACCTGTGAGGGTCAAACCCATTGCTGCGGAAAGCAGAGCAATGCGAAACAACTTATTGAGCATCATGGAATAATAATCCTTGGTAATTCCCGGTCCTACTTATCCTTCTCTTGTCTCAGGCGTCAGAGACGACGGGGGATGTTTCTATCTTGTATTTATCCGTCAGGTTGTAGAGCGTGGGCCGGGTAATCCCGAGTAGCCGGGCGGCCTGCGCCATGTTGTAGTTGCTGGTCTGCAGAGCATGATTGATCGCCGTCCGCTCTGCATCCTCGCGCACCTGTCGCAAGTTCAGGACGTTGCCATCGAGTACGGCTTGGTCGCTACGTAGCTGTAGATCCTCCGCGGTCACTCGCTTGCCTTCCGCCATGATTGTGGCGCGCTTGATCTTATTGATCATTTCTCGCACGTTGCCTGGCCAGCTATAGCTTTGAATGGCCTGGGCCGCGTCTTCCGAAAACGATAACTGCGGACGGTCGAGTTGCTTACTCAGCGATTTGAGCAGGGATTGGGCGATAACCATGGCATCGCCATCGCGCTCGCGCACCGCTGGCACGTCCAGCGTAATTTCGCTGATCCGGTAGTAGAGATCTTCACGGAATTCACCGCTGGTTATCAGCTCTTCTACGTTACGGTGGGTCGCGCAGACGACGCGCACGTCGACGTGTACGGGGTTGACGCTTCCGATGCGATCGACCACTCGTTCCTGTAGAAAACGCAGTAGTTTGGCTTGCAGCGCCATCGGCATGTCGCCGATTTCGTCCAGGAACAAGGTGCCGCCGTTAGCCATTTCAATCTTGCCCTTCTTGCTCTGGGTAGCACCGGTAAAGGCGCCTTTCTCATAGCCGAAGAGTTCGCTTTCCAACAGATTTTCCGGGATGGCTGCACAGTTGATTGCGGCAAACGTTTGGTCAGCCCGTTGACTTAGGTCGTGAATGGCGCGGGCCAAAAGCTCTTTGCCGGTCCCGGTTTCGCCGAGGACCAAGGTCGTGACGTCGGCAGGCGCGACTTTCTCGACCATACGACACAGCGAGAGCATTTGTGGGCTCGCGGCCACGATACCTTTTATCGATGTTCCGTTACGGCTTTGAGACAGCTCGCGATTATCCCGCTCAAGTTCTGCGAGTCGGAACGCCCGGTTAACCACGAAGGTTAGAATGTCGGCATCCAGAGGCTTCTGGTAGAAGTCGCTGGCGCCCATGCCGATAGCCTTGACGGCGTTCTCACGGTCTTCGCGACCGGTGACGACGACGACTTTCGTGCTGGGAGAGAGGCGAACGATATCCTCTAGCAGGGCAAAGCCTTCGGTGGCACCGCCGGGGTCGGGCGGCAAGCCTAGATCGAGCGTGACAACCTGAGGTTCGAAGCGGCGAAGAGAGGTGAGCGCGTTCTCGCGATCGCTGGCGACGACCACTTCAACGGCGTCACTGAAGCACCAGCGCATCTGGCTCTGGAGGCCGGGATCATCCTCGACGATTAATAGACGCTTATCCACAGCAGCGCTAAATCCTTTTCTTAATTAGAGACATCAAGTGCACAGTGGCAAACATCGCGTTCACTGACAGGCGCACTCGTAACGACCGGAAATGCAGCGCCTTGAGGTGCAGCAACATTGGTCCAGCTCGTTGCGAAAAACATTACCACAGATTCTGCCCCTTATTCGGCACTTTGCAAAGGATGGGGCGTCATTGAATGTGAAAATGTCGTAAATTTGACATTCATTTTTCAATGTCCAAACGATGTTTCTTTCTTTCGCGTATCTATCCTTTGCGTACCTATCTTTCTTTTGTGTACCTATCTTTCGCCTATCTATATACCTATAGCTTCACCTATAGTTTTTATTTTCGTTCAGCCGCTTTCCGCGAGTTTCTCCGGCGGTTCCTGACGGCTGTCATGGCGCTGCTGTGTGCGGCCAAGCGGGAGCCGCACCGAGAAGCAGGAGCCGAGCCCCGGTTCGCTGGTGACGTCGATATTGCCACCAAGTTGACGCACGTATTCACGCGCCTGGTACGCGCCAATCCCCATCCCGGCGAGACCCTTTGTGCTTTCGAACGGCTTGAAGAGCTTCATTTTAATGAATTCTTCGGTCATGCCCGAACCCGTATCCTGAATGAAGAGCACCACATGATCCGGGCTTTTCTTGAGCGTCAATGTGACTTCGCCGCTGGGGGGAGTGGCATCCTGGGCATTTTGGATTAAGTGGCCCAATACACTGCGCAGTTGTTCGGGATCGCCTTTGACCCAGAGCGACTCACCCAGGCCTTTGTAGATCGGATTGGGCTGGCTGCGTGTATGGTGATCCACCAGCTCGCCAATCATGGCTTCCAGCTCGATGGCCTGCACGGGCAGCTCTTCGGTGGCTGGTCTGCGAATGTGATCCACCAGGTTCGTGAGCTTGGTCACGGCGTGGTCTGTGGTGCGTATCATGTCGTCGATGAAGTCGGGATTGTTGCGGTGGCGTTCGGCGTTCCTAACCAGCAGCGAGAGCTGGGCAATCATTGTTTTGAGGTCGTGTACCAGAAAGGCCGACGCCTTGGATACCGCTTCAAACTGCATGGCGCGGGAGAGCCGGTTCTGGGCGTCGGCCTGGGCCAAAACGTTACAGGTCTGGCGCGCCACCACTCGAATCAGGTCGAAATTTTCCCAGTTCAGTTCCACCTTGGCATAGGGAGAGCCGATCAGGCAGATACCGTAAAGATCTTTGCCGAGGTAGAGCGGAATGATCAGCCAGCCGTCGGAGAATTTCAGGATTGGGTCCGGGATTTCCAGCAACTCGTAGCGCACCGGATCCTGGTGGTACTCGTTCAGGTCGATAATCCATTCCCGCTTGCCGAAGAAGCTGACCATATCCGCCGAACCATCGATCATCGTGTACTTCGGCGGTGGCAGATTGACCGCCGTTTGCAGGATGTAGTTATTGTCCTCGTCTTTGACCCAGAGCGCGCCGGCGTTGCTCTCAACAAGGTCGGCCATGACACGGACCACACGCTCTGGCAGAGGTGGGTCTTCGGACAGGTTGGCGAAGATTTGCGTCATCTTCAGCCACTCTTCCCGATAGTCGTATTTGTAGTCGAAAAAGTTTTGACTGATGAAGATCATCAGTCTTGCACGAAAGCGTCTGGAACTGAGTAGTGCAGCGAAAAGCGCGAGAAAGGCGGTCAGGAACAGCACTTGCAGCGCTTCACCCCAAGCGCCACCCAACGCCCGCACATAGTAGCCGCCCAGCGCGACGAAAATGAGATAGCCGCCGGCAAAGATCAGGGCGCCCACATGGAAGACCGCGTTGCGCGAGAGCTGGAAATCCACTGGCTGTTTGCGGGTGTTGATGACGTTCACGGCAAACAATGGCGCGAAGAAGGCGTTGGCGGCGCCCCGGGCGGACCAGAAGGAGTCCGAAATCTGGCCAAACAGCAGGGCGTCGGCATACATGAAAAAATCGTATGCGAAAATACCGCCGATCCCGATGCACAAATATTTCATGCTTGATCGACCGAAGGAAATCGAGTTGCGCCAGATCTGCTCGATAAGACAGATACCCAGTAGCGATACGGCAATCTGGCCGATGATCTTGGTCTTACCGTCGAGGATGCTCCAGCCCTGAGCGTATTCCAGAGTGGCGCTCAGTAAGAGCACGATAATCAGTAGGCCGATGGCCGATCCCAGAACCCGTCTGAGGCGGGTTGCCAGGGCGCCGGCGCGACTGCTATCCCGGATCAGGGCAAAAAGAACCGCAACCCACGCGGCATCGCGGATGAGTTCCAGCAGATAGCGAATGAAAAAAGGAGGCTGGTTCCAAATCAATTGGGCTACGAGAGAGCAGGCCCATACCGCAGACACGGTCGCTGCCATCAATAGCGCACGATCGGTATTGCGCCGCAAATACTTTGAACTGACCAGAATAGCCAGCGCTGAAAAGGCCAGCGCCGCGGCGGAATGGCTGATCAGACTGAAATCTATGACCATGGATTAGGTGTCCTGTGAGTCGGGCGCTCAGAGGGTTCGGCTAACGAAATTCAGCCTTGAGTTATTACAACCCCCTACAACATGTGGGGCGCCCAATCCGGCATCAGTATAGAGGGTTTGCTGGGTCGGAGGCCACCGCCATAATCTTCAGTGTTGCAGCCACTTGGTCGCGGGTGCTTTTAATGGGGACATAGAGAGCAAGCGCTCTAGACCGGCTGTTTGTTTTCGCGGTAGTAGCGAAAAACTTCTTTAAGCGGACGTTTCGGCTTGAACTCGAAGGTGTCCTGAAAGGCGCGCCCGTCGATGACGACAGGGTACTTGAAAAAGTGCATCAGGTACGGCGGGAAGCTTTTCAGGTTGAGTAACCGGGCGATGGCCCGCGGCAGCATCGGGGGAATCGACGGAATGGGAATCCGCGAACAGCCACAAAGCAGCAAAGCATGCTGGTAGGCGACCCAGTCTTCAGGGGCGACATTGAAGACGCCGCGCTGGTTTTTCTTGTAGGCCAGAACGATGGCGTCTGCCATATCGTCGATATGGATAAACTGCATGATGGGCGAGAACCCGGCCAACACCGGTGCCCGGCGGCTGGCAAGTAGGGTGCTGATGGAGTTGCGTACGCCCGGACCGACGATATTACAGGGGCGCAGCAAGGTAATATTCAGATCGGGATAGCGCCAGAGGTAGATGTTGGCCAGGTTCTCCAGCTCTACCGAATCGATCAGGTCCATGCTCAGGCCCGCACCCTTTAACGGTGCTTCCTCATCGATGAGTGCCGGGTTATAAGCATTAGCGCCGTAGACATGGTAGGTCGAGAGGATCACAACGCGCTTAATACCGTATTTGTGGCTCAGGTCCAGCATCTTCTGAGTGCCGAGCACATTGGCGTTATAGCGGCGCATTCGGTTTTCCTGGCTGGACATGATCCGGCCCAGGTGAATGACGCCATCAAAGTCATAACGACGAAAAAGATCCTCGAAGACGCGCTTGTTGAAGTCGATGCAGTAACTGGGAATGTCGTCGCCCAGATAGACTTGCTCGCGGAAATCGGCGGCGACCAGAAAATAGTCGTTGCGCAATCGGTTGATCACTTGCTGGGCCAGGGCCCCCGCTGCACCTGTAATAAGGATGTGGGGTTTACGCTCGTTAGCCATTAGAACAACCGCTTCCTTTCGCTGAGTCCCTGGTCGATCAGCTTGCTGATTTCCGCTTTCACAAGATCGACACGCAGGGTCACTTTATCTTCGGGAATATTCGCATTATCGAAGATCATGGGGTCTCCGAATTTCAGGTGCACTTTTGCCGGGAGTACGAAGGGAAGGGCAACGGGCACGTAGGGCAAGCCGAGCGCCTGGGCGAGCGGGCGGATGTTCGCGATGGCCGGAATGGTTTCTTCGCAGCCGACGACGCCCACCGGTACGATGGTGGCGCCGTGTTCCATGGCCAAATGCATGAAACCGTTGCCGAAACGTTTGAGCTGGTAGCGGTCGCGATAGAGTTTTCCGGAACCTCGAATGCCTTCCGGAAAAACAATGACGGCTTCGTCGTTAGCCAGCATCTTGGCGCAATTGACTGGATCTCCCAGCACGGCTCCGACCTGGTTCAGGATATTGCCCACGTAAGGCACTGTCGGGAAGAAGCGCTCGATCATGGCCCTGGGCATACGCGGCTTGTCCTCTCGTGAAGCGAGCGCGAAGCCTATTAACAATCCATCCAACGGCAATTGGCCGCTATGATTAGCGACCAGCAGTACCGGGCCTTCCGCGGGAACCTTCTCGACACCATCGGCCTCGACCCGAAAATATTTTTGATAAATATAGCGGGCGGCGGAAAAGCCGATCTTGATTGAATCGGCGTTGTAGCCCCAGGGATCGTAACCGAGCGAACCGATCGACTTTCTTATGCGGTTAACCTGATCCTGCTGGGCCTGGGGGACCAGTTTGTCCTTGAGATACGATCGTAAGGTCATGTGCTGCTTCCGTACCTAATTCATCCTTTTGATAATAGCAGGCTAGTCGTATGCGACTGTCCTTCCATTAAACGGATGCAGTGCGGCGTTGCATTGGCGGTTTCGACGCACAGCATTGACTTCCAGGCCGTGTCGGGGAAGTCCGACAGCCGCGCCGCCTTCTCCGGGCCGGGGTTCCAGACCACTGTCGAGTCGCTGCCCTGGGTTTCCAGCCGGGTTGTTCCCTGTGGCGAATCAATATGAATAGGGCCGCCTGCGTGGTAGATCCGATCCGTTTCGCCATCGAACCGGATCGCCCCCGACTGGTCGAATGTCTGCCATTGGCGCAGCGTATCCGTATAGCGCGTAGCGTCAAAACCGCGCACGGTAGTTTCAGCGACGTCCTTGGTTGGAAAATAAGTATGGAGCGCTTCGGTGAACGCCACAGGCTGTTGGCTAAGGCTTCGTGTGGTTAGGCTAATGCGGCAGCTATCGGCGGTAAAGCGAAAAGTGATGTCCGCCCGCACGGGCCAGTCACCGAAGGCGTGATCGAGCGTGTTTGGCTCCAGGGACAAGGTGACCTCAACGTGCTGGGAAGATGACTCGGTCCTTTCCAGGGTCCATGGCAAGGTGCGGGCGAAGCCGTGAGCCGTTTGCCGCGCGATTCGCTCCGCGACTGCCGGTGGGTTTCTGGCCGGGTCGCCAAACCAGGGCCAGCAAACGGGGATTCCGCCTCGGATGGCCACGCCGGCTTCATACCGGGCTGTAGGGCTTAACCACAGCCAGTTATCGCTCTCTGCCGGGGCAAAGTGGGTCAAATGCGCGCCCTGCAGATAGATGCGAGCAAAGAATTGGGGGTGTTGGATTTCTACGGCCTCCTGGCCGTTGGCGACGGTCAGTGAGGTGAAAAGCGCGCAGGACGTGTGCGAAGTCATCCAGATCGGTCCTCGGTTCGCATATCTTGGGGAACCGCAAATTTCTTGAGGTTTCCTAACAGCTTATTTTGGTTTGTGTCTTCTTCGAATTTGTGATCATAGTGTGGCTGTCAGGTTCCTGGCCAGTCCGGCGTTATGTTTTTTCAGGGATCTGTGTCGTGTCTGGTGGCGTGCGCGAGCTTGCCAGAATCGGGGTTACCCATTCCGCGGACCCCCTCAACCATGTCGGTAAAAGGAGAAGCCTGCATGAGTGTTCTTTTTCTTCTGATCAGTGCACTGATACTGCTTTATTTTGGAGTCGGGGGTTCGATTGCCGCCGGAATCATGGCCGCAGCAACGGTTTTCGGGATGTACCAGGACGGCTGGCATTTCGCCAGCATTTTACTCGGCGGGCTTTTGCTGCTGTTTGCCGTCACGCTTGTAACGCCTAGCAAGCTCCGCAAGGAGGCGCTCAGTCGCCCGCTGTTGAATTGGGTAAGGGGTTTGCTGCCCAAGTTGTCCAGTACGGAAGAAGAGGCGCTCAAGTCGGGCAGCGTCGATTGGGACGGCGAACTCTTTTCCGGCCGGCCCGACTGGTCCAAATTGCTGGAAGCGGAACCTGCGCGCCTGACTGCCGAGGAGACCGCCTATCTCGAGGGTCCGGTCGAAAAGCTTTGCTCGATGCTCGATGACTGGCGTATCACTCACGAGCTTTACGATCTGCCGGAGGAGGCCTGGGCGTACGTCAAGCAGGAAGGCTTCTTCGGTTTGGTGATCCCGAAGGAATACGGAGGTAAGGGCTTCAGCGCCACAGCGCACTCAGAAATCGTAATGAAAGTGTCCACGCGCAGCGTATCGGCCGCGGTTACGGTCATGGTGCCCAATTCTCTGGGCCCGGGCGAGCTGCTGGCGCATTACGGGACCGACGAGCAGAAAGATTATTATCTGCCACGCCTGGCCAAGGGCGAAGAGGTGCCGTGTTTTGCGCTGACATCGCCTGTCGCAGGCTCCGATGCCGGTGCGATACCGGATAAGGGCATCGTCTGCCGCGGCCAGTGGAACGGTGAGGAGGTGTTGGGCCTTAGAGTCACCTGGAACAAACGCTATATCACCCTGGCGCCGGTAGCCACGATCATCGGCCTGGCCATTAAGGCCTATGACCCGGAAGGACTGTTGGGCGGCGAGGAAAGTCTGGGCGTCACCTGCGTCCTTGTGCCTCACGACCTGGAAGGCGTCAATCACGGGGCTCGCCACTTGCCCATGAATACTGTGTTCATGAATGGGCCCACCTGGGGGCAGGACGTCTTTATTCCCATGAGCCAAGTCATTGGCGGTCAGGAGATGATCGGCAAGGGTTGGACCATGTTGCTGGAATGCCTGTCCATCGGCCGCTCGATCTCGTTGCCGGCGCTGGGTACCGGTGCCGGGAAGCTCGCCTGTCTGACCACCGGGGCCTATGCCAGTGTGCGTGAGCAGTTCGGGCGCTCGATCGGCAATTTCGAAGGCGTCCAGGAAGCGCTTGAACCGATTGCCGGCTACACCTACATGATGGATGCCGCACGGATGCTGACGGCTGGCATGCTCGATCGCGGGGTGCGCCCGTCCGTGCCGTCCGCTGTCCTGAAATATCGCAATACCGATTTGATGCGTGAGGTGATTAACCACGCTATGGACGTCGTTGCCGGCCGCGGTGTGATCACCGGTCCGCGGAACTTCCTGGCTCGGGCCTACGAGGCTGTTCCTATCGGCATCACGGTTGAAGGTGCCAACATCCTCACGCGCAGCCTGATGGTCTTCGGGCAAGGCGCGATTCGGTGTCACCCGTTTATCGTCGACGAAATCGAAGCTGCGGGCATGGAGGATCAGAATAGGGGCGTGAAGGCATTCGACAACGTCTTCTTCAAGCATATGGCGCACACCACGCGCAACGGCATGCGTTCGCTGGTCCTTGGCATCAGTAATGGCTGGCTCGAGCCGGTACCGGGCCGCGGCAACATTCAGCGTTATTACCGCCAATTGTCCCGGTTTGCCTCGGCTTATGCCGTGGTGACGGACATCTGCCTGCTGACCGTCGGTGGTGGGCTTAAGGCCAAGCAACGCCTTTCCGGCCGAATGGCCGATTGCCTGGTCGCGCTTTACTACAGCTCAGCGATTATCAAGCAGTGGCACGAAGACGGTTATCCGGAGGAGCACCGTCATGTGGTGGAATGGGGGCTGCGCCGGTGCACGTACGACTTCCAGCAAAGCATGAAGCAGGCGATTGAGAATTTCCCGGTCGCCCCCTTGCGAGCGTTGCTTAAAGTGCTGGTGTTCCCGATCGGAGCGCACTTGTCTGCGCCCAACGATCGCCTGGGTGGCCAAGTGGCGAAATCCATCGTCCAGGACACGCCGTTGCGCGAGCGCATCGTTCGGGGTGTCTATGTCACAGAGAACCCGGACGATCCGGTCGGACGAGTGCTAAATGCGTACCGCCTGGCAAACGAAACTCGCGAGATGCGGGACCGCCTGCACGAGGCTATCCGCAAGACCGATCCGACGGAGTTGGAAGGGACCGATATGCTTATGGCTCACCAGCGCGAGGAATTGGTGGATTGGGCGGTTTCCAAAGACGTTATCCGGGACGACGAGCGGGACACCCTGATTAAGGCGATGGAGGCCCTTTACGAAGTGATCCGGGTGGATGCCTTCGATAAAGCCGCCATCCAGTCGTTGTCCGAGTGTGCGGACGGTAAGTTGCGAGAAGTCGAACGGCCTTAATGGCGTTCGCGCGCATACTGCCGGCAATTAGTGGTACCGCCTCCGGAGGTAGGGATCATTCCTTACCTCTGGTCTGGTTAAAAAAGCAGCGGGCAGGGTGGTTTCGTCGTAAACTCGCGCCATTCATGAACGAGGAACCTCCGTGCCCGCCATCCCTATCGAAACCCCTATCGTCCTCCCCTTCGACGACAGCGCTGCCCGCTCGTTGCCAGTCATCGATCAGGCAACCGTGCTGGATCAGTGGCTCGACACGGTCAGTGATGAGTTGGCGGAATTTGGCTGGACCCAGCATTCGATCGAGCCGCTTGTCTCTCCCGGCTTGCTGGAAAATCTTCATCAGGAAGTGACAACCCTTCATCGCACCGAGGCTATGAAAAGCGCGGGTGTCGGCCGGGGGGCGGATCATGTTCAGGATCGCTCCGTGCGCCGTGATCATATTGCCTGGCTGCATGGCGAAACTCTGGCACAGCAGAGCCTGTTCGTCCTGTTCGAGCGGATCCAGGTTGGCCTGAATCAGCGACTCTTCCTGGGTCTGAAACGCTTTGAGGCGCATTACGCCACGTATGAGCCCGGTGACTTTTACCGTTGCCACTTGGATAGTTTTCGTGGGCGCTCATCCCGTATCGTCAGTCTGGTGCTGTACCTAAACGAGGGGTGGCGTTTGACTGACGGCGGTTTGCTGCAGGTATTTAACCGCGACAACCCAAACGAGGTGTGCGGCAGCGTACTGCCGGAAGCAGGCCGCGTCGTGCTGTTTGTCAGCGAAGAAGTGCCGCATGAAGTATTGCCCGCTCAACGTACCCGCCACAGTATTGCGTGCTGGTTCCGGCGTGATCCGATTCAAGGTATCGCGGTCTGATCCAAGGTATTGCGATCTAATTGCGTGTGCGGTCCAAAAAACCATTGATGCGCCCGGGGCAGCCTGCTACGATGCGCGCCGCATCCGGGGCAATCCCGGAACGATATGGTGGCTCCGCCGGTGCCTCCGCAATGATAAACCGTGAACCCGGTCAGGCCCGGAAGGGAGCAGCCGCAGCGGTGGATTCGTGTGCCGGAGTGTCGCTGGTGGAGTCACCCCCAGTTTCCCGCCGCTTTTAAGTCCTGGCACGCCGATATCGCGCTCTCGAAATCGTTTCAATAAGCTCGATTATTCAACCTGTTGGCGCATTCTTTAGCTGACGGCACAGCCTTGCTCGACCCTCGCGTTTCCTTCTTATCGCCGCCTGTCCGTGCTATCGTAAACGCCAGTTTAAACGGCACGTGACGTATTCGATGAGCTATCAGGTTCTGGCCCGTAAATGGCGGCCAAAAACATTTCAGGACATGGTCGGTCAGGAGCATGTGCTCAAGGCGCTGGTTCACGCATTGGATCATCAGCGTTTGCACCATGCCTACCTGTTTACCGGCACGCGTGGGGTCGGGAAAACGACCATCGGTCGTTTGTTGGCCCGCTGCCTCAATTGCGAGACCGGGATCACGTCGAATCCTTGTGGCGAATGCGGCACCTGTCAGGAAGTGCTGGGCGGGCGCTTTGTCGATCTGATCGAGATCGATGCCGCTTCACGCACCAAGGTCGAAGACATGCGCGAGCTATTGGACAATGTCCAGTACGCGCCGACCCGCGGCCGCTTCAAGATCTACCTGATCGACGAAGTGCACATGCTTTCCAATTCCAGTTTCAATGCTTTGTTGAAAACTCTGGAAGAGCCGCCCGATCACGTAAAATTCCTGTTTGCAACGACGGACCCGCAGAAGCTGCCGGTCACCATTCTGTCGCGGTGTCTGCAGTTCAACCTCAAGCGCATGACGCCGGAGCACATCGTCGGGCACCTGAACCATGTGCTGACCGAAGAGAATATTCCCTTCGAAGATCCTGCGCTCTGGCTGCTGGCCCGGGCCGCCGACGGCAGTATGCGTGACGCTTTGAGTCTCACCGATCAGGCCATTGCGTTCGGCAACCAGAAGCTGGCGGCAAGCGATGTCAGCGCCATGCTCGGCACCATCGACCAGCGGGATATCCAGCGTATTGTTGAATCCCTGGTCAAGGGCGATGGGCCCGGCATGCTCTCCGAAGTACACAGGATCGCCGAATTTGCTCCGGACTACGGCGTCATTCTCAGCGATCTGCTATCTCTGTTTCATCGTGTCACGCTGGAGCAAGTGGTTCCCGGTAGTGCCGACAACGCCATGGGCGATGCGGATCAGGTCAAGGCTGTCGCCCGCCAGCTGAGTGCCGAGGATGCGCAACTGTTCTACCAGGCAGCGTTGATCGGCCGTAAGGACCTCGCCATCACCCCGGATGCGCGTATGGGCTTCGAAATGGCACTGCTACGCATGCTGACATTTCGTCCGGGGACCGACCGCCGGGATCCGCCTGCGGCGAGATCGAACAACACCCAGGGGCAGGGCGGCAGCGATACGCGTAAAGACGAACCCGAACCTGCGCCCGCCGCGCAGGGAATGGGGGGCGCACCTCAGCCAGTAGAGTCTGCTGAGGCGGCAGGCGCACAGGCGCAGGCGTTCCCGGAAGTGCAGTCCGCTGTGCAACCTCCGCCGGTCGAACAGGCTGCAGGGAATCAAACCGAGCCGGTGCCGGGTGCAGCAAAGCCGGCGTCTGCGGCGGAGGCGCCCACCGAGCCCGCGGCGGCGCCACAGCCCGAGTTTCAGCGTGAACAGCCGCCTATCGAGGAGCAATCCGAGAGCGCGTCGCAAATCGAAGATATTCCGTTAAGCGCCTACGACGATCCGTCACTGTCGGCATCGGAGGACGACGACTACGCGCCGGAATCAGCCCATCAGGCTGCCGATCCCGTAACAACCCCAGCGCCGGTTGCCGAAAACGAAACCCTGGAACCTGAACCTGCTCAGCAAGCGGAGCCCGTAAATGCGCAGGCAACCGCTGAGCGTCCCGTGCCGCCCCAGGCTGCGCCGGAGCCTGAACCGGCCGCAGAGCAGGACGTTGCTGTCAGTCCCGATGCCTTTGTATGGCAGCGAGACTTCCGGGTGCTGGGGCTGTCAGGCATGGCGGGCAATTTGGCCAGTCAGGCAGAATTTCGCAAAGAAGGCAGCAAGATCATCCTGACCCTGGATTCAGGACACGCCCGCTTGCTGACAGAGCGTCATAAAGGACGGATCGCCGAAGCCTGTTCAACGTTCTTTGGCGAGAAGCTTGAGCTGAGTGTCGAGGAGGGGCAGGCTGGCCAAGCCACGCCCGCCGCTTTCGCCGAGCGAGCACGGATCGCGCGTCAGCAGGCCGCTGAATCGGCTATCGCGGACGATCCCATCGTGCGGAACATCGTGAACCGTTTCGAGGGCACGATTGTCGAAGGCAGTATCGAACCGGTTTAGGCGTCTGTGTCAGACCCTTCCGCAACGGTATGCCGTAAGGGTTGAAATCGGTGTGAGAATGCCGCACTAACGCAGTTAGAGTAACGAATCGTGAGGTAAGAGCCATGATGAAAGGTATGGGCGACATGATGAAGCAAGCCCAGAAAATGCAGGAAGAATTCAAGCGCATGCAGGAAGAGGCTGAAAAGGCCGAGGTTACCGGCGAAGCCGGCGCCGGCCTGGTCAAGGTCACCATGACCGGGCGTCACGACGTGCGCAATGTGGATATCGATTCTTCGCTGCTCAGTGAAGACAAGGAAATCCTGGAGGATCTGCTGGCAGCCGCGGTAAACGATGCTGTACGGCGTGTCGAAGAAAGCCAGAAAGAGCGTATGTCCGGTATGGCGTCTGAGATGGGTATGCCGCCGGGTTTCAAGATGCCGTTCTGAGGCTGACTGTCCTCCAGCCAGCTTGCAGAACTTAGCCCTATTGCCCTGTATTCAGAGGATGTCTGATGGCGTTTAGTCCCCTGGTCGACGAGCTGGTCGAATCATTGCGTTGTTTGCCTGGAGTCGGACAAAAGACGGCCCAGCGCATGGCCTTTCACCTTCTTGAGCGCGGCCGGAGTGGCGGCGAGCGTTTGGCGGATGCGCTGCAGAACGCCATGTCGGGCGTTCGGCGCTGTAATTCCTGCCAGAATTTCGCCGATACAGAGCTATGCAACCTGTGCGCCGACGAGAGCCGGCGAACCGGTACGCTGTGTGTCGTCGAGAGTCCGTCGGATCTGCTGGCCATTGAGCAGGCGGGTTACTACGATGGCAGCTACTTTGTACTGATGGGGCACCTGTCGCCAATCGACGGTATTGGCCCCCGGGAAATCGGCATTGAGCAACTTCTCAAGCGTGTACGCGAGGAAGGTGTGACTGAGCTGATTCTGGCGACCAACCCCACCGTCGAGGGTGAAGCCACCGCGCATTACATTGCCGACCGGCTCGACGGCCAGAATGTCTTGATCACTCGCCTCGCGCACGGCATCCCGGTCGGCGGTGAGCTGGGCTATGTGGACGGTTTTACGCTCAGCCACGCCTTTCGCGGCCGCAAACCTCTCGCTGACTGACGTACGCCGCGATTGCCGCTGCGTCTCCGAAATTGACTGGACGAACGATGAGCAACGATAAGGCAGTGCGTTGGCTGGAAACAGCGTCCGAACTGGATGACTGGCTAGCGTCTCACAACGATACGCCGCTTGCCCTTGATACCGAATTTGAGCGCGTCAATACGTTTTTCCCCATTCCCGGCCTGGTGCAGCTCGGATTAGGTGACGACCTGCGTCTCGTGGAACCTGCCGTTGCCGAAACCTCCGAAGGATTTCGAAACTGCCTGAGCGATACCCAGCGTCCCAAGCTTCTCTATGCCATGAGCGAGGATCTCGAGCTGTTTCGTCAATGGCTGAAGCTCGAGCCGCGTTATGTCCTGGACCTGCAGCTCGCCGCTGCCTTGGCAGGGCTGGGGTTTTCGGTCGGTTATGCCCGAATGGTGGAAAACCTGTTCGAGGTGGAAGTCGACAAGTCCGCCACACGCTCCGATTGGCTTGCACGCCCGCTGACCGACACTCAGTGTCGCTATGCTCTCGAGGACATTCGCTATCTGATGCCGATGCATTCGCGCTTGCGGGTATTGTTGGAGTCCCGCGAGCTTTATCAGGCCTGGATCGAAGAATGTGATCGCTTCGCCTCGGAACTGGCCAGCCAGTCCGAGCCTGAAAATTATTACCTACGTATTCGTGGAGGCTGGCAGTTGAGCCCCCGCCAGCAAGTTGTCCTCAAGTGTCTGGCGGACTGGCGAGAAACCGAATGCCGCCGGCGCGATCGGCCGCGTGGCCGTATATTGGCGGATCCGGTATTGATAGGCATTGCTGAGCGTATGCCGGAGTCCAAGGGAGCGCTTGCCGCGGTCTCCGATGTGCCACCGGTGGTGGTGCGCCGTTACGCCGAGCACATTCTCGACTGTGTCGAGCGAGGCGCGTCTGCACCGCCCAACCCTGATAAAATCGAGTCTCCGCTGACCCGGGAAGAACAAGGGCTCTTTAAGCAAGTCAAAGGGTTGTTCCGGAATGTGGCGGATGCGCGGGAGGTGCCGGTGGAACTGCTGGCACCACGCCGGCGGATCGAATCCTTTATTCGCTGCAGACACGCAGATGAAGGCGCGGTGCGCTTTTTCCGGGAGGGGTGGCGCGGCGAGCTGCTTGCGCCGGTCCTGGACGATGTAACACGCGTGTTGAGTAAGTAAAGAAGCCGTATTGGCAATCCGTGTATTGTTTAGCCCGGGTACTGAATAGTTCGGGTACTGAATAGTTAAAGAGAACTGAGTGAATGACAGAACGACAGTTTGTTTCCGTATTCCGCAGTAGCAAGAGAGCGGACACCTATCTTTTCGTCAGGCGGGGTCAGAAATGGGATGACCTCCCCGAGCCGCTGCGCACCATTTTCGGGGCGCCCCAGCACGCGATGGACCTTCTGCTAACCGAGGAGCGAAAACTGTCCCGGACCACCGGCAAACAGGTGCTGCAGGCCATTGAGGAGAAGGACTTCTTCCTGCAAATGCCCGAAGAGCACGAGAGTTACATCGTCGAATTCAAACAAAAGCTGAAATCGAATCCGGAATGATTGCAGACATTCCCTTCTGGCAGCGCAAGCGCTTCCGCGACATGTCGCCTCGGGAGTGGGAGTCGCTGTGCGACGGCTGCGGCAAGTGCTGTCTGACCAAGCTGGAAGATGAAGATACCGGGGAGGTCTACTACACCGACCTGGCTTGTGAATACATGGATGGAGACACCTGCCGCTGCACGGTCTACAGTACCCGCCGTCGAAAAGTGCCTGATTGTATCGTGCTTTCGCCCGTCGTTTTTGGACCTGATAGTATGCAGGATTTCCACTGGCTGCCGCGGACCTGTGCCTACCGGCTGCTGGCGGAAGATAAACCGCTACCGGACTGGCATCCATTGGTTTCGGGCGATCCGGACAGCGTGCACGACGCCCAGGTTTCGGTAAGACAGAGAACGGTTTCCAACGCCGACGTTGATGAGGCCGATTGGGAAGAACACATCATTCATTGGGTACTTTAAGTGATTGAACAACCACTTGGCATGAATGCCGACGCGCAAATGGCCTACGCCATTTTCTGGACGATCTACGCCGTCGCGTTCGTCCTGTTTTTCTATTTGTTTTCCCAGTTGTTGCGCATTATTCCCATCTATGGCGTACGAACGTTGATCCAGGCCGCGTTGGTGGTTTTGCTCCTCACGCCGGTCGAATCGGCCGAAGCGGTTAACTGGTGGATCCCGGCTTGGCTCCACGGCGGTTACGAAGGCATTCTTGGCCGTGCCGAAGAATCTGTCCGCGCATTTTCCAACGTGGCTTTGGCCGGGGGATGTATGCTCATCGTGTGGATATTGGATCTGGTCAGAGTCCGCATCTGGCGTCGCCGATAGCACGTAATCAGCACCAACGGTCGCCAAATCGACCTTTCTGCATAATGCTGGATAAGGTGCGCTGCCAGGCCTTTGTTCAGTAAGCGTTCATTACAACGACAGACAACAATACGATGACGACAGTTTTCCGGCCACAATTCCGACATCTTTTCCTGATCCTCTTTCTGCTCGGAACAGCTAGGTTCGCTGTGGCCGCTAACGAGGCTGCAATTCCTTCGTTGCCGTCGGCTAAAGATGTACGCATTGTGGTCGATATTTCGGGCAGTATGAGAGAGAGCGACCCGCAGAACCTGCGACAGCCGGCGGTAAGGCTGCTTGCGCGGATGCTGCCGGGAGATGCCCGCAGCGGTGTTTGGACCTTTGGGCAATACGTCAATATGCTGGTGCCCTCGGGTGAAGTTTCATCCAGCTGGCGAGATACCGCCGTCGAGCGCTCGGATAGAATCAACTCCGTTGCCCTCAGAACCAACATCGGCGAAGCGCTGGAAGTCGCCAGCGACGATTTCTACGGCGACCGCCGTTTTGACAATACGCACTTCATCCTGCTGACCGACGGCGTTGTTGATATCTCGCCCAACGCCTTGGCCAACGCCCGCGAGCGTAACCGCATTCTTGACGAGGTTGTCGAGCGAATACAGGGGCGCGGCGCTACGATCCACACCATTGCATTGTCCGAGAATGCGGACCTGGCCCTTTTGGAGCGGCTGGCGGTTAAAACCGGAGGCACCTTTGCCGTGGCGCCGGACGCCGAATCTCTCAACCGGGTGTTTGCGGAAACGCTCAATACCGCGGCGCCACAACCGGAAGTCCCGATCCGCGACAACCAGTTTACGGTCAGTGAGGACGTCAAGGAATTCACGGCACTGGTCTTCGGTGAAGGTGGAGAGAAGCCCCTGGCGCTGGTGACGCCAAGTGGCCAGCGGATCGAAGCGGCGCGCTTGCCGGACAATGCCCGCTGGCACGCTGAGGGTGAGTACGACCTGATTACCATGACCGAGCCTGAAGCCGGTGTCTGGCGGATTGACGGCCAGTTGGGCGAGCAGTCGCGGGTGACGGTCGTCAGCGACCTGCGGATGGCGGTGTCGCCAGTCCCTAATTTCTTTTACAGCGGGCAACCGGTCGCCATCGAGGCGGCCTTCTACGAGAAAGATAGCCGCATCACCAATCCCGACTTCCTCGGGGTGCTGGACGTGGCGATGACACTCCAGACCGAGGATGGCCGCTCGGGCACTAAGACCTTATCCGGCGAGACACCGCCGGAAAATGGGGTTTACGCCGATACTATCGAAAAACTCAGCGAGCCCGGCACCTATGACCTAACGCTATCCGCCGACGGTAAGACATTTGCGCGCCAGTTCTCTTCACGCATTACCTTGCGGCCACCGGTCAATGTGGAGGTTAAAGCCGAAGGTCAAGGCGGTGAGGCTCGCTATATCGTGGAGGTACGGCCCGAGCACCCTGAGCTGAACCCTCAGGCGTCGGATGTCGGCCTGAAGGTCGCGGTGCCTGGCCAGACCGGCGAAGCCGCTTTCGAGGCGATAACCTTCGATGAGACGGATGGCGTCTGGCGGGCCAGCGTCACGCCCACTGCCGGCGACGGTGACTATACGGTAAACCTGCGTTTCCGGGGCGAAACCGGCGATGGTCGTTCGCTAAGCTATGCACCCGCTTCTTTCGTTGCCCAGTTTCCGCGGTCCGATGCCGGTCAAACGGCTTACACGTCGTTGAGTGCGCCAACAGTCACTGCATCTAATGTCGGCAAGAACGGCGGGGAGCCAACGGCCGAGCCTGCGAATCAGGAATCGCTCCTGGGGCCGGATATCGCGGATGAAGCGCCGAGCGCCGAAACTGGGGCCGAGGAAGCCGAACCACAGCCGTCAGAACCGCAACAGCCGGAACCACAGCAGTCAGAATCCAGTGCGCCGCCGGCTGATACTAAGCCTGCGCCCGACGCTGCAGACGCTCAAGAAGAAATAGCGCCACCGATAGATGTTTCTCAGGCGGAAGCGCCCGCCGAGCCACCCGAAGAAGCCTCGCCGCAAGAAAATTCACCCTTCTGGGCACAGATACCTATTTGGGTCTGGGCGGCGCTGGGGGGAGCCGTCGCGCTGGCGGCTATTGTTTTTGCCGTTATACGTGCGCGGCGCCGCAAGGAGGAGCCTAAACCGGATGAAACCGAAGGCAAATCCGCGACCGATGAATCGGATGAGGCCGAAGACGAAGCGCTGCCCCCGGTGATAGAACCCGCCGAGGCGGAAGAGCCTGAGGAGCCTCTTGCCGAAATGGGGGCTTCCGAAGACGAAACGTCCGAAGAAGAGACGCCCGCTGAGGTTGAACCCGAGCCACCGGTCGCCGAAGAGGAAGAGCCGGCTCTGGACGTGCCGGGCGAGACCGAGCCCCCCGTAGCCGAAAGCGATAGCGATGATGTTCCGGTACTTGGCGATACGGAAACGGAAACCGTGGAACCGGAAACCGCGGAAACTGAAATCGAGAGCGCCGAGTTCGCCGAGGAGGCCAGCGAGGTGCCGGATGAAGTCGAGCCGCCGATAGCGTCTACGGAAATACCCGGCGAAGAGGACCTGACCGGAGCGGACGAGACGGCCGACGAGATAGAGCGATTCCTGGCGGAGGCGCGACAGGACGACGCCGGGCTGGACATCGCCAACGAAGACATCCTCGAAGAGCCGGAATCACCGGCCGCAGAGAGCGAAGAAGACGAACACATGCTCGAAGACTTTGATCTTTCCGATATCGATGATTTGCCCGATCTGGACGAAGAGCCGGACGAGGATTCATCGACAGGGGAATCGGAAAACAAACGTCAGAACTGACGCCACGTCCAGACTGCGTTGTTCATCCTGATCGGGCGTGACCCGACTAGGCGCGAACAGTGCGAATACGACTGGATAGATACGATCCCGTATTCGGGAAGCGCAGGACGTGGCTGCGAACGGCATGTGGATACCCATTGAAAAAAGCGTAAAGGACAGACACCCATGAAATTTACCGGTACCGAGAAATACGTTGCCACCGAAGACTTGCAAATGGCCGTTAACGCGGCAATTACCCTGCAACGGCCGCTGCTGATTAAGGGCGAACCGGGCACCGGTAAGACCATGCTGGCGGAAGAGCTGGCGGCGGGACTCGGCTCGCGTCTGATTACCTGGCACATCAAATCCACCACCAAGGCGCAGCAGGGTCTGTACGAGTACGATGCGGTATCCCGCCTGCGGGATTCCCAGCTTGGTGACGAAAAGGTCAAGGACATCGGCAACTACATCGTCAAGGGAAAGCTCTGGGAAGCGTTTGAAGCGGACGATCAAGTGGTGCTTCTGATCGACGAGATCGATAAGGCGGACATCGAGTTCCCCAACGACCTGCTGCTCGAACTAGATCGCATGGAGTTCTTCGTCTACGAGACGCAGAAAGTAGTGAAGGCGAGAAAGCGCCCGATCGTGGTCATCACCAGTAACAACGAGAAAGAACTGCCGGACGCCTTTCTGCGCCGCTGTTTCTTCCATTACATCAGCTTTCCGGACCACGACACCATGAAAAGCATCGTCGATGTCCATTTCCCGAACGTACAGCAGGATATCGTGCGGGATGCGCTGGAGGTCTTCTTCGACGTGCGTAAAGTACCCGGCCTGAAGAAGAAACCCTCCACCTCGGAGCTGGTGGATTGGCTCAAACTGCTGATGGCCGACGAACTCTCCGCCAAAATGCTGCAGGAAAAAGATACGTCTTCTGCCTTGCCGCCGCTTTACGGTGCCCTGGTGAAGAATGAACAGGATGTCCATCTCCTGCAGAAACTGGCCTTTATGGCGCGTCGCCGGAGCTGATCGGGAGCCTCCGGCCTCTGGAGGGAGGACACTATGCTGATTGATTTTTTTATGGAGGTGCGCCGAGCTCGTGTGCCGGCGAGCCTGCGCGAGTATCTCGACCTCATCGATGCCTTACAGCACCGTCTGGCCTTTGCCGACTTGGAAGAGTTCTACTACCTCTCCCGGCTTTGCCTGGTGAAAGACGAGCGCCATTACGACAAGTTCGACCGAGCCTTCGATGCCTATTTTAAGGGCATCGAAAATCTCGACGACCTGATGCAGCAACTGATCCCCGAGGACTGGCTGCGCAAGGAATTCGAGAAGCAGCTTAGCGAGGAGGAGAAGGCCAAGATTGACTCGCTGGGTGGCCTGGAGGAGCTGATCAAGGCGTTCAAGGATCGTCTGGAAAACCAGAAGGAGCGGCATCAGGGCGGTAATCGTCAGATCGGTACCGGTGGCACATCGCCTTTCGGCGCTCACGGTTATAATCCGGAAGGATTTCGCATCGGTCAGGAAAAAGGCCGCCACGGCCGTGCTGTCAAAGTCTGGGAGAAACGCGGTTTCAGAGATTTGGACGACAGTATCACTCTGGGCATCCGCAACATTAAAGTTGCGTTACGGCGCCTGCGTAAATTCGCTCGACAGGGTGCCGCAGAAAAGCTCGATATGGACGATACGATTCGTTCGACAGCGCGAAATGCCGGCTACCTGGACCTGAAGATGGTCCCCGAGCGGCATAACGCAGTGAAGGTGCTGATCTTCTTCGACGTGGGCGGCTCTATGGATCCTCACGTTAGGGTCTGCGAGGAGCTGTTCTCGGCAGCGCGGATGGAGTTCAAGCACATGGAGTACTTCTACTTCCATAATTTCGTTTACGAAAGTGTTTGGAAAAACAATATCCGGCGTTTTAACGAAACCACCAGTACCTGGGACGTCCTGCATAAGTACACACCGGACTATAAGGTGATCTTCGTCGGTGACGCGAGCATGGCGCCATATGAAATATCCCATCCCGGTGGTTCCATCGAGCATTGGAACGAAGAGGCCGGCGCGGTCTGGTTCCAGCGCATCCAGGAACACTTTAGCAAGGTAGTGTGGCTCAATCCCTTGCCAGAGGACTACTGGGGTACAGGGGGTTCCATTGGCATGACCCGGCAACTCGTGGGGGAGCATATGTATCCCCTCACCATTGACGGGCTTGAATCGGCTATGCGCCATCTGAGCAAGTAACGGGAGAATACCAGCGTATCAAGCAGACAGGCGGTCCTCAGTGGCCGCTTTCATTCTGCGCAAAAAAAAGCCGATGCGGTTGAGGCGCATCGGCGAAGCTCGGCATATCGAACGGCTTAACCTTCAGTGAAGAATTGCACCGCACGTCTCATGGAGCACAGTCTCTGCCAGTTATAATTAAACTGTTTTAAAACAGCAGCTTACAGTCGCCCTGTGTAAGCCGAAGTAATAGGGGTCCGAAATATGATGTTGGGGTGTAAATCGAACCGACGGTAAAGCCTTTAACTGTAAGTTTTATGGACGCTTTTTGCGGACTTACTTCCGGGTCCTTATTAATTGGTGATCTGGGTACTGTTTCGCCGACGGCGCCAATGCTACGATTTGTTGCTGAATGTAATCATGATGGTGTCCATGGGGACGGCTATCGACGAAGTGCTCCAGGGAAGAGGTGTAAGAAGCTCCCATGCGTCTGATCGTTCTGTTAATGGTTGTTTTGCTTAGCCTGAGCGCAGGCGTGGCGATGGCTGAGTCCATTGACCGGGAAATATCCGATTTGAAGGCCGATGTGGCTTCGCTCAATCACGAGCTTTTCGAGTTGGAGGAGGAAATACTGCACCCGGCGAACACCCAGGTGGCGGTGTATCTTTCGTTCAGTGCCCGTGACTATTTTGTGCTCGATTCGGTGGAGCTCTCTATCGATGGCCACCCGGCAGCCTCGCATCTCTATACGGAGCGAGAGCGTATGGCCCTGGAAAAAGGCGGGGTTCAACGCCTTTACCTCGGCAGTCTGTCGGTCGGCGAGCATACCCTGAGTGCCGTCTTCAACGGCCAAGGCGCTAACGACCACTACCATCGCAAAGACGCCAGCTTCACCATTGAGAAGGCTTCGGGTAAAGCCCAGTACGAGCTGGTGTTGGACGCGCAGGCGCCGGCCTATGAACCGAAACTGCAATTAAAGGAATGGGAGTAGGGCGCCTTACATGGGATGGTATTTGACCCGCATTGCCTTACTTCTGGCGCTTTTAAGCGGTCAGGCAGAAGCTGACTCCGGTCGTATCAATGAGCGTTTGGCGCTATACGCGCTGGAGACGGGCGAGGCGGCGGAAGCACTTCACTGGATTGCGGACGCTTCGTCGCCCAAGGCGGCCAGCATCCGTGGCCGCGCATACGCTCAGCTAGGCTTGGTACGGCAAGCTCGTGATGCCTTGTCGGCAGCCAACGACGAACACCCGCTGGAACCAGAAGCCCGACTGACACTGGCGAAAGCTAACAGGGCGCTGGGGAAAGACGGCGATGCCGACCAGCTGCTGAGGGCTATTCAGCGGCAGGGCCAGGGAAAGGTTGCGGAAGAAGCCGCTTTTTTGCTCGCCGAACAGGCGATCGGCCAATCGTCCTATGATCGGGCCGGGCAAATTCTGGCTAATTCGCCCGAAGGCTATTGGAGTGCCCTAGGCTATCTTAATCTTGCCACGGCCTACGGGCGTCAGGACGAAGACGTCACCCGCAGCCTCATTTCACTACGCGTTGCCCAGGCCATGCTGGGGGATCGCGCGACCACGTCCTATCCAGATCTGCTGCAACGAATCCAGCTCACGGCGGCTTTTCTGGCACTCAAGGGCGAGGACGCTGACAAAGCCTTGACCTTTCTCAATAAAATTTCACTGAACGGCTACCACACGCCGCAGGCATTATACCTGCACGGTCTGGCGCATGCCCGCAAGGACAACTACCGCGCGGCCATGCAGTCCTGGCATCGGGCTCGCAAATTTCCGCTGAGCTTCCCTGGGGCGGCCGACGCCTGGTTGGGTATGGGCCGGGGTTTCGATGAGTCCGGCTATCTGGGCCAGTCCGGCGAAGCCTATCTCGGCGCCATTGCGGCATTTGAGGGAGAGCTGGCGACGCTGGATACGCTTAAACGGCAGATTCGGGCGCAAGGGGGATACGAGGCCATGGCGCTGTCCGCAAAAGCGGAGGATGTAGAGTGGTTTCTGGCCGACAGTAAAACCTTGACCCAGCCCCGACTCGCTTATCTCATGCACTTTATGGAAAGCGCAGAAGCCCAGCAAGCCGTCGCCCGGGTAGCCGATCTGGAACGAATGGAAGAGCGTTTGCGCAAGCGATTGAATGATTTGGATGTCCTTGGCGGGATGCTTTCCGAGCGTCGGACAACGCTCCGCAGGCACCTCGATACCGGTGACCTGGATGCGTTGAAGTCTCGCATGACGGGACTGCGTGAGCGTCAACAACGGTTGCAAAGCGAGATTCAAACGATGGCCGAGTCTGGCCGTTCCGTGGAGCTGGCGAGGGGGGAGTTGGCCCGAAAGCTCGAGCAGGTCCGCGTACTGGAAGCGAAAAATAACCTGACGCCTGAAGAGGCTGAACGCCTCAAACGTTTGCGAGGCGTGCTGGAGTGGGAAGCCCAGGAGCAGTTCGAACTGGCCCGGCGTGAGCACGAGCGTGAACTGGCTCACATTGGCGCCGCCCTGGATGCGGCAGAAAAGAGTTACGGACGATTCGAGCAGCAACTGCGCGGGGCGTCAGAGCGTTTTGCGCAGAGAAGTAAGCGGGTCGATCAGCTTGAGACTCAGACGCGTATAACGCTCGAACGCGTCGTTGGGTTGCGTCAGAGTGCAGGCGAGCTGCTTAACTCAGCCTTGCTGGGCTTCCTTGATCGTCAGTCCGTGGTGATGAGTGCTCACCTTGATCGTAGCGAGCAACAGCTTGCTCACCTCTATGAATACCTCGCCCTTAACCGTAAGGCGGATTCAGCCGCGGGGGCGGAGCAATGAATAAATTACCCATGTGCAGTCCGCTGACAAAGAGACGAACGTGGACGTGGATGGTGGTGTGGGCCACTACCGTTTTCGTCAGCCTTTCGGTGCGTGCAGAACCGGCGGGCAGCTTTCAAGTGAATCTTGGAGAAGACGGCGAAACCATTGGCGAAATGCGGCCCGTGTTCCTCGAAATGTCGTCCCGCGAACTACCGGCTATATCTCTCAAGGAGGTGGCGCGCCGCTACAAGCGACTGTTTGAAGAAGCGGAAGATCCGGAGGTGCGGATTGACGCGCTGCACCGGCTCACCAACCTCCATTCGCTGTCCGGAGACGGTCTGGACCTGACGCCTGAGCAGGAAGCGGTCATCTATCGCGAGGCGATCAAGAGTTATGAAATGGTCGTCAATCAGGGCCATTACCAAGGCAGGTTGGATGAACTGTTATATCAGACAGCGAAGGCCTACGCCTTCATCGGTCAGGACAAGCAATCCATTACCCGTTTAGAACAGCTTGTGGGGCTCTATCCGCAATCCGATCTGGCGCCGGAAGCCCGTTTCAGAATTGCCGAAGACGCGTTCTCCCGCGGCAGCTATACCCAAGCGGAAGCGGCATATCAACAGGTTACTCAAGATGCCGAGCGCGATGATTTACGCCAGAAAGCGCTCTATATGGAAGGCTGGAGCCAGTACAAGCAACAGAAGCTGAGTAAGGCCAGCGGCACTTTTTTTCAGGTACTCGATGATTATCATGCCAGCTCCGACGGCTTCACGACGCTTGAAGGCGGTAGCGAGGACTTGGTCAACGACACCTTCCGTATCCTGGCCTTGATGGCTTCCCGCCGAGGTGGCGTTGAAGCTGTGGACGACATGCTGGCAGAGCGCGGGGGGCGTCCCTACGACTACCTGCTGTATGATCGCCTTGGGGATTATTATTTGTCGAAGCAGCGCTATTCGGACAGTGTCGCGGTTAACCGTCACTTCGTGGAAGCACACCCCGGGCACCCTAGCAACGCTGCGTTACGTGCTCAGATTGTCTCTATATGGGAGGCCGGCGGTTTCGAAGAGGAGGCCCAAGAGGCCCGGGAAACTTACGTCAGGGCGTACGCTGACTCGTCGGTTTACGCTGTTTTGGCCGATCAAGAGAAAGCCTTATGGCGCGAACTCGCTGAGCATGTGGCCGATGTATTCTATCGCCGGGCCGGGCTGCCGGATTCGACGGACTCTGACGCGCTTTTCGCCGAGGCTGGCGGATACTACGGTCGCCTCGGCAATTTATCGGCGCAGGACGACGCCTATGTGGAGGCCGGCGAGTTCTGGCGTCTGGCCGGCGATGCCTGGCTACAGGCGGGTGTTCGCGCTCAGGCACTGGCTTATTTTTACAAGGCGGGCTATGAAGCGCCGGGCTACGCGGAGGCGGTGGACGCAGGCTGGGCCGAGCTCTTGCTTTATCGTGACTTACCCTCACCGGAAGGGGATGAGCCGCTGACCAAGCTCGTGAACCGTTTTGCCCAAACGTTTGCTACCGATGCCCGAGTGCCCTCTCTGCATGCCGATCTGGCAAATCGGTTGCTCAAATCGGGCAAACTGGTCGAAGCTGGCCGCCAGGCCATTGCTGCGATGACGCACCCGCTGGTTGACGACGCCGAACGGCGTTCGGCGTTGTTGGTTGTCGCCCAGGTTGCCTATGACCGCAGGGACTATGTCGCGGCAGAAAAAAGTTATCGTCAGGCATTGGCGATCAACGAGCCCGTCAATACACAGGCAGCGAAGACCAACGCGGCTATTCGTGACCAGTTGGCGCGCGCCATATACCGCCAAGCCGAAGACGAAGTGAACCAAGGCGATGTTAAGCAAGCGGTGGCCCACTTCCAGCGGGTCGAAGCCGTGGGCGCCAAACGCTCGATTGGGATGAATGCCCACTACGATGCGGCCACAGCACTGCTTAGAGCAGAGGAGTGGTCATCTGCTATCGAGCAATTGCAAACGTTCCGCAAACGTTATCCGGAGCAAGCGCTGACGGCCACAGTCAGCGAAAAACTGGTCATGGCTTACAGAGAGTCCGGCCAGAAAGCCCTGGCGGCGGATGAGTTGCTCGCGCACGCCGAGCAGCGCCCGTCTCCGTGGGAAACGCGTTTGTCCGCTGCGAACCTGCTGATGGAAGCTGGCAGTACGCGGCGGGCCAACGGCATAATCGTTGATTACCTTGATCAGGCCGGTGAACCGCAGGATGCGCAGGCGCATTTGCACCAGCAATCTTTGCGTCAACAGCTGATTGAATCCGCAGCAGGCGGCTCTGCTATGTCCATGCGAGCCGAGCTGGTGGAACGGGAAATAGCCAGCGACTGGCACTCGGATGAGAGCCTGGCTTGGGCCTCTTCCTCGGCCCTGGCGTTAGCTGATAACGAAGCCAGCCGTTTCAGGAGTATCAAGCTGACCCTCCCCCTCAATCAATCTCTGGCGCGCAAACGCCGCGCCCTCCAGGCCACCGTCGACCGCTACGGTCAAGTTGAGCGCATGGGCGACGCCGAGGCACGCTCGCAGGCCATGTACGGGAAGGCTGAGTTATTCCGGGTACTGGCGCGGGACATCATGCAGTCGGACCGGCCGACAGGACTGAACGAATTAGAGCAATCCCAGTACGCGATTTTGTTGGAGGAGCAAGCCTATCCGTTCGAGGAGAAGGCCATCGATATGCACGCCGCTAATCATGAACAGGTAGGAGAGGGCGTTTATAACGCGTGGGTTAAGCGTAGCCTCGACGCGCTGGCGGAAATGTTCCCGGGCCGGTATAGCCGCAAGGTTCGCTGGATTGAATGGACGTCCCAGGAGGTGGATTATGCCCGCGCAGAGACCCGCTAGGGTGCCGCTGAAAAAGTTAAGGCTGCCCCCCATGGGCCCGTCCGGCGGACTCGGATTATCCCGGTCGCTTTTTAGCTCATTATTTAGCTCACTATTTAGCAAAACAACGATTCGCCCGAATAACGCGCTGCCGGCTATCGCCACTCTGTTTCTGGTGTCTGTTCTGGCGGCGGGTTGTACGTTCATGCCTGCCGGGGAGCAGCGCCAGAACGGGGTGGCGCAGGGTGAAGCGGTGGACCCATTGACCGCCGAGCATCAGGCTCGAATGGACAAAGCCCTGCAACTAGCGCATGCCGAGCAATACGATGCGGCAGTACAGGTGCTGAGAACAATCCAGGCAAAGCGACCGAACGTGGGCCTGATCGACGCGCGTATCGGCTGGGTGTTGCAGAAACAGGGTTGGGATATGGAGGCGGAAGATGCCTATCTGCGTGCGTTGGAGAAGGACCCTTCTGAGCCCATGGCGGCGAATAATCTGGCGTTGATGCGGCAGTCCGAAGGGCGTTTCGATGAAGCGCGCCAGTTTCTTGAGGTCAGCCTGCAGGCGCACCCGGAGTCCCCGGAGCTGCACTACAACCTGGCCGTACTGGCGGAACTCTACCTGCTGGATCTGCCGCTTGCGCTTAAACACTACCGCGAGTACCAAACGCTGACCGATGGCCGCGAAAAGCAGGTCGCAGGTTGGATCGCCGATTTGGAACGCAGGGTAAATTAATATGGTGTTCGTCGATTGTCATCGCGTTTTCAGAACAATGTTGTTGGCCTGTTTAATGGCGGTCAGTGGTACCCTGGCTCCGGTATGGGCAGCGAACACGGTGACCACTGAAGAGAAGGCATCGGCCGATGCGACGACAGCCGGCAACCGGACGGTATTAACGGTCCGGGGTATTTCGGTACAGGGCGACGACGACTACCCCAGGGTTCTGAACATTCTGCCATGGCAACCGCCGACAATATCCCGGCGCGCCCGGAACCCTCTGCGGCTTGACGACGAGGGCTTGTTGGAACCGGCCGATCCCAATGCCATGGAGGGCCACCGCCAGTTCAGGCAAACGCTGAATCCGCATCGCGGCAAGCAGTAATAACGACGCAACAGGACAAAACGGAGAGTTATTCCATGCCTTTGCTTGAAACCGTAATTCGCTTTTTCCAGAACGGCGGGCCGTTCATGTATCCCATCGCGCTGGTTCTGGTTATTGGACTAGCTATCGCGCTGGAACGTTTTATCTACCTCTCACGGGTGCGCCGTGCAAATCGGCGAGCCTTCGAAACCGGAATTCTTCCGCTGCTGCGTAAGCGCGATTACAAGCAGGCGATGCAGGCAGCCAATAATTCCAACAGTGCCATCGCCTCGATTTTAGGCGCTGGACTGGGCCGGCTGCTGGGCGACCATCGTCGTGAAGATATCGAGTACGCCATGGAAGAGGGGCTGATGGAAGTCCTGCCGCGCCTGGAGAAACGTACACAGTATCTCGCAACGCTTGCCAACGTGGCGACGTTGCTAGGGCTTCTCGGCACGATAATCGGTTTGATCGCAGCCTTCACGGCGGTCGCTAACGCCGATCCGGCGGAAAAAGCGACCCTGCTATCCCAGAGTATCTCCGTGGCCATGAATACCACGGCCTTCGGCTTAATGTCCGCCATTCCCTTGTTGCTGTTCCATGCGGTTTTGCAAACCAGAACCAATGAGTTGGTGGACAGCTTCGAGATGGCGGGCGTGAAGTTCCTCAACACGGTATCCGAACAGCGCGCCCAGGCGTCCTGATCCACCGGTGGCTAGCATGAGACGTAAACACCGGCGCCTGCCGACCAATGCCGAACTGGACATTACCGCCTTTCTGAACCTGATGATTGTGCTGGTGCCTGTTTTGCTTCTAGGCATGGTCTTTACCCAGATCCGCATGATCGAGCTGGACTTTCCAGGTATGGCCGCGGGTGAAGCGCCCGAAGCAGAGACATTTCGTCTGGAAGTGCTGCTGGTGCCTTCGGGCATTCGGGTGGCCGATAGTGACCGGGGGCTGATCGACAGTTTTCCTCTGCAAGAGGGAGAGCAGGATTTCGCCGCTTTGAGGGAGACGCTCAAGGCCATCAAGGCGCGTATGCCGGAGAAAACAGACCTGGTACTGCGAATCGGTCCGGATGTCGATTATCAAACTCTGGTGACGGCGATGGATACCGTGCGTTCCTATCCTGAAGTTGTGGCCGCCAGTGTCGTGCGCGCCGAGCTCTTTCCGGACGTATCCCTTGGGGATGCTCCCGCGGACGTTAAGGTAAGCGTTCTGGAAACCACTGGACAAACGGAGGCGACACCGTGAAAGCATCACGTCGTGCGCGCCGGATGGAGCGGCACTACAGCCGCATGCATCGAGCTGGGGGCCTCAACCTGGTGTCGCTGATGGATATCTTCACCATTCTGGTGTTCTTTCTGATGGTGAATTCCTCCGATGTGAAGGTGATGCAGCAGTCGACCGATGTCTCGTTGCCCTTGTCGACGGCGGAAAAACCCAGCAAAGAAACGCTCTTGGTAGAGGTTAGCGGCGAATCCATCCGGGTGCAGGGCCGCGAAGTCGCCCAGTTGTCGGGGGCTGGGGCCGATGGGCAATCGCCTCACATCCAGGGGCTTCTGGATGAGCTCAATTATCGTAAAGCCAAGCATGCCGGAATCCCGGCAGAAGGACTGGAAGTCACAGTGATGGCCGATCAAGGCACCAAGTACCGGGATCTGCGCCGAATCATGCAAACCTGTGTCGACGCCGACTACCGCCGCGTGCGCCTGGCCGTCGAGCAACGTTCCGAAACCGCCAGCGAGGCTGCCAATGGGTAGCCGGTTCGACGATATACGGACTCAGCATAACGCCGAGGGGCCTGACACCTCTCTAGCGCTGCCCTGGAGCAGAGAGCCGGGCGAGAGTCGGCGCTTTTTGCTTTGTTTGGCGTTGTTCGTGTTGATTTTTTTGCCGCTGGCCGTGTTTATCCCGACCATCGACCTACCTGAGCCTGAGCGGCAAACGCAGGAGCAAATACCGCCCCAGCTCGCTCGGCTGATCGAGAAGCAGCCGGAACCTGAGCCCGCGCCTGAGCCCGAACCGATCCCTGAGGTCGATCCCCAGCCTGAACCTGAATCCAGGCCAGAACCGACACCGCAACCTGTCGCCGAACCGGAGTCGCCTGAGCCAGCGCAGCAACAGAGCGTTCAAGAGGCGCGCGACGTGGCCTCTCGCTCGGGGCTTATGGCTTTGCAGGACGAGTTGTCGTCGATGCAGTCCATGACCGATTCGGAGTCGTCGTCACGGATGAGTGCGAATGTCGAGGATGACGCTGCCGAACCGTCGGCACAGCGTGAAGATGAGCAGAGCGACGTATTGGCGGGTAGCGACGGCGTGAACGACGTGGACGGTCCGCAGGAAGCGGTCGACCTTGCCCAGCACGACGTTAAGGCGGTGGAGGCACCAGAACAGAGAACAACGCCTGAACCGCAAGAAGCCGCTCAGCCCAAAGGGCCGGGCGAACGCTCGATGGCCAATATCCGCCGTGTATTCGATCAGCAAAAATCGGCACTTTTCTCTCTCTATAACAGAGAGTTAAGAAGGAATCCTGCCTTGGCGGGTGAAGTTTTGCTGGAGCTTACGATTGAGCCGGACGGGCGAGTCTCCGACTGTAGGATTGTGAGTTCCGAGCTGGAAGCACCTACCCTGGAGCAGAAGATTGTCGACCGGGTACGCTTGTTTAATTTCGGCGCTGCGGACGTTGAGCAGCGCCAGGTACGGTTCCCGATCGACTTTTTGCCTTCGTGAGCCAAGACGCGTTAGCCGCTGGCCGTCTCAATCGTGATCCGTGGCAACTGCGGCTTGGTCAGTGACATCTTTTCGCTAGGCGCGATGACTCTGGCCTCGCCGGTGACGACTTCCTCATTGCGCTGATTCGTCACCAGGCAGTGGAGGGAGACACGATTCCTCGAACCCTTGCTGGCAACCGTCAATTTGACGGTGAGGGTGTCATCCAGTTTTACCGGCCGTTTGAAGCTCAGACTTTGCTCAAGGTAGATGGTGCCCGGCCCGGGCATCACCGTGGCGAGCGCCGCTGAAATCAGCGAACCACTCCACATCCCGTGAGCAATGCGCTCCTTGAACATACTGTTGGCGGCAAAGGCTGGGTCGAGGTGAACAGGATTTACATCCCCTGAAACCGCCGCGAAAAGCACTAGCTCTTCCTCCGTGAGAGACCGCGTATAACTCGCGGTATCGCCCACTTGCAGGTCGTCGTAAACGATATTTTCCAAAGTTTCCATGTGCCTCTTACTCCGATAGTGCTCGACGTTCCGTAATTAAACGATACAGCTTCTGAAGGCTTTGGCTCTGCGTTGCTGCTCTTTGACATGGAACCACCATGCCTGCAGACCAGCGCCTTGCGACAAAGCCTTCAGAAGCTCGCAGTAAGTCAGCGAATTGACCAGATAATGCATTAGTGCCGGTCGATCCAGTCTAGCAACGCCTGTTCTGCCTCTTCGCGCCGGCGCTCGTTGAACGGCTCGTGACGCATCCCCTGAAAAACGATACAAGTCACGTCGCGATGGCCGGATTGACGATAGGCCTGTGCCAGTCGTTGCGTACCGCGACCGAACTCGCCAACCGGATCGTCGGCCCCGCTAACGATCAGAATGGGGAGATTTGCCGGTATGCGTTGGAGTGCATTGCGCCGTCGCAAGCTGGCGAGGCCGCTCCCAAAGTCTGACCAGAGCTGGTTGGTGCAGTCGAATCCGCAGTATGGATCATTAATGTAGTCGTCAACAGTTGCCGGGTCATGACTGAGCCAGTCAAATTCGGTACGAGGTGATTTGACGCTTTTGCTGAATGCCCCGAACGTCAGTTTGCGAATGACTGAGCTGCGGGTGTTTGCACCCTGTACCCGTCGAACGATCTTCAAAAGCGTTCGGAGTAGCCCAAGACGGACGCGTCTGTCGCGATTGGAGCCGGATAGAATCAGTCCTGCCGGCAATGAGCCCGCCGGGCCGCGCATCAAGTAGCTCTGCACGATAAAGGAACCCATGCTGTGTCCGAGCAGGTAGCAGGGTAGTGTCGGCCAAGTACCATGAACCCAATGCTGAACCACGCCAACATCGCCGGCCACCTTGTCCCAGCCGTTTTCGTTGGCGTAGTGGCCAAGCGATTCTTCCGGTGTGTGCGGGCCATGGCCCCGGTGATCGTGCGCTACGACTAGCAGGCGGTACCGGCTCAGCCGGCCGGCCAGAGGGGCGTAGCGCTGCGCGTGCTCGGCCATGCCGTGGCAGATATGTACGATGCCTTCGGGTTCGCCTTCGGGCCGCCAAATATAGACGGGTATTGCGTGTTCGTCCGGGCCGTCGAGCCAGACCTGCTCGACGGCGTTCAGGGCTGCGTCGGCTCGGGTCTCTTGTGGGCTCATCTGTTCTGCATCCTGTTCACGAAGGCTATCGGTCTGGAACAATCAACTTTCAATCAACTGCCAATCAACTCTCAATCAACTGCCAATCAACGCTGACGACGGTCGTCGAAGAGCTTTTCAGATTGGGGCTGAGCGCATTTAGTGTACATTCAAGCGATACGAAAAGGGCACAAAAAACTGTGACCAGTGTCTCGTTATAGGCTCAATAGATGTCTCGTTTCGAATTGCGCGCCGGGCGTTTCGACCAGCTACCTCATCCGATTGAAAACTGGTATTCTCACGTCACTTTTGCGGGTTAATTGTGCTGTCAAACCCGAGTGTTTTCGGACAAAGCATGATTTTTTGGGCAAAACATCGTGTTTTCGGAGACGCTATACAGCGTGGGATGAAAAGCCGGGCTTGACTGTAGGGGATTGCAGTAGGCAACGCCCAAGCTCTTGGGTGGGCACAAGGTATTAGGTTGGCACAGACAATCAAGGGGCATTGACTACAAGAGTGACTGACAATAAGAGTTGATAAAAACCTAAAGGCTAATAAAGTCGATTAGGTTAAAAAGCCGATGGTCAGCAACGCTTAATAGTCGATAATTCCTTGAATGCTTAAAACAGACAGTCACGACAAAACAATCATTACAAGCATAAATGCAATACAGGAGATGGTGTGATGGATTTGGAGCAGTTTTATCAGGATAAATATCCGCCCGGGATGAACAGCCAGATCGACCTGAACAAGTACAGCAGCATGCTGGACGTCTTCGACACGGCTGTGAAGAAGTTTGCCGATCGTCCGGCATTCAGTGCTATTGGCGTCACGCTGACGTATCACGATCTGGATGTGCAGAGCCGCAACTTCGCTGCCTGGCTGCAAACAAAGACCAATCTAAAACCGGGTGACCGGATCGCCATCCAGATGCCCAACGTGACCCAGTATCCGGTTATCGTCTTCGGAGCTATGCGCGCCGGTCTCATCGTCGTCAATACCAATCCGCTCTACACCCAGCGGGAGATGGAGCACCAGTTCAACGATTCCGGCGCCAAGGCGCTTGTCGTGTTGGCCAATATGGCGGCCAACGCCGAGAAAGTACTGCCGCATACGGGCATTGAGCACGTCATCGTGACTGAACTCGCCGACATGCATAAACCGCTCAAGCGCAAGCTCATGAACGCGGCGGTCAAGCACCTTAAAAAGATGGTGCCGGACTTCAACCTGCCCAACGCCCATAGCCTGCCTAAGGTTCTGGCAACCGGGAGCAAATGCAAGTTCACGCCGGTTCAGGTCAAGAAGGACGACATTGCTGTCTTGCAGTACACCGGTGGCACAACCGGCGTGGCTAAAGGTGCCATGCTGACCCAGGGCAACCTGGTGGCGAACCTGCTGCAGACCCGCCCAATGATGGAAGACAACGTGGAAGAGGGTAAGGAGGTGGTCATCGCGCCGTTACCGCTTTACCACATCTATTCCTTCACGTTGAACTGCGGCATCATGCTTGAAGCCGGCGCGCATAGCGTGCTGATTCCCAACCCGCGTGACATTCCGGGCTTCGTCAAAGAGCTGAAGAACTATCGCTTTACGTCGTTCCTGGGCCTGAATACGTTGTTCGTCGCTCTGTGCAACAACGATGACTTCCGCAATCTGGATTTCAGCACCCTGAAAATGACGTCTTCGGGCGGCATGGCGTTGACCAGCGCGACGGCCAAGTTGTGGAAGCAAGTGACTGGCTGCGAGATTACAGAGGGGTACGGCATGACCGAAACCTCGCCAGTGGTTTCCTTCAACCCGCCCAGCGCGATCCAGCTCGGCACGATTGGCCTGCCAATTTGCGACACGCTGATCAAGACCGTCGACGACGAAGGCAACGATACGCCGATCGGCGAACCGGGTGAGTTGTGCGTCAAGGGGCCTCAGGTCATGAAGGGGTACTGGCAGCGTCCGGAAGAAACCAAAAAGGCGTTTACCGACGATGGTTTCTATTGCAGCGGCGATATCGCGGTGATTCAGGAAGACGGCTATATTCGCATCGTCGACCGCAAGAAGGACATGATCATCGTCTCTGGCTTCAATGTGTTCCCCAACGAGATTGAAGACGTGGTGTCCGGCCACCCTCAGGTGATCGAGTGTGCTGCCGTCGGTGTGCAGGACGAAAAGAGCGGTGAGGCGGTTAAGGTATTCCTGGTGAGCAAATCACCAGAGCTCAAAGAGTCCGAGCTGAAGGAATTTTGCCGCGAGCGCCTGACCGCGTACAAGGTGCCCAAATTCTTCGAGTTCCGTGACGAGCTGCCGAAGACCAACGTGGGCAAGATCCTGCGCCGCGAACTGCGGGACGAGGAACCCAAGAAGTAAGCCAGTAATGGCGTTTCCCTAAAACCCTGCCCCGGTCGTTGGCCGGCGGCAGGGTTTTTTGTTGCTGTCGCCGGTGTTAACGCTCTCTGGCCGGGCAGCGCACGAATGTCGCTCAATACCATGTCGCTCAATACAGGGAAACGTCTGTCCCGAATCTCTGTTATCGTTACCGTTTAAGTCGATATAAACCCGTCTACGAGCAACTACACCCGATTGATGAGTCATTCCAACCCTTCCGTCGCGCATCATCCAGCACCGGGCAGTGCCGAGCTCAGTGCGCGTTTTAATCAGATTCCCCAGCGCCACGTCGCTCGCATCAAGAAGCTGTTGGCCCGCTGCAAAGGTAAGCCGGATGCCCGGGATTCCGAAAAAATAGCCCGCTGGCTGGAGGAGGGCGATGCGGAATACGAGCGCCGCGTTCGCCTTCGGCCGGACATCCATTATCCGGATGGATTACCGGTTTCCGAGCGTGTGGCGGATATCCGCGAGGCGATCGACAATCACCAAGTCGTGATCGTGGCGGGGGAGACCGGTTCAGGCAAGACGACCCAGATTCCCAAGATTTGCCTGGAAGCCGGTCGCGGTACGCGCGGACTTATCGGCCATACTCAGCCCCGGCGAATTGCAGCGCGCAGCGTATCTTCACGCATCGCCGAGGAAATCGGCGAACCCGTGGGTGGCCGTATTGGTTACCAGGTCCGCTTTACGGATGTCACTTCGGATGATTCGCTGGTCAAAGTGATGACCGACGGCATCTTGTTAGCCGAGGTCCAGAACGATCGCTTCCTTGACCGCTACGATACGCTGATCATCGATGAGGCTCACGAGCGTAGCCTCAATATCGATTTCCTTTTGGGTTACTTGCGCAACCTGCTGGCCAAGCGCCCGGACCTGAAAATCATCATCACCTCGGCGACGATTGAAGTGGATCGCTTTAGCGCCTTCTTCAGCGACGCGCCGGTTATTGAGGTCTCCGGTCGAACCTATCCGGTAGAAGTGCGGTACCGCCCGCTGGTCAGTGGCGAAGACGATAAGGACCAGGGCTGGACAGATGGCGTTGTGGAGGCGCTGGAGGAAATCGAGACGCACGAGCGCGACAACGGTCATCGTCCTGGCGACGTGCTGGTATTCCTCCCTGGCGAACGTGAAATTCGCGAGATGAGCAAATCGCTGCGCCACGCCGAGCTGCGTCATACCGAAGTACTGCCGTTGTACTCACGCTTGAGCAGCCGCGAGCAAAACCGAATCTTTCAGTCCCATGGCGGACGGCGCATCGTGTTGTCCACCAACGTGGCGGAAACCTCGCTGACCGTCCCCGGGATCCGCTACGTCATCGATACCGGGGTGGCCCGGATCAGTCGCTACAGCGTGCGTTCGAAGATCCAGCGTCTTCCGGTCGAACCCATCTCCCAGGCCAGTGCCAACCAGCGCAAAGGGCGCTGCGGCCGCGTTGCGCCAGGGATCTGTTTTCGGCTGTACGACGAAGCGGACTTTTTGAGTCGTTCGGAATACACCGACCCTGAGATCCTGCGAACCAACCTGGCCTCGGTTATTTTGCAGATGGCCATGTCCGGTTTGGGCGATATCCGCGCTTTCCCGTTTCTGGAGGCGCCGGATAACCGGCTGGTTAACGACGGCTATAAGCTGCTTGAGGAATTGGGAGCGGTTTCCCACAAGCGCCAGCTAACCAAGCTGGGACGCACGATGGCGCGCCTGCCGGTGGATCCGCGTTTAGCGCGAATGCTGGTGGCCGGTGCGGAAGAGGGCAGTCTGGCAGAAATCCTGATCGTGATTGCGGGCCTCAGCGTGCAGGATCCCCGCGAACGGCCACAGGAAAAACAGCAGCAGGCGGATCAAGCTCATGCGCCCTTCAACGACAAAGAATCAGACTTCGCCACGCTGCTCAACATCTGGAATTTCTACGAAGAACAGCGCCAGGCCCTGTCCCAGAACCAGTTGCGCAGGCTGTGTCAGAAGAGCTTTCTTTCCTACATGCGCATGCGCGAGTGGCGCGATGTTCACCGCCAATTGATGCAACTTTGCCGCGAGCAAAAGCTTGGCGCCAATCAGAAGAAGGCGTCTTACGATGCTTTCCATAAGGCTGTCCTGGCGGGGTTGCTCGGGCAAGTCGCTATTAAATACGAAAAGCGCGAGTATCTGGCGACGCGCAATCGTAAGGTCATGCTTTTCCCGGGATCCAAAGTCGCAAAAAGTCCGCCCAAATGGATCGTCGCAGCGGAGATCGTAGAGACGAGCCGCGTATTTGCGCGAATGATCGCTCGCATCGAGCCTGAGTGGGTGGAACCGTTAGCCTCCCATGTGGTCAAGCGGCACTATTTCGAACCCCACTGGGAGCGCAAACGCGCCCAGGTGGTGGGTTACGAGAAGGTGAGCCTTTACGGTCTCGATGTGGTGCCCAAACGACGTATTGGCTACGCCAAGGTTGACCCCGGTGAAGCGCGACAACTCTTTATCCGGCGCGCACTGGTGGAAGGGGATTACGATACCCATGCGCCTTTCATTCAGCGCAATCAGGCGCTGTTGGAAAGCGTCGAGGATATGGAGCGCAAATCCCGCCGTCGCGATCTACTGGTGGACGAGGAAACGCTGGTTGCTTTCTACGACGAGCGGCTGCCGGAATCGGTGGTCAGCGGGCAGCACTTCGAGACCTGGTGGAAGGGGCTTTCTGCGGAGCAGCTGAATGCCCTGGATCTCACCGAGGAGGATATTCTTCAGCGCGCGCCCGATGCCCAGATCGGGATGGCCTATCCAGACGAGCTGGAGTGGGAAGGCGCGCGTTACCCGCTAAGCTATGAGTTCGAGCCGACCCGGGCGGACGATGGGGTCACCTTGCACGTGCCGCTTATGGCGCTCAAACAAGTGCCATCGCATCGGGTCGATTGGCTGGTGCCGGGGCTGTTGCGGGAAAAGTGCATTCATCTGATCAAGGGTTTGCCCAAAGCTATTCGGCGCAATTTCGTGCCTGTGCCCGATTTTGTCGATGCGGCCCTGGCCAATATGGCGCCCTCCAATGAACCGCTGACCGTCAAGCTGGCCGATGAGTTACGCCGCATGACCGGTGTGCGTATCGAGCCGGAAGCTTGGCCTCAGGATGAATTGCCGACCCACCTGCGCATGAATATCCGTGTTGTGGATGACAAGGGCAAGACGCTGGCGGAAGGCCGGAACGTCACCGGCATTCAGTCGCAGCTGGACGCGCAGGCTGAGCGGGCGCTAAGCCAGATGGCCAGCGATGATGCACCGGTAGGCGAGACCCGGGAATCCACAGAATGGATTTTCGGTACCTTGCCGGAGGCCGTCGATACCGAACGCAGCGGTATGCAGGTGCGCGTTTATCCGGCTTTGGAAGAGCTTGGCCGAAATGTGCGCGAGACCCGGTTTCTTGACCCGTTGACCAGCGAACGGACCATGGCGCGGGGCGTCGCGCGCCTTATCATCAACCGGTTTGCCGGCACGCTGGAGGGGATCGATCGCAAACTGGCGGATTTCAAGGCTGCTGCATTGCTGTTTGCGCCAGTCGGCAAGGCTGGCGAGCTATTGGACGATCTGCTGCTGTCGACAGTGATCGAACACTTCCTGAAGGATGGGAGTCCCAGAAGTCGTGCGGCGTTCGATCAGGTTTTTGATCAGGGGCGGGGCCATTTCATCCCTTTCCTTGAAGAGCGGACCGCTTTGGTCCATCAGATCCTGAAGGCCTACAATGCCCACATGAAGCAGCTAAAGGGCAAAATTCCGTTAGCCCTGGCGACCAGTATGGCTGACGTGAAATTTCAGTTGAATCATCTGGTCTATCCCGGATTTTTGGTATCAACGCCGGGGGAATGGCTCACCCAGTATCCGCGTTACCTGGATGCGGTGACGGTTCGATTGGACAAAATGGCTCGGGAAATGGGACGTGAGCGCACCTTTCTTCATGTGTTCGAGGGCCTTTGGGAGCGTTACGCCAAACGCCGGGAGGCTCAAGAAAAGCAGGGAATAAGCGATCCCGAGTTGACGCTCTATCGCTGGATGCTGGAAGAGTACCGCGTGTCGTTTTTCGCTCAGCAGCTGGGCACCGTGATGACCGTATCGCGCCAGCGACTGGACCGGCAGTGGGAGACGGTTCGGACCTAAACCGAGAAGTTGTGCACCTGGAGCGAGTGGCCCCGAACCAACACAGGATTTTAGACGTTCGTTCGGGCTCCGGTATCGCCGGTCTGTGTTAGTATTTTAAACAACCTCTGATTTCATTCTATGGAGTGTCACGTGATTAAAGCCGTCATTAGCGGAACGGGGCTCTATACGCCGCCGGCATCTATCGACAACGAAGAGCTGGTCGAGGCATTCAACGCCTACGTGGAGCGACATAATCAAACCTATGCCGACGAGATCGCCCGTGGCGAGCGTGAGCCGCTTCAACCTTCGGCACCGGAGTTTATCGAGAAGGCATCGGGCATTAAGCGCCGTCACGTGATTGACCGCGAGGGTATCCTCGATCCTGATCGGCTCTGTCCTTATATTCCGGATCGCGGTAACGACGAGCCGAGTGTGCAGTGCGACATGTCGGTCGCAGCTGCCAAAGAGGCGCTTGAACAGGCTGGACGGTCGGCGGCCGATGTCGATGCGGTGATCGTTGCCTGTTCGAACCTTCAGCGCCCCTATCCGGCGGTTGCTATCGAAGTTCAGGAGGCGCTGGGTATTGACGGTTTCGCCTACGATATGAACGTCGCATGCAGCTCGGCGACGTTCGGCCTGCAGGCCGCCGTAAACTCCGTGGAAAATGGTACGGCCAACGTGGTGCTGGTGATCAGTCCGGAAATCTGCTCCGGCCACCTGAACTTCCGTGACCGCGACAGTCACTTTATTTTCGGGGATGCGTGCACAGCATTACTTGTCGAGCGCGAAGACCGTGTGGCGGCAGGCCAGGGCTTCGACGTGCTGGGCACGCGCATGAAAACCAAGTTTTCGAACAATATCCGCAATAACTTCGGCTTCCTCAACCGAGCGGACGAAAGCGGTGTGGGCCAGCCCGATAAACTGTTTATTCAGCAAGGCCGCAAGGTTTTCAAAGAAGTGTCGCCTATGGTGGCCGAAACGATTCAGGGCCATCTGAAGGCGCTTGAACTGGCGCCGGACGACTTGCGCCGGATGTGGCTGCACCAGGCCAATCTCGGCATGAATCAGCTCATATCCAAGCGTGTACTGGGGCGCGACGCCACCGAAGAGGAGGCGCCGGTTATTCTCGACGAGTACGCCAACACCAGTTCTGCCGGTTCGATCATCGCTTTCCACCTCCATCGAAAAGACCTGGTTTCTGGCGACCTGGGCGTGATCTGCTCTTTTGGGGCGGGGTATTCAATTGGCAGTGTGGTTGTTCGCAAGCGTTGATTGGTGATCTGTTGCACCAGAGCAAAAAGCCCGCATAGAGCGGGCTTTCATATCGTTGGCGATCGCTTATTCGGCGGCCAGCGCCCGGAGTTCGTCCGGTAGGCGGGTAGACTTGCGGGTTTCGTGGTCAAACCAGACGATCTTGGCGTAGCCTTCTGCGTACTTAACACCGGTTTTGCTGTCGAATATCTCATACCAGCTTTCCAGGCTGGTATTGCCGGCTTTGCCAGCGTAGGTCCTGACCTGGACTGTGGCCGGATAATTCAGTTCCTTGAGGAATGTGGCGCTGGTTTTGATGATGATGGGGCCGGTACCTTTGGGGGCGGTTTTCATCGGCACTGAATCGAGCCACGTAATACGGGCTTCTTCAAAAAAACGGAAATAGACCGTATTGTTGGCGTGCCCATAGGCGTCTTGGTCGCCCCAGCGTAGGGGGATCTCAATGGAGTCCACCAGGTTCCCGAACTCTGACATGCGTTTTCTCCCATCTCGGGGGTTCATGTAACGATAATTGCGGATCACCGCTCAAGGTGCGACGCGCTATTTTCAGCAAAACACGTACAAAGTCAAAAATCCCAGGCGACCTGATGAAAAACCTGAATAAGCAATCAGTCGTTCGCAGCTTGCGCGCGGCTATTATCGTCTTACCTCTCGTATCCGTGGGTGAGACCCTGGCACAGCAGCCTCCACCGCCAGGCCAACCTACCCAGGAGCCGATGCCTAATGCCCGCGCCGAGGAGCGCGATCCCTGGGAGCGCTGGAACCGCGAGGTGCACGGTTTCAACCAGTTCCTCGACGATTGGTTCTTGCGGCCCGTGGCCCAGGGGTACCGTTTTATTACACCTGACCTGGTGGATACCGCAGTCACCAATTTCTTTAGCAACCTGGGCGAAGTGAAAAACTTCGCCAACAGCGTGCTGCAGCTTAAGGGTGAATCCGCCGTGGTCGCGCTGGGCCGGTTTACCTATAACACCACGTTCGGGCTTGGGGGCTTGATCGATGTGGGTACCGCATTCGGTTTACCCGAAAGACCGGAAGATATGGGCCAGACCCTGGGCTATTGGGGTATGGCCAGCGGGCCCTATCTGGTACTGCCGTTCCTGGGGCCGTCCACCGGTCGGGATTTCGGTGGGCTGGCGGTGGATCTGACCGTGATGCCCAGCACCTGGGACTACATCGAGTCGCCGGAGAATTACTACCTGCGCGGTTTGCAACTGGTGGACGTGCGTGCAGACCTGATTCCGGCAGAGAACTTTATGTCGGGAGACAGCTATACTTTCGTCAGAAACGCTTATTTGCAACGGCGTGAATTTCTGATCAATGACGGTGAGGTTAAGTCGGATCCGTTCGCCAGCGACGATGAAGATCTAATGCTTGAGGATTTCTGATCCCGTCACGCTGGCGCCACACAAGAGGCCTGGGGGCATGATGATTGGAGCGAGTCGCATCGAGAAGTTTCGCAAGCTGCTCGCCGAAGCGCCGAATTATGAAATGTGGAAGGCGGCCGCGCTGGAGCTCGATTACCTCGAAGGTAACGTGGAGTGGAAGGAGGAGAACCCCTCCGATCTTTACCACTACGAGCTGATCTACGACCGCTTGACCCATTTGCGAGACTACCACCAGAACCATGACTACGAGCGCCTCAGGCGGGCGCTACGGGAAGGTCTGCACCACGACCTGGGCAATATGGGCAACCCCGTGCTTTACGCACGCTCCCGGGTCGGCACCAAGCACTTGATCGAGACCTACATCACGCAGGTCTGCGAATCCCTGGATTTTCTCTGTGATCGTCCCATCCCCGGCTTTCCTCTCGACGAAAAGCTGCGTTTTTTCCGCGATACGCTGACCAGTTATGGACGGCCGGCGCTCTTATTGAGCGGCGGCGCCTCGCTGGGGACCTTCCATCTGGGGGTCGTCAAGGCACTTTGGGAGCGCAACCTGCTGCCGCAAACCATCGCCGGTTCCAGCGTTGGAGCGATCATGGCGGGCATTTTGGGCACGCATACCGACGATGAGCTCCCGGAGCTGTTTGATCCCGAAACCCATCACCTGAAAGCATGGAAGTGGAATGGTCTGCTCAATGGCCTCAACGGCAAGGGCTTTATGGACCAAGGGCAGTTGATGAGCAATTTACGGGCGAATATGGGTGAGTACACCTTTGAGGAAGCTTTTGACCGGACGGGCCGTTCGATCAATATTAGTGTGTCGCCGGTAAGAGCGAACCAGAAGCCCCGGTTGCTGTGTGGATACACCTCGCCCTATTTGTTGGTTTGGAGCGCGGCGCTGGCCTCCGCTGCAGTACCGGGCCTTTTTCCACCGGTTACCCTGATGAAAAAGGACCTTATTGGTTCGATTTTGCCGTACATGCCCCGGCTGAGATTCGTCGATGGGTCGGTGGTAAGCGACTTGCCAATCGAACGGCTCATGCATCTGTACGACGTGAATTTTACCATCGTCAGTCAAAGCAATCCCCACGTAGTACCCTTCCTGAATCGCCGAGGCAAAGATGAAAAACTGAGCCTGCTGAAGCTACCCATGCATGCGCTCAAATCGGAGATTCAATTCCACGGGCAGGGCGCGTTCGATTACCTGCGCAAGCGTGTCCGGCCCGAACTGCTGCGGCAAGTGTCCGGCCATCTCTACACCATCATGGCCCAGCGCTATTCCGGTGATATCACGATTGTGCCAGATTACCGCTGGCGGCATTTCGCTCGCATGCTGGCCAACCCGACACCGGTATTCGTGCGCGAGATGATGCTGGAGGGTGAGCGGGCGACCTGGCCGAAAATTTCGATGATTCGTTCCCACGCCAAGATATCCAAAACCCTCGAGCGCTGTATAACGCGCGTGCAGGCCCAGATGCATAACAGAAGGGGCGAACTGAGGCTGGTGTCGCAGGCTGAGTAGACGCCGTCACAGGGATGACGGTAATAGCCGCCGGGATGGGTGACAGTGACGAGAGCCTGACGGTATCATACGGGTCCGTTGCGCGACCCTGACCCTGACTGGACACCCATGTACTACGAGTTTTTTGGCTTTCGGGAACCGCCGTTCTCGATAGCGCCGGATCCCCGCTATCTCTACCTTAGCGAGCGGCATAAAGAGGCGCTGGCCCACCTGATGTATGGTGTACAGGGGCAGGGCGGTTTCATCGTGATCACCGGCGAAGTGGGTACCGGTAAGACCACGGTTTGCCGGTGCTTCATCGAGAATGTACCGGAGAACGTCGATATTGCGCTGGTGCTCAACCCCCGGCTGTCCGCCCGGGAGTTGCTTTCAAGCATCTGCGACGAATTGGGTATCCGCCATCCTTCCGGCAGCACCATCAAACGTCTGATCGACCAGATCAATCACCATTTGCTGGAAGCCCACGCCAACGGCCGTCATCAGGTATTGATCATTGACGAGGCGCAGAATCTTTCGGCAGACGTGCTAGAACAGTTGCGCCTGCTGACTAACCTGGAGACTGCAGAAAAGAAGTTGTTGCAGGTTGTCCTGCTGGGACAGCCGGAGTTGCAGGAGATTCTCGATACACGGCAATTGCGCCAGCTCTCCCAGCGTATTACGGCACGCTACCACCTGGATGCGATTAGCCGCGAAGAGTTGCCGGCTTACCTGCGTTATCGTTTGAGCGTCGCCGGCCAGCGTAGCGAGTTTTTTACGTCTTCCGGCCTGAGCCTGCTTTATCGCCTGAGTGGCGGCATCCCAAGGGTAATCAACCTGATTTGCGATCGCGCACTTTTGGGCGCCTACTCGGAAGGCACCCATGAAGTGAGCAGGCAGAATATCGCCCAGGCGGCTAAAGAAGTACTCGGCAAAAAGCGCCGCCCAGCCAGAAAGCTGGGTCTGTTACGGGTGGTTTCCCTGGCGGCGGTGATGTTGGCTGCGACCGTCTTCACCTGGGCCGTCGTCGACCGTATAGGCCCCGGGGGCGACGCCGACGCTGTGGCGTCGGAAAACGACATCCCCCCGCTCGTCGTAACCTCTCCTGAGTCGTCTGAATCGCCCGTTGAAGCTAGTGACAGCAGCGTCGCCGATACGGAAGAGGAGTCGCCCGCCGAGAGCGAAGCGGCGCCTCTCGAAGAGGTTACTGGCGAAGAGGTTGCTGGAGCTGGAGAGAGCAGCGAGGCCATCGCGGCGCAGCCTTTTATCGGCGGTCCGGATGCCGGCACGCCCGAGGCTCAGGTGCCGCCGAACTGGCTGTCTGTTATCGAAAAGCCCGGCAAGGATCAGGCCGAGGCATACCGCAACCTGTTTGCCCGCTGGGGTTTCGAGTACAGCGCAACCGAAAGCCCCTACGCCTGTGAGTTCGCTGAAACCGTCGGCCTCCGTTGTCTGCATCGGCAAGGGAACTGGCGCAGCATCGAACTGCTGAATCGCCCGGTGATTCTGCGCCTGTTCGATGATCAGGGGAACGTGCGCTATGCGACGCTGATTAATCTGGAAAATGGCATAGCCAGTTTGTTGCTGGGTGACGAACGCCTCGATTTAACCTTGGAAACCGTCGACCGTTATTGGCTGGGCGATTACTCGTTGGTCTGGCGATTGCCTCCTTATCAGTCGGCACTGGTTCCCTCCGGAGAAGCCGCGGGCGAAGAGGCGTGGCTCAGCGCTAAACTGATGGAGTTGATTACGACGCTGGAAAGCAACGTGACAAGGCAGGACGAATTGATCGCGGCGCCGCTGGAGGCCCAGATTCAATGGTACCAGTCCCGCAACGGACTGATTCCGGATGGTATTGCCGGTGCGAAAACCCTGATCCAAATCAACTCCGCTCTTTATCCTTCGATACCCACGCTTGTGCCATCGCGGCGTCAGACCGCGGAGGTTCGGTAAGCCATGTCCTATATTCTCGATGCACTTCGGCGTTCTGAATCCGAACGCCAGCAGGGGCGGGCGCCGGATCTCGCAAACTCCGTACAGATGGTGCACAAGCCCAAGCGGCGGGCTATTCCAGTGGGTGTTTGGGTGGCGTTGGCATTGTTCTTCAACGGCGCCATCCTGGCGGTGATCTTCTGGCCCGGTTCCGGATTTCTGGCGAGCACGGTCGATAATCACCCCGCAGAACCTGTAGAGGAGCCGGCACCGAAGCCCGCATCCGCGGTAAAGCCATCGCCGGCAGGAGTAACAGCCGAACCTGTGGAGATGCTTGAGCCCAAGCCGGAACCCCAGGTTGCCCGGGTGGAGCCTGCGACAAACGCAGGAGCCCAAGAGCCGGCCCAGGAGGAAGCGGAGCCGTTGCCGGAGCCCATGCTCATTACGCCGTCATCGACCCAAAGCGAGGAGATATACCCTGAGGCACAAGCTGGCTCCGTCATGTCCGAAAAGCCAACGCTGATCGTGCCCAGCCGCAGGGACGATGCTCCGGCAACGCTTCCAGGCGCCACCGGTCAAGCGCCGCCAAAATATGATTTCGCCGACGGACCGCCGGTTCAGCATCTGGTGGAGAAGCCTATGGCGTTCCAACGCAGTATTCCCGACCTGCATTTCAGCAGTCACATCTATGCTTCCGATCCAGCGGCTCGGCGGGTCATGATCAATGACAACTACCTTCGGCCAGGGGATTCTTTCTCCGGCATTCGCGTGGAAGCCATCACCGGTGACGGCGTTGTTTTGAGTGCCTACGGAGAGACCTTTCGGGTGGGTGTCGTCCGCGACTGGGTCACGCCTCGCTGATGCCTTTGTCCGACGACGTCAAACAGAGCATTCAGCAAGGTTATCGGGATGTCCTTAACGGCAAATCGATCAGAGCGCGCTATGGTCAGCGCCTGATGATTGCCGAGATCGCCCGCTACCTGGGGGGAATCACCGAGAGTGAGGGCAAGCGCACGTCACCTGCGTCAGCCTGTGTGGTCGAGGCCGGTACCGGTACCGGCAAGACCCTCGCGTATTTGCTGGCCTGCATCCCGACGGCCAAGGCGCTGGGCAAGAAACTGGTTATTTCCACCGCCACCGTGGCGCTGCAGGATCAGATCGTGCAGAAAGACTTGCCCGACCTGCGCAAGCATACCTCTATCGATTTCGACTGGGCTTTGGCCAAGGGGCGTGGCCGGTATCTGTGCCTGTCCCGCCTTGAGGGGCGATTGCATGACGAGGGGGTTCAGGACAGCGACACCATGCCGCTGTTCTTGCTGGACCGGCAGTCGGAAGATGAACCCGGCACCCGTGAATTCTTCGAGGACATGTTGGGCCAATACGCCTCGCGGAACTGGGACGGTGACCGGGACCACTGGCCTCGACAAATTCCGGACGATCTCTGGCGCCAGGTCACGACAGACCATCGGCAGTGTACCAACCGTCAATGCAGCTATTTCGACAGCTGCGCCTTTTTCGATGCGCGCAAAGGCATCGACGACGCTGATGTCATTGTCGCCAATCATGACCTAGTTCTGGCGGATCTGGCCCTTGGCGGGGGCGCCATCCTGCCGCCACCGGAAGAGGCCGTCTTTATCTTTGACGAAGCTCACCATCTCCCCGACAAGGCCCTGAATCACTTTGCGGCGTCCGTTTCTCTCAATGCCACGCGCAGTTGGTTGAAACAGCTTTCGCAGGTCATCGTGAAAATGAAACCTCACCTTGCGCCGGCTTCGCTTGCGTCCAAGACGCTGGATCGTATCAGTGAGGCGTCGAGAGAGTATGACGCTAACCTGTCCCAAGTGTATGAGCTGGCCGAAAAGACGACGGACTGGGCTTTCGAGGACGAACGTAGCATGGCGCAATGGCGCTACCCGGATGGTGAATTGCCGGAGGCGTTGGCGTCGGCATCGGCAGAGGCAGGCGTGGTGTCGGCGACGCTGACCCGGCAACTGGGTGTGCTGGTGGACGAGCTGCAAAAAGCATTCGACGAGAAGCGCGAACACGATGTTGACCGGCAAACGGCAGAGGGCTGGTTTCCAGTGGCCGGAGGGCTGCATGGCCGGGCCGAAGACCAGCACCGTCTCTGGGTCGCATGGCAAGCGGCAAAAGAAGATAAAGGTCCGCCGCCGGCGCGCTGGGCTATACGCCAACGGTTCGATCATGCTGAAGACATAACCTTTTTCAGTAGTCCCGTTCTCGCCGATAGCCTGCTATATGGCCGTCTCTGGTCGCGGGCGTTCGGTGTGGTATTGACCAGTGCGACGCTCACCGCGCTGGGTAAATTCGACCGGTTACGAAGTCGGGCGGGCTTGCCGGCAGCCAGTCACTATCTCGTGGTGCCGAGCGCCTTCCGTTACGCTGAAATGGCCTCGGTGGAAGTACCCGCCATGTCAGCTTTGCCGACAGACAACGATGCCTTTACCGAGGCCTTGGTGAAACGGTTACCGGAGCTTTGGCAAGACAGGGAAGCGACGCTGGTGCTGTTTACCTCAAGACGGCAGATGAATGCGGTCAGGGACCGATTGGCGCCGGAGTGGCCCGAGCTGATCACCACGCAGGACGATATGGCAAAGGGCGAGGTGCTGAGACAACACAAAGTCCGGATTGACGAAGGCCGTGCCAGCGTCCTGTTTGGCGTGGCCAGTTTTGCCGAAGGTATCGACTTGCCGGGTGAGTATCTCAAGCACGTTGTCATCACCCGTTTGCCGTTTTCGGTACCGGACGATCCTATCGATGCCAGCCTCGCCGAATGGGTCTCTGCCCGCGGTGGCAATCCATTCATGGAGATCACGGTGCCGGATGCCTCGATCCGGCTGGTTCAGGCGGTCGGGCGCCTCCTGCGTACCGAGCAGGACAAAGGGCGTATTACGATACTCGACCGGCGTATTGTCACCCGCCGTTACGGTCAACTTCTGTTGGATGCACTCCCGCCGTTCCGGCGTGTCATTGCATCATAGTCTCGCTTAACGCAAATCAGTGATATGCAGCTCGTCACAGGTCATTGGCGATAAACAGAGGGTGGTACAACGCCAGCGAAAAAAAGGCGCCAATCCAAAACGGATGGCGCCTTCGATAACAGGGCTCTGACTTGATAACCCTGGGGTTTTAAGCAACACGGAACATGGAATCCAAAGGCCTGAAGTTTCAGATTCCGGTGGTGAGGTTTCCCTCACCGTCAGGAGCATAATAGGGCGAGAAGGGGCGTATCCGGATCGTCCAAAGGGCGTAGTGGGCCGAAAAAACTCGGAAAAAGTGTGATCGTTGTCACAAATGTTACGCCAGCAAATCGAGCTGGCGGGCCCTGGCGAGTGCTTCGGTCCGGCTTTTCACCTGGAGCTTGCCGTACAGGTTACGAATATGGGCTTTTACCGTAGTGCCCGCCACCTGCATGCGTAGCGCAATATCCTTATTGGCCAGTCCCTCGTTGATCAATTCAAGCACTTCACGCTCACGTACGCTCAGCGGCTCTACCAGACCGGGCGCCGGTTGCGGTTTGAGATCTGCGGCTGCTGCCTGCTGCTCAGGCAACATCGTCCTGAGCCGATTCAGGTAATCGTCATCCACCGTTGGGGAATCGATGCCCCGGATGAGGTGGTGGACTGCCGGACTTTCCTCGACGAACAGGCGGAACATCTGTTCTCTGGAGGCGCGCTTGAGGGCTTCCGTCAGCACCGCTTTACCTTCGGCATTTTTACCTTCGCGGGAAAGGGCCTCCGCATACACCGTCAAGACTTCGATCAGGTGTTTGTTGTGCTGACCTTTTTCCGTAGACAGGCGTAGCGGGGTCAGTAGCGTGATGGCCTCGCCGGGGGCATCGATGGCAATGAGCACGCGAGCTGCGGTGATGGCATCCTGCTCCGCATTAAGCGGGTTGCGGAATGCCTCCGGATTGCGGCGATCCAGCCATTCACGGGCCTGGTCGGTACGGCCCTGCGCCAACTGAACTCGCGCCTTGAGCGCCTCCAGGTTTGGGGGCTCGAACACAATATGCTCGCGCCGCCGTCGCAGTACGCGCTCGGCATCGTCCAGCGCGTTTATCGCCTGCATGTAGTCGCCGCGGGTAAAGGCCAGGTGGGCGCGGGCGTACTGGATGATAACGTGCTGGCCCGGTTCGGTGCCTTGTTCCAGGTGCCCGAGGAGCGGGGCTAGATGCGTCTCAGCCAGTTCGAGTTCACCCCGTTCGCGGTAGATCTCGATAAGGGCGCAGTTTTGCCAACAGGAGATCAGTTTGGGCTGTTTCGGGTCGGCGTAGTGGCGATCGATCCAGCGGCGCACCGACACGCAGCTTTCCAGCGCCAGATCAATGTGTCCCAGGTTGAATTGAATCCAGGCCAACAGGCCGCCGCTGGAGAGCACCGTGGAAGGTTTGCGCTCGATTTGCCCATGGGATACGGCGGATTGAAGGGCTTCTTCGGCGGCGGGCAGGTCGCCACGGCCAAAATAGTCCAGTCCGAGACCGTAGTAAGTGACCGATTTGAGGGGGATTTGGGTGTGGTCGATATCCCGGAGCACTTGCTGCGTCAAATCCGCCGCGCTTTTGAGGTCACTGCGCGTGCGGGCCAGGTAGGAGCGGATCAGGGCGATTTCACTCTGCAGCCCCAGTGCGCCCTCGGCGTCCGGATGGGAGTCGGCCACACGGCGGTCCAGCAGGTCCTCCAACCTTTCCAGGCGCGGCTCGATAGCATCCAGGCGGTTGGCAAAAAAGTGTCCCCATATCTGCAACATGGATAGCCGTGGATTGTTGGCGACCACGCCGTCGGGGAGCTTATCCAGCCAGTCCAGTACCGGCAGGTGGAAACCACCGTGAATCAGGTTGTTGCCATGCTGTTCCAGCACGCCACCCAGCCATTGCCAATCCTCAAGTTGAACCAGCTGCGCGATGGCTTCCTGAATGTGGTCGTGGTCCAACAGCCAATGGATCGCGCGGGATTGCAAGGTCTGGATCCGATCGGGATCGCTCTGCTGCAAACGTTGAAACAGCGCTTCCCGGAACAGATCGTGATAGCGGAACCACTCATCGCGGTTATCCAGGGGGATCAGGAACAAGTTGCGCTGACTCAGGGCTTCGAGCATCTCCTGGCTGTCTTTCGACTGTCGCACGCTGTCGCATAGCGACGCGGTCAGCCGCAGGCAGCAGGCGGTATCGAGTAGGAAGCGGGCAACGTCGTCCGGTTGCTGATCGAGAATTTCGCTGAGAATGTAATCGTTAATCTGGCGGAGCGAGTCCGGCACAAGGCTGGCCGGGGCGCTCTGGCTGCCCGCTGGTTTGTTGCGCGCCGATAGGGCGCTCAACTGCATGGCCGCGACCCAGCCTTCGGTTTTCTGCCAGATTTTGCGGGCCTCGTCCCGATTCAGCTCGATGGCCATACAATCCTGGAAGAATTGCCGGCATTCATCCTCGGAAAAGGCCAGGAGTTGAGGATGAATGTCATCCACCCACTGCCGCACGCGCCAACGGGACAGTGGCAGATCAGGTTCGGTTCGCGATATCAGTACGACCGTCATACCCGGTGGCAGGTAGTCGATAAAGTAGGTGAGCTGGCGGTGGATCTCGGTGGACTGAATCTGGTGATAATCGTCGACGACCAGGTTCAGGCCTCCGGCACCGCAGGTGACCAGGGTGTTGATCAGTCCGGTGATCGCGCCTTCCAGTTCATGTGCAGCAAACGTATTGAAGGCTTTTTGACACTTTTCCAGTTCCGCAAAACCGGCGTGAATGAGGGCGCCGGTAACATACTGCCAGAATCGTCTGGGATCGTTATCGTTGGCGTCCAGCGAAAGCCAGGCCACGGGCAGGGGTTGGGCCGCGCTCCATTGATTGACGAGCGTGGTCTTGCCAAAACCGGCAGGCCCCACCACCAGGTCAAGCCGTTTGCCTTGGCGCCGTTCAAGCAGATCCAGCAAGCGACTGCGGCGAATCGCCCGGGCATCGGCTGCGGGTCTGAGGAACTTGGTGGCTAACAGCATGGGGTCTAGCGGGTCCGGTTATTGAACTGCTTCGTCCCTTGCGGTGACTGTCGGGACGTACTGGCGCGCCTTCCAGCGGGCTTTGAATCGATCTCCCGATTTTCGGCGCTTGCCGAGCGAAGTCAAGGCTGTAAGCACGCCTTCTTCGTGTTGCTCCGCCAAGCCGACGGAGCGTAACACCCGTAGCGGATCAGAAGAAGGTGTACTTGAGGCCGATCAATAGCAGGATACCGGCGAGAGTCGATTGCAGAACGCGATTGGGTACCTTGCGGGCCAGCCGCGTACCCAGCTGGATGGCCGGTATGGAGCCGATGAGCAGCGCGCCGAGCAGATTCCAGTCAATGTTGCCCAAATGCCAGTGGCCCATGCCCGCGAGGAAGGTCAGGGGCACCGCGTAGGCGAGGTCGGTACCGACGATCTTTACCCCGCTCAGGTTCGGATAGAGCATCATCAGAATGGCCGTGCCGAATGCACCGGCACCGACCGACGACAAGGTCACGGCGAAGCCGAGAAAGACACCCGCAAGGATAGTCAGACCGGCCTGGTGACGCACCATGAACGTTTCGTCGGATTCGACATCGCGCTGGCGCAGTATCCACGGCCGGAAGATGAGCACAATGGATGTGAGAATCAGCATCGCACCCAGGGTGGATACCAGCAGTCCGCGATAGCTTTCAGGATCGGTGAAAAAATAGGAGAGCAGGACAATTGCACCCAGGGATGCCGGTATGCAACCCATCAGCAGCCGGCGCACAATCGGCCAAACAATGGTTTTTTGCCGGTGATGCGTGTAGACGCCGGTTGCCTTGGTGGTCGCAGCGTAGATCAAATCGGTGCCGATGGCGATATGCGGCGGGAAGCCGAACATCAGCAGCAGCGGCGTCATCAGGGATCCTCCCCCGACGCCTGTGAGGCCGACGGCAAGACCGACACCCGCACCTGCAAGAATATAAAAGACGATATCCATAAATTATGATCTACACTGAAAATCGTGGGCCCTCACGTTCCCTTGGAGCGTGGACTTTTTCTGAGGCCCAAACAGGGTTCCAACTGTAGACCTTTGCATCTATTCTTAAAAAGAATTATTGCTTATATTTTTATTCGAATAAAAACGAAGATGGAGCGAGACGGTCGATGAAACTACAGCAGCTGCGCTACATCTGGGAAGTGGCGCATCACGATTTGAATGTCTCCGCGACGGCTCAGAGCCTCTTCACCTCCCAGCCCGGCATTTCGAAACAAATCCGTCTCCTTGAAGATGAGCTCGGTGTCGAGGTCTTTGCCCGCAGTGGCAAGCACCTGACGCGAATCACGCCGGGCGGCGAGACGATCATCCGGGAGGCCGGAGAAATTCTGCGCCGCGTGGAAGGCATCAAGAAGATTGCCCAGGAGTTCAGTAACCAGCGCAAGGGCGATCTGAGTATTGCGACGACCCACACCCAGGCCCGCTACGCGTTACCGCCCATTATCAGTGGCTTTATCGAGGCCTATCCTGACGTGTCGCTACATATGCATCAGGGCACGCCGATGCAGATCTCGGAGATGGCCGCTAACGGCGCGGTGGATTTTGCCATTGCGACCGAGGCCCTGGAGCTGTTCAACGACCTGATCATGATGCCGTGCTATCGCTGGAACCGGAGCATCATCGTGCCCCGGGACCATCCGCTGACGAAGTGCCGGCCTTTGACGCTTGAGGCCGTGGCAGAGTATTCGATCGTCACTTACGTGTTTGGCTTTACGGGCCGGTCACGGCTTGACGAAGCGTTCCAGAGCAAGGGGCTTACGCCCAAAGTGGTTTTTACCGCGGCCGACGCCGACGTGATCAAGACCTATGTCCGGCTTGGACTGGGTGTCGGGATCATCGCCAGCATGGCTTTTGACGAAAAAACAGACGGCGATCTGGTGGCCCTGGACGCCAAGGATCTGTTCGCGCCCAGCGTAACCAAGATCGGCTTCCGCAAGGGCACGTTCCTGCGCGGATACATGTACGACTTCATCCAGCGCTTTGCGCCTCATCTCACCCGTGAAATGGTGGATGAGGCGACGCATCAATCCAGTCGCGCGGATGTGGAGGCCTTGTTCGAGGGTATCGAACTACCGACACACTGATACTGAATCATACGAAGATACTGAATCATACGAAGATACTGAATCATGCAAATGTCGGGGCAGCCCAGCGGGCTGCTTCGAAGCGAAGCTGAAGGTATCACGCCTTTTTCCCGGTACCCCTGCTTCAAGCCCTCGAAGGCCGATGCTATTTCTCCGAGGCAATCAGATTGCCGGCATGCAGTCCGCATTCCTTCTGTGTTGCCTCTTCCCACCACCAGCGGCCCTCGCGCTCGTGCTGGCCGGGCAGTACCGGACGAGTGCAGGGCTGGCAACCAATACTGACGAAGCCTTTCTCGTGCAGCTCGTTGTAAGGGGCTTCAGTGACCCGAATGTAGTCCCACACCTCCTTGGAACTCCAGTTGGCCAGCGGGTTGAATTTCACCAGCTGCTTGTCCGCCGTGGAGAACCCGTCGTCGATTTGAACGATCGGCACGTCGTTGCGGGTACCCGGGCTTTGGTCCTTACGTTGGCCTGTGATCCAGGCATCGACGGTAGCAAGTTTTCTTCGCAGGGGATTCACCTTGCGGATGCCGCAGCACTCCTTGTGACCGTCCCGGTAGAAGCTGAACAGGCCTTTCTCCGATACCAATTCCTGCACTTCGGTGGCGTCGGGAAACAGGATCTCGATATTCAGGTTGTAGTGTTCACGCACGCGTTCGATAAAGGCATAGGTTTCCGCATGGAGGCGCGCGGTATCCAGTGTGAATACCTTCAGGTTGTCGGTCAGCTTGTGAGCCATCTCAATCAGCGCGACATCTTCCGCGCCGCTAAAAGACACCGCGATTGAATCGTAGTGTCCGAAGGCGTGCTTAAGGATGGCGCGGGGGGATTGGCCGTTCAGTCTCTCATTCAGTTCTGTTATGGATTCCATGATATTCATCGCATTATGAGCTGTGCTGAGAATCTAACACCGGCACCGCCGAAGCAAAAGTAACGAGCTTTCATAAGGTTATATCCGCGGTGCAATTCGGCATTCTTTTCCTTATGATAGGGCCGCTAAAGGCGGGTGCCTTCGCAACCGCTCGCCAAACTATCTTATCAAAGGCTGTTTGCGGCCGACGTCAATTAGGAGTGACCTGTGGAACTTGCTTGCCTTGACCTGGAAGGGGTCCTGATCCCGGAAATCTGGATCGCGTTTGCCGAGAAAACCGGCATCGAGGAATTGAAGGCGACCACCCGGGACATTCCCGATTACGACGTGCTAATGCAACAGCGTCTGCGTCTACTCGACCAGCATGGCTTTGGCCTGCCGGAAATCCAGGACGTGATCAGTACGCTGGAGCCGCTCGAAGGGGCCCGTGAGTTTCTCGACTGGCTGCGTGAGCGTTTCCAGGTGGTCATCCTCTCGGACACCTTTTACGAGTTTGCTATGCCATTGATGGCCAAACTGGGCCATCCGGCACTGCTGTGTCATAAGCTGGAAGTCGACGAGAACGGCCGTATTACAGATTACCTGCTGCGCCAGAAAGATCCCAAGCGCCAGTCTGTGCGCGCGTTTCAGCTGCTGAACTACCGCGTGATCGCCGCCGGGGATTCCTACAACGACACGACCATGTTGAAGCAGGCGGAAGCGGGCATCCTGTTCCATGCGCCGCAGAATGTGATAGACGAGTTCCCGCAGTTCCCGGCGGTCCACACCTTTGCGGACTTGCGCCGAAAGTTCGAAGAGCTGAGTGAGCGAATTAACCGCACGGCACACTAGGACATCAGTGCTCAGGTCGTCGCAGCCCGGTGGGCTGCTCCGAACCTGAAGAGGCATCGAAGGTGCCCGCTATCCAGCCACAATTCCCTCAAGCGTCTCCATCAACCGACGCACCTTGGTCAACGACTCCTCGTACTCCGCCTCGGGCTGAGAATCCGCCACAACGCCACCGCCACCCCAGCAAATGACTGCGCCATCGGCTTGTGTCATCAACGTGCGAATGGCGATATTGCTCTCCAGGGTCCCTTCTGCGCTGATATAGAAAACGCTGCCGCAGTAGGGCCCCCGTTCGTGGGGTTCGAGTTCGTCGATAATCTCCATGGCCCGCCGCTTGGGCGCCCCGGTGATGGAGCCCCCGGGAAAAGCCGAGAACAGGGTGTCAATCAAAGACACGCCATCTTCCAGCTCGCCGGTGACGGTGCTTACCAGTTGATGGACATTGCGGTAACTCTCGATCTCGAAAAGCTTGGGCACCTTCACCGAAAACGGCTTGCAGAAACGTGAGAGGTCGTTGCGGATTAGGTCCACGATCATCAGGTTCTCGGCGCGGTCCTTGAGGCTGGCAGAGAGGTTATCCCACTGTTGCCGATCTTCGTCGGCTGAATCGCCACGGGGCCGTGTGCCTTTGATCGGCTTGCTTTCTACGGTGCCGTTGCGGATGCGCAGATAGCGTTCCGGAGAGATGCTGAGAACCTGGTAGGGCCCGGTATCCACGTAACCTGCGTGGGGCACGGGAATGGCTTCTACCAGTGCATTGAAGGCGACGAACGGCTGCCCGGTGAAGCGCCCTGAGAGCCGCTGCGACAGGTTAACCTGGTAGCAGTCGCCGGCGAGAATGTAATCCAGAATACGCCTGACACTCTGTTGGTACTGGGCCTGAGTCTGGTCGGGCTGGAACGGTTGGGTGATCCTGAAGGTCAGCGCCGGCGCGTCTGCGGGGGGCTGGCCAGCGATGAGCGGTTGCAGTGCGTCGATGATCGTCTGCGGACAGTCGGGGTGGAAAGCCAATGACGCCTGACGACCGGGTGCCGCGGTTAAGTTCAGTCCCCAGAGGTACTGGCCGACCCAGCCCAGGTCGCGCGACGCCGGAGCCATAGAGTGGAAACCGGCGACAGTCTGTTTGCCGGCTTCGTAGTCAACCGCGCCGACCAACCCACCGGTGAATAATTCCGCCCCGTCGCTCGCTGAATCTCCGGCCACCAAATCCCTCTCGGCCTTCTTCAATTCACTTAATGTCTGGCGCCAAGCCTCGGTTCCGGAGGGCAAGCGCCAGGTACGTATCGGCCAGGCAGTGAGGAAGGCAGAACCGTCTACGCGGTGGATATAGGCAAAGCCCGCCTCGGAGGCCAGGTGATTCGCCCAAAGTGCCGCACATTTGGCAGAAACGGGAATTTCTTTTAGGGATGATGGCACGCTGAACCTGTAAAGCCTGAGTTGCTCATGCGAAGCGGAGAGGCATGATACCGCAAACAGGTATGCAGATTGACACCCATAACAAGAATTCGCGAGGAGTACGGCATGCGAGTCATCCAGCAACGACTGTCCACCCAGCTTATTTTTCTAATGATGCTGAGCGTTTTTTCCGGCCACGCGTTTTCGCAGGAGCCGGGCAATGCGCTTAGCAAGGCCGAGATAAAGCAGTTTGCCCAGGAGCAGTTCCAGACTATGTACAAGCGGGCGATGGAGAGCGCCTCATCGCGTCTTGCAGCGGACGAGCCGATCAAGGCATTTGCCGTGGTTGCCGACCGGGGTGGAGAGATCCGGTTGATCAGGATCGACAAAATCGAGCAGATGCGTCCGGATATTGCGCTGGAAATTATGCGCCGCAGTCTACGGGTACTTGTGGGCAAGGGAAATGTGGGGGCCACCTGCCTGGTTTATGTGGCGGACAATCCGAACCAGGAAGCCAGAGCAGACTACGTGTTAGTTGCTGAAATGGAGCATATCTTCGGGCCCACGCTGGCGCAGCTGACGCCATACACGTTGCAGGACGGTAAAACGGTTTTTGGCGAGCCGGTGACGGTAGAGTCCGAGCCTTCCATCTTTAATTTTAAGAAAGAGGGCGAAGAGGGCAGCGGTGAGGCTGCGGAATAACCTCATCGACTCAATCACAGTCCTTCAGAGTCCTAGGGTTGTCCGACAATGTGATTATTGGGACTGTGAATATGGTCACGGAACCAGCGACCTGATCGAACTACGCTTTGAATCGTGCGGTAACAAAACAAAACAGACCGCATTGGAACAACAACAATTTTCCGTTAAGGAGAACACTATGAAAGGCCTGAAGAAACTTGCACTTGCATCCGCAATCGCGGCTGCCCCGTTCGCTGCCCAGGCAGAGCTGAGAGCACTTGACGACGGTGCCATGGGCAACGTCACCGGTCAGGCGGGTGTGACCATCGAACTGGAAACCAAAGTTGACGTGGGTGAGTTCCGCTACGTGGACGAAGGTAGCTTCGCAGTAAGCGGCATCCACATCGGTGGTGGCAATCTTGTCACTGATGCGGACGGCAACATCACGGGTGTTGACGGTCTTCTGGATGACCTGAAGATCGACATCGACGTTGAAGCCGACGGTGACGCTGTCATTCACGTTGGTAACGTCAATGGCCAGGTGCCTATCGACTTCACCGTGGGTATCGAGTCTGCTTCACTGCGCGCCCAGGGCGTTTCTGCGGCTAACGCAACCGATTCGAACTCCACGCTGCTCGCCAGCAATATCGGCATCGTCGGTAACCTGGCGCAGCTGGATATCCGCGTTGACACCGAAACCGATCACCTGATCACCGATGTTGCCTTCAACATCACCAACATGGATATGGATGTGGACTTCCTGGGCGTTAACATCCGCGGCATGCAGGTCATGGGTGCTAACTTCTTCGAAGAAGTCGCTGAAAACGGTCAGCCGACTACTGCGGCCGGCCTGTTCGCTGCTGCACAGATCACCATCAGCAAGGCGACTGGCACTGGCTCTGCAAACGGCGACGCCCTGCAGATCGAAGTTCCCCAGTTCGCTACGGATATCAACGTAGCTGCTACCGAAATCGGTGGTACGTCTATCGGTACAATCCAGTTGGACAACCTGGTTATCAGCCAGACCACTATGAAGGTTTACGGCCACGAGTAATTCAGCCTAGGCTCTCTAGTGAACACGCCCCGCATTCGCGGGGCGTTCTTGTTTCTGAGCTAAACAAATGAAAGACCAAGACACAAAAAAGCCAGTCAATCGACTGGCTCGTTGTCGGCATAAAGGACCGTAAGACCAGGTTACCGATCCGGCACCGCTATTGAGAGATCAAAACCACCGCCTGGCCGTGGCGTCAGCTGCACCGGCCCTTCATTGATCCCCTGCGGAATCGGAATCTGATTGATGCCCGGCGGGTTGCCGATGGAAAAATTCACGTTCTGGCCATCGAAGCCGATACCCAATTGATCGTTCAGGAAGGTTTGGGTGAAGGGTTCGTCCGGTATTTCCATTTGCTGGCCGTAGATAACCGGCGGAACGAATGGTGTCAGGTTAGCGACTGGCTGGGCGCGGGCGGCTTCTTCGATAGGCTGCAGTAACGCGCGGCGAATAAACTCTTCCTCCGCTTCCTGCAGTGCATCGTCCTGACCCTCGTACTGCGCTTTCCTTAGGATATTGGCGTATGCCTCTTCCTCGGACTCTTCAATCGCCGGTTCACCCGGAGAGATGGTCAGCGAACGAATGATCCGCCGCTTTTCCGCTTCCGATTTCTGTTGCGCCCGCGGAACAACGATAATGGCGGAATCCTGAATGTAAGTGTCGACCATCTCCTCGGAGGTCAGGCTCTCAACCCCGGCCCATGCGGGTAGCGCTAAGGACGATGCGATTGCCGTGGCAATCAGTGTGCGGGTAAACATAACGCGCTCCTGTGAGCCCCTCGCGAGGCAATATATCGGGCGATCCATCTCCCTATCCATGGCACCAAAGAAGGGAGAAATAGGAGAGCCTTTGGTACAGTATTTGGATCGATTTCGCACATTTCAAGTCATTTGTGGTGGAAATGTGATCAACTCTTCAGGAGCATTCAGTGGCTCCCTCATGCGTCGGCCGGAAGAACCCATGACAGGCAGTATCAGACAGCGTTGGCGTCTATGGGTGAATCGCAAGATCCCCAGATCCGACGAGCAGCACTTCACGCGGAAGAACATTTTCATCCTGCCTTCAGGCGCGGGTGCCGTCTTCGGTTTGCTGCTCTTGATCATGCTGATGACGGGCATTAACTACCAGAACAGCCTTATCTATTTGCTGACCTTCATACTGGGCGCGATATTCGTTGCGGCGATGCATCAGACCCATCGCAATCTGGCTGGCCTGACGCTAACGCTGGTGTCGGCCAGCGAGGGCTTTCCCGGCGAGAGGCTGAACTTTCGCCTCAGGGCGACGTCCCATGACGAGGCGTATGCGATCCGGTTCACCACGCCGGAGAAAGAAACCGTCCGGATCAATGTTCCGCCGGGTGAGGTTTTGGATTTCGACGTGCCTGTGCTTGCGCGGAAACGTGGCCCGGTGTCGGCAGGGGACATAAAGATAGACACACGTTTTCCATTCGGTTTGCTCAAAGCCTGGTCCTGGATGCGGCCCGAATCCACCGGTGTTTGTTATCCACGCCCGGTCACGCCGCCATACGCGGCGGGCGGGGAAGAAGAGGGCGATCGAAATAGTCAGCCGCGTAAATCCGACGACCTTTCTCATGCGGACCTTCGCCCGTGGCGGCAAGGGGATCTTAGTCAACGCGTGCAGTGGAAGCGGTATGCGCGAACCGGCGAAATGGTCATCGCCGATTGGGAAGGCGAGAGCGGCGAACCGGTTTGGCTGGATTATGACGCGTTTCCCGGCGCAGATCGGGAGTTGCGCTTGAGTTACCTGGCGGCATTGGTAGAAGCCCGTTGCAGGGAAGGCGTTGTCTATGGTCTTCGCTTGCCGGGGCTGAGCGTCGAACTGGACCAGGGCAGTGCGCATCGTCTGCGCTGCCTGCGTGCTCTGGGGCTGCAGGGCTACGCCGAAACGCCCTCCACCTTGAGCGGCAGCACTTCGGCAGGCAAAGGCCACACGTTCTACGCGGAGATCCCCTGATGCAAGCTGTTACCGCGCAGGCGCTACCCTCCAAAGCCATTGTTTGGCTGCTGGTCAGTTTCGGAATGCTATTGGTGCCCCAGTGGGATCGCCTGCCCTGGTGGCTTATCGTCGCGTGCCTGGCCCTTGCGACCTGGCGTTGGTTGGCCCAAACCGGACGCGCCGCGCTGCCCGGCAGACTGGTCGGCACGCTGATCATGCTGAGCCTGATTGCGGTTTACGTAATGACGGTACAGGGCCGGTTCTCGGTTGAGACAGCGGCGTCCTTCTTCGTGCTGGCGGTCGGACTCAAATGGTTGGAAACCCGGACGGCACGGGACTTCTACGTTCTTTTCTTTATTCTTTGCTATTTGGCCGCCGTTAACTTCCTGTTCCAGCAGGGCATCTTATGGACGCTGTTGAGCCTTGCCGGCATCTTCATTCTGCTGGTTGGTCTGCAGATTCTGAATGCCCCGGATGTGCCCAATGTCGCGTCTTCGGGCTGGAAGCGGCTGGGTGTGCTGTTTCTGAAGACACTACCGGTGGTTGTGCTGCTCTTCGTTTTCTTTCCCCGGATGGCCCCCTTGTGGAGCGTGCCGCTGGTGTCGGGAGAAGCGAAGACGGGGATATCCGACCAGATGGAGCCCGGTTCTATTTCCAATCTGGCGCAAAGTAGCGAGCGCGCATTTCGCGTGACCTTTGGTGGCCGGATCCCGGCCCACCGTGAGCGTTACTGGCGTGGCCTGATCCTGGACCGATTCGTGGACGGTCGCTGGGAACAATGGCAGGTGGATGTCCGCCAACGCGCGGGACGGGTGCAGTCCGACGGCGGTATCGGCCCGCTTCAGAACGGGGAGTACGATGTCCTGTTAGAGCCGACGTACCAGCCCTGGGCGTTTGCCCTGGAAGGTTCGGGCGTCGTCTCCGACAACGTAGAGGAAACAGCCACCGGCGTGTTTCGATTCCAGCGGCCCGCCGACACAGCCGTTCGCTACCGGATGGCTATGGATGGGCGCAAGAATGACGACGCGTTTCTGAGTCCTCGCGAGCGCCAGCGTTACCTGCACTTGCCGGCGGAGGGCAATCCCCGTTCACGGACGTTGGCGGCATCCTTGCGCGACGGCACAGCATCTGACTCTGCGTTTATCGATTCGCTGCTCCAGCGGTTCCGTCAGCAATCCTACTTCTATACGTTGCGTCCGCCGCAAATGCCACAGGATGCCGTCGACACGCTGATGTTCGATGCCAAACGTGGGTTTTGTGCGCACTACGCCAGCGCCACGGCTTTCCTTTTGCGTTCGGCGGGTATACCTGCGCGTATCGTCGTGGGGTATCAGGGCGGCAGTCCTGGCGCCAACGGTGAATACCTGATTGTCAGGCAGTATGACGCCCATGCCTGGGTTGAGGCCTGGGTTGATGGTTCCGGGTGGGTGCGGGTCGACCCAACGGCTGCAATCGCTCCAGACCGGGTCGAATCGGGGTTGCGTCAGGCGATGGCCGAGGAAGGATCGTTCCTGGAAAATGAGTGGGCGTCGCCCCAAAAGTATGGCGACATGGCGCTGTTGCAATGGCTTTCGCTCAGATTGGACCAAGTTAATTACGAATGGCAGCGCTGGGTGGTCGGTTATCAGGGGCAGACCCAGATGAACCTGATGTCCCGTTTGCCCGGCAACCTTTCGCTGCGGGACTTGGGGTATATCTCGGCCGGCGTGTTGGGCGGCGCGTTGGTCATTGCCGGTTTGTGGGCCGGCTGGCGCAACAGAGCCGGCCGAACGAAAGATCCGGCGCTTAAACTCATGGCCGAATGGCAGCGCCTCCTACACAAACGCGGTGTTCGCACCGAGCCGTCCGATACGCCCGCGGCGTTGGCCTCGCGAGCGTCAGAGAAAGAGCCAGGATATGCGCGATTGCATCAGGCTTTTGCGCGGGCTATGAACAATCACTATTATGGCTCGGGCCCGCTGAGCCACGACGACCATCGCCGCTTGCGAAGCGTATTGCGCCAGCTAAGGCGTGCATCGTAACCCTTGCCCTTTGCAACAGTGCAACAGACAGTTGAGGCTGACTTGATCGAACGCATTGACGAACTTCCGTGGCTTGAGACGCAATGGGAGCGCCTTATTGAGCGCTGGACCCTGGGGCGTCTTCCTCACGCCCTGCTGTTCGAGGGCCGCAACGGCATCGGCAAGAGCCCCCTTGCCGGACTCCTGGCCAAGCGATTGGTTTGCGAAGGCACGGAGCGCGGGACAGCACCGTGCGGCCGTTGTAAACAATGCGAGTTAGTCGCTGCGGCCTCCCACCCGGATATACGCACCTATCGCCCGGAAGATTCCCGCGTGATCAAGGTGGATCAGGTGAGGGCGCTGGGCGAGTTTGCCGTTGCGTCGCCACAGGTGGCCCGGCATAAGGTGATTATTCTCGACAGCGCGGATCGGTTGAATATCAATTCCGCTAACGCGCTGCTCAAGACGCTGGAGGAGCCCAGCCCCGACGTAACGCTGATCCTGCTTCAGCAGGCCGGGAAGCCATTGCTGCCTACGATCCGGTCCCGGTGTCAGTCAGTTCTGCTGCCGGGACCCGACGCCGATACGGCTGCCGACTGGCTGGCCTCGGCTTTGGCCCAGCGCCCGGAGTCCGAGCCGGTCGATGTGGCCCTGCAGGCTCGGGCATTGCGTCTCGCCAATGGCGCCCCGCTGTTGGCACGCGACTATATCGATGACGGTTTCGTGGGTGGCGTTGAGGCCTGCCTGAACAGCTTTCGGCAGTTCCTGAAATCCCGCCTGGCCCCGGAAGAGGCGACGAAGCCCTTCGTCAAACTGGGCCTGGAAAATAGCCTCGGGCTCATGGAGCGTTGGGCGGCCGATCTTGCCCGTCTTGGTGTGGGCGGTGAACCGGAGGATCCCGAAGTGGCGGATATCCTGAGCTATCTCGCGACGCATAACCCGCCGCACCGGGTACACGGTATCCTCGGCGATATTGCGGAGGCGCGTGCGGGGCTGACTTACAACGTAAACCCCGATCTGGAGATCGAACGGCTCTTGCTCGCATGGCTAACGTTTATGCCGCGAAAACAGCGAGCCGGTTAGGTTTGTGGACAAACCTGGGTTTCGGGACAGTGCACTAGTGCACGGTTTGGTTAATTCGCTGACTTACTGCGAGCTTCTGAAGGCTTTGGGCAAGGCGCTGGTCTGCAGGCATGGTGGTTCCATGTCAAAGAGCAGCAACGCAGATCCAAAGCCTTCAGAAGCTCGCCCGAAGGGAGGCCCTGAGAATCTGGCTAGCGGCGTTGCGGCGACTCGATGTGGAACCACCACACCCTCATCACCGCGCCTTGCTATCCAGATTCTCAGGGCCTCATTAAGTCAGCGAATTAACCAAACCGTGCACTAATGCATTCGGGCTTCGTCATGTGGGCCAGGGCTGCTAAGATTGATGACATTAACGTTAGCTTTGGCGAGTTATCCGGCTAACGATTCGGTACCGATGGAAGGAAGGCACAATGGGCCCAGGTTTTGGCGCGCGCAGCGGTATTTTGACGCTTACGATCAAGGATAAGGCCGTTCTATACGCGGCCTATATGCCGTTCATCAAGGATGGCGGCCTGTTCATTCCGACCCAAAAACAGTATCAACTTGGCGACGAAGTCTTCCTGCTACTTAACCTAATGGATGAACCCGAGAAGCTTCCGGTGGCGGGCAAAGTGGTTTGGATTACCCCCAAGGGTGCCCAGGGCAATCGCGCTGCCGGTATCGGGGTGCAGTTTACCGGCGACGACGAGACTGCAAAAAACAAGATCGAGGCCTATCTGGCCGGAGCGCTGGGTTCGGATCGCCCGACCCATACCATGTAAGCGGGTTGGCTGCTTTCCATGACTATCAATGAATCCTCCCCAGTCGGCAAGGAGAGCCCGGTGGCGTGCACAAGCTTGGAAAAGGTATGGCCGCTGCGGCATCTGACGCTGCGCGGACTAAGCTGGCAGGCTCCGAACTCTCCGACGCATGCCACACCCATTATCGGGCTCCATGGCTGGCTGGATAACGCGGCGACCTTTACCCGTATTGCGCCTGAATTATCTCGCCTGGCACCGGTGCATTGCATCGACTTGCCGGGCCACGGCCATTCCGATCATCGGGCGCCCGGCCAAGCCTATCCACTCGTCGATTATGTAGCCGATGTCGCTGAGCTGATCGATGCCCATTTCGAAGGGCCGGTACATATTGTCGGGCACTCGTTGGGCGGCATCCTTGGCGCTATCTATGCCGCCAGTTTCCCCGAGCGCGTCGAGCGACTGGTAATGATCGATAGCCTCGGGCCTTTGACGCTCGCCCCGGAAAAGTCCGCCGGCCAATTACGCAAAGGCATTACCAAACTGTTGCGCGGATCAGGCCAGTCGATGACCTACGGCTCGCTACAGGATGCCGCAAAAATTCGCGCCGGAGGCCTGAGCCCGCTGTCATCGGAGGCCGCGAATCTCTTGGTGCCCCGCAATCTGCGGGAGGTTGACGGCGGCTATCAGTGGCGAACGGATGCACGCCTGCGTTATCCCTCGCTAACACGGTTCGATGAGGCTCAGGTTGAGGGTTTCTTGACGGCTATCGAATCGCCTACGCTTTTTGTCAGGGCGGAAGACGGGTTGCTGGGCGGACGCGAAAACTGGCGCAACCGGTCGGGACTGATTTCCGACTTCAGGGAAGTGTGCGTGCCCGGAACCCATCACTGTCACCTTGATGGCGATGTGGAACCGGTTATTGAGGCTATTCGCGTATTTTTGGATCAAAAATGAGCATTTTAAAACACCTAACTCTCGGCCTGGGCACCGTCGTTTTGGTGCTGGCGCCCGCCCTGGTATCGGCCGATAGTTTACCGGTCTTCCCGATGGCGACCGTTGAGAATAAAGTCGATATCGATAGTGCCAACCACCGCGTATTGCTGAGCCCGGTGCGGGAAGTGAACGACGAGATCCGGGCTGATCTCGAGGTTCGCCTGGATGTCGAGGGCCAAGCGCGATTGCTGCGGATCGATCCGGATTCATCCCTTGAGCGTGTGAGCGAATTCTACCGGGAATCCTTGGCACGTCGTGAAAGCCGCACGCTATTTAGCTGCTCGGGCCGCGACTGCGGACGCAGCAACGTTTGGGCCAATGGCATCTTCAATCAGGCGACGCTGTATGGCCGCGACGGCGACCAAGCCTATTCGGCCTACTCCTACCGGGACGAGCAGGGCCATCTGCGCCTGGTGCTGATGTATACCATCACCCGCGGTAACAAGCGTGACTATCTTTGGTTGGAAGAATTAACCATCCAGGATGAAACCTCGGTGGCGGCCCTGTCGCCTGAAGCGGGGCGAATCCTGGGACCGCTGTATGTCTCTTGGAGTGGCCGTCTTACCCATCGTTTCGATTGGGACCTTGACGCCCGGGAGAAGCTGGTAAGCTGGGCCGAAGATCCCGGTGCGACGGTGATGATCGTTAGCCATGTTGTGCTGGGTACGGAGGAAACGATTGACGAAGCCCTGGCGCGCGCCGCCCGGGTGGGAGATTCCATGCAAGCGTTGTTGGTTCGGTTGGGCATTCCGCGGGAGCAGCAACTGTTCGTCAATGCCGGTCCGGCAATGACGGCCGTGCAGGACGCACGGGCCAATGGTAACCGCCTTGAGATCGTCGTTATCAAGGATATCCTGACCGAAGGGAGCTGATCCGCATGCCGGAGAGTGAGCAAAAGCCGGAGAGTGAGCAAAAGCCGGAGAGTGAGCAAAAGGCAGCTCCCAAGCCCAAGGAACTAAAGCGCAAGCGCACCTGTGCGCTGGTGCTGGGCAGCGGCGGCGCACGGGGCTACGCCCATATTGGGGCGATCGAAGTTCTGGAAGAGCGTGGGTACGATATCGTCGCCATCGCCGGTTGCTCCATGGGCGCTCTGATCGGTGGCGTCTATTCCGCCGGGAAAATGCAGGACTATAAGGATTGGGTGACCGGTCTCAAGCAGTTCGACGTCATCAAGCTGCTTGACCTCTCTTTGTCGCCTGCCGGAGCCATCCGGGGGGAGAAGGTCTTTTCAGTCGTCAGGGAAATGATCGGCGATACCCAGATCGAGGCGTTGCCGGTGTCCTATACGGCCGTCGCCACCGATCTATTGTCGCATAAGGAAATCTGGTTCCAGGAAGGGCCGTTGCACCAGGCTATCCGGGCTTCGATTGCCATCCCCGGTATTGTTATGCCGGTGGTTTTCAATGGGCGGGTCCTTGTCGATGGTGCGCTGCTAAACCCGCTGCCGATCGTCCCGACCATTGCAGCTCATGCCGACTATATCTTCGCAGTCAACCTCTCAGGCGAGAACCGCAGTACCTACCGCCTTCCCGACGATATTTATCTTAGAGAGAGCGCAGGGCAGGATGACTGGCTTGATCGCATGCGCACGACGGCCTCACGCTGGTTCGACTGGGAGGTGCTGCGCTCCTTTGGCGGCCGGGCGTCGCCGGACCCGGTTGGCGGGGAGGAGGACGAGCTCGAGCTTGAGCCGCACGAAGTGGAAGAACAGGCACGCGAACTCAGCGACGGCACCGAAACCATTGCCTGGGACCGTTTGGGGATCGGCAAGTTCGATATTATGAACATGACGATCGAGACGATGCAGAGCGCCCTCATTCAGTACAAGATTGCCGGCTATCCGCCGGACATGCTGGTCAACGTACCCAAGGACGCTTGCCGCACCTACGATTACCATAAAGCCCCGGAAATGATCCTGCTGGGCCGCGAACGTATGGAAGCGGCCCTTGATCGGTTTGAAAATGACGAAAACAGCTCCGGCCCGCTGGCGCCCTAAGGAACTTTAGTAAGGAGGCGCCGCTACCGTCATCGTTCCCCACAAAAAGGCGCAAACCTGCGTATAATGCAGGCTCTAATTTGCCCACGGGATCGTTACTGGTGTCACCACAGCACGTTGAACAATTGCAGACTATCCGCGACTTCCTACGTTACGCCACGACGTGCTTTGCGGGTTCGGACATCTACTATGGCCACGGCACCGACAATCCGTGGGACGAAGCGGTTCACCTGGCGATGCGTAGCCTGTCGCTGCCGCTGGAAAACAACACTGTGTTCCTCGACGCACGACTGACGCTTGAGGAGCGCAAGCTACTCCTTGAACGAATCGAGCGCCGTGTCGAAGACCGTATACCGGTGGCTTATCTGGTGGAAGAGGCGTGGTTCATGGGGCTGCCGTTCAAGGTGGATGCCCGCGTGTTGGTTCCGCGTTCACCGATTGCCGAGCTGATTCTGGCCGAGTTTCAGCCCTGGCTGGCCGATACACCGGTCAATCGTATCCTTGATCTATGCACCGGCAGCGGCTGTATCGGTATCGCCGCCGCGACGGTATTCGATGACGCCGAGATCGATCTTGCCGATATTTCCGAAGACGCCCTGGATGTCGCGCGGGCGAATATCGACATGCATGGCTTGGGTGATCGGGTGCGAGCGGTACGCTCGGACGTACTCGACAGTATCGAGGGCCGCTACGATCTGATTATCAGTAACCCGCCGTATGTGGATGCCGAGGATCTGGCCGGCATGCCGGCCGAGTATCAGCATGAGCCGGAGCTTGGATTGGCAGCGGGTGACGACGGGCTTGATATTGCCTTCCGCATTCTGGCCAAAGCGAAAGATCACCTGACCGAGAACGGTCTGCTGATCGTTGAAGTAGGTAATAGCTGGGTTGCTCTACAAAATGCCCGCCCGGAGGTTCCGTTCACTTGGATCGAGTTCGAGCAAGGCGGCGACGGCGTTTTCCTGCTGACGCGCAGCGATCTCGAAAATATTTGAAGAAACGAGCATAAGAATCTGAATTATGTCTGGAAATAGCTTTGGAAAGCTCTTCACGGTGACCACCTTCGGGGAAAGCCACGGCCAGGCCCTGGGTGCTATTGTCGATGGCTGTCCGCCGGGTCTGGAACTGTCGGAGGCTGACCTGCAGCGCGACCTCGACCTACGCAAGCCGGGCACGTCGCGCCATACCACGCAGCGGCGCGAGCCGGATGAAGTGCGTATTTTGTCCGGTGTGTTCGAGGGCAAGACCACGGGCACGCCAATCGGCTTGCTGATCGAAAACACCGATCAGCGTTCTAAAGATTATTCCAAAATCAAGGATCAGTTCCGGCCTGCTCACGCCGATTACACCTACATGCACAAATATGGTGTGCGGGATTATCGCGGTGGCGGTCGCTCTTCTGCCCGCGAAACGGCCATGCGTGTTGCTGCGGGCGCCATTGCCCGCAAGTATTTGGAGCACCGCTTGGGCATCCGGATTCGCGGCTACCTGAGCCAGCTGGGTCCGATCACGATCGAGCACCTGGACTGGGATCAGGTCCACCGGAATCCTTTCTTCTGTCCCGATGCCAACAGGCTTCAGGAGCTGGAGGACTACATGGACGCCCTGCGCAAGGAGGGCAATTCCATTGGCGCGCGCATTAACGTGGTGGCCGAAAATGTTCCTCCGGGCCTGGGAGAGCCCGTTTTTGATCGCCTCGACGCCGATCTGGCCCATGCGCTGATGAGTATCAATGCCGTAAAAGGTGTGGAAATCGGTGCCGGTTTTGGTTGTGTGACACAGAAGGGCACCGAGCACCGGGACGAACTTACCGCAGACGGTTTTCTATCCAACCATGCGGGCGGTGTACTGGGCGGCATCTCGTCAGGCCAGCCGGTACTGGCCAGTATCGCGTTGAAGCCCACCTCCAGCCTGCGTTTGCCGGGACGGAGCATCGATGTTAACGGCGACCCGGTCGAGGTCGTCACCACCGGGCGTCACGATCCGTGCGTGGGTATCCGCGCCACGCCCATTGCCGAAGCCATGATGGCTCTGGTGCTGATGGATCATTATCTTCGCCACCGGGCACAAAATGCCGACGTCAGTATCACTACCCCGGACATTGAAAAAGGGCGCCGGTAGTAATAGGTGACCGGGCCACAAGGACGGGCTAACGAAACGGGCCACAGAAAAGGGGGAGGCTGCTATCTACTGGCGATTGTCTAACCTTTACTTCTGGTTCTTTGCGCTGCTGGGAGCGCTACTGCCTTATTGGTCGCTTTACCTGGAAGACCGGGGTTTCAGTTACCTGCAAATAGCAACGCTGATGGCGACGATCCAGCTCACCAAGATCGTCGCCCCCAATCTCTGGGGCTGGCTGGGCGACCGCACCGGTCAGCGGGTAAAGCTGGTCCGCGTTGGGTCGGTCACCGGCGCGCTCTTTTTTACCGGGGTCTTCCTCGAACCCGGTTTCTATGGCCTGATGCTGGTCATGCTGGCGTTTACGTTCTTTTGGAACGCCGTGCTTCCGCTTTATGAAGTGATTACCCTCCAAGGCTTGGGAGCGGATCGGGCCCGCTACGGCCGGGTGCGGCTCTGGGGCAGTGTAGGCTTCATTGCCTCCGTTGCGCTGATCGGCCTGATCCTCGAATACGTCGATATGCGTTGGTTGCCGGCTCTGCTTATGCCGCTGTTCCTGGGTATCGTTGTCGCCGCTTTCTGTGTGCCGTCGAACCAGGGGAAAACCCGGCCCCATGATGGCTCGGGCAATTTCAAAGCCATTCTGCTGCAATCGTCGGTGATGGCGTTCTTCGCCATGAACATTTTGCTCCAGGTCTCCCATGGGGCGTACTACACGTTTTTCAGCATCCACCTTGAAGATCTCGGTTACGACAAATTCTCCGTCGGTCTGCTCTGGTCACTGGGCGTCGCGGCTGAAATCGTGCTTTTCATCGTGATGCACCGCGTGTTCGATCGCTTTACGGTACGGACCATTGCGTTGGCGGCCCTGGGAATGACCTTGCTGCGTTGGATTTTGATTGCGGAGTATTCTACGAACGTTCCTGTCCTGATCTTCGCCCAATGCTGTCATGCGGCTTCTTACGGAGCGCTCCACGCGGTGTCGGTGAACTACATCCATAGCTATTTCGGCTTTCAGCACCACGGTCAGGGGCAGGCGCTTTACAGTGGCCTGACGTTTGGGGCAGGCGGCGCCGCTGGCGCCTGGTTGTCGGGCCTCCTGGTGGAGGGGTATGGTACGGTTGCGGCGTTCTGGGGTAGCGCCAGTGCGATCGCTTTGGCCCTGGTCATCGCTGCAATCTGGCTGCGTTCACCGCCTCGAGTAGCGCATTGACAGCCCGCTAATGCAGTTCACGAACGATGTCCAGTAGCGCGCCCGCCGCGGGACTCAGCGCACGGCCCTGGAGGCCTATAGCGCCAAGCATGCGGGAGACTTCATGCTTAATCGGCAGTACATGCAGCGATCCATCCACCATGCTCTCCGGTAAAACGCTCCAACCCAGGCCTACGCTTGTCATCATTTTGATGGTTTCCAGGTAATTGGTCGGCATTTGTGGCCGCAAGGTGAGCTTCTCTGTCAGAAATAGCCGGCTTACCACGCGAAACGTGGCGGTGTTGGTTTCCGGCAATAAAGCGCTGTATCCGGCGAGGTCGGCCAATACAGGGCTTTCATATGACGCCAGTGGATGGGTCAGGCCGACGATGAACACCATGGGGTCTTGCCACTGGGCCTGAATATCGAAGTGGCGGTCCATAGCGTCGTTTAGTGTAACGAAGGCTAACTCGCACGTGCGGCGCTTAAGTTGGTCGAAGGCGCTTTCCGAATCCATAAACTGTAACTCCAATGCGACGTCGGGAAACTCCCGATTGAGTCGCCTAAGCCACGCCGGTAGATGATGTAGCCCGATATGGTGGCTGGCAATGACCGACAGGCGGCCGCCAATGCGACCGGTCGACGCCGCCAGGTCCAGACGCGCATTGTGTAGTTCGTCCAGGATGCGCCGGGCGTACGGGAGGAGGCGCTGGCCTGCCTCGGTTAAGGCGAGGCTGCGTTGGCCCCGTTCTATCAAAGGCGAGCTGATCTGATTTTCTAGCGAGGCGAGACGTTTGGACACCGCAGGCTGAGTGAGATGCAGGGCCTCCGCGGCTTCGGAAAAGGACCGGTGGTCGACAATGGCAATGAACGCAGCGAGCGCTTGGGTGTCCATAGAAACCTCGATGGTAAGACTTTAATTCCCTGATGGAAGAGGGTGCATTTTTAATGTCATGGCGGGCATCCCATTCCAGGTAAGCGACCATGAATTCCATTCAGGAATGCATTCTATAAGAAACATGAATTGAGGTTATCATATGGCGAGCGCTATCATAACTTCATCGATAACAACCTGATGAGAAACGTTGCTGTATACCGGTAACGTGTTTGGAGGCCCTAATGGCTGGCAAAACCTTATACGATAAATTGTGGGACGATCACTTGGTGAAGCAGCGGGACGACGGCTCTGCGCTGATTTATATTGATCGTCATCTGTTGCATGAAGTCACGTCGCCCCAGGCGTTCGAGGGCTTGCGCCTGGCTGGTCGTCGCCCGTGGCGCCTGGATGCCAATCTGGCTACGCCGGACCACAACGTCCCCACCACCGACCGCGACCGCGGCATCGAAGGGATTGTCGACCCGGTATCCCGCATCCAGGTGGAAACACTCGACAAAAACTGCGACGAATTCGGCATTCTCGAATTCAAGATCAAGGACCAGCGCCAAGGTATCGTGCATGTTATCGGTCCGGAACAGGGCGCGACGCTCCCGGGCATGACCATCGTTTGCGGTGACAGCCACACCTCCACCCACGGCGCCTTTGGCACGCTGGCCCACGGTATTGGTACGTCGGAGGTAGAGCACGTACTGGCAACCCAGTGCCTGGTCCAGCAGAAGATGAAGAACATGCTGGTCAAGGTGAACGGTAAGCTGGGACCGGGCGTCACCGGCAAGGACGTTATCCTGGCCATTATTGGCCGTATCGGAACCGCCGGCGGTACAGGCTACGCTATCGAGTTCGGTGGCGAGGCAATTCGTGATCTGTCCATGGAAGCACGCATGACGATGTGCAATATGTCCATCGAAGCGGGTGCCCGGGTCGGCATGGTCGCCGTCGACGACACCACCATCGACTACGTGAAGGGCCGTCCTTTCTCGCCTAAAGGCGAGATATGGGACAAGGCGGTGGCCTCCTGGCGGAACTTGCACAGCGACGATGACGCTGTGTTCGACAAGGTGGTGGAGCTGGAAGGCCCGGATATCCAGCCACAGGTGACCTGGGGAACGTCTCCGGAAATGGTCGTCGGCGTGGATGGCCAGGTGCCCGATCCCGAGCGTGAAGCCGATCCGATCAAGCGAGAGGGCATTGTCCGGGCGCTCAAGTACATGGGGCTGGCGCCGAACACCGCCATCCGCGATATCAAACTGGACCGCGTGTTCATCGGCTCCTGCACCAACTCCCGTATTGAGGATCTGCGTGAAGCCGCGGCAGTAGTCAAAGGTCACCAAGTGTCGCCCTTGCTTAAGCAGGCCATGGTCGTACCGGGTTCCGGCATGGTAAAGGCCCAGGCGGAACAGGAAGGCTTGGACAAGATCTTTCTCGAGGCCGGTCTGGAGTGGCGTGATCCGGGGTGCTCTATGTGTCTGGCGATGAATGCCGACAAGTTGGGACAGGGCGAACACTGTGCGTCCACGTCAAACCGGAACTTTGAAGGTCGGCAGGGATTCGGCGGACGCACGCACCTGGTCAGCCCTGCGATGGCGGCCGCGGCAGCTATCACAGGTCATTTCACCGACGTTCGTGAATTCGTCCAGCAAGGAGCCTAACCATGCGCGCATTTACCCAACACAAAGGCATCGTGGCCCCGATGGATCGCTCCAACGTGGACACGGACATGATTATTCCCAAGCAGTTTCTCAAGTCGATCAAGCGGTCGGGTTTCGGACCTAACCTGTTCGATGAGTTGCGCTACCTGGACGAGGGTAAACCGGACCAAGACTGTTCCCAGCGTCCGCTGAACCCGGATTTCATTCTCAATCAGCCGCGCTACAAGGCGGCGAGTGTGTTGCTGGCACGCCGTAACTTCGGTTGTGGTTCCAGCCGTGAACATGCGCCATGGGCGCTGGACGATTACGGCTTTCGCGTCATTATCGCGCCGAGTTTTGCCGATATTTTCTACAACAACTGCTTTAAGAATGGATTGCTACCCATTGTTCTTGAAGAAAAAATTGTTGATGGACTTTTCCAGAAAGTCGAGCGTGAGGAGGGCTTTCAGCTTGAAGTCGATCTTGACGCCCAAGAAGTCAGAACGGCGTCAGGCGAGCGCTTTTCATTTGAAGTGGATTCGTTCCGCAAGCACTGCCTGCTCAACGGTCTCGACGATATCGGCGTGACCCTGGAGGATGGCGAATCCATTCAGGAATACGAGGCCGCCCGGCGAAAAAGCGCGCCCTGGTTGTTCGATTCGTTTAATGCATAATCGGGTTAAGGAAAATCACATGAGTCAGTCCGTATTGTTGTTGCCGGGAGACGGCATTGGGCCGGAAATCGTTGCTGAAGCCGAGCGGGTACTGCGCAGGATCAACGAACGTTTCGAACTGGATTTGCAGTTCGCCACCGCTGACGTTGGCGGCGCCGCGATAGACGCTACTGGCGAGCCCCTGCCAGGGAAAACGCTGGAGCAGGCGCAGAAGTCGGATGCCATCCTGCTGGGTGCGGTCGGTGGGCCGAAGTGGGACGGGTTGGAGATGGCGTTGCGCCCGGAAAAAGGGCTGCTGGGACTGCGTTCAAACCTGGAACTGTTCGCCAATCTCCGTCCGGCTTTTCTTTACCCGCAATTGGCGTCTGCCTCGTCGTTGAAGCCGGAGGTCGTATCCGGCTTGGATATCCTGATCGTGCGCGAGCTGACGGGCGGGATCTACTTTGGCCAGCCCCGCGGTGTGCGCGAGCTTGAGGGCGGCGAGCGCCAGGGTTACAACACTTACGTCTACAGCGAATCCGAGATCCGCCGTATCGGTCGGGTCGCGTTCGAGGCGGCCCAGCAGCGCAATGGCAAACTGTGCTCCGTCGACAAGGCAAACGTGCTGGAAGTGACCGTGCTCTGGCGGGAAATCATGAACGAGCTGGCGAAGGATTACCCGGACGTCGAGCTGTCTCATATGTATGTCGATAACGCGGCCATGCAACTGGTAAAAGCACCGAAACAGTTTGACGTGATTGTGACCGGCAACATGTTTGGTGATATTCTTTCCGATGAAGCGGCGATGCTCACCGGATCTATCGGTATGTTACCCTCTGCATCGCTGAATGCGGAAAAGCAGGGCATGTACGAGCCCTGCCATGGCTCCGCTCCGGACATTGCTGGCCAGGGTATCGCCAACCCCCTGGCGACGATACTGTCTGCAGCCATGATGCTTCGATATAGCCTGCAGGCTGAGGAAGCGGCCCAGGCCATCGAGGCTGCTGTCAGCGCCGTGCTGGATCAGGGGCTTCGCACTGCAGACATTATGTCTGAAGGGGCAACCCGCGTAAGTACCCGGGAAATGGGCGACGCGGTTTTGGCTGCCCTCTAAGGTCTCGCTGCATAAGAGGGTTCTGACGCCAGAGCTGAGTCGGCTTGTGCATCAGTGCCCTAAGTTGTGCATCGGTGCCCTAATCAGACATTAAGACCTGACGCTGACAAGATGCCGTCATCGCAGGATCATTCATCCGGTCCTTTCCCGGCGAAAGGGGAAGCGGGCTGGCACAGAAGAGGTTCAAGAGTCGCACATGAAGCGAGTTGGACTTATAGGCTGGCGAGGCATGGTGGGTTCCGTCCTCATGCATCGCATGCAAGAAGAAAATGATTTCGCGGACATCGATCCGGTCTTTTTCTCTACATCCCAGGCGGGCCAGGCGGCGCCCGACGTCGGTAAATCCGGCGTTCCGGCCCTGAAGGATGCATTCGATCTGGACGCGCTGCGGGAAATGGACGTGGTCGTGACCTGTCAAGGGGGCGATTACACGGACAAGGTATTCGGCCCACTGCGCGAAAGCGGATGGGACGGTTACTGGATCGACGCCGCATCTGCGCTGCGTATGGCCGATCACTCGGTGATCGTGCTGGATCCGGTCAATCGCAAGGTGATTGACGATGCGATTGAACGTGGCGTCAAGGACTACATTGGCGGTAACTGCACCGTCAGTCTCATGATGCTCGCGCTCGGCGGTCTGTTGGAAAACGACCTGATTGAGTGGATCAGCCCGATGACCTATCAGGCGGCTTCCGGCGCTGGCGCGCAGAACATGCGCGAACTGCTGGAGCAAATGGGTGGTCTGCGCGGCAGTGTTGCCGAACTACTTGAGAACCCGAGCTCCGCAATCCTTGAAATCGACCGTAAGGTCACCGAAACCATGCGTGACGGTGGCTTCCCGGTGGATCACTTTGGCGTGCCCCTGGCCGGCAGCTTGATTCCGTACATCGACAAGCAGATGGATAACGGGCAGAGCAAAGAGGAATGGAAGGCGCAGAGCGAAACCAACAAGATCCTGGGACGCAGTGATAACCCCATTCCCATCGACGGTATCTGCGTTCGTATTGGCGCCATGCGTAGCCACAGTCAAGCGCTGACCATCAAGTTGCGCAAAGACCTGCCCGTCAGCGAGATCGAATCGCTGCTGGCCGAGTCCAATGAATGGGTCAAGGTCATTCCCAATGATCGTGATGCCAGCATCAGCGAATTGTCCCCGGCGAAGGTCACAGGGACGCTGAGTGTACCGATTGGCCGGATCCGCAAGCTGGCCATGGGACCGGAGTACATCTCCGCGTTTACGGTAGGCGATCAACTGTTGTGGGGGGCTGCAGAGCCTCTACGCCGGATGTTGCGTATCCTGCAGGAGAAGTAGGCAGTCTAGGCGGTATTCCGCATTCAAATCAGGCATAAAGCAGAAATGCTAACCGTGTCTGTTTTAAAGACTTGAGCCAGGGGGCGAAAGCTGCATTAAGCTTTCGCCCCTGTTCGTTTTAGGGTTATGTCGCTTTTGGTGTCATAGTTTTGAAATGTTATGCGGTGTTTCGTCAGCAGGCACAGGATGTTCCGAACATTTGTTTAAGAACACTTACAAACAATATCTCTGATTGATTGATAAACCGGGCTTTATCAACAATACTTTCGCAATCAAAAAATTAGATTTGCCTAATAATAAGATCGAAAGACGATAGTCATCCAACCTCGTCGAGTCTGAAGTGAAGACGGCAGTAACGAATAACGGAGACTGGTAAGGAAAAAGCATGAAGGTACGCAAACTTGCGGTTGCGCTGGCTCTGGTGGGAGGGCTTGGCTCAAGCGTCGCTAACGCGCTCGGGCTCGGTGAAGTAGAACTTCAGTCCTATCTGAACGAACCCCTCGACGCGGAAATAGAGCTTCGCAACGCCGGCGGGGTAACTCCCAACGAGGTCTTTGTCAATTTGGCGCCGCCGGCAGTATTCGAGCGAGTCGGCGTCAGTCGTGACTTTTTCCTTACCAATCTTCAGTTCGAGGTGATTACCGCACCCAACGGGCAACTCGTGATCAATGTCACGACCCGCCAGCCCGTGCGTGAACCTTATCTGAACTTCCTGCTCGAAGTGACTTGGCCTAGCGGAAAGTTGCTGCGTGAGTATTCGATGCTACTCGATCCGCCCGTGTATGCTGCGGAGCGTGGTGAAGCCGCACCTACACAGGCGCCGTCAACATCGACATCACGGTCGAGCTCAGGCGGTAACCAGCCATCCGAGCGCGCGTCAGCGCCACGCTCTACCCAGTCGTCAGGCTCCGGGCAGACGGGTCGCACCTTCGGGCCCACAGACGCCTCGGACACCCTGTGGGGTATTGCCCTGCAGGTACGTCCTGATGCGAGCTACACGCCGCAGCAGGTCATGCTGGCGCTACAGGATCTCAACCCTGACGCGTTCATGAATAACAATATCAATCGCCTCATGCGGGGCCAGGTGTTGCGCATTCCCACCGCGCAGCAGATTAATGCCCGCTCGGTGGATCAGGCTTACCAGGAAGTCACCGCTCAGAATCGTGCTTCGGAGCGCCCAGCGACTACGGTGGATGCGACGGGGCAGCAGCCAGCGGCTGCCCAGCAAGGTCAGGCTCAGCCACAGGACGAGCTACGTCTGGTGGCTGGAGACGAATCGACCAGTGCCGAGGATGGTGCGTCGTCCGGCGGTGCCGAGGGCGTTGCCGGCGGCTCCGAGGGCAGCACCGCTGTCGTCATGGAGCAACTGGATCAGTCCCGGCGCGAGAACGAGGAGCTCAACTCCAGGGTGGAGGATCTCCAGGCTCAACTGGCGACCATGCAGCGTCTGGTCGAGTTGAAGAACTCGCAATTGGCCGAGCTTCAGGCTGAATCTGCACAAGCGCCTGCGGACAATCAGGCGTCGACGGCCGGTGACGAAGGCACCGAGCCTTCCGAACCTTCGGCAGAGGGTTCAGATTCCGCAATTGATGAAGCTGCCGATGGCGAATCCGATACGGTAACGGCTGCAGGTTCCGACGGCGAGGGCGCATCCGACGAGGCGGCTCAGGTCAACGAAACCAACGCTAGGACACTCGAAGAGGGTCAGCCGGTCGGTGAAGAAGATGGTGCTACCGGAGCTGAAGTTGGTGCTACCGGAGCTGAAGACGGCGCTACCGGAACTGAAGGCGATGCGGGTGTGGCTGGAGGTGATGCAGCGACTACCGAAGGTGATACCGGTGTAACGGAAGCCCCGGATGAACAAGATGCTCAAAGCGAAATGGCTGAGCAGCCCATGTCTGCTGAATCGTCTTCCGACGAACAACAGGCGACGGGCGAGCAGGCTCGGGGAGACGCACCTGAACCTGCTGTCGAGCAGCCGGCTCCGGCCGAACCTGCTACGACGCAGGAATCCGAACCTACGCAGCCTGCGGCGGATCGGGGTTTCTTCGGTAACCTGATCGAGGAACTCAAGACCAACCGCCTGTACCAACTGGTTGCGGGTGGGGGCGCGGTTCTTCTTCTGCTTCTCCTTGCTTTGGTCGCTCGACGCAACGCGAACCGCGAAAAAGCATTCTACGATCAGTTGAATGCCGAATCCGAATCCGATTTTGACAATGAGTCGATCGATCTGAGCGGTGAGGGAAGTCAATCGGCGAGTGGCGAAGAGAAAGATGCTCTGGCAGAGGCCGATGCCTATATTGCGTATGGCCGCCACGATCAGGCAGCGGAAACGCTCGAATCCGCGATTTCCCGCGAACCGAGTAGAAGCGACCTTCGACTTAAATTGCTCGCCGTTTACGCTGAAAGCGAAGATCGTGCTGCTTTTGAAAAACAGTACGGCGAGCTGGAAGCGCTTGATGATGAAGCGGCCATGGTGGAAGCCCAGGCCTTGCGCGAGCGACTGGAAGAAGCTGAATCGATGCCTAGTATCGATGACTTGGAATCCCAGCTCCGCTCCACATCCGCGACATCCGAAGTTGATTCGGCACCGGAAAGCGATCCCTATTCCTTTGATCAGACGTTCGCCAATCTGGATTCCGAGTCTGCCACTCGTGAAGATGAAGACTTTTTCGGTCGCACCTCCGAGGCGTCCTCCGCAAGGGAAGCCGAGGACACTGCCAACGATTTCGGTTTGGACGACGCCGAACTGAATGACCTGGAACTGGATGATCAGGCGCTGGCGCAGGATGATCTTGGAGATGCCGGCCAGAAGAACATCGATGAGAAGAGCGCCGACGCGCCGATTGAATACGACATCTCCGAACTCGACCTGGACGAGGAAAATATTGAGTCGAAAGATGTTGATGATCCGGAAGCCCAAATCGAGGCATTCGAGTCAGCAACGGAATCGGAGGAGCTGGATATCAATTTCGATCTGGACGAAGAGCCTGAGGATGAGTTCGAGTCCTCTGAGCTGGCCGAAGATGATTTTGGCTCCCTGGAACTCGACGACGCTTTCCTGAACGAGGAATCCGATCAGCTCGAGCCGACGCAAGCGGATGGTCGCGCAACCAGTGACGATGAGCTGCCGTCGCTCGATGAGGAGCCGGAGCTTGCCACCGACGATGCTGGCAATCTCGACGAATCGTTCCTTGATGACCTGGATGCAGAGCTGGAGAAAGTGGCCAGTGAAACTGCGGACGAAACCGAGCCTTCCGAGTCGGAAACCGACACGCTGGATGAGCTTGAGCTGGACGTCTCCGATGAGGACCTGGCGCTGATGGAAGAAGTGTCAGAAGGCTCACGGGATACCGCCAGTATCGACGAGCAGGCTGACGACGACATTCCCGAGCTTGATGAAGAGCTTGGTCTGGAAGATTCGCTGGAGTCTCAGGACGAAGACGAGATTCCGACGGCTGAGGAATCGTTGGATTCAAGCGACGCTGGTCAGGTGGATAAGCCAAAGGACGCAGCGCCGGGCGCTACGGAGTTTGATGAAGCCGCACTCGATGACGAAGATGATTTCGATTTCCTCTCCGGTACCGATGAGGCCGCGACCAAGCTGGATCTGGCGCGGGCCTACATTGAAATGGGCGACGCCGACGGCGCACGCGACATTCTGGAGGAGGTCGCTATCGAGGGCGACGAAGGCCAAAAGGTAGAAGCGCAGGACTTACTTAAAAACCTGGCCTAATCCGTTATAATGATTGGCCTCTCGGCACAGCCAGAGGCCTCGTCTGAACGCCGGAGGTGATCACACTTCCGGCGTTTTTGTTTGCGGCATTTCACAAACGGATCGAACTACGTTGTTACCTACGTTTGACGATTTTAACCAAGACGCCTTGATCGGTGAGGGCCGCGTTGCCTTAATGTTCGAATATGACGGCGCTGCCTTTCATGGTTGGCAAATGCAGAAGTCTAACGTTCGCGCCGTCGAAGGCGAGCTCCAGAAGGCCGTCGCAAAGGTTGCCAATCACGATGTGGATCTGGTCTGTGCCGGCCGCACGGACGCGGGTGTACACGCCTCGGCCCAGGTCGTCCATTTCCATACTTCGGTCAAGCGCAGCTTTCGTTCTTGGGTTATGGGCATTAACACCGCGCTCCCTTTCGACATTGGCGTGCGGTGGGTCGGGACGGTGGCCGATGACTTCCATGCACGCTTTTCCGCCGTCAGTCGCCGCTATCGCTACGTGATCTTTAACCACCAGGTTCGTCCCGGCATACTGAGGAATCAAGTGGCCTGGACATTCCGTACGCTGGATGTCGAGCGTATGCATCGAGCTGCTCAGGCGTTGGTGGGTGAGCACGATTTCACCTCCTTTCGCGCAGCGGGCTGTCAGTCCAGAACGCCGACTCGTAACGTCCACTTCGTGCGTGTGAGCCGGCACCGGGATTTCGTGGTCATCGATATCCAGGCTAACGCGTTTTTGCACCATATGGTGCGCAACATCGCCGGAGCACTGATGGCGGTCGGCAATGGCAAGCAGCCGGAAACCTGGATTCGTGAGATACTGGAAGAAAGAGACCGGCGTCGAGCGGATATCACCGCACCCGCCCAAGGATTGTATTTGGTCAACGTGACCTATCCGGAGGGCTCGGGCATTCCTGAAGAGGCGCCAGGTCCGGAATTCATGCAGCCCTGGTTTACGCCCGAACAACAGGCCCTGGTCCGCGGACCGGTATTCAGGAAATCCAAGAGCGCCGAGTCATGAGAACCCGAGTTAAAATATGCGGGATCACGCGCATAGAGGATGCGGTTCAGGCTGTTGAAGCGGGGGCCGATGCCATTGGGCTTGTGTTCTACCCTCCGAGCCCTCGTGCCGTCGACGTTGAGCAAGCGGCTCGAATCGTTCGCGCCTTACCGCCGTTCGTTGAAGCGGTGGGCCTGTTCGTTAACCCGGATCCCGACCTGGTTCGTACCGTGATAGACGAAGTAGGCATCGGCTTGCTGCAGTTTCATGGGGACGAACCCAGTTCATTCTGCGCCCAGTTCCATCAGCGTTGGCTCAAGGCGGTCCGTGTCCGGGATATGGAGGACGTGCCGTCAGCCTACCGTGTGTACCCGGATGCGTCCGGCCTGTTAGTGGACGCCTACGACCCCAAAAAATATGGCGGGACTGGCCAGATCTTCGATTGGTCCTTGATCCCTCAAGAGCGCCCGCGGCCCCTTATATTGGCCGGTGGTCTCAACTCTGCTAACGTGGCTGCCGCCGTGGCGGCCGTTAGGCCCTGGGCCGTGGACGTAAGCGGTGGCGTCGAGCGCGAGAAGGGGATCAAGGATGCATCCCGGATAATCGAATTTATCAGAGAGGTGAATCGTGTCGGTTAAGCTGACTGAAGAAATGCTCCGTTCATTGCCTGACAGCCGCGGCCACTTTGGCGCCTACGGCGGGCGCTTTGTGTCGGAAACCCTGATGGACTCGCTGATGCAGCTGGAACGAGAATATCTCAAGCTGCGGGACGATCCCGAATTCCAGGCGCAATTCGATAAGGATCTGGCTGATTACGTTGGTCGGCCCAGCCCTCTCTATTTTGCCGAGCGCTTGACGCGCGAAACCGGTGGAGCGCAGATCTGGCTCAAGCGCGAAGATCTCAATCACACCGGCGCCCACAAGGTGAACAACACGATTGGTCAGGCTTTGCTGGCCAGCTTCCTCGGCAAAAAGCGCGTCATCGCCGAAACCGGTGCCGGCCAACATGGGGTAGCGACGGCCACCGTCTGCGCCCGGCTGGGACTCGAGTGCCATGTGTTCATGGGCGCCGAAGACGTCCAGCGTCAGTCGCTGAACGTTTATCGGATGAAACTGCTTGGCGCAGAAGTTCATCCGGTGGAAAGCGGCACGCGAACCCTCAAAGACGCCATGAACGATGCCATGCGTGACTGGGTGACCCATGTCGACGATACCTTTTACATCATCGGCACGGTAGCCGGGCCACACCCGTATCCGCTGTTAGTGCGTGATTTCCAGGCGGTCATCGGTCGCGAGACCCGCCGTCAGGCACTCGAGAAAGCGGGCAAGTTGCCGGATGCGCTGGTGGCCTGTGTCGGTGGCGGCTCCAACGCGATCGGTATGTTCTATCCCTTCCTGACAGACGAATCGGTCGAGATGTATGGCGTGGAAGCGGGCGGACTCGGCCTTGAAAGTGGCCGCCATGCCGCGCCCTTGTCTGCCGGCCGCCCCGGCGTACTTCACGGTAATCGCACCTACCTGATGGAAGATGAAAATGGCCAGATCGCCGGCACCCATTCGGTAAGCGCCGGCCTGGATTACCCGGGCGTGGGTCCGGAACATAGCTGGCTCAAGGATATCGGTCGTGCCCAGTACGTTACGATAACCGACGATGAGGCGCTTGCCGGCTTCCGGCAACTGACCCGGGTAGAGGGTATTATGCCGGCGCTTGAGTCAGCCCACGCGGTGGCCTATGCCACCAAGCTTGCAGCCACGATGCACAAAGACCAAATGCTGGTTATTAATGTCTCCGGCCGTGGCGACAAAGACATTCACACCATCGCCAAGCTTGATGGCATCGAGGTTTAACGGGAGTCGGGGCATCGCATGAGTCGTATTGAGGCTGTACTGAAACGATTGAAAGGGCAGGGACGCAAGGCGCTGATTCCCTATATTACCGCAGGCGATCCCCATCCGGAGGTCACTGTGGACCTGATGCATACCCTGGTGGGCGCTGGAGCCGACATCATCGAGCTGGGTGTGCCATTCTCCGATCCCATGGCTGACGGTCCGGTGATTGCACTGGCCTGCGAACGTTCGCTCAAACATGGGACGTCCTTGCGCCAGGTGCTCAAGATGGTCGAGACATTCCGCACTCGGGACCCTGACACGCCAGTCGTGCTGATGGGTTACCTCAACCCAATCGAAGCCATGGGCTACACTGCCTTTGCCGACGCCGCTAAATCGTCCGGTGTGGATGGTGTGCTGACGGTAGACCTGCCGCCAGAGGAAGCTGACGAGGTGGCGCCTTTGTTCACCGAGCGTGGCCTGGATGCTATTTTCTTGCTGGCACCCACGACGACGGATGACCGGATTCGAGCAATTAGTAGTCACAGTTCCGGCTACGTCTACTATGTTTCATTCAAGGGTGTGACCGGCGCAGCGCGCATCGATGTCGACGACGTCGCCGAGAACGTGAAACGCATTCATTCCCTGACGGCCCTGCCGGTGGGCGTTGGTTTTGGCATTCGCGATGCGGAAACCGCCGCTGCGGTCGGCCGGGTATCCGATGGTGTAATTGTGGGCAGCGTTCTGGTCGATACAATTGCCAAAAATCAGGAGGATATCGAAGCGCTAAAAGCGGCGCTCGCCAAACTCCTGCGGCCGATGCGCGAAGCCTTGGACGAACTGGCCTCCTGACGTCCAACCGCGCCAGTAGACACATATGAATAGGATGACAGCATGAGTAACTGGCTGGATAAGATCATGCCGAGCATGATTCGCTCGGATTCCAAGCAGAGAACCAGCGTACCCGAGGGATTGTGGAAAAAGTGCCCTAAATGTGGCGGCTTCCTCTATAAGCCAGAGCTGGACAAGAACCTCGATGTCTGCCCGAAGTGCTCCCACCACTTACGGGTTACAGCGCGTCGTCGTCTCGATATTTTTCTCGACGCCGATGGCCGAGAGGAAATTGCGAATGACCTGGAGCCCTGGGACCGCCTGAAGTTCAAGGACAGCAAGCGATACAAAGACCGGCTGTCGCAGAATCAGAAGGCGACCGGAGAGAAGGACGCGCTGGTCGTAATGCGGGGGCGTACCCTGGATCTGCCGCTCGTGGCCTGCGCGTTCGAATTCAACTTCCTGGGCGGCTCCATGGGGCAGGTCGTGGGCGAGAAGTTCGTGCGCGCTGCCAATGTCGCCCTGGAGGAACGTATTCCGTTGGTTTGCTTTTCCGCCAGTGGCGGCGCCCGGATGCAGGAGGCTATTCTTTCGTTGATGCAGATGGCCAAAACGGCAGCGGCGCTGGAGCGCATGAAGCAAGCGGGCGTACCCTTTATCTCGGTGCTTACGGATCCGGTTTTCGGCGGTGTGTCCGCCAGTTTGGCGATGTTGGGCGACCTGAATATCGCCGAGCCTTATGCGCTAATCGGCTTCGCCGGTCCGCGTGTCATTGAGCAAACCGTGCGTGAAAAGCTGCCGGAAGGTTTCCAGCGTAGCGAGTTCCTGCTGGAGCACGGCGCCATCGACATGATTGTTCACAGGCACGATATGCGTTTCCGCATTGTCTCCCAGTTGGCCAAGTTCACTGGTCAGGACGCGCCGGCGCCGGAAGCGGCCATCGTGCTCGATTCCGAGGGCGAGGAAGAAGAAGCTCAAGCCCCCGATGCTACAGGCGCCTGAAACCGGAGCCACTGTCGATCAGTGGCTCGATTATCTTGAAGCGCTCCACCCGAAAGAGATCGACCTCGGACTCGATCGCGTGCTTATGGTACTGCGTCGGCTTTTTCCGAGGCATCCGGGGGCTCGAATCGTCACTGTCGGTGGTACCAACGGCAAGGGAACGACCGTAGCGGCGCTGGAGCAGCTTCTGCTGGCCAGTGATCGCGCTGTTGGCGCTTATACGTCTCCTCACCTTCAGCACTACAACGAGCGCATTCGTATCAACGGTGTGGATGTATCCGACAATGAGTTGGTTGCGGCTTTCGAAGCCGTAGAACATGCGCGAAAGTCGGTGAGCCTGACTTATTTCGAGTTTGGCACCCTAGCCGCTTTCGTGCTGTTCGACCGGGCGGGATTGGATGACTGGCTCCTTGAGGTCGGCCTGGGTGGACGGCTGGATGCCGTTAATGTACTGGATGCTGACCTGGCCATCATCACGTCTGTCGATCTGGACCATACGGCTTGGTTGGGTGAAGACCGTGACACCATTGGCTACGAAAAAGCGGGAATTCTCCGTCACGGCCAGAAAGCAGTCTACGGTGATTTGGAGCCGCCGCGTTCGGTACTTCAACAAATAGCCGCCCAGGGCGTTGATTGCTACCGGTTGGGCGAGCAGTATCGCCTGGTTGAAGGCGAGCAGGGCAGCCGCGTGGTAACCGATGCCGGGGGCCATTGGGCGTTCCGTTTGCCGGACAACGGCTTACCTGAACACAGTTTGGCGGCGGCCGTGCAAGCGTTTCGGTTGCTCCAGCCTGATGAGGCCGACTCGCGTATAGAACACACATTGACGCGGGTGCGGGTACCCGGGCGCTTTGAGCAAGTGGCCGACGCGCCCCGAATCATTATCGACGTGGGTCATAATCCGCATGCCGCTCAATGGTTGCGGCAACGTGTCGAAGCACTCGGGGTCGAGGGCCGCATAAAAGCGGTTTACGCATGTCTGGAGGACAAGGATTCCGGTGGCGTGCTGCGAGCGATGGCGCCGGTGGTGGACGACTGGTATCTCGCACCGCTGAGCGTGCCTCGTGGGTTGGATCGCGATAGCTTGCATCGGCGGGCCCAGGACGTATCGTCCGTTGCCGAGACCATGGTCATGGCGACGAGCGTAGCCGCGGCTTTGGCTCAAGCCCGTGCCGACGCCGATCCAAAAGATTGTATTCTGGTTTTCGGCTCGTTTTTTACGGTCTCGGAAGCGAGAAGCTCGCTTAATTGCTAGATACCCAACGCATTCTTAAAGTTCATTCATTGTGACTATGGGGCTTTGAGTTCCATAGCCGCTGACGTTAGTATCCGGTCAGAATCTCCCCCCAACGCAGAGGACAGTTTCCTGTGGATGGATTGAAACAGCGTATTGTTGGCGCCCTCGTGCTGATTTCACTCGCCGTCATCTTTGTTCCGATGTTGTTCGACGAACCGCATACCGAGCGTTCCACTCGCACCATCGAGTTGCCCGAAGAACCTGCTTTCCCATCCGTTGACGTCCCTGAGCCCGCTGATCAGCCGGCTCCGGTGGAAGAGCCACCCTCTTTTACGATGGAAGAACAGCCTGTAGCTGAACCCCCGCAAACCCTCAGTGAGCCGCAGCAAGCGCCAGCGGTTAACACGGAGTCGCGCGAGCCGGTGGCGGAACCGCAACCTAAACCTGCTCCGAAACCCGAACGCACCGCGGCTACACCCGAGCCGGCGCCAAAGCCCGCATCGGCGGCCAATCAGCCAAGGGTCACCGAGAGCCAGCCTGGTGGTTCAGAGGGTGACAACCCCGAGTATGCACGGGCCCTTGAGGGCGCCTGGCTGGTTCAGCTGGGAAGCTTCGGCAACGCCGACAATGCTCTCCGGCTGCGCAACAAGGTCCGCGAAAAGGGCTATGCGGCGTACACGCAAAGTATCGAACGCGGCGATATGACGCTGACTCGCGTGTTTTCCGGTCCTTTTGTCAGCGAGAACGAGGCGCTCTCTGCCAAGTCCCGGCTGGATAAGTCGTTTTCCCTGAACAGCTTGGTGATGGAAGGCGATCAGTAGCCCGCCCGCTTCCCATACCTGAGCTGCAGGGTGCCCCTATCGGTCCTGAGATGCGTAGATTGGTTCGATAGACGTGTAGTGGTTTTGTTCTGCAAGGTTTGGCGCGACCCTGTTTCCTGATAGAATTCGCGCTTCCGAATTTCCTTGTTGGGTCGACCATGAACGCGCTGATCTGGATTGACTGGGTCATCATTACCCTTATTGCTGTTTCGACCCTGATCAGCCTGAAGCGTGGGTTCGTCAGGGAGGCGCTTTCCCTGGTCACCTGGATCGGCGCCTTCATTATCGCGCGCGCTTTCCATCCGCAAATGCAATCCCTGCTCGAGAGTACGGTCGAGACCCCGCTGGTGCGTTTGATTGCTGCGTTTGCGATCCTGTTTTTTGGTACCCTCATCGTCGGCGCCGTCATCAATAATATGATTGGCCAATTGGTTAAGGCGACGGGCCTGTCCGCAACCGATCGTGTGTTGGGAATGGGCTTCGGCTTGTTGAGGGGCCTATTGGTGGTGATTGTCGCCATCGCATTTGTGCGTTATACGCCATTGTCCCAGGATACCTGGTGGCAGAAATCGGTGATGATTAGTCGCCTGGCGGTTGTCGAGCAGTGGTCCCGGCGCATGCTGGGCGACGAATTCGAGCGTTTTCTCGGCCCGGCGGACGCTGACTCAGCGACAGCGGGCCAGCTGCAGCCTCAGTCTGCAGTGGACGGCGTCAAGCTATCTGTACTGGAGAAGTAAATGGAACCTCTGATCAAGTCTATTGGCGATTCTGCACGCCTTGAGGGCCTTCCTGCTCTCATTTATCAGAACAGCGCGAATCGCTGGGAATGGCCCATGCCATCGCCAAGATTCGCAACGCCGTCCAGGAAGGCCCTCAAGGCTTGCCCGTAGGGGATCGTCCTGAAAGCCGGATTCCGCGTTGCGCCTTCTTGAAAGGCAACCAGCCTTCCTGCGAAGCCGCGCCTTGATTCCGGCTTTCAGGACGATCCAGAATCGCCAATAGACTTGATCAGAGGTTCCCTACATGTGTGGCATTGTCGGTATCGTAAGTACCTCAAACGTCAACCAGACGCTTTATGATGCGTTGACGGTCCTTCAACACCGGGGGCAGGATGCGGCCGGCATTGTAACTTTCCAGGATGAGCGCTTTAACCTGCGCAAAGATAATGGCTTGGTGCGGGATGTTTTTCGCACTCGCCACATGCGGCGTCTGGCAGGAAACGTGGGCATTGGCCATGTGCGCTATCCAACGGCCGGCAGTGCCAGTTCGGCTGAAGCGCAGCCGTTCTACGTGAATAGCCCTTACGGGATTACGCTGGCCCACAACGGCAATCTCACCAATGCCGATGAGCTCAGTCGAGACTTGTTCCGTACCGATCTGCGCCATATCAATACCAATTCCGACTCGGAAGTCCTGCTCAACGTGTTTGCCCACGAGTTGCAGAAGCTGGGCAAGTTGACACCGACCAAAGAAGAGATCTTTGCGGCGGTCAGTGCGGTCCATGCGCGTTGTCGCGGTGCTTATGCGGCGATTGCGATGATCACCGGCTACGGCATCGTCGGATTCCGCGATCCCAACGGTATCCGTCCGGCCTGTTATGGCGTACGCGAGACCGGCGCTGGGAAGGAATACATGATTGCGTCTGAAAGCGTGGCGTTGAGTGCTGCCGGTTTCAAACTGGTGCGGGATATCGCGCCGGGCGAGGCGGTCTACATTGAAACCGATGGCACGCTCTATACTCAGCAATGTGCGCCCAATCCACACCTGATCCCGTGTATTTTCGAGCACGTCTACTTTGCGCGACCGGATACCATCTTGGACAAGGTCTCCGTCTACAAGGCTCGCCTGCGTATGGGCGAAACGCTGGCCGATAAAGTGTTGCGGGAGTGTCCGGAGCACGATATCGACGTGGTCATGCCGATCCCGGATACTAGCCGTACATCGGCCATGCAGATGGCCCACCGGCTAGGGGTTAAATTCCGCGAAGGTTTTATCAAGAATCGTTATATCGGCCGGACGTTTATTATGCCGGGCCAAAAAATGCGCAAGAAGTCCGTGCGACAGAAACTGAACCCCATAGATCTGGAGTTCAAGGATAAAAATGTGATGCTCGTGGACGACTCCATTGTGCGCGGCACCACATGCGAGGAAATTGTGCAGATGGCTCGGGATGCCGGCGCGCGCAAAGTGTATTTTGCCTCGGCGGCGCCCCCGGTGCGTTATCCCAACGTTTATGGTATCGATATGCCCGCGGCCCGCGAGTTGATTGCCCATGGACGCACCGTTCAGGAAATTCAGGAGCTGATCGGGGCGGACTGGCTGATCTACCAGGATCTCGAAGATCTCATTACCTGCGTCAGTGACGTAAACCCGGAGATCGAAGCCTGGGAATGCTCCGTGTTCGATGGCAACTACATCACCGGCGACATCGATGCGACCTATCTGGCTAATCTGGAAGATCAGCGTAGCGAGAGCGGGAAGGCAAAGAAGAATCCCGGGATGTCCACGGACAATGGCATCATTGATCTGCATAATGACGAAGACTGAACGACAGGGCGGTAGCTGATGACCAAGATACGCGACGAGCACGTACGTATTCCCGAGTCTGATCTCGAAGGCGTGTCAGTCGATACACTGGCCGTGAGGGCAGGGCAGGTTCGTACCGAGCAGCTCGAACACAGTGATGCGATTTTCCCGACCTCCAGCTTCGTTTATGGCAGTGCCGCCCAGGCCGCGGCGCGGTTTAGTGGCGATGAGCCGGGCAATATCTATTCCCGTTTCACTAACCCCACGGTGCAGGCGTTCGAGGCACGGATTGCAGCCATGGAAGGTGGTGAGCGGGCGGTAGCGACCGCGTCCGGCATGGCGGCGATTCTTAGTACCTGTATGGCGCTGTTGCAAAGCGGCGACCATGTGGTCTGTTCCCGCGGCGTGTTCGGCACCACCAACGTGCTGTTTCAGAAGTATCTGGCCCGCTTCGGCGTCGACACCACCTTTGTGGGGCTCACCGATATCGACGCTTGGTCCGCTGCGATCCGGCCTGAAACCAAGCTGCTGTTCCTGGAGACGCCGTCTAACCCCCTTTGCGAGGTTGCGGATTTGCAGGCGCTGGCTGATCTGGCGCACCGCAACGATGCCTTATTCGTGGTGGACAACTGCTTTTGCACGCCGGTGCTTCAGCGCCCGTTTGAGCTGGGCGCGGATATTGTCATCCATTCCGCCACCAAATATCTGGATGGTCAGGGCCGCTGCATTGGCGGCGTAGTGATCGGGCCGGACAAACTGATGGAAGAGGTATATGGCTTCCTTCGCTCTGCGGGCCCGACACTGAGTCCATTCAATGCCTGGGTCTTCCTCAAGGGGCTGGAAACCTTACCAATCCGTATGCGAGCCCATTGTGCGAGTGCGCTAGAGTTGGCCCAGTGGCTGGAGCAGCACCCGTCGATCGAGAAGGTGTTCTACGCCGGGCTGGCGACTCATCCGCAGCATGCTCTGGCTAAGCGTCAACAGAAAGGTTTCGGTGGCGTCGTATCGTTCCAGGTGAACGGTGGTCGCGAAGCTGCCTGGCAAGTCATCGATGCAACACAAATCATCTCAATCACGGCAAACCTGGGGGATGTGAAAAGTACCATCACCCATCCGGCAACCACCACGCACGGCCGTCTTTCGCCAGAAGACAAGGAGCAGGCCGGTATTACGGAAAATCTGATTCGTGTATCAGTGGGACTTGAGGATATCGAGGATCTCAAGGCCGATTTATCCCGTGGGTTAGACGCACTGAGGCGGTAATAACCACGCGCTGAGGCGACAACAACCGAAAGGGGAAGCCTGCTCCGAGATGAGCCGTAGCCAGTCAATGTCCGAACGTAAGAAAGCTAATAAAGAAACTCAGCTGACAGAGAAGCAGCAGCGCTTCCGCAACTTGTTGGCCCAGGGTGGTCGTGAGGGCGCGCTCATTGCACTTGTGGCCCTGTGTATTTACCTGATGATGGCGTTGGTAACCTTTAGTCCAGCCGATCCAGGGTGGGTCAGCGTCAGCCATGGAGAGCAGGTCACCAATTACGCGGGCAGAACCGGTGCCTGGATTGCGAGTTTGCTCACCGAATTCTTTGGCCTGATGGGCTTCCTGTTTCCCGCCATGGTGGGATTCTATGCTTTTTTGCTGGTCAAGCACCGCAACGATCCGCTTGATCTTCATTGGCCGCTATTCGCCCTCCGTTTCGGCGGTTTCTTACTAATTTTGTTAAGTTCAACCAGCCTGTTGTCGATGTATTCCATCATGGGTCTGGATTCCAGTGCCGGCGGGGTGCTTGGCAGGGAAGTCTCCCAAGCCATGGTCGGTGCCTTCAATCTGCCTGCTGCGACGCTGCTATTGGTGGCCATCTTCCTGTTTGCCTTGACAGTTTTTATTGGACTGTCGTGGTTTCGTCTAATGGATATGCTAGGCAGCAGTACCTTGCAGCTGGCAGATTGGGTCAAAACCCAGTTTGATACGCGCGACGATGCCGGTGACCAGCCAAAAGCAGCGAAGCCAGAAGCTAAAGCACCCCCTGAGCCGCGCCGTGAACCCCCTGTCGTGAGTGAGAGGGCGCTTGGGGAAGATAAGCCTTCCTTGCTGACGCGTGTCAAAGGCCTTTTTCGGCGCACAGGGTCGCCGGATTTCGTGGCCGAACCCCTGCCGGCGCGTATCGAACCGAGTGTCGATGGCCTGGCTAACACCCAACATTTCGACACCCCCATCGATGGTGGATTTTCGGCAACGGAATCGGTTCACCGGCCAGCTGCGAAGCCCGAGAATAAGTCCGAGAGTAAGCCGGTAACTAAGCCCCAGAATACTGAGCCGGATACGCGTTCAGTGCGCATTTCGCCATTTAAACGCAAGGAAGAAGCGTCCAAGGCATCCGATAAGGATCGCCAGCCCTCGTTGTTCGACGATATCGATAGTCCGATTCCGCCTCTGACCTTGCTCGATCCACCGGATCCCAACAAAAAGAAGGGCTATTCCAAAGAGTCCCTGGAGCACATGTCGCAGTTGCTCGAGGAGAAACTGTCGGACTTCGGTGTCAGCGTCGAGGTCGTCGAGGTGAATCCCGGTCCGGTTATCACCCGGTTCGAGATCAAGCCTGCGCCCGGGGTTAAGGTCAGTCGTATCTCGAATCTAGCGAAGGACTTGGCGCGGTCACTGGCCGTGATCAGCGTGCGGGTTGTTGAAGTAATACCGGGCAAATCGGTGGTCGGTATCGAAATTCCCAACGAAGAACGGGAGATGGTGCGTCTGCGCGAAGTCCTCTCGTCGAAAACCTACGAAGAATCGTCTTCGCCGTTGACCCTGGCCCTGGGGAACGATATCGGCGGGAACCCGATGACGGCCAACTTGGCCAAGATGCCGCACCTGTTGGTGGCGGGGACGACCGGTTCCGGTAAGTCGGTGGGCGTCAACGCCATGATTCTGAGCATGTTGCTCAAAGCCACCCCGGACGAAGTGCGTTTCATTATGGTGGATCCCAAGATGCTTGAGCTCAGCATCTACGACGGGATCCCGCATTTGCTGGCACCGGTCGTGACGGACATGAAAGAGGCGGCCAACGGTTTGCGTTGGTGCGTGGCGGAAATGGAGCGTCGCTACCGCCTGATGGCGGCTCTCGGTGTACGTAACTTGGCGGGTTACAACCGCAAGGTCAAAGAGGCCGCTGAAGCCGGAGAACCCATCCTGGACCCGATTTGGAAGCCGGACGAGTATCTGAACAATGACGAGCAGGCTCGGCCAGAACTGGAAGCACTACCGTTTATCGTAGTCGTCATCGACGAATTCGCCGATATGATGATGATCGTCGGCAAAAAGGTGGAAGAGCTGATTGCACGGATCGCTCAGAAGGCGAGGGCGGCCGGCATCCACTTGATTCTGGCGACCCAGCGTCCCTCCGTCGACGTTATCACCGGTCTGATCAAAGCGAACATTCCCACGCGTATGTCGTTCTCGGTCCAGTCTAAAATCGACTCGCGTACCGTTCTCGACCAGGGCGGGGCGGAACAGCTTCTGGGTCACGGCGACATGCTGTATTTGCCGCCCGGCTCCGGCCTGCCGGTGCGTGTGCATGGCGCCTTCGTCGACGACGATGAGGTCCATCGTATCGTTAAAGCCTGGAAGGAACGTGGCGAGCCCATCTATGTCGACGATGTATTGAGTGGCGCCGAAGGCGAGAGCCTGCCCGGCGTCCCAAGCCTGTCCGAAGGCGGCGGCGATAGCGAGGGCGACGCCCTCTATGACGAAGCGGTGGCGTTCGTTACCGAAGGTCGCCGGGTATCGATTTCCTCGGTACAGCGTAAATTCAAGATTGGCTATAACCGGGCGGCCAATCTAGTCGAGGCGATGGAAGCCTCCGGCGTGGTCAGCCCGGCCGGCAACAACGGCGCCCGCGAAGTCTTGGCGCCACCCCCCCCGCGAGATTAGGAGTTGTCTGTGCGCATGAACAAGATTCTGAGCCGTTTTATCGGCGTGATAGCGTTGTCCTTTGCTCTGGCTTCGATGTCCTGGGCGGATACCGCTGCAACTCAGGCGTTGGCCGAGAAGCTTAAGCAATATCGCAGCTACCAGGCGGAATTCATTCAGGTGGTCGTCGATGGCTCGGGTAGCAAAGTGCAGGAATCCCGCGGGCAACTGAAGGCCAAGCGACCGGGCATGTTCTTTTGGAAATCGGAAAGCCCGTTTGCCCAAATCATCGTTGCCGATGGAGAGAAAGTCGAAGTCTATGACCCCGACCTAGAGCAGGTCACCGTCAAGCCGATGGATGAGCAGATGACCTCGACACCGGCGTTATTGCTCAGCGGTCAGGTCGATCACCTTGAAGAGGCTTATCGGGTGACGCGTCCGGACGGTGCTTCTATGGGTGAGGAATTCATTCTTGAACCGAAGAATCCGGACTCGCTGTTCCTGTCGCTGCGGTTACGTTTCCGCGATGGCGTATTGTCGGAAATGCGGCTGCGGGATTCTCTGGATCAGGTCAGTGTACTTAGTTTCCAAAGCGTGAAAGTCAACGAGCCGGTAGCGTCTGACGTGTTTGACATTGACTACCCGGACTCGGTGGACGTCATCACGAGCGGCCAGTAATGCAGAGCGGCCTGTTCGAAGAAGCCCGGGGCTTCCAACCCCTTGCCGCGCGGATGCGGCCGCTCACCTTGGCGCACTATGCCGGCCAGCAACACCTGGTTGGTCCCGGCAAGCCATTGCGCAGGGCGGTTGAGGACGGGCAACTGCACTCGATGATTCTCTGGGGGCCGCCGGGTGTCGGCAAAACCACGTTCGCCAAGCTCCTCGCCGACACCGCAGAGATTACATTCGAAAGCCTCTCCGCCGTTCTCAGCGGGGTTAAGGATATCCGGGAAGCGGTCGAGCGGGCTCGCCATCGAAAGCAGGTTGAAGGGCGGGACACCCTGCTGTTTGTCGACGAGGTCCACCGCTTCAACAAGAGCCAGCAAGACGCCTTCCTGCCCCATATCGAAGATGGCACTGTTATTTTTGTCGGCGCCACCACCGAGAACCCTTCCTTTGAGCTCAACAGTGCATTGCTATCTCGCACGCGAGTCTATGTGCTCAAGCACTTGCAACCGGATGAGCTTATCGGGTTGCTGCGGCGCGCCCTGGAGAGTGAGAGCGGTCTGAATGGCCAGCTTCGGGTGCCTGATCACTTGTTGGAAATGATCGCAGCGGCCGCCGATGGGGATGCCCGGCGCGCCCTGAATATCCTTGAGGTCGCATCCGATTTGGCCGAACCGGGTGCTGATGATGTGGCCGAATTGACCGAACAGGTGCTCGAGCAGGTCATGCAGTCCAGCCTGCGCCGCTTCGATAAAGGGGGCGACGTCTTTTACGACCAGATTTCCGCGTTGCACAAATCGGTAAGAGGCTCGGATCCGGATGGCTCCCTGTACTGGATGTGCCGCATGCTCGACGGCGGTTGCGACCCGGTTTATGTCGCACGCCGGCTGGTACGGATCGCCAGCGAAGATATCGGCAATGCTGATCCCCGAGCCCTCCGCCTGACCCTGGATGCCTGGGATACGCAGGAGCGTCTGGGCTCTCCGGAAGGCGAGCTGGCGTTGGCCCAGGCCGTCACCTATCTCGCCCTGGCGCCCAAAAGCAACGCCGTATACAACGCCTACAACCAGTGTATGGCCGATATCCGCAAACAGCCGGATTACGAGGTGCCGGTGCATCTGCGTAATGCACCGACATCGCTGCTCAAATCCATGGGCCACGGCAAGGAGTACCGTTACGCTCACGATGAGCCGGATGCTTTCGCCGCCGGTGAAGCCTATTTACCGGAAGCCCTTTCTAACGTACGTTATTACCGGCCAGTGCCGCGGGGCTTGGAGATCAAGCTGGGTGAGAAGCGGGACTGGCTCGACGCTCGCAACGAGGCGAGCAGCGACAAGCGTTACCCCTCCGACACGACGTCGTCTGGAAAACCTTTCTCCTGATGCCCGCCGGCCCGGCGCAGATTGGCTGTGCTGGTGGTACCTAAAAATCCTGACGGTATACTATGCGCAACGTTAGCGTCCTGTAGATCGGGTTGAGTCCGCAATCGGACCGTCCCCGGTAGGCATGGAAGCAGGCCGCATCCTATTCACCAGAAGTTAACAGGACGATCATGCTCGATCCCAAACGTGTTCGGAACCAGACTGACGATATTGCCCGCCGCCTTGCTGTGCGCAACTACACCTTCGACGTGGATGCTTTCCAAGCCATGGAATCCCGTCGCCGGTCACTCCAAGTCAGGACAGAAGAACTTCAGAGCGAGCAGAACAAACGGTCGAAGGCAATCGGCAAGGCCAAGGCTGCCGGTGAAGATATCCAGCCGCTTATGGATGCTGTTGAGGATCTAAAGCGCCAGCGAGGCGATGCAGAGGCCGAACTGCGGACGCTTCAGGAAGAGCTGAATGCGTTCCTCTCAGGAATACCGAATATTCCGGACGAAAGCGTGCCCGAAGGCAGGGACGAGGACGACAATGTCGAGCTACGGTGCTGGGGAACGCCGCCGGCATTCGATTTCGAGCCGAAGGACCATGTGGATCTGGGTCAAGACGTGGCCGGCCTGGACTTTGAAACCGCCGGGCGGTTGGCGCAATCCCGCTTCGCTGTCATGCGCGGACCGGTTGCCCGCCTGCATCGGGCGCTGGCGCAGTTTATGATCGACACCCATGCGGATGAGCATGGCTACACCGAAACGTATCTGCCGTATCTGGTCAATGCCAACACGCTTTACGGAACCGGTCAGTTGCCGAAATTCGAAGAAGACCTGTTCAAGATGGAAGGCGAACATCCGCTTTACCTGATCCCGACAGCAGAGGTACCGGCGACCAATCTGGTAAGCGACAGCATCCTCAAGACCGAGGAATTGCCTATACGTATGGTCTGCCATACGCCGTGCTTTCGTAGCGAAGCGGGCTCTTACGGCCGCGACACTCGGGGGATGATCCGTCAGCATCAGTTCGACAAGGTGGAGATGGTTCACATCGTACGCCCGGACGATTCCGAGGCCGCACTGGAAGAACTGACTTCCCATGCCGAGGCCATTCTGCAGAAGTTGAATTTGCCATACCGTGTGGTCGCGCTTTGCGGCGGCGACATCGGTTTCTCGGCCGCAAAAACCTACGATCTGGAAGTCTGGTTGCCGGGACAGGGCAAATACCGGGAAATCTCATCCTGCAGCAATACCCACGATTTCCAGGCCCGGCGTATGCAGGCGCGCTGGCGCAACCCGGAAACCGGTAAGCCGGAGTTCGTGCATACGCTGAACGGGTCCGGTCTGGCTGTGGGCCGGGCGCTGGTCGCCGTGATGGAAAACTATCAGCAGGCGGACGGCAGCATCCGCGTGCCTGAAGTCCTGCAGCCCTACATGGGCGGCGTTGACGTTATCACGCCCTGACCCGCAGTGGTTGGGGGAAGGGCCAGAAGGAGTTTGCTTTGACCCTCACGGTTTCCCTGAGAATTGATCATCCTGTTGTCGGCTGTATCGGTAGCGGCCCGCGCTTGTTGGCTAAGGCGCGGGCATGCGCCGAGCAGGGCGCGCGCATTGTTTGGCTCGGTCACGACGACCTGCCGAACGAAGCCCCCGCATCGAGTGTTCTTTCGACGCTACCTGAGCCTGGCAATTCGTTGCTGCGCGTTGATTACGGACTGTTGTTGATCGACACCGGCGTTGCCGAAGATGACACAGCCTGGATTGCGCGCGTCGAAGAGGGCGTGCCGGTATGGTCCCCAGCGGATCACCCAAGCGCACGCGTTCAGTTTCCCGCGACGCTCCAGCGCGGCCCGCTGCGGATAACCGTCGATACCGGCGGCCGTTGGCCGACGGTGGCAAGCTGGTTGCGACAGAAGCTGGATACGTTGCTGCCGGAGGGGTTGGGGGATTTGCTGCAGCAAATGATTCACAAGGGCGACCTGTCCGAACGTTTGACCACTCCCCACCAGCGTCGCAGTTTCTGGTATCGGCTGTTGGACGGCAACCTGGTGGCCCGGGCCCACCAGATGCCGAAAGCGGAACTGTCCGATGCACTGGAAAGTTCGATTCGTAAGGCCGCCTCAGGAACCGTAAAAGGGGAGGTCTTTCTGGTTGGGGCCGGACCGGGGGATCCCGACCTGTTAACGCTTAAAGCGTTACGCATCATCGCTCAAGCCGATGTGGTGTTGTATGACCGGCTGGTCTCCCGGGATATCCTTGCCCGGGTGCGTGCCGACGCCGAGATGATTCATGTCGGCAAACAGCGATCGAAACATACGCTGGCTCAGGACCAGATCAACCAGAGGCTGGTCGAGTTCGCCCAGGAAGGACGCACGGTCGTGCGCCTAAAAGGCGGTGATCCTTTCATCTTTGGTCGCGGTGGGGAAGAGATTGAAACCCTTGCCGAGGCGGGTGTGGCTTTTCAAGTGGTGCCGGGCATCACGGCAGCCTCGGGATGCGCGGCCTATGCCGGTATCCCGTTGACCCACCGAGACTATGCCCAATCCGTACGGTTTGTAACAGGCCACCTCAAGAACGACACCTGCGACCTGCCGTGGAAGGATTTCGTCCAGAACAATCAAACCCTGGTGTTCTATATGGGCCTTGTGGGCTTGCCGGTTATCGCCCGCGAATTGATTGCGCACGGCATGCCTGCGGATATGCCGGTGGCGCTGGTGTCCAAGGGTACGACGCCCGAACAGGTGGTGGTGACAGGCCGGATCGATTCCATTGTCGAGAATGTCGAGGCCAGCGAAGTAAAAGCGCCCACGTTGATTATTATTGGTGAGGTGGTCAAGCTGCGGGAGAAACTGGATTGGCTCGGGCAGTCGGTATCGTTGAATTGATGCTCAGCATGGTAGGTTGGGCTGACGCAGGAAGCCCAACGTAATGATTGGCGGTCGGGGTAGGTTGGGCTTCGCAAGCTCAGCCCAACCTACCGTCCTGCTTAACTACTGCCGACCCGCCCGGGAAGCACATCTTTCAGCTTGTCGTGCATTTCGCGTAGGGCTTTTTCGGTCGTGGGCCAGTCGATGCAGGCGTCCGTCACTGAAACGCCGTACTTCAGATCGGCCAGATTCTCCGGAATGGACTGGCTGCCCCAGTTCAGGTGACTCTCGACCATCAGGCCAAGTATGGACTGATTGCCTTCGACGATCTGATGCGCTACATCCTGCATGACCAACGGCTGAATTCCTGGATCCTTGTTGGAGTTGGCATGACTGCAATCGACCATCAGGGCCTTGCGCAGTCCGGCCTTTTCCAGCTCTTGCTCGCACAGTGCGACGCTGACCGAGTCGTAGTTGGGCTTGCCGCCGCCACCGCGCAACACTACGTGGCCATAAGAGTTGCCGCGGGTACGGATGATCGACACCTGACCTTTCTGGTCGATACCCAGGAAACTGTGGGGATGAGAGACAGACTTCATGGCGTTGATGGCCACGTCGAGGCTACCGTCAGTGCCGTTCTTGAAGCCGATGGCCATGGAAAGGCCGCTACTCATCTCACGGTGGGTCTGGGATTCCGTTGTCCGGGCGCCGATGGCGGACCAGGAAATGGTGTCCTGCAGATACTGGGGCGAAATGGGGTCCAGCGCTTCGGTAGCGGCCGGTAGACCGAGATCGGCAATATCCAGCAGCAGTCGGCGGCCGATATGAAGACCCTGTTCGATGTCGAAGGAATCGTTCAGGTGCGGATCGTTGATCAGGCCCTTCCAACCGATTGTCGTCCGAGGCTTCTCGAAATAGACCCGCATGACGATGTACAGCGTATCGCTGAGTTCATCGGCAAGCTGTTTCAGCTTGTGGGCGTACTCGTGCGCCGCCTCGACGTCATGAATAGAGCAAGGGCCGACAACGACGAAAATCCGGTGGTCTTTGCCGTCGAGGATATTGTTGATGGTTTCCCGGCCAGCGGCCACGGTTTCCGCAGCTTTGCCGAGAAGCGGCATCTCCTCTTTTAAGGCTTCCGGTGTGATCAGCGGCTCCTGGCTGGCCACGTTGATATTCTCGATCTGTTTGTCAGACATGTCGTTGACTTCTCCAGAAACAGCAGTTCACAGCACAGATTAACGTCGTGTGTTGCATTGTGGCAGGTGGTTGCTAACCTCTCAGCGGCGATTCAGGTTGCGCTCTGCCATCGACTGCTGACACATTGTTACCGTGTTACATAAAGGGGCAGTTATACTGCGATATAAGCGCGCCCAATGCAATTGATCCGAAAGGTGGTACAGCATTGTTTTGGCCTATTCCGATAATAAGTCTGCTGGACGACCTCTTTGCTGCTCGCTGCAATGGCCAGCTTTGTTTCCATCGGCTGTCGCGTCGTCAACGAGCGTTCATGCTCACCGTTTGGCAGCCGCCATACAGGACACGTCATTTCCATGGTTCACATAGGGACCACATCGGCGGGCGACGCCCAGCCCAACCTGGATATCATTCAGGCTATTCTCAAGGGCATTCGGGTGCCGGACCTGCCTTATCCCGTTACCCGGCCGAGTGACGAGGCGGTGTCGGACTGGGTTCCCTTGTTACATACCTGTTGGCAAGATCAGCGTGACGAGCGCGTCGTCGGCGTGCTGGGCACCGACACGCTGACTTGGTCCGTGCGCCAGGTCAATGCGGCCTATCTTGCCGACCGAATCATGGATGTCTTCCTGCAAAAGTCCGGTCTTCATAGTACTCTGGTCAAACGCACGGCCCGTTTGCGCTTTCTGCTCGCCTGGCAGATTCATGAACATGGCGCCGAAGCGTTGGGCGGGGCCAACAGCGTGCATAATTGGATCGATAGCCTGCATACCCTCAGGGGCTGGAGCGACTCCGGTGGCCGGGCGGCACGTCAACTGATGAGCTGGCTTGACACCTTGGTTCAGGTTGTCGACCAGTGTTTTGTCGATCGCAACCTGCAACCTTTCGAACGTTTTGCCGAGGATTGGCGTAAAGAGCAGGAACAGAAAGACGGCCGTATTGACCGTCTCAGGCAGCGGCTGCTGGAAACCGAACAGGGGGCCGCACGGCAACGTACTGCAGATAAGGTTGCCCGAGCTTTGGTCGGGCGAGCGCTCGGCAAACGGGAGCTGCCTCCCGCAGTCACCACGTTCATCGATACTTATTGGCTGCCCTTGTTGCGTCAAGCGGTCTGGGCCGAGGGGATGGGCAGCGATAATGCACGCCATGCGGCGAAACTGCTGGAGTGGATGATCTGGGTCTCCGACCCTAAGCTCTCCGATCAAGATCGGGACAAGCTCTATCACGTGGGAGAACAGTTGGGAGACAAGATCGGCGAGGTCTGGTCCCGTGTCAACAAAGAAGCCCTCCCCGAAAGCGCTCTGCAGGGCATCGAGGTGACCATGGTCGCCCGCTTGCGCGGCACCCCGGTGGATCTCGAACCGGTGAAAGGCTATAGCTATGACTCCGCTTGGCTTGACGCGAATACAGTGCCTGACAGCGAGATTCAGGCCTACCAAGGGCATTGGTTTGTGGAAGGAGAGGGGCAGCAGGAGCAGCGCCTTTATTTCTTTGCGCTTCTCTCGGATTCCAACGAGGTGCTCTGGACCAACGGAGAAGGCGTTAAGCTGGGACTGATGGATTGGATCGAATTTCGCACCGCATCGGACGAAGGCAGGCTCCGTAGTCTCCCGGAGCTCAATCACTTTGCAGACGTGGTCAGCGAAACGGTAAAGGCCATGGAGCACGTGTTGCGCTCCCAGATCGTGAAGCGGCGCGAAGCCCGGGAAAAGGCCGAAGCACAAGCCGCGAAAGTGCGTGCTGAGCGAGAAGCCGCTGAGAAGCGCCGTCAGGAAGAAGAGCAGCGCCGCGAAGCGGAGGCAGCCGAAGCGCGGGCCGCGGAGGAAGCAGCCGTTCGGGCTCAGGAAGTGGCCGAGCAGCAGCGTCTCGAGAAAGAGCGGTTGGCCGTTGCCCGCGCCCAAGTGGATGGCCTTAAGCTAGGTAGCTGGATTGCCGTGTCGGCCGATACGCCGGAGAACGGCGAGTCCGCCGAAGCGCGTAAACTGAAACTGGCCGTTCGTCTAAACGCGACCGGCAAACTGATTTTTGTCGACCGCTTGGGCTTGAACCGGACGGAAATGACTGTTGATAGCCTTATCGAGGCCATCGTTAAGGGCGAGGCCCGCGTGATGAGCAGCGAGGCCGAATTCGAGGATACGCTTTCGCGTGTGGTTGGACGAATCAGGGTGGGTCGATCATGACGGCCAACGATTATAGTTTTGGCAATGGACCGGAAACGGAAAGGGAGCAGCGTCGTGAGTTTCGGCTAACCGGCCGGGTCACGGTCGAACTGGAGCTGGAGTCTCCGGACCCGGAAGAGTCCGGGCAACCTCATGTTCTCACCTGTTATACGTCGGACTTGTCCGCTACGGGCATCCGGGTTGTGGCGAGGGAGCCGGCAACCGAAGGAGCCATTATTCCGGCCTACATCGAGCTCGAGCGTGCGGGTGAAAAAGCAGCCTACACCCTGATGGTCGAAGTGGTTTGGTGCCGGGCGCAAGACGACGGCTTGTGGCAGGTCGGCTTGCGGGTACTCGAGTCGGATGACACGGCCGTGCTGGAATGGCTGGAAACCATGGCGCAGGCTTTGGAAGACGATTAGCCGGTATTCCACGTAGCGTTACCTATAACGCGTAGCTGTCCTCGCAACACCACGCGCAGCTGTCCTCGTAACACCACGCGCAGCTGTCCTCGTAACACTAGTCGGCCTGCGCAATACCGTCTTTTTGCGCCGGAGCGTTGTCGGGAAAGGCCGCCAGACCCTTAGCGAGGAAGCGCCTCACGTCCTTGAGCGAGTCTTCCGGCACCTCTTCCATCGGTATATGCCCCACACCTTCATAGGTAACCAGGCGAGCGTTACCTATGTCATTGAGCCAGCGCGTCGCCAGCTCCACGGGCACCCAGCTGTCGTCTTCACCCCAAAGTAACAGTGTCGGCGCATTGATTCGAAAAAAGGGTAACGGGGCTTCGTTCTGGGCGCGTTCGTCTACAATTTCCAGGGTTTTCATGTAAATCGGCTTGGCTCCGGGGCGCTGGGACATATGCACGTAGCGATAAACGTCCTTATCGTGCATGCGGCGCGGATCGCCGTAGGCGTTGCGTAGGGACAGCGTCACGATGACAGGTGGCTGGACGTAGTTACCAAGGAAGTTCATGGGAAAAGCCGTGCCCAAGTCCAACAGCCAGGGCGTTTCTTGCGGGTAACCGAAAGGATTCAGGAGGATCAGCCGGTCCACTCGGTTCCCGTACTGGGCTGCGTAGCGGGCAGCGACGAAGCCACCCAGCGAATTGCCCGCGAGGGTGAAGTTCTCCAGATCCAGGCGTTCGACAAACTTGGCGAACGTATTGACGATGCTGTCTTCGTCGAAGTCTTCGGGGTTTTCCGGACCGCCGGTCATGCCGAAACCGGGCATATCCAGGGTAATGACGCGGTGCGAACGACTCAGCTCGGCGACCCAGCTATCCCAGGTTTGCAAGGATGAAAATATGCCATGCAGCAGGATAATCGTATCGCCCTGGCCTTGATCGCGGTAGTGGATGCGATAGCCATTAACCGTCATGAACGTTGATTCGTCATTGATATAGCGTTCTTCCAGGTAGGGCATCGGAATATCGGCAAAGCCAGTGGCATTGGCCAAGGATGGGCTGGCTTTCATGGCGGAGCCGATACTCGAGCAGCCCGACAACGCGGTGACGGCGAGAAAGGCGAGAGCGAGGAAACGAAACGTCGAACGCATGGGGTGAACTCCTGTCGGAACGTTCCGAGATTACTCAACTTTACAAACCGGAACAGTGACGAAGTTCGATAAAAAGGCAGGGAGCCTCCAGGTGCGGGGCTCCCTTCGGTATCGGAAAGGCGTCTATTCTTCCAGGGCGCCCATACCCGTGATGTTGAATCCGGCATCGACATAGAGGATTTCGCCGGTAATCCCACTGGCCATGTCCGAGCACAGGAAGGCTGCGGTATTGCCCACTTCTTCTTTGGTCACGTTGCGCTTGAGCGGGGCGCGATTGGCGTTCTCGGAGAGCATTTTGCGAAAGCTCTTGATGCCGGACGCGGCCAATGTCTTGATCGGACCTGCGGAAATACCGTTGACCCGAATACCGTCGGGCCCCAAACCGGAAGCCATATAACGTACGTTGGCTTCCAGGGAGGCCTTGGCCAGCCCCATGACGTTGTAGTTGGGCAGTACGCGCTCGGCGCCCAGGTAGGTTAATGTCAGCAGGGAGCCGTTATCGTTCAGCATGCCGCGTGCGCCTTTGGCCAGCGCGACAAAACTGTAAGAGCTGATATCGTGGGCGGTCTTGAAGCCTTCGCGGGTGGTGACGTCCACATAGTTGCCGTTCAACTCGTGGCCGGGGGCAAACCCGACAGCGTGGACGATAATATCGACCTTGTCCCAGTGCTTGCCCAGTTCCTTGAATACCTCGTCAATTTCCTCGTCGCTGGCGACGTCGCAAGGGAAGGTCAGTTCGCTACCCCATTCTTTGGCGAAACCCACGACCCGGGATTTGAGCTTTTCGTTCTGGTAGGTAAATGCCAGCTCAGCGCCTTGCTGATGGAAAACCTCGGCAATACCGTGCGCAATAGAATGTTTGCTGGCAACCCCGACGATCAGGGCCCTTTTTCCTTTGAGAATTCCCATGAATGATCTCCTGATTCACGTGTAGGACGCATTTTCACCGATCGGCGTACGTCGGATAAGTCGCTATTCGTCTAACGTTGGGCTTATGAGCGTGAGCGACTTCAAGACACCGGGCCGACTGAGTCGTCCGGTTTACCCTGGTAAAAGAACGCTGCGTCAAGCAGTTGCCGTGTGTAGTCTGCCTGGGGCGAACCGAGTACCTGCTCTGCGTCGCCATACTCCACCACCTTTCCCGACTTGAGCACAAGCACCCGGTGACTCAATGCGCGCACGACGGAAAGGTCATGACTGATAAAAAGATAGCTCAGTCCATAGCGTTGCTGTAGCGAGCGCAGCAACTCGATGACCTGCTTTTGTACGGTCCGGTCCAAAGCGGACGTAGGCTCGTCCAGCACAATCAGCTTCGGATGCAGTACCAGAGCCCGGGCGATGGCGATGCGCTGCCGCTGACCGCCGGAAAACTCGTGTGGATAGCGGTGTCGCGTTTCCGGATCGAGGCCGACATCCTTTAAGGCCTGAATGATCATGGCCTCATGGCGTTCCTTTTCGTCCTGGAAGTGAACGTTCAAACCCTCGCCGATGATTTCACCCACGGACATGCGTGGGCTCAGGCTGCCATAAGGATCTTGAAAAACGATCTGAAGATGTCGGCGTAAGGGTTTGAATTGTTTCTGACTTAGGTGACCTATCGTGCGGTCCTCAAAGCGAATATCGCCGTCACACCGGGTCAGCTTCAGCAGAGCCATACCCAAGGTCGTCTTGCCGCTGCCGCTCTCGCCGACGATACCCAGGGTTTCCCCCGTGCGCAGAGAAAGCCCGACGTCATTAACCGCGTGCAGGAACGTCTTGGGTCGTCCCAGGAAATCTTTGGTGACGGGGAAACGTACATTGACCTTCTCCATCGTTAGCAGCGGGGTTGCGTCGCCGGCGATCGATGGCGGAGCGTCGCCAGGATCCGCATTCAGCAACATGCGGGTGTAAGCCTGGCTGGGATTGTTGAAGACATCTTCCGTCGGACCGGCTTCCATCACGCGCCCGTGTTGCATGACCACGACATCGTCGGCGTAATGGCGAACAATCGACAAGTCATGGGTGATCAACAGCACGGCCATGCCCATTTTCGTCTGAAGGTCACGCAGCAGCTCCAGTACTTGACGCTGGACCGTGACATCTAACGCGGTGGTGGGTTCATCGGCAATCAGCAGATCCGGTTCGTTGGCCAGCGCCATGGCGATCATCACGCGCTGCTTTTGACCGCCGGAGAGTTGGTGCGGGTAATAACTCAAGCGTTGCTCGGGATCGGGAATACCGACCAGATCCAGCAGTTCCAACGTGCGACTGCGCGCCCGGTTGGGACGCATACCTTGATGCAGGGCCAGGGTCTCGCTGATCTGTTTTTCCACGGTATGGAGCGGGTTCAGGGACGTCATCGGTTCCTGAAAGATCATGCTGATGCGCTTGCCGCGGATCTGGCGCAGCCGCTGTGGCTTGGCTTTCAGCAGATTTTCGCCTTCCAGATGAATTTCGCCGGCCGGGTAGCTGGCATGGCGATCGTCCAACAGCCGAAGAATCGACAGAGCCGTCACGGACTTGCCTGAGCCGCTTTCGCCGACCAGTGCGAGTGTTCGGCCAACGGGTACCGAAAAGCTGACGTCGTCGACCACCTTCTTGCCGTGAAACGCAATCGACAAATGACGGACATCGAGAAAGTCGGCCATATCAGTTCTTCCTCGGGTCGAAGGCATCGCGTACCGCTTCACCGATGAACACGAGAAGCGTCAGCATGATCGCGAGGGTGATAAAGGCGGAGATACCCAGCCAGGGAGCGTGCAGGTTAGCTTTGCCCTGAGCAATAAGCTCCCCCAGGGACGGCGAGCCCGGCGGCAGCCCGAAGCCCAGGAAGTCCAGCGATGTAAGGCCGGTAATGGCGCCGGTCAAAATAAACGGTACGAAGGTAATGGTGGCCACCATGGCATTGGGCAGCATATGGCGAAACATGATCGTGCGATTATCCAGGCCCAACGCCCGGGCAGCCCGTACATACTCGAAATTGCGCGCCCTCAGGAACTCGGCTCGAACCACATCCACCAGTCCCATCCAACTGAACAGCAGCATGATACCGAGCAGCCACCAGAAGCTGGGCTGAACGATACTGGATAGAATGATCAACAGATAGAGCACTGGCAAACCCGACCAGATTTCGACGAAGCGCTGGCCAATCAGGTCGACCTTGCCGCCATAGAAACCCTGCAGAGCGCCGACGATCACCCCGACGATGCAGCTGAAAAAGGTCAGCGTCAGGGCAAACAACACCGATATACGGAAGCCGTAGATCAGCCGGGCCACAACATCCCGGCCTTGGTCATCGGTACCCAGCCAGTTCACCGAAGAGGGCGGCGCGGGCGAGGGCACCTTCAGGTTGTAGTTGATCGTATCGTAGCTGAAGCGAATCGGCGGCCAGAGCATCCAGCCGTTGGCCTTGATTTCATCCGCGATGAAGGGATCCCGGTAGTCGGCCTCGGTGGGCAGGAAGCCCCCGAAGGTTTCCTCGTTAACCTGCTCGACGATGGGGAAATAGAGGTCGTCCTGATAGCTGACGACCAAGGGTTTGTCGTTGGCAACCACTTCGGCAAAAAGTGTCACGAAGAAAAGGACCAGAAACAGCCAAAGTGAATAAAACCCGCGCCGGTTGTTGCGGAAATTATGCAGACGACGGCGTTGGATGGGCGAGAGCTCGAAGGACGCCATGCTCAGCCCTCCCTGCTTTCAAAGTCGATACGCGGGTCCACCAGTACGTAGGTGAGGTCGCTGATGAGCTTCAACACCAGGCCCATAAGCGTAAATATATAGAGCGTTCCGAAGATCACCGGATAGTCCCGGTTGAGCGCCGCTTCGAAGCCCAGCAACCCGAGGCCATCGAGTGAGAAGATCACCTCGATCAGTAGCGAACCGGTAAAGAATAGGGCGACGAGCAACCCCGGCAGGCTGGCGATGACAATCAGCATAGCGTTGCGGAACACATGGCCATAGAGGATACGGCGCTCCTCCAGACCTTTGGCGCGCGCGGTCACCACGTATTGCTTACCGATTTCATCCAGGAAGGAATTTTTTGTCAGCAAGGTCAGGGTAGCAAAACCGCCAATTACGTTGGCCGTAACCGGTAGCGCCAGATGCCAGAAATAATCGCCGATTTTCTGGTACCAAGTCAGTTCTTCAAAGTTCGGTGAAGTAAGACCTCTCAACGGGAACCAGTCCCAGTAACTGCCGCCGGCGAATAGCACAATGAGTAGAATAGCGAAAAGAAATCCGGGGATGGCATAGCCGACAATAATGACCGAGCTGGACCAGACGTCGAATCGTGTCCCGTCGGTGACCGCCTTCTTGATGCCCAGAGGTATTGAGATCAGATAGATAATGAGCGTCGACCAGAGCCCCAGCGAAATGGAAACGGGCAGCTTGTCGATGATCAGCTCGATGACCGTGCGGTCTCTGTAGAAACTCTCGCCGAAATCGAACGTGGCGTAGTCACCCAGCATCTTGAAGAAGCGCTCATGGGGTGGCTTATCGAAGCCGTAGAGTTGCTCCATTTCTTTCAGCAGTTCCGGCGGAAGTCCTTTGGCGCCTCGGGTTTGACCGCCTTCGCTGACCTCGGCGCCACCGCCGCCGGTGGCGCGGGCCAGGCTGCTGCCGCCCATGCCTTCCATTTCCGCGATCAGCTGTTCGACAGGGCCGCCGGGAGCCGCCTGCACAATCAGGAAATTGAGCAGCATAATGCCGATCAGAGTGGGGATAATCAGCAACAGTCGTCTGAGGATGTAGACACCCATCAGTCAGCAGTTCCTTCTCTGAAAGCGGTTGTCAGGGTTTGACCCACCAGCGGGACAGGTCGATGCCGGATTTGGGTGTTGCTTCCGGCCGTGCGAGATGGTGCCAGTACGCAATGCGATCGACAGCCAGGTGCCACTGAGGCACAACGTAGTGGCCCCACAACAGCACGCGATCGAGGGCGCGGGTGCGGGTGACCAGCGATTCCCGGTCTGGCGCCTGAATGATTTTGGCGACAAGCTCGTCGACAACCGGGTCGCTCACGCCGATGTAATTCCGGGAGCCGGCCGTACCGGCATTTGACGAGTGCCAGTAGTCCCGCTGCTCGTTGCCGGGCGAGTCGGACTGGGCCAGCCCGAGTACCACCATATCGAATTCGAAGTTACGTACACGCTGGACGTATTGATTGGTGTCGATCAGGCGCACCTCGACGTCGATACCCAGTTTCCCGAGGTTTTGCTTATAGGGCAGTACGACGCGTTCGAAGCTTTTTTGGCGAAGCAGAATCTCAAAGCGCAATGGTTTGCCACTGGCTGTTTCGACCATCTTGCCGTTCTTTATCGCGTAACCTGCTTGCTGGAAAATTTTCATGGCCGAGCGCAAATTATCGCGCAGGCTGCTTCCACCGGTGGTGGAGGGCGGCTGGTATTCCTGATTGAACACTTCCGGAGGCAGCTGGTCACGGTAGGGCTCAAGCAACGCCAGTTCGTCGCCTTCGGGAAGCCCGCCGGACGCCAGATCGCTGTTCTCGAAGTAACTGTCTGTGCGGGTGTATTGACCGTAGAACAGGTTTTCGTTGGCCCAGTCGAAATCAAACCCGTAGGCCAGCGCCTCGCGAACCTTGCGGTTGTCAAACGGATGTTTGCTCGAGTTCATGATAAACGCCTGCATACCGACCGGACGACCATGGTGCACGGCTTCTTTGATGATGCGCTCTTCTTTTAGAGCGTCGGAAGCGTAGGCTGTTGCCCAATTTTTGGCAGAAGACTCAAGGCGGAAGTCGTAAATGCCGGCCTTGAACGCTTCCAGTGCAACAGTATCGTCGGAGTAGTAATCGTAGCGCACGGTATCGACGTTATGCCGGCCAACGTTGACGGGAAGGTCTTTCCCCCAATAGTCGGTATTCCGCTTATATGTGACGGAACGGCCGGCCTCGAATCGATCGATCTGATAGGGGCCACTGCTGACCGGGATCGTCAGCCCGGACTCTTCGAAGTCGTTCTTTTCCCAGTAGTGTTGGGGCAGGATCGGCATTTGGCCCAGAATCAGCGGCAACTCCCGGTTCTGAGTCTCGCCAAAATCGAAACGCACGCGCCGCTCGCCTTCAACCGTCACACTCTTCACTTCCGAATAATAGTTGCGGTAGAAAGGGTGCCCCTTTTCCGTCAGCACGTTGAACGTATACGCCACGTCGTCCGCCGTAATCGGTTCGCCATCGGAAAAACGGGCTTCCGGACGGATATTGAATATGACGTAAGAGCGGTCTTCCGGCGTTTCCAGCGACTCAGCAATCAGGCCGTACATGGTAAACGGCTCGTCAGCGGAGGCGGTCAGGAGACTGTCGTAGGTATAGGTCTCGATGCCGGCAGCGGCCACGCCTTTCAGCAGGAACGGATTAAGAGAGTCGTAGCCATTGGCAACCACGCCTTGGCGTAAGGTTCCACCCTTGGGGGCGTCAGGATTGACGTAATCGAAATGCTCGAAGGCGGGACCGTACTTCGGATCCCCGTGCATGGCCAGGCCGTGGACGGCTTCGGTAGCCTGGAGGGACGAGGCCAATAGCAACACTAGGAGGGTGATGACGGTCTGAGAAAATCGGATCATGAACTCCGCTCTTTTTCTGGTGGCTGACCGTCACATCCATATTGTGTGTGCGATCAGGGGCTTCGGCGAATATCGACGTAGAGTACCAGACTTTGTCCAGGCTGGAGATAATTGTTGATATCCAGGCTGTTCCAGCTCGCGATATCCCTCACATTGACGTTAAAACGACCCGCAATACGCGCCAGGGAATCACCCTTGCGTACTCGGTAACCGACTTTCCGCACCATGTCGGAGGAGGCCCGGCTACTGGCTTTGGCCAGCTGTTGAGTACCGGCATCTTTAGACCAGATGACCAGCTTGGTGCCCGGCATCAGCGGATCGCCCGGGGCCATGCCGTTCCATTTGGCCAGCTGGCGAACGCCGACCTTGTGGTCCCTGGCGATGTCCCAGAACGTATCTCCCCTTTGAACGAGATGCTCGATGCGAGTTCCATCGCTGCGCCGGCCGGTGGCGGCCTGTTTGTCCTTAAGGCGTTCGCCGGCACTCAGGGCATAAGCCGTGGTGCCCCTGGCGGACGTGGGAATCAATAGGCGCTGATCGACCCGGATCAGGTTGGAGCGCATGTGATTGACTTGTTTGATGACGTCCGGCGTGGTGCCGAATTGACGGGCGATTTTGATCAAGCTGTCGCCGCTACGCACTTTGTAGTTCTTCCACGACACGCGCATGTCCGGATCAAGCGATGCCAGGCCCTGGCGGAATTTTTCGGCGTTCTTTACCGGCACCAGCAGACGATGCGGACCATCGGGCGAGGTGGCCCAGCGGTTGTAGGCCGGATTCAGCAGGTAGACTTCTTCGATGTCGACGCCCGCCAGTTCAGCGGCCTGGGCCAAGTCGATTTGAGAGCCGGTATCGACAACGTCGAAGTAGGGCTCGTCCGGAATCGGGGGCAGGGTAATACCGTAGGCTTCCGGGTTCTGGATGATCTTGGCGATGGCGATCAGCTTGGGGACATACTCGCGGGTTTCCCGCGGTAGGTCGAGTGACCAGTAGTCGGTCGGTAGGCTGCGGGCTTCGTTGCGGCGGATGGCACGGCCCACGGTCCCTGCGCCACTGTTGTAGGAGGCGAGGCCCAGCAGGTAGTTGCCGTCGAAACGGCTGCTCAAGGCGTCGAGGTATGCCAGCGCACCATCGGTAGCCGACATGACGTCGCGGCGTTGATCATGCCACCAGCTCTGATTGAGATCGTAGACTCGGCCGGTAGAGGGAATAAACTGCCATAGCCCGGCTGCACGGCCATGAGAATAGGCAAACGGATCGAACGCGCTTTCCACCACCGGGAGCAGGGCGAATTCGCCCGGCAGGTCACGCTCCTCCACCTCCGTAACGATGTAGTAAAGGTAGCGGCGAGCCCGCTTCGCCACTCGGTCGATGTAACGTGGATGGCTGGCATACCAGTTCAGCTGTTGCTCAATGCGTTCGTTGCTCAGCGTCAAGTCGAGGCCGAATTGCTCCCGTAGACGGCTCCATAGATCGTGCGCGACTTCATCTGCTTCAACGGTTTCTTCTGTGGGCTGCTCGAGACGCTCCCTGGCCCGGGCGGCCTGGGACTTGAGGGACGGTTCGATGGCGTCGTCAAGGACGGTGGTGTCGTCGGAGGGGGTCTCACCTTCAATGGCGGCTTTCAGTTCGTCGTCGCCGGCCGCAATAGAGACGCGTTCCGATTCGAGGAGTTCCCCTTCGCTGAGAGAACCGTTCTCCTCGTTCTGCCCGGAAAATGTCTGGCAACCGGCGAGCAGAATCGAGAGAAGAAGGGCAGATATCAGTCTTGCCAATGTCATAAACCGTCCGATATGTCCTGAGCTGCTGAGTGTGGGGCAGCGTGGCTTGGCGCTGCAACCCGCAGCAAAACTTCGCCGGATTCTATGGGAAGCCATTTTAGGGGGTCAAGAAAGCGTTTGTTACGTCCCGTATAGTTCAGAACGTAATAATTAGAATGTGTCTTTCGCGCGCCTTACTTGCGCAAAAACGCGGTCCTCGCCACTGAACTCGCCGTCCACGTCAACGCCGCGCTTGCCAACGGCCTGGGCCACCGCATCGTCGTCCCAGCGCAGGAACGGATTGAGCGCAAGCTCCTCTTCAAGCGTTGTCGGCAGGGTGGGTTCGCCGTTCTCGCGTTTCTGCTTACAGGCCGCCTCGAAGGCTTCGAGCCCATCGTCGTCGGGCAACAGGTCGCGGGAAAAGCGCAGGTTGGCCAGCGTATACTCGTGGGCACAATAAACCCGGGTATTGGGCGGCAGGCCGCGCAGTTTGGCCAGGGACTGACGCATCTGGACCGGAGTACCTTCGAACAGGCGCCCGCACCCGCAGGCAAAGAGCGTGTCGCCGCAAAACAGGGCCGGCGCGTCGTCGGTCACGTTCTGCTCGGAAATATAAGCGATGTGGTCAAGCGTATGTCCGGGCACTTCAAGTACGCTAAAGGTGATGTGCTGCCAGGTGACCGTATCGCCCTCTAGCAAAGGCTTGCTGATGCCATCGAAGGGAGAGTCCTTGGGGCCGTATATCTCTTTTGGGCGATACTTGCGCTCCAGGTCGGCTACGCCACCGACGTGATCGGGATGATGATGAGTGATCAGGATCACATCGAGTGTCAGGCCGTTTTCCGTAAGAAAGCGCTCGACCGGCTCTGACTGCCCGGGGTCGACGATGGCGGCAAGGTTGGTGTCGTGATCGATCAGGCACCAAATATAGTTGTCACTGAATGCGGGTATGGGAACGATAGAAAACATAATCACCGGCTGCGGTCAGCGAATGTAGACTGTTATCATAAAGGATTGCACGGGGCGGCCCAAGTTTCCGCGTATTCGTTCACCGTGATACTCGCTCTCAGAGGGAAGTCATGGCCAAATCCGGCACCATTAACTACAGTTCGCAGCGAGATGCCTTTGAAGGGTGGTTTCAGACGCCCCTTGGCCGGGCTTTGCTGGCGGATCAACGTGCGCAGATCGATGCGCAGCTCGCCAGGCATAGCGGCGCTCATCAACTACTGATTTCCGTGAGTCACCGCCTGCCACTGGCCAGGTCGACGGATTTCAGTATGCGCATGATGACGACGCCTCATTGGACGAGCCATCTTCCCGACGGTTTGGTGGTGTGCAACCCGGAGGAGCTGCCGTTTCCCAGCGAATCGGTCGATCTGGTTGTCATGCACCATACCCATGATTTTTCGGAGCGGCCGCATCAAGTGGTCAGGGAGGCTGCGCGCATTCTTCGCAGCTCAGGGCATTTGGTGATTATCGGCTTCAACCCTTTTAGCCTCTGGGGATTGCGTAAACTCATGGCCCGCCGGCAACAGCCGCCCTGGAGCGGTCGCTTTGCCACCGCCAACCGGCTGGAAGACTGGCTCAGTTTGCTCGAGTTTGAAATCGAAGCGTCGTCCAGCCACTTCTTTCGCCCGCCGCTAAAAGGCCAGCACGCACTTGACCGGCTGATTTCTCTGGAGAAATTTGGCCGCAGGTTGCATCTTCCCGCAGGCGCCTATTACTGTATCCGCGCCGAAAAGAGAGTGCTGGGCCGCACGACCAACCGCATCCGTTGGCGCAAGCCAAAGCCGGTTTCGATGCCCGTTGCCGGTGCCATGGGATCCTCGAGCGCGGCTCGCCGTGCCGCCGAGGACTCGCCTTCCAGATATCAGGATTAAGGGTTATGACAAAACGCGTTGTGCTTTACACCGATGGCGCCTGTAAAGGCAATCCGGGGCCCGGTGGTTGGGGTGCGGTGTTGAGCTACGGTGACGCCGAGCGGGAACTTCACGGGGGCGAACGGGAAACGACCAACAATAGAATGGAACTTATGGCTGCGATTCAGGGCCTGAAGGCGCTCAAGCGCTCCTGTCAGGTCGATGTCTACACGGACTCCCAGTACGTCCGCAAGGGCATTAGCGAGTGGATGCATAACTGGAAAAAGAATGGTTGGAAAACGGCCGCCAAGAAACCTGTGAAGAATGCCGACCTTTGGATGGCACTGGATGAGGAAGTCCGACGCCATGAGATTAACTGGCATTGGGTCAAAGGCCATGCCGGCGTACCCGGCAACGAGCGTGCGGACGCGCTGGCTAATAAGGGAGTTGAAGAACTCTCTGCATCTGCCTGATATTAAAGTATTAAAGAAGTAATTCCGGAGCGGACTATGCGACAAATTGTGCTCGACACCGAGACCACGGGTATTGACCCGGAACAGGGACACCGCATTATCGAAATTGGCTGTGTGGAGTTGATGGAGCGGCAGCTCACCGGTCGTCATTACCACGTCTACATCAACCCCGAGCGTGAGGTCGAGGCCGAGGCGATCCAGATCCACGGCATCACCAACGACTTCCTGGCAGATAAGCCGCTGTTCCGGGATATCGCGACCGAATTCTTTGAGTTCATCAAGGGTGCTGAGCTGGTCATTCACAACGCAGCGTTCGACGTGGGTTTCATGGACCACGAATTCCGCAAGCTGGGTACTGGCTGGAAGGTCGCAGAGCATTGCGGTGTGGTGGACTCATTGGCCATTGCCCGTAAGAGGCACCCTGGCCAGAAGAATAATCTCGACGCCCTGTGTAAGCGCTATGGTGTAGACAACAGCAACCGTGAGCTCCACGGCGCTTTGCTCGACGCCGAGATCCTTGCCGATGTCTTCCTCCTGCTAACCGGTGGGCAAACCGCCTTCTCATTGGATGCCGGCGCTGCGGATAGCGGTGACGCGGACGGTCGTATTCGCCGGCTATCGGCCGAGCGCCCTAAAACGCGGGTTATCCGCGCCAGCGATGAAGAAGTCCAGGCTCACGCCGAATTCCTCAAGGTCGTCGGTAAAGCCAGTGGCGAAGCGCTTTGGAACAAGCTGGAACCCGCGCCCCAAGCGGCCGAGTAAGTACCCGGTAATGCGTTGTAAAGAGCGGATAAATAAGTACACACAGCCGTTCTTGAGGTGCTTCAAATTTGTGTTATAAGTAGAGGTTAGTTCGACAATTTTCGGAACACGGCCGGCGCATAAGAACCTTCAATAACCGAAGTTTGACCGGCATTCTCGGTAAATGCCTCTGATAGCCGTCCCGGGATGGGACGCGCTTTTGCGCGTTAGCCAGCGTTTTAACGATAGCCACAGGTGGTGCCGGTCAGCCGGTCAGAGTCGTCATCTGAAAGCTCGGCAGGGGAAGCGGTGCTCTCCGCATTTTCTATGGGAAGCGTCATTATATGGTTCAATCGTCTTTAGCGACGAAGTCTCAGTCGTTTGATCTGGTCAAAAATGAAATCGAGCAGACCATCAAACACGCTGAGGCCAGCCTCGAGCGCTTTCAGGAAAACCGGGAGAGTGGAGAAGACCTGCAGAATTGCGTTGATTTCCTCAATCAGCTTCGCGGTATTTTCGTTCTGGTTGAACTGAGGGGAGGCACGCTGCTGTGCCAGGAAGCTGTCGCTGTCGCCAACGACGTGCCCGTCGGCGCGAATGACGATAAGAACCACCTGCTTACCGCGTTGAGCGGCGCTTTGTTTATTCTGCGGCGCTATGTCGAATACTATCAGCAGCAACGCGCCGACCACCCTGAACTGCTTCTGCCTATCACCAATGACTTGCGTGTTGCTCGGGGCGAGAAACCTTATCCCGAATCCTGCTTTTTCGAGATCGATTCGCGCAAAAGACCGAATTTTTGCGGCAACCTAGGCCTGAACCCACTCGGTGGCAACGAATCCGATTTCGAAATTCATGCCCGGCGTATGCGCCTGATGTACCAGATTGGCCTACTGGGCGTACTGCGTGAGCGCAATGAGCGAGTCAGCCACAAACTGCTCGCGAGAGCTTCCAAAGGTTTTGCGCGGCTTTGCGATGGTGCGCCGATGGGCCAGCTCTGGTGCCTAATGGGTATCGTTGCCGATACCATGCAGGACCGCGCCATGGGCTTTGGTAAGTCACGCAAGCGCCTACTGATGCGTATCGAGAAGTACACCCGGGAAATTGTTTATATCGGCAAAGTGGCGATTAACAAGGACGCGCCGGACTCGCTGTTCAAAGAGTTGGTCTACATTCTGTACCGTAGCGGCTCAGCCAACCCGGAAGTTTCGCAGATCCTGCAGGCTTACAACATAGTGCCGACGGAGTTCCCGGAAAATATTCTGGAATCCCATCGCAAGCGTCTTTATGGGCCGGGCACGGACGTGCTCAAGTCGTTGTCCACGGCGTTGCAAGAGGAGCTGAACCAGCTCAAAGACAAGGTCGATATCATCGAGCGTGGCATTGAGCCGGACCTCAACGAGCTATCCTCCATCGCTCACTCCCTGGAACAGCTTGCCAATACGTTGTCCGTGCTGGACCTGAACAAGCTGGCGGCTCTGGCCCGGAAGGAAGCCGCGCAATTGCGTAACTGGCATGCCGATAACCGGTTGCCGGGCGATGAAGAGCTTTACGATCTGGCCAACGCCGTGCTTAGTATCGAAGATGCTGCCATGCAAATGGTGACACGCGGTATTACCAGCGAAACCGATGCGCTGGCTATTGTCGAAGCTAATCGCGAAGAGTCTACCTATCTGAACGAAGCGCATATTGTGGTCGCCGACGAGGCCCGGGCAGCCTTGACGCTCGCAAAGCGCGCAATTACGGCGTTTATCGAATCGGATTACGACAAGCTGCACCTTGCTAATTTGCCAGCGACCCTACGCAGTATATGGGGTGGTTTCATGATGCTTGAAGATCGGGAGGGCGCGCAGGTGTTGGGGCGCGTCGCCGACGCGATTCAGAGCCGGTTGTTGGATGCGCGAGAGGCACCCCCGGCGACCGTGCTTGAGGCGCTGGCCGACGCGCTAACGTCGTTGGAATACTATATCGAAAGCATAGGGACCCGCGACGAACGCAATCAGGATCTGCTGAAATTGGCGGAGTCCTCATTGGCGGATGTCGGGCTTTAATTTCCTGTTCCGGGCTTATCCGCTGAGCCCCAGGCGTTAATCGACGGCTTCTTAACTTCGGCCGGGGTTGTGCCTTTATAGGTAAAGGCACGCGCTTTGCTCAAGCGATTCGGGAGTTATTCCGAGGCTTCCTGATAACAAAGAACCTAAAAGAGAGTTCCCTATGTCCCAGGACATTGCCCTCGTTGCGCTGGCTGCAGTCGGTGTCGTGCTTGCCTTGTTTGGACTCGCCTTTTTTATCCGGCCCCGATGGTTCTTTAGCTGGCTGAAAGGCACACTCGCTCTTTTCCTTATCGGCGCCGGGGCCTATGTCGCGTTGCTCGCCCTCGACCTACGCCATTATCAATCTCTCGACAGTATGCAGACGATTGCCACAATCGGCGTCTCCAAAACCGGCCCCCAGGCCTGGCGAGTGCGTTTGGAACGCACTGAGCAGCCACCGCTGGAGGTCGTGATTCGGGGTGACCAATGGCAGGTCGATGCGCGGATCATAAGGCTGGCAGGGCCGCTAAATTGGCTGGGAGTCAAGCCGGCCTATCGCCTTGAGCGCCTCAGCGGCCGTTACGTGAGTCTGGAGCAGGAGCGCTCGGGCCAACGCACGGTCCATCCTTTAGGTGAGGAGTCCTGGTTCGATACTTGGGTGCTCGACCAGAGTTTCGGCCTACCTTTTGTGGAAGCGGTCTATGGCAATGCGACGTTCATGCCCCTGAGAGACGGCGCCATCTTCGATGTGCGACTGTCCAGCACTGGGCTGGTAGCGTTGCCGGGCAACGAACAGGCCCGTGAAGCGATGGAAGAGTGGTTCCCGCAAGCGGGTTGAGAAGATCGGATTGAGGGTATAAGGAAGGTGTATAACGCTGGGCGTCGACGCGAGCCGCGTTCAATATGCGGCCCGCGAAAAGCCTCGGCCTTAGCCCATATTGAACAACTCGCCCAGCTTGGTTGCCAACATCATGTCGCCTTCGGCGCGCAGCTGGCCAGCCATGAAAGCCTGCATACCGTCGGTTTCGCCGGAGACGATACCCTGAAGGGTTTCGGAATTCATGATCAGAGTCACGGACGGATCATCGTGGGCGCCTTCATTCAACTTGCAGGTGCCGTCCTTGATGACCAAATGGTAGGTTTTGTCGTCTTCGATATCGAACTGGTAAACCAGATCCATGCCTGCGGCTGCGTCTGGATTGAAGTTCTGTTCCATTTTTTCGAAAATCTGTTGTACAGACATTATTCTTTCCTTTTTCTCGTGAGCGTCTAAAAGCGTATTGCCGAGATAGTGCCGGGAGCCGGCGGCAGTCGAATTACGGCGAAACCAGATCGACTTTAGGGGTAGGTCCAAACGCTGTCAAGCTTGATCGAACGCTTGTTTGAAAGTGATCAAGCAAAAGTATCTTCCAATTGTAGCCAAGTCGAAAATCGCCTCTAACGAACTTCGGGATGAGGCCCATCGAACCGCATCAAGCCGTTGTTCAGTACCCTTTCTTCTTTAGCCCGTTTTTAAGGGAGCCTCCGAAAGCCTGAAGCGATCCAGGAGTTATTCGGGGCCTCTTTGGGCGCGTTCGGCGATGCACTTGGGGAAATTTGCCCAATGGTCCTCGTGTGTGCCTGTAGCACTCGGTTACAATCGACCGGTTTAATCGTTATGCGCCGCTTAACCGTAAACGAAAGGTTCGCGGCGAAACTCTATCAGGCAAGTGGAGAGCGGATTTGGAATTTCTCACGGATTTTGGATTGTTCCTCGCCAAAACGGTTACGTTGGTTGTGGCCTTTCTCGTCGTGGTCACCGCCGTGGTTTCCGCCGCGCAGCGTAAACACGACAGCGAGGACATGGACGGCGAGCTTCATCTCAAGCGACTGAACGAGGGCTACAAGCGGCTGAAGGAAAACATTCACCAGAAGATGCTGGGCGAGTCCGACCGTAAGGCCTGGCTCAAGGCGCGCAAGAAAGAAAAGAAAGCCGACGCCAAGGCGCACAAGAAAGCGAAGTCCGAGGGCGAGGAAGAGAAGCCTAGCCCGCGCGTTTTCGTGATCGACTTCAATGGAGATATCAAGGCGAGCGATAACGACTCGCTACGCAAATCCATCACCGCAGTACTCAGCGTCGCTGAACCGGGTCGCGATGAGATCGTCGTGCGCCTCGAGAGTGGTGGAGGTCTGGTCCACGCCTATGGTCTGGCCGCCGCTCAGCTCGATCGCATTCGCAGCAAGGGCGTAACGTTAACGGCCTGTGTGGATAAGGTGGCCGCCAGTGGGGGTTATATGATGGCGTGCGTGGCGGACCGCATCGTGGCTTCGCCATTTGCGATCCTTGGCTCTATCGGCGTCGTGGCGCAGTTACCCAACTTTCATCGACTGCTGAAGAAGAACGATGTGGACTTTGAGGTATTGACGGCGGGCGAGCACAAGCGGACCCTGACTATCTTTGGCGAAAACACCGATAAAGGCCGGCAGAAATTCCTTGAGGATCTGGAGGACACGCACGGTCTGTTCAAGGAATATGTAAGCGAACGCCGGCCCTCGGTCGACATGACGCAAGTGGCCAACGGTGATATCTGGTTTGGCCGCCGTGCCTTGGACGTTCATCTCATTGACGAGCTGAAGACATCCGATGAGTATCTGATTGAGGCATGTGATCGGGCCGAGGTTGTCACCGTCAACTTCCGACGCAAGCGTACATTGCCGGAGAAGCTTGGTCTGGCCGCCAGTACCGCGCTTGAGCAGAGTATTTGGCGTGTTCTGAGCATACTGCGCAATCGCAACATCCAATAAGGGGCTGCTTCGGCGCTCCGGCATGAGATTCTAACATCCGATAACGCGATAGAAGGATTCGAGATGACCACCTATACAGCCTGGCGAGTACATGAAAAGGACGGCGAATACGTCGGTAGCACTGAGTCGGTGGATGCTGCAGATTTGCCGGATGGCGACATTCTTATCCGCGTCACTCATTCCTCGCTGAACTACAAGGACGCGCTATCGGCGTCGGGTAATAAGGGGGTTACCCGAAACTTTCCGCACACACCGGGTATCGATGCTGGCGGCGAAGTTGTCGAGAGCAACACGGACCAATTCACGGTTGGCCAGCCGGTCATTGTCACCGGTTACGATCTCGGCATGAACACCGATGGTGGGTTCGGGGAGTATATTCGTGTGCCGGCCAATTGGGTTGTCGCCATGCCGAAGGGCTGGGATGCTCATAAAGCCATGGTATATGGCACAGCCGGACTCACGGCGGGCTTGTGCGTGAACAAGCTACTGAAAATGGGCGCCAAGCCTGAGCAGGGTCCGGTTGTCGTTACCGGGGCGAGCGGTGCGGTCGGCACGGTCGCCGTTGAAATCCTGTCCGGACTTGGCTTCGAGGTTACTGCGGTCAGTGGCAAATCAGGACAGGCCGAGCATCTTCGCCAATTAGGCGCAAAAGAGTTGCTGGGTCGCGATAGTCTCGATCCGGAAAAGAAGCCGCTGCTTAAACCAAAGTTCGCTAACGCGGTGGATACCGTGGGTGGCGGACCGTTGGCAGAGCTGTTGAAGCAGATCATGCCCGGTGGTTCAGTGGCCTGTTGTGGGCTGGTGGCCGGCATAGAGGTGCCAACGACGGTTGTTCCCTTCATTCTGCGCGGAGTCAACTTGCTGGGCGTGGATTCGGTTGAGATTCCGTTGGCCGATAAGCGCGCGATCTGGGAAAAGCTGTCGGGGGAGTGGGCGTGTACCGTTGCTGAGAATTCGGCAAAGACCATTGGCAAGCCGGATTTGGACGATGCGCTTCAGGCTTTCCTGAAAGGGGCCTCAGCCGGGAAAGTGGTGTTGGATCATTCCATTTGACCGCCTTATGCGCTATCTAGGCTAACAACGGCCGATAGCCAAAAGTTATCAAAAAGCCAAAAAAAAGACGGCCTGCGAGCCGTCTTTTTTATAGCCTGTATCCCATCTGACATTCTGAACGATCAGGATGTCTCGGCTGCACGCCGACGGAACAGCGGCTCCTTGTCATCCACCGCAGCCTGATAGGTGTTGCTGAAGAAATTCAGGCAATGCTCGGCTTGGCTGATATCCTTGTCGGGGCGCAGGGCATAGGCATCGAAGCCACAGCGCTTCATGTAGAACAGCTGATCCAGCAGGACGTCGCCAACGGCACGCAGTTCGCCCTTGTAGCCATAACGCTCGCGCAGTAAGCGCCCGATGCTGTAGCCGCGGCCGTCGGTGAACTTGGGGAAGTTAACGGCGATCACCGGCAGGTCGTCGAGCACATCGGCGAAGGCTTCGGGCTCTTCATGGCTATCGAACCAGATGCCGATGTCGTTACGGCCGGCATACCGATCGCGATTTTCTTTCCATACCGTGGCTGGAAGCAAAGCCGGACCTTCCGGCAGCGCCAGCTCCTGACCTTCTTCCGGTGCGGATACCAACGTCCACTCATCGTCATGGACGCCGTCGTGGCGAATCAAATCAGGCATATACACGCTCCTTAAAAGGATCGATACCGATGCGTCGATAGGTGTCCAGGAAAGTTTCTTCCTCGGTCCGGTTGTCGACGAAAACATCGATGATCTTCTCGATAACCTGGGGCATGTCTTCTCTCGCGAAGGAGGGGCCCAGAATCTTACCCAGTGACGCATCCCGCTGGGACGAACCGCCCAGTGAAATCTGATAGAACTCTTGGCCTTTCTTGTCCACGCCGAGTACACCGATGTTGCCTACGTGATGGTGGCCACAGGCGTTCATACAGCCGGAAATGTTCAGGTCGATATCGCCCAAGTCGTAAACGTAATCCATATCGTCGAAACGCGTCTGGATCGCCTCGGCTACCGGAATGGACTTGGCATTGGCCAGGGCGCAGTAGTCGCCACCCGGGCAGCAGATAATATCGGTCAGCGTACCCAGATTGGCCGTAGCAAAGCCCATCGGTCGCATGGTTTGCCACAGCTCGAACAGCTGATCCTGGCGCACGTCTGCCAGTACAACATTCTGCTGGTGGGTGACGCGCAGTTCACCGAAGCTGTACTGCTCGGTTAGATCGGCGAGCTGCTCAAGCTGACGATCACTAACGTCGCCGGGCGGAACCCCGGTTTTCTTCAGGGTAAGCGTGGCGATACAGTAGCCCGGTTTCTTGTGCTTGCTGACGTTGCGCTTGACCCAGCTATCGAAAGCTTTGCTCTCAGCGCGTTGAGTCTGAAGACCATCCGGATTGTCATCAAGCGACTGGTAATCCGGCTCGGTGAAGAAACGCTTCACGTTATCGACGGCTTCGCGGGTAAGGCGCGTCGGAGAGTCTTTGATATGCGCCCACTCAGCTTCGACCTTTTCGGCGAAGACATCCGGGGTCATCGCTTTGACCAGAATCTTGATTCGCGCCTTAAATTTGTTGTCGCGGCGACCGTACCGGTTATACACCCTCAGAATCGCTTCCAGGTAGGTCAGCAGGTCCAGCTCCGGTAAAAATTCGCGGATTACCGGGCCAACGACCGGCGTGCGGCCCAGCCCACCGCCAACGTAGACGCGGAAACCGAACTCGCCCGCCTCGTTGTTCACCAATTCCAGGCCGATATCGTGAACCTGCACCGCGGCGCGGTCAGTGCCTTCCGATGCGTTGACCGCGATCTTGAACTTCCGCGGCAGGAACGCGAATTCCGGGTGATAGGTCGACCATTGACGGATCAGTTCGCAGTAAGGGCGTGGATCAGTGAGCTCTTCTGTCTGGACGCCGGCGAACTGGTCGGTTGTGGTATTACGAATGCAGTTGCCGCTGGTTTGGTTGGCGTGCATTTCGACTTCAGCCAGTTCGGCCAAAATGTCAGGCACGTCCGCAACAGCCGGCCAGTTAAACTGAACGTTTTGACGCGTGGTGAAGTGCGCATAGCCCTTGTCGTAGTCGCGGCTTATGCGGGCCAGGCGGCGGAGCTGGTTTGCGCGTAGCATGCCATAGGGAATGGCGATGCGAAGCATAGGCGCAAGGCGCTGCACATAAAGGCCGTTCTGCAAACGCAACGGCAAGAACTCGTCTTCGGCGAGTTCACCGGCGAGGGCACGATCCGTCTGATGCCGGAACTGCGCCACGCGCTCATTCAGGATCTGGCGATCGTATTCGTCGTAAACGTACATAAACCTGTTCCTGGGGACACTAATCCAATTTGGCGGTTAAGATATCAGCTTTGCCTTATGCACAAAATGATTATTTCTAAATATGCTAATAGCGTATTGGACTTAAAACATGGTGGAAGAGAAGCCTTTTCAAACATAGGCTTATATAAGTTTGTTGACCTGACAGAAGCCCGCTACTTCGGGATGAATGAGACGGTGAACGGACTCTGGGCTAAACGCCCCCAACCATGAGTTCCATGATAACAAAAAGTATTGGTGCGAGGAGTGTGAGCATGAGCAAAAAGTCTACCTACACCGACAGCCAAGTCGACGCCGTTGCTGCCGTTGTGCTGATCTTTCTGGCCGTAGGCGCCGCTGTTTTTTGGGTGAGTGGCCTTTAGCAAACCTACGTTAGCGTCATTGTAGCTTCGAGATCTCGGACTACCCCAACACTATCGGTCATCGGACATGGATGAGTTATGACTATTGAAACATGGATGGCCTTTATATCTGTCGTTTTCATATTTGCCATTATTCCTGGGCCCACAGTTATCTTAGTGGTCGGGCAGGCGATCAGTCACGGCAAAGCATCGGTAGCCCCATTGGTTACGGGGGTCCTACTTGGTGACTTGGTCGCGATGACGTTATCCCTCATAGGTTTAGGGGCGGTATTAGCGACTTCGGCGACATTATTCCTGGCGCTCAAGTGGCTTGGCGTCGGGTATTTATTTTATTTGGGTGTGAAGGCTTGGCGCGAGGAACCTAGGCCTAATTCGCCGTTGTTAGAGGAAACCTATACCTCCAAAGTCGGCATGTTCAAGTCCTCGTTTCTCGTGACGGCATTAAATCCCAAAGACATCATCTTTTTCGTGGCTTTTCTACCCCAGTTTGTCAGCACGGAATCGTCGGTCGTTCCTCAACTACTGATATTGATGACCACATTCCTGGGCGTGGTGTCGCTCACGATTACATCGTTTGCGGTTTTTGCGGGCTCCATCAGGCATAAGATTCAGAGTATTCAGGCACGGAAGAGGCTGAATAAGTTGGGAGGGGGAGCCTTAGTCGGCGCAGCTGCTTTCGCGTCAACGATGCAGCGTAGCTAATGCCGTGCTCGAATGGAGTCGCGTATAACGTCGGGTTCAGGAATGGGAGCTGATAACCCATTGAACGACTAGCGCCACGATCACGACGAATCCCAGCACAAAAACAATCCCGGCAACGATATAGGTCGCCGGGCTTCCGCTGCTGAAATCTTCCTCCCGGCGCCGGTTGGATTGAACGCCAAAGGCGCCAGCCAAGATGCTTTGTACGATCTTGAAGAAACCCGGCCGTTTGGCGCGTTCCGTTGGTTCTGACGGTTTGTGACGCTCCGGTTCGCTCATGCTTCGCCTCGATATATTTCCGGCGCCAGGCTCCCTAGCTGCCTTGGCAATCCTGCCAAGACTACTCGGCCGGATCGTAAGCCAGACTCGGGGCCAGCCAGCGCTCTGCTTCCGCTTTGGTTATACCTTTACGTCTAGCGTAGTCCTCTACCTGGTCACGTCCAATTTTACCTACGGAAAAATACTTGGCGTCCGGGTGGGCAAAATACCAGCCGGAAACAGCCGCCGCCGGAAACATCGCAAAGTGCTCGGTGAGATGCATGTCCGCGTTCGCCGGCGCGTCCAGCAACTCGAACAGCGCTTCTTTCTCGGTATGGTCCGGACAGGCTGGATAGCCCGGCGCAGGACGAATGCCGCGATAGCGCTCCTTGATAAGTGCCACGTTATCGAGGGTTTCGTCGGGATCGTACCCCCAGAACTCCTTGCGTACCCGCTCGTGCATGCGTTCAGCTAAAGCTTCTGCAAAGCGATCCGCCAACGCCTTAACCATGATGGCGTTGTAGTCGTCGTTGTTGTTCTTGAATTCATTAGAAAATTCTTCGGCACCGATACCGGCCGTTACCGCAAAGCCTCCCACGTAGTCGCAATCGCCGTTCTCGTCGACCAGATAGTCGGAGAGGGCGAGCATCGGCTTGCCCGGAGATTTTTCGTCCTGCTGACGCAGGTGGTGCAGGGTGGTTAGCACCTCGGTACGGCTTTCGTCTGTGAATACGAGGATGTCGTCGCCCTTGCGATTGGCTGGCCAAAAGCCAATGACGGCTTTGGCTGTGAGGCGCTTTTCCTCAAGGATACGTTTGAGGATGGCTTGGCCGTCCTCGAACAGTGAGCGTGCGGCTTCGCCACGTTTGGGGTCGTCAAAAATCGCCGGGTACTTGCCGGACATATCCCAGGAAATAAAGAAGGGCGTCCAGTCGATGTAGTCGACCAGTTCACTCAGATCATAGTCTTCGAACGTGCGCAGTCCGGTGAAAGTCGGGCGGATAGGTCGGTAATCGTCGAAGTTTATTCCGGTATCCCGGTTTCGCGCCTCGGACAGGTCGACCAGCTTGGTACGCTCGCCTCTGTTTTTGCGACGTTCCCGAATGGTGTCGTATTCGTCACGGGTCTTACTGACCAGCTTCTCTTTTGCCGTCTTGCTCAGCAATTGAGATGCGATGTTGACGCAACGGGACGCATCGGAAACGTAGAGCGCCAGGTCGTTTTTGTACTGGGGCTCGATCTTCACTGCCGTGTGTGCCTTGGAGGTTGTGGCACCGCCGATCATCAAAGGAACCTGGAAATCGAGACGCTGCATTTCACGGGCGACATGCACCATCTCGTCGAGAGACGGGGTAATCAGCCCGCTCAGACCGATGATATCCACGTTCTCTTTCCTGGCGGTGTCGAGAATCTTCTCGCAGGGCACCATGACGCCGAGGTCGATGACCTCGTAATTGTTGCACTGCAGCACTACGCCAACGATGTTTTTGCCGATGTCGTGGACATCGCCTTTCACCGTCGCCATGAGGATTTTGCCTTTGGCTTGCTGGCCCTCACTCTTTTCCGCTTCGATAAACGGAATCAGGTGCGCCACGGCCTGCTTCATGACTCGGGCGCTCTTGACCACCTGGGGCAGGAACATCTTGCCGTCACCGAACAGGTCACCAACGACGTTCATGCCGTCCATTAATGGGCCTTCGATGACCTCGATGGGGTGTTCGGCGTTCTGGCGACAGGCCTCGGTGTCTTCAATAATGTAGGTTGTGACGCCCTTGACCAGGGCGTGTTGCAGGCGCTTTTCCACCGGCCATTCGCGCCAGGCAAGGTCTTCCTCGCGAGATTTACCGACCTCGCCACGATAGCGCTCAGCCGCTTCGAGTAAGCGATCGGTGCCGTCATCGCGGCGATTTAGAACGACGTCGGTGACCAGTTCGCGCAGCTCCGCATCGATTTCGTCGTAGACCACCAATTGGCCGGGATTGACGATCCCCATATTCATGCCGGCTTTTACGGCGTGATAGAGAAAGACCGAGTGGATGGCTTCGCGGACCACGTCATTGCCGCGGAAGGAGAAGGAGACGTTGCTCACGCCACCGGAAATCGATGCGTGGGGTAGGTTCTCGCGAATCCAGCGGGTGGCGTTGATGAAATCGACCGCGTAGTTGTTGTGTTCCTCGATACCGGTGGCGATGGCAAAAATATTGGGATCGAAGATGATATCCGCCGGGTTAAAGCCGATGCCCACCAGCGTGTCATAGGAGCGCTTACAGATCTGGGTCTTACGCTCGAACGTGTCCGCCTGGCCTTGCTCATCGAAGGCCATAACGACAACCGCGGCGCCATAGCGCATGCAGCTGCGGGCGCGGGACAGGAATTCCTCTTCGCCTTCCTTGAGGCTGATGGAGTTCACCACCGCCTTGCCCTGGATACAGCGCAGGCCGGCTTCGATGACTTCCCACTTGGAGGAGTCGATCATAATCGGAACACGGGCGATATCCGGCTCGGAGCCCACGAGGTTGAGGAATTTCACCATCACCTCGCGGGATTCCAGCATCCCTTCGTCCATGTTGATATCGATAATTTGGGCGCCGTTCTCCACCTGATCCCGGGCGACACTCAGGGCCTCTTCGTACTGCTCTTCCTTGATCAGGCGCAGGAAGCGTTTGGAGCCGGTAACGTTGGTACGCTCGCCCACGTTGATGAACAGGGACGTCGCGTCACCGGTAAACGGTTCCAGGCCGGACAAGCGCAAGGCGGGCTCGATATCGGGAAGCTGACGCGGCGGATACTTGCTGACGGCGTTGGCCACTGCTTCAATGTGATCGGGGCGTGAACCGCAGCAGCCGCCGATAATATTGAGGAAACCATCTTTCGCGAAGCCCTCGATGATCTCGGCCATTTCCTCCGGCGTCTGGTCGTATTCGCCAAACTCATTGGGAAGGCCGGCGTTCGGGTGTGCACTGACATAGGCTTCGGCGCGATTGGAGAGATCTTCCACATAGGGGCGCAGCGCATCGGCGCCCAGGGCGCAGTTAAGGCCAACCGAGAGCGGTTTGGCGTGGGCAACGGAATTCCAGAAGGCTTCGGTCGTCTGGCCAGAGAGCGTGCGGCCCGAGGCATCGGTGATTGTCCCGGAAATCATGATCGGCAAGGCAAAACCGGCATCTTCGAAATACTGCTGGGTGGCGTAGATGGCGGCCTTGGCATTCAGCGTGTCGAAGATGGTTTCAATCAGGATCAGGTCGGAGCCGCCATCGGCCAGACCTTTGACGGCTTCGTAGTAGTTCTCGTAGAGGGTCTGGAAGTCAATGTTGCGATAGCCGGGATTGTTGACGTCCGGCGAAATGGAAGCCGTACGCGAGGTCGGTCCAACGGCGCCGGCCACGAACCGGGGCTTGTCCGGGTTGCGCCGGGAGAATTCGTCGGCAATCTGCCGCGCCAGGCGTGCGCCTTCCAGGTTCAACTCGTAGGCCAGCGAGTCCATCCCGTAGTCGCTCTGGGATAGCTGGGTGGAATTGAAGGTATTGGTCTCGATGATATCTGCGCCGGCATCCAGGTAATCCGCGTGGATGTTGCGGAGAAGGGCGGGCTGAGTCAGGTTCAGCAGGTCGTTGTTGCCTTGAACATCACGGTCGTAATCCTTGAATCGATCGCCGCGGAAGGCCTCTTCGTCCAGTTTGAGGTTCTGGATCATGGTGCCCATACCGCCATCGAGGATAATAATGCGCTGCTTTAGGGCTTCGTGCAGTTGGTGCAGACGGGTCTGGCGATCGTTCATAAGGACTTATCCGGGTTGCATTGATCTCATCGGGGCGCGGAATCATAGCAAAAATGCGCCTTTGCGTCGTCCGCGTGCTTGTAATTAGCGTGATCGATGTCATATCCATGGGCCGGACCGAGGAGGGTGATAAAAGACCGAGTAAAATACTAGGTCTTTAATGTTGCTCCGACGTGGCTTAAAATAGGCTCAAATTCTCAATTAGGTTAGAGAAATGGCATTGGTTACGGTTACTGATTCCGCACGCGACTATCTTGCGCAACTGATTGAAAAGCAGGACGTGGAAGGCATGGGCGTCCGCATCTTTGTGACCCAGCCAGGGACGAAGCATGCAGAGACGTGTCTGGCCTATTGTCCGCCCAATGAAATTGTGCCGACCGATGAGAAAGTCGATCTGGAGAGGTTCACGCTTTATCTGGATCACACCTCCGTACCCTTTTTGGAAGAGGCGTACGTCGATTACTCGACCGATCGCATGGGTGGCCAGTTAACGATAAAGGCCCCCAACGCCAAGGTGCCGAACATTGACGAGAATGCGCCCCTGCCGGATCGCATCAATTATATTCTGGCTTCGGAAATCAACCCGGGCCTTGCGGCGCACGGGGGTGAGGTGTCACTGGTCGAGGTGGCTGAAGAATCCGTCGCCGTACTTCGCTTCGGTGGTGGCTGCCAGGGCTGCAGTGCCGTGAGTCTCACGCTAAAACAAGGTGTAGAGAGCACGTTGACCGAGCGCATCCCCGAATTGACGGGCGTGCGTGACGTGACCGACCACACCTATACGGAGAATGCTTACTACCAGTAATCGGGTGTAAATCCTTCCTATCCGGCCCGCCACGACCGCATCGGCGAAGTGGCGGGCCCGCTCCACGTTTCCTTTAATTAAGTCCAGAGGACTATAGACATCCAGTCCAGAGGACTACAGGTATCAAGGTCAGAGGACTACAGGTATCAAGGTCAGAGGACTACAGGTATCAAGGCCAGAGGACATTACAGGCGATTTCGCCTCGGCTGGACGGCCAATGTCGTATGGTCTTAGCTCCAGCATTATGCGATCCATAATAAAGTGGCGGGGAAGACTTCCCGGCCAATGATGTATTGTTATGGCTCGGCATGCCGAATTTCTGACTGGGGTATCAATGTTCAGCGACACAGCGCTGTGGTCCATTCCGCTGATGGCGGCCTTCGTGGGTTGGTTTACCAACTGGCTGGCGATCCAGATGTCTTTCTACCCGGTACATTTTATCGGCGTCGGCTCATGGTTGGGCTGGCAAGGTGTTATCCCCCGCAAATCCGAGAAAATGGCGCATATCTGCATCGATCGCACGCTGAAGCAGTTTGGCGACCTCAGCTTGGTGTATGAGAAGCTCGACCCCGAACGCATCGTTCATCAGGTTGTTTCCCAGGTGACGCCCCGGCTGGATGAATACATCGACGAGATCATGTACGACGTTCAGCCCGTGCTCTGGGACAATATGCCCAATTTCCTGCGTAACCGTATCTACCACTGGGCTCGGGAACAATTGCCCCGCCGGATCGAGTCGCTGGTGGAGGATTTCGGAGACGATCTCAGCGAAATAGTTGATCTCAAGGCGCTGCTTAGTCGTGAGCTCAATGATCATCCTGACCTGATGAACCGGATATTCCAGCAAGCCGGGTCGGTGGAGCTGCGCTCAGTGATTAACAAGGGCGCTATCATCGGCGGGCTGCTTGGCGCGGCAATTCTGCCCGTATGGCTCAGCTTTCCATACCCCTGGCTACTGCCGGTAACCGGCTTTTTTGTCGGGTTCCTCACCAACTGGATAGCCATCAACCTGATTTTTCGTCCGCTCAATCCACGGCGCATCCTGGGCTGGAATGTTCAGGGTCTTTTCCTGCGTCGCCAGGCCGAGATCAGTGAAGTTTGGAGCAAGCTGGTTGCCGAGGAGTTGCTGACGGTGGGTAAAGTGGCGGATGCCATGATCCACGGGGAAGAGGGTGCTCGCACCCGGGCTATCATCCAGAAACATCTTCGGCCCTTGCTGGATCAATCTATCCTGATGAAGTTGGGCGCCCAGGTTAGTGTCGGGATGAGCGGCTATACGGAAATCAAGAAAGCCATGAACGAGAAAGCGGTTCTCGCGACCGGGCATGTCTTCTGTGACCCGGATTTCAACCGGGAGCGAGCGCCGATTGTCGCCGGTGTTCTAGCTCAGCAGATGAAGGCCTTGGCGCCAGCAGAGTTCCAAGACATCCTACGGCCGGCGTTTAAAGAAGAGGAGCTGCATCTCATGGTGGTGGGCGGCCTGTTTGGCGCTGTCGCCGGTGCCGCTCAATTAGGTTTCCTTTACTACTGGCCGCTGTAACACTCATTAGCGGCAGTCCTTCGGCAGGCAAGGGCTGTTAACAGAAAACGACTTCAAACAGGGAGTTCCCATGGCATTCTGGCAGGAACTGCTGCTTCAGCTAATGGCGACCGCCGTGACCGTGCTGGTTGTGCTGGCGATTTTTCACCGCTGGATCATCAAGCCTTATATCGATGCAAAGGTGGAGGCGCTGAACAGAACCAGCGAACAGGTTGAGGAGCGCGTGATACGGGGCGTACGCGAGGGCGTCAGACAAAGCATTGTCGACCTTCCCGAGAGTACGCTAAAAGAATCCACTCGCACCTTTCTGCGTTTCGGCACCGATCTGATGGAAAACGGCCTAAGCAGCTTTCTCGGAACGTACGACGATCCTCACCGTCGCCACACGAGCAATGATTCAGGCGCTGGGCCGCGTGACCGGGGCCGCTGATCCGAAGCGCGTACGGTCTCTCTGTTGCCAGAGTGTAGCGGCCATTTTCAGGGCATCTTCCTGACTGGCTGCCCGGCCCGCCTCGTGAAGTGCAAAGGCGGCCGTGGAAATCACCGCGGCCTCGCCGTATTCGTCCGCCCGCTCGCCGTGCCAAACGGCTAGCATATCCTTGGTATCGATCTGCTCGGGCTTCACATGGCGCTGGGGGAAGAGGGCGCTCCAGCTCTCTTCCTCGGTGACGAATCCTGCAGTATCCCGCCGGGACCGAAAGACCTTCATGGCGTTATCCGGGTTGCGTTCGATCTCGCCACCTTCTCCGCGAATCACGGCCACCCGCTCGTACTGCAGCAGTTCACCGGCGCCCTGATGAAGGCCGGCATACGGTGGATGGAAAATGCCTTGGAGCACCACCGGAGCCGATAAGGGATTTATAAGGCGCGACAATGAATGGACAGGCGAGCGCAGGCCTAAGATGGGGCGCAGCTCAATCATTTGGGCCAAGCGTGGGGCGATATCCCGCAGGTGCATGTACGCGAGGTTGGATGTATCCAACTGCTTGGCGGCCATCTCCCAATCTTGGGCTACCGGCAGACCGAAAGCGTCCATCACCGATGTCAGATAAATCCGTTCCGGCGTATGTCCCTCAGCGCCATGGATGAAAACGCGCAAACCGGCATCGGCTAGCAGCAACAAGGAGAAGAAAAACCAGGGCGCATGGCGGCGTTTGCCGGCGTAGGACGACCAGTCGACATCGATGGCCAGGTCCGCGGGTGCTTGGGCTTGATCGCGAACGGCATCGACAAAGCCCGCTAATTCTTCGGCCGACTCTTCCTTGACGCGCATGAGCATCAAAAAAGCGCCCAGCTGTACGTCTTCAACGTCGCCAGCCAGGATCATACCCATGGCGTGGCGGGCTTCTTCTCGGTTGAGCGACCGCGAACCCCGCTTGCCGCGCCCGAGAATGCGCACATAGGGCGCAAATGGATGTTCGCCGGGCTTGGTTTCCGGCAAGGCTGACGTTTTGCCTGACATAGTAGGGACCTAGAGACAGTTGGTCGGGCGCGGAAGACCGGCAATGCGGCACGCGACTTTCACGGCGCTGGTTCCCGGGAAGAGCTGCATCAAATAAATGCTATTGCCTTTTTCGTCGCCAAATTCTTGCTTAACAGCCTTAACGAAGAAGCGGGCGGCTGGCGGTGCCATCTCATGCTCGGCATAGAAATCCCGCAGCATATGGATGACTTCCCAATGGGCTTCGGTCAGCGCGATATCCGACTCGGAGGCGATCTGCTCGGCAACCGCCGGCGACCAGAGCATGGGGTCCTTCAGGAACCCCTCATTGTTACGGGAGGGCATGACCGACGGCATTACCAGCACACTACCTTTTCAGATTCTGTGGTCAAGGTGACAAACTCGGGATAGTTGACGCAGGCCCACCCGTTTTCTACGGCAAAATCCTTTAATCCACGGGCTTCAAGATCTTCCGTCAGAACATACGTTTCGATGTCCGTGGGCCAGCCAACAGCATTATCGGCTATGGCAACGACGGCATTTTCAATCAGCAAGAGGGCGTCGCCGCTGGTGAGATCCGCAAGACATGCCTCGGATCGTGGCTCGCCGGGTGCTTTGTTCAATATGTGCAAGCAGCGCATTATAGGCGCACCACGTCAGTGAATTGATTCTCGACCTCTCGAATCGAACCTATCGTGCTGATCTCAAGCGACGGCTCGCTCTGGGCCAGTTTGAAACGGTCGAGACTTGCCTGGTCGGCGTAAAGGGCCTCGATGCCGAAAAGCGACGCGGCAGAGAGATTGCGCGAGACGGTTTTCTGCTCGATAGCTGCCGGTTGCTGCTGGTCTCTTAGCCATTGCACGCCTGCACCGGTAAAGAGCAAAGCGACCGGCTGATCGAAAGCGGCTGCGGAGAAGGCCATGTCGAGGGCTTCGCGACCGCTCCAGTCACCGTAAGGCGCACGGTCGATGACGAATAGATATCGGCGCGTCATATCGGTGGCTCCCAATATCAGTGACTCCCATTGAAATATAGCGTTCGTGAGCTGGATTGGCTGGATTCAAGCCACTCTCCAAGGCCAGCAATGTTGTAGGGCTCAGAGACATTGAATGCTTCGCGCTCATAGCGCTTGGCTTCGGTCGCGTCGAGTAAACCGCGTCGCAACGCAGAAGCCACGCAGCAGGTGGCGGAGATCTGCCTGCTGCTCAGGAATTCGCGCCATTGGGCCGGCCAGTCAGCCTCGTCGCTGGGCGGGCAGGCGAGATTCGAGGCCAGATGCACGCCATCCCCATAGAGAAATACATGGTGGATCCGATGGCCGGCGTCCAGCGCCGCCTTGGCAAAATGAAGTGCGGTCTGCGGCGCCTGACTTGCGTACGGCGCACCGGTAATCACCAGTGTGAACGACTGGGCAGGTTTTTTCATGTCGGTCAGAATACTGTTGCTACGGGGATTAAAAAACCCCGGACATGCCGGGGTTTTAGGGTAGCTACTTCACGGCCTGTCAGTCGTCGCCACCAAAGGCGCCCAGCAGGTGAAGCAGGCTGACGAACAGGTTGTAAATGCTCAGATACAGCCCTGTAGTCGCCATGATGTAGTTGGTTTCGCCACCGTTAACGATGCGGCTGGTGTCATACAGAATGAAGCCAGACATCAGTAGAACGATGGCCGCGCTGATCGCCAGGCTGAACGCGCTGACATCCACGCCGAATAGGCCAGCCACGAGAGAGCCAACTGCGGCAATCACAACCACCAGCAGGCCAGCCATCAGCATGCCGCCCATGAAGCTGAAATCCTTCTTGGTGGTCAGTACATAACCTGACAGCCCCAGGAAGACGACCGCGGTTCCACCCAGTGCCTGCATGACGATCGCGCCGCCATTAGCCATGGCCAGGTAGTGGTTAAGAATGGGACCCAGCGACAGGCCCAGTAGGCCGGTGAAGGCAAAGACGACACCGATGCCTGCTGAACTGTTAGCCGTGCGCGGCAGCACCAGCCAAACCAAGGCCAGTGCGCCAAGGCTGCACATGAGGCTGACGCCTCGGCCCATCTCGATTGTCATGGATACGCCCGCCATAACAGCACTGAATAGTAGTGTCATGGCCAGCAATGTGTAAGTGTTTCGCAGTACGCGATGAGCGTCTGCACTAATGCCCGTTGTATGTCCCGCCTGGCTGGCTGCATAGGCGCCGCCCTGGCTGTTACGAACATCGAAACGTCTGTCGTCCATCATAATCTCCGGTTCAGATGATAGAACTATAGTTAGAGCTTACACTCATGATAAGGCCAAACGTGCAAGTTTCAACGTCTTATCTCGTTATTTTTACGGTTTCTTTGCGAGCTTTGACTGGTACCCGAGCTTTAGGTTCAGGGTTGTTTATGAAATTCAGGAAAGCTTTACCGAAGCGTTGACAGAACAATCGATTCCGGTATCATGCTCCCCGCTGTCGAACGGCAGCTTCGCAATTTTTTGCGACTTTCGCAGTTTGCGATCACGGTGGGCTGGCAGAGTGGCTGAATGCAGCGGTCTTGAAAACCGCCGAAGGTTAGTAGCCTTCCCGGGGTTCGAATCCCTGGCCCACCGCCATTTTCTCTTTCCCTTCAGTTGGTTGGCTGTCTATAAGCTGACTTCATAGGATTCCAGTCCTAGTCGTTAGCACCTCAATTAGTAGCCTTTCAATTAATAGCAGCTTCCGTAACTAGTAGCACCTAATTCTCTAGTCGTGTCCAGCCCTATACGGGTAAGCATCCAAATTGCCTGATTAAGCCAGTCCCACCAATACTATCAGCTCCGAAAGTACGACACAGGCACCCAACGTATCGCCGGTGTAGCCCCCTAGCTGTGTTTTGAGATAACCGCCCCAAAGACACGCGACGCCGAATGTCGCGATCACACTTGTGAGAAAAAGGTCTGGATCCCACCCGGCGGCAGCAATAACGACGACAAATGCAGTGAAGAGTATCGCCAGCAACAGCCGCTGAGTGGGAAAGCCGCTTGCGACAGGTTTGGTTTTACTGGTGTCGGGAGCGGTTATGTAGGGTAAGAACCGCATCAATAACAACGGTGTCAGTCTCGACACGCAAGGCGCAACCATCAGTGCCAGCCAGGTCAGGCGAGAATCGATCAGCAATGCCGCTTTTAAGGCAAGGGCCATGACCAACGCAATCGTGCCGTAGGCGCCGATGCGGCTATCCTTCATGATGCGGAGCTTGTCGTCCAGGGTGTAGCCACCGCCGAGCGCGTCCACGCTGTCCGCCAACCCGTCTTCGTGAAAGGCGCCGGTGAGCCAGAGATGAAGGACCATCACCAGGAGAACGGATACCAGTGGGCTGAAGGTGTAGGTGAGGAGGACGTAAGCCCCCGCGTAGATCAGCCCGAGCAGCAGGCCGACCAATGGAAAGTACATGCTACAGTTGTTCATCAACCGCTGGGAATAATCGATTTTGATCAGCATGGGGATGCGGGTCAGAAAGCTGATCGCCAGCCAGAACGTTTGCCATTCTTCCTGAATTCTAGATCTGCCGTCGCTCACAGCCACCCCTTTTAATCGATGCAAAGACCGCATTCTAAAGCCAATGGCGTTATTTAACAGGCAAAGCTGATATCGTTGCTCTCCAGCTCTTAGCGCAAGCGGCCAATAGTACAAGCGGCCAACAAACTGGTAGTGATGGAGTAAGCGATGGGTGAGAAGACGCTGGTCATTGGCGGGATACGTTCTGGCAAAACGGCTTTGGCAGAAAAGACGGCCGCCGATTCCGGCCTGTTCGTCGTCTATGTCGCGACTGCGACAGCCGGTGACGAGGAAATGGCCAGACGGATCGCGCGTCACCGTTCTTTGCGACCTTCGGACTGGGGCCTGGTAGAGGAGCCGATAGCGCTTGCAGGCGTGTTCGATAAGTATGCAAACGCTGAACGTCCGCCATGCCTGTTAATCGATTGCATGAGCTTGTGGCTGAGCAATCTGCTGTTTGCAGGCAACGAGGTATTTCAAACTGAGCGGAACGCCTTCCTGACGTCGCTCCAGCGCTATCTGGGTGCGGTGATCGTTGTCAGCAATGAGGTCGGCCTGGGGACCGTCGCTATGGATCCCCTGACACGCCAGTTTTGCGATGAGCTGGGATTACTCAATCAGGACTTGGGCCAGCAGTGTAATCGCGTTCTCATGAGTGTCGCCGGGCTGCCATTGACGTTAAAAGACGAGTAACAGTGTTCCGTTTGTCATTCGCCGGCGGGCAGCGGCGTGTGACTCAGCAGCGCATAGAATGTGCCATGCGGCGTACGATCCACGCGTATTCTGCTGCGGCAGGCAAAAGGGACTGCAAAACCCGCGAACGACCGTTCCAATGGAATGCCCAACACTTCAGCCAAGATCATCCGGATGATGCCGCCGTGACAGACGAGCAGGATTTTCTGCCCGTCATGCTTTTGCAGAATTTCTGACCAACTCTCGATCACTCGCTTGTGGAAGATACCCAAGGCCTCGCCGCCCGGTGGGGTATGGTCTACGGGATTGGCCCAGAAGTTCTTCAAGTGGTCGCCGTAGGCCTCAGCGACCGCGGCGCTCGTTTTGCCTTCCCATTCTCCAAAGCTGACTTCGCGGATGCCTTCTTCAATGGTCAGCGGCAGATTACGTTCGGCTGCGAGCTTCTCGGCAAATTCGCGGCAGCGTCTGAGCGGGGAGGCGATCACAGCATCCCACTGATTTTCCCCGCGCGTGGCCTGTGCCATGTGGTGCCAGCCCAAGTCGCTCAAAGGATCGTCCAGCGTCCCGCGAAACTTGGGGCCACCTTCCGGTTCGCCATGGCGGATTAGGTCGATAAGGGTGTGCTGCTGATTCATGGTTTAACTCCCATCAATGAACCGTCACTGACACCAGCGTCGGCAAAGCTGGCCATCTGGTTATGCAGAGCGCAGGCCTGTCGTAACAGGGGAACGGCGACGGCTGCACCGCTGGCCTCGCCGAGGCGCATGCTGAGATCGAGGAGAGGGGTGGCGTCGAGCGCTTCCAAAACGCGTTGGTGACCGCGCTCCGCAGAGCGGTGGCCAAAGTGCAGCCAATGAATCAGCTCAGGCTGCTGGCGCACCGCTATCAGGGCCGCAACGGTCGCTATGAAACCGTCCACAAGCACGGGAATGCGCCGGGACGCCGCGCCAAGGTAAGCGCCGGCCATTGCGGCAATCTCAAAGCCCCCCAAGGAGGACAAAACCTGCTCCGGATGACGGTCAGGGCCGTGGCGGGTGAGGGCGCGTTCCACCACGCGCGCCTTATGGGATACGCCCTCCGGCGCCAGTCCGGTGCCGGCCCCGACAAGCTCGGCGGCCGATGCATCCAGCAAGGCACAAGCCAGCGCTGCGGCGGTGGTCGTGTTGCCGATACCCATGTCACCGGCAATGTATAGCTCGGCGCCAGCATTGGCAGCGCGCTGTGCGGCTTGGTCGCCAGTGTTGAGCGCTTTTGCGAGTTGCTCGGGAGGCATTGCAGGTTCTGCCGCCAGGTTAGCAGTGCACGGTGCGATACGTGCGTCGATTACGCCGGATAAATGGGCGGGTAAATCGCCAACGGTGCCCAAATTGATCACCTCCAATTCGGCACCGAGTTGTTTGGCCAGTACGCTGATAGCGGCGCCTCCGGCTGCGAAATTGGCGATCATCTGGGCGGTAACCGCCTGGGGGAAGGCCGATATCCCTTCTTCACAGACCCCATGATCCGCGGCAAAGATGTTGATATGAACGCGATCGACGGCCGGCGCGTCACGTCCCTGCTGGCCGCACAAGGCAATCGCAACCTGTTCAAGCCGGCCCAAGGATCCAGGCGGCTTGGTCAGGATGCTTTGCCGGGCGCTGGCCCGTTCGATCATCGTCGCGTCAGGTTGGGGTAAAGGTGTGGTCCAACTGGCCGGTAGCATTAGGGTCGAGTCCTGGCGGATAAGCGGGCGAACGATGGTCTAATTCGGCCGGGGCGGTGTCAAGGGAGAGGGCGTCCAATCAAATGGGGTCAAGGCAGCGGGACCCAAGGCAAAAGGTGTCAAGGTTGAAGCTGTCCAGTAGACTGTGCGGCCTGTCGGGCGTATGCCCTGGATCAATCTTGGCTGAATTCGGTTGAGATGGAGACGCATTCGAGGTGGAAAAGCATTGATCGAAACGGCCGTTATCTGCCTGATCGCTGTATTGCTGGACCATGCGTTGGGCGAACCCCGTCGCTGGCACCCGGTGGTGGGCTTCGGCAATCTCGCAGCCCGTATTGAGCAGAGACTTAACCACCCACCGAGGCTGATGGCGAAGGGGATACTCGGGCTCTGCCTACTCACCGTTCCCTTCCTGACAATTGCGTGGTTGGCTATCCAGGGATTGCCCGATGTCTTGGTGTGGTTAGCGGAAGCGATCGTGCTTTGGTCGGCGATTTCTTTACGCGGGCTGGCCGAACATGGACGGGCTGTTGCGTCGCCCCTGGCCTCGGCTGACCTGGACGGCGCGCGGGAGGCTGTTGGCAGGATTGTCAGCCGGAACCCTTCAACGCTTTCCGATACCGAGGTCGCCACCGCCGCGACGGAATCCATGCTGGAAAATGGGGCCGATGCGGTTTTCGCAAGCCTGTTTTGGTTTGTTGTCGCCGGTCTTCCCGGCGTGCTATTGCATCGTATGGTTAATACGCTGGATGCCATGTGGGGCTATCGCAACGCGCGTTTCCTGTACTTTGGCCGCTTCGCCGCCCGGCTGGACGATGTTATGGGGTGGATTCCGGCCAGACTGACTGCCGCCACCTATGCGCTGGCGGGAAAGACAGCGTTGGCCTGGCGGTGCTGGCAAGCCCAGGGCCACCAATGGGAGAGTCCCAATGCCGGTCCCGTGATGGCGGCGGGTGCCGGTGCTCTGGGCGTTACTCTGGGTGGCCCGGCACCGTACAGCGAAGGCATGCGCCAACGGCCCGTGCTTGGCGAAGGGCCAGTAGCGACGCCGGTTTCGATTAACGCCGCGATCAAGCTGGTCTACAAGGGTGTTAGCTTGTGGTTGCTACTGCTTTTCATCATGGCTTTGCTTAGTGTGCTTTAGGAGATGCAATGGATTCCGGTCAACCTCTACACCACGGTGGACGGTTAGGCGAAGCAGCCCGGCAATGGGACATTCCGCGTGAGAAATGGCTCGATCTATCCACCGGGATCAACCCGGTAGGTTGGCCGGTCCCGACGATTCCCGATTCCATCTGGCAACGCTTGCCGGAAGACGACGACGGCCTCGTTGACACCGTACGGGCATGGTGCGACACCCCGCCCACAGCCGGATGTTTACCCGTCGCGGGGAGCCAGGCCGCCATACAAACCTTGCCACGGTTGCGAAAGCCTTGCCGGGTTGGGGTACCGTATCCAGCTTACGAAGAACATGCGCGTTGCTGGTCGCAGGCCGGCCATACCGTAGTTTCCATTGACCCGTTAACGGCAAGCGAGGAAGAGGACTGGCTGGAAGGGTTGGATGTGTTGGTTTGGATCAACCCCAATAATCCCACCGGTCGCCAGTGGGCACGCTCGCAACTACTGGGCTGGCACGAGCGGCTGCAGGCCCGGGGAGGGTGGCTCGTGGTCGACGAGGCTTTTCTGTTGCCCGATGATCGCGATGATAGCTTGACGCCGGTAAGTGATCGTCCTGGCTTGCTGGTCCTCAAATCCCTGGGCAAATTCTTTGGACTCGCCGGTGTCCGCGCCGGAGCGGTGCTGGGCGATAGCACTGTTACGACACGGCTTGCGGTTGAGCTTGGCCCCTGGTCTATCAGCCATCCTGCACGGTTCCTGATGAAGCAGGCCCTGGCAGATACCGCTTGGCAGACGAAGACTTGCGCGCGACTCCGTCGCGATGCGGCACGCCTCGACGCGCTCCTCCAAGCATTCGGAACGTCCGTCTCAGGAACGGCCTTGTTCCGTTACGTGGCTTTCGACGGCGCACATGCGGTGGCCGACCATCTGGCGCAGCAGGGTATTCTGGTTCGTCGGTTTTCCAATCCCGCTGCGTTACGCTTTGGTCTACCCGGCGACGAACCACAATGGCTGCGGTTGGAAGCCGCTTTGGCCCATGTTCCATGCCCACAAACGTCCTCATCACGCTAAAGAAAGATACGCCACATGACCACATTGATGATCCAGGGCACTACGTCCGATGCCGGTAAAAGCACCGTGGTGGCGGCCTTATGCCGCTGGCTGGCGCGCCAGGGTGTCTCGGTGGCGCCGTTCAAACCGCAGAATATGGCCCTGAACAGCGCCGTTACCGTTGATGGCGGCGAGATAGGGCGGTCCACGGCTTTGCAGGCGCTGGCCTGTGGTCTGGAACCCCACAGCGATATGAATCCTGTCTTGCTCAAACCCCAGAGTGACCGAGGCGCGCAGGTGATTCTTTGTGGCCGCGTTCACGGCAATATGGATGCGCTGGATTACCACGCCTTCAAAGCCGAAGCATCGAAATCGGTGATGGCCGCGTGGCAGTCACTGAGCCAACGCTATGACGTGATCATCGCCGAAGGCGCCGGGAGCCCGGCGGAAATCAACCTTCGCGCCAATGACATCGCCAATATGGGCTTTGCCGAAGCAGCCGATTGCCCGGTGTTGCTGGTGGGCGATATTGATCGCGGCGGTGTCTTCGCTCAGTTGGTGGGCACGCTGGAGCTGGTGTCGCCCAGCGAGCGCGACCGCATTGCAGGGTTTGTGATCAACCGGTTTCGCGGAGATCCGGCGCTACTGGAATCCGGGCTGCGCTGGCTGGAAGATCGAACGCATAAGCCCGTCGTCGGCGTGATGTCCTACCTCCAGGGGCTCTTGCTTGATGCCGAGGACAGTGTGGGTTTGACCGGGGTCAATGGCAAAGGGGGTCTCCGGATCGTCGTGCCATGCCTGCCGCGCATCAGCAACCACAACGACTTTGATCCTTTGCGGCTGCATCCAAATGTGGAGCTTTTGTTCGTTGCCGTAGGGCGTGACATTCCACCTGCGGACGTGATTATCCTGCCGGGCAGCAAGAACACGCGGCACGACCTGGAATGGCTCAAAGCCCAAGGCTGGCCTGCCGCGATTCAGCGCCATCTTCGATACGGCGGTCATGTTTTCGGTATTTGCGGCGGTTTCCAGATGCTGGGGGATACGGTCGCGGACCCGGACGGCCTGGAAAGCGCCCCGGGGGCGACGAAAGGATTGGCGCTGCTGTCGATGACAACCCGGATGGTCGCGGGCAAGCAGCTACGGAATGTGCAAGGGATGCTTCATTTGGATAATCGTGGCGTTGAAATGACCGGTTACGAAATGCACAACGGCGTTACCACCGGTTCCGCACTCCAGCGGCCGCTGATCGACCTGAATGGACGGGCCGATGGCGCGATCAGCGAAGATGGGCAGGTGATGGGCACCTACGTCCATGGGATTTTCGACCGGCCCGACGCGTGCAGCGCGCTGTTGACCGCCTGGGGCTTGAAAAACGCCGAATCGGTTGCGGTCGATTACCCGCAACACCGGCAAACCCAGCTGGATCGACTGGCCGACCATATCGAGCAAACACTGGATACAGCTTGGCTCCGTCGCGTACTGGGTCTGGAGGATAGGGTGGGTAGGACGAACACATGAGCAACGACAATCGGAATGCGTTCACCGAGCAGGAGAAACAAGGCCTGTATCGAGCCATCCACGAGCGCCGGGACGTCCGCTCCCAGTTCCTGCCGGATCCGATTCCGGCGGAGGTTCTGGCCCGGCTTCTGGAGGCCGCTCACCACGCGCCATCGGTGGGTTTCATGCAGCCCTGGGACTTCCTGGTGATCGACAGCGTGGAGGTGCGGCGCAGGGTACTCGGGATCTTCGAGCGGGAAAACGAACGGGCAGCGCAGAACTACCCGGGAGAGCGCGGTGAAACCTACCGTAGCCTCAAGCTTCAGGGCATCGTTGAAAGCCCCATGAACCTCTGTATCACCTGCGACCGAAGCCGTGGCGGTCCGAATGTGCTTGGGCGCAACACCATCGTGGAAACGGACCTGTTCAGCACGTGCCTGGCGGTGCAGAACCTGTGGCTTGCGGCCCGGGCGGAGGGCATCGGTGTGGGCTGGGTGAGCATTCTCGATCAACACGAACTGGCGCAGGTTCTGGAGCTTCCGCAAGACGTGTACCCGTTAGCCTACCTGTGTATGGGATACGTCAGCGAGTTCCTCGCCCAGCCAGAACTGCAGGCCAAAGGCTGGCGGAGCCGGCTACCTTTGAGCGAGCTGGTTCATCGCAATGTCTGGGGCAAGGCCCTGGAGCCGGGCGACGGCTTGGCGCCCTTGATCAAATAACATCGACAGCGTTGCTACCCTTCAATCAATGGATTAGGATGGCTTCGTTACGGACAGGTGCCCCTGAAGTCCAGGGGATAATCGGGAAGTATGGTGTGGCCTTAAGGCCGATTCCATCGCTGCCCCCGCATCGGTAATAAAGGCGTAGTCTGCGGATACCACTGGCGCAAGCCGGGAAGGTGTAGACGATGATTCAGCCCAGCGCTGAATCCCCTTTGAGCCCGAAGACCGGCCTGTTATTTCGTTCAATCCGATAACGGTGCGGCGGGCACCGAGGAGCAAAACATGTCTGTCATCAGTTCTCCCTCAAGCGAGCGGGCTTCCGTCTCGTCCTCCAAAGTTTCTTCCCTGGCCCCGCACGGCGCAGTGCTGCTATTCGGCGTTGTGATCCTGTTTGCAGTGGGCTTTTTGCCGATGAACGTGGCCCACAATGCGGCTCACGATACCCGGCATGGCTTCGTGTTTCCCTGCCACTAAAGTATTGATCGACTGACCATCGGGCCATGGCGCGTGTTGAATGCGCAATGGCGGTTGTCGCGGTTCCAATACACCGTATTCGGAGGGAAACCAATGTTCCGTTCCTTGATTCTCAGTGCCTGTTTAATTGGCGTTGCCCTGGGTCTGATCGTCACCGCCGTTCAGGCAGTCGGCGTTACCCCCATCCTGCTCGATGCAGAACAGTATGAGGTCGTCGAAGCATCTGCGCCCGACGCCGGCACTCATGGCGAGCAACCTGATCATCACCAGGCTGACTACCAGCATCACAGCCACCAGCATGACGACCATCAGCGCCACGAGAGCGCCACCGGTCACCACCATGGTGGCGACGATTGGGCACCCGCCGACGGCGCCGAACGCACCTTCTACACGGCGCTATCCAATATATTCGCCGGCATAGGCTTTGCGGCCGTAATGCTGGTGGTTATGGCGCAATTGCGCGAGCGGGGCAAGCTGGCCCTGACGCCCACGCGCGGTCTTTTGCTTGGGGGCCTTGGCTACCTGGCCGTCTTCGTGGCGCCATCGATCGGCCTGCCGCCGGAAATACCGGGAACCGCCGCCGCGCCGCTCGAAGCGCGTCAGCTTTGGTGGGCGTTTACGGTATCAATGGTGTTGGCCGGGTTTGCCCTGCTGTTCCTGGCGCGGGGTTGGATAAAGCTGGTAGGCGTGCCATGCCTCGTACTGCCTTATCTGGTGGTGCCCGCACACCCGGACGGTCCATTGTTCTCTCATCCGGACCCGGAAGCCGTTGCCGCGTTAAACGAGCTGCACCATGAATTCATCTGGGCATCCGGCATGACCAATTTGGTGTTCTGGCTAATGGCGGGTCTATTCTGCGTGCTGGCGTTGAAGCGCCTCTACGATGCATCTCCGGAGCAACGTGATGAAGTTGCAGCCTGAGTTTCCGTTTGCAGCCATTGTCGGGCTCGAATCGCTCAAGACAGCGCTGGTGCTGAACGCCATCAATCCGCGTATCGGCGGCGTCCTGATTTCCGGCCCGCGCGGCAGCGCCAAATCAACGCTGGCGCGGGGACTGGCCGACGTCCTCCCGGCTAGCAGTCAGGGTCAACGTCCACCCTTCGTCAATATGCCTCTGGGAACGAGTGAAGACAGGCTCGTGGGGAGCCTGAACCTGCAGCAGGTGCTGTCTGAACAGGAAGCCGTTTTCCAACCGGGATTGCTGGCCAACGCCGATGGTGGCGTGCTCTATGTCGACGAAGTCAACCTGTTGCCGGACAGCCTGGTGGACTTGCTGCTCGATGCCGCCGCCCGCGGGGTCAACGTGGTGGAGCGGGACGGGCTGAGCCATACCCACCCAGCCCGTTTCAGCTTGATTGGCACCATGAACCCGGACGAAGGCGAATTGCGCCCCCAGTTATTGGACCGTTTCGGCCTTTGTGTCGAGTTGGGTAAAACCATGCCGGCGTCCGAGCGCATCGCAGTGGTTCAGCAACGTGAGGCGTTTGAGCGGGATCCTCAGGGCTTCTGCGCCGACTACGACGAACGGCAGCGGGCGCTGACCGACCAAATCAGCGTCGCCGAAGCAGCGCTTTCGACGATATCGACCGCCCCATGGGTCTACGAGCATATTGCAACCGGGTGTGCGGCAGCCCAGGTTGAAGGCCTGCGGGCAGACGTGACCTGGCACCGTGCCGCTCAAGCCCATGCTGCCTGGCGGCAAGCGACAACCGTTGAGTTGGAAGACCTGGATGCCGTCGGGGAATGGGTGCTCGCTCATCGCCGGATGACACCTCCAGAACCACCGCAGAATTCGTCTCCGCCTGGAACTACGCCGCCGTCGGGAAACAGGAACCCGTCGGCCGAGGCCGGTGGCACGGGCTCAAGCGAATCCGCTCAAGGGCAGTGGGGTGCCATGCCACCGGCCAGCGAACGCAGCCAGCCGGTTGTGATGCCGTCAACGCCCGCTTTACAGCGTAATCCGGGGGAAGAGGCCGCTCAGGGCCGGACGCAGAGCCGTCGCAAAGGGCGCCAGTCCGGACGTCGCAGCCTTTGTGGCCTGTCCAGCAAGCCCGACTGGTTCGCCACGCTGGTTGCCAACCACGGGCGCTGGCCATGGCAGCAGCTAAAATTCCAGAAGGCGCGTGCGGGCCAGCCGATGCTGCATCTGGTATTGCTGGATACGTCAGGGTCGACCCTGGGTCGTCAGCTGTTCGGGCGTGCAAAAGGGCTGGTCCAGAATCTGGCGCGAAGGGCCTACGGTAGCCGCGACCAGATGGCGGTCATGGGATTCGGTAACGACCGCGTAACCAACATTCTGCCGCGTCGACGCGCGCCCAAGGACATGTTGACCCAACTGGATGCACTTCCCGGTGGCGGCGGTACCCCGTTGCGGGACGCGCTCATCAAGGCCAGTCGCGTCATTCGCCAATGGCAGCGCCGGGAGCCCGGCCTGAAGATCCGCACCTATCTCATCACCGACGGACGCATTCGCCATTCCGTAACCGACGTACCGCCTCTGGGAGACTGCATCGTGATCGATGCGGAACAGGGCGCGGTCAAGCGGGGACGCGCGAGCGTCATCGCACAACAGCTGGGCGCGGCCTACCGGACGCTACCCGCCATGGAGGCATCGTGAACGATAGCGCCCATCGAAACCGCATGCAGAAAAAGAAGGACGTGGTCGACGAACGCATCGCGAAAGCGTCCGAAGAGCGGGGCGTACTGATCCTGCTGAAGGGCAACGGTAAAGGCAAGAGCAGCTCGGCTTTCGGCACGCTCGCCCGTTCACTGGGGCATGGTTACCGTTGTGCGGTTATCCAGTTCATCAAAGGTCGTCGGGAAACCGGCGAATATCGGTTCTTCCGCGAACACCCGGCGCTGGATTGGCACATCATGGGCCATGGCTTCACCTGGGAAACCCAGGACCGGGAGAAAGACATCGAAGCCGCCCAGGCCGCCTGGGCCATAGCGGAAGGCCTGCTCAAGGACCCGCGCTACCAACTGATCGTGTTCGACGAAATGAGTTACATGCTCAAGTACGGCTATCTGGAACCGGAGCCTATCGTCGAGGCGCTGCAGCAGCGCCCGCATCACCAGAACGTGATCATTACCGGCCGCACCATGGCCCAGCCGCTGCAGGCCCTCGCCGATACCATCAGTACCGTGCAGGACGAACGCCATGCCTTCCGCGGTGGCGTTAAGGCCCAGGCGGGGATCGAGTTCTGATGGAGGGTTCAGCGACCAACCCGAGCACCAACCCAGGCCAAGCCCTTTGTCCGGCGGTGTTTATTGCGGCGCCGGCATCGGGACAGGGAAAAACGACCGTTACCGCAGCCCTGGCCCGTCTGTTGCGCAATCAGGGCAAGATCGTGCGGGTGTTCAAGACCGGTCCGGATTATCTGGACCCATTGGTTCTGGCCCAGGCTTCCGGCCAGCCGGTGGATCAGCTTGACCTGTGGATGGCTGGCGAAGCCTATTGCCGTCAGCGTCTGTTCGAAGCGGCGAGGGACGCGGACCTGATCATCGTCGAAGGCGCCATGGGGCTCTTCGACGGCGAACCGTCCAGCGCCGACCTGGCCGCGCGCTTCAACCTGCCCATGGTGATCGTGATGGACGTCAAGGGCATGGCGCAGACGGCTGCCGCACTGGTCACCGGTATGGCCAATTTCCGGGATGACGTCACCATCGCTGGCCTGATTGCCAACGCCTGCGCCTCCCAGCGCCACCGTGAACTGATTGAATCCGCGCTGCCCGATACTCTGCCGCTGCTGGCAACCCTGCCCAGAGATCCGGAGCTGGCCCTGCCGGAACGGCATTTGGGGCTGGTTCAGGCCGATGAAATCCGGGATGAATTAGAAGGGCGTTTCGAAGCCGGGGCACGAGTACTGCAAACCGCTGGCCTGGCCGAGAAACTGATGCAGTTACCACCGGTGACGTTCCTGGCGCCAGTCAATGAGACGACAAAACCGCCCAGGGCTCTTGATGGCGTCACCATCGGTGTTGCGCGGGATGCGGCCTTCAGTTTTATCTATCAGGCCAATCTGGACCTGTTGCAGACGATGGGTGCGGATCTGCGGTTTTTCTCTCCCGTCTACGATAGCGAGCTTCCCGCGTGTGAAGCCCTCTGGCTGCCCGGCGGCTATCCCGAACTTTACGGGTCTCAATTAGCGGCCAACCACCCGATGAAAGCGGCAATCCAGACATTCTTCGCAGCGGATAACCCCATACTGGCTGAATGCGGCGGACTGCTGTATTGCCTCGAGACCCTGACGGATTACGACGGCCAGACCCACGAAATGCTGGGGCTGCTGTCCGGGCAGGGCGCCATGAGAGGCCGGCGCGGCTGCCAGGGTATGCAGACCGCCCATCTGCCCGAAGGTCCCATTCGTGGCCATGCGCATCACCGCTCGGTCAGCCAGGGCACGCCGGACCCTATCGCCTACGGACAGCGCCAGCGGCATCCCGCGCCGGGCGAGGCTATCTTTCGTGAACGGCGTCTGACGGCGTCCTATCTCCACCTGTATTTCCCCAATAATCCCGCGGCCGTGGCCAAGCTATTTGTGAAAGAGCCCGCCGGGGCCGAGCGCCAACCGATTCAAGGAGCCTGACGATGCAACTGAAAAAGATACCCGCCACGGTGGTCACCGGCTTCCTGGGAAGTGGCAAAACCACACTGCTGGCCAGCATCCTGCGCCAGGTCACCGGCAAGCGCATTGCTGTGATCGTCAATGAATTCGGCGAGCAGGATATTGACTCGGACGTGCTGCGCAGCTGTTCCCTGGGGTGCGAGGAAGACACACCGGTCAAAGGCGAGGAAAGCGGCATCTACGAGCTGGCCAATGGCTGTATCTGCTGCACGGTTGAGGAAGAGTTCCTGCCGGTCATGAAGAAGCTGGTCGAGCGTCGCGATCAGATCGATCACATCCTGATCGAGACCAGCGGCCTGGCGCTGCCCAAGCCCTTGGTGCAGGCCTTCAACTGGCCGGACGTACGCCAGCACTGCACGGTCGATGCGATTATCACCGTGGTGGATGGCCCCGCCGTCGCCGCTGGACGCTACGCGGCGGATGTCGACAAGGTCGAAGCCCAGCGTCGGGCGGATGAAAACCTGGATCACGATCCCAGCCTGAAAGAACTGCTGGACGATCAACTGGGCGCGGCCGACCTGGTCATCGTCAGTAAGACCGACCTTCTGAGCGATGACGAGCGCAAGCGGGTTGAAGACGTGGTGCAGCAGCGCGTGCCGGCGTCGGTCAAGACGCTGTTTATCGACAAGCAGACTCTCGCCGAGGATACGGCTCAGTTGGAAGCCCTGATGGGCATCGCCGCCGCCAGCGAGAACACCATCGACGGGATCGACAATCACCACGACCGCTACCATGCCGAGGGCGCTCATCACGATCACGCCCATGACCATTTCGATTCCTGCGTGATTACGCTGGGCGAAGTCGACGGCGAGCGGCTCGCCACCACCCTGAAACAGCTCCTCAAGGACTACCAGATCTATCGCGCCAAGGGTTTCGCGGCGCTGCCGGGCAAGCCGATGCGTCAGGTTGTCCAGGCCGTCGGCCAGCGGCTCGATACGCATTTCGACCGGCTCTGGGGTAAAGAAGAGCAACGCCAGACGCAACTGGTCGTTATCGGCAAGGGGTTCGATGCCGCGAAGCTCAAGGATGCCCTGACCGCTGCGCAAACCACGGCGGCCTGATGCATCTGTTCGCGGCCAAACCCGGAGGCTTTGTCGACGACGAAGGCATTGTCGATCTGCAGCAGACCCCGGGCGATATCGTGATCCTCTCCGCCGCCGACAGCAGCCTGTCGGCCCTGTCGCAGGCGGTGGAACGGATGGATGACGGCTATCCCTCGGTACGGTTGGCGAACTGGATGAACCTGGTCAAGCCGGCAGCTTACGATCTCTACGAAGACCGGGTGCTGGACGACGCTCGGCTGGTGATCGTGTCGCTCATGGGCGGCACGTCCTATTGGCAATACGGCTACGAGCGTTTGCTGGCATGGGCATTGACATCGAGATCGACATCGGAGGCACGTCAGCTCATTGTTGTCCCCGGCTGCGATGCCCGTGACGACGAGCTGCTTAAGGCATCGACGGTGCCGTTCGATACGGCATGGCGTGTCTGGCGCTACCTGCGAGAGGGTGGTGCCGACAATGCCGAACAGTGCCTGCGGTTCGTGGGTGACCAGTGCCTTGAACGAGCTGATAAATGGCGCGAGCCAAGAGCCATTCCCGATGCCTTGCTATACGCACCCGCGGCAGCCACCGGCGGTCGCGAAATAACCCTGACTGAATGGCGGGCCAGCCAGACGCCGGATCGCCCCGTATGCCTGGTGGCCTTCTATCGCAGTCACCTGCAGGGCGCCAATACCCAGGTCATCGACGGGTTGGTGCAAGCCTTGAAGGGCAAGGGACTGAACCCATTGCCCGTCGCCGTGGCTTCCCTCAAAGAAGAGGCTTGCCTGGCGTACGTCAATCACCTGATCGATCAGACCGGTGCGATGCTGGTGGTTAATACTACCGGCTTCTCCGTCAATCGTGGCCCGGAGGATATTGACGCGCTAACGGGTACCGAAGCCGACGGCCTGTTTATCGGTCGTCCGGTCGTGCTACAGGCCATGCTATCCAGTAGCACAGAGGATGACTGGGAAGCCCAGACCGGGGGGTTGCGCAGCCGCGATGTGGCAATGCAAGTGGTCCTACCGGAGATGGATGGGCGGATCATTACCCGGGCAATTGGCTTCAAGGCGGAAGATCACTACAGCGAACGTTGCCAGTTGTCGGTGATCCGTCATGTGCTTCAGCCGGAGCGTGCAGTCTTCGTGGCCGAGCTGGCCCGGCGTTTCTGCGTGTTGCGCACCAAACCGAATGCCGATAAACGCCTGGCGCTTATCCTCGCCAATTATCCAAATAGGGACGGCCGCATCGGTAACGGTGTCGGTCTGGATACGCCGGCCTCCACGGTCAAGATTCTCAACGCCCTCCGAGCTGCCGGCTACCCGGTGCAGGATCTACCCGAAAACGGCGACGAACTGATTCAGGCCCTGCAGGGAGCCGTCACCAATGCTCACGGCAGCCTGGCCCAGCGGCCTTGCTGGCAAAGTATTTCGGTTGATGATTATCTTGCGTGGTTTCAAACGCTGCCGTTGTCTGCCCAACAAGCCATCTGGGCACGCTGGGGGCCTCCGCAGCAGGACCCCAAGTGCCGCTCCGGACGACTGATGATTGCGGGTATCCGTTTGGGCGAAACCTTTGTCGGTATCCAGCCCGAGCGGGATTTTATCGACGATCCTACCCAGAGCTATCACGATACCGATCTGGTGCCGCCCCACAGCTATCTGGCTTTTTATGTCTGGCTCCGTGAACACTACGGGGTCGATGCGGTCATTCATGTCGGCAAGCACGGCAACCTGGAATGGCTGCCGGGTAAGAGCACGGCGTTGTCCGCCCATTGCTGGCCGGATATTACCCTGGGCCCGCTGCCGCACTTCTATCCGTTTATCGTCAACGATCCGGGTGAGGGCGCCCAGGCCAAGCGACGCTCACAGGCCGTTATCGTCGACCACCTGATGCCGCCCATGGCCCGCGCCGAACTCTACGGCGCCATGGCAGAACTGGAATCCCTAACGGACGAGTACTACCAGGCACTGGGGATGGATCCGCGCCGGGAAGATCTGCTACGCAAGACGATCCTTGGTCACCTGCGCCAGACGGGCATCGATCGGGAGTTGAGTCACGCCACGGAGCCTTCCCAGTGTGGCGATGAAATGCTGCCCAAGTATGACGATGAAACGCTGCTGAACGATCTGGATACCTACCTCTGCGACATCAAGGAAGCCCAGATACGCCATGGTCTCCATATTCTTGGCACATTGCCGGATAGCGAAAAACTCACCAGTACGCTAGTCGCGCTACTGCGCCTGCCACGGGGCAGCGAGGTGGCGTATCGGGGCATCTTGCATAATCTGGTGGACGATCTGGTCCTTTCGCCGGACGGGGTATTTGATCCGCTGGCCGCCAATGCCGGGATTTGGCAAGGGCCGCGCCCAGAGGTGCTGAAGCAGCTCAGCGACGCGGCCTGGCGCACCGGGGCCGACACCCGAGAGCGCCTTGAGTTGCTCGCTCACCAGATCGTCGGCGATTTTGTTGTGGACGGCCAGCCACTGGACGAGCTTGCGGAGAATTACCCGTCAACCGCAAAACTCTGCGGTTACGCCCGGGACAGGGTGCTGGCGGCGATGAGCCGTGGCGCCGACATGGAAATCCAGTCGCTGCTAGACGGGCTCAGTGGCTACTTTGTCCCGCCGGGCCCCAGTGGCGCGCCGAGCCGGGGTCGTCTGGATACGCTGCCCACGGGGCGTAACTTTTTCACCGTCGATAATCGGGCCATTCCGTCGTCTGCGGCCTGGCAGCTGGGCGAGAAATCCGCCCAATCGTTCATTGAGCGTTACCTGCAGGATAATGGCGATTTCCCGCGCCGGCTGGGCCTGTCCATCTGGGGTACAGCCACCATGCGCACCGGCGGCGACGATATCGCCCAGGCACTGGCGCTAATGGGCGTGAAGCCGATCTGGTCGCTGGGCTCGCAACGGGTAATCGATGTCGAAGTGATTCCCACCATGCTGCTGCAGCGCCCCCGGGTCGACGTAACGCTACGGGTGTCGGGGTTTTTCCGTGACGCTTTCCCGAATGTCATCCGGCTGTTCGACGCTGCTGTCCAGGCGGTTGCCCGCTATGAGGAGCCGGGCGAGGACAACGTGATCCGCGATCAGATCCGCGCCCGTCAGGGGGAGCTTGAGTCCCAGGGATTCGGCCAGCTCGACGCCTTTCGTCAGGCCAGTTACCGCGTCTTCGGCAGCAAGCCCGGGAATTATGGCACCGGCCTCAATCGCCTGATCGACGGCCGTCATTGGGAGACCCCGGACGACCTGGCGGAAGCCTACATTGGCGCGGGCGCCTACGCCTACGGTCAGGCGTCGGAAACCGGTGTCGAGGCGCGAGCGGATTTCGAGTACCAACTTTCCGGGTTGCAAGCGGTACTGCAGAACCAGGATAACCGCGAGCATGACATTCTCGACTCCAACACCTATTACGCATTCCAGGGCGGCATGGCGAATGCCACCCGCAGTCTCAGCGGCGCATCGCCGTCGATCTACCATGCGGACCACGCCAATCCGGCGCAGCCCCGTATTCGCACCCTCAAGGAAGAGCTGAACCGGGTGATCCGCTCCCGGGTGCTGAATCCGAAGTGGATCGAGGCCATGCGCGAGCATGGCTATAAAGGCGGGTTCGAGATGGCGGCGACCGTCGACTACCTGTTCGCCTACGACGCGACCACCGATCTGGTGGCCGATTACCAGTACGCTCAAGTCACCGACGCACTGGTATTCGATCCACGGAACCAGCAATTCCTGCGCGAGCATAACGCCTCGGCGTTGGAAGAAATGGCAGAGCGGCTGCTCGAAGCCGTGCAGCGTGGCCTCTGGCGCGAGCCCGGAGACCATGCCGAAGCGCTTCAGGACCTGCTGCTGGCGTTGGACGAAGCCAATGAAGTGGCCGCAAGCGATGCAGGAGCTGTCAGCCATGGTCGCTAGAGCGCTGGTCAAGGGGTGGTGTCCGGGTGCCTGGCGCCCCATGCCGTCCGGTGACGGTTTGCTGGTGCGGGTCAGGCCCAACCACGCTGCGCTGGACCGGGAACAGGTTCTGGCACTCTGTGAGGCTGCGGAAACCTACGGCAACGGCATCATCCAGTTAACCAACCGCGCAAACCTGCAACTGCGCGGCGTGGCCGACAACGACTGGGCACCGCTGATGGACGCGCTGCTGGAAGCCCGTCTCGTCGATACCGATCCTGCTCTTGAAGGGCGTCGCAATATGCTGCTCGCTCCGGATTGGCAGGCCGGTGACGATACCGATCAACTGGCTCAACAGTTGCGCGAACGCTTGGCGGAGCTGCCGGAGCTACCCCCAAAAATGGGCTTCGCTATCGATGCTGGCAACGCGCCCGTCCTGGCAGAAGACTCGGCGGATTTCCGGGTCGAGCGGACGACTGGCGGTCAATTGCTGGTTCGCGCCGATGGCCGTGCCATGGGAACGGCTGTCGGATCCGGGCCACAAGCAATCGATCTGATGATCGACCTGGCTCACTGGTTCGTGGGGTCCGGCGGCGCTAATTCGGGCCGGATGCGGCAGCATAGAGAACCGCTGCCGGACTGGGCGCCTGCGACAGCGGTTCCGGCGGCTGGCCGTTCCATCTTGCCTCTGGGCCAACACCTGATGGGCGCCGTTTATGGACTGACGTTCGGTCAGGTTGACGCGGCAGCGCTGCGTGCCGTGGTTGCGACAGCGACGGTCACTGGCATTCGCGTAACGCCCTGGCGGCGGCTCCTCGTCGAAGGCGGGAAAATCCGTCGAGTTCCGGGTCTACTTGCCGACAGCAACGCGCCGCAGCTGGACACCGATGCTTGTCCCGGTGCGCCTTATTGCGAGCAGGCGTCGGTCGCAACGCGGGACCTGGCGGGCAAACTCAGCGGTCGCGTAGCAGGGCGCCTGCATGTTTCCGGCTGTACCAAGGGCTGCGCCCGGCGCCAAGCCGCCGATGTGTGCGTGGTCGGCGAGGGTGGCCGCTATCAGCTTGTTTTTCGCGGTCGTGCGGATGGGACACCGGATGTTGCCGATTTGACCGAATCTCAAGTTTTAACCTATTTCGGAGTGAATTGATGCCTCACGTCTATGAAACGGACGGACCGGCGATTTACCGGGAGTCGTTTTCCATTATCCGGCGTGAAGCCGCGCTCGAGCGCTTTTCACCCGACGAAGAGCCGGTGGCGGTGCGCATGATCCACGCCGCCGGGATGGTCGAGCTGGCCGCCCACATTCTGTTTCGCGACGATGTCGTTGTGACGGCCCGTTCGGCCTTGGAGCAGGGCGCGCCGATTCTCTGCGATGCGCGCATGATCTCGGAAGGGATCACCCGCGCCCGGCTGCCCGCAGGCAATCGCATCGTTTGCACGCTTTGGGATGAGGGCGTGCCGGACCTTGCCCGGGAGATGGGCAATACCCGTTCAGCCGCTGCCGTCGAACTCTGGCATCCGCATTTGGAGGGCGCGGTTGTGGCTATCGGTAATGCCCCGACGGCGCTGTTTCATCTACTGAACATGCTGGAAGATCCAGGCTGCCCGCGTCCCGCCGCGATTATCGGCTGCCCGGTCGGTTTCGTCGGCGCCGCCGAATCTAAAGAAGCGCTCTGGGAAAAAGAAGTGGCGCCCTGCTGCATCGTACGTGGGCGCCTCGGCGGCAGTGCCGTTACCGTCGCCGCAGTCAACGCAATCGCGGATCGAAAAGAATGAAGATGGGAAGAATTTACGGGGTGGGCCTAGGACCGGGCGCCCAGGATCTGATGAGTGTGCGGGCAGACCGGTTGATCCGCGACACGCGTCATGTTGCCTATTTTCGCAAAAAAGGCAGGACCGGCCATGCGCGGGGCATCGTCGAGGGCATGCTGGCGGATACGGCAGTCGAACTGCCGATGGAATATCCGGTCACCACGGAAATTCCTGTCAGCGATCCCCGTTACAACGAACTGTTGGCAGCGTTCTATGAAGCCAGCATCAGGCGTCTAGTCGAAATTGCGCAATCCGGGGAAGACGTTGTGGTGCTTTGCGAGGGCGATCCGTTTTTCTACGGTTCCTTCATGCATTTGTACACCCGGTTGAACGGACGGGTGGCAGTTTCCGTGGTTCCCGGAATCACGGGCATGTCCGCCGCCTGGACGGCTACGGGCAGGCCGGTGACCTGGGGCGACGATGTCATGACGGTGCTCATGGGCACCTTACCGGAGGCGGATTTGGCGGAGCGCATCGCCAGGACCGACGCCTTGGTGGTGATGAAGATCGGGCGCAATCTGGACAAGGTTCGCCGGGCACTGGAGCAGACTGGTCGCACCGACGAGGCTTGGCTGATCGAATACGCCGCCATGGCGGAAGAGCGGGTTGTCCCGTTCCGGGAGGCGGGCGAGACCGTACCTTATTTTTCGATCCTGCTTATTCATGGTAACGGGAGACGACCGTGAGCGGATCATTGGTTATAGCTGGCCTGGGGCCGGGCGACGAGGCTTTGGTGACACCGGAGGTCAGCCAGGTGCTGGCTGAGGCAACCGATATTGTCGGCTACACACCCTACGTCGAACGCGTTCCAGCGCGAGACGGCTTGGCCCGTCACAGTTCCGACAACCGTCAGGAAATCGAGCGGGCGGCCCATGCTTTGGAAATGGCAGCGGCAGGCCGAAAGGTGGTGGTTGTGTCATCGGGCGATCCGGGGGTGTTCGCCATGGCGGCGGCGATTTTCGAGGCGCTGGAATCGGGCGATTCTGCCTGGCGTCAGCTCGATATCCGGGTGTTGCCGGGCATTTCTGCCATGCTGGCGGCCAGCGCCCGTGTGGGTGCGCCGCTCGGACACGACTTCTGTTGCATCAACCTCTCGGACAACCTCAAGCCCTGGCCGTTGATCGAGAAACGACTGCGCCTGGCGGCTGAAGCGGATTTTGCCATGGCGTTCTATAATCCGCGCTCGAAGGCCCGGCCCGAAGGCTTTGCCAAGGCACTGAACAGCCTGCGTGATGCTTGCGGACCGGAGCGGGTCATCGTGTTCGCCCGCGCTGTATCCACTCCGGAGGCGTCGGTACGGGTTACCACGCTGGGGGATGCCCAGCCGGAGATGGCGGATATGCGGACACTGGTTATCGTAGGTTCCAGCCTGACCCGCGTCATCGAGCGCGACGGAGAGCCGTTCGTCTACACACCTAGATCCGCGCCGTGATCCAGCCAATGCAGTATCGCGCCGACATCGTGGACTTCGTGGCGTTCCGGCAACACCGGACGGTCGATCATCAGCACGGGCAACCCAAGCTGGCGAGCGGCAGTGAGTTTTGCCGCGGCCCCTTCGCCACCGGCGTTTTTGCACACGACGCGATCGATGCAATGTTCACGCAGCAAGGCCAGATCGCCGGCCACCGTGAATGGGCCTCGGTCGATGGTGACCGTGTAGTCGGGCAGGGGCAGAGGCGCATCCGGCTCGTCGACAAGCCGCAAGAGATAGTGATGCTGAGGCTGTGCCTGAAAGGCGTCCAGATGCATACGCCCGATAGCCAGCATGATTCGTTGGCCCGGGCCGGTCAACGAACTAACGGCTTTATCGATACCGCTGACAGGGTGCCAGCGGTCGCCGGGGACCGGTTGCCAGGGCGGTCGGGAGAGGGCGACGAGAGGCGTTCCCGTTCTCTCGGCCGCGAGCACCGCATGCCTGCTCATCTGCTCGGCAAAGGGATGGGTCGCGTCGACGATATGGGTGATAGCGCTATTTGCAAGGTAGGCGGCCAGGCCGTCGACGCCGCCGAAACCGCCCACACGCACCGGAACCGGTTGGCTTTTAGGGCTTGCGACACGGCCAGCGTAGCTAAAAATGGCGGGAATGGTGCGGGTCGCCAGGGCCTGCGCCAGTGCGCTGGCTTCGGTGGTGCCGCCCAGAATCAGGACTTTCATGATGGCTGACGTAGAGTACGCTCCCTGGCTGACTATCGTGGGCTGGGGGGAGAGTGGCATAAGCGGTCTCACTCCGGCAAGCAAAGACGCGCTGGAACAGGCGGAGATTGTCTTCGGCGCGAAGCGTCACCTGCAGTGGCTGCCTAAGATTGGTGGCGACATCCGCGAATGGCCGGTGCCGTTTGCCGAAGGTATTCCCTTGCTGCTGGCGGAACGGGGACGTCGTGTGGTGATGCTGGTCTCCGGGGATCCGTTCTGGTTTGGCGCGGGTACGGTACTGGCCCGCGAGCTTTCCTCCGACGAGTGGCAGGCACTCCCGGCAGCGTCCACATTCAGTCTGGCTGCGGCCCGTCTGGGCTGGGGACTGGAACGCACCCCGTGTCTCGGCTTGCATGCCGCGCCGCTAACGCGAATTCGCCCCTACCTCCAACCGGGTCGCCGGCTGCTGGTGCTGCTGCGTGACGGTGAAGCTGTGACTGAGCTGGTTGAGTTGCTCAACGCATACGGTTTCGGACGGTCGACGTTGCATATCCTCGAAGCCCTTGGGGGCGAACGGGAACGGATACGCTTCGTTGGGTCGGACGGCGCTCCGCCCGCCGATATACAGCACCCTGTCGCAGTAGGGCTTGAGGTATCCGGAAAAGGGCCGGCCATCCCGCTCACACCGGGCTTGCCGGATGATTTTTTTGAACACGACGGCCAGATCACCAAACAGCGGATTCGGGCGATGACCGTGTCCGCACTGGCCCCACGCGCCGGTGAGCGGCTGTGGGATATCGGCACCGGATCGGGCTCCGTGGCTATCGAGTGGCTGCTTAGACACCCGGATAACCAGGCTATCGGCTTCGAACGCTCAGGAGAAAGGGCGGCTCGAGCGACACGCAATGCGCGGGCCTTGGGCGTGGATTGGCTGCAGGTGGTCGAAGGCGCCGTTCCCGGTGCGCTGGAAAACCAGCCCTTGCCGGATGCGGTGTTCATTGGGGGCGGGTTGACGTCCGAGTTGCTCCAAGCGCTTTGGCAATACCTGCCAGAAGGTGTGCGCATTGTCGCGAATGCCGTGACCCTGGAATCCGAAGCCATACTGGCCCAGTGGCATGACTCGAAAGGCGGCGACCTTTGCCGTATCGAACTGGCGGAAGCGACGCCCATTGGCCGCCGTCGTGGCTGGAGTGCCAGTTATCCCATCGTCCAGTGGCGGGTAACCCGATGAAAATGGCCGGCTTCGGTTATCGCCGGGCGGCAAGCTTGGCCTCCCTGGCTGATGCTCTGGATTTGGCCATCCAAGCTTATGGCAATGTCGACTGTTTGGCGGCCAGTGCCGCAAAATCAGCGTGCGTAAAGGCATTGGGAAAGCATCGAAATCTGCCGGTGGAGATGGTCGACGAATCCGCGCTCTCGTCCGTCACCACCTTGACCCAATCCCAGGCCAGCCTGCGGGAAAAAGGCATCGGCAGTGTCGCCGAAGCTACGGCGTTGGCGGCGGCCGGGAGGGGCGCGCAATTGCTGGGGCCCCGAGTGATCTCGGCAGATCGGATGGCGACCTGTGCCGTGGCTGAAGGAAACGCGATATGACCGTACATTTCATTGGCGCCGGACCTGGCGCACCGGACCTGTTGACGCTGCGAGGCCGAGACCTGATTGCCGCGTGCCCGGTGTGTCTCTATGCGGGCTCCCTGGTGCCGGAAGAGGTGCTGACGCATTGTCCTGAAAATGCGCGAGTGATTAACACGGCGCCGCTTGCCCTGGATGACATCATCGGAGAGGTTCGCCGTGCCCATGCCGAGGGCAAGGATGTTGCCCGGCTGCACTCCGGCGACCTGTCGGTCTGGTCGGCGATGGGCGAACAGCTGAGGCGACTGCGGGAACTGACGATTCCGTACACCATCACGCCGGGTGTCCCATCTTTCGCCGCTGCGGCGGCCAGCCTGGGTAACGAGCTGACGTTGCCGGGTGTCGCCCAGTCGGTGGTCCTGACCCGCACGCCGGGTCGGGCTAGCGCCATGCCGGTCGACGAAACGCTGGCGAACTTTGCGCGTACCGGCGCCACCCTGGCGATTCATCTATCCATCCATAACCTGGCACAGGTCGTCGCGGATCTGATGCCGTTTTATGGGCAGGATTGCCCGGTAGCGGTTGTCTGGCGAGCCAGCTGGCCCGATGAACGCGTGGTGCGCGGTTGCCTAGCCGATATCGAGTCTGCCGTTGACGATGGCATGAACCGAACAGCGCTGATTCTCGTCGGACCGGCGCTGGCCTCAGCCGATTTTCAGGACAGTCGCCTTTACTCTTTTGATTACGACCGCCGCTTCAGGCCCCAATCCGCCGCATCGCCATTCGCGGACACATCCGGGGAAGACGCATGATCGAGCTGTCATTGATCGGCATCGGTACCGGCAATCCGGATCATGTGACCCTGGCTGCCGTCCGGTCGCTGAACACCGCTGACCTGATTCTGCTACCGCGCAAAGGAGAATCGAAATCGGATCTGGTGGATCTGCGGCGACTGCTTTGCCGGTCGTTGCTTGAGCCGGGCAGTGCCGCCCGAATTGTCGAGTTCGATCTACCCAGCCGGGATGAGAAGAAAGACTATCTGGATGCGGTGGATGAATGGCATCGTGCTATTTCCAGAGTCTGGATAGAGCTGATTAAGCGTTATTTGCCCGAAGGCGGTCGCGCTGCATTAATGATCTGGGGCGATCCATCGCTGTATGACAGCAGCCTGCGTATTGCCGGGCGTGTAGAAGAGTCCGGTATGGCAGTGGCGGTGAAGGTGGTACCGGGCATTACCAGCTTACAGGTCCTGACGGCTGAGCATCGCATCCCTCTGAACACCCTGGCCGAACCAGTGCAGATTACGACGGGCCGGTGTTTACGCGAACGCGGCTGGCCTGACGGCGTGAGCGCGGTTGCTGTCATGCTGGATAGCGGCGGTGCTTTCGAAGCGCTCGTGCCTGCAGACATCTACATCTGGTGGGGCGCCTACCTGGGTATGGACAAGCAATGCCTGATCGACGGTTGGCTCGGTGATGTCGGTGACTCGATCAGGCAGCGGCGCTCTGAGCTGCGTCGGCAGCATGGCTGGATTATGGATATCTACCTGTTGAAACGCGGGGCCCTTTGAACGACGCCTAACAATTCGACGTCGGATTTGCCGTGTCCAACAGTCTGTAAGGCCGGGCAGCGCAAGGTAGGACGAATTGGACTGCTGCCGGAGACGAGGCGGCCCTCCCATTAAACCTGCTGAATAGCCATGTAACACGCTGTCCCCGCAATAATCGAAAGCAAGGCATTTCGCCGCCATAGATGAAGTGCAATCACGACTAAGCTCGGCACCAACGCATCCGCTCCAAAGATCGGTGCGCTCCAGTGCCCGGATCGCAGCAGAAAAATGACCACCAACAGGGACATAACCGCCGCCGGCAAATACCGCCCGAGATGCTGGACCAGCGGATGGTCACTGTGGCGCGACAGAAACACGAAGGGAATCGCCCGGGTCGCGAATGTGGCGGCGGTGGCAACGACGGTGAACGCCAGGAGGTAAGTCATACTATCCATGTGGCTGCTCCAGTTCTGCGTTACCACGCTTATGGAAACGGTAGCTCAGCAGCAGGGTTACCGTCGCCAGAATGACCGCACCAATCAGTTGCTGATCCGCCGGGAGAACCGCAAGGCAAAGGCCCGCTGCGGCTGCGCCGATCCATATTGGCAACGACTGGCCCAGCACCTTGTATTGCTCGATGGTCAGTACGATAAACAGAGCCACCAGCGCGAACTCGATGCCGGTGCTGTCGAATGTCACCGCACGGCCCAGCCACGCACCGAGGGTAGAGCCGATCACCCAGTACGCCTGGTTGAAGAGCGTTATGCGAAAGTCATTCTGTTGCTCCTGGGCACGCTCCTCGGTGCGGGCGCGACTGGTCAGCAGGGAATAGGTCTCGTCAGTGAGGCCAAAAATCAGGTAGAGCTTACGCCAGCCCGCCCCGCGAAAGCGGCCCAATAGCGATAGCCCGTAGAATAGGTGGCGGGCATTGAGCACGAACATCGCGATAAACACTTCCACCAGCCCGGCGTTGGCGGCGAGGAGACCGACGGCCAGAAGCTGAGCGGCACCGGCAAACACAGTGATCGACATCAAGGTAGCGCCCCACCAGGGGTACTCCAGTTGCGTTACGAACAACACCCCAAAGGCCATGCCCAGCGGCAGATAGCCGAACATGATGGGTAGCGTCAATCGGACAACGGAACGGTTGTTCAAGCCAGTCTCCAGGAAAATCGGCAAAGCCCGGCATAATAGAGCAACAAACCTTGCCGGGTAAGGTACAGTGCGTCGCTGTACAGATGAACTGTACTGATGAACTGCACTGGCGAGCTGTACTAATGAACGCTACTGATGAACCGCACTGGTGGAGGAAAGCAGCCAGGTGAAGGAGGACATTGGATGAATGACGAGACCGAAAATCAGCCCCAGCCCGACCCTCGCCAGGAGCCGTTCGTGGTGGATAAGGGACTGCTGACCGAAGACCAGCTCGAGGGGTTGGTTGAGGAATATTGCACCCGTTATCACGGGGTGAACGACACCGAATCGCCCATGAACGAAAAGAGCCGGGTGATGACCGCAGTCAACAACGGTGACCTTGTAGTCTGGTTCAACCCCGTGGAAAACAGCGCGGGACTTGGGCCGAAGGCATGATTTTCGTTTGCGTTTATTTACCGAAAACGGGTACCCCGGTAGCATCTTAGACGCTACAATCCCTACTTGTTTCAGCGTCAGGCATGGATGTCGAAGCGCTGCTCTCCAGTTTTACCATCTTAATTGAGTGCGGGGTGGATTTTGATCAGGGTGCTGGTTGTTGACGACCACGAGCTGGTTCGATCAGGCATCACACGGATGCTGACTGACAATACGGACATTGAAGTTATCGGACAGGCCGCTTCCGGTGAGGACGCTGTAGAGTTTATTCGCTCTGACGCGCCGGATATTGTGCTGATGGATATTCGCATGCCGGGAATCGGCGGACTCGAAGCCACCCGCCGCATTTTGCGCATCGATGATTCCATCCGTGTCATCGTCGTCACCGCTTGCGCTGACGACCCCTATCCCACACGGGTCATGCAAGCCGGCGCTTCCGCCTATATCACCAAAAGCGCGGACATCAAGGAAATGGTTCGGGCCATTCGTATGGCTCACTCCGGCCAGCGCTACATCAGCCCCGAAATCGCCCAGAAGATGGCCCTTAAGCAGCTCGGCGGCGACAGCGGGGAAGACGATAAGCTGTCGATCTTCGACAAGCTCTCGGAGCGCGAACTGCAGATCGCCATGATGGTGGTCGATTGCCAGAAAGTTCAGGACATCTCGGACAAGCTCTGTCTCAGCCCAAAAACGGTCAACAGCTACCGTTACCGCATTTTTGAAAAGCTGGACATTTCCAGCGACGTCGAGCTTGCCCTGATGGCCGTCAGACTCGGGTTGCTTGATGCCGACAAAGTCTGAACAGACGACCGAATTCGATAGCAAAACCTTCTTAAAAAGGCTCACCGAACGACCCGGCGTCTACCGGATGCTGGACGCGAGCGGTGACGTTCTGTACGTGGGTAAGGCGCGGAACCTCAAAAATCGCGTCAGCAGCTATTTCCGCAAGAGCGGCTTGTCCCCCAAGACCGAAGCCTTGGTCAGCCGCATCAACCAGGTGGAAGTGACGATAACCGGCAGCGAGACCGAAGCGCTCCTGCTGGAACAGAATCTGATCAAATCCCTGCGCCCGCCGTACAACATCCTGCTGCGGGACGATAAATCCTATCCCTACATCTATCTTTCCGGTCACGACAAATACCCGTCGCTGATCTTCCGCCGTGGGCGTACGCGCAAAGGTAAAGGGACGTGGTTCGGACCTTTTCCGAGCTCTGGGGCGGTTCGGGAAAGTCTTAATGTATTACAGAAGATTTTCCGCATAAGGAATTGTAGTGACAGCTTTTTCAACAACCGAACACGGCCTTGCCTGCAGTACCAGATCAATCGTTGCACCGCTCCCTGCGTAGACTACGTCACGCCAGAGGAATACGCAGACGATATTCGCCACGCCACAATGTTCCTCGAGGGCAAGAACCCGGCCATCCTCGACGATTTGATGACATCCATGGAGCAGGCCAGTCAAGCTCTGGAGTTCGAGAAAGCAGCCGCTTACCGCGACCAAATCAATCACCTTCGCCACGTCCAGGAACAGCAGTCCATTGAGGCCAGTGGCGGTGATGCCGATGTGGTGGGCCTCGCCCAAGAAGCCGGCGTGGTCTGTGTCGTTGTTATCCTGGTGCGTGGCGGCAGGGTGCTGGGCACTAAGGACTATTTCCCACGATTCTCTATCGAGCAATCGGAAAGTGAACTTCTCAGCGCCTTTCTCGGCCAGTTCTATTTCGGTGGCGATACTCAGCGAGAGCACCCCCGGGAAGTGCTGGTGCCGGTAGAGGCGGATGAGCAGGAGGTGCTTTCCGCCGCGTTGTCCGAGGCGGCCGGTCGCGAAGTGCGGATCCGCAAGAATGTTCGTGGTGAACGTCGGCGGTGGGTCGAACTGGCGACGACCAACGCCAGGCAGACGTTGATGACGCATATCGCCAGTAAGGAAACCGTCTACCGCCGTTTGCTGGCGCTGCGCGATCTCTTGGAGCTTAAGGAAACGCCAAGCAGGATGGAGTGCTTCGATATCAGTCACAGCCACGGCGAGAATACCGTCGCATCCTGTGTGGTGTTCGATGACAATGGCCCGGTAAAAAGCGACTACCGTCTTTACAACATCGAGGGCGTGACAGCGGGCGATGATTATGGTGCCATGCGCCAGGTCTTAACCCGTCGTTACACACGCTTGAAGAATGGCGAAGGCAAACGGCCGGATCTTGTTTTTATCGATGGGGGCAAGGGGCAGCTTAACGTGGCCCGGGATGTGTTCGAATCTCTGGGAATCAGCGATATCACGTTGATCGGCGTAGCAAAGGGCGTGACGCGCAAGGCGGGCATGGAACAACTGATCGATGCCTTGACCGACGCTGTATTCCGGGTACCCTCTGATTCTCCGGCATTACACCTGATTCAGCATATTCGTGACGAATCGCACCGGTTTGCCATTACGGGCCACCGAGCCCGGCGCGACAAGAAACGTCGCCAATCCACGCTCGAGGGTATCGAAGGTGTCGGCGCCAAACGCCGGCGTGAACTGATACGCTATTTCGGTGGCATCCAGGAAATCAGAAAGGCGGGCGTGGATGAGATGGTCAAGGTCAAGGGCATCAGCCGCAGCCTGGCAGAATCCATATACGCCGCACTTCACAACGAGTAGGGCAGAATGAATTTACCCAATATACTGACGGTATCCCGAATCGCCATGATTCCGGTGTTTGTCGTCGTTTTCTATCTGCCGTATGAATGGCGATTCCTGGTGAGTGCTGCAATTTTTGCCCTGGCAGCGGCCACAGACTGGCTTGACGGGTATCTGGCTCGCAAGCTCGACCAAGGTACGCCATTTGGCGCTTTTCTCGATCCCGTCGCCGACAAGCTAATGGTGGCCGTGGCGCTGACTCTGCTGATCGAAGAACATCACAGTATGATTCTCACCGTGCCGGCGACGATCATCATCGGACGCGAAATCGTCATATCCGCGCTCCGTGAGTGGATGGCCGAGATGGGCAAGCGCGCCAGCGTAGCCGTGTCTTACGTCGGGAAAATAAAGACGACGGCGCAGATGGTTTCTATCATCATGCTACTCGCTTTTCCGTTGAGTACGCCGGGCGCCATTGTTGGCGAAATCCTGCTGTATATGGCAGCGATCCTGACACTGTGGTCCATGTTCATGTATTTGAAAGCAGCCTGGCCGGACCTTTTCCCGAAAGAGAAGGGTTTGTGAGTCCTGATTAAAGAATAATCAACGGCTTAGGCAAACATCGAAGTTTCAAAAAAGGGTTGACACCCCGGCGTGATCCATTAATATATGCGCCACTTCAGCGCTGACAAGCTTAAAGCCAAGTTGGTGTTGATGACCTTAAGCGGGAATAGCTCAGTGGTAGAGCACAACCTTGCCAAGGTTGGGGTCGCGAGTTCGAATCTCGTTTCCCGCTCCAATTTCTCTCCGGTACCGCCGGGTGGAAATAACAATCCAAGTCTCTCAATGCCTCCTGAGAGCAAAAGCCCGTTTCAAAGGCTTTCCCCGGCGCGGTGGCAGAGTGGTTATGCAGCGGACTGCAACTCCGTGTACGCCGGTTCGATTCCGACCCGCGCCTCCAATTTTTCCTCGCTTTTTCAATGAGTTAATTTTTCCCGATAAGGGCAGCCTGGTGGCTATTGTCGCCAAGCCCAGTAGCCCGGTTCGCGATGAAGGCTCATAACTGCGAGTATAAGAATGCTGTCCTATTGCTCGACGTAGAGAACTCCGTAGGGAAAACGTTTGACGAGGGAGCGTCTAATCGGCTTGCGAATATAGCTCCAAGCCTGAGGGAATTTAACCGCTCTAATTATGGCTTTTTCGACTTCTTCGGCGAGACCCATGCCGAGACCAGGTTGGATAGATTCGTAATAATCGGTTGCTTCGTTCAGTTCCGCTTCCGCTGCGGGGTGAAACGTGTAGTCCATTATTTGTTCAACCTGCTCCGAATTCTACTAAAAACTTGCTTACCTGGTACGGGGGTTACCTGTCCAGATTCCAGTTCTGCCAATCGATTTTCTGCAACCGCTGCCCATTGCTCATCAATGGCGCTTTCAGTAGGGTTCAGGCTTCTTAACAGCGACTCTACAACGAGGGCGCGCCCCTCGACTGGCAGTGCGTTGGCTTCATCAATTAATTCCTGAATGCGCATTACACGGGCTCCGCAGGTAGTAATGGGCGATGTTTGTTCCACGTATCTTAACCTTTGGGGAATTAATTTTCTCCCTGTTCCGCCTGAGCAGAACTTTCCCGGGAGGGTGGCAGTGAGACCCTGAGCTCCGACCGGTTTGGAAACCTGATTCTTTCCGGCAGGACAGCGGTCAGACGCGCAGCAGGCTTGCCGTGGCGAAGAATAACGATCTCGTCGCCTTCAGCTACAGCGTCTAAAAGATTTGAGAGCTTTTCCCGAGCTTCCCGAACGTCGACTGTTCGCATGATTTTTTTCCGTGCGTGTATACAAATACCGTACTTCACAGGAAGCATAAGCTGGCAATTAAACTCCGCTGGGAGTCTTCGTTTTCAAATCGCTGAGTCAAATATTTTCCCGCTCAAAACCGATCTAAATAACTTTTCTACGCAGCCATGCGGCAACGGCTTCGCCAACGATGACCAGCACGATGATGGCAATCAACACAGTGGCGACCGTGCGCCAGTCGAGCGTATCGATAGCACCTTGCAGAATCACGCCGATACCTCCGGCCCCGACCAGCCCGAGTACCGTGGACTCGCGGAGATTGATATCCCAGCGCAGCACGCTGACGGCGAAGAAGGTTGGGATCACCTGCGGCACGATGGCGTACAGCACGACCTTGGCATGTGATGCGCCCGTGGCTTTCAGCGCCTCGACCGGGCGTTGGTCTATTTCCTCGATAGCCTCGCCGATCAGCTTGCCGAGAAAGCCCAGCGAGCGAAACATGACGGCAATGATGCCTGCCAGTACGCCCGGCCCGAAGATTGCCACGAACAATAACGCCCAGATCAGCGTATTCACCGAGCGACTGGAGACCAGAATGAACCGGCCAAGCCATAGCGTCGCGCGGTTGGGTGTCGTGTTTTGGGCGGATATGTAGGCGATAGGCAACGACACGATGACTGCGATGAGTGTGGCGATGGTGGCGATGTTCAGGGTCTCGATGAGCGCCCAGATGATCGCGCTTATGCTCGAGATATCAGGCGGCATCATCCGCGTGAATAGATCGCCTATTTGCGCAGGTGCGTCCCATACCCAAGGCCATATGATGTTAATGGTGGAAAGCGACCAGCTTACCGCCAGTACGACGACTAGCAGAATGGCCAGGCGTGTCCAGCGTTGACGACTGGTATAGCGCGACCAGGCGCGATCAGCGACGGATGGGTTCACCAGATATTCCTCCGGATGCGGCCACTGATCCCCTCGACGATCAGAATGACCGCGATAATCACCAAAGTGATGGCAAGCGCGAAATCGTAATCATAGCGGCCGAAAGCGTTCATCAATGTCGCGCCGATACCGCCCGCACCAACAATCCCAACTACCGCCGAGGCACGTAGATTACTATCCAGCTGGTACATGGCGAGTCCGATCTGGCGTGGCATGATCTGCGGCAACACCGCGAACTGCAGAACCGCGATATAGCGTGTACCACTACTGCGTAGTGCTTCCACCTGCCCCCAATCGATCTCCTCGATACGTTCCGCGAGCATTTTGGCGACGAAGCCGATGGAGTAGATGGTTAACGTCAGGATGCCGGCGATTGGACCAAAGCCGACGGCTTTGACAAACAGGATCGCTACGATCACCGGATGGAAACTGCGCGCGGTAATGATCAAGCCGCGGCCCAATAGATAAATCGGCATGGCCGCGATATTGCGCGCCGCCATAAAGGCAATGGGCACACTCAGCGCGAGTCCCAGTAACGTTGCTAGAATCGCGATCTTAAAGCTCTCCAAGAGCCCCTCGATCAGCAGCTCGCTACGTTCGAAACTAGGCGGAAAAGAGCCTGAGAAGATGCGCTGAGCCCGTGATATACCTTCCTGGATTCGCGCCCAGTCAAAGGGCAGGGTGTATAGCGCCCAAACGGCATAGACGACGCAGCCGATCAGCAACCCCCAGCGCAGAAACGGGTTGGTAATAAACGGTGGCTTGTGCCAGGTGCGGATTGGGGTCTTAGAGGATGCTGGCGTCTCGCCGGTCATTGGGTCACCGCTCGTGTGAAGGCGGCGCCGGTGTTCCCGGGCTCCTCGGATGGAATTCCGCTATACACAGCATCCATGGCGTCGTCGTTCAGGTCGCTGGGCTTGCCGTCGAAAATCAGCCGGCCAAAGCGCATGCCGACGATGCGGCGCGTGAACTCCTTGGCTTCGCTGACATTATGGATGTTGATGAGCACCGGCAGCTTGAGTTCATCAGCCAGGTTCTGCAGCAGTTCCATGATCTGCCTTGAGCTGACCGGATCGAGCGATGCGGTGGGCTCGTCAGCGAGCAGAATATCCGGGTTCTGCATCAAGGCTCGCACCACACCGACACGTTGGCGCTCGCCACCCGAGAGTTCGTCGGCACGTTTATTGGCATACTTGGCAATACCGACGCGCTCCATCAAATGGAACGCACGCTCGATATCCTCGGCGGGGTAACGACGCAGCGCGGCACGCCAGTAGGGAACGTAGCCCAGCCGGCCGCACTGTACGTTTTCCATGACCGTGAGACGATCGACCAGATTGAAACCCTGAAAGATCATGCCGATACGGCGTCGCGATTTACGCAATTCATCGCGCTTGAGGGTGGTGAGTTCCTGTCCGTTCAGTTCGATACTGCCCGATGTTGGCTCTACCAAACGGTTGATGCAGCGTAGCAATGTACTCTTGCCGGCTCCCGAGGCACCGATTATCGACACAAGAGATTCGTCTGGAACCTCGAGGTTGAGATCCTTGAGCACCGGTTCGCCGTTACCGTAGCGCTTGATCAGATGGCTTATGCGCAACATGGAAGGTCTATCTCCTCGGGCAACTACCGCCCCTGCCAGCGGCTTTTTCTATTGCAGGCAGGGGCAGGTCAGGGACGTCTTATTTGATGTTTTCTTTGGTGTAAGTGACGCCGTTGGCCTCTTGTATGTCCCGGATGACTTCCCAGTCTTCCTTATAGGTGATCGGGACGAATTTCGTGACCCCGGAGAACTCCTTGCCCAGCGCGGTGCCTTCCAGCTCGAAGGTCATGAATGCCTCTTCAATCTTATCGGCGAGTTTCGGGTCCAGGTTGTGGGCGTATGTGTAGGAGGTGGTCGGAAAGGACTTCGATTCGTAGACGATCTTGAGGTTGCTGGGGTCGATGACGCCGCGATCGATCATACGGTCGACGACTTCCGAGGCGACTGGCGCGGCGTCGTAATCGCCAGCGGCCACGCCGAGGATCGACTGGTCGTGCGAGCCGGAGTAAACGACTTCGTAATCCTCGTCCGGCACGATGCCCTCTTTCGGAAATAGAGCCCGAGGTGCCTGATTGCCGGAGTTGGAGGTCGGCGAGGTATGTGCGACGCGCTTGCCTTTCAAATCCTCGATGCTATCGATGCCGCTGTCTTTTTGGGTATAGAGTTGCAGCTTGTAGCCGAAAGAGCCATCGTCCGTACCCATGATGGCGAAGGGTACCGCGCCGGCCAGGTTGACGGCGAATGGCGTGGGCCCGGTCGAGAAGCCGGCGATGTGAAGGCGTCCGCTGCGCATGGCTTCGATCTGCGCGGCATTCGACTGCACGGCGAAGAAACGCACGTCCTTACCGGTGACCTCCTCCACGTGTTCAATGAACGGCGCCCAGATATCCCCGTAGATCGATGGATCGGTGACAGGCGTATAGGCGAACACCAAGGTGTCCGGACTGACCACCTTGTCCGGGTCGGTCGGCGTATCGGCGACGAGGTCGCCATTCTTGTCGCAGTAACCCGGGGACAGGGCGCCGTTGTCGTTGCATTCAGCGGCGCTGGCCACGGCCACCGGCATTAACGTAGCAACGAGTAGCGCGCTCAATGTCAATTGTAGAGGGCGGTTGAACAGATGGTCTTTGGAAACCGGCATGATAGTCACTCCTTCCATTCGCCTGATTGTAGTTGTTGTCGAATTGGGGTGGGTTCTCAATGAGATTAAGCACTAAAGTCGATTTTCACAACAACGCTGGCGGCCATGGACCACTTGATCGACCATGGACAGGATATGAGGCCGCTCTCTGCACTGCGGTCCCGGCAGTGATCGAAGCGTTCTGTGAGGCGGGTTTTGCGTATTGAAGGGGTGGCTAGTTGGGCAACTTCAAACTAGCCGGCTTTTCGAGCATCGATTCCAGAGAAAGCTCCAGCACCGACAAGCGTTTCACCTTCGCTGATGAATGCACTAGAAGTATGGGAAACAGGCATAACGTGGTAGGACAACGAGAAAGTCTGCGTCGACTCCTGGCTCGGGAATGACAACGTTGAGGCGGAGTCCCCAAAGCCAGGAGTCAAATCATAGAGGCGAAGCATCAATCAATCTTCAGCTTCCTCCTCCATGTTTTCACCTGCTTGCTCAACGTCCTCGCCGACACCTTCCATCGTGTTACAGCCTGCGAGGCTGCCGCCTAGAAACAGAACGAGAAAGAATGAGCGAAGCGCGAGTTTTACCTTATGCTCGAAAGACATGGTTACCTCCTGAGTCTTCTCTACTAATCACGCAGGAAGCATCCGTGCTTCCTTGACCCGAACGAACATCCTTTTCGGGCGACGGGGAGTGGGAAGAATCCAGCCGGTTCCGGCTAGACCTTGGGTCCTTTGCCTTTCATGGCATTGGCAATTAACGAGATCACCAGCAGGACGAGAAAAATAAAGAACAGAATTTTGGCGAAACCGGCGGCTGTACCTGCGATACCCCCGAAGCCCAGCACACCAGCAATGATCGCGACAACTAAACAGACTAGCGCCCAATACAGCATATAGACATCCTCCTTCTCTTTGTGTCGTTTCGCACGATGTCGAGATTTGACCGCGGCTGACACTGTTTCCATGTGTTTATGTTAATTTTTTGCTTTGCTGCCCCTTAAAAATTGCACAGGTCTGCGAAAGCAGCAATGACCTGAGTGAATCGAAATGCACCAAAGAACGGTTAACCTGTTGATAATAAATAGTTTAATTGATTTATTATGGTTTATTCAGGTTCAGTTAATTTCTGGTTTTCAACCGGTTCCGGCGAGGAGCTAAGGAGCCTCTGAAAAAGTTCAGGCTGTGGATGAAGCGCAAGGCGCACGGAGCGCAAGATGCGAAACATACCTTGCTGGTAGGCGAGTTTCTGACCGGGCTTGCGCACAAGCACCGCGCAACGCAGTGATTCGCCGCAGAATGGTCTTTTTCAGAGGCTCCCTAAGACATTGCCGCACAGGCCCGGTATCATTCCCGCCAGTACAAAGGCGCTGATTACGCATACCGACTTTTAGAGAGTGGATATGACAGCAGGGGACAGGATGCAGGTACCCACCGGGTTCCAAGTCGTTCATGCCAACAAACTGGAAGATCTGCGCGCGGTTACGGTCGAAATCATCCGCAAATTCCCGCTTGCCCCTTTGGAAAATGACGTTTTCCTAGTCCACTCCAACGGTATTGCCCAATGGCTCAAGCTGGCACTGGCCCGCGATGACGACGATCCGGAGCTGGCCGGCAACGGCATCGCGGCGGCCATGCAGTTTTCACTGCCGTCGCGATTTCTCTGGCAGGTTTACCGCACGGTGCTGGGTGAAGATCAGGTTCCTCAACAGTCGCCTTTTGATAAAAACCGGATGACCTGGCGCCTGATGCGTCTTATTCCTGAGATTGCCGAAGAACCCGAGTTCGAGCCTCTCGCCCGCTTTCTTACCGGGAGCCAGCAAGAACGCCGGCGCTATCAGTTGGCGGAGCGGGTCGCTGACCTTTTCGACCAGTATCAGGTCTACCGGGCGGACTGGCTGGAGGACTGGTCCGAAGGCGATGATGTCATTCGCATCCGAGCCGGAGAGCACAAGCCGGTGCCCGGCGAGCAGCGTTGGCAGCCGGCTCTCTGGCGACGGCTGATTGCCGATATCGAGGGTAGCGGCGCCAACACGAGCCGTGCTGAGGTCCATACCCGTTTCCTCGATGCGATGCGTTCGAAGGGAGCTAGCGAACGTCCACGGGACCTCCCCAGGAGGATTATCGTCTTCGGCCTGTCCTCGCTGCCCCAGCAAACGCTTGATGTGCTGAGCAGCCTCGGCCAGTGCTGCCAGGTTATCCTCTGCGTTCATAATCCCAGCCAGTATCACTGGGCAGATATCATCGAAGATCGGGATCTGCTGCGTGCGGAGCGCCGCCGCCGGGACCGCAAACCCGGCATGCCAGTCACACTGAACGACCACAATCAGCATCTCCATGCTCACCCTCTGCTCGCCGCCTGGGGCAAACAAGGGCGGGATTACATCCGGTTGCTGGATAGCTACGACGCGCCGGAACTCTATGCTCACTGGCTGGACCGGGTCGATCTGTTTCGCGAGAGCGAGAAGCCAAACCTGCTTGGCAGTATCCAGAACGACATCCTCGATCTGAATCCCGTTCTGGAGAGTGCGCGAGAAAAAACATCCGAGGATGCGGCGGACCGATCGCTGGTCTTTCACTGTACCCATGGCCCGTTGCGCGAAGTGGAAGTCCTGCACGATCAGTTACTGGCGGCCTTCAGCGAAGACGAAACGCTCAAACCCCAAGACATCATTGTCATGGTGCCCGATATCAACGCGTACTCGCCGCACATCGAGGCGGTTTTCGGGCAGCTCGATCCCTCAGACGACCGCTATATTCCCTATACCATTTCCGACCAGGGCCAGCGGCATCAGGTGCCCGTACTGGTGGCACTCGAAGCGTTGCTGTCACTGCCGGAATCGCGTCTGGCGGTGAGCGACGTTCTGGACCTTCTGGATGTTGCACCGCTGCGCCAGCGGTTTGCACTGGCCGAAGACGATCTACCCCAGCTTCACGACTGGATTCGTGGCGCTAACATCCGCTGGGGCCTGGATGACGGGCACCGGGCATCGCTTGACCTGCCGGAGGGCTTGTTTCGCAATACCTGGCTATTCGGTTTGCGCCGAATGTTACTGGGTTATGCCACGGGAGACGGCGCAGCCTGGCAGGCTATCGAGCCCTTTGCCGAAGTGGGCGGACTGGAAAGCCGTCTTGCCGGCCAGCTCGACAGTTTTGTCGAACGTCTTCAATCGTATTGGGAGAAACTCAGTCAGCCGCGCACGCCGTCAGTGTGGGCAGACATACTCAATCAGCTGCTCCGGGATTTCTTTGTCGAGCCGGAAGGCGAAGACGTGCTCCTGTTCAGTCAGCTTGAGGCGGCCGTCGAACAGTGGCTGGATGCCTGCGAGGAAGCCGAACTTGAAGACGAACTGCCGCTGCATATCGTGCGCGATGTACTGCTCGAACAACTGGATCAGGGCGGGCTGAGCCAGCGTTTTCTGGCGGGCAAGGTGAACTTTGCCACGCTGCTGCCGATGCGCGCGATTCCGTTTCGCCGGGTCTGTCTGTTAGGCATGAACGATGGCGATTACCCGCGCACCCAACCGCCGATGGATTTCGACCTGATGGCCCGGGATTATCGCCCCGGAGACCGGTCCCGGCGGGAGGATGATCGCTTTCTTTTTCTCGAGGCGTTTCTCTCTGCCCGGGATCAGTTCTACATCAGCTGGGTAGGGCGCAGTATTCACGATAACTCCGAGCGGCCGCCGTCGGTGCTGGTGGCGCAGCTTCGCGATCATATCGATGCTATTCGGGTTACCGATGGCCGCGAAAAGAGACTCTCTGCAGTGTTGACGACGTCGCATCCGCTCCAGCCTTTCAGCATGGCTTATTTCCCGGCTCAGGCTGACGGTGGGCCCCTGTTTACCTACGCCCGGGAGTGGCGTTCGGCGCTGGATGCCCGCGAGCTGGAGCAGGCGACACCGGGCCTGAAGCTTGACGGTCCGCCAGCCGAAGTCTTCGATCAGCCCCTTTCCCTGGGCCAGCTGATTCAGTTCCTGCGTAAACCGGTGGATGTCTTCTTTCAACAGCGTCTGGGAGTCTATTTCGAGCTGGACACCGCAGAAAGCGAAGATGAGGAGCCGATTGTCCTGGATGGCCTCGAACGCTGGAAACTGACCGATAGGCTGGTGCAGGACGTCGTACGGCAGGAAACCGATGGCGAACATTTGCTGGACCACCTCACTAACGCTGCCCAGAGGGCAGTGGGCCGGGGCGAACTGGCGTTGGCGGAAGGCCTCGCCGAGCTACAGATTCGTCAGGCGATAGCCCCGCTACCGGAGCTCTATACGCGTTACCAGGCGCTAGTAACGAACTACCCGGACACCGAGTCCCTGCGCCCCCTGCGGATCGAGGTTCCGGTGGACGCGAACACGCTGAGGCTCGAAGACTGGGTGCGGGATTTGCGCCACAGCGCCGAAGGCTCGTCGGCCCAAATCCACCTCAGCAGTAGCAACCTGACCAGCCCGGACCGGCGCTATCGCTGGCACCAGTTGCTGCGGCCCTGGGTTCACCATTTGGCGGCAAACGCGGTGGCGTCGCCGGTGACCAGCTATGTGTTGAGCCAAGCCGGCGACGTGACGCTCAATCCCGTCAGTACCGAAACGGCGAGGGCGCAACTGGAATCCTTGGTAGCCGCCTGGATCGAAGCGCTGCAGGAACCGTTGCCGGTAGCTCCAAAGACGGCGTTCGCCTGGCTAAATGCTGAATCCAAAGGTCCGGAACAGATGGAAAAGGCCGCTCGCGGCGCCTACGAATCGCAGTTTATGTCCCAAGGAGAGTGTGAGGAGAGCGCCTACCTGCAGCGGGTGTATCCCGATTTCGATAGTCTCTGGCAGGCTGGCGCCTTTGCGCTATTCGCTGACCGCTTTTACCGCCCGCTTCGAGACAACGTCCATGGCGACAAGAAGACCAACGCGAACGGGGCTGTCTGAATGACGGAAACCAGGAACAAATGACCGAAAACAGCGATAACCGTCTCGACCCGATGACCTTTCCGCTGCATGGCAGCCGGCTGATCGAAGCCAGCGCCGGCACCGGGAAGACGTTCACCATTGCATTGCTCTATGTTCGGGCAATCCTTGGTCACGCCCCGATCGCCGAAATCGGTCGCGGGCTGACGCCCCGGGATATCCTGGTAGTGACGTTTACCGAAGCCGCCACCAAAGAACTGCGCGACCGCATACGAGCCCGCCTGGCAGAGGCGGCACAGCTCTTTCGGATCGACCCAGACTCCGTTACCGCGGAGCACCGGGCGGTTGAGTCCGATCCGCTCAAGCGCCTGCGCAATGAGTGTGACGACGCCCTTTGGGCCTCCAATGCCCGCTTGCTGGAACTGGCCGCCGAGTCCATGGACGAGGCCTCCGCGCACACCATACATAGCTGGTGTTATCGCATGTTGCGGGAGCACGCCTTCGATAGTGGCGGCTTATTTCACCAAACCCTGGAAACCGATCAGTCGGATCTGATGGCGGAAGTCGTACGGGATTACTGGCGTACCTTTGTCAATCCGCTCTCGGTGGATGCGGTAGAAACCTACCTCCAGATACTGCGTTCCCCCGACGACCTTCAGTCGGCCATTCGTCCGCTGCTCGGAAGCCCCGAAGCGATGGATCAAGCCGATCAGGCCGATCCGGCGGCGCTGATTGAACCGGCGATGGCTGAGCGGGCCGCCTTGTTTGGACGTCTGCGGCCACGTATTGCCGAAGGGGTTGCGGATTTTCGCGAACGCTTCGAGCAAGCCAAGGCGGCGAAGGCGGTTAATGGCCGCATGATGCGGGCAGACTGGCTGGAAGGGTGGTTCACCGGACTGCTTGATTGGTCCGCCACTGAGGGCGTCACGCTGCCCAGGGTAAGCGACAAGGTGTGGCAGCGCCTTTCCGTAGCAGGCGTGATTGAGGCCTGGAAACAGGGCGAGCCGCCTGTCGAAGCACCCTTGGTACAGGTCGTCGAGGCGCTGGCGCTAGAGCGCGATAAAGAGATCCCGCGGGAAGCCCTGATCCGCCATGCCGCCCAGTGGGCTCGCCAGCGGCTGGAACTGGAAAAGCAACGCCGGGCCGAGATGGGCTTCGACGACCTGCTGACCCGGCTCGACCAAGCCCTTCAGGGCGCGGGCGGGGCGCGGTTGGCCGCAACCATCCGCGACCAGTTTCCGCTCGCGCTGATCGATGAATTCCAGGACACCGATCCGATCCAGTATCGGATTTTCGATGCGATCTATCGCGTTGCCGATAACGTCCCCGATACCGGCTTTTTTATGATTGGCGATCCCAAGCAGGCCATCTACGCGTTCCGGGGCGCGGACATTCACACCTACCTTAAGGCCCGCAAGGCCACCGAAGGCCGGCATTATACGCTTGCCCGCAACTTCCGTTCGGCCAAACGCATGGTCGAGGCCAGCAACCAGATTTTCCGGCACGGCGATCAGACCCATTCCCGCGGCGCTTTCCTGTTTCGTTCTGCCAATGGCGACAACCCGCTGCCGTTCCATGCCGTGGACGCACAGGGTCGTCGGGAGACCTTTGTCGCAGGAGGGGAGGCTCTACCGGCCCTCAATCTTTGGTACAGCGAAGACGCAGGGAACAAGGGCGATATCACGGCTGAAACCGCTGGCGCCTGCGCGAGCGAAATCGTCCGCCTTCTGAACCTGGGGCGTGATCGAATGGCGGGATTCCAGCAAGAAGACGGCGTCCTCGATCCGCTACGGGCCGGGGATATTGCGGTGTTGGTCAATACAGGACGGGAGGCAGACGCGATTCGCGCAGCGCTGTCGGAACGCCAGGTTAAAAGCGTCTACCTGTCCGATCGAGCTTCGGTGCTCGATACCGCCGAGGCCGCTGACGTATTGCTGTGGCTCGAAGCCTGTGCGGAACCTGAGCGCGAGCGTCCGGTTCGTGCGGCGCTGGCGACGGCAACCTTCGATCTGAGTTGGCGTGAGCTGGACCGGCTGCGCCAGGATGAACTGGCCTGGGAGGCGGAAATCGAACGCTTCCGCAGTTTTGCCCGTATCTGGCACGAAAAAGGCGTGTTGGCGATGATCCGCCGTATGCTGACGGAATTCGAGGTCCCGGCCCGCTTGCTCAGCCAGCCCCATGGCGAACGCCGCCTGACGGATGTGCTGCATATCGCTGAACTGTTGCAGCAGGCGAGTCAGCAGGTCGACGGCGAGCAGGCGCTGATTCGCCATTTTGCCGAGATGATCGCCGAGCCAGGCGCCGACGCGGAAACCCGGCAAGTGCGCCTGGAGAGCGATGCCGACTTGGTGCAGGTTGTCACGGTGCATAAATCGAAAGGGTTGGAATATCCGCTGGTTTTCCTGCCGTTCGCCTCCACCGCCAGGCCGGTGAATCCGGTCAACCCACCGGTTCGCTGGCACGACGATGACGGCGCTATCAAACTCAGCTTTAAACCCGATGCGGATATTCTCGCCGCCGCCGACGAAGAAAGACTGGGCGAGGATATCCGTAAGCTTTACGTCGCGCTGACCCGCGCCCGTTATGCCACCTGGGTGGGCGCGCCGTTCCTCAAGAAGGAAACGCCGGTGAGCGCCTTAGCGACCCTGTGCGCCTACAACGAAGAGCAGGGTTGGCCGGCGAGTCTGGCCGGGTTGCGTGGTAGCTGTGAGGCCATCGGCGTCAACGAACAGCCGGCGCCTAGCGCTGATATTTATCGTCCACCGGTGCCTGCCGCACCGGGTCCGGCGCGGATTCCCCGGCGCCAGCCGGGAGAAAACTGGTGGATCGCCAGCTACTCCGCGATCCGCTATGAGCAGCCGCAGGCTGCAGTGCAAACGCTACTCGAAACCCGTGGAATGCCCATTCCCCGGGAGCCCGAAAGCCCCGATGCAGAGCGTCTGGCGGAGGAGCGGGACACGTCCGTCGCCAGCGTTCGCCCGCTGCGGAATCCAAGTCCCTACGAACGGCGCATCCACCGTTTCTATCGTGGCGCCGGCCCGGGTACGTTTCTGCACGGCATCCTGGAGTGGGCGGCGGAGTCCGGTTTCGCGGAGGTTGCCGCGGACCCAACCGATCTCAACACCCTGCTGGCCCGCCGGTGCGGTATCCGCGGCTGGGATGCCTGGGCAGCGCCGTTGGCCAATTGGCTAGTGGACCTGATTCAGACTGACTTGCCGTTACCGGTTCAGCCTGATGGCAGTCAGTCGTCGCTTAAACTGATCTCGGAACCGAAGATCGTGCCGGAGATGGAGTTCTGGTTTGCCAGCCGGACGCTCGATGTCAGGCAGCTCGATGGATTGGTGCAAGAGCATACCCTGGGGGGGCGTAGCCGGCCGGTCGCATCGCCGTTGCACCTGAACGGCATGCTCAAGGGCTTCATCGATCTGGTGTTCGAGCATGAGGGCCGGTTTTACGTGGCGGACTACAAGTCCAACTATATCGGTCCGGACGATGCGGATTACCATGAAAAGGCGCTGGAGGACGTCGTCGCCGAGCACCGCTATGACCTCCAGTACTGCCTGTACCTGCTGGCGTTGCATCGACTGCTTAAGTCACGGCTTCCGGACTACGACTACGACGCGCATGTCGGTGGCGCGGTGTACCTGTTCCTGCGCGGCAATGGCGCGCCTACTCGCGGCGTTTTTTGCGATCGGCCTCCACGCGTGCTGATTGAACACATGGACCGGCTCTTTCGTGGCCTACCGCTGACCGAGAGCGAGGAGGCGTCGGTATGACCCGGGATCGCATGCAACAAAGCTTCGAGTTCGAAGCTTCGCCCCTGCAAACGGCGGAAGCGGTCATCGATATTCTGCGGGTATGGGTCGAGATGGAATGGCTGCGGGCCTTGGACCTGTCTCTGGTCCGGCTCTTAAAATTAGAAGCGGAGAAGACGGGCCAGCCGGCCGCCCCGTTGTTGCTGATGGCCATCGCCCTGGTCTCTCATCAATTAGGCCGGGGCCACGTGTGCCTTGATCTGGCGTCCTTGAATCGCAAAGGTTACGACGCGCTGCTATCGCTGCCGCCCGAGAACGAAGAGGCACCGGAACACCGTTTGCTGCCTTCGGAGGTATTGCTGGGCGTGGCCGAACGGGAGTGGGATGAAGCCCTATCCAATCCAGTGTTGGTGGCCGATGCTGCCGACCCGTCTGCCCCTGAAAACCTCCCGCTGGTACGAGACGGCTTACGCCTCTACCTACGGCGTTACTGGCGCTATGAGCAGACCATCGCAAACCAGATTGAACGGCGCCTGCAAAGACCGTCGGCCATTCAGGACGCCCATTCGGCCGACGCCCAGCACCTGAAGCTGGCGCTGGATCGTCTTTTTGGTTCGGTTCATGCCAACGCTAATACGGATTGGCAGCGCGTGGCCTGCGCCAATGCTGCAAGGCAGGGGTTCAGCGTCATTACAGGCGGCCCCGGTACGGGCAAGACCACCACCGTCGTTCGCCTGTTAGCCGCACTGCAGCACGTGGCGATGAACCGCCAGGATGATGCGCGGCAACTGATTATCCGTTTGGCGGCACCGACGGGTAAGGCTGCCGCCCGCCTCAACGAATCGATTGCCGGTGCGGTAGGCAGCTTGAAGCTGGACGCTTTCGGCGACCGTGAAGCGCTACGTCAGGCGATACTCACCGACGTAACCACGCTGCATCGCCTGATGGGCAGTATTCCCGGCTCTCGTCAGTTCCGGCATAACCGCAACAACCCGCTGCTGCTGGACGTGCTCGTGGTAGACGAGGCGTCCATGGTGGACGTGGAAATGATGGCCCAGGTGCTCGATGCACTGCCCGAGAATGCCCAGCTTGTCCTGCTGGGTGATAAAGACCAGCTCGCCTCCGTGGACGCCGGTGCCGTGCTGGGCGACTTATGTCAACGGGCAGCAGAAGGACGGTACCAAGCGCAAACCATCGCCTGGCTGGAAGCGATTTCCGGCTGCCGGATCGACCGCCAATTCGCCGATGACGAAGGGACGACACTGGATCAGAGCATCACGCTGCTGCGTCACAGCTATCGCTTCGATGCCCAGAGCGGGATTGGGCAACTGGCGCAGGCTGTGAATCAGGCCGGTACGGCGCATCAGACGCTGTCTCCCGAGGCCGTGTCAGCGCTGTTCGAGGCCGGTTATACGGATATCTCGCGGTTGCTGCTGCCGCCGAGAGATGCCGATACCGCCATCAGTCGACACTGCATTGACGGCGGCGCCCGGCAATTCCCGGGTGCCGGGGAAGGACGGCATATTGGTGTAAAAACTATCGAACCGCCAGTAGGTTACGCCCATTATCTCGAAACTATGAACGCCAACGAACCCACGGTTGGCGCCAGCCAGGATGCGCTGGACCAGTGGGCTCGGCAGGTGCTCAAGGCCCACAACCAATTTCAGGTGCTTTGTGCCCTTCGCAAAGGCCCGTTCGGTGTTGCAGGTCTGAACCAAAGTATTGCCCACGCCCTTCACACGCGTCGCCTGATTCAGGCCACTGAGGGTTGGTACGCCGGTCGGCCGGTGTTGGTGACCCGTAACGATTACAGCGTTGGTTTGATGAACGGCGATATCGGCATTGCCTTGGCGATTCCGATGGCAGCGGATGATGGGCAAGGTACCCGCCAGATGTTGCGCGTGGCCTTCCCGGCCAACGACGGCAGCGGGCGTATCAAATGGGTGTTGCCCAGCCGCCTGCATGCGGTGGAGACCGTCTACGCCATGACCGTGCATAAATCCCAGGGTTCGGAATTTATTCATACCTGCCTGGTCTTGCCGGATCGGATCAATCCGGTGCTCACCCGGGAACTGGTCTACACCGGCATAACCCGGGCCCGGCACTGGTTCAGCCTGCTGTTGCCGGATGAATCGGTGTTCCGGGAGGCTGTTGGACGGGGTGTAACGCGCACGTCAGGATTGCGGGCGGCTTTGGAAAAGTAACGTCGGCGAAAGTCGGCGTTGCATCAAGTAACGCGGGGCCCTGGCGGGGCCCAACCTTACCGCTGATCCTCATCCCGTGCCGGCAGCCGTTTGTTAAGCAGCTCCGTTAACCCATGCAACTGTTGCTGTACGTCATCCAGTTTACGCGCCATATCGTCTCGCTCCTGATGAGCTTGCTCGGCTTGGCGGCTGTTCTGTTCTTCGCTCATCACTTCCAGAATTACGCCGATCATCATGTTCAGGAATACGAACGCGGTGAGGAAGATGAAGGTCACGTAGTACACCCAGCTCAAGGGATAGACCGTCATGGTCTCGTACATGACGTCCGTCCAGTCCTCGAAGGTCGCTACGCGGAAGAGCGTCAGCATGGCGACCGCCACGTCGCCCCACAAATCGTCGTTGATGCGGGTGAAGAACATCGAACCCATAGCGGCGTAGATGTAGAAGATGATGAACATCAGTAGCGCGATATAGCCCATGCGCGGAATGGCTTTGAGCAGGGAATTGATCAGAAAACGCAGTTCCGGCACGACCGAAACCAGACGTAAGACGCGAAACACACGCAGCAAGCGGCCCAGTAACACCGCATCGGAGTTGTCCAGGGGGATGAGACTGCCGATCACCACGATCGTGTCGAACAGGTTCCAGCCGTCCAGCAGGAAGCGCTTCTTATCCGGAAACACCGCGAATCGAAACAAAATTTCCAGCAAGAAGAAAACAGTGATAGCCCCGTCGAGGAATAGCAGCGTCTGCTCCAGAATCGGCGGCAAGTCGTAAGTTTTTGCGCCGATTGCCAGGGCTGACAGAATGATGATCGTGATGACGGTAGTCTGGAACACCTTGCTCGACTCAATGCGACGCAGGCGTCCCAGGACGGAACGGACATCCGCGGAATACGGCATGACGGGCAAACTCCGGAAAAACAGGGGAGGGTGGATTCTAGGAACTTCCGGCCCTTAGGAGAAGTAAAACCTTAGAGACGCTAGCCATCTTTGCCTCCGCCGCTACGGCGTTTGCGGTTCAAGCCGATGATGGCATTGGCCAGCGCATGGATCTGCCGGTTGGCGATACGGATCGAGCGGTACATGTTGCGCGTCGCGTCATCGTGCAGTTCCCGGGCACGCATATTGTTTTCCCGCAGCCGTTCATTGCGGCTCAGCCGGTCGATTGCGCCAAATGTGGTGGTCGTAACCACACGATGGACGATTTCGACCGCACTGGTGCCGTTCTCGACGGAGGCCTGCAGGAGCTTGCGTCTATTATCGGCCTCGATGAACTCGAACTGTTGTTTGCGCTCACGGTCCTCGACGATGACCAGCGCGCGGTAGAGCAGGCCCAGCCGATGTTGCTGGCGGCGCATTTCGATTCCCGCCCAGCCAAGAGTGGCGGTGCTCAGCGCGACAAGTAGCAGAAGAATCCAGTCCATGTTCGGCAGCCTCGTATGCTAACGGTATTCGACCTTCATTTCGGCTTCTACTCCGCGCTCGGCCAACTCCGCGCCCACTTCCCGCATCACTTGCTGATAAACCCGCCGGCAAACCATGTTGGGCAGGTGGTCGGCAACGATCCGGGCCGAGCGGGACTCTCGCTTAGCCACACCCATCGGGTCCAGCACCCGTATGGTTAGCACCATGTAGGGATCGGACTGGGGCTCGCTGACGTCGCCGCCCAGCTTTTGCAATCGCTCTAGCGCGTCATTCAGACTAGCGCTCTGGCGGCGGAGCCGGAGCAAGAGCAGGCCAGAACCGGCCAGTAGACCGATGACACACACGGTAAGAAACGCCGTCACGTGTAGACTCCCGTAAATGGCTTAATTTCCCGGCTTAACCTGCTCGTGACAGGGACAATCTGTTCGTGACAGGGTAAGAATGACATAGTCTGATACAGAGCCTTCGCAATTCGATTGGCCGAGCTGCCGCTGGATACGGGAGACGGCCGAAAGTGACAGCCCCACTCAAAGGACAACATGATGAGCAAAAGAACGGCCCTGATTACCGGCGCGTCGGCCGGTATTGGACAACGCTTTGCCCACCGCCTGGCCCGGGAAGGCTATAATCTGATCCTCGTCGCCCGCCGCCGGAAACGACTGGAAGCCCTGGCTGATAAGCTGACCGAACAGTACGGCGTTGACGTGCGTCTACTGGTCGAAGATTTGGCCGATGCCCAGGCACCTGCACGCATCGTCGACCAGGTCCGGAATTGGGGCCTGCATATCGATTTCCTGGTCAACAACGCCGGCTTCGCAGCCAAGACCAGCCTGGTCAACAGCGATTGGGCCGATCTAAACCGGGAAATACAGGTTATGATCACGGCGTTGACGGAGCTGATGATCCATTTCGGTAAGCAGATGGTACCTAGAGGGTACGGCCATATCGTTAATGTATCCTCATTGGCGGCTTTCGCGCCGACGCCCGCCGGGATGCTCTACACCGGTATCAAAAGCTATGTGCTGAATGCGTCCGAGAGCGCGGATATGGAGTTCAAGCGCTCCGGGGTGCATGTCACCGCGCTTTGTCCGGGTTTTACCTACACTGAATTCCACGACGTGCAAGGTACCCGGGAAAAGGTCAGCAAGTTGCCGTCCATTTTCTGGCAAGACGCGGATGCTGTCGTCGAGGCCGGTTACCGCGCGGTTCTAACCGGTCAGCCCGTATGTGTGCCAGGAACGTTCAACAAGTCCATGGGCGCGCTATCGAGACTCCTTCCGGAGTCCTTGCGGTATCGCTTGGGTAGCCGTGGACGTATCTACTAATACCGGGTTAAGACGTAAGCCCATCAAAGGAGTGAGTATGATCTGGATAAAAGCATTTGTCGCCGGTGTATTGGCCACCCTGATTTTCCACCAGGGGGTATTCGGCTTGTTCCATATGATCGGTCTGGTTCCAGCCGAGCCCTACAACATCAGCCCGGTGCCTCCTTTCGGCGTTCCGGCGGTGCTGTCGCTGGCTTTCTTCGGCGGACTCTGGGGACCGCCCATTTGGGCGCTGATCCGCGGACTGTCACCGCTTCTTCATTGGATTATGGCATTCGTTCTTGGTGCCATCGGTCCCACGGTTGTTGCCATGCTGGTGGTCTTTCCGCTCAAAGGATTGGATGTGAGTGCCCAGACGTGGATCGGCGGGCTGATCCTTAATGGTTGCTGGGGGCTGGGACTGGCGGTGTTCATGAAGTTGATGGTCGTCAGGAAAAACTCGTAAATTACGCCAATAAAAAATCGTTTTAAACCAAAAAAATAAATGCGATTTTTAAACTATTTTGTCAAAGGATCAGAGGATGAACGACAAACAGTTCGATATTGTTGTCTTTGGAGCAACGAGCTTTGTAGGGCAGATTCTCTGCCGTTATCTGCTGGAGCGTTATGGCGTTGGCCGTGAAGTGACGTGGGCTATCGCGGGCCGTTCCGAGGCCAAACTGGTCAATCTCAAGACGGATCTGGGCCAAGGCGCAGCGGACCTCGATATCGTTATTGCCGACGCCAGCAACGAACCTTCCCTCAAGGCCATGTGCCAGCAGACCCGCGTGGTGATTTCCACGGTCGGACCTTACGCCCTATACGGCGAGCCGCTGGTCAAAACGGCCGTATCCGAGGGCATCGATTATTGCGACCTGACCGGCGAGGTGCAGTGGATCAACAAGATGATCCAGCGCTACGAGGCGCAAGCCAAAATTACCGGCGCCCGGATCGTCCATTGCTGCGGCTTTGACTCGATCCCTTCGGACATGGGCGTTTATTTTCTGCAGCAACAGGCCAAGCACCAGTTCGGTACCGCGTGTCCCACGGTGAAGATGCGAGTGAAGGCAGCAAAAGGGGAGTTCTCGGGCGGCACCGTGGCAAGCATTATGAACGTAGCCAAGGAGGCGGGCTCCGATCCGAAATTGCGTAAGGAACTGGCCAATCCGTATTCGCTATGTCCGCCGGATTTTCGTCCTACCCGCCGCCAGCACAACGTGAAGTCCGCCGAGTTCGACGAGGATTACGGCGCATGGACGGCGCCTTTCGTTATGGGGGCTATCAATACCCGTATCGTCCATCGGTCCAACGCACTGCAGGGTGCGGCCTACGGACAGGAATTCGGCTATGACGAGGCAATGCTGACCGGAAAAGGCCTGAAGGGCCGGGCAGCGGCGCTGGGAATCGCCGGCGCTATGGGCGGTTTCTTCGTTGCCAGTGCTATCAAGCCGAGCCGTTGGGCATTGGAGAAATTCGTGTTGCCCAAACCGGGCGAGGGCCCCAGCCACAAAGCCCAGGAACAGGGGTTCTTCGACCTGCGCTTCGTGGGCATGTCCCCCAAGGGCGAATTGATTCGCGCCAAAGTCACCGGTGACCGCGACCCCGGCTATGGCTCGACCGGTAAGATGCTGGGAGAAGCGGCCATGTGCCTGGCCTTCGACATCGACAAGACCGAGCGCCAGCCCGGCGGCTTCTGGACACCGGCTTCACTGTTCGGCCAAAAAGCCATCGATCGCCTCATTGCCAACGCCGGTCTGCGCTTCGAACTGCTGGAAATCCGCTGAGTGTCGAAGGGGCGCCTGAGGGCACACTAGCCCAGGCGAATCACGCGATGTACATGCGGCAGAGCGGTTTCGTCGTGGGCTAGGGCAAGTACGGTTTTGCCACTGAGTTCGGTCGCCAACGAAGCAGATATCCGTTCGGCGGTCTCTCGGTCGAGGCCGGTAAACGGCTCATCGAGGATCACGATTGGCGTCTTCAGTAGCAGGGTGCGGGCCAGGGCAATGCGCCTTGCCTCGCCACCCGACAGCTGGCGGCCAGCCTCGCCCACCCAGGTCATCAACCCCAGCGGCCACCGATCCACGGCCCTGGCCATCTGAACCACTTCCAGCGCGTGCCAGATCTCGCCGGCGGTGACGTTCCCACGCGCCATCATCAAGTTGTCCAGCAAGGTCCCGTTGAACAGGTGCGTGCGTTGGGTCAGGTAGGCGATGCCTCGCAGGGCGCCTGCGCCATTGGCAGGCCACCAGGTATGGCCATGACAGATCAGCTCGCCTGAATCCGGTGTCACCAGGCCAGCAGCCAGATCGCCCAGGGTCGATTTGCCGCTGCCCGAAACACCGATAACCCCCACTTGGTCACCGGGTGCCAGCCGCAAGGTGAAGCGATCAACCACCGGTGACCCGTAGCCGAAACTCACGTCTTGCCATTGCAATGCGCCGGGGCGCGGCCAATCGTCGATTGGCGTCCGCTCAGGCATTTCGTGCCGCGTTTCGTTGTTCAGGCGATGCGCGGACGCGACGGTGCCGCCATAGTCGGCAAACGCCTGAGGCAGGTTGATGAACACTTCTCCCAAACCCAGCAGGGCCATCGCAATAAGCACGGTCACCGGGCCACTAACCGTCCCTGAGCCAACCGCGGCCAAGCCGAAAACCAGCGCGACCAGCATCGCACCCTGCAAGCTCCATGTGATCAGCCCCTGGGCCCACGCAACCGAACGCTCTGTTGCGAGCTGAGGTTCCATCATCGCCAGGTCGTCCGCCATGAGCCGGGCGCTGCAATCGCCTATCAGACCAGCGGCACGTAGCTCGGCCTGGCCTTCCAGTGTCTCGATGACGCGCCCGCGAATCGCCTCCAACGCCTCCACACGGTGAGCCGTGCGGCGAATATTGGATCGGGCCAGTCCCCAGGTGATCGACACCAGCAACGCGAGAAAGAGACCTAGTAGGACGAGGGCCAACTCAACGCTGACCAGCAACGCCAATGCCGACACCATCAACGAGATCACGAGAGCGACACCGAGGGGGGCCAGCAGACGCAGGTAAAGGTTATCCAGCGCGTCGACATCCTGTACCAGCCGGCTGAGCCGGTCGGACGCGCGTGCTTGGGCACGCTCCTGGGGCAGTTGGCGGGCTAGGGTGGTGAAGAGTGTCACCCGGAGGTCGGCCAAGAGCCGTAGCACTGTATCGTGGTTGAAAACGCGCTCTACATAGCGGGCAACGGCGCGGGACAAGGCGAAAAAGCGAATGCCGCCGCCGGGCGTGTAGATATTCAATGTCGCATTGATGCCCTGGGCGAGGAGCACGCCGGTAACCGCAGACGCGGTCAGGAACCAGCCAGACAGTCCCAGCAGGCCCACGGCCGATAAAACCGTCAGCAGAATCAGGCCGCCACCTATAGCCAATCGCCGCTTACGCTGCAGGATCAGCCGTAACCAGGGAAGAAGCTCACGCATCGCCCAGCCTCCCGCCTTCAAGCGTATAAACCTTATCGGCCATGGCCAGCAGCGCTGGATGATGACTCGCCATGATCAGGGTACGGCGACCCTCTGCCAGCCGTTTGAGGGTATCGATGATCTGTTGTTCGCTCTCGACATCCAGACCGGCCGTGGGCTCGTCCAGCAGCACCAGGGGATAGTCCGCCAGAAACACCCGCGCCAGGGCGAGACGGCGACCCTGGCCGCCGGAGAGACCTGCCCCGGATTCGGAGATCGAAGCCTCAAGGCCATCCTCGCGCGCCTCGAGGACGTGCAGCAGGCCAGCTTTGGTCATGGCTTCGCGCAGTTGGTCATCCGTGGCATTCGGCGCCACCAGACGTAAGTTATCGGCCCAGCTACCCTGCAGGATAAATGGCGATTGGCCCAGCCAGCCGAATGGTTGCTTACCGGGCGCTTCGCCAAAGAGGGCGATATCGCCGCTGTCGGGCGAGATAAAGCCGCCAATCAAGTGAAGTACTGTGGATTTGCCGCACCCCGACGGGCCTTTGATACCCACAACCTGCCCATGGGGAACGGAAAGGGACACGCCTTCCAATAAGTTTGGACGATGGTCAAACCCGAACGCGACGTTGTGAAGCTGAACGCCCAAGTCGAGATTATGCCTGCTCTCGCCTTGAGGCCGGGGTTGCGTGCGGAGGGGTGTATCCAGCCGGTCAAGGATACATTGCGCCGCACCCAGGGCGGCAGCCCGGTCATGATAGTGCTGGGATAGCAAACGCAACGGCTGGAAGAATTCAGGGGCCAGCAACAGGATGAACAACCCTGTAAACAGCGTGAGTTCCGCTGCGCCGCCGAAGTTGATATAGCCCAGCAGACCGAAGCCAATGTAGATAGCGATAACGGCAATCGCGACCGAGGCGAAAAACTCCAGCACCGCCGACGACAGGAAGGCCACACGCAAGGTTTTCATGTTGATGCGCCGGTACTGATCGGTGGCCTGGCGGACGTCGCCGGTGGCCCGGCGCGTCTGGCCGAGCAGCTGTAACGTGGTCAGGCCCCGCAAGCGATCGAGAAAATGCCCGGAGAGCCGGCCCAGCGTCTCGAAGTGCTGCTGGTTAAGCTTCTCGGCGCCCATGCCCACAAGAGACATGAAGAGTGGAATCAACGGCGCAGATATAAACAGAAATCCAGCGGCAATCCAGTCCAGCGGGAACACCACCAGCAGAATCAGAATCGGGACGATCACCGACAGCATCATCTGCGGCAGGAAACGGGCGAAATAGCCATGCAGCGCTTCCACTTGTTCGAGCCATTCGCTGGCCAGGGTGGCCGGACTCACATCGGATAGACCGACCGGGCCAGCTTTGCGCCAATGGCTGATCAGATCCTGGCGGACCCGCTGCCGAATACGGTGGCTGGAAGCGGCTGCCGAACGATCGCGCACGACCTGAAACCCGCCGCGCAGCAGGATAGCGATTACGATGCCAGCAATAACCGGCGCGAGATCGGAGAGCGCCGTTTCGTGGATCACCACACGATCCACCAGCCAAGCGGTGAGGCCCAGTTGAACGATCATCGCGACTGCGCTGGCGACACCGCCGATCACTGCCAGGCGGACTTGAGGGGCGGCATCCCGGGACAGCGATTTAAGCCACACGCGAAGGCGCTTGCGTCGTTCCCGGTCCGGGTCGGGATTGGACTCGCTTTCGCTATCCATTTGACTATCGATTTCACTATCGATGCCATTCCGCCCGGGGTCGGCCGGGCGGGGTGCATCGGTTTGGGCTCCTGGCTCAGTGATAGCCGGCACCGGCTTTCACTTTGCCGCGGAAGACCCAGTAGGTCCAGGCGGTGTACGCCAGCACGATGGGGATCACGAACAGCAGGCCCAGCAGGAGAAACAGCTGCGACTCGTAGGCTGAGGCTGCGTCGTACAGCGTGTAGTTCGGCGGCACCACATAAGGCCAGCGGCTGGCCAGCAGGCCCAGGTAACTGAAGATGAACAGGCCCATGGTGGAAACGAAGGGCAGTCCTTCCTGGCGTTTGCCCACGGACTTGTAGATCTGCCAGGCACAGAACAGCGCCAGCGCGGGGAAGATCCAGATGACTTTCAAGGCGGAAAACCAGCGGTCCCGTACGAGCTCGTCCACGAACGGCGTCCAGACGCTAACCAGCGCAAACACGACCAGCACCGCGAGCAGCAACGGACGGGTGATCTTATACGCCCAATCCTGGATATAACCCTCGGTCTTCAGGATTAGCCAGGTACTGCCCAGCAGCGCATAGCCTGCCATCAGTCCGAAGCCCGTCAACACGGTGAACGGCGTCAGCCAATCAAGCGCGCCGCCCACGTAGCGCATATCGGCGGTTTCGAAACCCTGCACATAGGCGCCCGCCACAGCACCCTGAGCGAACGAAGCCACCATTGATCCGCCCGCAAAGGCCCAGTTCCACAGATAGCGTGAGGTATTTGCCTTAAAGCGGAACTCGAACGCTACACCCCGGAAAATCAGCCCGGCCAAAAGTAGAAATACACCGATATACATTGCCGGCAGGAGGATCGAGTACACCAGCGGAAAAGCCGCCAGTAGCCCCGCGCCACCCAGCACCAGCCAGGTTTCGTTGCCATCCCATACAGGCGCGACGGAATTCATCATCACATCACGGGCTTCTTCCTTGGGGGCGAAGGGGAAAAGGATACCCACGCCCAGGTCGAAGCCATCCATCAGCACATACATGATGACGCCGAAGCCGATAATCACAGCCCAGATTAGGGTTAAATCGAATGGTTGCATGATTACTGGCCTCCCTTTTTGGAAGAAGTTGATCCTGAAGAGCCGGAAGAAGACGAGCCCTTGGGCGGCAAGCCTGCCGGTGTCAGCTCCATATCCCTGTCGATGCCCGGATAAGGCTCGTATTCGAACGACACGTGGGCTGCCGAAAACGGACGCATCGGACGGTCATGGTCCTCGTTGATCGCATCGTCGCCTTCCAGCCCGACTTGCAGCACACGGAACAGGTAATAGACGCCGGCGGTAAACACTAGGGCGTAGACAATGATGTACCCGATCAGCGTGAACAGAGCCATGCCGCCGGTCAGCGATGGCGTTACCGATTCGGCGTGGTTCATCACGCCGTAGACCAGCCAGGGCGCGCGCCCGGTTTCGGTGACGAACCAGCCGGTCAGCACCGCGAGGAAGGGCGCGATACTCATGACTCGAAGCGCTTGCAGATACCACCGGGTGGTATAAATCCGCCCGCCGCGACGAAGGACAAGGCCGGTAATGGCCGTCAGGATCATCAACATGCCCATGCCCACCATGACACGGAAACTCCAGAAAACGATGCCTACCGGCGGCTGCTCCTCTGGAGACACTTCCTTGAGGCCGGGCACGACGCCGTCCCACTCATGGGTCAGAATCAGGCTGGCCAAGCTGGGAATACCGATCTCGAAGTGATTGGTCTGATTTTCCTGGTCGGGAATCGCGAACAGCAGCAGGGGCACGTTGGACTGCGTTTCCCAATTGGCTTCCATCGCAGCCACCTTGGTCGGCTGGTGCTCTAGCGTATTCAAGCCGTGGAAATCGCCGATCACCGCCTGGGTGGGCGCCAGGATAAGGATCAGCCAAAGGCACATGGAAAGCGCCTTCCGGTTGACCTCGACCGCCCGGCCGAGCAGCAAGTACCAGGCGCTGACCCCCGCCACGACGAAGCTACCGGTCAGGAAGGATGCGACGACCATGTGAGCGAAACGGAAAGGGAAGGACGGATTGAAAATCGCCTCGGACCAGGACAGCACATGGAATATGCCGTCCCGCAGCTCTACACCGGCAGGTGTGTGCATCCAGCTATTCGCCGCCAGTATCCAGAATGACGAGATGAATGTCCCCGTGGCCACCATAATCGCCGACATCAGGTGCACCCCCTTGGGGACCTTGTCGCGCCCGAACAGCAATACCCCAAGGAACGCAGCCTCGAGGAAGAAGGCGGTCACCACTTCATAGCTCAGCATGGGGCCGAGGAAGTTGGCCGAGGCCCTGGAAAAATTGCTCCAGTTCGTCCCGAATTGGAAAGACATGACAATACCGGAAACCACGCCCATCCCGAAAACAACGGCGAAGACCTTAGTCCAGAAGGCCGACAGCTTCTCCCAAAGGGGGTTGTTCGTGCGGAAGGCCAGCCCCTCGAGAACGGCGATATAGGAGGCCAAACCAATGGTAAACACCGGAAAAATAGCGTGAAAGGAGACGACAAAGGCGAATTGGATGCGTGATAGGAGAATGGGATCTAGATCCACAGGGACCTCCGGTAAGTGACAATAATGGCAGAGCCAGGCATGGCTACAGCTGCCGCTCAAACGTATACGGTTAAATGAATGCCATTTGAGATCTTGTTTTTACCGGCATCTTGGCGTGGCGCATAAAGGCCTTTTCGCACCCTTAGCGACACTCTATGCTCAGACCATGGGTCGAGCATATAGGCCTGATGATTCAAATCAAAACGGTTGAAACCGAAGGCCGACGAGAGAACCCATAGCGGGAGCCTCTGAATAGGTCTGAACCCATAATAGTGTGATTAAAGGGGCTATCCAATGTCATTTTACGATGATCGCATCCTACCGCACCTGATCGACCTGTCATGCACCATCGGCCCCATCATGAAACTCCGCCAGAAGCTCGTGCCTATGGCTACTGGCGAAGTGCTCGAGGTAGGCATGGGGTCTGGCGTCAATCTCCAGTACTACAATCCGGACAAGGTCAGTCTCGTTTGGGGCCTGGAACCCTCTGAAGGCATGCGCCGCAAGGCAGCCAGCAACGTGGCCAGATCGCCAGTCGAGGTTCGCTGGCTGGACCTGCCCGGCGAGCGCATTCCTCTGGACGACGACAGCATCGACACCATCCTGCTGACGTACACCCTATGCACGATCCCCGACTGGCACTTGGCCCTGAAGCAAATGCGCCGCGTCCTAAAGCCCGGCGGCAAGCTCCTGTTCTGCGAACACGGCCGCGCGCCGGAGCCGGGCATCCGCAAATGGCAAGATCGCATAACTCCCGTATGGAAGAAGGTCGCTGGCGGCTGCCACCTGAACCGGCCCATTGGCAAGCTCATCGAGGAATCGGGCTTCGAGATCGAAACCCTGGAGAATCTATACCTCGACAACGCACCGAAGGTCGCCGGATACATCTACCACGGCGTCGCGGTAAAGCCGGTTTAGGGGAGGGTGATTGCGGCCGGAAACACGGAATCTGGTCGAAGAATAATCAATTTATGCGACAAGATTGCGATCCCGCACAGCTACTTATACAATCCCCGCTCCTTCCAGCACTCCCCAATGCCCGGGTGGTGAAATAGGTAGACACTGGAGACTTAAAATCTCTTGACCGTTAGGTCGTGCCGGTTCGAGTCCGGCCCCGGGCACCAAAAAAAAACAATGAGTTACGAAAACGCTTAAAAATCACTAAGGCTTTCCTTTTCCATTGTAGACATTATGTAGACATTTAACGCTTCGCCAGAGTGTTCGAGTGTCTGACTTCTATCATTACGAAGTTGCGACCGACCCATAAGCCGATTGGCCCTTCGTACACGAAATTCTCGCTACCACGATCCCACCTTAAACGCAGGGCTACAGCCCCTTTTCATAAGCGCAATCGCGTTTCGTTGTTTCCTATCGGTTAATGGGATAACGTATGTTTTAATTGAATTTTTTTGACCATTTCCTGATGTAGGATCTCGGCACGCCCAGCAAGCTAAGACTACTGTTCAAGATTTTTAGATAGCGCGACGCTAACAAATTTACTAAAAATACTAAGCGTAAGTATTTTGAAACTATTAAGGACGATAAGTTGAAGGTTTCATCGTTAATCTTGAAAGGTTTTAGAAATTTCAAGGACTGCTCAGTCAACTTTAATGCTAGCACCTTATTGATTGGCGCTAACGATGTTGGTAAGAGCAACATGCTTTATGCGCTACGTATTCTTCTGGATAAGAGTTTGTCAGACTCCGATATAGAGCCGTCGGAACTTGATTTTCACATAGGTGAGGCCGGCATCTCGCAAAAACTCGAAATTTCAATAATATTTGAAGATATAAAAGAAGATGCCGTTCTATCGATATTGAAAGGCAGTGTTAGCGATGATGGAAAGGCAATATTTAAATATGCTGCCAATCGGTCCGACCTAAGCCATCAGATTTTTGTCGGGAGCTCATTCGAAGACCTTCAGGAAGTGTCTGGCCGATACTACCTAAAGTATATTAATCTTAAATACATTCAGTCTCAAAGAGATCTAGAGCAATATATTAGAAAAGAAAAAAAACAACTATTAAAAATTTCCCAACAGGCATTAAGTGAGGCTCAACTAAAAGATGACGAAGATCTTTTAGCAGCTATTGGTAACGATCTTCGTGATCTAAACAATAAGATTTCTAATCTAGAATATGTAGGTTCTGCAACAAAAGATGTAAATGACGAGTTAAAAAAGCTTGCTCATCACCATGCGAACTATGAGGTTCAACTGGATACTGGCGCCATTGGTGTCAACGATTTTATCGACAAACTAAAACTAGGCGCCGTTACTAATGGCTCGAACGTAATGCTGGGAGGCGACGGCAGGAACAACCAAATTCTTTTAGCTATTTGGAAAGCAAAAAGTGTAATTGAGCACGATATTGACCATGAGGTAGTGTTTTATGTAATCGAAGAACCGGAAGCTCATTTGCATCCGCACCAGCAAAGAAAACTCGCAAGTTATCTTATCGAAGAACTGCCCGGTCAAACAATCATATCATCCCACTCGCCACAAATCGCAGTTAACTTTAAACCTGACTCTATCATCAGGATCTTACAGAAAAACGGGGTTTCCTCGGCAGCAAGCGATGGGTGCTCCGATTGTATTGCGGATGGTTGGGAGGATATGAGCTACCGTATGAGCATCCTGCCAGCAGAAGCCTTTTTTTCCAATGGAGTATTCTTAGTCGAAGGCCCCTCCGAAGTTCTTTTCTATCACGAACTCGCTAGGCAATTACACATTGATCTTGATTATGAAAATCTTTCAATTCTCTCGGTTGATGGCATCGCATTTTCAGTCTACGTTGGGATACTAGATGCTCTAGAGATTCCTTGGGCTTCACGAACAGACAATGATATTTCAAAGGTTCCCCGTCACGAAAAATGGCAATATGCTGGCATTAATCGCTGCCTAAAAATGGCTGATCTTGATCCGATGGAACACAGCGATAAATTTATTGGTGCGAGGGAAACTATCGCTAATGGCCTCTGGCAACAAATAGCAGATAAAGTAAATCCTAAAGGTATTTTCCTATCGAAAGTAGATTTGGAGTCAGACCTTGTCGGCGAGCTACCAGAACCTATCCTAGAGGCTCTGAATAAAGAAGACGAATCTACTGCAGTTGAATATCTCCAAAAGGAAAAAGCTCTTCGTATGCGAAGTCTGTTAAAGGAGATTAGGACAAGGCTAAGTGACTTAGAATCGGGAGAGCTCGCAAAACCTCTTAAGAAGCTGGCTGAGAAAAGCAGGGCCGCCTTATGAGTATGTTTAGGCCAACTCCAGAACAAAAAAGCGCGATCGATTACGATTACACCATGGTTATCACTGCTTGTCCAGGAAGCGGAAAGACAGCTGTGATGAAGGAGAAAATTCGGAAAATCACCCCTAATCTTCCTAGCCATAAAGGGGTTATAGCAATCACCTTTACGAAAAAGGCGAGCCAAGAGTTAAAGCACCGATGCAATGAGAATGCCCATGACACTAAGCAAAGCTTTTTCGGAACAATTGATAGTTTTTGCGTTAAAGAGTTGATAATGCCCTTTCTTTCTAGGTTATGGGGTGGAAAACCTGCTGACTGCACAATAGTAAAAAGGTTGGAAAGCCCTTATTCGCATTTTATTAAAGAAGAGTATCGGTCGCCAACGGCTACTGACATTGTCAATGATGATGGGTTTAGGAGAATATATGAAGCTGGTGTGTTATGGATGAATTCTTTTGCTGCCTTAGCGCTACTGATTTTAAATAGCTCGGAATCCGCTAGGAGGTACGTCAAGGCTCGATACTCCCACGTTTTTATAGATGAATATCAAGATTCCTCCTTAGCCCAACACGAACTTTTTATTAAACTTTTAGATCTAGGTCTCGTTGGCGCTGCTGTTGGCGATATTTCGCAATCGATTTATGAATTTAGAGGTGGAAATCCCGCTTTGTTGAGGGCGCTAGTTGATGATACTGATAGATTTAAACACTTTGAGATAACAATTAATCATCGCTGCCATCCATCTATAATAAATTACGCTTCCAGAGTTCTAGATTCTGATTTTAGACTAATTGATTCTGATGAAATTCGTGTTTTCAGAAGAGTGGTAAAGGGGAGCTTGAAGGATGCTGGGAGCGTTATATCAGGATGGCTTTCGGATTGGTTAAATAAGGGCAGTTGGGGTATAGAAAAGGCATCAGATGTTGCGATATTAGCAAAGCGAGAAAATTCGTTAAAGTTGTTGATGCAAGGGCTGGATCTCGATTATCGGGTCTATTTTGATAGCCCGCTCGATGCGATTGGCACCGAGTGTTCTGCTTTATATTCTAGGCTACTTGCATTCAAGTTTGGGGCGATTCCGACTGTTCAAGATTTAATAGACGATCAATTCGAGTTTGTTGGTCAAAAGGGAGTGTCAATTCCTGCTCTAAGGAAAAAAATAATTGGCCTGCGAGCAATTGAGGATGTTGATCGAATCCTTACAGAATTTAATGATTTAAGTGTGTTGCTAGACATGGAGTCCGACGAACGTATAAAGGATGCCGTGCGCGATATCTTAGCGAACGAAACGATTAGAAAACAGTTTATGGCAGTAGATGATAACGAATTACAGGTAATGACGCTGCACAAATCGAAGGGATTGGAATTCAAGCTCGTATTTCATTTTGATCTTGAGGAGTGGTCGTTCCCCTTCAGACAGTTTGTTCAAGGTGATTGGGACAACCCTGTTTATCCTAACTTAAGTCAAGATGAGAATTTGCACTACGTTGGTATAACTCGTGCAGAAAATTTTTGCTGTCTCATTCGAGTCACCTTGAGACAGAATGCACAAGGGAACTTCGTACAATCTCAGCCATCTTACTTTTTAAGTCTGCCCCAACTAGAAGGTTTTTATTCCTAAATATACACGATTCAAGTGAAGCACGTTTCGTTTAAAATAAAGCGATATTTTGCCTGCCGCATTTATCCTCGACTTCGTGGTAAATTAAGGTTGGCGGAGCGTACAGTTATTGACAGAACTCCAAGGTGGCGGGTGAATCTCACCATTCAGTTTCTCCCAGGCATAGGCGGTCGGGCAATGCGGCGATTTCCAGTGATGAGGGTCGGATCGATTTAATTTTGACCAATTCGGCATAGTCACTCGTTTCGACCAGCATCCAAATTCCTACCGAGTGATGAGGGTCAGATCGATTTAATTTTAACCAACTTGGAATCAATTGTAGCCCTGCGACTAGCCGCTAGCGTTGACGGAATTACTTGTGTTTTTTCTTGCTAGGACCGCTGACGGAGTTCCGCTACAATCCCGGAACGGAGCAACGGACAGCTCTACCGGCGCGACCAGAAGTGCAAAACCGCAAGGAAGAAACAGGAGGCCAGGATGGCTGGAAGAAAGATCGTATTGCTTGGTGATCTGGGTACGGATCACGAAGGTTTCCCACCGACACCTGTTATTTTAGGTTCCCCCGATGTGCTTATGGATGGCAAGCCGGTTGCCCGTGTTGGCGATCCGTTAGCGATGCACTCGAAACCTAAACACCCGCCGCACCCGCGAGCCATCGCTGCCGGCGAACCGTCTGTTTTGATCAACGGTATCCCTGTAGCTGTCACAGGCAGCGCGATTACATGCGGTGGCGTCACCATCGGTAGTGGCAGAGTGATGAGGGTCAGATCGATTTAATTTTGACCAATTCGGCATGGCCACTCGTTTCGACCAGAATCCAAATCCCTACCAGCCAACCCACTGGCTCAGCCACACAAATGGAATTTAGTTCAAAGGTGTCAGGGCGAATATTTTTCGTTAATTCCGGCCCGCGTCTTGTAGTGGCAGGCGCTGACGCAATTGCTGGTATTTTTGATCTGCTAGGATCACAGACTAAGTTTCGCTACAATCTCGGAACGGGAGCAACGGACAGCTCTACCGGCTATACGTAGACGTAAATAGCGCGCGACCAGAAGTGCGAAACCGCAAGGAAGAAATAGGAGGCCAGGATGGCTGGAAGGAAAATCGTATTGCTTGGTGATCTAGGCACGGATCACGAAGGTTTCCCACCGACGCCTGTGATTTCAGGTTCCCCCGATGTTCTTATGGATGGCAAACCGGTAGCCCGTGTGGGCGACCCGTTAGCGATGCACTCGAAACCCAAGCATTCACCGCACCCGCGAGCAATCGCCGATGGTGAACCGTCAGTTTTGATCAACGGTATCCCAGTAGCCGTAACGGGAAGCGCTATTACATGCGGCGGCGTCACCATCGGTAGTGGCAGCGGCGTCGCCGGCGGCGGTGCATCAGGAGGACCGTCAGGCACTTCAGGTGTTGTAACCAGTGCGGTAGCCTCTTCACCTGCACCTGCAAAGGTGGCAGCAAATACAACTGCTGCAGGGACAAGCGCCGCCTCTGGTCCTGCTACGTCATCTGCACCTTCCCCTGCGGTTTTACCCAACGCCTATTCTCAGACGCGCCCGCATAGTGAAGCCGACCCTTCTCAGACAACGCAGTCACAAGCCCGATCAGAAGACGCAAGTAAAAATCCTTCGAAGGAACTATCGGAGCCTGGCTTTCACGTCGTCAGGGAGCCGATGGGTAAAATCGAGCTTTTGCGGACACTGTACGGCGACGCTTCTGCCAAACCTGAGCATTTTGATCGGCTCAACCCACAGTTAGGCAGCCGCGTGCTTCCCGGTGAAATGATCGTTCTGGGCGACCCCAATGCACACGAGTGCACTAGTGAGGAAGCGCGCCTCATGGACGTAGCCGCAAGCGTCAACCAGGAAATCCACGAGCTCACCGAAGCTGAGGCTCGGTTCCTGTCGGATAACTACGCCTTTCTCGAATTCATGGTCTCGTCCGGCTCTGCGGGGATGGGGGCGGGAGCTTTTGCGATCAGTCAGCAGCTCAATAGTATTAAGGCTTCGCTCACAGAGTTGGAGGAGCTTCATCGGCGTACTTACACCCGATATGGCCAGCTGAACCACGAAGCCTTTTATAGCGAACGCCGCAGCATTTTCCGGAAACTGGATTTCGCCCTGGGCAAAGTCGCGCGAAGTGGTCTTTCGCTTGACGGTGACGCCAGCCTCAAGCGCGCCCTGGGTTTGTCTTCCAAGAGTCTCGTTCACCATTGGAAATCAGCTGGTGTAGGCGATATCCCAGGTTATAGCACGCACTTCAGCAAGCTGGCCCGAGCCGCAAAGTGGAGCAGTCGGATGGGGTATGCAGGCATTGGTTTAGGATTCGCTGGCGCGACCTTGGCGGTAAAGCAAGCTTGCACCTTTGGCTCGGATGAGGACTGTAAGAGAGCGTACTTTAACGAATTTGGGCGCTTCGGAGGAAGTACGTTTGGTGGTTGGGTTGGTGGTGCCGGGGGAGTATACGTATGTATCGCATTAGCTGGTGCTACCGGCGTTGGCGGGGTGGCATGCGCGTTGATTGTGGGCGGCTCCGCATCCGTCGGTGGTGGCAAATTAGGTGGTGACGCCGGTCAATATGTTGGTGGGGACATTATTCATGAACTCATTGTTGAGTAATGAAATGCTCACGGTTGTTCTCGGAGTAACGAGTTTTACTGGGATGGTCGTGGGGTTGGTTGCTGGAGTGATTATTTTGACTGTGGGCTTTCGGAAGGTTGTGGAGGTCGAGAAGCTGGTCGCGCCAAATGGCAGTGAGATAGATAAGATGGCCCGGCTGGTGGGGGATCATTTTGTTGGCCGAATGATCAGAAGTATCGCCTTAACCTCTTTTTTGATGCATCGCGAGTTTCCCGGATGGGGTGTGGAGCGGGCTGCAAAATGGGGAAATGTGGAGGCTGAGGTGCCATCGAGGCTAAGAAAGTGGGTTCTTTTTCCTCAATGCCTATTCATTGTGTGTGGGCTTCTGTTCTTTCTCTGCGCTGGATTAGCAAAATGGCTTGATACAGGAGCTTGAGTTAGTTGATGGCTGCTTTCAAACGATCTGAAAGGTAACGGATGTCAGAGCGCACATTTCTATTTTTAGTTAAGTAGAATGAGGAGAGGGGGTGAAAAAGTTTCTTAAAAATGGCGCTATGGTAGCTAGCTAGCTTGGCTTATATTATTTGCTGGTTTTTACGTTTAAGGAAGGAATTCCTTTCCCTTTAGATATGTCTGTCTTACCTACAGTGTTGATAGCGCTAGGTATGCTTTGCATATTATTTACCTGTGTGGCTATTCTATATTCAATAATTTCTTTTATCGTGATTTTTGATCCTGCTGAAATTGGTTATGATAATCTGTTTTTTGCACGGCCTAGCTGGCTTGAGTCAAAGGTAGTGGCAAGTGTTTTGAATTTTTTAATATTTTTCTCTTTTACGCCTGTTTTGCTGTTTTCTTTAATTTATTTTGAGTATGAGCATGCTGGCGCAATAGCGCTAATTTCAATGTTTACAGTTCCGGTATTGTTTGTATATTACGCTTTTACGCCAAACAAAAGTGTAAAAGAAGAAAGATTTAGGGTGTTTGGAACGCTTGTTTTCTGGAAGTCAGTAATTACGTTCTTCTACATAAATTTGTTTGCATTTCTATCAGTAGTGGTTTATTTCAAATACTTAGAGTTCGGGCTAAAATTTGAATCTGATATGCAGTATCTGATAGCTTTCCTCGTGTTTTTTGCTTTTAGCTATTTTGTGTTGCTGCCTCCAAAAAAGAAAAATAACTTTCAGAAAAATGCTGAAGTTTACACTAAGAAAAAGTTTTCGTCGGAAATTTTGAAAATCCCAGCTTTTTATGTGTATTCTTTCTCTCTATTACTCACACTGATTCCGAGCATTTCATACAGTACTGCATCTGTGTCATTTCAGTTCTTGAATGTTGGTGGAGGGATCGAACGATCTTACTATTTTTCAAAGCGATCTAAAGTAACTGTTCCGCCAGATTTAATTGAAAGTTGTGTAGATGATGACTATTGTCGAACAAAGGTGGTTAGTGTGGTGTTTGATATTGGTGGGGTTCTTTATGTAAGAGCGTCTCTTCAAGAGGAGGGCGGCGCTCTGATATCGTTGCCGAAATCTAATCTATATATGATTAGTGGCCAGCAGAAACAAGATGGTAAGTTTGAAGGCGTCAAGTAAAAACTGCAAGCGAAAGGTGAAAGTGATGAGGGGCGGATCGATTTAATTTTGATCAATTCGGCATAGCCGCTCGTTTCGACGAGAATCCAAAGCTCTACGAGCCAGCGGCCTGGCTCAGCAACACAAAAGGAATTTAGTTCAAAGGTGTCAGGGCGAATATTTTTTTGTCAATTTTAGCCCGCTCCTAGTAGTGGCAGGCGCTGACGCAATTGCTCGTATTTTTGACCTGCTAGGATCACCGTACCGCTTCCGTTGGGGATAGGGAACTGGGTGGAACTGCTGGCCAAAAATTTGGCGAAAAGATATATGAATTCACTGCTGAATAACGAAACCTTTTTGGCCGGCGTAGCCGTCACAGGCTTCGTGTGTATGTTCACCGCGCTAATTGCTATTGGGCTCTCGTTAACGATAGGTTTTCGGAAGTGTGTGGAAATAGAAAAGTTGGCGGGAGCGCCAGGTAAAGAGATGCGTACCATGGCTCGAGTGTATGGAGACCACGTGGTTGGGCGAACGGTAAGAGGTGCAGTGGTGGGTTCGTTTCTAATTTATCGTCGTTTTCCTGGATGGGGCGCGCGGCGAGCCGCGAAATTGGGAGATATCGAGGTTGATATTCCTGCGAGGCTGGAAAGGTGGGTAATTATCCCCCAGGCAATAGGATTTTCCGCAACGGCTCTGGGCATATTGCTTAGTCAGCTACTGTAAGCTGGGCAGTGCCTAAAGAGCTTCGACTCAACAGTGGATGGTAACGGCAAGGCATAACTGTAGTGGCACAGTGAATCTGGCCACCTGATTTTGAGTGTATGATCACTCACAGAGTAAATCAGGTGGATAGGATGACGAAGACGAGAAATTTCAGTCCGGAATTCCGTTTGGAAGCGGCCCAGCTGGTGGTTGACCAGGGCTACACGGTGAAAGCGGCCTGCAATGCCATGGGCGTCGGTAAATCCACCATGGAGTATTGGGTGCGCAGGCTCCGAGCCGAGCGGTCAGGCAAGGCCCCGCAAAAAGGTGAGGCGCTGACCCCGGAACAGCGTGAGATTCAGGAGCTGAAACGCAAGCTGCGGCGGGTGGAGGAAGAGAAGGAAATATTAAAAAAGGCTACCGCTCTCTTGATGTCGGACTCCCTGAGCAATTCTCGATAATCGAGCGACTTGAAGAGAGTTATGCAGTGCAGCATCTGTGTCAGGTGTTTGGGGTGCATCGCAGTAGCTACCGCGCTTGGCGTGATCGGGATAGAAGGCCCTGTGAGTCTGAGCAGATGCTGCTGGATCAGGTTATTGAGGCGCATGAGGCCAGTAACGGTTCTGCCGGCGCTCGCAGCATTGCCAGGATAGTCACGCAGGCTGGAACGCCGCTGAGCCGTTACCGTGCCAGTAGACGGATGAAACAGTTGGGGCTGGTGAGCACGCAGCCGCCAAGCCACGCCTACAAGAAGGCTGCTCAGCCGCACCTGGATATCCCGAATCGTCTTAACCGGGCGTTCGATGTCGGGGCGCCCAATCAGGTTTGGACCGGCGATATTACCTATATCTGGACAGGGGCGCGCTGGGCTTATCTGGCGGTAGTCATCGATTTGTTCTCCCGTAAACCGGTCGGCTGGGCACTGTCCTTGTCGCCCAATACGGAGCTGGTGAAAAAGGCGTTGACGATTGCCTACGAATCGCGCGGAGAGCCATCGGAACTCCTGTTTCATTCGGACCAAGGGTGCCAGTACACCAGTCTGGGATTCCGACAGCTACTCTGGCGATATCAGATCAAGCAGAGCCTCAGCCGCCGAGGGAATTGCTGGGATAACGAGGCTGTAGAAAAACCCAATTCTGAGTCGTTTCCACCCGCCTTTTCAGTTGTTCTTTTGTTCGCCCGCCATGGGCGGATGATTTGTTTTTATGGGCGGCAATAGCCGATCAACCCCAGCTTTCGCCGCTGCGTCAGTTATAGCGCATTCAGCGGCGCTCTAGCATGGTTTCCCTGCCCGCCCCTCGGTCAGGCCGCCAACTGCCCATAATTGGCCAGCTTCTCGATGTTATGAACCAAGCAGTAAAGCTGCCACTGGCCCTGCACCTTACGCTTACCCCGCAGACTGAAGCGGTTCAGCCGTTTGGTGGTGCCGATATTGCCGAACACCGGCTCCACCACCGACATTCGATGGCTGTAAATCTCCTTGCCTCGCGGACTGTCCACGCGGTGTTTCATCCAGTCCGTGTAGTTCGGCAGGCGCTTGGTCTCGAGCGTGAAGGAGACTTGCCGGCCTTTACCTTTCCGGTCGTTGGCCGCCTCCGGATTCTGCATGCACTGGTGTTTCTTCGGGCAATGTCGGCACTGCAGTAAACGGCCCTGGAAGTAGGCTCGGCTCTGGCCGTTCTGGTCGAGCTTGGTGCCGTGGTATCGCAGGGATTCGCCTGCGGGGCAGATACAGGTGAGGTTCACCGGGTCGAACTGGAATGCGCTGGCCGGGATGGTGTTCTTCCACCCTGTGGCAGGCAGGTCTTGGTGGCGCTTGCCGTACTTGTCTTTCTGGTTCTGGAACTTCGGATCCCGGCTACGGAACTTGTTGTCCGGGATATAGCCGTTGATCTGGCGTTCGTGCAGGTACTGCATGTTGGCTTCGTTGGCGAAGCCGGTGTCGGCGGTAACGATGGTGCCTTGCTGGTAGATGTTTTTGGCGATGCCCAGCTTTCGGAAGCGGGCCTCCACCTGTTCCAGAACCGGTTGCAGGGTGTGGTGCTCCTGGCCTTCGCCGAAGGCTTGAGCATCGATGACGATCTGGTGCTTCTTGTCCACCGTAGCTACGCCGTTATAGCCCTGGATGGTGCCCTTGCCGGTGGTCATCTTGGCGCTTTCGTTATCGGTCAGGTTGCTCTTCACTTCCTTGCTTCGCTTCCCCCGGCCCATCCTTGGGCGGTTCGTCTTTAGGAAGCGGTCCACTTTGGTCATGGCTTCATCCAGCGAGAGAATGGTCTTGGCCCGGCGGATGTCCCGGTCCAGTTCGGCTTCGGTCTCCGCCTCGTCCCGCGCGTAGTGTTCCCGCAGGTGATGGCGGACCAGGCGTCGTAATTTATCCCGCTTCTGGCTCAGTTCCTTGAAGGTGCCGGACCACTCTTTGCTGGCGTTGGAGGACATCTTGCACCCGTCGATGGCGAAGAGTTCGTTGCCCAACAGGCCCTGTTCGTGACACACCAGCAGTACCTGCTCGAACAGGTCTTCGATCTCATCGGCATGGCCGCTGACGAACTTCGCCAGCGTAGTGAAGTGCGGCACCGTATCGCAGGACAGGGCCTTGAAGATGATGTTGGTCTCGCAGCACCACTGCATCTCGCGGCTGGAGGTGATGCCCTTGGAATAGGCGAACAGGATGATCTTCAGCAGGATAGCGGGATCGTAGGCTAACCGTCCGGTGTCTTCGTTGCGGTACTTGGGGTGGAACACCGACAGGTCCAGCTTGTGTTCGATCAGGTAGTGCACTGCATGTTCGAAGGTGCCGGGCTGGAGCTGTTCGCGGTAGTTGACGACGACCATGGCGTCCTGGTCGTAGTTGTAGTGCTTGAAGCGGGGCATGGGTGACGGGTCCTTGTCGGCCTGCGATGACTCGATGCTACCAGAGCTCGATTGGCGATTCTGGGACTTTTTCTACAGCCTCAACGCCCCGACAGAGCGCTTCTTCAGGAGCTTGAAAACGGAATGGGTACCGGAAACCGGGTATCGGTGCTTTGCCTCGGCGAAGCAGTCAATAACGGACTATATGATTGGCTATTACAGCGCGCTTCGGCCGCATAAGCATAACGACGGACTGCCGCCTAATGTGGCAGAGCAGGCCTATTGGAAAACTCAAAAGACGGTGGCCTAAATCACTTGACCACTACATAACCGTGGTACCGTTCCTCGAGCCAAGAGACGAAAACGGAACGGATTCATCAATACAATGTGTTCTTAAGGTTTGACGGGCTTAGATCTCGCTATTAGTTTGTTGCTATAAGTATTGAGCTAATGCCTTTTTGAAATCAGATTTCTTGAGAAAGTCAGACTCCATTTTTCTGATAGTGCCATCGTCCGTCACAAAAAATATAAATGACGATCTATGGTCCCTACTTATAAAGTAATAAAATTCCTGATCGGTGCCGGTCCATGCTCCTGTTTCCCTATCCCTTGAAAATACTTGATTAAATGTTTTGATTTCGTTGGGGCAGTCGCTATCGCTTGCGTCGTTGCTCAAAGACTTTCGGAAAAACTCGGTTGGCTCGCAATTGCCTGTCCTCAAATCTCGGTCAGTCGTATAGCCGATGTATTTGCCGGGATCCTTACTGTATTCAAAGACGAGAATATTGGATTCGCCGCCCAAGGATCCAACAATTAGCGGGTCTGGCGGTAGTCTAAAAGTTAAGCCCGAGTAAATGACCTTTATATATTTTGATTCCGCATCAGCCTCTATCGACGCGCAACCTGAGAAAAACAATACCGAGGCGGCACAGAAAAGCGCTCTAATCATCGCCCAAGTCCCATCAGTGCTCTTTCGATTTTTAGTTTGAAGTTAACGGCTACTCGACCACGACACATTTCATAAATTTGGGTGTCGCCAGATGCTATGCGGGCACCAATCTTGGCCACCTGCTTAACAATATAACTGATGCCGGGGAGACCATAGGTTGGGCGAGGGACTAAATCTATAGAGGCAGAACATGCTTGGGATTCATCGAGAGCGTCATAGGCAACAGCCGCGACATCCTCGTTGATCATATCGGCGCGGGCCTTGCCAGGACCCCAGAAATAATTAACAACTACAGCGATATGCTCTCTTTCACTTGAATCCATACAAATCCCTTTGACTGAATCTGGCGAGATGATCTACGCGTACTTCCTGCACGCGCTTCAGAAGACTATCGCAGCACCTGTGGTTAGACAAGCACCGGTCACGAGAAAAGAAACTAATGGAAGCCGGAAGGAACTATTTATAAGTGTTTAGGTTTGTTGGCCGGGCGAGTGAAGTTTAAAGGTGTCAGCAGTGATGAGGGAAGCATTGCCCGGCAGGCCGCAGCCGGGCAATGATGTTCGTGAGCTGGAGAAGGCCTACTCTGGCTCTTCGTCCTCGGTGGCCAGTGCCGCCCGGACCTTATCGCTGACATGGCTCATATCTACGCGCCCGAGTACCTGGGGGCGCAGTTTGCCAATAACGCTGCCCATGTCTTTCATATCCTCGGCGCCGGTTGTCTCGATGGCCTGGCGAATCATGCCGTCGAGCTCATCCTCTGTCAGTGCGGCAGGCATGAATTCCTGGATGACGACCATTTCAGCCCTTTCCTTGTCCGCTAGTTCTTCACGGCAAGCATCTTCGTACTGACTGATGGAGTCACGCCGCTGCTTGAGCATTTTGTCCAATACTTTGAGTACGTCGTTGTCGTCGAGTTCGCGACGCTCATCGATTTCGATTTGTTTGATCGCAGACTGGACCATGCGCAGGGTGCCGAGCCGTATCTTATCCTTGCTACGCATCGCGTCCTTGACGGAATCGCTGATGTGCTCCTTGAGCGATGTATCAGCCATATGCAACCTCCATGATTGTCGTTGAGTAGGTCTAATACCATTGCAGATAAGCTCGTTGCCGCGCAAGCGCCCAGGTTAGTTTAACGGGTAACGCGTGTAGCTAGAACGGACTACTCGCTGAGCGTGAGACCGGTCAAAATTTGAAAAGCGAAGCTAGCTAACCCGCTTAAGCCAGGGACGGTTGCGAAGAGCTCCGGGAGTTGTCTTGGAGTTCTTCGGTACCTTTTGCATTCAATAACCCTTCAACCTTGCTGGCAAACTGCCTGAGGGAACGAGGAACCATATTTGCGCGAGCTTGATTGTCGCGTCGCAATAACGGAAAGCCTTCACCATATTCGCCTTGCACGCGCAGGATACGGATTCGATCAGCACCATGTACTGGCTGTGCCGTCTCGCGCAGTCTGTAGCGGCATTCGGGTGTAGGCGGTAGTTCATGCCTTTGCCGCGCTGAGCCATTGGAGGGGCGACTTCGGCATGCAGACGCGTGCGCGATGTACTTTCAACGTTACCTAAGCTCCTGATAGGAATTAAGCAGGTTGAAAGAGGATAGGGCGCTTATAAAACGAGCGTCAGTTTGGGTGATGTAGGCAGACGTTACTGAAGGTGATCGACAAATGCACAATACTCGTTCGAGCAGGACGCTCCGGTTTTTTAAGCCTGCCTGTCAAATTTACAGATCGCTTACCTTTTTTACCGATTTTCCGCCATTCATGTACTAAAGCTCAGCTTAGACCCCTGTTTTGTATGGTCTCAAAGGCTGGCCCAGTCATTGCTTGTAGCTTTTCTCCAAGAGGACAAGCAATTCAAAGGAACAGGAGCGCAGATATGAAGGCCGTTGTTTTTCACGATATTGGCGATATTCGCCTGGACGATGTGGCGGAGCCGAGCCTGCAGGAGTCCACAGACGCCATTGTTCGTATTACCACCAGCGCAATTTGCGGAACCGACCTTCACTTTATTCGCGGTACCGTCCCGGGCATGCGTCCGGGAACCATCCTCGGTCATGAGGCGGTGGGGGTTATCGAAGAAGTTGGTCAGAATGTGCGTAATTTCAGGCCGGGTGATCGCGTGGTGATTCCGTCCACGATCGCCTGTGGTTACTGTAGTTATTGCCGCTCCGGATACTACGCCCAATGTGACAACATCAACCCCCACGGTAAGCAGGGCGGCACTTCGTTCTACGGTGGCCCCGAACCGACCGGCGCCTTCGATGGCCTTCAAGCCGAAAAGGCACGCATACCTTTTGCAGCGGTGAACCTCTTCAAGTTGCCGGACGAGGTCACAGACGATCAGGCCATCCTGCTATCGGATATTTTTCCGACGGCTTATTTCGGCGCCGAGCTTGCCGACATCAAACCGGGACACAGCGTAGCCGTATTTGGCTGCGGTCCGGTTGGTATCTTTGCCATTATCTCCGCTCAGATGATGGATGCAGGTCGAGTTTTCGCGATTGACGACCGTCCTGACCGCTTGGACGCAGCACGGGATCAGGGCGCCGAGATCGTCAACTTCTCGGAAGAAAATCCGGTGGACAAGATTCGCGAGCTGACAGGCGGAATCGGTGTTGATTGCGCTATTGATGCCGTCGGGGTGGATGCAGAGTGTCCGCACGGACAGTCCGCAGAAGATTTTACCCGAGAGCGAGATCAGGTGGCGCCCGAGCAGCGCCCACAAGATGATCTCTGGAAGCCGGGTAGGGCGCCGTCACAATCCTTGCGCTGGGCTACAGAGGCGTTGGCTAAGGCCGGGACGCTCTCAATTATTGGCGTTTACCCGCCAACGGATACGACGTTTCCAATCGGCTTGGCGATGAATCGTAATCTCACTGTCCGGATGGGTAACTGCAACCATCGCAAGTACATCCCCCGGTTAATCGAGTACGTCAAGTCAGGTTCGGTGGATATCACGCAGGTACTTAAGCAGGAGGAGCCTATGCATGCCGTGTTGGATGCCTACGGCGAGTTCGATACCCGTCAGCCTGGGTGGTTAAAGGTATCCGTCAAACCCTGATATCCGTTACGCCCCCTTAAAACGCCTCCCCAGGAAGAGTGGACGTCTCTTGCCCCGGATATACCGCCGGGGCTTTTTTTTGAGGCCGCTCGCCAGACGAATTGATGACGAACAATGGGATCTCAGTGCAGCTCCCGACCATTTAGGAAAGGCGTTATCAGCGTGCATTTAGTGAAATATTGGACACCTTAACATTGGTTAGTTCACCGACTTACTTCAAGCACTAGGCTGGAAATAAGAGAGGAATAATCGCCTCTTTTATTTGCGTCACCCACTCGGAGGAAACCAAATGGCTGACTATCCCGTTAAAGACAAGAATTACGACCTCATCAGCACCTTATACCATGCCGCACATGGGCTTCAGAATACCAAACACTACGCTAAGGACGCGGAAAGTGAAGGCGATACCGAAGCCGCCGAATTTTTTAAAGAGGTTCAGCAGAGTTATCAGGAACTGAGCGATAAGGCGAAGGCACTGGTTAAAAATCGCCTTGAGTGATTATTGATGGGCATGAAGTAGGGCGTTCCCCGGGAAGTCGGTGGTTCGCCCTTCTCCCCGCGTTTGACGACGAAAGCGAGACTGACGATAGGGCTTGTTGGTTTGCTTGACTAGCCGAAGGAAACGGAGCGCCATGAAGAAAAAGTTTTTTGTTACTGTAGCTTTTTTCAATGCTGCAGGACGTTATGACCAAGTAGATATAGAGATAGATGGTGGATTCGAAGATCGAGCCCTCTCGACCGCCTTAGACCAGGTCCGTCGTGAACAGGCTGGCGCAAAAATATACCGGCCCGGTTGTTTTGTTGTAACTGAGCAGGAAGCGCAGAGTTACCACTCTAATTAACGACCATGAACGGGAAGGCGAATATTATATGTATGGGTGGAGCTTATTAATTATTTCCTGGTGGATTTAATATTCAGAAGGGGCGTCAATTGAAGAAAAGCCCAAACCAAAAAGGCCGGGGCTTGGCTCGGGCACAAGTCCTTACGATAAAACAAGATTCGAGACGGTTTCTACGCAGATATCATCAGTACCGTGTCAGCATACCGCCCCTCATGTCTTCCTTCTTGAAGGATGTCTAAGATTGGCTAGTAGGAATCTCTCCGGTCTCGAGGTAAGTTTTCAGCTGAAGAAGATTTTCGGTCAAGACCGAGTTCTCGATCCCCTCCAGGAAATGCCCGACGGCTGAACCTGCGACACCGCCAAGTGGCTCGAAATTGAGATTGACGATCAGGTTGGTGCCGCTTCCTGCGTCTTGGTGGAAGGCCACGTTACCCCAGTTGTCAATGTCCGACCCATTCAGCGAGCGCCAAATCAAACGCTTGCCGGGTTCATCCTCAACGACTTCGGAGAACCATTCCACGGAGGTGCCGAGTGGGCCTTTCGCGACCCAGTGGGTGTATCCGGTGTCGGTGGCCTTGATATCGTCGACAAAGCTCATGACTTCAGGAAGACGCACGAAGTCTTTCCAGAAGGCGTAGACGTCTTCGGGCGGACGGTTAATGTTGACTGAGCTTTCCAGATGTACCGTGCGATTTTGTCGTCCAGCCAAAGAGGCCTTTCTGGCGGTAACGGCATGCTGCTTCGCCGAATCCGAGAATATCGCGATACCGATACCGGCAAGTAGGCTGCCGAGCAGTCCGCCGCGCCGGCACCCTATGAAGGCCGTAAGGGTGCCACCGAGCATGGCTGCACATCTGATCACCTGTTGAGGGGATGCGCCTTGTCGGCCAGCGGACATGCGTACGGGTAATTTCCTTGCTGGATTTTTCATACGACCTCCTTGTAGAGACGAACATGCTTATTGCCATCATGCGCTTGTCTCGAAGGTGTTTACATATCCCAGGTTAACGATTCAGGCCGATAGTCGGCGAATAGGCGCGGTCAAGCTCGCTTGTATAAAAGGCGGCGTATTTTTTATTGTTATTTATCAATACTTTGTCGATAATATGAATTCGGCATTGCCAAGCCAAAGTAGAATAGGTGACAGAAAAATCAGGCGCGGGCAGGTGTCTTGAATGAGAACTAAACCTGCGCTACCGGGTGTTATTTCCTATATAACGCATTAAAGTTAAGAAATATCCAAACATTTGAAATTGCAGTGAGCCGCCTCAGTGCTAGCCTATGGCGCTTCAAAGTCCTGGGGGTGATTTTCGTGTACTCATACGGGCTAGGTCGTTAACGAATACAGGTTCGCAGGTACAGTCGATGGTGAAAGGAGCGACAGCAATGGCCGTAGAAGAAGAAAGTTGGAGCGTGGATCTGTCTGGGCAGTCGGCCCGGCACACGTCCGGCTTTTCACTCCGCTTTAACGGAGATCCCCATAGTTCGAATTTCGAGTGCATTCCCCAGAAAACCTCAGCGGCGTTGCCCGCAGCAAAAATCGTGTCGTTGATTCGTGAAGGCTGCGAAGCCTACCGCGCCAACTTCCCGAAGAATGCCTGATTCAGTTCGGCGGTAGTTCGCACTTCTGGTTTTTGTCCAGCCGCATGATGTGGTCGTTGGTGCCGATGTTCCGCTGCTGAAAGAAGCCCTGGGGCATTTCCAGAGCGTGCTGGTGGTCGACGCCAGCTTTGTAGCTCGGACATTGGCTGGCCTCTTCCGATTCGCAAGGCCGCATCTCGCGAATGGCGCGAATCTCGCCATCTTTGCTGAGATAGGCAATATCCAGTGGTATTAACGTGCGGTACATCCAGAAAGTCGCATCCGGCGAGCGTGGCCTGTCGTAGACGAAAAGCATGCCCTGGTTATCGCCAAGCGTCTCGCGTCCCATAAGGCCTTTGCGCCGCTGCTCCGAGGTCTGTGCTAGCTCGGCAACGATAGGGTAGACGTTGGTGTCAGTCTTGGCGCAGAGGTTGACGGTATCCAGCGGCGCCACGTTTTCACCGGTGGCCCGGCAGGCGGCAAGTCCCATCAGCAACCCGGCCAATGCCAGCGAATAGATCCGTGTTTGCGCCCTCATCCTCTAGCTCCGCAATCTGTAGCCGGTTTTGAAGATATAGCCGATGGCCAGGATGCATAGCAATAGGAAGAAAAAGGTCATGCCAGCGCTGACCACCACATTGACGTCCGAGATTCCGAAAAAGGCCCAGCGAAAGCCGCTGATGAGGTAAACCACCGGGTTGAACAGGGTGATGGTTTGCCATATCGGTGGCAGCATGTCGATGGAGTAGAAGGTGCCCCCGAGAAAGACCAGCGGCGTGACGATCATCAGCGGCACGATCTGAAGTTTTTCGAACGAGTCCGCCCAGATACCAATGATGAAGCCCAGCATGCTGAAGGTGATCGAGGTCAGTACTAGAAAGAAAAACATCCAGAACGGATGGTCGACACTGTAATCCACGAACAAACGGGCCGTGAGCAAGATGATAGTGCCCAAGATGACCGACTTGGTGGCGGCGGCCCCTACGTAGCCCAATACGACCTCGACGTAGGACACCGGCGCTGAAAGCACTTCGTATATCGTGCCGGAAAACTTGGGCATGTAGATGCCAAAGGACGCGTTGGAGATGCTCTGCATCAGCAGCGAAAGCATAACCAGACCGGGAATGATGAAGGCGCCATAAGACACGCCGTCGATATCGCCCATGCGCGATCCGATTGCCGAGCCGAAGACGACGAAGTAGAGGGAGGTTGAAATCACCGGTGAGGCTACGCTCTGCATCAGGGTGCGCCACATCCGGGCCATTTCGAACTTATAGATTGCGCGAATACCGTGGATGTTCATTATTTCGCCTTCACCAGGTTAACGAAGATGTCTTCCAGGGAGCTTTCCCGGGTACGCAGATCTTTGAAGTCGATGCCTTGTTCGGAAAGCCGGCGCAGCAACGTTGCGATACCGGTATGCTCTCGTTGGGCGTCGAAGGTGTACACCAATTCGCTGCCGTCGTCGGACAGCTCCAGATCCGGGTCGATCAGGCCGTCGGGTAAGGCTTCCAGTGGGTTTTGCAGATGTAGCCGCAATTCTTTCTTGCCCAGCTTGCGCATCAGCGCATTTTTTTCCTCCACCAGGATCAGCTCTCCCTGGCTGATGACCCCGATGCGATCAGCCATCTCTTCCGCTTCTTCAATGTAGTGGGTGGTCAGGATAATCGTGACGCCGCTTTCCCGAAGCTTGCGCACCATCTCCCACATATCCCGCCGCAACTCCACATCCACCCCGGCGGTGGGTTCGTCGAGAAACAGGATCTGCGGTTCGTGGGATAGGGCCTTGGCAATCATCACCCGGCGTTTCATGCCACCGGAGAGTGCCATGATCATGGCATCCTTTTTGTCCCACAGGGACAGGTCGCGCAGGATCTTCTCGATGTGCTCCGGTTTCGGGCCTTTGCCGAACAGGCCGCGGCTGAAGCTGACGGTATCCCAAACGGTTTCGAAGGCATCGGTACTGAGTTCTTGCGGCACCAGACCAATCTTCGCGCGGGCCGCCCGGTACTCGGTGACGATGTCGTGCCCGTCAGCCAGAACGGTACCGCTGGTGTGATTGACGATGCCGCAAATGATGCTGATTAGCGTCGTTTTACCCGCGCCGTTAGGGCCGAGCAGCGCAAAGATCTCGCCCCGGCGGATCTCCAGGTTGATGTCCTTGAGGGCCCGGTGGCCAGAGGCATAGGTCTTGTTGACGTTCCTGACAGAGATATCCGGATGCACGTGCGCTCCTGTCTGGCAGAGATCGGACCAAGAGAGCCTGATCCTTTATTGGGTTGAAAGAAGCGAAATCTAAAAGGGATCGACATCCAAGGACGTGGACCGGCGCTTCCTAAAAGCAGGCGGGCATTTTATACGATTCTGCGCCGGTAGGGGATGCTTTGCTAAATTTATCCGCTAATTCATAGGGATAACCCATGACCGGGGTCATGTCTGAAACCCCGGCCATCTGGAGGATTGGGCAAACCCTCTGCATGTGCACATATGTACTAATTATCTTTAAATGTACAATTGAGGTCATTGAAGGTAAGCTTTCAGTCAGGCCATCGAGGAGGGCGCCGCATGACCCAAACCAACGCGACCACCGCACAAGACCTTCATCACGAAGAGCGCCGAGGGCAGGTGGCCCTCAAAGCTTTCTTCAATATCACGGCAGAGTGGGACTGTTCCCAGGCGGACCGGCAGAAATTGCTGGGCGAGATTGCCCGCTCGACGCTCAATAATTACGCAAAGCTACCGGCTCAGCGCCTGAACCGGGACTTGATGGAGCGCATCAGCTACATCATGGGGATCTACAAGGCTTTGCAAATTCTCTATCCGTCCCGGGAGCTGGCCGCGCGCTGGGTCCATGCGCCGAATAGTGCCTTGCCGTTCAACGGCGTCTCCGCCATCGAATTCATGAAGCGCGGCAGCATCCTCCATCTGGCTGAAACCCGTCGCTACCTGGATGCGCAGCGAGGCTGGTGAATGGTGGACTATCCGAAACCGCAAAAAACGGTGCCACAGTGGGAGGCCCACCGCATCGTGCCTTCCCACTTTCCGCCGATTGATGTATTCGAATCGGTCGTGTCCCAGGAGGAGTTCGAGATTGCGGCGGAAATCGAAGGCCTGACCAATGACCGGCTGCGGGACTTGACGGGGGATATTGAGCGCGTCCCGTTTGAAGATCGTGTTTTCGGTGCCGGATCCACACCGTTGATGGCGGCTTTTACCCACTTGGGCGCAGCCAGCCGATTTACCAACGGAGACTACGGCGTGTATTACGCCGCGAGTACGCTGGAAACCGCTATCCGGGAGACGGTGTTTCACCGGGAACGCTTTCTCCGCGCGACCCAGGACCCGCCCATGGAACTCACCATGCGCTGCTATATCAGCCGGGTGGTTCTGCCGGTCGACGATCTTCGACCTGCTATCTATGACGCTTTGCACAACTCCGACCCCGCACACTACCCTATCAGCCAACGCTACGCGGCCGAACGTCGTCAGGCGAGTAGCCACGGCCTCTTGTATCGCAGCGTACGCCATCCAAAAGGCGAGTGCATCGCCGCTTTTCGTCCAAGAACCATGGGGTTGCCGTGGCAGGGTCCCCACCTGAGATATGTCTGGAACGGCGAATCCATTACCGATACTTTTCGCATCACGCGCCATCGATCGCTTTAGGCGTGGCGGTCCGGCTGCAATCGGTTCGGATTCGAGACGATTGGGAAAATTTCGTTAAATCGATTAATTTCTGCCCAGAATTACGCCTATTAGGCTATTTTCGCCAAAAAACTGTCTCTCTTGTAAGATAAATTGTGACTGAAAACCGGGTTTGGCGGGTCTGGTTTGCTAAAGTCCCAAAAACTAACGGTTCCAGATATCCTCTTGAACGGAGTACATCATGCGCGAACGCCGCCGCAGAGAACGCTTACCTTTTATTCAAATGGACGCCCGCGTTAAGGTCGGCAGAGGCTTCTTTTCCAATCACTGGACTGAAGTCCAGGTGAACGATTTCTCCAAGCTCGGTATGGCGATTGTCAGCGACCATGAGTTCAAGGAAGGCGAAAAGCTTCAATTCAGCCTGCGCCTGAACACGGAGGTCGGAGATATTACCGTCGAACGGGCTGAAGCGTTGGTGCGCAATTCGCGAGTCGGTGACGACGGCACGATTTATGGGCTTGAGTTTCCCGGCAACCAAAAAACCAGTATCGGCGAATCCTTGGGGCGGATCGAGAGTGTGCTGACCCGGTACAAGGCGGTGTCCGAGCGTATCCGTTCCTGACGAGGACTATAGCGTCACCGAGCCGTTTACCGGACAATGCCCGCTTTAATGATGAGGAGAGATAAGCCTTGTTGCGGGGTCTGATTGTCGTTAGTTGTATCGTAGGACTTGTGGGCGCGCTGGTATTTGGACCGCGTTATCTATCCTTGAATGGCACATCGACTGAAAACACGGTGGAAACCTGCGACCTGGACAGCAAGAGCTGCCGATGGGGTGAGGGCGACGCCTCCTGGGTCCTTGAGCTTGAACGGACGGGGCCCGAGGCGACAGATCCGCTTCGCTTAAATCTCGACCTGCCCGCAGGTGCGACAGAAGGTGCGCGGATGGTCGCTTTGCTGGAGGGACGGTCCATGTACATGGGGCAGTATCCAGTGGTGTTGACCCCGGCGCCCGCGACGTCGCAGGAGGGCACCGGAACATCCCGGTCCCGCCTACGGGCTGAGTTCCAGGCACCCCTGTGTACGGTGGACCGGGAGGACATGGCCTGGAAGATCACCCTGCAGCGTGGAACGGAAGCCGTGAGTATGCCGGTGATTCCTACATTTCAGACAGTTCCCGCTTCCTAACCCGTTTTTCGAGCACACCACCGCAAGAGCAGCTTTATTCCGGTAACGTGATCCCTGTCATCGACCCGGTAGCGATGCATATCACTGTCGTTAAATCGTCGTGATAAACTGCTGCGGAAATGAGTTTCATGGAAGACAGTATGAACTACGCGGATAGCGTCCATCAGGTGCTGGTGCGCAAGATTAACAAGGCCGAACAGGATCTGATGCAACTCAAACTGGATTATTGCCGTTTCATATTCGGCTTGACCCATCGCAGTTTGGTCAACGTCCGGGGCAAGGTCTGGCAGGTGCAGTCCGTCGATGTCGATAGCATGACCCGAGAGGATGATGGCGGCTTTTGCCGCCCAGTCGTCATGGGCGTTCTGGCGGGGGCTCCGGCAGGAACCAATCCGGTTGCGTTGGGCAATCAGTGGGTCATCGTCACCGAAAGGCCAGAGCGGCGTTCGACGAATTAATCACAAACGGCTTCCCCGACCCTCGACAACACGGCTCGCCCACCAAATGGCCCGCTAGATCAGCGCGTTGGCCGTCAAAGAAGCGTACAGCGACTGATTATCCGGCACGAATCGATGCGCCTGCCAGTGTTCAGCGCCTTCAAGGCCGTTACGGTAACAATGCAGCGTGCTGCTGCTTTCGGTCAGGGTCGCCAGAATCTGGTGAACCGACATGTTCCCCAAGTCCAGCGCGTGCTGAATCACTTTAACGGCCGAATCCGTGATTTTCTCCCGATCTTGGCCTGCGCTAAACGTAAGCCCGTAAGCGGCGCCATAGAAATAAGCCGCCGCCAGCACCTTGAGCGAGCGGTCGGCCCCCTGCAGTTCCAGCCCATGACGGCGTGCATCTGTCTGCTGGAGGCTGGCGAGAATATGCAGTTGAGTGACGATATCGGCGGGATGAAGGCGGCTATGGCGAGTTGCAACACGTTGGTAGGCGTCGCGGGTGGCCGCTGCAGCCTCAAGTGACCCATGAACGCCGGAGGGCGGGCCCACTGGAATCCGGGGCGCGGCCGTCACTTGGTGAAAGCGGGACAGCGTGGCGATCCGGTAGGCTAATATACCCAGCAGCACAGCCAGACCGATTTCAACTGCTCCCACGATGAATCCCGTCATAGGTGTCCCTGATCGATTCGGTATTTCAGAAAGCGCGCACGCGGTACCAATACCCGGTCACAAAATGTTAGCGCTTAAAAACGGGACAGTTCGTGAAGGAGCGCAAGGATTGCACATCAATAATCCTCGCAGGTTTGCGACACCTTAAGTTTCAGCCCCGCCCGGACACGGCGGGAAATCATATCGATCACGATGTTCAGCAGTGCCGTTATCAGAATCAGGATCATGGCGCGGTCAAACTGGATGTTCTGGATCGCGCTGTCGACGTAGAAGCCGAGGGTATAGATTCCAAGAATGCCGAGAATGGCGGTTTCCCGCATGATGATTTCCCAGCGATAGAAAAGGAACGCCAGAAAGGGACTATAAAGCCGGGGCACCAGTTCGTAGGTATAGCGGTTTACGCCTCGAGGCGCATCCGGGCGCAGTTCGATCTGACTGCTTCGCCGGCCAATCAGATAGCCGATGATGCCACCGTTATGCAGCGCCAAAGCAACCACCGCGGGCAGCATGGACGGCCCCCAGAGTTGCAGCAGGATATAGGCGAGCACGTATTCCGGTGTCGAGCGTGCGACTACCAGCAAGACATGGCCGACGGTGCGCCGTGTGGGACCGCCGAAATGCTGCGAAATCAACGGGAAAGCGATAAGCGTGACGATGCCGGTAAGCACTAGCGCAATCTGAGTCAGCACCAGTGTGTTCCAGATACCCGGCAACGCTTCATTCAGGGCCAGGTCAGATAGCCAGCTCAGGAGTCCAGACCAGCCCTCGTTGTTGCGAATGGGCGAGGGTACGATGTCCTGGGTAAAAAATCTGACGACATTCCCCCAAACGATGGGCAGGCCATCGCCGAGGAAGAAGGGCGCTGCTACCAGATAGGCAGGGATCAGCTTGGGTCTGGCCCACAGGCGCATGGTGGCGATCAATAGATAAAACAGCAGCAACAGGGCACCGACTTCCGAGTAAAAACCCTGAGCAAAGGAGGATTCGAGATAGTAGCCCAGCGTGGGCAGCCCGACAAAGCCCAGCACGGCGCTGGAACGTAGCCCGCATTCGAGACGGTACGAGGTGTAGGTCACCAGCTGCGGCAGTGCATCCGGAATCCGTGCATAAAGAAAGGCGGACAACGTCTGCGAACCGACCGGTAAAACCCGCTCCGGTGTGGGATCCACTTCGTCGAGGATTTCCGAATAGACCTTGGCAAAGATGCCGGCATAGGGTATAGCGATGGCAAGTACACCGGTTAACGGGTGAAAGCCAAAAAATTGCAAGAAAATCAGCGCCCAAAATAACTCGTGAATGGCACGGATAAAGGCAGAAAACATACGCACGATGCGCCAGCGGAAGGCCAGCGCCAGCAGGAACCCGGATACGCTGCCCAGGGCGACACCGGTGAAGGCGAAGGCCAGGGTTCGCAGCAGGGCGATGCCGATACCCTCCAGGGAGAGGAAATCCGGTGTGACGACGCCCAGGAACAGCGCGGCCAGATCCTTCCAGGGGTTGACGGTGGTGATCGCCAGATCTGCCGCAAACAGGCAAAGGACTGCGATGCCTATAAAACAGAGAGTGATTCGGACCGAGGGCGAGAAAAACATGCAGGCGCGTCTAATAAAGGGGCAAAAGATCAGCGGGCGACAGGCGCTGAGTGGGCTCGTCCAAGGCGATCTGGCCATCCTGGATACCGACGATCCGGTCGCAATAGCGCAACGCCAGGTCAATATCGTGCAACGCGATAACGCCTGTCGAATAGGCTTCGGACACAAGACCCATCACGACGTGAGCCATTGGGCCATCGAGTGCAGAGACGGGTTCGTCTGCTAATAGGATGGCGGCTTGCTGGTAGAGCGCCCGGGCCACGGCCGTACGTTGCTTCTGGCCGCCGGACAGAGCCTCTACCGGTTGGCGCAGTTTATCGGCCATGCCCAGGCGTTCCAGCAATGGGCGAATTTCTTCCAGTTCACGGCGACGCGGGGCGACCAGGTTGACCAGGTTATACCAGCGAGAATAGGACGCCAGTCGCCCCATGTAGACGTTATGGAAGACCGACAGGGTTTGCACCAGACCCTGTTCCTGCGGCACCAGCGCGGCCCGGTCTTTGACCTGATCGTATAGCAGGTTAAGCAGGGTGGACTTCCCGGCACCGCTGCGTCCTACCAGGGCGATATGCTCGCCCGGGCGGATATCCAGCGATATGGGGCCCAGAACCTGATGACCGCCATAGGCGGCCGTCAGGTTACGCAGGTGCACAGCATCCATTACTCGATGATTCCGATCTTCTCCGCGGTTTCGCGGATTGAGGTGTAATCATCGTTGCTGGCAGGAATAAAGGCTGAGCGCGGAAACGTTTTGAGCAGTTCCGGATCATCCATGTTGATCAACGCCTGCTGAACCTTGCTCTTGAATCCGTCACCGAAGCGCTCGTTGACATCGCCCCGAATCGTCCACTGGTAATCCTGGTAGGGCGGCGTCTCCCAGATGATGCTGACGGCGTCGGTGTCCACCGTGCCGGCTTCGACTTCGCTTTCCCATACAGCATAGTTCACCGCGCCGACTTCATAAGTGCCGGCTTCCACCAGGCGGATCGTACGGGAGTGGTTCCCACTGAAGCCGACCCGGCTGAAAACCTCTTCCGGCGCGGCATCGAAGGTTTCGCGAATATAGTACTCAGGCATTAGGCGGCCAGAGGTGGAACCCTTGGAGCCGAAGGTAAAGGTCTTGTCCTTAACGGCTTTGGGCAGCTCTTCGGACGACTCGATGCCGGCGCTCTTGTGGGCGATGAAGTATGTGACGAATTCCGTGTCCTCTTCGCCCTGAGCAATGGCTTCGGAGCCGGGAACCAGTGCGCGGGCTTGCACGCCGGACAGCCCGCCGAACCACGCCAATTGAACCTGGTTGTTGCGGAAAGCGGAAATAGCCGCTGCGTAGCTTTTGACCGGCACATAGCGAACGTCGACGTCGAGCTGTTCAGAAAGGTAATCCGCAACGCTCTGGAAACGTTCCTTCAGTTTGGTTTCGTCGGCATCTGGAATGGCGGTAAACACGAAGGTCTCCGCCATGACCGGCGAAGCCAGTGCCAATGAGAGCAGTAGGGCACGTTTAAGCTGTTTCAGCATTCGATAGCACTCCTTGTCTGTATTCCGGGTCTATAGCGCCCGGGTTTGTAGTTCCCCGTTCAGAGGTTACCCGATTTATCCCGGCCGACATATCCCGGCGTTGGTGGGGTAACAGCGTAAGCAAGGACGCCACCGGGAACGCCAGCTAGGTGTCTAGGCGAAGAGGAGGGCCGGGGTAATGGGGGATTCCGGGCGCCACGTATCATACGCAGTGCAGAGGGGAACGAGAACCAGGCGTTGCTTTAAGTCGCTTTATGCGAGGTAGGCGACCGTGACCCGTTGGGCCGCCCCCCGAAGGACGGCCCTGGGTCGATAGGGTCGATCAGGACAGCAATTTCTTGGCTTCAGTGGACCAGGTTTCATAGCCCTTCATATTGGAGAAGTCTTTCATTTTCTCTTTTTCTTCGGCTGTTGGGTTGGCAATCTGCTTGATCGACGTAATGCCCATTGCCTTCATCTTTGTAGCTGTTGCCGGACCGATGCCCTTGACCTTGGTTAGATCATTCTCGTTGACCGTCTTGGGTTTTGCCGCTGTTGTCGGGGCTTTCTGGGCTGCAGGTGTCTTGGTAGCAGGGGATTTGGTAGCAGGTGTCTTGGATGCTGGCTTCTTGGCGGCGGGCTTTTGCGTGGTGGCTTTTTTGGCCGTGCTTTTGGCGGTGCTCTTAGCGGAATCCGCCGATTTTGCCGCTTTCGTCGCAACAGACTTGGCTTTCGGAGGGGCGGCCTTGGATGCTGCGGTGCTTGCCTGCCGGGCCGTTTCTTTAGCTTCCTTCTCGATGTCTTTGCTTGCTAAGCCGACACGTTCAAAAATGGCGTGTTGAAGTTCGTGAAACTCTTTCATGCGACGATCAAGCTCTTCATTGAAGCGCTTGAGTTCCCGCTCACGCAGTTTCTCAACTTCCTCAAGCAGCTTCCGAATCGGCTCCTGAACCTGACTTTGCAAGGAGTCAAACTGCTTAAATGCATCGTTGATCAGCTTTTCCAGCTGGCTGGAGGTCTTATCGAACTCTTTGTTGACCTTCTTTACCAGTTTATCGACGCCTGCTTTTTCTTTCTTTGCCATGGTTCATTCCCCGTCTCTAGGTTATTCAAACTTGATGCAGCTGATGTCCAGCGTCATTACTAGGGCAGCGAATGACCTGGAAAAGACACCAGGAAAGCGGACAAAAAAGGCGGTACGACTTGAGGTTCCTTTTCCGAGTTCGGCATATCCATGCGTCTTGTTGGGTTTTGTTCCTTGCGTTCAGAGGTTCCTGAATCAGGCCATCTGTGTCGCTCCGGAGCCCGGTTGGCCACGTCGTGAGCGAAGGCTTTGCTTACGGCTAAGAACGTCTTGAATACGGCTCAACTTGCCACTCACGTCCGCCGAGGGAGGCCCTGAAAAATCAATGGAATAGAAGAAGTTGCTACAGTGTTTTTTTACTTCGACGACCAGGCCCTGAAGACCTTCAGCCTGGATGTTTTCAAACGGCATTTTCATGATGAGATCGAACTGGAGTGTATCGCCGGGCTCGAAAACCTTGTCGGTCTTGAGGATGCAACCATATTGATCCAAACCGAACACACGGAATTCAACGGTCTCTTTCCTGAACAAACTGCGCTTGAGACGAAAGCGAGCCGTCAGGTCGGGAAGGGGCTGTGTCACTGCAAGATCCATTCGATCCATGGGCGTAAACCGTGTTCACGGTAAGCTGTAAAACGGGTTTGAAAATATGTTGGCTTTAAGTTGGGAATCGTTGTCGGGATCCTAAATGCCAACTTAAGGCTATATTTTCAGCAATAGTGCTCAAACTGTAGCCAGATTAAGACAAGATCGCAATCTGATCAGTTCACTACATTAAACATTTCGAAACGTTGTTCACGTTTCTACCCCTTCAAGTCTAACCCGTGTCGTTTAGAGTCAGAAGCAGGCGCTTGGTAAGCGTTTGTGACAATGTGTGCCCTGTATTAGAGAACTTGCCGCCCTTACCTCAAGTGTTTTCCTAGCGGGCAGAGCGGCAAGGCGGCTATTTCTCCGCGTTCATTTTCACCGCATACATGTCGGTTCGGCGATCCTTGATGTTCGTGACCGATCCTTCGTCGCGTACCAGGGTCAGCTTCGACAAGTCCATATCCGAGAACATGATCATTTCGGTGTTCGGTGTGGTTTCGGCCATGACCGCATCGTGCGGGAAGGCGAAATCGGACGGTGAAAAGACGGACGATTGGGCGTACTGCACGTCCAGGTTTTCCACCTTCGGCAGGTTGCCGACACTACCGGTGATGACAACATAGCACTCGTTCTCGATGGCACGGGCCTGGGCACAATGTCTCACCCGGAGGTAGCCGTTCTTGGTATCGGTCCAAAACGGGACGCAGATAATATCCACACCTTGACTGGCGGCGATGCGGCCCAACTCAGGGAATTCGATGTCGTAGCAGATCATGATGGCCACGCGACCGGCGTCGGTCTCGAATACTTCGAAATGGTTTCCGCCCTCGATCACCCAGTCGCGCCGCTCGTGCGGCGTAATGTGGATTTTGCGTTGCTCGTCCACACGGCCGTCGCGGTGGCACAGATAGGACACGTTGTAGAGCCGGTCGTTATCCAGCAGCGGCATCGAGCCGGTGACGATATTGATGTTGTAACTCACCGCCATTTCGGACATCTCGTCCCGGAATTGCTTGGTGAAGCCGGCCAGGAAACGGATGGCGCGCGTTTGGTCGAGCTGGTCGGTCAGGCCCATCAACGGCGCATTGAAGAATTCCGGAAAGAGGGCGAAATCGCTCTTGTAGTCCGACAGGGCATCGACAAAGTATTCCACCTGCTTAAGCACTTCCTCCACGGAGGTGAACTCACGCATTTGCCATTGCACGGCGCCCATACGAACCTGTGTTTTTCGGGTCTTGAGCACCGGCACCGGCGGTGTATAAAGAATGTTATTCCACTCGAGGAGTGTGGCATATCCCATTGATTTCTGGTCTTCCGGGAGATACTTGTGCATGAGCCGGGTGACCTGGAAATCATTGGAAAGCTGGAACGTCAGGATCGGATCGTAGATCTCCTTGCGATCCACGCGCTCAATGTACTCCGCCGGCGTGAACTGGTCGGAAAACTTGTGGTAGTTCGGAATACGTCCACCGGCCAGGATCGCCCGATAATTGCGGGAGCGGCACAGCTCCTTGCGCGCCTCGTACAGGCGCCGGCCCAGGCGATACCCTCGGAAATCCGGATGAATGAATACGTCGAGGCCATACATGGCGTCGCCGTCGGTGTTATGCCGGACGCGCTCGTTTTTGAGAATCAGATCGTCGTAGGTATGGGGGTTGCTGAAGCGCTCGTAGTTGACCAATACCGTCAATGCCACGGCAATCAGCTCGCCACTGTCTTCGATACAGATTTGCCCATCCGGAAACCGCTGCACCAATTCCTTGATCGTATCTTCCGGCCAGGCGCCCCCGATGTCGTCATAGATTCGGTCCATGAGCGATTTGAGCTGCGGGTAATCCTCATCGGTGAGGTTGCGGAGATTGAGGTGCAGTTCTTCGTGAGCCATTCAACGTCTCCCGGGGGCGGAAAAATCAAGATGCGAATCAACGACGAGCATAACAGATCGAAACAGAGCCCATTAAAGTTATCGGGTATTGTGCCGATGCTTAAACCAGATGCGCGTGCAATCAGCCACGCAACAGAATGTATATGCAGACCATGGAGGGTCGCTTTTGACCCAATTCTTTAATGGCGGTTCCGCGCCAGATTTCAAGATCGCATAAAGAGGCTCTTCCATGAGTAAACTGTCTTTCGGCCAGAAACTGTTAACCGCAGTGGCCGTTCTCTTGATCGCCGTCATCAGCATATACGCTGTCATGGGGGACCGGCGACTGGTTAGCACCACGGATACGTATGTTCAGGCGTTGGTGAACGATTCAGTGGCGCAAAGCACAGCGAGTATCGCCGAATGGCTGAACAGCCATCTTTCGATGACAGAAGGCGTTGCAGCGGCTTTGGCCCAGGTCAAGGCACAGCCCGCTGCCCGGGCGATCCTGCAATCGGCAACCCTGGGCGGTGGCTTCACCGATGTTTACGTTGGACGCTCCGACGGCTTTATGCTGTTGCAAACCGAAGAGAGCGAGGCGACGTTGCCGGACGACTACGATCCCCGCACGCGTCCCTGGTACAGGTTGGGCATGAGTGCCAATAAGCCGACCTATACCGAGCCATACCTGGATGCCGGAACCCAGGCCATGATTATCACCTCCGTGGCGCCGGTTAAGTCAGGCACCTACAGAGGCGTCGCGGGCGCGGATATCACGCTGGAGACAATCGACCGCCTATTGTCAGCCGTTACCCTCGCCGACACTGGGTATGCGTCGCTGATAAACGCCCAGGGCGTCATCCTATACCATCCGGAAGGCAAGCTGATTGGCAAGAACATCAAGTCTTTAATTGGCGAAGCGCCGAAACTTAACGGCAGTTCGAACCTCTATCATTTCAAAAACGCAGACTGGCGGGTGAGCTTCCACGAGATCGAAGACGCCCGTGGGGTGAAATGGTATCTCGGTGCTTTCGCCAATGACGCGCTGATCATGGCCCCCGTACAAGAAGCCCGGGTCACAGGCTCGATCATTGCCGTTATCGGCATCGTGCTGACGCTAATTATCCTTCATTTTGGCGTGCGGGCATTGATGACGCCGGTCCGCACCTTGCGAGATGCCATGCAAGATATCGCCAGTGGCGATGCCGATCTGACCCAGCGTTTGAGTATCGAGAGCAAAGACGAATTCGGCCAGACCGCATCGAGCTTCAATGCCTTCATTGGCAATGTTCAGGCGGTGGTGCGCGACGTACAACGCGGGGCCATCGAATTGAGCGACGCCGTCGGCTCACTGAAGCAAACGGCTGGCGCCAGCCGTAACAGCGTCGAAGGCCAGCAGACGGAAATCGACATGGTGGCCACGGCCATCAACGAGATGTCAGCCGCAGCCAACGAGATTGCGCAAAGTGCCCAGCAGACAGCCGATGCCTCTAATACTGCCGATCACGACGCCAAGGCGACACAGGACACCGTCAAGGCGTCCCGGGATGCGGTCGAGCGGCTCGCCGCTGAAATCGGTTCCGCTGCCGAAGTTATCGAGCGTCTCGGTAAGGACGTCAGCCAGATCAATACCATTCTTGAGGTCATCCAGGATGTTGCGGAGCAGACCAATCTGTTGGCGCTGAACGCCGCTATCGAGGCCGCCCGGGCGGGCGATGCCGGGCGCGGGTTCGCGGTGGTCGCCGACGAAGTGCGTAATCTGGCGCGTCGTACCCACGACAGCACCGAGGAAATCAACGCCATGATCGAGCGCCTGCAGAAGGGTGCCGACAACGCCGTGCGCGTGATGCAGGAATCCCGTGCGGTATCGAATGTCAGCATGGAAAAGGCCCAGGACGCGATGGATTCGCTCAACCGGATTGCCGATGCCATTACCTCCATCAGCAACATGACCACGCAAATTGCGACGGCGTCGGAAGAACAGACCTCGGTAACCGAGGAACTGAATGCATCCATCACCCGCATAGCGGACCAGGGTCAGGAAGCCGCCGCGGCAGCCACGGAGAACGATGTCTACAGCGGCAAGATCGACGACATCGGTCGCTCACTCCACAACAACGTGGAGCGTTTCAAGGTCTGATGCTAAACCGGATTCAGTTGGGTGCGGCCGCCTGCTCACCCAACTGAATGCGCACTTTCGACTCTCCCACATCTTAATTTATGCTAAAAACGGTATCCTGCGCTTCAATTTGTGGACCTCCCTCGAAATACCTTCAGGAAAGGACAATCCGATGGCTTTAAGAGATCAATTGATAGGCCTGACCAGCGACTGGTTGTCGCGCCTCGATCCGGATGCCGGATTGGAGCGACCTTTGAATTGGCTCCAGCGTCAGGGCGGCTGCCGGCTGGTAAATCGCTTTGTGGGTAAAGCCATTCCGTTTGCGCCCCGCAACCGGTTCCGGGTGGAAGACGTCAGGCCCGGGTACGTCAGGGCCAGGATCGCTATCAAGGGCAACCGCAACCATTTCGGTAGCCTTTATGCCGGAGCCTACTTCCTCGTTGCCGAGATTCCTGGCGGCGTGCTGACCCTTTTTGACCTCGGCCCCAATTACATCCCGATCCTGAAAGAGATGTCTCTGCAGTTTCTGCAGCCTTCAGATTCCGATGTCACGATAGAACTCAGGCTCTCGGAGGATACGCGACGGACGATCAAAGTGGAGGCCGATACCACAGGGCGGGCGGCATTTACGCTTGAGGGCGAGCTGAAGGACGTAAAAGGTAATCTCGTCGCGCGGTCCGTGGCCCATTACAGGGTGCGTAAAAAAGGCTTCGAGGCGCCGTCGGGTCCGTAGCGGGCTCGTACGGAAGCCGTGCAATGTAGCCGCCGCTTTTTGGCGTGGGAAACGCCCGCCAGGGTCTTGACATCTATAGGCAGGCCTGCGGCCTACTCGAAAGCTGAAGCATTCTCTACATCAATCGTGGCGATCACCTCAAGAAAGGCCTGACCATAGCGGTCGAGCTTGGCGGCGCCGACACCGTTGATCTCGCCCATCTCTTCCAGAGTTTTAGGCCGGCGCTCCAGCATTTCCAGTAGCGTGGTGTCGTGGAAGATCACGTAGGGCGGCACGCCTTGTTCGTCAGCCAGCGCCTTGCGCCGGGCGCGCAGGCTGTCCCATGCGGGCTGATCTTCAATCACCAGTGTGCGCTTGACTGACGCGGAGCCTTTCGGCTTGCGTTTGGTTTCAGGGTCACGCCTCAACCACACCGTATCCTCGCCTTTCAGCAGTGGCCGGCAGGTTTCGGTCAAACTCAGGGCGCCGTAGCCCTCCGCATCCGCCTGCAGGTAACCGCCCGCTACTAATTGGCGGAAGACACTTTTCCATTGCTGGGTCGATAGATCCTGGCCGATGCCGAAGGTACTGACCTTATCGTGACCCTGGCTGCGGATACGTTCGTTGTCCGCCCCGCGCAATACGTCGATCAAATAGGTCACACCATAACGCTGGCCCGTGCGGAACACACAAGACAGGGCTTTCTGTACGGCGACAGTGCCGTCCCAGGTTTGCGGCGGTTCAATACAGGTATCGCAATTGCCGCAGGGCTGCTCCAGTTCGTCGCCGAAATAGCGCAGTAGCGATTGGCGCCGGCACGAGGTGACTTCACACAGGCCCAGCATTGCATCCAGCTTCTGGCGCTCGACGCGCTTGAAATGATCGTTGCCAGGTGACGCCTCCAGCATCTGGCGCAGCTTGATGACGTCCTGCAAGCCATAGACCATCCAGGCATTGGACGGCGCACCGTCACGACCGGCGCGGCCGGTTTCCTGATAGTAGGCTTCGATGCTTTTGGGAAGGTCGAGATGGGCGACAAAGCGTACATCGGGTTTATCGATGCCCATGCCGAAGGCAATCGTGGCCACGATAATTACGCCGTCTTCCCTCAGGAAGCGTTCTTGATGGGCGGCGCGGATGTCAGCCGGCAGGCCGGCGTGATAGGGCAGAGCCATGTAGCCCTTGCCGCTCAGCATCTTGGCCGTGGCTTCTACCTTATTGCGCGACAGGCAGTACACAATGCCGCAATCGCTTTGGTGTTCTTCTTTAATAAACGCCAATAACTGTTTGTTAGCGTTATCTTTCTGCGCGATTCTATATTGAATGTTCGGACGATCGAAGCTACTGACGAAATGGCCTGCGGACTGCAGATGCAGCCGCTCCGCGATCTCTTTACGCGTGCGTTCGTCAGCCGTCGCGGTGAGCGCAATGCGCGGGACCTGGGAAAATTCCCGCTCCAGTATATCCAGTCCCAGGTAATCCTCGCGGAAGTCATGCCCCCACTGGGACACACAATGCGCCTCATCGATGGCAAACAGCGATAGTGGCGCCTGGTGTAGCAGTTGTTGCATTCGCGGCTGAAGCAGACGCTCCGGAGCGCAGTAAAGTAAATCCAGCTCGCCACGAACCAGGGCATTCTCGATGTCGCGCGCTTCTTCGGGCCAAAGCGTGGAGTTGAGAAAAGCGGCCCGCACACCCAACTGATTCAAGGCAGTGACCTGGTCCTGCATCAACGCAATCAGTGGGGAGATCACCAGGCCCACGCCGGGCCTTACAATGGCCGGCACCTGATAACACAGCGATTTACCCCCGCCGGTCGGCATCAGCACGAGGGCATCGTTGCCACTGATTAGCGCATCCACCACCTCGCCCTGCAGTGGGCGAAAATCGTCGAAGCCGAACACCTGATGCAGCACGTCCAGCGCCCGAGTCTTGAGGCTTTGGAAATCAGTGGCGGGCGGGGTAGCCGTGAGGGTCATAAAACCAAACCGGGGGAGCGAGTGAATTCAGCAGGCAAGGATAACAGAGAGAGCCTGGCCGCTGAACAAAGCGGTTGCCTAAACCGCTGTAGGCTTTCGCTGACGGCGTAGCCAGGTAGAATGTCGCCTGATTTCCAGGCGCGCTACAATAACGACTTGCGCGTTATACTGCGCCCTAAGTTCGCCGCCCAATAAAAATGAGCCTTATAAGGACACTATGCAGGATTTTGATTCAATTCGGCCCTACCGGGACAACGAGACCCGCGGCGTGTTGGACCGTTTGGGCAACGACCGGGAATTTCTGGAGCTGATCGGGCGTTTCAAGGCGCCCACGTTGACGCGGCTCACGCCCGCCATCACCCGGTTCTGGATCAGCCGCTGGCTGCAAAAGGAATTTGGCGATGCCGACACCATCGACGCGTTGCAGGCCCGGCTCTATCATTTCGTGGATCAGTTGGTGCACAAAACCACCACGCGGGTGACGGTTTCGGGACTCGACGGATTGGATCGCAACAAAGCCTACTTGTTTCTTTCGAACCACCGCGACATCGTGTTTGATCCGATGGTCGTTAACTACTTGCTGGTGGCCAACGGTTTTCGTACCGCCCGCATCGCGATTGGCGACAATCTCTTGCAAAACCGGTTGTTCGCGGAGCTGATGCGGTTGAACAAGAGCTTCGTGGTCAAGCGGAGTATGTCCAGCCCACGGGAGATGCGGGACACGTACCAGACGCTGTCGGCTTTTATCCACCATTCCATCGACGAAAACCAGAGCGTCTGGATAGCCCAGCGGGAAGGGCGGGCCAAGGACGGGCTGGATATTACCGATCCGGCGATCATCAAGATGTTCTACATGAGTCAGAAGAAAACCGGACTTAGCTTCGCCGAGTCGATGAACAACCTCAACATCGTGCCGGTATCGATTGCCTACGAGTATGACCCTTGCGATATACCCAAAGCGCGGGAGCTGGAAGCCCGGGCACGTACTGGCAGCTACCAGAAGCATGCCGACGAGGACACCGACCAGATAATGCAGGGACTGACCGGCTACAAGGGCCATGTTCACGTGCATTTCGGGGAGCCGATTAGCCATGCGCCAGATATGGCCAAAGACTTGGCTGCGCAGATCGACGCGGACATGCATCGCCATTATCACCTGCATGCGTCCAACTTGATCGCCCATGATATGAGCCAAGTTCACCAGCTTAGCCGCCAGACGGAACCACAAACACCGGAAACCGTCGAAACCGCTGAAGCCTATACGCCGGCGGATCTGGCCGCGGCCAAAGCCGAGCTTGAGCGCCGCCTGTCCCGCACCAGCGAGTCGTTCAAGCCCTTTCTGCTGGCCATGTATGCAAATCCGGTGTCCAGTATGCTCAAAGCCTCCGTATCGGCTACCTCCGAGGGCTGACACGGCAGCCGGCCTAACAATGCCTCCGGCCCGTAACGACGGTGTAAGGTGACAATGTATGGGTCCGGTATGTTTAGGTCCGCAACCTATAAAGCCGACAAAAGGCAACGCCGATGAACCATTTGGCTCACCTGTTCCTTGCCCAGCCCACAGTGCAGTCGCGAGTGGGCAATCTGCTGGGCGATTTCGCTCGCGGGGTAAAGTCGGATACGCTTCCCGTGGCGATCAAGCGCGGCTTGCAGAATCACTGGGCGGTTGACAGCTACACGGATCAGCACCCGGAGGTTCGCGCTTCAAAGACGCTGTTTTCTTCGCGCCGACGGCGATTTGCCGGTATTGCTCTGGATGTGCTCTACGATCATTTTCTCATTGCCCACTGGGCGGATTTTACCGACCGTCACCGTCATGCGTTTGTCGACGAGGTTTACGCCGATCTTGAGCGGGGCCAGGCGCTGATGCCGCAACCCATGGCCAAGGTCGTTGATCGAATGATCCGCCATGACTGGTTTTCCGCCTATGCCGACCTGACGCAGATCGGATTCGCACTGGACCGTATCGCCGAGCGTATCCGGTTCCGAAACGATTTTGAGGGTGCGATCGAAGAGATTGAAGCCCATTACGATGAGCTGGAAGGTCGTTTCCTGCACTTTTTCCCGGATCTGATCGATCATGTTCGGAGCCGGGCCATCGAACTGCCTGAGAACGGGCTATCGGGTGAGTCTTGGCATTGGATTCGTTACAATCCAGAGCAATAGTCGTTCAAGACATCCTCTTGATTCGATCCCTCGATACAACCCCTTAGAGAGGTGCGTGTGACCACACTCAGCTATATCGAACTGGAAACCCGTCCCGATCCGGACGCTGCTGTCATCTGGCTCCACGGTCTGGGCGCCAGCGGGCACGACTTCGAACCTATCGTGCCCGAGCTGCGCCTGCCGAAGGAGGCTGGCATACGATTTATTTTTCCCCACGCACCGACGTTGCCTGTCACGATTAACGGCGGGATGCACATGCCAGCCTGGTATGACATCAAGGCGATGGATATCGATCGCACGGTGGACGAAGAGCAGTTATTGCAATCCGCGGAGGCCATCGGTGAGTTGATCGAACAGGAGATCAAGCGCGGCATCGATAGCAAGCGCATCATCGTCGCCGGGTTTTCACAGGGTGGGGCGGTGGCCTATCAAGTTGGCCTGAGCTACCCCCAACCGTTGGCGGGTATACTGGGGCTTTCGACCTATTTCGCAACGTCCAAGTCTATTCAAGTTTCCGAACAGAACCGTGAAGTACCGATCCGGATTTACCACGGCACCCATGACCCCATCGTTCCGGAGAGTCTCGGGCGCCAGAGCTACCTCAATATGCAGAACTTAGGCTACAACGTGAGCTATGAAACCTATCCCATGGATCACAGCGTTTGCCTCGAAGAGATACTGGACATCGGCAAGTTCATCACAGAAAACCTGAAGCTCGCCTAACGCCCATGACGCGCCGCGACATGATTATTCGCATAGCGCTGATCGCGGTGTTGATTATTGCGGTGTCGGCGCTGGCGAAGGGCTTGCTGTTTACGACAGCGTTGGCGCCGGACGACTCCGGGCGTCAGCGCATCGAACAGCAGGGCACGCAAGGATGCGAAAGCCTGTCAGCTACGCCAGAATGCCGGCGAGAAGAGGATAATCACGCTCAGTAGTTCCAGTCGCCCAAGTATCATCCCGATGCTCAGTATCCATTTAGCCGGGTCGGGCAACGGCGCGAAATTGCCGGCCGGTCCAATGACCGGACCTAGCCCGGGGCCTACGTTCGTCAATGCGGTGATCGAACCGGTCAAGCTGGTAATCAGGTCGACACCCAGAAGCGATAGCAACAACGTCATCACCGCCATGGTCACCAGGAAAACGAACACGTAGGCAATCATCGACGCAATGATTTCGTCGCTGACCGGGCGTCCGTTGAAATTACGGGTCTGTACTGCCCGCGGGTGCAATAACCGCCGAAACTGCTCGCGCAGGACCATGAACGACAGCTGGAAGCGAAAGATTTTCATACCGCCGCTGGTCGAACCCGAGCACCCGCCCACAAACGTCAGAAAGAAAAAGGCCGCGCTGGTGAAGGGGCCCCAAATCAGATAATCCTCCGATGCATAACCGGTGGTCGTGACAATCGATGTAACGTTGAACAGTGCGGTGGCGAACAGCTCAAAAGGATGCTCGCCGTGGTTCAGCAGCCGGTAAACCGTCATGATCAACGCCGAGACGAGCAGCAACGCAATGAAGGTACGCACCTGCTGATCACGAATCAGCACCCCATGCTGCCCATGTAACTCGCGCACGAACAGAAAAAACGGCATAGCGCCAACAGCCATAAACAGGGATGAAATTAACAGGATGGACAAACTGTTGAATTGCCCCATAGAACTGTCCGACGTGGAGTAGCCACCGGTGGCAATCGTGGTGAATGCATGGTTGATAGCGTTGAACAGGTCCATTCCGGCAAGCCAGTAGCAAAGACCACAGCTCACCGTAAACGCACAGTAAACGAACAGCAGGCCCCGGCTCAGGCTTTTCATGCGAGGCAGGGCTTTCTCTGTCCATTCCGAGGATTCGGTTGTGAACAACCGCATCCCGCCAATGCCCAGGAACGGCAGTACAGCCACGAACATACCGATGATACCGATGCCGCCGATCCACTGGATTATCGAACGCCAAAGCAGGATATCCGGAGCCATGGCATCCAATCCGCTGAGTACCGTGGAGCCCGTGGTCGTAATGCCCGAGAAGCTCTCGAAAATGGCGTCCGTCGCCGATAGATGGAGATTGCTCAGATACAGCGGGAGCGCACAAAGCAGGGAAATGATTACCCAACTGCTGACGGTCAGCAGAAACATATAGCGTGGCTGTAAGCGATGGGACGCGCTGCGAGTCAGCCACAGGCCGGAAACGCCCAGCAGGAACACGCCAATGGCGGTGTCACTGAAAGCTGATGAATTCGGCGCGCTGGGTAAAAAAATGGGCGGTAACGTCATAAAAATGCTGAGCAGAACCAGCATGACGCTAACGATAAAAGTGACTGGCGCAAGGTTCTTCATTCAGGGCGGCATCTTCCGGAGGTGACTCGCCAGAGCAGGGGCGCTTACAGATTGCCCGTACCGCATAAAAAAACGCGACCTATTGGGCCGCGCCCCAGCTCCCATCTTTGTGTTCCGATTCAACATCGACCTACATCTGTAGTTGCCGCGTTTCCTCGAGTAAGGCCTCGGCTTCTTGGGGATAGACGGTAAAAGCCAGCGAGTCCTCAACCCGGGCCGACCCGATCACCATGGTGACCGGTTCAGGCTGAGCGGCGATGTATTCGACCATGGCTTCGTCGATACCGGCTACGCCCAGCTCCGAATACGTGCAGCCGTAGTCCGTGCAGGTCATATCGGAACGTTGCCAAATCAGGGGTAATGCTGCCGGCTCGCCATCGAAATCAAAGCGGACCTGATCCCACCGTTTCCAACTATCCTTGTTGACTGCGAGGTGCAACTCATAGAACTTGAGGCCGGTTTGCTTGCTGATCTTGGCTTCGAAGTAGTAATCGGTGGGGGCCGGGTAGCCCATGAAGGGTTCGGCGAAGAGTTCGGAGGAGACTTCGATATGGTCATTGAGTTCGTCGGTCTCGCCTTTGGTCGTTATGCCGCTAACATTGGCACAACCCGCGACAAAAACGGTAGCGAGAGTGGCGAGGGTAACTCTAAGTGCGCGTTCCATGGTCTGTTTTCTCCAAGGTCTCCAGCAGTGCGAGAATTATACGCATAATAGGTCGTGCCAGACGACAGCGACGACATCGAGTAAATCGTGTTAGTGCGCCTGTTAACGCTCAGTTCGTAAATGAGCGAAACTGAACATTACTGGTCGTCAGGTATTAACGACTTCCTTGCAGATCACGCGCAAACACCCCGGTTTACACACCACATCCAGCGGCGTTTTGCCGGCGATTTCACCGTCCGCGGTGACCGTCTTGGGACGGTGTGTCCGGATTTTGCACCAGCTACTTTTCAGTTGCACGACAGTACTGGCGCGCTCCGGCTTTCGTCCCATCATGCGCACGACAAGATACGTGAGGAGAAGGCGGATGATGGATCTTGGCCGTACAGCGATAATATCGAGCTGACCATCGTTAGCGGAAGCCTCGGGAATTTCGTTGCCGCCGCCGAAAAAGGCCCCGGTGGCCACGGCGATCGTGAGCCAGCGACCTGAAACCTCGCTCTGTTCACACTCGATGGTTGCCCGGAAACCGCGCTGAACCATCACCTTGCGCAACAACATCACGCCGTAGCTGAAACGCCCGAAAAGCCGTTTGGTTTGCCCTGAAGATTCCCGTACCGGCCAAGTGCCTAAACCGATATGCGCGACGTTGAGAAAAACCTGATCATTGAACTGAGCGACATCGAGCCATTCGGTGGCACCGCTGGCGACCAATTGGCAAAGGTCTTTGGGGTTTTCGGGGAGGCCGAGATTACGGGCAAAATCATTGGCGGTTCCGGAGGGCAGAATCCCCAGCGTCGCGCCGGTATCCAGGCATAGCCGGGCAGCACAGTTCACCGAACCGTCGCCGCCGGCCGCGAGTACATGATCGTCTCGGGTGACCTCTCTCATCCAATCCTGGTTGTCTAGGTCGCAATCTCTCCACCGGGTAATGCCGACATCTTCCAGGTGCGATGTCCAGAAATCGCGGTTCCTGCTGTTAGTGCCCGCTTTGGGGTTTGCCATCAACCAGATCGTCATGAAACTCGGACTCTTACATGGGGTGTAAAAGGCGCCCGGTGGAGGCGCCTCATCCGTCGCTTTATAAAACAGAGCGCAGTGGTAATCCAGCCCCTGACGGAGATGTAATCCGCTGAACGATCAGCAAGAGTGGGTGACTGTTGGCGACGGCTGGCGCGAGGCGGCATCACGCGTTCAGCGAACCACTCTGGAAGCGTTGCCAAACCTCATCCACCTTACCCAGCGCACGGTGCTTGTCCGGGGCGTCGAGCCAACTACCTTCGAAACTGTTTCGCGCGAGTTGGTAGACCTGCTCGGGCTGAATCGGGAGGTTCTCGATGATGGCGCGAAAATTGTCGTTCACGTAGCCGCCGAAGTACGCCGGATCGTCGGAATTGATCGTCACATGAAGCCCTTTGTCCATCATGGTCAGCAGAGGGTGTTTCTTCATGTCATCGATCACACAGAGGCGATAGTTTGAAAGTGGGCAGACGGTGAGTGTCAGACCACGCTCGGCGATCAGCGCAGTCAGTGCGGCATCCTCCAATGCCCGGTTGCCGTGATCGATACGGTCGATCTGGAGCCCATCGATGGCCTGCCAGACGTACTCGGGCGGGCCTTCTTCGCCCGCATGGGCGGTAATGCGAAGCCCCAGGTCGCGGCAGCGCTTGAAGATGCGCTCGAACTTCTCCGGCGGATGGCCTTTCTCGGACGAATCCAGACCGACGCCATCAATACGGTCAAGGTAAGGCATAGCGAGTTCAAGCGCTTCAAAGGCACTGGCTTCGCTGAGGTGGCGGAGGAAGGACATAATCAGACGGAAACTGATGCCGAGCCTGTCCCGGCCGTCGCAAAGGGCGCGATAGATGCCGTTGAACTGAACGTCGAAAGAGACGTTTCGTTCGAGGTGGGCCTGGGGATCGAAGAAGACCTCGGTATGAGTAACGTTATCCTGGCGGCAGTGTTCCAGGTAAGACCAGGTCAAATCGTAGAAATCCTGCTCGGTCAGCAGCACCGACATACCGGCGTAATAGAGATCGAGGAATTCCTGCAGGCCGCCGAATTGGTAGGCTTGACGAAGCTCGTCTTCGTTATCGTAGGGCAAATCCACGCCATTGCGGCGGGCAAGGGCGAACATCAATTCCGGCTCGAGACTCCCCTCAAGATGCATATGGAGTTCGGCTTTGGGAAGTTGTTCTGAAAGGGTCTGGATAGACAGCGTCATACCTCGTCCTTGAACTGTTATGGTCGGAAAATTTTATCACAGGGCCCCGTTCCCGTCGCGTAAGGGCTGAGACTGTTATGTCTTAAAATACGCCATGGAAATTTTTTGTACCCCGCCGTAAACCACGTCTAGTATTTTTTCGAGCACCGAGGGATGCAGTGGTGCCAGCGCGGCAGGACGGCCTGGTTTCTGTTTACTTACGAAACAGGGCACTGGTTTATTTTCGAAACAAGACACCGGCGCTGACTGCCATAATAAATCTCCGAGGATTGGAGCAACAATAATGAGAACGGCAAGAACAACCGCAACCCTGGGACTAGGGTCACTCCTATTCGCACTATCCGCTCAGGCCAATTCCGGCCAATCCACTAGCGAGCTACTCAACGAGTTCTGGAGCCCGGATCGCGTCGGCTTTTTCGAATGCCGCATCGGTATTCTAAATAGCACGCCTTTCGGTCTGCCACGCTGTATGCAGGCTGAAAATATCGGGTATCACCTGGAGATGTTTTACAACATCGCCCAGGCCAACGACGGCAACCGTGCCGCCGGCCTGCCGGGTTACGATGCGTCGGTGGACTACATACAGTCAACGCTGGAAAGCGCGGGCTACGACGTCAGCATTCAGCCTTTTCCATTTACGGCGTTCTACCCGGTAGCGGAAGGTATGCTGGCAGCGACAAGCCCAACATCCGAAAGCTATGTCTGGGAGGAGGACTTCACCTACCTGTCCCAAACCGAGCCAGGGGAAGTGACGGCACCGGTGGCGGCGGTCGATCTGGAGCTGGGGCCCGACAATGCGTCCACCAGCGGCTGCGAGCCTGAAGATTTTGCTGACTTCCCGGCCGGCTCGATCGCGCTGGTTCAGCGGGGCGCCTGTAGTTTCGGCATAAAGGCCGAAAACGCAGCAGCAGCCGGCGCCGTGGGGGTGATCATCTTCAACCAGGGCAACACCGAGGACCGCACGGGATTGACCAACGCGACGTTGGGCGAAGCCTACTCCGGCGGCGTCCCCGTGTTTTTTGCGACCTATGATAATGGCGTAGCCTGGGCGCAGACCGAGGGTCTGGAACTCAACATGGTCGCCAACGTCGTGCGGGAGCAGACTCAAACCTATAACGTGGTGGCGGAAACCCGTAAGGGCGACCCGGATAACGTCGTGATGACCGGCGCCCACCTGGATTCCGTGTTCACCGGGGCCGGTATCAACGACAACGCGTCCGGCAGCGCCGCCTTGCTAGAGCTGGCATTGCAGATGAAACGGGCCCATCCGAAGAACAAGGTCCGTTTTGCCTGGTGGGGTGCGGAAGAGGCCGGTCTGGTGGGCTCGACCTACTACGTGAACAACTTGTCGGATGAAGAGAAGGCCAAAATCAAGGTCTATCTCAACTACGACATGGTGGCCTCACCCAACTTCGGCTACTTCATCTACGACGGCGATGGCTCCGACTTCGGTTTAGAAGGACCTCCGGGTTCGGCTGCCACCGAACGGCTGTTCGAGAAGTACTTCGAACTGCGCGCCCTACCGTACGAAGGCACCGAGATCAGCTTCCGTTCCGATTACGCCCAGTTCTTTACCGATGGCATCGCTTTTGGCGGACTGTTTACCGGCGCGGAAGTGGAGAAAACTCCCGAGCAGGCTGAGAAATTCGGTGGAGAAGCGGGTGTAGCATTCGATCCCTGCTACCACTCCGAGTGTGACGACATCACCAACTACGACGCCGAAGCGCTGGAAATCAACGCCGACGCGATGGCGTTCGTGACCAGTTGGCTGTCGCTCTCGACCCGCTTGATTGACCAGGAGATCGAGGCCGCCGAGGAACCGGACACCGGTGCCCGGATGCTCAATGCCCAGTCCATGCACCAGAAATACGACATCACTCATTGGGGTAAAGACTGGATCAAATAGCCTGTATCCCACTTGATCGACACAGGGCTGCCCTTCGGGTGGCCCTTTTTTTGAGCGGGTTATTGGAGAGAGCTATCGGAGAGGATTATTGAAACGGAACGGGTCAATTCATCTCTTAAAACGCTAAAATGAAGCGTCCGCGGGTATGACGAGCGCAGGAGAATTAACTTCGGTCGTTAACTGGGGTATGGTATTTTGATACGTTGTAAAAATTTAACAATAATTTAATTTCGGCCCCAAGGCCTGCCATTAGCCGCCTGCGCTCGGTTATGGCACCATTGTTTGGATACGTGTCTTGAAACATCTATGTGCATTGATGCTACGGTTCACGCTGGCGAAATAAAAGCTTATCACTCATAAAAAGATGAATGCTGACTCGGCATCAACTAGTAGTAGTCCATCTTAGTATCAAGGATCGAACAATGACGAAGTTATCCTATTGCCTTGCGTTTTCGCTTCCCGCTTTTCTGATCGGCTGCGGTGGCGGCGGTGGTGGTAGCAGTGACGATGGTGGCAGCGGCGGTGGCGGTAGTGCCAGCACCGAAGCTTGCCGCTCGATCGACGAGCTCTCCGGCGTAGCGAAAGCCACTGGGCGCTATAAAGGCGCATTGACCATGAATGGCGTTGACTACAATAACGCCTATGCGTTTGTCGGCCCGGATGGCAAGTTCAGGCTTATCGCGGGCAGTGACGACACGAGCCAAACCAGCTATATCGCCGGACAATTTGAAGGTGACGCGAGTAATCTGGCTGATTCGGATGCCACCGCTTATTTTGTAAACGGTAACGATGCTTCTAACGAAACCGCCAATGTAGCGGGCAATTTCGAAGCGAAAACCCAGCTCGTTCTCAATAGCGCAGACTCCCTCGCGATAGATGCGGACCTGAAGTACGTAGCGCCTCCGTCTGGCCATTGCATGGAAAGCGGCAGATTTGCCAATACCTATTCCGATACTGACAACGGCGGCGTCACCTCGTTAAACATCGACTCCGCAGGGGATGTAACGGGCACCACAATCCGTGAATGCGTGGTCAGTGGCCGAGTGGATAGCTACAACGTTGAAGGCGGTCTTTTCTTTGCGAACCTGGACCTAGCCAACTGTAACGCAGAAGGATTTAATGGACCTTACCAAGCCATTGGCGGTTTTGTTTTCGATCCAAGCGGTACCGGTCAGCTTGTAGACATGATCATCGAGAACGATGAGTTCGCCTTGTATAGCCGTCTGAATAAGTAATCTATTTCTTCAGACGGAGAGCCCGGCAAACCCTGTTTGCCGGGCTTTTTTCTTATTTAGACACGGAGAAGGTGCCGTATCCAAGGCTGGCTCCTTCGTCTGTCACCGCTTCAACCCGCCAATCCCCCAGCATGTTCCGATTGATGTACTTGCCGCTGGATGCCCGCATCTGGTCAAGGTAAGCGTCGATATCCACCCGGGCAACGCGCTCCCCATTCAGGTACCAATCGTGATAAACGGTCTGGCCTTTCAATCCTTGCAGCTCGTTGAAGAAGTACACCCGGATAACCTCCTCTGAGCCGAGTTGGAGCTGGGCGGGTAGGGCGGCCGTCGGTTCCTTGTCCCGCAGTTCCAGGGTGAGCTGGACGCGTTGCAGATGTTCCGACGCGATTTCCAGGTTAGCGCTTCCACTGTCTGTAGCGTCAGCGGTCTGCGGCTGTGGATCGTCTGTAGGCATTGGGCGATCAGCAGGATCTTCTATCACAGAGCCCGGTGGCGTGAACTCTGTTTCGGCTGAGAGCTCTGACTCCGCTGAGGGCTCTGATTCGGCTGAGAGCTCTGATTCGGCTGAGAGCTCTGATTTCGCTGAAGGCTCTGATTCCGCTGAAGGCTCTGACGGGCTCGATGCCACCACGGCATTTTCGTCAGCTTGATTGGAAATACTTGGTTCACTGGCGTCTTCCGGGGTTGCCTCGGAGGCCGAGCCTGCCTGTTGGGCGATAGTCGTTTGCGGCTCCGGCTCGGCACTGCCGGAAGCCGATTCGGTCGGTTGAGCCGATTCTGGTTGCTGAGTGGCGTCGCCCATAGCCGATGGCGTGGAGGCGCTCTCCCCAGCGTCTGAGCTCGTTTCCCCTGGCTGAGTCCGTTGAATCGTGCCACTGACTGCTTCGCTAGCGTCCGGTTCCGGCGATGACTCCCCTACGGGCTGCTCCATACCATCGGGGGATCCAGAAGAGGCCGACAAGAACCAGAGCACGATGAAGGCGATCAGCACCACACTCACCAGAGCGCCTAAAATACGCCCCCAGTGATACACCACGGTTTCCTCGACTCTAGGCTCGGCTTTACGTGTCGAAGTACGCATTTTGAGTCGGTAGGCGGTATTGGAATCTTTCATGGGTAATAGTCGTCCGTGAAGCTGCGGATGTAACCGCGCTATGGTAGTGCTGGATTAACTTGAGGTATAGGTCGCGGACTGCGATAGGCGTTCCGAAGCCTTATTAGAGTTAAGTTTTTGACAGGGTAAAAGACATGGCCCCCCTGAAGAAATTTTGGGGTCGCGTTTTGCTTATAAGTAAATCATATACTTAGCGGCCCGTTAGTTGATTGTGAGCTTTGCAACCTATGTTAATTAGGTAGGTATGTGTTTTATGTGAACATGAACATTCCGTAGCCAAGTATTCCTGCATTAGGCCTTAAGTGGGCTTATGGAGCTTGACCAAACGCAGTTTGTCATTAGCTCGTGTCGCAAGGACTGTGATTATGGAAACGGAAGCCTCAACCGCAATTCGCGGTCAGATTTCGGAAGCTGAAATCATTTGCGCCGAACTGAGCGTGACGGTTGGAGAGTACCATCAGGCACTCGAAACGCTGTGGTCACACGCCATTAATGAGGGCGGTGAACGCCGACCTGCCTCCCTGGTGCTTTTAGGCGCCTATGATCCCCCGAACTGGGCGATCACGTTCAGCGATCTAGCATCGCTCGATTATAAACTCCTCAAGGCCGCAATGGTTGTGCTGCGGGGCCGCCTGGTACTAGGCATCGAGCCTCACACAATGATCAAAAATGGTCCCAGCCGTTTGCGCCAACTCATGGAAGAGGTGTTCCCATGCTACTTGCAAGCCAATCAGTAAGATCGGGAAGTACGTTTGTAAAACAGTTCCTCTCAGTTATTTGGCTCCTCATGGTTTGGCTAGGAGCCCAGGCCGCACTCAACACGCTCTCCGGTAGCTATACGGAGACAGGCGTCGATTCCGGCAAACAGCAGGTGGAGATGCACAGCCTGTCGTATTTTCAGCAACCTTGCGAATCCTGCGAGGGACTTGTTGCCGGTCGTATCTCTTCAGATGCATTCTTGCGCCGCAGCCTATAGAAGGCCGACGCAGAGCGGGCAGGGGCGAGTCGTCCCCTGTGCTGCTCTTTTACTTTCCCTTTCATTTGCTCATTTCGTTCTTGAGTCTGCTCCGCAATTTATCGGCTAAACTCTCCTATTAAGGGGCTGGTCGCGTTTCTCTCTTTGCTTCTGCTTTGTTCAAAACTGCTCCCAGACCGGCCGGTGATCACTTATTGTGTCCCTCGAGATTTACCGCGACGCTCATGATCGTCCACGCCTGCCGTAACGCCACGAACCCAATGAAGAACACGGAGTCTCTGGACGCGCCAGGGTGAAAAGGGGAAGGCCAATGGTGCAGTACACGCCAATACTTAAAACGAAGTTGTACTGCCCGAAACCGTCATTGGGCCTGGTTGTACGTGACCGCCTTCATCGGCAGCTCGATCAGTCGCGGCACTATCCGCTGACGTTAATCTCGGCGCCACCCGGCTACGGAAAGACAATCCTGGCATCCAGCTGGGCCCGTGAGCAGGAGGCGCCTGTGGCCTGGCTCATCCTCGACGCGTCGGAGAGCAGCCTGGAACAATTCATGGGTTATCTGGTTGCGGCTCTCGATAACGTACGACGAGACGGCTTTAAAGCAACGGCTGCCGTTCTGGCGACGGCTGAATTACCAGCCATTGGCCATATCGCTCGGCTTTTAGCGAACGACATTGACGCATTGGATGACGACCTGGTGCTCATCCTGGACGATTACCACCTCGTGGCGCATGGTTCCGTCGTGCACGAGTTGATTGACCGGCTACTCAACTGCCCGCCGCCAAACCTGCACATCATCCTCCTCACCCGGCGGGACCCTCCACTTACCCTGAAAAAGTACCGGGCAAACAATAGTTGCCTGGAACTCCGCATGGCTGATTTGCGATTCCGCATTGAGGAGACCCGCGACCTATTAAAGGCTTCTCTCGCGCGCGAGCTGAGTCCAACGGCTGTATCCAACGTGCAGAATGTGCTAGAGGGGTGGGGGCAGGCATACGTATGGTCACGCTGGCGGCTAGACAGCCGTTGACCGGAGACGGTTATCTGCAGCATCTGGCGGGGCACGTCCAGCAAGTTCAGGAATACATGTTCGAGGAAGTCATCAAAGGACTGCAACCAGATACGCTCCACTACTTGCTGTGTTCCGCCTTGCCCCAGCGGTTCTCCGCGGCGCTACTGGATGCGATGGCACTGACAAAGCCGGGATTGGCGGGGGTTATTTGTGGCGAGGCATTTGTCCGCTTCGCTGAGCACAATAATATGTTTACGCTCTGTCTCGACGCTGAGGGGGAGTGGTATCGCTACCACAATCTGTTCAGGGAGTTGCTGGTGCAGCGGGCACACCGCACTTTTTCAGCAGAGAGTCGGCGAAACATCGTGGGTGAAGCCGCCGCATGGCTCGAAGCGGTTGGGGAGATTGACGATGCCATCCGGATACTCCTTGAGCACGACGACAGCGATCAAGCCGCTCATATTATCGATCGGCACCGCAACGCTGCGCTCGATGCGGACCATTGGCTGGTCCTGCAAAGCTGGTTGCAAAAATTCTCCCCCTCACAGACAGACCGGTCCCCGGTGCTCTTGCTGACGAAGGCGTCGCTGGCAACGTTCAACCTGGATCTATACTTGCTCGGAGCGCTGGTGCAGCAATTGGACGCCCACCAGTCAGCCGGCAACCTGTCGGATGAGCAACTGGCCGAACTGAGCTTTTTCCGGGCTTTGCCGCTGTTCTGGAGTGGTGACATCGCAGCGGCGAGGGTGTGTCTGGAGAGGGCCGCGAGGCCACCCCTGCGCTTTGGCCAACTGGCAGGAGAGCTTTACATCTATCTTTCGATGTCCCTCACCATGACGGGCGATCAGCCCTTGGCCCTTAAGGCACTTTCAGAAGCCGATGAGCAGAATGCCGGCAGACGAAACATCTTTCTCACGCGCCTCGTGGCCGCAAAAAGTTTCGTGGGGTATGTCGCGTTGCAGTCGCCCGAATCACTTGCCCAGGCCGAATATCTGGCTGCGTTGACGGCGATCGATGTACCGAGTCAACACGCTAGGGGGTGGGGGCATTACATGCGTACCCTGAACCTGTTGAATACCGGGCGACTGGATACGGCCCGCCAGGCTGCGAATGAGGCGTTGAGATGGTCCGACTATCTCGAAAAACGTGTGCAGATCGACTTGTTCCTGGTGTTGGGCATATGCCATTGCCGACTGGGACATGACGCCGGCGTCAGCGAAGCCCTTGTGGAACTGGAAACCTTGATGGAAGCGTCGCCAAACCCTGAGCTAAGGGTGACAGCGCTATCGGCCCGGGTACGTCTGATCCTTTTGCGCGGAAACGTCCGGGCCGCGCAAACACAGGCGCTGGAGCTACCGCAAACACCGATGGCGGGTACGCTGGCATTCTGGTTGGAAGAACCTTGCTTAACCTCCGCAAAAGTCCAACTGGCGATGGGCAACGAAGAGCTTGCCCAGTGGGTCCTGCCGCTACTGGATAGCTTGTACCGACAGGCCTGCGTTCAGCATTTAAAGCCATGGCAAGTTGAGATTCGTCTCATGCAAGCCGTAGCCGAGTATCTTCTGGGCCGGTTGGATGCTGCGCAACAGTTATTGCGAGGCGCCGTCGAATTGGCACACCCTCATCACTGGATAGGGCCGTTCGCAGAGCTGGCCGGAGGCATTCCGCGGCCACTGGTGGATGCTTTGCAGAGAGATGAGCACCGGGCGTTCGTACTGGAGGCGCTTGCGAGTCGTGGGTCAATGGTTGTGGAGCCGGGCAGGATGGGGCCTGATCAGTTCACCAATCGCGAGCTGGATGTTCTCCAGCTACTGGCCGCGCGCCGACGCAACAAAGAGATAGCCACGACCTTGTTTATCTCGGCGAACACGGTGAACTTCCATCTAAAACACATCTACCAGAAGCTGGACGTCACTGGAAGACGCCAGGCGGTGGTTCGCGCGACAGCGTTGGGCCTCTTGTCGCCTTACTCTCTGTCCAAATAAATACTCTCGCCCAGCCAATTACTACTCATTTACTACCCAATCAGCATCCTCCTTCCTTCCTGTTTTTTTGTCATTCTTATCCGGTCCAGCCCAAAGCTTAGGGGAAGGTACGAATCAACTCTCAGGTGATACGCAAGGAGGCAAACAATGCGGTCACAATATCAAGGCATCGCGGCGCTGAGTCGGGGACTAGGAACCTGTAAAATACTTGCCGCAGCGGCGCTGATCGGCCTTCCATGCGTGGTGTCAGGTCAAGCCAGTCCATTGGAGAACCCGCAGCTGGATCGTTCGGTTCTGCCAATCGCCGAGCCCATCCCTCCGACCTATACCGAGCTGGACGTGCGCAACACGCAGCCGCCTCCACGGTTTGAAGTCAAGGCCCCGGAGCGCGCGCCCAATGTCATCATCGTCCTGATCGACGACCTTGGCTTTGGCGCCACATCGACGTTCGGCGGCCCTATCCCGACACCGACACTCGACAATCTCGCCAGTACCGGCCTGCGATACAACAACTTCCACACCACAGCGCTGTGCTCGCCGACGCGCGTTGCCCTTAAAAGCGGGCGAAATCACCATACCGCCAACGCGGGTTCCATCATGGAGACCTCCACCGCTTACCCGGGCAACACGGGCGCGATTCCCAACCGCGTCGCCCCGCTTGCGGAAATGCTGCGCCTCAACGGCTACAGCACGGGGGCCTTTGGCAAGTGGCACGAAACAGCAGCCTGGGAGACCAGCGTTTCAGGTCCGTTCGACCGTTGGCCCATTCACCAGGGGTTCGACAAATTCTATGGCTTCATTGGCGGCGAAACGGATCAATGGTCGCCCCTGATTTTTGACGGCGTCAGACGAATAGACCCGCCCCGTACCGAGGGTTACCACTTCACTCAGGATATGACCGATCAGGCTATTAACTGGATGAAGGCGCAACAGTCGCTCACGCCGGATAAACCCTTCTTCATGTACTTCGCCACCGGCGCCGTGCACGCACCGCACCACGTTCCGAAGGAATGGATCGCTAAATTCCACGGCAAGTTTGATGCAGGCTGGGATGCGGTTCGCCAGGCAAGTTACGAGCGGCAGATGAAGGCGGGCATCGTCCCGGAGAACACCAAATTGCCGCCGCGTCCTGACGATATCAAAGCATGGGACACCCTCTCCAAAGGCGAGAAGACGATCTTCAAGCGTCAGGCAGAGACCTTTGCCGGTTTTGTCGCCCACACCGATCACCATGTTGGCCGGCTGATCGGCGCTGTTGAGGACATCGGCGAGACGAACAATACGCTGATCTTCTATATCGCCGGCGACAACGGCACCAGTGCCGAGGGCGGTATGGTGGGCATGTTCAACGAAATGACGTACTTTAACGGCGTGCAGGAAAAGGTCGAAGATCTTCTACCGTTGGTCGACAAGTGGGGTAGTCCGGAAACCTTCCCCCATATGGCGGCCGGCTGGGCAGTGGCATTTGACTCACCGTTCCGCTGGACCAAGCAGGTCGCATCCGATTTCGGTGGCACCCGTAACGGCATGGTTGTGCACTGGCCTGACGGCATCAAGCAGACGGGCGGGCTACGTGCGCAGTTCAGCCATGTGATCGACATTGCGCCGACTGTACTTGAAGCCGCCACGCTGCCCGAGCCCAAGGTGGTTAACGGCACACCGCAGGTCCCAATCGAGGGCACCAGCCTGCTGTACACCTTCAACGATGCTGACGCTCCGGAGCGCCACACCACCCAATACTTTGAAATGTTTGGCAATCGCGCCATCTACCGGGACGGCTGGTTCGCCCGGACCATTCATCGCGCGCCGTGGGAAACGGCAAAGCTCTCGCCGCTGGCTGAGGATCAGTGGGACCTCTACAACCTGCGTGAGGACTTCAGCCTCGCGAACAACCTGGCGAAAGCCGAGTCCGACAAGCTTGAGCAGATGAAGGCGCTGTTCATGGTCGAGGCTGCCAAGTACCACGTCCTACCAATAGATGACCGCACGATAGCGCGGACGAACCCGTCGATTGCCGGTAGGCCTGACCTGATGGGTGATCGCACCTCGATCACCTTGTACGAAGGCATGGAGGGAATGCTGGAAAACACGTTCATCAATGTGAAGAATCGTTCCAAGACGGTAACTGCTGAGATCGAAATTCCCGAGGGTGGAGCGTCGGGCGCATTGCTCGTGCAGGGCAGCCGTTACGGTGGCTGGTCGTTGCATATACGCGACGGCAAGCCGGCCTACGAATACAACTTCCTGGGCCTGGAACGCTATGTGATTGAAAGTCCCGAGTCATTGCCGCCCGGTAAGGCAACGGTCGTGCTGGATTTCAACTACGACGGCGGCGGTCTCGGTAAAGGAGGCGACGCCATACTCCGGGTCAACGGCAGCCAGGTTGCCCAGGGAAGAATCGAGCGCACACAGCCGAACATCTTCTCCGCAGACGAAACAGCCGACGTTGGCCTCGACAACCAGACCCCGGTCGCGCAGGGCATCGGTTACGGCCCGGATGAGACCAGATTCACCGGCAAAATCCACGAGATCGTTGTCGCTGTGGAGTAGGGGGGGCCGCCCGGAAGCCAGGAGAATCGTATGACGACACCACTCCATCCAACTGACGAGCCCCCATTGCGGTTTGATGGGGGTGGCTTCTACAGAATCGTGGTTCAAGGGGGAATTCCGGAAGACTGGATGGATCGCCTGAATGGAATGGATGTTGTCACCAGTGATGACGCCCCGCAATACAAGACATATGTATTGCAAGGAAGGGTAAGAGATCAAACAGAGTTGAACGGCCTACTGGAAACGCTATACCGGCTGCAGGTCGTTATTATTAGTGTTGATCAGCAGAAAACGTAAGAAAAATCACACTGGCTCAGGTTATCGGGAGACTCATCCTGAGAACAAGGCTAAGCTAGAAGTGGTGGTGGGCTCTATGCCTTTCTCGGTTATCAGATGCCAGCGGTTGTGGGTGATCTGGAGATTTCCAGCCCATACTCGATCTTCACTTCCAATGGTGATTGATCAGGGAAGAACGTGTGGCGCAGATTGCGCCCCGCGTCATCTGACGGACCTCCGAGAGGAGATCATGGTTATGAAGAAGCCTGCCCGCACAATTCTGCGCCCACTAATGAAGGGCCATACTTGCCGAGCGCTAAAAAAGGGGAGAGTGAACAGCTTTACACCCGCAGCGCCGCAGGGAAACGCCCTGTTTTTTACACTCATCGTCCTGATGTTATGCCTGCCACCCGAAAAAGCGTATGGATTGGGCGAGGAGACGTTAACCTTGAGCGTAGGCGGCTCGATATCGGAGTTCGACTCGGACATCAGTGTTGATGGTAAAACCAGAAACAATAACGCCAGTGTAGATATCGAAAATGACCTGGGTCAGGAAGAAGACGTTAATTTTCTCGCGTTGAGGGCTGTTTGGCGGATCGGGAAGCGACACCGCTTGAGCGTGGAATACAGTCCATTCTCCCGAGAAAGCAGTACTGACCTGGATCGAGACTTTGAATTTGAGGATACCGTCATTAATGCTGGGGCCAGTATTTCGACAGATACCGATTTCCATATCTACGACGTCAATTACATTTACAGCCTGTACAAAACACAAAATATAGAGGTTGGCGCCTCGGCGGGCGTCTATTGGATGGATTTAGCTTTCGATATAAAAGCTAGCGGGCAAATTAGTGACTCACAGGGGAATACCCAGTTTGAAAATGACTACCGGAACGGCATCAGCAGCGATATGCCGCTGCCTTTAGTCGGCGTTTATTTTGACTACGAGTTCGCGCAGCGATGGCAACTTCGTACCGCCGGCCGATATTTCAATGCGAACATCGATGACTACGATGGAAACATCACCAGCTTATTCGTCGGCGTTGAATACAATGTTTGGAAATCGCTGTCGCTAGGCGTTTCAGCAACGCATTTTGCCTTGGATGTGGGCGCTGATAAGGACAACTTCAAAGGTGAATTCGAATGGAGCTACTCAGGAGCGCAGCTTTATTTTAAAGCTCAATTCTGAAAGGCGAATCGGGTATGAGCGCTGACACCAATGTGCGCTTGCAGAGAGTCGGAAGGTGGGCAGACGCTCCACAAAGAAAGGTCAATCGACACCGTAGGAGCGCGCATCTGGCGATTGGTCCTGCGCGTAAGGGTGGCTTTCCAGAGTGTGGTTTGTTGAAGGCTGTGTGATGCGGCTTTCGTTCACATACTGTATTTAACATAATATACATTATGCGCAGTATTATATAGCTGCCCGTCACGACGAGCAGCTGTAATGCGAAGATCCTCCAACCTCAAAGAGCTCCAGCGGCTTCAGTCTATAGTATTTCTTCTCTACGGCCTCCGATTGCTCGGTGTATGGCTGCGTCATCACGTCCTGCAGTTCTCGCAGCAAAGCGTAGTTACCCGCTGCTGCTTGCTGATAAGCAGGCATAACGAACCACTCTCTCAAACTGTATTTTGGGTTAACGAGCTTCATCTGACTGGAAACGTCTTCATGAGAGCGGGCTTGGATTAGCGATTTCCACTTTCCCAGCCACGCTGACCACCGGTTATCCATGCCGTCAGGATCGGCGGCACAAGCCCGGCCCGTGTAGAAGCTCTTCTTGAGTGGCTCAATGTCGTCGGGCAACGATGAGAGTTCCCGGAAGAACATGGTGTAATCAACGGGCGTTTGCATCATCAGCGTTGCCAGCTCGCGGAACAAAGCCGCGTCAAACGCGTCGAGTCCGAGTTTGGCCGCCCACATCTTCTCCATTTGGGCCTGCATCACCTTTGGGAAATCACTTTGAATCTCCTCCAACTGTCGCAGACAGTCTGGATGCCCTGTCAACAAAGGCCGAACCGCCGAACAGAACGAGTGGAAATTGCGTTCCGCCGCCGCCGGCTGGTTAAGGAATGAGAAGTGTTGTCCGCCACCGGTCCATGGTTGGTACTGCGGATCAAACACATCACAGAATCCGAAGGGTCCATAGTCGAGCGTAAAGCCACCCGCCGCACAGTTGTCGCTGTTGAAGTTACCTTGGCAGTAGCCAACACGGATCCAGTTGGCCACAAGCGACGTCAGTCGGTTGCGGAACTCATATGCAAGCGACACCACTTTTTCTGCAGTGGCCAGTGACCGGTCGATAACGTCATCGTACTCGCGATCGATCAGGTGCAAGACGATCTTCTCGAGCTCCTCCATCGCATGCGGATGCTCCTGTTTGCGGGCACGACGACTAAAGAGTTCGAGCTGGCCTACCCGAATAAACGACGGTGCAACACGCGTCGAGATGGCCACTGGTTCGGATACAAGAATATCGGGATCTATCGAGCGTGAGCCCTCCGAATACCAAGGACGCCTGACGGTCTCGGTTTTCGAGACGTACAGACTCAGAGACCGTGATGTGGGCACACCGAGCGCGTGCATATGCTCCTGGGCCAGAAACTCCCGCACACTGGACCGCAGAACGGCCCGGCCGTCTGCGCCGCGGCAGTAGGGCGTACGCCCTGCCCCTTTCAACTGCATTTCCCAGCGCTGGCCGTTGACGACGGCTTCCAGCACCGAAATAGCGCGACCGTCGCCGTAGCCATTGCCGGTCTGGAACGGGCATTGCTGGTAGAACTCGTTGCCGTAAATCGAAAGGGCGTAGCCACTCGCCCACCCGACCTTGCGCAGAGGCTCAGGAACTTGCGACAAGTCTCCAGAGAACATGCGGACGAAGTCGCCGGACTGCGCCATGCTGTCGGCGAAACCCAGTTCGTGAAACAGGTTTTTCCCATGGGCGACGTATTCGGGATTTTCGATTGGCGTGGGTTTGACCGGAACATAGTGGCCCGAGAAGATTTGTCTTGGCGCGTGATCAACTCCGTTTGTTTTCCCCTCAGGATCGCAGTTGAGCGTGTCCATAAGTGAATAGTCTGCCAACGTTGCGAGATCTTCGAGGGTCGCGACAGTAGTAGGCGTTTCAAGGTGACGTCGCATTATCAAAGGGACTCCTCTGGCGTTGGTTTGGTTATGAGCAACATTGTGACATTTAACCGCTCGGCTGGCTGGCAAGCTCCTTCAGTGCCTGCATGGCCTCATCTATCCTATCGCTGGGTACAAACATATGGTCGTGATAAAACCCCGCGACGACGTTGGTGGTAATGCCCCGTTCGGCCAGCAGGCTCGTTACCACGGATGTGAGACCAAGCGCTTCAAGACTGGAGTGGCCCTCGAGGGTGATGCGACGAAAGACTCTGTAATAGTCCAGGCCCTCGGCTTTGGCCTGCTCTAGAGGAATTACCAGGGTAAGACCTTCCAATTCGGCAATACTGACAATGGGTTTGAGCTTTTCCAACTCACCATACGTTGCTTTAGCCACTGTGCAATACACATAGGACGTCGAATCCAGTGTTGGCGAGAGCTGTTTGATCAAATCCTGGAGGAACTGTGTTCGCATCATCTCTAACTGTCCTTCAGCCGAATGTTATTGTGGTTAAAATGAAAACTTAGCACTTTCTGTGGTTCTCCATCGCAAAATATATGGCCGGCACTTACTTCGAACTGATTTCCTCGCCGGCGTGCGCAAGAACCCGAAACCAGTGTTCATTCAAGCACTCATCCCGGAATTTTCCGTTAAAGCTCTCGATGCAACCATTCTGCATCGGCTTTCCGGGCTGAATGAGCTTCAGTTTAATCCCATGGCGGTAGGCCCATTGATCAAGAGCTCTGGCCCTTCGTGCGCCTGCAGGCGCTTTCATCCCTTCCAGAGTTCTTAACATGGATGTACAAGCATATCTCCTGTTCCTGCAGAATCACCGCTCCGACTTGAGGCGCATTGCTCGCGCATCCGATAACGCGAGCTCGATTGCAGATGTTCAGAATGAGATCTGGATTACCGCGGACGAGTTGGCTTCGAAGCGCGGGCATGAGACGGACTTTAGCTGCTACGAGCACCAACAACAGATTCTGGCGTGGACATACCAGCGATTAGTTAAATACTGCGACACCACGCTTCGCTGGGCAGCGCCTTTTGATTCCCGGGATTCTTCTCGTGACAAACCGGGCTTATCAGAAATTCTGACGCATGGTATCGAAGAAGATCCAGCCGAATTACTGGCGAACATGGAAAATGAGTCTCCTGAACAACAGGAGCTCGAGTCTGGCCACGCCTCGCTCAGTCATGCCTGGCTGGTGTTGTTAGGCATCTGTGACAACCGGATGGCGTTAGTCGCTCGATACCTCAAGATTTCTTTATCGCACAGCTACCGTTGTTACAACCGTGTATTGCATATAAGCCGGAGCCAAGACTACCTTCCTTTAACGACTATTGGACATGGAGAGTTCGTCCCGCGCCCGTGGCGGCGGTTTCAGTATTACCGGGAACCGGAGCAGCTCATTTTTGACTTCGATGAAACACTGGATCTGCAGTAATTCCGCCTTCCTGAGACGACGCCGATGCCCGGTAATGGAATGCTCAAACTGGCATCTGCAGACGCCAGTCGACCTTATTCCGCCCCGGATTCGGCTATCCCCAACCGCCTGTTGGCCTCATCCCGAACCTCTCGGTAACGCTCGGGATCGTTGATCAACGTTTCCAAATCATCCTCGGGAAACATCTCTTTCAACTTTTTCCTGGCGTCCTCTTTCGCGAAAACGCCCGGCAATAACTGCTCCAGAGCGCGCAATATCACTTCGGGCGAAACCGACGCGCCTGGGGACGCCCCGAGCAACGTGCCATAGGTTTTGTCCCTCGATACGAGGATTTCCGTGCCCATCTGCAAATCCCCGTCTTTGATGATCTGCACGCGCTGGCCGGCATGAATCGGTTTCCAATCGAACTTTCTGCTCATGCCCGGAGCGAAGCTCTCAAGCTCGTCAAACATGGTCTTTTCACCTTTAAACGTCTCGGAAACCAGATATTTCACCAGCGGGAAATGCTCCAGGGCGACGTTTAGCAGGCTGGGAATATCGTGCAGGCGCATCGAACTGAGGTAGTCGAAAAAGCTGCGCCCTTTCTCAAGGAGTGGTTTGAAGGAGGCGAATGGACCGAATAGCAAGTAGTGCTGCCCGTTCGCTACCCGCAAGTCCAGGTGCGGCACGGACATGGGAGGCGCGCCGACTTTTGCCTTGCCGTAGGTTTTGGCCCGGTAATGTTCGGCCTGCTCCGGGCTGATGGGTGCCTGCAGGAATCGTCCGCCGACAGGGAAGCCGGTAAATCGGCTACGGAACGGCAAGTGGCTTTTCTTCAGGATTGGGAAAGCACCCCCACCCGCGCCTACGAACAGAACGTCGGCCTTATGCCGAACCGAACCCCCTTTGCCCTCGGTTTCGACAAGCCAGCTTCCAGCCGGGCTCCGGTGTACGCGCTTTACATGGGTGCCGTACTCGATATTTACGCCGAGTTCCTGCGTGGCATACGCGGCCATTTGCTCCGTCAGAGCACCGAAATTGACATCCGTACCGGTTTCAATGACGGTCGCCGCCATTTTCTCGTGGCGGGGGCGCTCCTCCATCAGATATGGAATCCAGCTCTTGATCTCGTCGAAATCCTCCGAGAAACGCATCTGCTCGAAAAAATGGTGGGCCGACATTTCCTTGAATCGCAATCGCAGTTCTTCTATTGCCGATTCAGAAACAATGGTGCAGTGCTTGGTGCGGCTGATGAACGTTTTCGGGTCTTTGATCGCGCCTGTTTCGATCAGGTAAGCCCAGAATTGTTTGGCAACGTTGAATTGGGCGTGGATCTTGAGGGCTTTTTCAACCGAAATGACCTCTTCATCCACTGGGGTATAGTTCAGTTCGCAGTTGGCTTCATGCCCGGTTCCCGCATTGTTGAAGACCTGTGAGTTACTGGCCCCGGGGCCATCCAGCCGTTCCAGAATGGTGACATTCAAATCGGGCGCCAGCTCCTTCGCCAAAGTGGCAAAAGTGGTTCCCATAATCCCTGCGCCAATGATGATCACGTTCATAACGTCGATTCGCCTGTCTCAATTTTTTGGTTTCGGAGCTGTAAGCCTGACGTGTCCGGCCTGCCTCGCCGTAGAATCCGCACAACCTGAAATCGCAAGGAGGACGGCATGCACGGGATCAAGAATCCAATCCGAATCGTTGGCCGTGCTCAGCCCATTCCGAATCCGGCACGATCACGATCTTGCCCAGGTATCCGCTGCCGCGATTGACGAAATAACGCTCCGCTTCGTGCAGGTCCGATAACTTGAATGCAGCATGAAGCACCGGCTTGAGTTGGCCGCCGCGGATCCAGTCCACCAGCTGTTCTGCTTCTTCCCGGGTGCCGTGAGACACACCGAATATCTGGACCTGATAAAGGTAGATTCGCGTCCACATGATTTCCGAGAGATTGCCGGCACTGGCACCTGCGATGCTGAGTCTCGGATAGTCACTGCGCGAATTCATGTCGAAGATCATGGCATCGATAAATGGATTGGTCATTTCGCCGCCGGCCAGATCCATGACAGCGTCAAACGGTGCCCCGCCCGTTATCGCTTTGACCCGCTCCTCGAATTGATCCATATCGGAGCGGTCGAGTACGGCTTCGGCGCCTAGCTCTTTAAGGGCCTCGGCTTTGCTTTGCTGGCTCAACGCATACGGTATGGCCCCCACAATACGGCAGAGCTGGATCAGCGCGGTCCCAACGCCTCCGCTGGCCCCGGTAACCAGTACGCGCTCACCCGCTTTGATACGTGCGGATGTCATCATGTGGTAGGCCGTTTGATAGGAGCACATGCCCATGGCCGCCAATTCCGCATCGGCCAGGTCTGAATTGGGCACATGGTGGAACTGATCGGAAGGCACGGCGATGTATTCGGCGTAGCCGCCGTCGGCACCGTGACCGAAGTAATCCGGCGTCAGGTTAATATCCCGGCGCTCATCGGCGTAGATATTGAAATCCAGCAGACCCCGCTCGCCAATGCGGGCGTCATCCACGCCCTCGCCTACGGAAACGACCTGGCCCGCCACGTCGGCACCCTGAATGCGCGGAAACGTCAGCGTTGGCTCTCCGCCCATGGCAAAGGAGGTGACATCGCCTTTATCTTTGGTCGGATACAGGCCCTCGCGCGCCTTTCTATCCGTATTGTTTTTGGCGGTCGCCGTAACTTTCACCAAAACCTCGCCTAGCTTGGGTTTAGGTGTAGGGAAATCATCTCGATAGACCAGTTTGTCCACGTCGCCGTGGCCGGACAGCACCATCGCTTTCATCGTTTGCGGAATCACGCGTTCGTTCATATCGGGCACCAGAATTTGCTGTCATGGGTGGTGACATCTCGTTACTGGAAACCATATCAAACCTTCGAAGCATTCGCATATTAGGAGGCCCGGACACGTTCCCGGACCTTTATGTAAAAACTAGCGGCACGTCTGCTAACTTGTAGCTGTATTTGGCATACCGAATATTTCCTTTTCGATGGGCGTTGCCTCGAAGAGAGTGAAGGTGGCCTTTATTCCAGTAGCTCTGCCACCTTCTCGAATCGTTTCCACATGGGCATGAAGTTCCATCGCGCACGCCCTTAAAAGAGCAATGCGAATACCAGCTAATCCGTAAAGTGTAGAGTTTTCATTATAGCCCTCTACGGATTCCAGGATGGTCTCAACATAATTGTCGGGTAAAAACTTACCCTCTGTCTTCACGCCTACACTCACCTGCACCTCTGATTCACGTTTCTCTTTATCTAGGTTGAGCTTTAGATTACTTCCTCGAGATAGGGTCGCAGCAACCGTTACCATATATTCGATGAGAGCATGAACTTGCGATTCATTACCGTAAACGAGCTCAGACGGATTGCTGTCTTTTTCCAAAATTAACTGTGCGGTTCCACTGCCTTCGTGGTGATGGTCGTTTCTCTTTTTTGAGATCGTCTCAATGAGACCGTCCAAGCTGAATATCTGAGATTGCGCGGGTGCTGAGACCGAATGATATTCCGACAGCTGTCGCCCATCCTCACAAAATGCCAAGGCTTTATGGAGTGCTCGCCGAAGCCCGAAACTATTCAGGTAATGAGGAGCTGCCTCATTCGATTCTGGATACTCTTTAGTATGGTGGACAGCTTGAGCGCAGTCCTTTAATTGATGCTCTACATTTTCAAATAACCAACTGAAAAGCTGAGCGAAGTTACTGCGATCCCGTTTCATGGATTGGAACTTTTGTTTACTCTGCCGATAACTCCGATGCAAATCGGTCACATCAATCTGAATAAGAGCGAAGTTTCCCATACGGGTGCGATGTTGAATTGTCCTTAAAACCCGTCCACCGGCGAGAACTTCATCAAACCACGGCTTTTCATCTCTGTATTGATCCAATCTATTCGTTAACATCGAAATTGCTTCTATACGATCGGGCTCTCCGCCCTCGAAGTGAAACATTCCACCATCGATGGCATTTCTAAAAATATCTTTCGCCCTCGCGCCAACTTGAATCGTATAACTGGCACCTTCGGCGTAGATTTGCTCGTAGCGGCTATTGAATGTGACCAGATTATCTTTACTATCAAATACCGCCAGCGCAGCAGGCATTGACTCGATACTATCCTTGAAACGCTCCTCTAACTTTTCAAGAGCCTTCTTTTCGTCCCTTAATTCATATCGAAGCAGAAGATAGGATTTAAGCCACAGGAAAAAACCTAAGCTTAACAGGCATGTTGCCGCGAAATACGCTGCCTTTGCCAGCCAGTTAACTTCGGACAGGTTGACCCACCCCTGCGAAGGTATGATGGCAAGCTGCCACGTGCCGCCGGGTAATGACACGTCCAGTGTGGCCGGGTTACTGGCAAATATTTCCGGCTGTCCGTAGATTTGTTCGCCTTCGCTGCCAAAACCGTCTTTGCCGCGTAAACCGATTTCAAACCCCCGCAAATCCGGGATGGAAGACGTTGTACTGGCGATAAGCGAAGACCAGTCGATCAGAATGCTTGCAAAACCCCAGAAATTTCCGGTGTTTGAAGATGATGTCTCCTGTTGGGTAAAAATGGGATAACGACCAATGAGTGCAACGCCCCCTTGCTTTAAGGTTACAGGTCCGGCGATCCATAGACGCCGCTCATCAATCGCTCTTTGCGCGGCTGCTCTTCTTGCCGGATCTGCCAGCAAATCATGGCCAATGGCGGCCTTATTGCGCTCATAAGGCCAAACATGACTAACGACAGCATCTTCGGCTAATTGCAAACTAATGATGTGCTCATCCTCACCGCCTAGTGCTGCGGCAAGCTGCTGAAAAACGGCCTGGTCGTTCTCTTGACCTAGCAGCGGTATAGCGGCAAGGCCTTTTACCCGATAAAGGTCCTTGTTGAGATAGGCCTCAAGTTCCGCTTTAAACAAGCCCAAGTGGCTATGTGCACGGCGTAATTCTTCTATTCGCTGGAATTCTGCATCTCGATGAAAGTATAAAGTTCCTGCGCCCAGCAACGTGGTAACCAATAGCAACGAGGAAAAAAATGCAATCCGTGATGACTGGTTGATTCTTCCACTACTTCTTCGATTGAGTTCGTCATGGCGTGTCAATAGCCGATTGACGCCCTGTCGGATGCGTTTCATAAGGGTGCCCTAGCTGTGGTCTAACTTTGATAGAGCAATTCCCAGGCCAAATGAAAAGCAGTGATTTTTATATTTTATTTCAAATGGTTATATTTCGGTGTGAGTCAGGGCGTTGAGTTCGTCCGGTCATTCTTTAATTTGAACGCGTTTTACTCCGCAAATTGCGTTGCAAATCGCAAATACGAAAGTTTAGGACCAACCCGACGCTTGCCAACTTTGGCGTTTTCGATAGAGTGTCGAAGCGCTAACCTCGAGCAATGCTGCAGCTCGTGGAACATTACCTCCACAGATATCGATTGCACGCTCGATAATTTTCTTTTCTTCCAGCCATAGCGGGCGTATGGACTCCTGAGTATCTGAGTCCCGCCGCTGCCCCTGCTGTTCATCCTGCGAGGTGCTATCTTCCGGCTGGATTGAAGACCTCAGGCTCCGGTCTATCCGACCGTTCAGGTAATCGGGGACCAAGTCCGGTGTAACTGTGCTGGAATTGCCCATTACGACCATATTAAGAATGGTATTTTCAAGCTCTCTGACGTTACCAGGCCAAGGATAATTCATGATCATTCGTTCCACTTCTGGATGGAAACCGTCAACGGTTTTACCGTTTTTTGTGGCCTGGGTAGCGAGCATCTGGCGGGCAATGAGGCGGATGTCTTCCCCTCGTTCTCTTAACGGCGGCAGACGTAACGGAATGACATGAAGTCGATAATATAAGTCTTCGCGGAAACGTCCCGCTTTCACTTCCGCTAGTGGATCACGGTTGGTGGCGCAGACAAACCGTATATCTACTTTCTTCGTTACGCTAGAACCTACGCGTTGAAATGTACCGGTCTGGATAAATCGTAGGAGTTTGCTTTGGAGATCAAGGTCCATTTCGCATAGCTCGTCGAGGAACAAAGTACCTCCATCGGCCATGGAGGCTGCACCCTCACGTTCCGACGACGCGCCCGTAAAAGCACCTTTGACATGGCCGAAAATCTCGCTTTCCATTAGATCTTTAGGAATAGCTGCGCAGTTAATCGTAACGAACGGCCCGCTGTTGCGGTTGCTACGCCGATGAATGGCTTCAGCACAGAGCTCTTTACCGGTGCCGCTTTCGCCAGTAATGAAGATACTGGCTTGGCTTGGACCAGCCGTTTCGATAATCCGGTAGACACTTTGCATTACTGGCGAGGCACCGATCAGCCCTTCAAACCGATCCCGTTCCAGCTGCTTCTGGTATTCATCAACCATGTCGGCCAAGTGGTGCTGGCGAAGAACGTTTTGCACAGTGACCAGTAGACGATTGGATTCAATGGGCTTCGAAAGAAAATCAGATGCCCCTAGCCGCATCGCCTCTATGGCGGTTTCTGCGGAGTCACTGGCGGTGGCGACAATCGTTGACAGCGAATTTTTGTCTTTAACAATGGCTTTCAGAATATCAAAACCATGAATGTCAGGTAGCGTCAGGTCCAGAACAAGCAAATCATACTGCTGACTACGGAGCGCGCTGAGCCCTTCTTTACCCAGGCCGACCAGGGTAACGTCGTAGCCCGCATTGATCAGATATTCCCGATAGAGCAAACCCAGAAGTTCGCTGTCCTCTATAACCAGAATCCTGGCTTTAACGTCTGTTGCCGTCATTGTTGGTAACCTCACCGTACCCATTTAGTCTACGTTGCCAAATTGGGATCCATAGACCTTTAGCGTCTTATGCGTTACCTCTTCCAATTCAGGAATTAGATTCGCCACCTTTTCTTTATCCATGCGTTTGCAGCTCTGCTCGATTTCCTTACAGAGACTGGCAAGATAGACTGCCCCGAATGTGGATGCGTTGCTTTTTATGGTATGAGCTTCATCCTCGACCCGATGACAGTCTCCACGCGCGAAAGCGTCAAGTAATTCGTTGAGTCGGCGTTCAACCTCCCTGATGAACACTTGGACCATGCGGTCAACAACTGACTCTGAAGTTTCAGTTATCAATCGGTCAACAATCGTGGCGTCCATCAACGATAACGTTGTTTTTTCCATGCGCCCTGTCTCTCCTGCACTAGCGAGCTGCTGCTCAATCGCTGCGGTCAATTCATCAATCTGGAAAGGCTTACCGATAAAAGCATCCATCCCTACGCGTTTGCAGCGTACCTCATCCTCTTTAGTGGCGTTGGCGGTTAGAGCAATGATCGGGATAGACGCATAATCAGCGCCGCTTTGTCTGATACGGCGTGTAGCTTCGAGCCCATCCATGATGGGCATTCTTAGATCCATCAGGACCAGGTCAAAAGCCTGTTGGTCGAGTGCTTCGAGAACTTCATTGCCATTATTGGCAACCCAAATCCGGTAGCCTCTCTTTTCAAGCATCGTTGTGGCAACCAACTGATTGGCCTGGCTATCTTCTGCAAGAAGAATATGTACATCGCCCCCGCTCGCTTCGGGATAGCATTCGCCAAAATCTGTTTGTTCGATAATTTGTTGAGGGGGCTGCGGGGTGTCGTCGAGACAAATCAACTCCCTCAGCCGTGAGTAATGAACTGGTTTAATTAATACGCTATCCGCACGAAGGCGTTGCTCCGTAGGTATGCTTGAGAACGTTTTCTTGTCCACGAGCAGCACAATGCGGTCGTAATCAGAAGCTGAATTCGTCTTTTTTGATGTATCCATCAACTGAATGTCATCCACAAACAACCAGGTTTTTTCATATTGTTTTTGGATAGCCATGTCGGAGGACATCTCAACGTTAAAACCTAAACTGCTGAGTTGCGTTCGTAAAGCTGTCTGAAATACAGCGTTTCTGGAGAGAACCACAGCGTTGAGCTCCGTTTCGAGGGGAAGCCTATCCTGAACCGAGCAAGCCATGGGAATGTCAAACGTAAAGCGGCTCCCCTGATCGACCACACTATCCAGCCTAAACCGCCCCCCCATTCGTTCGACCAGTTCCTTGCAAATCGCTAACCCGAGGCCACTTCCGCCATGAAGTGTCGCGTCGGTGCTATCTACCTGGGTGAAAGCATCAAAAATTGTATCCCGCTTGTTCCTCGGAATGCCGATTCCGGTGTCTTCGACACTAAACTCGATTCGGTAACCGTCTTCAATCGTCTCTGCCAGTTTGGCAGTCAAGGTTACGCCGCCTCGATCAGTGAATTTAAGTGCGTTGTCGACGAGGTTAGCCAATACCTGGCGAAGGCGAACCGAATCGCCGAAACATTGCATATCCACATTGGGGTCAGCGACAAGGCATAAGGCGACCTGGGTTTGATCTACATGCAGCGACTTAATATCGAGGACACTTTCTAGCACATCGATTACGTTAAACCGCTCGGTGTTGAGCTCAAGTGTTCCTGACTCTATTCGGGCAAAATCAAGGATATTGTTCACGAGCGAGAGGAGCACGTTGGATGATTGTTTAGCCGACTCAGCAAAGACCACTTGCTGCGGGTTCAGGTCAGTGCTCATCAAGAGGTCGACACACCCCATCGTTGCATTAAGAGGCGACCGGATTTCGTGGGTTACGTGAGACAGGAAGTTGGACTTGGCAAAATTGGCCTTTTCTGCCGCCTCTTTAGCTTCCAGCAGACTCAGCTCCGTCAGCTGCTGCTCACGTAGATCCCGGAGCAGAAGGGTCGTGTACTCTTTGTTGGTCCAACGAAAGTGTGATGTCCGGTAGCTCACAGGGATATGGCTCCCATCCGCTCCGGTCAGAGTAAGCAGCTTGATACCCGACGCCTGTCCACGTTCGTTAGCGCCATTTTGGCTCTGTGCAGGTAATTCAAATGCCTGTTCCGAGAAGGCGGTCTTAAGCGTTGTATCCACATGCTGGTCAACAAGCGCTCCGCGGGTACGGCCCAGCATGACCTCAGCGCTGGGATTGGCGTCGACGATGATGCCGTGTTCATCCAACACAAGAATGCTGTCGAGACTAGCCACTGTAATAGCTTTGTGAAGAAGCTCCCGTCGCTGGATCTCGGAATGGGTCGACAGTTCTGTTGTCAGATCTTTGAAAGCCAGGACTAGATACCGACCAGAAGGTCTGGCAATGCTTGCAGCAGATAGGTCGACCCACACAGATGAACCGGCGGCTCCAAGCTGGAGTTTTCCGAGGTTCTGACGGGTTCCCAGCTTATGGTCGATGACTTGCTGCAGAACCCGTAGAGCGTCATGCCATTGGCTATCTAAAGTGAATATCGAGGCTAGTGGCCTGCCGAGCATCTCACCTGCGGAAAACTTGAGGGTGCGCGCTGCAGCTTCATTTATATCCTGAACAGACATTTGTTCGTCAACAAGAATAATGCCGTCAGTCACTGTATTTAGAAGCAACTCCAGGCTGGCTTCACGCTCTTTCAGAGCGTTGACTGCCTCGGAAGTTGCCTCGAAAGCGGAGTCTCGGTCTTTTTCGCGAAGCTCAACCATTGCCGCCATTCTATTGAATGCGTGGGCGACATCATGAAACTCACTGGCTTTGGGAAAATAAAGCTGTTTGCGCGACAGGCCGCTAGCCATGGTGTCCAACTGTTCGCGAAACTTTTTCAGATCTCGAATAAGGTATCGGCCCAGAAACCAAGAAAGTATGCCTACGAGAAGCACTTCGATGGCAGCTATGAAGATCAGTTTACTGCGGGCGTCACTGACCATGGCCGTGGCTTTGGCTGTTGAAATACCGGTCTCCAGCCGTCCAACGGCAAAACTGTCGACATAAATGAGCTTATGCACATCGAAAATGCCGTCATCGACATCCGTGAAGGATGAATCTGGACTTCTGACATCATCATTGTTTCGAACAATGCCGTATTCAATCAGTACCCGAGTCTCGTCTGAGATGCGCAAGTAAAGACTGTCGTTTTTTTCCATGTAATGCCGAGCAATGGCCTCCAGGCTAGCAATATCAGATGATAGCACCGCGTCACGTACCAACAAGGCGAGCTCCGCTGCATGCGACTCCACACTCTGAACGAAGGCTTGACGGCTCGTGTTTTCGAGAAAGTTGACGCTGGTAGCAACCAGACCAATCAGAACAAGTGATTCGACGAGGGCGATTGCTATAATGATTTTTAAGCGGTAAGGCATAGCATCTGCTCAAAGGTCGAGGTAGTGGTGGAGATTCCCTTCCAGCAAAGACCAATCAAGTGCGCGAAGCACATCAAATTCACTATCAGCAACAGTCCGGAATGCCGGAATGTTGAGCGCTTTAAGCAGCGTCCTGCCTTCATCCGTTTCGACTAGATCCACGAGCGCGCTGGTAATACTCTCCCGATCCTTTTCGGGGAGGCTGTCCAACGCTGCGATCGGGTGGGAGATATACGCATCAGAACGCCACAGCACCTTTAACTGATCACGCACTTCCGGCCCCATAGTGTTCCACGTTCTTTCCACTCCGCCGCCCGCAGCATAAAGTCCCCGATGGACGCCCAAGTACACAGAATCGTGGCTTTTTACATATTGAGGGATAATATGCACCCCCCTCTCGCTCAGCTCACGCCGCACCAGCATCGAGGCAGCAAAGGCGGCCGGTGATGGAAAAGCGACTTTATGTCCGTTAAGCGCCAGCAACGAATCGACATCACTATCACGTCTAGCCACCAGGATACCTTTAAGCCCACCCGTTTTTCGGACAACTAAAGCGGTGTAATCTGCGTCAGTGCTAAAGATGGCGTAGTGGTACGGATTCATGTAGGCAAAGTCGTACTCGCGATTCGAAAGTGCCTTCTCAAATGCTGGTATTGAGGGAGCCGTCTTGAAGACAAGTCTGATACCGGTTGTTTGCTTAACCTCCTCTAAGAGCGGCCTCCAAAGTGAAAACAGCTTTGCTGCCGGCTGCTGCGGAACGACACCAAAGGTATATTCTGCTGATAAAGCAAATCCGCACTTTGCTAAGAGAAGAAGGAACAAGCCATAGGCTAAAATTGATCTATTGAACTTTATCGGTACGCCCATGACTTTTTCCGGTTTCGATTTCCCGTTTGCTAAGCAACATGAAGGCCAACCCAAAAAAGATTAGATATTCAAACGGTTATAACTAAGTCGCTCATTTTTTGGGAGCGCCATTTGCAATATGCAATGTCTCTCCAGAATCCGGTTGCAATTTGCGAAGCATTTCGCAACGAACAAGAATTAACCCCCTGCCCTATGGCTGGTTAAATAGCGCACTCGCTATATGCTTAATGGATTTTTTAAATTTGTGGCACGTATATCGCTAAGGTAACGGTCATAGTAGTGGTGGTTGCAATACCAACCGGCCCAAAACCATAAGCGCGCCAACGAGGAAACGGGATGAAGCCTGATACGACATCGCCACTCTTCCACATTGTCGGTAAAGATTCAGGCAGCTTGCAGGAGGAGTCTCTGAAGCTACTGGTCATCGACGATGACGAGTTAAGTCGTGCACACCTAAAGGTGGTGTTATCGACACAGTCTATGAACGTTTACGAGTCGGCGAGTGGGGAAGACGGGTTACGGCAGATACAGGAGGCCGATTTTGACCTTATCCTTCTAGATGTGCGAATGCCGTATATGGACGGTTTCGAAGTATGTCAGGCTATCCGCCGAAGGCAAGTGGGCTCGGATTTGCCTATCGTAATGCTGACCGGTAGCGACGAGGTTGAGTCCATTACCAAGGCTCTCGATGCTGGCGCTAATGACTTCATAACAAAGCCGTTCCGTACCTCTCTGCTGGCCAAAAGGGTCAGGCACATTGTTTCAGCGCACCGCAATCAACTGCAGTTGGAGCAACAACGCGCCGAGCAACTTGCGTTGATCGATGCGTTACCAGATGCCATTTGTCGCTTTGATGCCGGCGGCTATCTCTTGGGTGCTAAGTTAGGCGCCAATGTGCCTAAAGCTCTGAACCAGGGTTTCAGGCAAGGCGCGAGTTTCATTGACTTGTTCGGACCGGTTGATGGAGCCATCGTCGAGCAGGCGTTTCTTGAAGCAATCGATCTTGGACAGGCTATTACCGATATCCATCTGCAAGATACCCAGGAATGTTTTCTGGAAATCAGATTTGCGAAGACCCCCTCTGACGAGATGCTGTGTATTATGCGAGATAATACCCAGCGTGAGCTTCAGAAGCGGAGAATCGAAGCCCTCTCCCTAACGGACCTGGTAACCGGTTTGCCCAACAGGGCGTACCTCATACAGCTGCTGCAGCTGCATGCTGATCTGCGCGCGGGCGAGCCCCAGGTATTGGTCAAAGTGTGTTTCGACTCGATTGACTCCGTGGCCGATACGATAGGTGGAAAAGTTACAGAGCATGCTCAGAGGATGATTGGTAACAAGTTATCGATGGTAGCTGACGCGTACTCTTCCCGGGACTCCAACCGCGTTGGGAAGAATTTATCTCCAGCGATTGCTGCTTGCACGGGCATTGGGGAATTCTGGCTTATGGTTACATCCCCCAATAATCGTGCCTTTTTCGATGGTCTAATTGACGCACTTTTTCTGGAATTTGAGCCGGTTCTAGAAGTTCAACAATACGCATTAAATGTTACGCCACGGGTAGGATTGACTGAATTTGTGGCTGGCGAATTACCTGTCGAGGCCTTGATACAGCAGGCAGCCTTGGCTGCAAAATCATATGGTTCAACATCCGATCGGCGGCTTGGATACTATCATCCGGAGCTTGAGCGTAAAGCCCGTCGGGCGATCGCCATCGAGACAGCGTTACGCGCTGCTATCGACAAACAACAGCTTTCCATGATGTTTCAGCCGAAGATATGCGCCCTAACCCACCGGATTTGCGGCGCGGAAGCACTAGTGCGTTGGAATTCGGAAGAATACGGTGCTGTTTCACCTGCCGACTTCATACCCATTGCTGAAGAAACAGGCCTGATACTTCCTCTTGGCGAGTTCGTGCTCCAGTCGGTTAGTCGGCAAATCAGCCGATGGAAAGAGATGGGTTACAATATTGTCCCGATTGCCATTAACGTTTCCGGTCATCAATTTAACCAGCATTGCTTCAGCGAAAAACTGCTTTCGATTCTAGAGACAAATAATATTAGTCCAGCTGATATCGAGTTGGAGATTACAGAAAGTGTTTTTATGGATCCTCAGAGCAACGCAATAGCGCTGCTCGAACGTTTTCGCAGGCAAGGCATTCGTATAGCCCTAGACGATTTCGGGACCGGCTTCGCATCCTTGAGCATGCTCAAGAGCTTGCCTCTTGACGTACTGAAGATCGATCGCTCATTTGTCTCCGACATCACCGACGAGAACCAGTCATATGGTCTGATAGACGCTATCTTGACGCTGGGTAAGGCTCAGAATCTCACGGTAGTTGCGGAAGGGGTCGAAACCGACGAGCAGTTGCGCTACCTACGTGATGGGGGTTGCCAAATAATCCAGGGTTTTCTCACCGGTAAACCGTGCTCCGCAGAATCATTGGCAGAGAATTTTCTTGATCGATGCTAGTACACTATCTGGTTAATTCACTGACTTACTGCGAGCTTCTGCAGGCATGGTGGTTCCATATCAAAGAGCAGCAACGCAGATCCAAAGCCTTCAGAAGCTCGCCCCGAGGGACGTCCTGAGAATCTAGCTAGCGGCGTTGCGGCGACTCGATGTCGAACCGCCGGAGCGCCGGCCGCCACCCCATCATCACCGCGCCCTGCTACCCAGATTCTCAAAGTCTCATTAAGTCAGCGAATTAACCAAGCAGTGCACTAGTGACACAGTCTCAACGCCAGCCTATGCCTGACGCCTCATACCTATAAAGAGCGTTTTACGCAGGTGCAGGATGAGGTAGTTTACCGAACCGGTGCAATCCAAAACTCAGCGCAACGAATAGAGAGGCCACCGCATTTGATGGCCTTTTTAAAAGTGTTCCTTCCTGAAATATGATGTCAGCCACTGGCTAAAAGTATGAATAGCGTTACCACCGCCTGAAAGCACACCCAGTGCTTCAGAACACCGTCCCTTCACCGGGCGCCGGCGGGACTGATGTCCAGCTTTCCGCGTCGCCTCGCCCCGGCAAGCTGACCCAGAAAGGAGGCGAAAAACCTTCCAGTATGTTTTTATCCGGGCTAACCGGGCCAGGTACGGCTAAGGCTGCTTTGAGCTGAATGGAGGCCGAACAGTTTATATCGCCTTGAAAAGGCGCTAACAATTCGTTAACAGCCTGTTGAATCAGTGGAAAAGAACCCAGATCAAGCGAGTCAATGAGTCGCTGAAGCACAATGTAAACTGTAGCATTCACCAGGTTATCGCCTTCCAGTTTCATGGCTTCTGGGCAACACAAGGTCCCGATTTCTACAGCCGGGATCTGTTGGCCGCTAGGCAATAGCAAAGCGTTAACGGAGGAAGCTGTAGAACTAAGTAGCGTATCGATTGCCGGAAGGTAATTGGCGAGCACATCTCCCTGCTCACTATAGCTTCCGGGGCACTCGCAAGGTTCCAACGTATTAATCAGGCAACCCGTGAACGCAGGTACAGTAGACTTATCTTCGAGGTTCACGGTCTCGCAGGGGTCCCCTACAACTATTTTTTGCGATACCCAGCGCGAACCTATTTTGCTTGGTGGAACTGGACACGCCTGTGGACTCTCGCTAAAAAGTGCGCCAGGCAAACCATTTTCACCAGCACCGACCGCATAGTTGGCCATGCCTTGGAGCGCGTTGAAATAGCTTACATTTCCCGAACCGAACTGGCCGTCGACACCAATGCTATCGGTAGTTTCGTCACTGATCGTTTTGATGCATGGCGTACCCGTGCAATTGGCCCCGCTGTAATAAATAGCCTCCCTTGAGGTAAAGCGATCATCGCGAATTGCGATTAAGGTCCTACTTGGACTCACCTTACTTTGGTCCATAAGGAATATTCGCGGAGCATCATGCTCATCGAAATCAACCGCTTTTCCGAGGACGGTACCTGCTGCGTCAACAACAATGGCTTCCTGATTCTGTTTCATCACATAATGCTTGACCAGTGCGTCCCGAATGGCCACAAGTCCAACGAGAGATCCCAGCACCAGAATCGTAATGATCAAGACCAATTCAAGGGTAATCACAAAGCCACGCTGACGACTATTAGGGCTCATGCGTTTCATAGAGATGTTCTCTGGCTTATGGGGAACGTTCAAGACAGGTTTTGCAGGAGTTGAAATATTTCCATCATCTTGATTGCTGCGGGGAATAGGACAATTACGCCAAACATCGGGAGTCCGACCAGAACCATCGCAAACAACATCAGAATGCTTTTCTGACTCATTAATTTCCGATTTAACTCGTGTTGTTGCTCCCTCAGGACATAACCCTGACGCGATAGTATCCCTGCGATAGGTGCCCCTGCCTGATGCCCTATCTCCAAAACCGCCGCCAGACGCTCCAATTCCCTTACCCCGGTACGGTTGAACAGTCTTTGAAAAGCAAGAGTGAAAGATTCACCGGCTTGGAGTTCGTACACCACGACCTTAATTTCCTGTGCGAGCGGGTGACGAATATCGAACCCAAAGCGGCCCGCCTGTTCAAACGCCATTACGACGGAAGCCCCCGATCGCAGATAGGCATTCATGAGATCAACAAAGAAACTGAGAGCACCCTGGATCTTCCGATTGCGGTTTTGGGCGCGTTGCCAAAGGTAAAAATCGAAAGAAAACAGAGCAGAGACGGAACTGGGAATCGTGAGCCAGAGTGGAGTCGAAGGTCTGACCTCCAGCATCAGTAGCGGCGCCAGCACGGCCAACGATAATTTTAGCGGCCAGTAGGCGACTGCCAGTTCACGAGGGGCAATGCCTGCGCGCCTGATCAGCGTTGATGGATAAAGCCACGAAGGAAGGGCCGAGCGCGACCAACCAGAATCGATACGCAAAGCCTCTTCGGGTTTAAGTTCCGACCGGCTGAGCAGGTAAACCAGTACGAGTCCGAGAGTTGCGACAATACCTAGTACTACGTCCAACAGCCATGAACTCACCATGTTGGTTTCCTCAGGATACGCCTCATCCACATAAATCCCGTAACTTGGCAAAGAATGGCCGCATAGACGACAGCAGGCCCCTGGGGGTGTGCTGTGAGCGGGGCGAGCCACTCGGGCTCTCTCCAAGTAAAAAACGGAATTAGCACATACGGTAAGCCCGCTGAAAACAGCAAGGCATATTTTGCCCCGGAGAGCTGCCCCCGCATTTGGATGAAGGTTGTGCGTCGTTGACGCAGCGCGGAACCCAGCGCTTCCAGGAGCGATTCGAAGTTGGCGCCATCGTGCCACCGCGATATCAGGGTCATCACAAACAGTCGGGTACCGGCGGTCCGATACAGGCGCAATAGAGGTCGAGTGGCATTATCGATGCTATCGCCCAGCTTCAACCGGGTCACAATTTCAAGTAATGGCTCACGGACATACCGCGGTGAACCCTTGGCCGCAGTCTCAATCGACTGTCGCGTGCTTGCGCCGCTTGCGGTAAGCGCTATTACCAGATCGATGACGTCTACAAGTGCAGCTTCGAAGCGCTGGCCTCGCCAACCGATCAGATCACGAATGAGAACGCCAGCTGCAGGAAGAACGCTTAGGCCAGCGATGGCTGCAAGACCCGTCCGGTCCGGGAACAATGTCTGAAAAACCAGGGTTACAGTCGTCGCAATAAGCAGCAGACCGGCGAAAAATAGCAGCGGATCAAGATTGATGTTCAAAACCCGAAGCGCTTGCCTGACTGCATTAGGCTTAGGGAGTGCAGCACGATTTAAGTCTATAACAGCCTCTTCTTTCGCTGTTCCTTCAAAAAAATGTCGATAGAGAAAGCGTGCTGAATAGATGAACACAACGCCGGCTAGGAGAAGTATGATGATTTCGCTCATGAGGGCATCTCCGCAACCTCCCAGATGAGGCGCAAGGACCTGGGCGGCTCGATGCCTTTTGCCCTGATGGTTTCCAAAAATAGCGGTCTAATCCCGCAGTCTGTATGTGTAGAGCGGCTTATTGGCGCAGTTCCCGATACATGCAGCTCTCGATTTATCGAAAGCGCCGTTTTTCTCAGACGGAAAAGTTCAACCACTTCAATACATCCAGGGGCGTCGTGCAGCTCACAGATGCTGGTTATGCGACGCGTTCCATCGCTCAATCGGGCTACCTGAATAATAAGTTGAACGGCGGATTCGATCATGTCCCGGATCGCCTCCCGTGGGGCGCGACTGTTCGAGAGCAATGCCAGGGTCTCCATGCGCTTTAATGCTTGGTGTGGATTATTGGCATGGATTGTCGTCAGGCTGCCATCATGCCCTACGGTCATAGCCTGCAGCATGTCGAATACCTCCTCGCCGCGAACCTCCCCCACGATAATGCGATCCGCTCGCATTCTTAGTGCCTGTCTTACTAGCATGCGCAGATCGAAGCGCCCTCTCCCCTCTCCGTTACCCTGCTTGGCTTCCAGCGTTACGACATGACGGTTTCGCAGCGCCAGCTCTGCCGATTCTTCGACGGTAACAATCCGTTCGTTAGAGGGAATGAACTCCGACACTGCATTCAGCAACGTTGTTTTGCCGGCTCCGGCACCACCGGCGATAACGATGTTAAGTCCGCCCTGGACTGCGAAAATCAATAGATCGGCCATCTCCCGAGACAGCATTCCTGATTGGATAAGGTCTTCCAGTGAAGAATGGGATTCGCGAAAACATCGAATGCTGACAAGTGTTCCGGCAGGACTGAGCGGAGGAATCACAACATGCATTCGGCTGCCGTCGGGAAGACGGGCATCGACGGCGGGCGTGGCCGAATCCAGATGTTTTCCCTGCGCGGCAATATAGCGGTCGACGAATCGTCGCAAGTGTGATTCGTCGTCGAAGTGCAGTTGGGTAAGTTCCAGTTTGCCGGATCGGTCCACCCAGATAGACTGGGCGCCGTTTACGAGAATATCCGTAATACTGGGGTCCGACATGAGCTCCGTCAGCGGGCCCATGCCGATGACATCATTTTTAATTTGGAGGCATAGGGTACTGATCTCTTGCGGCGACAAACTCAGGCCCGTAGTCGCCTGTATACCGTCGAGCAGACATTCCAAACGCGCCGTAAGGAGAGATGATCGCTCCGGCGCTAGCGGATCGGCTTCCATAGAAGCAATAAGTCGCTGGTGAAGGTGCCGCCGCAGCTGTTTCTGGGTATCAGTATCTATGACGCTCATAGCCGCCCCTCCAAAAACAGCCCCAAGTCATGACACACAGGGTCATGTTCCAAGGCGATGAGACGCCCATGAGGTGCGACAAATTCAGGTTTCAGACTGAAGGCCGTCACGTACTGCTCACAGGCGGCCGGCGCATTCCCGGCGGTCTCAAACATCAGCCCCCGGTGATAAGCCACGCGCCAGGGGGGCGCCCCAAGCCGTTCGGCCAAGGCTAACGCCCGGAACGCTTGGCTCGGTTCCTGATCGGCGAAATGGGTCGCGGCCATAATTTCGTGCAGTGAGGGATGCATGGGATTCTGACGTATTTGACTCTCCAGCAGCGACCTTGCCCGCCTGCTATTGCCTTCCTCAAGCGCAATGCGTGCCCTTAGGATGGCCGCCTCAGGGCGAGGGCGCTCGTTGACGAGAATCTGGTCCAGCAGAAAGCCAGCTTGTTCCCTTTTTCCTGCGTGGTAGCTCAACAGTGCTGCGGCGAACTTCACGCGTTCATTGGCCGGGAACGTGCTGTAGAGTTGTGAAAGCCGCCGAAGCAGACCCTCGCAATCCGCCCAGTCACTTTGATGGGAAGCTTCGTTATGGCATGACTCGCCAGCTGTTCGCATCATTTCGTAACGAGCGAGTATGCGGTCGACCTCCCGGTTAGGGTCTGTGACTTTCGCGGTATAGTGAGATGGATTGGAGGAGCATCCCATCAACGTGAAAGTCAGAACCAGCAGCAGAGCGATGCTAAGTTTCATGGGTACTCTCCCGAGTGGCGATCGTCACCGATCAGTGCCTGATTCGCGAGATTGAATGTTGACGGAAATGCCCATCTATGGATCTGGCCATTGGGCTCGCGGACCAGCGTCGGCGTTACTACGATGACCAACTCTCGGTCCTGCTCACTGTCCGATGTGGCTTCTGCCAAGCGCCCAAACAGGGGAACGCGATGTAAGCCCGGAGTGTGGGAGCTTTGGCCGGATTGTTCGCTGTAGATCAACCCACCCAGAATAAGTGGCTGCCCATCCTTGAGCCGGGTCGTGGTTCTTATGCTGCGGCTGTTGAAGGCTGTCGAGTTGAGATCAGTTCCTGTGCTATCACTGATCTGCTGCGTCAACAGTGTGTCGGGCGCCGAGATCGTAGGATTAACATCAAGCGTAATTCGATCTGATTCGTCCACCATGGCTCTGACACTCAATTCGACGCCGAATGACTTGAATGTCGTACCGCTGAAGACGCCTGAGGTATTTTGTGCAACCTCGTCGCCGGATTTTAAGCCTGTTGGCGCGAACGCTGTGGGGATCGGCACTTCGCCACCTACTGAAAAAACGGCTGACTCACCAGCAAGAACCGTCAACGTAGGCCGAGAGAGCGTTCGGGCGATCCCCTCCTGTTCCATCAGGGAGAACAGCAAGTCGAACGCCGCATCGCTACCCCCCACCTGGAGGTTGTTGGTTAGCGTGCCGCCGAGAATCTGAAGTGCGTTCTCAACCATAAAACTGTTGACCGGCATTGAAGAGAGGCCACCCAGGGTAAAAAGGCCATCGGTAGCATACTCATCCGTCACCAGAGAAAAGTCCGGTCGCCAACGGAACATTCGGGATCGATTAATTTCGTGGATCTCGACAGACACCCTGATCTGCGGCAGGTCCCTCACGCGGATAATAGAAAGGAGCCGCCCTCCGCCAACTGTGACCAACTTGGATCGGGCTATATTTGAGCGGATGTCGTTATCTTTAAGGCTTGGAGAACCCGTACCCGAAGTGGAGCCCAGCAATCCGCCACTTTTCGCCGAACGGCGTTCAGCGAGCAGCCCGCCGGATTCGTCGGTCATCGCGATAACCGTACCGGCTCCATCACGATTCCCCAGGAAGAGCTTAGATGCCACGTTCAGAATTCTGGTCAGGGTGACCTGGTCACGCACGTCGCCTTCGAGAATCAACGTATCCAGCTCGTCGTCTGCCAGATCACCACGGATAATCCTACGAATCCTGACCTTCTCTCCGCCCATGGGTTGGATTGCTCCCAGGATTTTTTCCTCCGTTGTAGCGGGGAGTTGGTCGACCCGGATCAGGTTAATCACTGCTATTCGGCCTTCGTCCAGGTTGCGAGCGTTAAGCCGGAAAGCATCTCCCACGGCCTGTTGCGCCCGGGTTAGCAAATGTAAGGGATTAGTATTTCCAACGTCGTTTGTGCCACGTCGTCCAGAGTTTACTGTCGAGGACGATTTGCCATGAGCTCCAAGGTAGTGTCTGGCCGCCACTTCTGCGGCCAGCTTGTAGTCAACAGTCGGTACTTGTCCCCGTAAGACCAAGGCTGGACGGTCCGGAGCGAGCTCAAGGTTCACCTCCGGATGAATATCCTGAAGCGCTTCGCGAAGCACCGAAAGATCTTCGGTTACACTGAAAAGAAATGTTTCGCTGTCGCCATCGGTGTACCAGACTATTAATGTTGTTCGCCCTACGTTTTTTGCTAGAAGAAGAAGCTCGCGCCCATCGAGAACCTCGACTTCGAGTGTGTTCTCCTGGCCTACGGCGACACGTTTCAGCTCGCTATCAAAAGCAAGTCTCGAGTGGGTCCATTGGATAAGCTCTCGGTGATCAGCCGAGCGGCGTCCTGTAGAGTCCTCGACATACACCAGCCCAGCGTAGCCGTGCGAGCTCAACAGAAGACAAAGTGTCATTACCAACCTCAATTTTGTTGAGTTCATGACTGACTTCCCCTGTTAGCTGACGAAATCTGTGTGCCGATCAAGCGTTTCCCCCACGCCTCGCCATCAATGGTTACCAGCGCTGGCTGGCACTGTTCGACAGGTGCTGCGGTATCTGATTCATCAATGTAGGTGACGAGTTCGATACGCCGATTGGCCTGTCGTAACGGACTGGTTGATGCCAAGCTGCTCGGAACGAATTCACCCATGCCCAGTGACCGAATGTGTTCAACCGGGACGCCGAGCGTTACCAAATGGGCCGCGGTGTTAGCGGCTCTGCGTTCAGACAATCTCTGATTCATCGGTTGGGAGCCGTCCGCGCTAGTGTGCCCAACAACGAGTATGCGAGGGGCGAACGCATTATCTAGCCAATGTGAGGCGAACCTTCTGAGTTCGTCTTTCTGTTCCTGCGTCAGTTCAGCTTTTCCCTGCTCGAATCTTGTCCGAGTCAGGAAACGGCGGTAGGTGCCGAGATAGCCTGCGGCCGTCTCCACGTTGTTCCAACCGGCCGGGTGGGTATGGTCGGAACCGGATGAAGGCTCTGCATGTGGACGCAGTGTGTAGAACTCGAGAACGCAGCCGTCATCAATAAACTGTGCTCTTGTTCCTCCCTGCGTGTTCCGCTGCTGCCGGGGCTCGAGGTCATGGGTATGAATGCCTGACGTCGCGATCGCATGGAACGAAGTGGCCTCATGGGAATAGGACTGGCTGGCCTCGTGAGTGCTTACACAGCCTGTCGCTAAAAGGGTCAATAGTGGGAAGATCAATCGCATCTGTTATCTCCACGCCCAATCAGTTGGATATTTTTTTGCTCTGTTCGTCTCCTCTCTGGCAGTTGCAGAAGGCATACCAACTTTAAAAAAATAATAAGTACTTAAAAAACAGTACCATACGAAAATTGTTTAACCGGGGTGCTTTAGGAGGGGAAAGATGCGTTGCAAACTGCAAATCAAAACAGGATTTTCTGGGTTCCGGTCATTACATCAAAAGGCGGAAGCCTAAGAGCTTCCGCAAACAGTAGGGGGTTAAGGCGATGAGCAGGTACTCACCAAGCTTCAGGTGGTGGGAATCGCGACTGGAATCAGACGACGCTGAACGCCGGTCATTACCTCAACATGGCGTTGCGTGGGACGTGGGTCTATCGTGGCGCGTTGACCGGAACTTCCGGCAATGGCACCGTGCAGAACAATAGATACTGACTCTTGGTGGTGAATACTGGCTAATGGATAGACATATTGAGGAGCCACCGCTACCACCAGCGACGCTTTACCACTGCCCCCGGTGTGTCCGGTAGACATCGCCAATCCAAGGAATCCGCGCGCTCCCGGTTGAGTTGATGTCTTTCCGTCAGCGAGCACTCCTATCAGCTGCACGTCTTTAGCGACAGCCCGAACAGCCCCTTGCGAATTCGTAGCAATGACGTCGAACGAATCGCCGTTACGTAACTGACTATGGGGGATAGAGCCTAGGTGGGGTTTCATAGTATAGAGAACCTTGCCTTCGGGTACTTGCTGGGCCAACCACGATCGCACAGGACGTTTGAGCTCGTTGGGCCGGATGACCTCCCCGCTCTTCTTCGAGCGATCAAGCTTTTTGCCGACAATAAGCCTCGCGTCGTCTATTCCTGATACCTCACGGTTGACGCGTACTTTTTTTAGCATTTCGGGTGCTACGCTGGTCCCTGCGGGCCAGCTACCGTTAATACCGTATACTTCATGAGTGGTGTGCTTCTCAAACTGGCGTGCGCCGAGAAAGCTTGCCAGTACGCCGGAGATCAGGAACATACTGATGGCGGCGGTTGTACTCCCGTTAAGCTTGCGTTTCATCGTCCACCCCCAATAATTCTAAAACCGACGCGACCCACCGGGCCGCGCCTCAGGTCGTGCTTACGGTGCCGTGATAGTGCCGGCGTTGGATGATGAGCTGCTGCCGAGGCTCGCTGCCGTTGCCGCACCTTCTAGCGGAGTGGCTGCTACAAAACTGAATTCAACATCGTCCCCGGCCAGACTGTCGGTAGCGTCTCCATAGACGGAACCTTCAACGGCTGCGGTTTTCTCGCCGTTGACGATCCCGTTGAAGGCATAAGTCTGATCCAGATGCCCAATGGCTTCGGCAACATCCTCCATCTCAGCGGTAAGTGCATCGCGCATCGTAACCATGCCTGCCACTAACCCGATCACCATCACTGTGGATAACAGCACCAGCTCGGTGGTCAGAACGAAGCCCGCTTGTTTTTTTCCGATCTCGGTTTGCTTAATTGTTTTCATGGCATCTACCTCAAAATGTGGACTACTTTCCAAGAAGTGCGTAACCCGTGTCGCACATTCGAGGTCCTTCATTACGCGTGCCACATTTTTTAAATGACTTTATTTATAGCGACTTACTGATCTCCAGGCTAATGCCCGACTGGTAGACAGGAATGGATTTGAGCGGAATGTTGCAAAACGCAAAGCAGTTTGAATGCTATTTTCAAATATTTTTAACTAATAATTTGTTAAGCAAAGAAAAATACGCACACACTGAACTATTGCTAGCCTGGATAAAGCTTACTCAACTGTTCAGCAAGCTCTGCGTATTCATTTCTAACTGCCCGAAAGAGTGAATCTAACCGAGGGCTTTCCGCTTCGCTACTTTCACTCTCCAGAGCTTGTAACCAATACACCAGACGCGCACCACCGATTTGCGCAGCTTCACCTTTGAGGGTATGGCTCGCATGCCGGATACCTCTGTCATCGCCTTTTTGTACGTCATGAGCAAGTTGCTCCATTCGGGCCTCGCTCGTTTGGAGAAAGACCTGACATACCCGGTCAATCAGCGCCTGGTTATGCATCATACGTGTGGAGAGGTCACTGTAATCCAGGACAGGAAGTTCGTAGGACCCAGTCGACGATTTCGATTTTGTTGTTGAGGTTCCGGGATATTTATCAGAGCGACTCTGCTTTCGGTGAACCACAAGCCAATTGAGAAGTTTGTCCGTTATCGCTGCAACGTCAATCGGTTTGGTAATGTAGTCACTCATTCCGACGCTGAGACATCTTTCACGTTCTCCGGACATTGCGCTGGCAGTCATCGCAATAATAGGCGTATCGCGGTGGCTCTCGCCTGCCTCGCCACGACGTATACGCCGTGTCGCTTCGTAGCCGTCCATCTCGGGCATCTGGCAGTCCATTAGAATGCATTCGACAGGATCGGTATGAGCAGCTTTTTTCAATACTTCCAAGGCTATGCGGCCGTTGGTGGCAAACATAACATCAAGCTCAAGTGGCATTAATATGCCATGGGCCACTTCAAGGTTGATACTGCTATCGTCAACGATCATTATTCGTCCACCCTTCGCCGACGAGGCGTTTTCAAGGGCCATCCTTTCTAACTGCGAAGGCAGTCCAGCGAAAACAGAGTTGGGAACCTCAGGAGAATCCTTCTGCATAAATAGACTTGAATGTTTGAGCGGCTTGTCCACAATCTGCATGCAAGCGGCCAGTTGTCTTGGCTCCGACTCAAACAGCGTTTTGAGCACCAAGGTACGAACCGTCTGTTCCGAGTCGATGGCCAATCGATCCAGTTGGCCAACCAGATTGCCTAGCAGCGCATGGTTCCGATCAATAACAATAAGTTGGGGCAACCGTTCGGGAGTGAGTTCGTCCAGAACCCGTTGGCCGCCGGCCAATGCACCGGTTTCGTTCCAGAGTTTGGCGCCCATGCTGACCAGCAGTTTTTCGGTGGTTTCTCTCACGATGTCGTCATCGATCATTACCGCCGCAATGGTTTCCGCTAACGCACAAGCCACGAATTGCTGCCGCTCGATACTCTTCGTGTCGGCGGCTAGTCGAATACTGAAGTAAAAGTCGGAGCCACCAAGCCCGCTGGGCCGAAAGTCGATTCGTCCCCCCATAAGCGAGCAGAGTTCACGGCAGATGGATAGCCCCAGTCCCGTGCCGCCATAATCGCTAGCGATGCTGCTACTGGCCTGCGAAAACGCCTGAAAGATGCGTTCGCGGTAATCCTCACTGATTCCGATACCACTATCCATAACATTGCAGGAAAGTATCGTCAGGCCCTTGCTCGGCGCATGGGTTCTTGCCTTGACGACGATGTGTCCGGAATCCGTGAACTTGACAGCGTTGGACAGGAGATTATTGAAGATTTGCGTCAGGCGGTTCGGGTCGCCAATGACGTCATCGTGTTGAATGCCGCTGGTGTCGACGACGAACTCGAGGCCTTTTTGCTGAGCCCGCACCGCTTGTGAGCCCACAATACTCTCGATCAGCTCAGTTAAAGCGAAGCTGACGGTCTCAAACTCAAGCTTACCGGCTTCGATTTTGGACAGATCCAGTATGTCGTTGATGAGCGACGCCAGCGTATTGGTGCTGGACTCGGTAATGTCGAGGTATTTTTGCTGAGTGGGTGTAAGGGGTTCGCGTTTGATGAGATTAATCGTTCCCATCATGCCGTTTAAAGGCGTCCGCATTTCGTGGCTTACGGTGGAAATGAACGAACTCTTCAGTTCGCTCGGTAATCCCCCCGTTTTTAGCGGGGTTCAAAAGTAGACCTCAGGCCGTCATGGCCAACTTCTGTTGAGGGGTTATCCCTCCGAGTCCCATATTCGGGCGCTCGTTATTGTAGTGCCAGAGCCAGCGCGTGGCGTAATCCTGAACGGCTTCGGTGCTATTAAACAGATACTGCGCCAGCCAGTCGTAACGCACGGTTCGATTGTAGCGTTCGATGTAGGCATTCTGCTGGGGTTTTCCCGGTTGGATAAACGCCAGCTTGATGTTCTGCTTCTCCGCCCATGCAACCAGTTTGCCGCTGATGTACTCGGGACCATTGTCACAGCGAATCGAGCGCGGTTTCCCGCGCCACTCGATGATCTGCTCAAGTGATCGGATAACACGCTCCGCCGGCAACGAGAAGTCGACCTCAATACCGAGCCCTTCGCGGTTGAAGTCATCGATGACGTTCAGCAACCGGTAACTGCGACCGTCGCTAAGCTGGTCATGCATGAAGTCCATGGACCAACTGTCGTTGATGACTTCCGGTACAGCTAACGGCTCCGGTTTCTCTCGGACCAGACGCTTCTTGGGCTTGATCCGCAGATTCAGCTCCAGCTCCCGATAAATTCGATAGACCCGTTTGTGATTCCAGGCAAAGCCTTTCACGTTGCGCAGATGCAGGAAGCACAGACCAAAGCCCCAGTTCCGCTGGTTGTGGGTCAACCGGACCAACCAGTCCGCAATCTCGGCATTCTCGCTGCTGAGCTTGGCCTGATAGCGGTAGCAGGTTTCGCTGATACTGAATATCGAACAAGCCAGGCGAATACTGACGCGCTTCTCATTAACGGCTTTCTGCGCCATCTCCCGACGACGAGACGGCTTCACCACTTTTTTTCGATGGCTTCCTTGAGGATGTCCGATTTGAGCCGTTCCTCGGCGTACATTTTCTTGAGCCGACGATTCTCGTCCTCCAACTCCTTCAATCGGGCCATCATGGACGCATCCATACCACCGAACTTAGCGCGCCATTTGTAGAAGCTGGCACTGCTCATGCCGTGCTCACGACAAAGCTCTGGAACCGGAACACCGTTCTCGGCCTGCTTCAAAATCGACAGGATTTGGCTGTCGGAAAAACGTGACTTCTTCATGCAGAATCTCCCTGCGGGTAGCTTACGGAAAATTCTACTTTTGAGCACCGCTAGTTTTCGGGGGGATTACCGCTCGACTTGATCGCTTCCTGGCGAGCCACTTCCAATTCCCGAGTCCGCACGGCCACCTGCTGTTCCAGGCTTTCGTTGACGCGCCGAACCTTTTCCTCGGACGCCTTCTGATCGCCGATATCCCGGATGAGTGCCGCTGCCCCGAGGATTTGGCCGGCATCGGACTGAATAGGCGAGAGGTTAAGCGAGACATCCAGTTGGTTGCCGTCACGCCGGGTTGCCAACAGCTCCTGCGCTTTCAGCGAGACGCCACCGCCGATAGCCGACAGGTTGCTTGTTAAAGTCTCTTCTTGAAAAAGGTTCAGATCGAAAATCGATTTCCCTGCAACATACTGCTCCGAATAGCCGAACATTGTTTGTGCCGAATCGTTCCAGCTCGTGATTCGGCCCTTCAGGTCCATGCCAATAATGGCATCCGTCGAGCCGTTCACGATGGCTGCAAATCCGGATTTGGCTTCTGCAATAGCCAAGTTGCTTTTCATGCGCAGATGATATGAGAGGAGGATAATCAGCAGGATAATTACAATGATGGACGCGAAGCCGTATGTGGCTATTCGCCTTTCTACCATCGTTTCCTGCAGGGTTGCGGCAGAAACGACCGTGATGACGGTTAGATAGCCATCGATAGGGTCGCCTGAAGTGATGACTTTGGTTTTGTAATAATAGACTTCGTCCCCAGACTGACTCTCGACGGCCACCCCAAAGGTCTTGGACTTATCTCCTTTGATTTCGTATAACGTTTGCCAGGTCAGCTCGGGAGTGAGATCCGCGGTAAACCGGTACCCTTCGTTGATGTGTTCGATGATGTGACCTTGGCTATCGGCAACAATGGCCACTTGGCCTTTATCGGCATTCTGGCGTACCTCTTCCAGAATTGGCTTGGCGTTAATGTTTAGAATGAAGAAGCCAAAACGATTGTCGTCATCGCTAAAAATCGGTCCCGCCACGCGCACGGTTGGACGATAGGGAAACTCGATCTCACCAAATTCCCGGTTAAGGGTAATGCTGGAAATATAAAGCTCACGAGGTTCAAGATTGATGGCGGGTTCGAAATATTCCGTTCTTGCTTTTCGTTGGAGGCTTTCCCGGGAAACAATATCAATTTTCCCGCTTAACCTATCGACCCTTAAGAGCTCCCTACCTTGAGGTCCTGCTCCGATAATCCGCGCCTGGTCGATATCCCCGTGGTTCTGTAAAAGGGAGACAAAAACAGTTTCCAGCAATCCAGCCCATTCCTCGTAGGAAGTACCATAGACAGGGTCTATACCGTCATTCTGCGACGCGCGGGCAAGGCCTCGTACAGCCGGGGCGTCCAGCAAAAAATGGACATCCTTGGAGTATTCCGTGAGATGTTGTGCAACGATGTTCTTGTTGAGTCGGGTGGTCGTCTCAAGCCGTGCGCGAAGATCGCTCAATACCTCATCACCGAGCCGGGACTCGAACACGAGCGCAAGCACTCCGGTCACCGCAAGGAGAAGCACGAGCGCCGAGGGTAAGAAATAGCGCAATGCATGTTTCCTTACGTAATCTTTGACTCGGGGTCGCGGATTATCGAATCGTTCCTTGATCATGCTTACTACTTCTCAAGCCGTTAGTTCATTTGCCTCTCAACGAAATGCCCTCTACGAGAGATAACCAGCCATCGGCTACTTTCAGTCTAAACCAGTATCCGCTCTCCTGCCCGGGCAATAGTCAAGAATGTCTCACTCTAGTTGAGCCGTGCTTTAAGTACCGGGTTCAGTAGGTAGCTTAGAACACTTCGTTTACCATTGAGTATTTCAACATCTGCGACCATTCCTGGCTTCAGTGGTAGCGCTCCTGAGGCGCTTTGCAGACTTTCCGCCTCAGTAGCCACAATCACCTCGTAGAATAACTCCTTGCCTCTCGGCGTCTCTTCCTCCATAGCGTCCGCGCTGATTTTCAGGACCTCACCGTCCAACGCTCCGTATAGGGTGTAGTCATAAGCTGTCAGCTTTACGATGGCGCGCATGCCTGGGGCGAGAAAGGCAACATCTTGTGGTTTGATTCGGGTTTCCACCAGGAGGTGGTCATCTGTCGGGATGATATCGAGGATAATTTCACCGGGCTGGATAACGCCACCCTGCGTCGTGACTGCGATATTGTTCACTTCGCCCCTGACCGGCGACACGATTTCTGTCCGTCGAAGCTGGTCTTGGCGCTGCAACAATACCTGTTCCAAACGAGCCAACTCACCCTTCTTTTTCGCGAGTTCGGTATAAGATTCCTGGGAATATGCCCGTGACAGATCGAGGATGTCGCCTTTGAGGCTCGCGACTTCCTTTTGTACTCCGATATATTCCATCTCGCTTACGGCTTTTTTTTCCACCAGAGGCTGAAGTAACGCCAATTGTTTCTCGGCCAGTCGCTGCTGGTTCTTCAATGTATGAATTTTTTCATTCAGCTTGTCTCGCCGAGCCTCGAAGAGATCCCGTTCCGCGCCTTTCAAAGCCTCTGACAGATCGGTCTCTGGGGGGAAGCTAATGTTTTCGGCGCCCATGACCTCGGCGTCGAGGCGCGCAATCGAAGCCTGCAAATGCCGGATCTGTTCACGTGTTTCAAGGAACGATGAGCGAAAACGGGTATCCCGGAGTTTGACCAACAATTCCCCCGGTTCGACCCGATCGCCTTCGCGAACGTACAAGCGTTCGACTATCCCGCCCTCCAGGCTCTGAATATGCTGTAGGCGGCCGGAGGGAATGATGCGCCCCTCCCCTCGTGTCACCTCATCCAACTCAGCCCAGGACGCCCAAGTGACGAATGAGGCCAGTACGATTAGGCATAACCACAAAAGAGCACGTGAGCGACGTGGCGCTGTATCGAATATGGAAACCATACCGATTAACCTCCCGGCCCTACAGCGGCGGGCGTTTGTGCGCCAGGATCAATGCGTTGCTTGGGACCATCCATGACGACGCTACCCATCTGCATAACCAGCACGCGCTCAACCAGATCGAGCATTGAGCGTTTGTGCGTAGCCATGATGAGCGTACGTCCCTTGGACCACGTTTGCAGGGTAGCAATAACGCGTGCCTCGGTACGTTGATCGAGGGCTGAGGTCGGCTCATCGAGCAGAACTATCGCCGGGTCCTGGGCAAGGATGCGGGCAAGACCGACCAACTGTCGCTGGCCGCCGGAGAGTGATCGGTTGTTCTGGATGACAGTGTCGAGCCCAAGCGGCAGTGCCTTGATGAAATCGCCCAAACCTATCGATTGGGCGATGCCGAGGAGTTCATTGTCGTGTTTGATGCGTCTGGCCGGGTCGAGATTGTCCCTGAGAGGACCATTAAAGAGCATTACGTCTTGCGGCAGAAAGGCGATCTGCTCAGACCGATCGACAGGATCGATGTGGTCGAGGTTGGTACTGTCGACCAGGATCTGTCCGGACACTGGGGAGATAAGCCCCGACAGCAGCCGCAGAACTGACGATTTACCGGCGCCGCTCGCTCCCAGAATCCCGATGTGCTCGCCTTGCACGATGTCCAGGCGGCTGACGGCTACCCCAGCTGAGGCCTCAGGGGTGGGTTTCCACTGAATGTCCTCCAGCCGGATATTCCCATCGATAGCATTGCGTTCAACGAACTGTCGACCAACGGGTCGCTCCGTTGGAGCTTCCATTAGCTTGTCCAAGCTCCTCAGGCCTGCTTTAACATGTTGCCAGCGCGCCAGTATGCCGCCGACTTGACTCAAGGGCGCAATCGTTCGGGATACGAGAATGGTACACGCGACCAGGCCGCCGACGCTTAAGTGTCCGCCATCTATAAGATAGGCCCCAGCAATTACGACCCCGACGTATGTCATCTGCTGCACGACTGTCGACCATTGGGAAAGTATGTGGGTCAGGCGGCGCAACCGGTAGCTGGTTTCGCAAAGCGTGTCGTGGAGTTCCCGCCAGAGGCGCTCCAGTCGATCTTCGCCCCCTGCCGCTTTAACGGACTCCAACCCCTCAAACGCTTCCAGAAGCAAGCTATTCTTGAACGCGCTTTCCTGCAGACCCTCGCCCGCCAAGCGTGATAGCAATGGCTGTATCAAGATGCCCGGCAATATGAGGAGAACCACAGCGGCAGCCGGCACCCAAACGATACTTCCACCCAGTACTGCAATAACCAGAAGAAACAGGACTACAAATGGCAGGTCACTCACTATCGCAGCTGAAGTGGTCGTGAAAAACTCTCGAATCGACTCAAACTCCCGGATTTGAGTCGCCATGATGCCTGCCGCCGCCGGGCGATGAGATAGGCGAAGGTTAACGGACTGAGCAAAGAGTGTTCTACCAAGTTGTCGGTCAAGCCGCTTCCCCGCATGCTCCAAAAGGTTCATGCGAACGACCCTTATGGTCGCTTCCAGGACGATCGCCACAACCACACCAGTGGCCAGTACCCAAAGCGTGTCGAAGGCAGCCGTAGGTATGACTCGGTCATACACCTGCATCGCAAACAGCGCGATAGCGATAGCCAGCGCATTGGCGACTAACGCTGCTACGCCGACTTCAGCAAAAATCGACCAACAGGAACGAAGTTGTCCCCAAAACCAGTGAGTACCATGATTTTGGCTATAGTCGCCGATCCAGCGCCTGGAGCGCTCCTGAGGGGTTGCCGCTACTACGGTTCCGGTAAAACCGGCGCCAAACTCCTCATGGGATAAAGTGATCTCGCCACCACCAGTTTCCGGTAGGGCTACGACACAGCTTCGTTCGTTCCAGCCCGTCAGCAAACGCCAATGTTGATTCTGGAATTGAACAAGCACAGGAAGGCCACTCGGGCAAAAGTCCTGCTTGGAAAACTGAAGCACTCGTGCATTGAAGCCGCACCGGCGCATAAGGCTTTCAATGTCGTCAGAACCATCACCGCCGGCTATGCCAGCTCTTTCAAAGCGTGCGAGGGACACTGGGGCGCCTAGATGCCGGGTCATCAGCGCCAGTGCTTCAAGGGTCGGTGCGTAGGGCCTGGTCGCTGTCATCTTGCTGTTTCCATACTCGGTGAAATGCCGAACACATCACCTCTGATCATGGGCACGAGCATCCCCAGATCTGCAGCCACCTGGACGGACAGTCGAGCCTGTTCAATCGTGATCTCAATCGATGAAAATACGGCCTCTACACGCTCGTTTTCTGCGCCTACCAGATCAACCACATCTCGACGTCCGATCAGGAATTGGTCAAAGTATAAATCGATGGTCTCTTCAGCAGAGGCTAGCTGTTCGGCAAGGGATGGCTTTCGGTTGTCCAGAATCTTGGCGAGGGTGCGTGCTGATTTGACTTCACGAAGCAGTTGCTCTCGCACCGTTGCTATTTCCTGTTCGGCCGCCTCTAGGCCATAACCCGCTGCACGGGGTCGCCGGAAAGCGCTAAGCCCCTGAAAAAATGGAGTCTCGATTCGCAAAGCTATTCGGTTATCCGAACGAGGACCACGCCGGTCTTCAATCCGCTCGGCGATGGCATCCACGCTTAAACGAGGTAGGTTTTCAGAGCGCGCTACTTCGACATTCGCAGCCGCAGAGGCTTTCTCAAGCTTGGCCTGTTTCAACATCGGAGAATGTCTCACCCACTGGGCCACGGCTCGATTGGGCGCCCGAACAAGCCAGGCCGTAGGCAACTCAGCGGCTACCAAACCGTCATTCCTTAGAGCCAAGCCCGTCCGCTGTTCAAGCAGTACCTTGGCATCTTCCTGCTCCCCTCTGATGATGACACGCTCCTCCTCGGCGCGGGCGAGCGCTAATTCGGCACGAGTCAACTCAACCCGGTCAGCTACGACGCCGACGCGCTCACGCGTCAGTTGAACCAATCGATCCAGTCGTGAAATCTGCTCCTCCACGGCCTGCAGACGACGGTTAGAACTCATCCAATCGAGATAATACGTGGCGATATCGAGTGCGAGCCGTTGCCGGGCCATGACTATTTCGATCGACTGTGTGTCCCTCTGGGCACGGGCACGATCGACTCGATGACCTGTTACGCCCCAGTCATAGAGTGTTTGTGATGCCCTTAGTTCGTAACGGGTTGCGCTTTCACCGCTGGATAGCTCAGCAGAGCCTTGCAGCCCCGGATACCAAGCATCCCGCTCGATGTCGATATCGATGTTCCGCTCTTCCAGGCGAGCCTGCTCGGTTCTCAGTTCCGGAGAACGAGCAAGTCCATGCTCGACCGCGCCTTCCAGCGAGACGGCTTGTAGCGCGGTCGCCGAAAAGGCGGCAAATAGTACGAGTAGCCTTGAAATCACGAAGGTCGCCAAGCGACAGAGACGTTCCATGTTTCCCTCACATGACCACTTCAACGTCTGTTTCGACCATCATCGTCGCTGAGCCAAACGCGTAAATGTCATAGATCGCGCCGCTCATTTCGACACTGCTTTCTTCCAAGGTAGCACCTGTGAGCACGAGTGCATCTCCGTTGTCACCCATAATCTGGATTTCGTCATGGGTATCGGTCAGGGCTTCAATCAGGTCTTCGGTCAGCGACAACGTGGTTCCAGCGTCACCCTTCACCAAATTGATGCGCTCGATGTTGGAGATACTGCCGGTCGCAGGGTTTAACAGATCCAGGTTTATGCCTTCATCCAACTGCAGCGTGTCAAAGCCTTCACCGCCATCAACTGAGACGAAGTTGGCATCGTTAATGACAAGGTAGTCGTCCCCCGACCCGCCGGACAAAATATCCGCGCCAGCACCGGCAATCAGAATGTCTCCCCCCGCCCCGCCGCTTAACCAGTCATTCCCTGCCCCGCCCCGGATGAGATCGTTGCCGTCGTCCCCAGAAAGCACATCGTTACCATCGAAACCGTAGATCCGGTCGTCGGTGACGGTTCCAGCAACCGTGTTATCCCCGCTATCGGCCTCAATTAGATCGCCGGAGACATTAAGCAAGCTAACGCCAATCAAGTCGCCCACCGAGGAAGATGCGCTGGCATTCAGGTCGTCTGTTGCAGTGATTGTCGTTGCGTTGAGTACTTCGACTTGCGCAATGTTGCTTAGCAGCCCGATATCCTGATCAAAGGTCACTGAAGCAAGGAATTCGTTGATCTCGACGTTATCGAGATTCCCACCGTCTGCGGCGGTTACGGTCAGCTTTGATGAGGGCAGCACCAATCCCAGTAAGCCGGGATCGTTAACGGCCTCAACCTGAAGCCCCAACTCGTCGGCGATCGCCTGGGAATAGGTCAGTGTCGGCGAACTGCCAAGGCCACCAAGGTCAATGTCAACAAGGGGGGTATAATCGATCGTCACGACCTGCAAATTGCCATCGCGATCTGATGCATTCAGCCCCTGACGGGAAAAATCGATTAAGTTAAGGCTTGAGACCCCAGCGAGGCCCAGGAGTGCGCCGTCACCTTGCTGGACATCCGGTGCGACGTTGCTCGTGGGCGCCGGTGCTTCCAGGCCGGACTGATCGAAGCGGATATCGACGTGCTGCGTGTCGCCGTCGCCGTCCGCAATCGTGATCCCCAGGTCGGTATAGCCGCCGGTGAAAACCGTGGAACTGGTGGCCTGATCGACAATCAGCTGACCACTTGCGAGCAAGCCATCAATAATGTCGCTATCGGTGGTTGATCCATTGACCAGATCGATCTCGTTGAACACAATCTGTTGGTCTGCCAACGCCCCATCGTAACCACCCGCAAAGTTGCCCGTACTGCTGATGTGTAGGGTCGTATCAATACCGTCGTATTCAAAATGAAGGTAGTTCGACAGATTCCCGGGGTGAGTGCCTACGGCACCCTCGCCTTGCAGCAAATCGGCGAGGTCGATGACGTCGCCTCCGGCTGAAAGCGGGTCAGCGCCGAAGTCCTGTACAGTATCTACCGTCGGCGTGCCGGGCGCACTTTCGTCGTCCGCTTCCCAGCGAAACACGTCGGAACCGGCGTCTCCCGTTAGCTGATCGGCGCCTGCGCCCCCAATCAGAATGTCGTTGCCGTCGCCACCCTGCAGCCTGTCATCACCCGTTCCCCCGCGTAGGATGTCGTTACCGGTACCACCGTTTAATGTATCGTTACCGCCATGGCCGTAGAGCCGATCGCCTTTACTGACTTGGCCGTCGCCGCTCAAGGTATTGTCGGCACTATCCCCTTCCTGGATGGTCGATGCAGGCGATGTATCGATCAGGTTAAGGTTGAGTAGGTTCACGTCCAGCAATCCGCTGCTGCTTTCGGACCCAGAGGCTCCCATGACATCGGTTGCAGACAAGGTCACGGTAGATGTGAGCCCAGCGCTGACCAGGCCCGGGTCGAAGGTAACCGTTCCGAGCAGCTCGTTGACCTTCAGCAGATCCAGTACGCCGCCATCGTTCGCGGAGAAAGAAATAGACGCCGTCGAAACAAGTAATCCGGCGTTGGTCGTTGTTATAACGTCGATGCCCAACTCTTGAGCCAGTGTACTGGATGCCGCAAATGACAAACCGGTGGTCAGGCCAACAGCCTCATACGACAACGACACAGAGTCCAAGTTATTGTCCCCGTCAAAAACACCGGCAGGCTGGTCTTCGCTCAGGTCGATAAGCCCCAGTACGTCACCGCCCAATAAACCAGGATTGAAACCTGAATCACCGGAAACAACCGGCGCCTCGTTGATCGTGTTTGTCACGCCGGAAACGCCCGAGGCGGTGTAACTGAATTCGGCATTCAGCATATCGACGACGACCGTTTCTCCAAAGACGGTGTCTATGGTCAGTTCGTGTGCGTAATCATCGTAGCTATAGTTAGTCACGGTATGGGACGACCCGCTCGGCGGGGCGACCGAGTTTGAAGCGTTGTCGTAAGTAAAATTCAAACCACCCAGTTGGACCTGCGTTACTGAGCCATCATCCCCGCCATAGGAGCCGCCGGCGCCCAGCGCATCGCCAACAATAGTGTCAGGCAGTGAACTCCCGACGCTAAAGAAAAGGTTATTGGCCTCGACTACTGGCATGTCGTCGATGACCGATACGGAAAGTGTTCCTGACGTTGTGTTCGTCCCATCGGTCGCACTCACGCCGATGTCCAGATTCAGGTGGTCGGCGTTGTTGGCTACCGGATGATCCAGAGCCTGGCTTAGGGTAACCGTATAGTTTCCATCGGTATCAACGTTAATCCGTACCGCCTCGCCGACAGACGTGCTTCCCACGAGCACGCCGGTGCCTTCACCACTCCAACTGATAGTCTCGCCTTTAACGGAGAAGGTTTCCGCCGGCGCACTTAAGGATACTGAGACCGGGTCACCATCGGGATCGCCGAGTCCGACCCGTCCGGCAACCGTTGCAGGTCCTGCTGAAAGATCAGGCTCTGCAATACTGGCCGTCTCTTGCTCGACATAGACATTGGCAATCCGAATGGTCGTGCTATTGCCGCCAGACGGACCCGGATTACCCGCCGCGTCAGTTTGACGTACCTGTACTTGCCCGGGACCATATTCTCCGCTACCAAGCATCAGATGATCACCGGTGCCTGCTGTCCAGGCGCTTCCGCCGTCCACGCTGTATTCCCAGGAAGCACCGGATTCAATGCCGCTGATCTGCATTTCTCCATTACTGCTGATCCCATCGCCGCTATCCGCTCCGGTATCTTCCATCAGCGCCAAGGTCGGTGCTACAGGAGCGGTAACATCGATAACGACAGCCGTCGTAGGTGACGGTGAACTCTCGTTACCGGCCTGATCCGTGTAGGTGACGTTCAAGTCATAGCGGCCGTCTGCCAGGGGGGCGTCAGGTGTGATTGACCAAGTTCCGTCCGGTCCGACGCTGATTGCGCCCAGCGCTTCGCCGGTATTGGCATCGTATAGCGTGACAACATGGTCTATGGGCGCATCCGCGCCTACAAAAGTCGGGGTCGTATCGGCGGTGATACCATCTCCTTCAACCGCGGTATCCGAAGTCGACGCAAGACTCGGCGCTGAGGCGGGGCCCGTAGCAGACACCGTATCGATAACCAGAGAAACTGCAGGAGAATGGGTGCTCTCGTTACCTGCGGCATCCGAATAACTCACGGTCAGGTTGTGAGTGCCTTCGGCCAGGGGAGCATCTGGCGTAACCGACCAGGTGCTGTCCGGCTGAACCATTGCCACCCCGATAACGGTCTCCCCATCGCCGTGGTAGAGCCTCACAGTCTCACCCGGCGTGCCACCCGAGCCTGTCAGCGTAGGCACCGTATCACTTGTTATGGCATCGCCTTTGATGCCGGAATCCGAATAGTCATCCAGAACGGGCGCGGAAACGGCGGCATTGGGAGCGATTGAATCGATAGTGATCGTTGTCATCGCTGACAGATCACTCTCATTGCCCGCATTATCCGAGTAGCTGACACGGAAACCATAGCTGCCGTTAGCCAGCGGGCTTTCCGGCGTTACGGACCAACGACCGTCCGCTTCAACGACCGCACTGCCCAGGACGCTTGTTCCATCACCGTTGTAGAGTGTAACGCTGTCGCCTGGTACTGCCCCAGATCCGGTAAGCGCCGGCGCGTGATCGCTCGTAATGTTGTCGTTTTCAATCCCGGAATCGGACGCCGGCGCCAGTATGGGTGCCGATGCCGGTGTTCCTGGTGCTGTCGTGTCTACCCTTACCGACGTCGCCGGCGACAAGGCGCTTTCGTTACCCGCCGCATCGGTGTAGCTCACGCTCAGGTCATAACTTCCGTCAGCCAGTGCCGCATCCGGGGAGACGGACCAGGAGCCATCAGCAGAAACGATCGCGGACCCGAGTATCGTAATACCACCAGTGTCGTACAGGATGACGGTGTCGTTCGGCGTCGCTCCGGCCCCGATGAACGTGGGCGTGGTGTCGCTGGTCATCCCATCCCCAGGGGAGCCCGTATCTGAAGCAGTGTCCAATGTTGGCGATGCTAAGGGGTCAGCGGGGGGAGTCGTATCTACAATAATCGATACCGTAGCTGTCAGCTCACTCTCATTACCCGCAGGGTCCGTGTAGGTTACGCCCAGGCTGTAGGATCCGTCGCCAAGAGGAGAATCCGGTGAAACCGACCAGGTTCCGTCCGCCTGTACAACGCCGGTTCCCAACGACGACAAGCTATCGGTATCGTACAGCGTTACCGTGTCGCCGCTGGCAGCACCTTCCCCTCTCAGAACAGGTGTTGTTTCGCGAGTGATTCCGTCGCCGAGTGTTGAAGAATCGGAGTCAGTGTCCAGCGCGGGCCCAGGAGAGGCGTTAGTGGGGGCCGAAGTATCTATCATCAGGCTCTGGATTGGAGACAGTGCACTCTCGTTGCCTGCAACGTCGGTAAAACTAATAGCGAGCTCATGGGGGCCATCAGTCAGGGGAATATCACATGTCACCGACCAGGTCCCATCGGCCGCTACCGGCACGCTTGCCAGGACAGTACCATCGGCGGCATAAAGAGTAACCGTATCGTTCGGATTCGCTCCGGCTCCTACGAACGTGGGTGTTGAGTCGTTCGTCATGCCGTCATTAGTAGCTCCTGGGTCGGAAGTGGCGACAAGCGTAGGCGCTGCGCTGGCTGGTTCCGGACAGGTTGAATCGATGGTTAGGGTGAAGGTTTCATGGGTAGGGCGAGCTTCGCCCGAATCATCGACGAAGCCGATAAAAAGGTCGTAAATTCCATCCTGAAGCGCTTCGTAAGGCGTTACCATCCATTCGCCATCGGCATCCACAGCTCCACGACCTAAGACACTAACGGCATCAGGTCCATATAGAACGACAGTATCGCCGACCATGCCTGAGGAACCTACGATGGTCGGCGTGGAATCCGAAGTAATGCGATCGCCGGAAATGCCGGAATCAGACGAAGAAGCGACACGAGGCAGCACATCGGTATTGTCCCCCTCATCGGAAGGTGTTTCTACGGGAACATTGATAAAGACGTCACCAGCAACGGCCTCTTCCTTATCTTTACCTGGATCTCCGCTGCTTGAACTGGAGCCCCCGCCCCCGCCGGCCAACGTAGCACCGGCACCCACGACCAGAAGACCGGCGCCAGCCCAAAGACCATAAGCGACGCCATCGGAAGCGGCGGCCGTTAGCGAGATGATGGCTGAACCATCCGCTCCCACAGGGATAAAATCCATGGGAACGAATCCCGAGCTTTGGGATGGATAGACCGACGTTTCCCAGAGCATTCCGCCATCGTCAGACAAAAACTGAACTTCGTTTGCCTCGTCGAGGTAAAAGTCTTCAATGATGATCTCGTCGCCATCGATGGTGATAATCAGGTCGTCACCATTCTTCAACGCGGTTTCCACCTGCTCAGGATGAGCATGGAGCCGGACGATTCCTGGATCGTTGAGAGACACCGATTGGCCCGAATGAACCTCACCTTTATCGATTTGGTCATCAATAAATACAGACTTTTCGAAGCGGATACCCATGGCAAATACCTTTGCGGACATAACAGAGTTTCCGCATATTGGGCATAATACATGCCAATTTAGTATGGCCATTAAAGCCTGTTAATTCTTCAGGTTAACGTTTAATAACAACAAGTAACCTTGTAATATCAGGTGAAATTTTCAACTTGCTTTGCAATATGCAAAGCAAGTTGCAATAGATGACTTGACGTTCAACTTCACCACACAGACCGTTTTAATTTTCGGTACTATACTAATGGCGCTTAGCGGCTATTTGCGAACCACTCGATTTACAATAGTCAGTCCCAAATTGCTTTGTGTCGTTTCCTGAAAATTCGAGTTCCTCTCGGTCGAGATCGGCCAACATTTCAATAACCCTTTCAAGAAGATTCCATGCAGCAAAACGGCCAACCCATTCTTCGCGACATCGTGCTCATAGGCGGCGGCCACAGTCATGTTGGCGTATTACGCAGGTTTGCCATGCGGCCCGTACCGGGCGTGCGGCTTACACTGATCAGCGCTGATACCCATGCGCCCTACTCCGGCATGCTCCCCGGTTACGTAGCAGGGCATTACAGTTACGACGACATGCATATCGACCTCCGGCGACTGGCGGAATTTGCCGGAGCGCGTTTTATCAGCGATGCAGCGATTGGTCTGGATCGCGAGGCCCAGCAGGTACGCTGCACATCTCGTCCGCCGGTGGCCTACGACTATCTCTCGATCAACATCGGCGCCACGCCGCAGGTCACCGAAGTACCGGGCGCCCTTGAGATGACGACACCGGTCAAGCCTATCAGCCGTTTCAACGCACGCTGGTTGTCCCTGCTGGATCGGATCGAGCATCATCGCGGCCCGTTACGCATCGCCGTTGTGGGTGGCGGAGCCGGTGGTGTCGAGTTGCTGCTGGCGATGCAATACCGTCTTGAGCACGAATTGCGTGCCCTGGGTCTGGATGCTTCGAGGCTCGAATACCATCTGTTCACCGCCGGCGCACAGCTTTTGCCCACCCATTCCAGCAACGTACAGCGGAGGTTTGAACGGGTATTGCACGCACGCGGTGTCCAGCTGCACCAAGAGAGCCGCATCACCTCGGTTGAAAAGCATAAATTGGTCTGCGCCGATGGCCAGCAATTTCCTGCGGATGAAATTCTCTGGGTCACGGGGGCAGGCGGTGCGCCCTGGCTTGCCGAAACCGGGCTGGAGCTGGACGAAAGCGGCTTTATCAAGGTTGGCGACACGCTACAAACGATCAGCGACGAGCGGATTTTCGCCGCTGGAGATATTGCCAGTATGGTCAATCACCCCCGGGAAAAAGCGGGCGTCATGGCCGTTCGACAGGGTCCTCCCCTGGCTGCTAATTTGCGCCGGGCGGTCACCGGCAAACCGCTGCGTAACTTCCGCCCGCAAAGGCATTGGCTGGCACTGATCAGCACCGGCGATCGCCATGCCGTGGCGTCACGCGGTGCGACGGGTTTCGAGGGTGACTGGGTCTGGCGCTGGAAAGACTGGATCGACCGGCGCTTCATGCGTAAGTTCAACGATCTGCCGGCGATGAACAGCGAGCCGGAGAAAACCGAACATCCCCAGGTCGCCCTGCAAGGCGACGAAGCCGCCCAGGCGATTTCGGCGATTGCCATGCGTTGCGGCGGTTGCGGGGCCAAGGTGGGCGCTTCGGTACTGAGTCGCGCCATCGGGCGTCTGAACACCATCCAGCGCGACGATGTACTCTTGGGCCTGCACGATCCCGACGACGCAGCCGTTATGCGCATTCCGGCCGACAAGGCGCTGGTTCACAGCGTGGATTTCTTCCGTGCCTTTATCGACGATCCGTACCTATTCGGGCGAATCGCTGCCGTTCACAGCCTCAGCGATCTCTTCGCTATGGGTGCGGAGGCGCAGACCGCGACGGCCATCGCTACGGTGCCGCCGGGCCTTGAATCGAAGGTGGAGGAAACCGTTTTTCAAATGATGTCCGGCGCTGTCGACGCGCTCAACGAAGCCGGGTGCGCCCTGGTGGGCGGCCACACCGGTGAAGGCCGGGAACTGGCACTCGGCTTCGCCGTCAACGGCTTGATCGATCCGGAGACGGTGCTCAAGAAAGGCGGTATGCGTCCGGGCGATGTCCTGATTCTGACCAAGCCATTGGGGACAGGCACCCTTTTCGCGGCGCATGCCCAGCTCAAGACCGACGGTCGCTGGATCGATGCGGCTCTGACCTCCATGGCCCAGTCCAACCAGAAGGCCGCGGAGTGTTTACGCCTGCACGGCGCCACTGCCTGTACCGACGTCACCGGCTTCGGCCTGATTGGTCATCTGGTGGAAATGACCCGTCCTTCGGGGGTGGATGCCCAGATCGAACTGGATCGTCTACCGCTTCTGCCGGGCGCCGAGGAAACTGTTGCAGCCGGCATTCTCAGTTCGCTACAACCCGCCAACGTGCGCTTGCGCCGGGCGATCAGCAATCAGGAAGAGGCGATCCGGCATCCGCGCTATCCCCTGGCGTTCGACCCGCAAACGTCCGGGGGTCTAGTAGCCAGCGTACCCGCCGAGCGCGCCGAAGATGCGGTGGCAGCCTTGATCGACTTGGGCTATGCACAAACGGCGATCATCGGCCAGGTCCTGCCGGAAGGCGACGCCGTCGGACCCATCAGCCTGGTGTGATGCAACGCTCGATCGCCTGCTGCAGAGAGGCCCGTTCGGCGTCCGGCGTGAACAACGGCGCCCTCGCCCGGCAGAGATTACGCAGCTGCTGGAAAAAGGAGGCGTCGTTTTCCAGCCGAATTAAAAGCTGTTGTAACGCCACTGTGTCGCCAACCGGGAAATATCCCGGATAATCCCCACCCAGCAGACCTACGTTGCCCGGTATGCGTGACGCCAGCACGGGCAACCCCGCCACGCAGGCCTCGGAAACCACGTTGGCGCCGCCCTCCGAAATGGAGCTGATCACCATGGCGTCGCAGCGCGCCATCAGCGTCCAGACTGCATCCCGATCCAGGTTGCCCAACCAGTGATAGCGGGGATTGCGGGCGGTCTCCTCTTCAGCCTGTTGCGCCCACGCATCGGAGTGTGCGCTGCCGGCATGGACCACATGAAGACGCGAATCGTCAGGTAGATCCCGAACCGCATGAGGCAATCGGAACGGGTCCTTTTCCTCACGCAGATGGCCAATCTGGCAGATTTCGAACTTATCGCTCTCCGACTCCGTCTTAAACAAAGGGGCGAGCGCCGATTGTAGGACGACCTGAAGCTTATCGCCGAAGGCTGGATCAATGTCATCGGCCACCCGTTCGTGCAGTCCGATGAGCCCATCGGCAAGCTGCATGGACCGATGCGTCACTTCGGGATCCGATTGCTGATAGCGATAGATATCGGTGCCGGTCAACGCCACGATCAACGGCGAGTCCGGAAAAATCGCCCGATAACGATGGATGGCCTCTGCGGATTTCCAGGCATGCAAAGCGATCATCAGGTCGGCCGGTTCGCCCTGATAATAATCGCTGATAGCCACTTCATGACCCAGCGAGCCCAAAAGCCCGGCCCAGCGTTCGGCGGTGGCATGGTTCCCACCGCCGATGTTTATCGTGCCCTTGGGGGTGATGAGGCGGATCAGCATGGCGACATTCCGCTCATCCTCACACGGCCTCGTCTACCTTAACCCGCCGCCAAACTGAGGCCTGCGCCAGGGTATGCTGGTACTTGCGGCTGGTTTCGCGAATCACGAAAGGTAGATCCCGTGGCGGCAACGGCTGAACAAAGTGCGGTTCGAGATGCCGACGAAGGCCATCAAGTACCCGTACCGACCTGCCTTCCTCTGTAAAGCCGCCGATCCAGTTCGACCTTGGCGTGTACTCGGCCAGAAGCGTATACGGCGAAGTAATCACCAGCACGCCTCCGGGACGGACCAGATCGGACATCCGCGCGAGGAAGGCGGCGGGATCCTCCAGGCGGTCAATCAGGTTGCCCGCGAAAACTAGGTCAAAATGGCCCAGCGCCGGGTCCACCTGACTCGCATCACCCGGCACGAAACGCACCCGCTTGCGTGCATCGGCCAAGCCCAATTGATTCAGATCCACCTGGCGATCAACCGTCAGATCCCCCTCATCCGGAACACGATAGTCTTTGGCACCCTGCTCTGCGAGCTTCGAGGCTGCCTCGATAAAGCGCTCGGATAAATCCACACCAATGACCTCGGCAAAGCCCCGCGCCAGCTCGAAGCTGCTTCGGCCCACCGCGCAGCCAAGATCCAGCGCCCTTTCCCTGGCGCCATTACCCGAGGCGGCAATGGCCAGTTCGGCGCAGGCGCGGGGATAATTGGGCACCCCGAAGTGCTCAGGGCCGTAATGGAAGTCCAAGTACTGGGCCAGCAACTCATCGGTTTCGTAGGGATTCATGAATCAGGTTTGCTCCGGCTATCGATGGCACACGTACGGAAACCCACAAACACATCGTGCCGTTGCGGAAGGTAGGCTTGACGATAGGTGCCGCGAATCAGCAGCGACGAGGTGGCGCAGGAACCGCCCCGCGTCGTCTTGTGATCGCCAAATTGCAGTGTGGACATAAACGGGTACACATCTACCGCAAAACCGTCGTAAGGCAGAAACTGGTCGCTGGTCCACTCCCACAACGTGCCCACCATCTGGCGGCAGCCGAACGGGCTTTCACCTTCAGGTAGCGCGTTTACCGGCTGACTGGCCAAGCCGGTCCCGTTCATATCCACCCGGCCCGGGTCCATCTCGTTGCCCCAGGGGAACCGGCGGAAAGGCACATCCGGACAATTGCCCAGCGCAGCGACTTCCCATTCAACTTCCGTGGGCAGGCGCCGGTTGGCCCAGCGGCAGTAGGCCTCAGCTTCCCAGTAAGTAACGTGCTTGACCGGGAAGTCCGGACGCAGCGGACGCCATTTATCGAAATGGCGTTCTTCCCAGCCTTTGGTCCCACGGCGCCAGTAATAAGGATGCGCCGGCTTGCCATAGCGCGGCGATTCCGCACTGCCGAAGGCGAGGTCCATTTCCGTATCCAGCCATTTGCGGCCGCCCTGACTCCAGAACTCCCGCCGCTGGTAGCCGCGGTCCTCGACGAAGGCCAAAAACTCTTTATTGCTGACCAGGGTCCGCGAGATGCTGAACCCCGGCACCTCAACATCGAAGCCAGGTTTTTCGTTATCGAAGGCAAAGTCCTGCCGGGCATAGTCCGTGGACTGTCCCGGCATGCCGATGCGATAACGTCCGCCAGGAATGGCCACGTCGCCAAGTGCTTGCGCGTCCACTGGCGTCTCTTCCAGCGTTTCCCGTGCGCTAGGTGGCGGTGGGAAGCCTTCAGTCTGACGGCACCAGATCATGGACTCGACGTGCATGTTCTGGTGGAAAATGGAGTACTTGGTTAGATAGTGCGCCTGGTTGGTTAGAGGCCCGTCCTGAATACGCTGGCGCATGGCTTGGTAGATGGTATCGAAGTATTGCAGGGTGTCCGCCTTGGCGGGAAATAGTTCCGGATTCCAGCGATCCTCGTGATCCAGGTGGAAAGAATCCCAGATCTCGTCCATCGAGGGATCGTAGGACGGCTCGCCGTCAAGCGGCTTGCGCACGAAGGTTTCGTAAAAAAACGCGCAATGGCCAGCTTCCCAGAGTGGCGGATTAACGCCGGGATGGTAGGGAACCTGCAACTGCTCGGCATTCAGGGATTCAATCAATGCCAGCGTACGACGCTGGGTCTCATCCAAGGCCTGAAGCAAATCTGCTCTATCGTTCATGTTTCCCCCGTCTGGTTGGCGTAGGGTCTGCATTCCACTGAGGAAAGCTGAGTCCGATTGTACGCTATTCTGCCAGCCAAACCGATGCGTTAGTCTTTTCGACCATTAGACCTTTCTACGAAAAACTGTAGTCAATACGGTAACTTGAGGGTAATCGGTGAACCATAGCTGCCAACTATACAGCTTATTGCCGGGAGAGTTCTGCGCAGCTTGCTCTCGCCACCTAACATAGGTAACTCTCCACTACATCGAGCAGGAACACCGCATACTGGTCCACCGAGACGTCCTGATCCCGGTACTTTCGTCTTTTCAGGTACCAGTCCTGCAGCAGCGCCTTGATCATCGATGACACCAGCCTAGCGTGTCGCTGGTTGTAGGCACCAGCCGCAATGCCCTCGTTGATCACCCCGAGAAAAATTTCCTCGATCTCCAACTCGATCGCAACCGCGTCGCGCCTTTCCGGTGCCGGCAGACTCTTGGCTTCCATGTAGGAAAAGTAGAACCACGCGCGCATAAGCTCGCTCAGGTACAGATGCGCTTTGATCGCGGCAAAAAGTCGCTGGCGAACGTCCTTCACTTCCTCCGTGTAATGTTGCAACGTCCTGCGCGTGATGATGAAGCCGTGACTCTGGATCAGATGGATCAGATCGTCCTTGTTGCGAATGTAGGCATACAAGCCGCCCATACTGATGCCGGAATCGGCGCACAGATCCCGCAGGGTCATCGCGTGGAAGCCCTTTGAGTTGGCCAGCCGCAGTGTGGAATCAATAATTCGTGTGAGATTTTTTACCGCGGTGGTTTCCTTCTTGATGCTGATCCTGTCCTTGTTCTGGCGATAGACCTCACGAATGACATCTTCCTTGGACAAACTGAGCTCGTTGCGAAATTCTTCATAATTTTCAATCATAACGACGACGCGGCCTCCTTACTGCAGCGTGAGAGTATACGTTATCTCAGGCCACCGAGAGGAATCGCTCCTGACTTTCCTTGTCTGCCTTCAAATCCCCACTGTCTGCGGAATGGACCACTTGACCCTTTTCCAGAATGTATGCGCGTCGGGCGTGTGTCAGCGCGAAATGGACGCTTTGGTCGGTAAACAGTATCGTTGTCGTGTGGCTCAGATCATCGATGAGTTCACCGATCTGCTGCACGATCACCGGCGCCAGGCCTTCGTTGGGCTCATCCAGCAGTAGCAGTTTGGGTTGGATCATCAACGAGCGCGCCACGGCCAGCATCTGTTGCTGACCGCCGGAAAGCGTCGCGCCGTCCTGATCTGACCGCTCTCCCAGCATTTCATACTTCTTTAGGATGCCATCGACGGTCCAGCGCGCTGCGCTTCCCTTGCGCTGGTATTCCGCGACCTCGAGGTTGTCGCGAACGGTGAGCCCCGGAAATATCCGGCGATCCTCTGGGACATAGCCGATGCCCGCACGGGCGATCCGGTGAGGCGCCCGGCCGTGGATGGGTTTGTCCTCGAAAAAGATCTCACCATGGCGCGGCGGTGTGAGGCCCATAATACTCTTGAGCGTGGTGCTTTTTCCCGCGCCGTTACGGCCGAGCAGGCACACGGTTTCGCCAGCCTCAAGCTGAATGGAGAGTCCTTGCAAGGCCTTACTCTCGCCATAGAACGCCTGGATGTCTCTCACTTCGAGGATCATGCGTTCACCCCTTTTGTTGGCTCATCCTCATCTTCGTCACCTAGATAGGCCCGGCGCACCTCCGGATGATTCCTGACTTCCTCAGGCTTACCGGCAAACAGCTTTTCGCCGCGGTGCATCACCAGAATCCGATCAGCGAGATCAAAAACGACGCCCATATCGTGCTCAGTGATCAGGAAGGTGTAATGCCCGCCCTCCGCCAGCTTTTTCACCAGTTTGGTGGTGCGTCGGGTTTCTTCGGGAGTCATGCCCGCTGTCGGCTCATCCAACAGCACCAGTTTCGGTCTCGTGGCCAGTACCATAGAGATCTCGAGCAGGCGTTTATCGCCATAGCTGATGACTTCAGCGCGCCGGTCTTTTAGCTCCGCGATCCCCAAGCGTTCAAGATAAGACAATGCTTCGTTCTGAATTTCCGTGTTGCGGCTTGCGATATTGAACAGTTTGCGGCTATGACCGTGGTACGCCGACAAGACCACCTCGACGTTCTCCTGCACTGTCATATCCGGGAAGATATTGTTGATCTGAAACGACCGTGACACCCCCATTCGACTGATCCGGTGTGGAGGCATCCCCGTGATGTCTTTGTCCTCCAGAATGATTTTGCCCCTGCTGGGCTGCATTCGTCCTGACACCATATTGTAAAACGTGGTTTTGCCGGCACCGTTGGGCCCGATTATGGCCACGGTTTCTTGCGGCATGACGTCCATGTTGATATCGGACACCGCCGTGTTGCCGCCGAAGCGTTTGGTAAGGTTTTCGATGGTCAGGATCGGGTTCGTCATTTCTTTATCTCCAGCCACCAGTCCAGGACAGTGCCTAACAGGCCTTTGCGGAAAAAGACCACCATCAACGCGAGGATAATGCCCAATACAAGCATCCAGGATTCGGTATAGCTGGTAATCACGGTTTCAAGCAGTACAAACAGCGCCGAGCCAACAAAGGGACCCAGGAAGTAACCGGTACCTCCCAAAATGGACATCAGCACCGGTTCGGCAGACATGGACCAATGCAGAAGTTCTGGACTGGCAACACGGAGGAAAGGCGCAATCAGGCCGCCGGCCAGGCCAGCGAAGGTTCCGCCGATGACAAATGCCGCCAGTCGATAGCTACGCACGTTCAAACCGGCAAACGATACCCGCTCCGGGTTCTGCCTGATCGCCTTGAGAACCATGCCGAAGGAGCTTCTGCAGATGATATAAAGCACTACGGCGGCGATGCCGACGATCGCGAGGACCACGTGATAGTAGACCGATGGATTGCCCAGGGTCAGATCGAGCCCCAAGCCAAAATCCTTGAGGATAAAACCCGCCAGCCCATCGCTGCCGTTGGTAACCGAGCGCCATTGATAGGCAATGGCGAACACCATCATACCGAAGGCCAGTGTGAGCATTGCGAAGTAGACTTCGTTCAGGCGTACACTGAGAAAACCAATAATCAGCGCTAGCACTGCAGAGACGCCCATGGAGACCAACAGGCACGCCAGAAACGGCCACTCCAGGTGGATCAATACCAGCGCGGTGGCATAGGACCCGATGCCAAAGAAGGCCGCGTGGCCGAAGCTCAGCATCCCGGTGTAGCCGAAGATAACGTTAAAGCTGGCGGCGAACAGGCCCAGAATCAAAATCTCGGTGGCGATAAAAATGAAGAAATAAGAGGCCACCCAAGGCACCGCGACAAGCGCGACAATAACAAGTGCCAAAAGCACCATGAGGATCTTTGTCTTCATGCGTGAGCTCCCTTCCCCATCAGTCCGTTTGGCTTGAATAACAGCACCAGGGCCATCCCCAGGAATGGCAGGAGTAGATTGACTTCCGGTAGGTAGCGTCCGCCAAATCCATGAATGAAACCCAGGATAAGTGCGCCGATCAATGCCCCCGGGAAGCTTCCCAAGCCGCCGATCACAACGACAATGAACGACTCGATGATGATCTTGTCGCCCATGCCGGGATCGAGCGCACGCATTGGTGCAGCGACCACGCCTCCTATGGCAGCCAGCCAAGCCCCAAAGGCGAACACGCCGGTTACCACGAGACGGGTGTTGATGCACAGGGCTTCCGCCATATCCCGATCCAGCGCGGCCGCCCGCATAGTCCGACCAATCCGGGTGCGGTTGAACAGATACCAAAGCCCAGCGAGCATCAACAGGCCAACGACGATAACGAACAGGCTGTAGGTAGACACGGGACTGCCCAGCAACTCCACGGACCCGGCCAGCAAATCCGGTGGCTGGACGACATGGATACCGCTGCCCCAGATCATCCGCACGCTCTCATTGATGATCAGCAGGATCGCGAATGTCAGCAACAGGCTATCCGCCACATCACGGGAGTAAATAAAGCGCAGGAGCACCCGGTCAAGAACGACCGCGATGATTGCGACACCTAAGGGCGCCAGCAGCAGCGCCACCCAAAACGGCATACCTGCCAAGTTGATCAGGGTGAATGCCAGGTAAGCACCGAGCATATAGAGTGCGCCGTGGGCGAAATTGATGATATTGAGGACGCCGAAGACGATATTCAGGCCCACTGCGATGATGAACAGCAATAGCCCGATGTCCAGGCTATTGAGCAACGCCGGTCCAATGCCAGCCATGGATAACCTCACGCGGTTGGGGCTGTTAGTGTGGCGCCCGGTCAGGACGCCACGGCAAGCCTGTGTATGATCGTTGTTAGAGCTTGCAGCCCGTTTCTTCGACGGATCGTGCGACTTTCTCGCCGTCGAAGATGCGCAGGTTTGTCAGCGTCCGGATACCATGCTCCGGATGCATCGGACCGGAGATGCCCCAGTTCGGGCTGACCATGGCCTGATGGTCCTCCTCGCGGAAAGTCACTTTACCGTTAGGCGCATCCAGGCTCATTCCGCTGAGGGCTTTGGCGACAGCGGGGCCATCGGCACTACGGGCAGCTTCCATCGCTTTCTTGTAGGCATAGATCGCGGCATAGGCGCCCTCGGCGTTATAGCTCGGCGCGCTGCCGTAGGCATCCATGTAAGCTTTAACGAAGCGCGTGTTAACCTCGTTGTCGTAGGCGTCATACCAGTAGCGTGTCGACAGGTGAACCCCTTCCGGCATCTGGTCGCCTAGGGCGGTAAGCACTTCGGTCGCCGCGCCGACGGTAAACATCAACTCCATATCTTTATCGAAGAACCCGCGGTTTTGGGCCTGGCGCACGAAATTGACCAGATCCCCTCCCCAGACAGAAATGAGAACGCCTTCGGCACCGGAATTCATGACGCGATCAATGAACGGCGTGAAGTCCTCAGCGCCAAAACGGGGAAAGTTGGTTTCAGACATTAGCTGAGCGTCAGGTTTGAGCTCTTTGAGGTAATTGCCAAAGTATTCCCATGACTGGTGCCCGAATGCATAGTCCGGCCCGATGGTGGTCCAGTGGGTGGCGTCGGTTTCCGCAGCGACCATAGCCGCTGCTTTCATATTCTGAGCGACGTTAACGCTGATCCGGTAGGTGAACGGATTACACAGATCTCCCGTGACATCCGGTGTTGCGGCATGAGTGATAATTAGCGGTTTTTGCAATTCCGGCATGGTTGGCACCATTCCCTGGGCGACGCCGGAACTGTCAAGGCCAACCAGGGCATCGACCTCCTCGGAATAAACCAGCTTCCGCGCGGCCTGGATCGCCACGGACGCTTTGCCCTGGCTGTCCTCGTACAGCATTTCCACCTGGCGACCCAAGATGCCGCCGGAGGCGTTGATCTCCTCCACGGCAAGGTTGATGCCTCGTTGGGCGAACTCGCCGTACGTCGATGCACTACCGGAAAGAATATAGATGCCGCCGATTTTGATGAGCTCTTCTGCGTAGCTGGTATTGGCCGCCCCTAGAGTGATTGCGGCGGCCGTGGATAGCAGCAGATTTTTGATCTTCGCTTTTTTCATGATGTTGCTCCTGTGTTCTTGTCATTATTGTCACTGGAACTGCCAGGCCTGTTTCGGCCTCCAATCATCGTTTGGGTGGTTCTTGTGAGCTGGCGCTATTGACCTCCTTCATGCAGAAACGCCTACCTTTAACGGGAAAGCGAATCCCTGAGAATGTTCTTGCGGACTTTACCCGTTGCCGTCTTCGGCAACTCGCCCATCACGACCCTGCGTGGTGCCTTGAAGTGCGCCATCTGATCGCGGCAGAATGCAATGATGTCCTCTTCAGTCAGGTGCTCGCCCTCGATCGGAGAGATGAATGCACAGGGGACCTCGCCCCATTTCTCATCTGCCATGGAAACCACTGCAGCCTCGGACACCTTAGGATGGCGATAAAGCACCTCTTCGACTTCCAGGCTGGAAATATTCTCGCCGCCGGAAATGATCACGTCCTTCGCACGATCACGAATTTCCACGTAGTGGTCCGGATGCATAACGGCCAGGTCGCCGGTGTGGAACCAGCCGCCGGCAAACGCCTTGTCTGTAGCCTCGGGATTCTTCAGATAACCCTTCATTAGAGTGTTGCCTCGCAGGCAAATCTCACCCAGGGTCTGTCCATCTGCCGGGACGGGCGCTCCCGAGGCCATATCCAACACCTGCACTTCATTCACACCGTGGGTGGCAACGCCCTGACGGGCCATCTTTTGCGCCCGCTGCTCCAAGGGCAGCGCTTGCCAGTCAGCCTGCGGTACGCAGAGTGTCGACGGGCCGTAGGTTTCCGTAAGGCCGTAGAGATGGGTAATCCGAAAACCGATTTGTTCCGCCTTGCTAATCACCGTGCTCGGCGGCGCTGCGCCCCCGAGTGCGAAATGGGCCGGTTTCGAGAGGGTCAGCCCTTCTCGCCCTAGATCCTGGAGCAACAGATTCATAACCACGGGTGCGCCACACATATGCGTCACACCGTGACGTTCAATACGGTGGTAGATGTCCAGAGTATCGACTTCACGCAAGCAAACGTGCGTGCCGCCGACGGCCGTAATGGCCCAGGTGTAGGCCCAGCCGTTGCAATGGAACATCGGCAGCGTCCACAGGTAGACGGTGTCAGCGGTCATATCGAAAACCATGGCGTTGGTCATGGCGGACAGGAAGGCACCACGATGGTGATAAACCACGCCCTTCGGGTTGCCCGTAGTGCCGGAGGTATAGCTTAGCGTGATGGCATCCCATTCATCGTCCGGAGCCAACCAGCCAGCATCGGGATCGCCCTCGGCCAGCAGGGACTCATAGCCGACATCGGCAAGGCCGTTCGAGGGGCCTGCCTTGCGTTCGATGGCCACCAATAGCGGCGTCGCCTCAAAATCGGCAATCGCCGCCCGGACTTCATTCTCCCATTGGGTGTCGTAGAACAGGGCGCGAGCTTCGCCATGGGAAAGGATGAACGACAGTGAGGCTGCATCGAGACGAATATTGATGGCGTTGAGGACCGCGCCGGCCATGGGTATCGAGTAATGGGACTCCAGCATCTCGTGGCTGTTCGGGCAGACGATCGCGACGGTGTCCCCTGCTCCGATTCCCCGGCCGCGCAGTGCCTCTCCCATCTGACAGCAACGCCGGTAGAGTGCCTCGTAAGTCAGCGTCACGTCATCGTCGATGACCGCCTCTTTGCCGGGATAGACTTGCGCCGACCGCTGCAGCAGATTCAACGGTGTGAGAGGTGCATGGTTTCCGACGCGCTTGTTCAGGCTTTTGTATTTATTCATCTGCGCTTCCACCTGTTGTTCCGGATGAGCTTAGTTAACGCCCCTTATCCAGATAAGCGGGGTTGTTGATTCGCAGCTGGGCCTCAGTGAGCGCCCTGAGAACACCCTGCAAACCGACGTCGTCGACAGCCAGCTCGCGCTCGCGAATCGCGCGGGCCAGATCCTCCTCTCCGTGTCCTGGCGAGCTGGCCAGCGAGCGCGTTTCGAGGAATGCGGATAGTATGGTGTCCGCTTGGCCGTACTGACCGTTTTGTTGTTGCTCCAGCTCACGAACTGCCATGCCGAGAGCATTAGCGGCCATCAAGGCGTCGTAGCGCAGGTCGCCCTTGAGTTGGGGCACGAGGTTTTCAAGTAAAACCCGGCGGGATTCAGCCAGAATAGTGTGCGTGTCGGGCGGGTTGATCATGACCTTCCCTCCAGTTCCTGGATCTGATTCAGTAAATCGAACTCCATTTGTGCAACCATCCGACCGGTCAGTGCCAGCTCCAACGACTGTTGCTCGCCTGTCAGATGCCGGCGCATCTGCTGCAAGGCAATCATGGACCAACGAACCAGCGCCATAACCTCCCAGTAGTCAACAACGGCCGGATCGATTTCGATGCCGCTAACGGACTGATAGCCCTTTAAAAGGTCGTCTCTGTCGCCTATGCCGCCCACTTCTCTCTCATCGGCGCCAAAACGCCAGCTTCGGGAACAAAGCCAGCCCAGGTCTTCGCAAGGATCGCTCCAGGCGGCGAATTCCCAGTCCAGAATCCCCGTCAGCGCCTCTCCGTCCATCATGTAGTTGCCGGTGCGGAAGTCGCAGTGGCACAACACGGTCAGACCGGGCTTGGGCGCGCGATTTTCCAACCAGTTCAGCGCCCATTCCAGAACCGGATGCGGTTCACCGATGGCTGCCAGATAACGCCGGTAGAGTGCTACGCGGCTCTTCGCAGGATCGCCCCCAGCAGGAAGAGGCAGGAATGAAAGTTGTTCTATCGGCGGACGTAGGCTGTGCAAACGGGCTAACTCGGAGCCAAATCGGCTGACGATTCGCTGACGTTGATCAGCGCTGAAGTCCGCCTTGACCAGCGTCTTGGGCGAAGCGCTGCCGTTAGCCCTGCTCATGACATAGAACACTCCTCCGCTGACGTCGGTGTCTTCGCATAACCACAGAGGCTCAGGCGTTGTAACTCCAGCTTCATGGGCAGCTTTGAGGACGTGAAATTCTTCGGGACGTGTCAGGCTTTCGGGCACACCGGAAGGCGCATCCTGTCGCACCACGACGGCCTGGCGTCCCGGTCGGCTGCCGCCTTTCAATTCAAGGGTAAGGCCGAAATTGTCCTGAATGGCGCCGCCGGACAGCTTCTCGAAAGCCAGCACCTCGGCATTGGCTGCCTTGGTCTGCTGTACGATGAAGCGGGTAAAGGCCTCTGCCAAATCGGACATCAGGGAGCCACCCCCCAGTGCCAAAAGTCGGCGCGCTCGGATAGGAGTGTTTTTGAGAAGACCATTTTGTGGACTTCCGAGGCGCCATCCACTAGGCGTGCCTGGCGGGCGTAGCGATAGATCCACTCCAGTGGCGTATCTTTGGAATAGCCTCGGGCTCCGCACAACTGGATGGCCGTATCCACGGCTTTGTGCAGTGTGTCAGCCACCGCAACCTTCGCCATCGAGACCTCTTTCCGGGCGAAGTCACCCTGATCCAGTTTCCAGGCGGCGTGCATGGTCAGCAATCGGCCAACCTGAATATCCATCGCCGCTTCGCCCAGCAACCACTGAACGCCTTCGCGTTCGGCCAGGGGACGGCCAAAGGATTCGCGGCGGCCGACATACTCCGTAGCAACTTCCAGCGAGCGGCGGGCCAGGCCCAGCCAGCGCATACAGTGTGTCAGCCTTGCGGTACCGAGCCGGATCTGGGTTAGCTTGAGCCCGTCCCCTACATCCATCAAACGGTTTTCGTCGGGGATCTCCAGGCCATTGAATTCGAGTTCGCAGTGTCCACCATGTTCTTCGGGACCCATGATGGGAATACGCCTGACAATCTCCCAACCGGGATCATCACGATGGAACATAAAGGCGGACAGGCCTTTACGACTATCATCGGATGTCCGCGCAATCAGGATAAAGTGGGACGCTTCACCGGCGCCGGTAATGTAGTGCTTATGGCCGTGAATCACCCAGCGATCACCTTGGCGTTTCGCCGTGGTCAGCATCATACCCGGGTCGGATCCGCAGCCGGGAGGCGGCTCCGTCATCACGAAGGAAGAACGTACGCGCCCATCGATAATCGGCATGAGCCAGCGCGCCTGCTGCTCTGCGGTGGCCACTTTGGCGAGGACGGTCATATTGCCATCGTCCGGTGCGGCCGCGTTGAAAACAACGGGTCCAAAAATGGATCGGTTCATCTCTTCGTAGCACGCTGCCATACCAGAGATATCCAGCCCCTGCCCTCCCAGGTTCTCGGGGATCTGAAGACACCACAACCCCTGCTTCCGCGCCTTGGAACGCATCTTTTCAAGGGGGTCGGGGGCGATATTCTCATGCTCGTCATATGACCCTGGCTCACGCTCCAACGGCAGCAACTCGCCTTCCACGAAGGCTCTGATGCGCTGGCGGTAGGACTCGTTTCTGGCACTCAGGCTGAAATCCATACTCTGTTCCTTGGAAAAATTTGAAGGCAACCCTCGTCCACCACCAGAGCGCTGCCCGTCATGTCGGGGGAAAGCCCGTACACCAGACGCGAACCCGGCTTTTCCCTCGAGCCCCGGCGACGAGCGGAATTGATTGGCGCTGGTCTTGTTGAAATTGTTCAGTAATCGATCTATAAAACTAAAAATAAAACGAGCGCTCGAAATATACAAGTAAAGATCGAAAAATACATGACGGGTTGAGCGCGGTGGAGAAATAGGTAAATGAGTGAACGAACCACCTGCCTATTTGCAATTGAGGCTCGCTGCGCAGCTTTTCCGATCTCGACCTACACTTTGCGTTGTTAAAGCCAGCCACCCAGTTTGTGCAGGTGTGAGCCGTGGTTCCTGAGAAGAGCTGGGGAGGTGGTCAATCATCTTATCGAGCGTTGGCCTCGTTTAACCTTCAGTTGGGGTTCTTTTCCGCGCATGATTGGACGTGCTCGGCTACGACATCCCGCGCCTAATACCTATACGGAAGCAGCACCCATAGAAAAGCAGTATCCAAACAAAAACAAAAACGGTGAGAAATCATGGAACAGTACGACTACGATTTCGTCATTATCGGTTCCGGCTTTGGCGGCAGCGTCAGCGCATACCGGTTAAGCGAGAAAGGCTACCGGGTATTGGTGATCGAACAGGGCCGGCGCTGGACACCGGAGAACCTGCCCCGAAAGAATTGGAAATTCTGGGATTACCTTTGGCGCCCCGCCCTCGGGTTGCGTGGATTCCTGAGTCTGCGGCTGTTCCGGCATGTGATGATTCTACACGGCAATGCCGTGGGTGGCGGTTCGATCACCTATGCCCAAACCTTATTGGTACCGCCGGATTCGGTCTGGCGCGAGGGCAATTGGTCCGGACTGGAGGACTGGGAACACACCATGCCCGAGCACTATGCCAAGGCCAAACGCATGCTCGGGGTGACCGAGAATCGGAGACCCGGCCCCGCCGACGAGAAGCTCCGGGAGATGGCCCGTGTCGCCGGTGTTGAAGATAGCTTCTACTACACCGATGTCGGTGTGTTTTTCGGCGACGACGATGACGCGCCAGGCACTGGGTACCCAGACCCTTTCTTCGGTGGCGAAGGCCCGGCGCGAAAATCCTGTATAGGCTGCGGCGGTTGCATGGTGGGCTGTCGCTACGGCGCTAAAAATACCCTCGACCAGAATTACCTCTACCTGGCCGAACGCCGGGGCGCCGAGGTGCGCGCGGAAACCCAAGTCGTGGACGTCAAACCCCTCGGGCAGACCGACGGCGCGGATGGCTACGAAATTACTACGGTGCCAACCTTTGCCAGAGGCAAGAAATCCCGGGATCGTATTACGGCCCGCAGCGTGGTGTTCTCTGCTTCTTCGCTGGGAACCCAGAGCCTGCTGTTCCACCTGCGCGACAACGGCTCCCTGCCCAATATTTCCGACGACCTGGGAAAGCGGGTGCGCACCAACTCCGAATCCATCCTCGGCGTGCGCTATCCCGGCTGTAAAGAGGATCTGTCCAAGGGCATCGCAATCGGCTCGGGCATCCACATCGACCCGCACACCCATATCGAGGCGGTGCGGTATCCGGATGGCTCCAACTTATTGAGCAGCCTGCTCACAGTGTTAACGGGCGGCCGTCCCGGACCAGTGAGGATGCTGCATTGGCTGGCCGCAGTGGCCAAGCTGCTGGTTAAGCGCCCGGTCGCCGGGTTTCGCAGTCTGCTGCCCTGGCGATTCTCCCGTGAAACGGTGATCTTCCTGGTGATGCAGACCATTGAAGGACATATCGACATGCGCTGGACGCGACCCTGGTACTGGCCGTTTTCCAAGACGCTGACCAGCCACGGCAATCCCATTCCGAGCTTTATTCCCGAAGCGAATGCGTTTACCGAAAAGGCCGCCCGGGCGACGGGCGGTGTCGGCTTGAGTTCCTTCTCGGAGATTGCCTTTAACGTACCGATGACCGCTCACTGTATGGGCGGCTGCGCGATGTCCGACACTCCGGCGACCGGCGTCATCGACGGCCAGAATCGGGTGTTCAATTACCAGAACCTGTATGTCATCGACGGCTCGATGCTGTCGGCCAACCTGGGCGTCAATCCCAGCCTGACGATAACCGCTCTGGCCGAACGGGCGATGAGCTTCATCCCAGCCAAAAAGCCCCAGCCGTTGCAGACAGAAACCCAGACAGTGGCGGCTGTCGCGGCGAAGGGAGAATCCGGGGCCATTACATAAATTGATTGGAACGGCGTGGATACGCCGCGGCTTTTTCTAAGATATCCCGCTCTTCCGCTGCCCGCTTCAGCTCCTTCTGGAGCCTTCAAATCTCCGCTTGAGCATCCGACAGCTCGCGATGCTCACGAGAATCTGGACCAAATTTCTTGATCCAGGCGTACAGGTTGTGGGTTGTGATATCGAGCCGTTTAGCCACGTCGGCAACCGAGTGACCACGGTCTAACACCTGCTTGACGGCTTCAATCTTGAATTCTTCGGGATAGCGCTTCGCGCTCATCTGAACACCTCTCTTGCAGTCAGTTTATCTAACTGAAAGGTATCTAGGAAACTGATGGCGACTCACAGGCCCACAATTATTCTGAGCGATGAGACCATATTGGCGGAAGGTGTATGGGGGGGCATAAGACTGGCTTTACGCCCGCCGATCTAACTGGGCAAGTTCCACTGGGGCGAAACCTGTCGCTGAAAGCGTTTCCATCTAGCCGAAGAACAACTGGCAGCCTTGGCAACGACTGGGCACCGATGGCGTCATCTCGGGCTGTAACCACAAGTCGGTGATCGAGAACGTACTAGAATAGTGGATCGCGGAGCTCGGCTGCCTTTTGAATACTACCCCGAATGTCAGCCTTCAAAAGGCAGACAAGCGTCTTGAGCTGTGTCAGATAACGGAGTTTACTACGACGACCAATCCTCATCAGCGTACTGGAGAGGATCTACTCCAACCTATCTATTATTTGCGAGGGCTGCTTAAGCAGCCCTCAGCGTGGTTTTGGTTAATCCTCCTGTTCGACTGAGTCAGCCTGGAGTACGCCATCTGCCGTTAGTTTACCTTCGGCTTCTACTAGTTCTCCCTGTTGTGGGAAAGGGCCCTCGAAGCTAGTATTGGTATCAGTGGTTACAGTAATGCCGATGATCTTAAAGTTTGGCTCGGCGCTTTCCTCGACCGGGCCTTGGAGACTTGCAGTTGATTCTTCTTCGATGTCACGGCGCTCAATCGATGTAGCGACCAAAGAGCCATCAGTAGCCTGGTAGGCATCTACCTCGACCCACTGGCCAGAGAGCAGCTTTTCCAGGTTCAGGAATTTGTCATTAAACGAGCTTTCGTCTTTAAAGAAAGTTCGGTCATTGACCTTGAACTCGCGGCCGAGCAGGCTGATGCTATTGGCACTGACTGCATCCAGTGAGGCCTCCACTTCGATCTGACTCTCTTGCTCGAACGAAACCTCTTCAGCGACCAGAACGCCGCTGGCGTCGACCTGGCCTTCTACCTCGATGCGTACGTCATTGGCAAGGCCGATGGCCGAACCGCCATCAAATTCGGTGCCAGCATCGACCCGCACTGCTTGGCCGTTGACCGCGAAGCCATCGGAGCTAAAGTCGGTGATGATGCCTGAGATCTCAAGCTCTTCGCCTTCTTCGACATCCACACCTTCCTCTTCAGCTTCGATCTTCTCAGCGATAAGAACACCGTTTTGCAAAGGCTGACTGGTCTTGACCTCCACGAAGAGCCCCTCAGCGAGCGCAGCAATATCGTCAAGCACTGCGCCGGTGTAGCTCACCGTCAATCCGCCCAGGAGGAAAGTTTCTGCGGCAGTATCAAGACCAGAAATGCGGCCTTTGGTTTCGAAATCAGTACTGTCGCTCTTCTCGACAAGGCTTGCACGGATGTTGCCAGTGCTGTCGAAGAAACCGCTCACCTCGACCACTGTGTCGGCGATTAGGGTATCAAAGGTAATGCCATCGAAAACCGTATCAGCACTGACAATGACTGTTTGCCCAAGCACCACAAACTGCTTGTTAGTCGGATCAACGCTGCTGACTGGCCCTTCGAGATCATCATCGAAACTGAGACTGACCGCCGTTCCGGTGCCATCGCCGTTGGACTGGCCTTTAACGCGGACGATCATGCCGACTTTGAGGTCGGCTTCCGTGATACTGACGCCGTCAGAAGTTACGCTAGCCCCCTCAACGTCGTAGTGCACGCCGTTGACGATAACTGAGCCGAAGCCGCTGATGCGCCCCATGGTGGTCTTGTTTGTGGTCGTCGAGCTACTGTCAGTGCTGCTGTCAGTGCTTCCATCGCTGCCACCACCACCGCCACAGGCAGAGAGGAGTGTGCCGAGCACTGCGACGCTCAGCAGCGTCTTGGAAAACGTCATAAGGAATCTCCTTGGGTCTAGGGACGGCAACGCCGTAAAATCACCTATAATTACCACCCAATCCTGCAGCCTGTCTTACATGATTCTGTGGTTAATTGTGTATGCATGTAGCAAACTGTTACCTACCGACTCTCAGCCTCAGCCCACGGTTTCGAACTCACGGAAAGTTGCGGTACGGCCATCAGGACTTTTTTGTACACCACGCATTTACGGCAAATTCACGCCGGAGATGTAAGTGGGCTTTATCCCGGCAAACAGCAACTGGCTCAAGGGTGGCTGCGCGATGTCCGACTCCCCGGCGACAGTGGCGGCTGTCGCTACGAAGTGGGAATCCAGGAGCCGTTGCAGAAATTCGCTGGAACGGCTCGGAAAGGCGACCGGTATGAACGGGTGTCGCTACGAAGCAGAACTCGAGTTTAATTGCCGGCCAGCAAAGCCATAAATAGATCCCTCGCCCGGTTCGCCCGGCCATGGGCTCTGGTGATGGCCGTGACCTCAAGGGCGTAATGCTTGGTGTCCGGGATCAGAGCCCGCAAATCCCCCGCTTCGACTTGACGTTCCACGTAGCTTTCCGGCATAAAACCGATATAGGCGCCCGAGAGGATCATCGCCAGCCGCGCTTCGTAAAAGTAAGAGATGGCAGCTTTGTTCATGTCAGCCAGTTGCGCGCCCACGTCCGGGCTGGTGTGGATACCAGCGTGAACAACCTTGCTGCGTAGCACCTGATCACGTAGCTCGGCGGACTGTTTCGCCCCAAACAGGGGATGTGAGCGGCTGCAGTAGAGGTGACACGGGTCCACATATAACGTGCTGTACTTGAGGCCCGACAGCTGGCGATGGTAGGGAATCAAGCCGATGTCCGCTTCGCCGTTCAAAATCATGCGCTCAATATCGTTGAGAGCTTTTACATCGAGCAGCACGTTGACGTCCGGTGCCGCCCGGGTGAACTGGGCGATCGCTTCTGGCAGGCGCGACTGAGGATCCATACAAATGGCGTCGCTGGCAATTACGCGCAGTTCCCCGGTCAGCGACACGTGCAGTGCGTTGACCCCGGAGCGGAAGCTTTCCAGCGCCGAGAATAGCGCCTTCATCAACTCGTAGACTTCGACGCCCTCACCCGTCAGCGAGAAACCGCCCCGCCCTCGCCAGCACAGCTTCAGGTCCAGCCGGTCCTCCAGGTTGGCAATATGGTTGCTGATGGTGGACCGGCCAATGCTCAGTTCGCTCTCCGCCGCCGAGAACCCGCCACATTCCACCACCGCTTCAAACACTTTGAGCAGCCGAATCTCGTAATCGCCAACCTGACCAAGCGTGACCTTCAGGTCTTTCTTCATTGTTTTATCGCTCTCAACGTAAAGGTGTAAACATCCTCATTTATCATACATTAGAGCCCCATTACCATCGTCCCTGAGCAAATACCCCTTACCCCTCTGGTGGACGATGCTATGACGCTGAAACTGGATCACCCCGGTCTGTTCCGGGAACAGGCTTACATAAACGGACAATGGGTGGCCGCCGCCAAAGGCCATACCTTTCCGGTCTTCAATCCCAGTACCGGCGGTAAAGTCGCTGCAGTCCCGGACTTGGATGCCGACGACACACTCGCTGCCATCGACGCCGCCGAGACCGCGCTCAAGCCCTGGCAGGCGCTAACTGCCAAGCAGCGTGCTGCGTACCTACGCCAGTGGTTTGACCTGATTTTGGCAAATCAGGACGACCTCGCCCGAATCATGACCACCGAACAGGGCAAGCCGTTGGCCGAAGCGCGGGGCGAAGTTGCCTATGGCGCGTCCTTCGTCGAATGGTTTGCGGAGGAAGCGAAGCGCAGTTACGGCGACGTGATCCCCGCCCACGGCACCGACAAGCGTTTGGTGACGATCAGGCAGCCTGTTGGCGTTGTCGCAGCCATCACGCCCTGGAACTTTCCCATTGCCATGATTACCCGCAAGGTGGCGCCGGCGCTGGCAGCCGGTTGTACCGTAGTGATCAAGCCTGGCGAAGACACTCCCCTGAGCGCTCTCGCTCTGGCAGAGCTGGCCCATCGGGCAGGTATTCCTGCCGGCGTGATCAATGTCGTTCCCACGCTGCAAGCGCCGGAGGTTGGGCGTGTACTTTGCGCGGATAGTCGCGTGCGCAAGCTGTCGTTCACCGGTTCGACACCCGTGGGCAAGCTATTGATGCGCCAATGTGCAGACACGGTGAAGAAAGTCTCCCTCGAACTGGGCGGTAACGCGCCCTTCATCGTGTTCGACGACGCGGATGTGGATGCAGCCGTTGCCGGTCTGATGGCCTCCAAATTCCGTAACGCCGGACAAACCTGTGTGTGCACCAACCGTGTTCTGGTTCAGGACAGCATTCACGATGTCTTTGTGGACAAGCTCAATGCGGCAGTCCGCGAACTGAAAGCGGGCGACGGTTTCGGTGAAGGCGTGAGCATCGGCCCGCTGATCAATGATAAGGCGGTAAACAAGGTGCGTGACCTGGTCGACGACGCCCTAACCAGCGGCGCGCAGATTTGCCACCAAAATGTCGGTATGCCGGACAATCCCCACTTCTATCCGCCGACCGTGGTGACCGGCGTAACACCCGCCATGCGCATCGCCCAAGAGGAAATCTTCGGGCCCGTAGCCACCGTCTTTCGCTTTACTGACGAAGCTGAAGCAGTGGCCCTGGCGAACGACACCCCGTTTGGTCTGGCCGCTTACTTCTACAGCCGCGACATCGGCCGGGTCTGGCGCGTGGCGGAAGCTCTGGAGTACGGCATGGTCGGCATCAACGAAGGGTTGATCTCTACCGAGGTGGCGCCGTTCGGTGGCATCAAGGAATCCGGCCTCGGCCGTGAAGGCTCACGCTACGGCATCGATGACTTTGTCGAAATCAAATACCTCTGTATGGGCGGCATTCACTGAGCCCCGACGATCAAAGGAGAACCCGCTATGTCCAATCAATCCCTTCACGACCGCCGTGCCCAAGCCATGGCTCAAGGCCAGGGGGCGCTTCACCCGATCTATGTGGATAAGGCACGCAACGCTGAAATCTGGGATATCGAAGGTGCGCGCTATATCGATTTCGGCGCCGGAATCGCAGTGAACAACACCGGCCATAATCATCCTGTCGTCCAGGCTGCCGTGCAGGATCAAATAGAACGTTTCAGCCATACCTGCCTGATGGTCACACCCTACGAATCCGCCGTGGCATTGGCCGAAAAGCTGAACCTGGCCGCGCCGGGCGACACGCCCAAGAAGAGCCTGTTCGTCACCACCGGTGCCGAAGCGGTGGAGAACTGTGTCAAGATTGCACGCTCCTTTACCGGACGCTCCGGCGTGATTGCATTCAAGGGGGGCTTCCACGGTCGCACTAACCTGACCATGGGCCTGACCGGCAAGATCAAACCCTACAAGGCCGGCTTCGGTCCGTTCCCAGGAGAGATCTACCATGCGCCCTACCCGAACGCCTACCATGGGGTGTCGGAGGCCGACTCGCTGGCGGCACTGGACGACCTGTTTACCTGCGATATCGAGCCGGGTCGTGTGGCGGCCATCATCATCGAGCCGGTCCAAGGTGAAGGCGGTTTCTATGCCGCGCCGCCGGCCTTTGTACAGGCGCTGCGGCGCTTGTGTGATCAGCATGGCATCCTGCTGATCGCCGATGAAATCCAGACCGGGTTCGCCCGCACCGGCCGACTGTTCGCCACCGAATATTCCGGCATCGAACCGGACCTGATGACCATGGCCAAGGGGATCGCCGGGGGCTTTCCGATTTCTGCGGTGGTGGGCAAGGCACATATTATGGATCATCCGGGTCCCGGCGCTTTGGGCGGCACCTATGGCGGCTCGCCCCTCGGTTGCGCTGCGGCACTGGCCGTGCTGGATGTCATTGAAGCAGAGAACCTGTGCGAGCGCGCCCAACAGGTCGGCGAACACATGGTCAGTCGCCTGAAGCGGCTACAGACCCGGTTCCCGCAACGCATTGGCGAGGTCCGTAACCTGGGCGCCATGATTGCCATGGAGTTGGTGGTGGACGGCGATGCCAACAAACCCGATGCGGAGCTGACCAAAGCGCTGATCGACGAGGCCCGCCACCACGGACTCATTCTGCTGTCCTGCGGCATTCGCGGTAATGTCGTCCGCTTCCTGCCGGCCCTGACCATCAGCGACGAACTCATCGCCGAGGGCATGGACCGTCTTGATGAGGCCTTTGCCGCTCTAAGCTGATACCGATAGTCCGGCGCTTTGGCGCCGGCGTCTTTACTCTTTGGCGCTCCCCTTCCTGCCACTGCCCTTAACTCATTATTCGATCGCGCGCCCCCGGGTTCAGCCGTGTACTCGTAGCCGTCCCACGCTATTGAGCCTCGCTCCAAAAAATATACCCCGAGGGGTATATCACGGGATTGTCACTTCTCCGTAACGTTATAGCCAAGCCAACACTGAACCGGTAACGAACGATAAGCCGGTCAAGATATAACGATGTTTCGGGAGCAACACCGTGCTAACAACGTCCCACACCAATTCCTATTACGCGGCATCGGCGAACGACAAGACCATTCGCCCGACCCTGAAGGGGCATGTGACGGCGGATATCTGCATCGTCGGCGCCGGGTTTACCGGCATGTCCACGGCCCTTCATATGGCCGAGAAGGGCTACAAGGTGGTTGTGCTCGAGGGCAGCCGTATCGGCTTCGGCGCATCCGGCCGTAACGGCGGGCAGATCGTCAACAGCTATAGCCGCGATATTGACTTCATCGAACGGCACTACGGCGAGAAAGTGGGCGCCGAGATGGGCCAGATGGCCTTTGAGGGCGGCCGTATTATCCGTCGCTTTGTCCAGCAATACGGTATCCAGTGCGATCTGAAGGATGGCGGCCTATTCGCGGCCTGCAACGGCAAACAGTTCGATGAGCTGGTGGCCAAGAAAAACCTCTGGGAAGCCCACGGCCATCAGCAGCTGGAGCTACTCGACAAACAGGCCATCCAGCAATACGTCGGCTCCGAGCGCTACACCGGCGGCCTGCTCGACCACAGCGGCGGCCATTTCCATCCGCTGAATCTGGTATTGGGCGAAGCGGCGGCGGTTGAATCCCTGGGTGGCGTCATCTACGAGAACTCGCCGGCGCTACGCATCCGGGAAGGCGACAAGGCGGTGGTTCACACCGGGGACGGCTGCGTGGAGGCCGATTACGTACTTGTCGCCGGCAATGCCTACCTCAATGGCCTGCTGCCGAAGCTCGAGTCCAAGGCGATGCCCTGCGGCACCCAGATCATCACCACCGAGCCACTTCCGGAGGAGGTCCAGCGCCGGCTGCTGCCCAGGGACAATTGCGTCGAGGACTGCAATTACCTCCTCGACTATTTCCGCCTGTCCGGCGATGGCCGGCTGATCTACGGCGGCGGCGTGACCTACGGCGCCCGGGAGCCGGAAAAGGTGGAAGCCCTGATCGTGCCCAAGTTGCTCAAGACCTTTCCGGAGCTGAAAGGCGTAAAGGTGGATTACGCCTGGACCGGCAACTTCCTGTTGACGCTGATGCGCCTGCCCCAGTTTGGCCGTATCGGCGGCAACGTCTATTACGCGCAAGGTTATAGCGGCCACGGCATCACCTGCACCCACTTGGCGGGCAAGGTGATCAGCGACGCTATCCAGGGCCAGGCAGAGCGCTTCGATATCTTTTCGAACCTGCCCCAGTACCCGTTCCCCGGCGGCCGGATGTTCCGCATTCCGCTCACCGCCATGGGGGCCTGGTACTACAACCTGCGCGACCAACTCGGCATTTGATTTCTTCCGCTGAAAACAAGAATAGCGTCGTTTAATAGCGACCCGGCGAAATCACAATGCCCCGCATGCCGCGGTGACGGCTCTCACTGCGGTTCAATAAAAATTCAAGAGACGGGTAACAAGATGACTGATGACACGTTGCACACAGAGAGCAGCGCCACGCCCATGGGCCGTGGCCTGAAAGATGACCCCGGCCGGGGCACGTTGTTTTCGATCCTGGGCTACGGTGCTGTGCTGGCGTGCTTCGCCTATATGTCGACCTGGCAGGGGGAGGAAGAGCCCTACGGCGTACTGAGTCTGCTGCCGTCCCTCCTGATCGTCGTTATCGCTATAAAAACCAAACGCCCCCTCGAATCCATTTTTGCCGGTATCATCGCCGGTTCCCTCCTGATCGATCCGACCAACCTTTTCAGCAGCCTTGGCGAACTCTCCATGAACGTGGTCCAGAACGAGACCATCGCCTGGATCGTGCTGGTCTGCGGCATGATGGGCGGGCTGATCAACATGCTCGAGCGCGGCGGCAGTGTGCTGAGTTTCGGCCAGATGCTGGCGAATCGCATCAAGACCAAGCGCGGCACCATGCTGACCACCTCTTTCCTCGGGCTTGCGGTGTTCATCGACGATTATCTGAATTCACTGGCCGTGTCGGCCTCGATGAAGAATCTGACTGACCGTTTCAAGATCTCCCGGGAGAAACTGGCATTCCTGGTGGATTCCACTGCGGCGCCGGTGTGTATCCTGGTGCCGATTTCCACCTGGGCGGTTTACTTCGGCGCCCTGCTTGAGGAGAACGGCGCCGTGCCCGATGGTCAGGGGATGTCGCTGTATATCGAGTCGATCCCATATATGGCCTATGGCTGGGCCGCGATACTGGTGGTATTCCTGGTTGCGGTGGGGCTGCTGAAGGACTTCGGCCCGATGAAAAAGGCTGAGGAGCGCGCGCGCAACGGTCAGCCGGTTCCAGACGGGGTCGAAGACGTCGGCTTCGATACCAGTAATGTTCGCCGCACCTCCACGACAGTCGGGCTGATGAACTTCCTGCTACCGATGGCCGTGCTGATCATCGCCAGTATTTACTATGAGATCGATCTGCTGCTGGGTGCCCTGGTAGCGTCGATTTTCACCATGGTTCTCTATTTCGCGCAGCGGCTGATGAGCTTCGGCGAGCTGACCGATTCCATGCTCGATGGCTTCAAGGTGATGCTGCACCCGATTGCGGTGGTCTGCGCCGGCTTCATGGTTAAGGCCATCAACGATGAACTGGGTATGACCACGTACATCATCGATACCATCAGCCCTTACCTTTCGCCGGAGCTTTTGCCCGCGCTGGTTTTCGCCACCATGGCGGCCGTGGTGTTTTCGACCGGTTCCAGCTGGGGCGTGTTCGTGGTGTCGTTGCCTATCGTTATCCCGATGGCCCAGGCGGAGAGTCGGCAACGATTCTGACGAAATCCTCCAAAAAGCGCATTAACCATCTGTTTTACAAACCCTAAATTAACTATTTCATCACGTGCAGACGATGCGTTACCTGCTGTATTCCCACACCCAGTAGCCAAAAGCCGTGGCACATAAAAGCCATGTGCCAATAACGACTGCGGCCGCAACGTGGCTGATCGGCGTGATTGCCACTTTAGCTGCTTTCGAGCGACTCGCTTCTATCACATTCGATGGCGTCAGCTTGATGACAAGGACGATGCCCAACGGGACCAAGATAATGTCGTCAAGATAGCCTAGGATCGGTATGAAGTCTGGAATGAGATCAATTGGACTCATGGCGTACGCTGCGATTGCGAGCGCAAGCAGCCGAACGACTATGGGGGTATTCGGGTCTCGCGCCACAAAATAAACCGTCAGCGCATCATGCTGAATGCGTTTTGCCGCAGCTCGCAGCCTGCCAAAGATCACGGTAGACATCTAACTTCTCCTTGCGCGAGTGGCATTGCTTGCAACTCTCAGGGCTGATCGGGTCGTCAATCACCGGCTATTTGGCCAGGCTTGTTTGAAGTTGTTTCAATTGACCCTGGAGGACAGCTTTCTCCTGCAGTAATTCGCGATTCTGATCGTTGAGGAACTGGTTTCGGTCGTCAACCGCCGCCACGCGCTCTCTGAGGTCGGAGATCCGCTGCTGGCAGGCCGCGAGATGTTTTTCAGAATCCGTTAGGGTCGCACTAAGCTTCTCCCGGTGTTCGGCGTCGCTATCTCGCTCCAGCTGGAGGCGGTCGACTGTCGCTTCCAGCGTTTCTGTTCGCGTTGCCCATTGTGTTATGACGGCCTGGCTCGCGTGCAACTTTTCTTTCAAGTTTTCAGCGTGATCCTGACTGGCCTCATAGCGCTGGTTTATTTGGTCGCGATGTTGTCTTAGCGTGTCGCGGTCCTGTTCGCTGGAACGGAGCTGCTGCGTCAGCTGATCCACCTGACCCTCCAGCCCTGACTGAGTCCTGTGGAACTGGTCCCGTTCATGACGGCGATCCTCGGCAATCTCCTGCTGGTAGTGCTCGAAATGGCTGCGGATATCGCGGTTTTCCTGCTTCATTTCTTGGACGGTTGCAGTGATCTCACTGAGTTTCTCCTGACTTGCCTCCAGTTTGGACGTGAGTGAGGCCGCGCGGTGCTGTTCCTGTTGCAGAGCGTGGGCCTGGGCATCGTTTTCTTTGCGAAGCGCTTCATTGGCCTTCTCCAGCCCGCAGCGTTGCTCTTCCAGTGACTCGCACCGCTGCCGCCCCTCTTCCAGCTCGGTGCGCCATTGCTGTTCCAGCGCCTGGTGCGCTTCGCGCTCCTGCGCAATACGTTCATCGGCCGCGTATTGAGCTCGCTCATGCAGGGCTTTCACGGCTGCCACCAAGTCAGCCGGGAGTCCGTTCAGATCCGCTGCGGCTTCGCTGCCTGTTTTCCAACGTTTCAGCATTGGCCCGAGAGTGCTGCGACTGCCGGTACCGAGTTCTGATCGCACCCGGTCGACAGTGGGCTCGTCACCGCGTTGGCGGACGCGTTGCGCAGCGTTGGCGACATCCTGGTAAGTAATTCCGGCGCGGGACATGACATGCCTCATTTTTATCATATAACGTGATATGTAATATTACGTTATTTATGAGATAATTAACAAAGTTAATTTAAGATACATATGGCACGTTAAAGCGCACTAACGTGCGTTAGAGCGTGGTCTGTTCTATCCTGCCCCTGTAACGCCGGTACACGAGCGGCTCTTGAAAGCACGCCTCGAATTGGAGCGATCATGGATCCAAAACCCACTGTCAGGTCCACATTACGTAACGCGGAAAAGACCGTGTTAGCCGGTTCGGCTAACCGGTACATCCACATGGCCACCACCGACAACACGCGCCGGACCTACCGTGCGGCCATTCGCAGCTTTGAGCGCTGGGGCGGACGTCTCCCGACACAGCCGTCGACCCTGGCGGCCTACCTGTCCGACCAGGCAGCCGCGCTGAATCCTCGCACGCTGGATGTTTACCTGACGGCCCTGGGGCGCTGGCACCAGACTCAGGGATTGCGTGATCCCGCTCGAGACCCCGGCGTGCGCAAAACGTTGGAGGGGATTCGTCGCGCCCATGGTCGACCGAAACGGCAAGCCCGGGCGCTGCGACTCGAACACATGGCGGCCTTCCTGCAAACACTCCAGCAACAGCCTGACTCGCTCAAGAAGCATCGCGACTGGGCCTTGCTGCAGGTGGGTTTTTTGGGGCGTTTCGCCGCAGTGAATTGGTAACGATTGAGGTGAAGCACTTGTCGTGGGAGCCGGAAGGGCTGGTGGTGACCCTGCCGCGCTCCAAAACAGACCCTCACGGTGAAGGCCTGAAGCGGGCCCTGCCTCGGGGCAACGAGTTGGTCTGCCCGGTCAGCGCCCTCGAAAACTGGCTACAGCATGCCGGTATTCACGAAGGCCCCGTCTTCCGCGCCGTCAACCGCTGGGGTCGGTTGCAACCCCAAGCCCTTTCAGGCGGGTCGGTGAATCGCATCCTGAAGGCGCTCGGGGAAACCTGCGGTCTGGACTTCGTGCCGACCCTGAGCAGTCACAGCTTCCGGCGCGGTCTGTCCACCGCCGCCGCGCGGGAGAAGGTAGACTTTGCGCAGATCAAGCGCCAGGGCGGCTGGAAGCATGACGGGACGGTACGGGGCTACATCGAGGAAGGACAGCAATTTACGGACAACGCCGCAAACACCTTACTGACCAAAGTCGCCAGGTTGATCCGGGACAACGACTAATGGTGAGCCTGGTCGCGGCTGACTACGCTGCCCGGAAGCACTCAGAGCACGATGGACAGGTGTCTGTAGTGGCTCACAAAGCTAATCTGTCGGGGCCCGCAATTACCCTGAGCAGTGGGAACACATTGGGTGAGAACGGGCGCCCGGATGAGCCCAGATTAGCTGCGAACCGACGAACCTCGGATGCCAACGAGCTCGCAAACATCGACTTCGGCCCACGCTTTGTGAGAATGAGGGTTGACGGACAAACGTGAAAAATCCGCCACATGCCATCCAACCCTCCACTTTTTGCCATTAAAGCATTGACCCTATGTCAGAAGCTCCTGTTGGATAGGCGAACATTGTCATCTTGAGATCCGTCGTGGTGAGCCCGTGACGGATGGCCAGTGCGAACAAGTTGATAACCTCATCCACGTTGGGGCCGACGAGGTGAGCTCCCAATATGTGTTCGCTTTCTTCCTCGATCAGGATTTTGAAGCCATAGACCGGCTCGGCCGCTTGACGCGCGGTGAACCAATCCGAAGTGCGCTGGCTTGAGACACGAAACCGTAACCCCTGCTCACGGGCCTGTGCTTCGTTGAGCCCGGTCGAGGCAATAGGCGGTATCGTAAAAGCGACACTCGGCACACCGACGTAGTCCGGTTTGGCAGGCTTGCCATAGACCAGATGGGCGGCCACGACCTTAGCGTCGTGACTTGAGACGGGCGTGAGAGGCGGCCCTACCTGAGCGGCATCACCAGCGGCGTAGACCGCAGGATTCGATGTACTCTGCAGGTGCTCATTCAGTAATAGCCGGCCTTTCTCGGTCTCTACGCCGGCCGCTTCCAGATTAAGATCCTTGAGCGCCGGTACTCTGCCGGCCGCATGAACGACCAGATCCGCTTCAACGGTATCAGTCTTGCCATTAGAGGCTATGCGTACGCTATAGCCGGTCGCTGTTTTCTCAATGGCTTCGACGTTGCTTTGGGTTCGCACATCGATACCCTGGTGATGGAAGCTGTCCATCAGCCAATCCACCAGATCAGGATCGAACAGCTTGAGCATGCGCTCACCCCGCTGAAGAATGGTGACCTGCGCACCTGCACGGGCAGCCAGATGGGAAAACTCGGCGGCAATGTACCCCCCGCCCACCAGGACAATTCGCGGCGGCAATCTTTCCAGCGCCAGAAACTCTTCATTGTCTATCAAATGTTCTTCACCCGGGATTCCCAGCGTTACCGGCTCGGCTCCGGAAGCGATTAACACATGCCGGGCGTCCAGCGTCTGACCGTCAACTTCGAGGCTATTGGCGCCGGTGAAGCGAGCTTGCCCGTGGAACGTATCGATCCCTTTGTCTTCGAAGCTGTCTTCGTTCTTCTGCGGTATGGGATCGGTGAACCCTCGCTTGAAACGGATCAGGTCTGCCCAGTCGAGGTCGACATCGCCTTTCACACCTTTGCCCCGCATCCGACGAGCGTGGTCCAATGCCTTTGCACCCTGGATCATCATCTTTTTCGGATCACAGCCGCGCAGTGCGCAGGTGCCACCATAAGGGCGGGAATCGATGATTGCGATACGCCAGCCCTTGGCTTGCGCGCGCATAGCCACCACTTTGGCGGCGGTACCAGTACCGACGATAACGAGATCATAGTTTGTTGCCATAACGTTGCCTCCTTGGATTAGCGGCGTCTCGGTATGCAGTTAGCCGAAATGTTGAAGCGACCATCGCCCCCGGTGCAGCGGCACCTTGGGAACGATCGACTTGGGTCCGCGGTTGGCAAGGCACTGTCAACTTTTTCCATCGCCAATCCATGGAAGGTAACATGCCCGCGATTGGCTCGGCGATAGATCCGAATAGACGCATCTTATTTATCCGCGCTGGCTCATCCTGCATAGTTATGCCATGGGGTCATGAAGGTTCCGGAAACCACTGGGCAATGACCATCGCCCCATCATTAACTACGTTGGCAACCAATCGGGCACTCTGTCTGGGCTCATGATTTCTTCAAGCAGAGCCAGCGGCATATTACCGTGGACCTTAAGAATCCTCTTCCGTTCATAAATAACGAAACGGCCCCCTTCTTATGCTGATAATTATTTGTGGAATCAGTAGGGAGCAGCTATGGGGGTACCGTGTGGCTTATGCAGACGCGGCCGGAAAAGCGCCAAATTTAGTTCGCTGACCTGAAGCTCGACCGACTGCCGGACAAAACCACGGCTAAGTGGACCAAAACCTGAATCAACCGCGACGATATTGTTCGTTTCCATCTGCCGCACAATATAGGTGCAGAGCAGTCAGCGGGGAGGCTAAATATTTCAATATTGCATGAAGTAAGCAACTCTTCTATCATTGAAACATGAAACAAGACAGCAATGAAATCGTGGCAAAAAAACTGGCCGCTCTCGCTCACCCTGTGCGCCTGGCGGCCATTCGCCAACTGGCAGCTGCGGGGCCTGCCGGTCTAGCAGCAGGCAAGCTTGCCGAGCGGTTGGGCGCGGCACCGAATGCGCTGACCTTCCACCTGCAGAAGCTGGCTGTCGCCGGCTTGGTAGCGTCACACCGTGAGGGCCAGTTCGTCTATTACCGCGCGGAGTTCAATGCACTGCTGGCATTGACGGATCATCTGGTCGGTGCCTGCTGTAACGAATCGGACGAAAGCTGCGGGCCACGCTGCCCCTCGGCCGTGAATGTGCCGGACGCCGACTAATCTTTCTCAACCGAAGAGGAGAGCGAATATGACACATTCCACTACGTGGACGCGGGCGATTGGCATAGGGCTTGGCGTTTCCATTCTCACCGCTATCGTGGCGGTGGCCTTGTTGAAAGCCGGAGTGTCGCCTTTTCCGAAGCCGCCGTCGCTGGCCTTTGCCGAAACCCTGCTGGGGCGCACCCTTCCACTGCCCGTGGGGCTGCTTTTCCACACGGCCTACGTCACTTTCTGGTCAGTCGTGTTCGTGCGTTTTTTCCCACGCAAAAACCTGCTGACTGCGCTGGGCCTGGCCGCTGCGCTCTGGGTGGTGATCCTGGTGGTGTTCTTCCCCTTGGTGGGCTGGGGTGTCGCGGGTCTGGCGATCAGTCCCAAGCTGATCGTCGCGTCCGCCGTGCCGCACCTGCTGTTCGGCCTGCTGCTGTGGGGGCTGGACCGCTACCTTGCCAAGCCGTATCACGCCTGAGCCCGGACGTATACCATGCCAACGATTGATACTGCGACCCTGCGTGACTGGCAGACCCGTGGCCAAGATTTCACCCTGGTTGATACCCTGCCGGCCGATACCTTCGCCAAGGGACACCTGCCGGGGGCCGTCAACATTGTCTCCGATGACATATCCAATTAGGCACCCAGATGGCTTCCTGACAAGAAGGCGACCATCGTCGTGTATTGCGCCAGCGAAGATTGCAGGCGGGCCGGTAAGGCAGCTGTGCGGCTGGAACGCCTCGGCTATACCGAGGTTTACCACTGTAAGGGCGTTAAGCGGGCCTGGCTGGGCAACGGCTTACCTCTGGGAGACTGACAAAGGACTATAACCCATGCGCGACTGGATGGAACGCCAGCAATCCTGGATCTATCTGCTTTCTATCCTGGCTGGCCTCGCCATCGGCCTGGACCAGCCGGGGATGACCTCCTCACTTGAGGTCTTTCTCTGGCCACTGCTTGGTGGACTGCTCTAAGCCACCTTCACGCAGGTGCCGTTAACGCGGATCGGTCAGGGCATGAAGGATGGGCGCTTCCTGTCGGCCCTGCTGCTCGGTAACTTCGTAATCATTCCTCTCGTCCTGGGTGGACTGATGGCCATCCTGCCCGTATCGCAGGCCGTCCAGGCCGGCGTACTGCTCGTGTTGCTCGTTCCTTGTACCGACTGGTTCATCTCCTTTACTCACCTGGGCAAAGGAGATACGGGCAGGGCCATTTCTGCCGCGCCGGTGCTGTTGATCGTGCAGTTGTTGGCTTTGCCCCTGTATCTTTGGTTCTTTCTGGGCGGGGCGTGGTTCGAGACCGCAATCAGTAGCCACCTGCTTAGCGCCTTTGTGGGATTGATTCTTGTTCCCCTGGGATTGGCTTGGGCGACAGAGCGGTTGGCTGAGCGCAGCCGCCATGCCCGACGATTGGTGCATGGCCTGGGGATGTTACCGGTGCCACTGCTGGCACTGGTGGTCTTTGTTATCGCGGCATCACAGGTGACGACCGTTACCGGCCTCACCGGCGTACTGATGCAGGTGCTGTTGATCTTCATCGCCTACTTGATCTTCGCCGCTTTCCTGGGCAAAGCCCTCGGCAGACTATTTCGGCTGCCCGTTCCGACGGCCAGGACCCTGACCTTCAGCTTCGGCACCCGCAACTCCTTCGTGGTGCTGCCCATCGCCTTGGCGCTGCCCGAGGCCTGGCAAGCCGCCGTGGTGGTTATTGTCTTCCAGTCGCTGGTCGAGCTGTTCGGCATGGTGGCCTACCTGAGCTGGGTGCCGCGCAAATTGATTCCGGAACCCTCGCCCTACTAGCCGCACGGCATCCATGATGCCTCCTCTCGGCGGTGCCGGGCGATCTGCACCATGGCGCCGACCGGAAGATAGCTCACCAGACCCATCCCATGAGTAAACCAAGCACCCATCAACCGAGAAATACCGTGAGGCAGAGCGTAGGGACCTTCTAACGATAACCAGAAATCAGCCAGATATTCCCGGTACCAAAATCCGGATACCCAAAAATACTACTAATAGTCAGGTTCTCAGCAGGGTTTCCAGGTTGGCGGTGATCGTTCGCGCGAGGCGTCTGGCCCGATCGGCGGTGGTTCCGCTGAAGCGCTCGTCCACGGTGTCGAGAAACAGCGCCAACCATCTTTGAAAGTGCTGATGCTGTAAGGAGTGCCGGCTATGGAGCGCCTGGTGCCGGGCGATCATATTACGTCGGTACGCGTCATGCTCGCCGAGCAACATCTTTCGCCAGTAGGCGTAAATCTTTGGTTTGTGTCGGGGCAGATCCATGCCCTGGAACATCGGCGCCAATATGTCGTCAGCCACGACTTTCGCATAGAAGGCATCGACGAGTTCGGTTATGGCATCGGGCGAGTTCAGTTCACGCATGCGGTGGGCACTCCAGCAATCAAGAGATGATCGCCCCGGTTGTTTTGCACTTTACCCGTGATGACCATTGAAATAGCCCTGGGTGCCCTGTTGCGCCATGGCATCCACAATCCGCCCGACACCCTGGATATAGGCGGCTGTGCGCAAGGGTATGGCTTTCTCCTCCGCCATGTTGAAACAGGCATTCGCTTCACGCTCAAGACGCTGCCTGAGTTGCTTTTCCACGGCTTCGCCTGACCAGTAATCGCCCATCCGGTTCTGAACCCATTCCAGATGGCTGACTATCACGCCGCCGGCATTGGCGATGATGTCAGGAATCACGGGGATATTACGATCCTGCAGGACGCGGTCACCGCCGGTGCTGATGGGGCCATTCGCGATCTCCATGATCGCCCTGGCCCGGACCCGGTCCGCGTTGGCGTCCGTTATCTGGTTTTCCAGCGCGGCCAACACCAGAACATCGACGTCCAGTTCCAGCAACTCATCGCCATTAAGGGGCTGCGTCTGCGCGGCGTCACACACGGAATCGTCGCAATAGACCATGCCCTTGAGTTCACGGGTACGGTTCTTGTGACGCAGGATGGGCCCAGGGTTCAATCCCTCTTCACTGTAGATGGCGCCCCGGGAGTCGGACAACGCGACAATATTGTAACCGGCATGGTGCGCCAGGCGCGCAAAATGCTGGCCAGCGTTACCGAATCCCTGGACAGCCACTCTCAGATCTCCCGGTTCCTGGTGCTGCCGTTTTACCCACAGGTCCAACACCTGCAACGCGCCTGCACCAGTGGCTTCCTCACGACCAATGGAGCCCCCCAGCCCCAGGGGCTTACCAGTAATGACGCCGGGCGCGTGCCGACGTTCGATCTGGGCGTATTCGTCCACCATCCAGCCCATGACAATGGCGTTAGTGTTGACGTCGGGGGCCGGAATATCGCGTTCGGGACCAATTACATCGTGAAAAGCACGGATATAGCTACGGGACAATCGCTCCAACTCCATACGGGAGAGGGTCTTCGGATCGACACAGATACCCCCTTTGGCACCACCAAACGGCAGGTCGACCGCAGCACACTTCAACGTCATCCAGAAACTCAGTGTCGCGACCTCATCCTCGGTGACATCGGGGTGGAAGCGAATGCCACCCTTGGTGGGTCCGCGGGTATCGTCGTACTGCACGCGCCAGGCTGGAAAGACACGCAGCGAGCCATCATCCATGCGCACCGATAAACTGGCCTGATGGATGCGTTTAGGTTGCCCCAGGCGGTGGCGACTATCGTCAGCCACCTCCAGCCACTCGTAAATGTCAGCCATTCGGGATTGGGCATCTTCGAGCAAGTGATGGGTATTGCTGCTCATGGTTACCTCAATATCTCAATAGGGAAAGTAAGGTGTAGACAGCCGTGTCTTTTCTCACTGCCCGATGTCGGCGTTGACTTATGGCCGGTCTGAATCACTTACCCCGGCTCCAGGTTCGGCCTTCGTCAGCACTAGAGTACACCGGAACAGCGCTTCCTTAGTGTGGCACATCGCATTGACGCTTTACCGGGCGGATCATGTTCCAGACAGAAGAGACAACCATCAACACAAGGCCGGAGTAAAAAACAAATTGTGCATAGGACGCGTATTGGCCTAACTTAAGCTGGAAAGGGAGGACACCGGCAAACACCAGAAGCGGCCCCAAGCACCCCCAGAATCCCGCGGCCACGCTGCCGGTGGATGCGCCACGTCATGACATTGGCAACCAGAGCGATGAACGCAAAAATCGGGATCAGAGTCGTTATGAAAACCCGCTCCCATGACGCCAGGAAACCGAGGCCCAACGTCGCCCCGATGCCAGCCAATGCGGGAAAACAGACGGCGCAACCCATTCCGGACACAACGCTGCCGATGGAACCTGCTTTATCGGCAATTCGCGAGATCAAATCCATGTTTCTACTCCTCTGCTTTCAATTCTGACTTTATAAATGATGCCCGTTTCGAAAACCGGCAAAACGGCTGTAGCAATCAGTTATCCGTTCAGATTCAGCCGCTTCATGCTGTCACGCAAGCCATTCCCGGCTGCCTTGCCTATCCCGCGCAGCAGGATAGTTTTTGACATCCCTGGTAAAGGTTTGAGCACACAGCTTCAGACCCTCAACCACCGTCGGGTACGGAAACAGCTCATATTGCAACAGCACCTTTTATGGACTTGTTCGACAGGCTAACCTTAAAGCCGTAGTCAACTACGGAGTCAAGGCAAATGTCGAAGGAAGCGAATTCATTTACCATCGGGAGCCTGGCCAAGGCGGCTAACGTCCCAGTCGAAACCATCCGCATCTCTTGTCCTCTAATTCAGTCATTGCATGAAGGTGTTGGGCCAAAGAGTCAAGAGGTAATCGAAGACTGACACGAACAGATACAGTGCGTGACGTTTAACTTATGCGCTGTGTCTTCAGTTCATCAAATGTGCTGAGCTACGCACCAGTTAAAAACAGTGCGTTAACTGGCGAGGCTGCTTCTTCCGTTCATGAAGCCTGTTCATATGCAGTATCTGAGAATAAATCCATGAACCATTTCCTATAGTTTGGCTGCGGTAACTCAACCAAGCTTTCCGAGAACTGGAAACATCGACAACATCCACGACGTGAATAGAGTCATCTGGCCGGTGAGCACCAACACTCCCATGACAACGAGCAGCAGGCCTGCAAACGCTCTCAGCCATCGACTCCAGCGACTTAGCCAGCGTACTCGTTGGCGAAAGTGTTCAATGAACAGAGCGGGTTCCGAGGAAGGGGAGAGCCAAACCCAGCGAATAAACCGCAAGATACAGCATGCCCGCTTCAGCACTGGCCTCTGTGGCACTGAGCGCCAATATGGCCCCGAGTATGGGGCCTATGCAGGGTGTCCAGCCAATGGCAAACGCTATGCCCAGCATAAATGAGGCAGTGGGGCGCCCACCTTTCAAGTGGACTGTCCGATACGCCAGTCCCTCTGTAAAACCGGCAGGCTCCACCAGCCCAGCATAAATAAACCCATCAGCACGATGAGTACGCCAGCTACCAGGTTGGCCTCTTCACGATAAGCCATCAACCATTGCCCGAGAACACTGGCGCTTGCGCCCAAGGCAACAAAGATCAGGCTAAAACCCATCACAAAACACAGGCTCAGCCAGAACGCCTTTAAGCGATTCGAAGCCTCGGTCAGCGCACTCCCGGTAACAACCGACAGATAGCCGGGAACCAGAGGCAACGTGCAGGGAGAGAAGAACGAAACGAGACCACCGGCAAACGCGGCGGCCATTCCCCAGGTCGGAAGATCAAGCATTTAGCCTCCTGGCATTTTGCCAGTAGCGCACTCCTGCCGGGTGATACTCCTCTGGTAAAAGAGCTGGCATAACGGCTTTGATAGCCACCAAGGCACCGTTACCGAATCCCTGGACAGCCACTCTCAGATCTCCCGGTTCCACGCTCTGCCTTTGTCAGCACTTGGGTGCAGCGATTCAGCGCCGCCCTCTTAACGGCAATCGTATCCTGTATTTGCCGCTTTGCTGTGCGGCACTGCTGCTCATCCCCGTTGTCGAGCGAATGAACAAACTCGGCGATCTCCGGAAGCCCCAGGCCTGCCTCACGACAAGCCCCAATGAACTTCAGCCGTTCCAGACAGCGGTCATCAAACAAGCGAAAGCCCCCCGAGGTTCTTCCGCAGGCCTGCACCAGTCGCATATCCAGGTACGTGCGAATCTGAGGCACCGACAGGCCACAGCGGCGGGCCGCCTCGGAAATGACATAGCCTTGGCTCTGTGTTTCCGGTCCGCGTTCAACGTCGGTTCCGCTATTAGGGTATTAATCGTCATGTCAGTCACTTCCTGCTTTGTCGAGCAATTGCCGGGCAATACCCTGACCCAGTTCGAACCTTCCTGAACAGTCACAATGCTCGCGTCGGGTCTGTCCCGGGACCACGCCTCCCCGGCAGATCGAGAAGCAAAAAAGTGGACATCGCAACAGAAGGCACTGCGAATGTCGCCCTCCGTGGCCACGGACACCAGCGAGAGAACCGCGTCCTCTGGCTGAAGCGAAAGCACCTCCTGCGGTGTGACCGTCAAGGTGACCGGCTTGTGGGTGCGGGGACAGTGCGACCGGACCTGTGCGGGTTCGCCAATGACAGCCGGAAACATCAAGGCGTCGAGTGCACACCAGGTGTAGAGCGGCTGATCGTTTACCACAAACGCATGCGGCGTTTCACGCAGGGTGATGCCGGAGCCGACCAGCCGTCCCTGACCGTCATACTCGACGGTTTCCGCAAGGCAGCTGTTCCAGCACCTGCACCACCTGGCCCGTCGTCCAGTTGAGCGACGCTGCAAGCCGCTCAAGAGTGACCGGACGACCCTGGACCAGCTCACGCAATAGCGCCACATGAAGCGTGGCCTCCGCTTCTCCGGTCAGGCCCAGCCGATTCACGATTTCACGCACATCATTCATGGGGCCTTGCCTTATCCCGCGCAGCAGGATAATTGTTTGACATCCTTGGTAAAGGTTTGAGCGCACAGCTTCAGACCCTCAACCATCGTCAGGTACGGGAACAGCTCATCGGCAATCTCGTTGACGGTCATGCCGGCGCGTAGCGCCATCACCGCAGTCTGGATCAGTTCGCCGGCCTCACCCGCGACGGATTGCACACCCAGTAGCCGTCCGCTTTCCCGTTCCGCGACCATTTTAATGAAGCCTCCGGTATCAAAGTTGACCAGGGCCCGTGGCACGTTGTCGAGGGTCAGGGTACGGCTGTCGGTGACGTAGCTCTTTGCCTCGGCGTCGGCCTCGGACAAACCGACAGTCGCGATCTGCGGCTCGGTAAAGACCACCTCCGGCATGGCACTGAGATCCAGGCGGGCATCGCCGTCGGTCATATTGATCGCGGCCCGGCTACCACCTGCGGCCGCCACATAGACAAACTGGGGCTGATTGGTACAGTCGCCGGAAGCGTAAATGCCCGGCACCCGGGTCTGGAGTTGCTCATTGACGACAATGGACCCGCGATCCGTTTCGACACCGACCGCTTCCAGATTCAGCCTGTCTGTGTTCGGTGTGCGTCCCACGGCCACCAGCAGCCGATCGGCCCGCAGTTCCCCTGCGTTCGTGTCGAGCACGAATTCCTCGTTGGTATAACTGATCTGGCTCGCCTGCGTGTCATTCAGAACCTTGATACCCTCGGTTTTGAACGCGGTTTCAATGGCCTCGCCAACAGCCGGGTCCTCGCGGGAAAACAGTCGGCTACGCGCCAGGATGGTCACCTCGCCCAGTCGGGCAAACGCCTGTGCCAGTTCCACTGCAACGACGGACGCCCCGATGACAACCAGTCGGTCCGGAATGGTGTCGCTGGCCAGTGCCGTGGTGGACGTCCAGTAAGGCGTATCGGACAGGCCCGGAACCGGGGGGATGGTAGGCCGCGCACCGGTACCAATGAACGCGCGATCAAACCGTACCTCGTTTTCCGTGCCGTCGGTTCCCGTCACTGTCAGCTTATTGGCGTCGGTAAACGGGCCTCACCCCGCACGACAGTAATCGCCGAATTGTCTTCGAGAATGCCCTCATACTTGTCGCGACGAAGCTCATCGACCCGGGCCTGTTGCTGGGCCAGCAACCGGGGCGGTCAATGGTCGGCTCGACTGCCGCAATGCCCTCGTCGAACGGACTGGTGCGGCGCATGTGAGCCACGTTTGCGGCCCGGATCATGATTTTCGAGGGCACACAGCCGATATTGACGCAGGTGCCACCGATGGTGCCACGCTCGATCAGCGTGACCCGTGCTCCGCGTTCCGTTGACTTCAGGGCGGCGGCCATGGCAGCGCCGCCACTCCCAATCACAGCAATATGCAGGTTGTCGTTACTCATTCATGTGACTCCTTGGTAGATGGGCTATCGCAGCAGGCGTCGTATTTTTTTTGCGCCATACGGCGTAGCAGGTCAGGCCGATAAAATGGCGAGCGCCGGCAACAGCACGTAATCCAGGTAGCCGGTCAGCGCTGCCAGGCCAACGGATCCGAGTAAAACCACCAGAATCGGCGTGAAGCAGCACAGCGCGACCACGACAGTGCCAATAGCACTCGCTCTCAACAGCGTCTTGGATCTTTCATGGTTACTCCTTGGTCGTCCCGGTTTATTTCAGGGTGGACGGATAACCCGCATTGGTGGTTGGCCTGAGTCAGCGCCTCAACGGAGGTTTTCTCATCGTCAAAGGTCACCGTCGCATCCCGTTCCTCATATCGGACATCCACAGCACTTACGCCGTCGACCCGCTTCAGGGCGGCTTTGACGGTAATCGGGCAGGCCGCACAGGTCATGCCTGGAACGGACAAGGTCACCGTTTGTTGTGCCGCCAGGGTAGGCAGGCTGAACAGCGCAAACAGTACGGCAGTGATCAGGGACTTTTTCATGGTGTGGTGCCTCTAAGTTAATAGGTTGGATCAGGTTTCAGTAAAACAGCGGTAAGACGAAAGGGAACGCCAACGCCGTCATTATCAGCAGCGCAACAATCCAGAACACGACTTTATAAGCAGTGCGCACTTGCGGTACCGCGCAGACTTCGCCCGGTTCGCAGTCCTGCGCGGGCCGGTATATCCGACGCCAGGCAAACACCATGGCCACCAGCGCAGCACCAATGAACCACGGACGGTAGGGCTCCAGGGCGGCCAGGTTGCCGATCCATGCACCGGAAACACCCAGTGTGATCAGGACCAGGGGACCCAGACAGCAGGCCGATGCGAGCAGCGCTGCAACCCCGCCTGCGATTAACGACCCGCGACCGGATTTTGACTCTGAATTCAACTCTGACATTGTGATTGCACCTTTTATGGCCTTGTTCGATAAGCTAAGCTTAAAGCCGTAGTCAACTACGGAGGCAAGGAAAATGTCGGATGAAATGAACTCATTGACCATCGGGGGGCTGGCTAAGGCGGCGAACGTCTCAGTTGAGACCATCCGCTACTACCAGCGACGTGGGTTAATACCTGAGCCCCAGCGTCCTCTCGGGGGGATTCGGCGCTACGGTGCCAGCGATATTGGCAGGTTGAGCTTTGTGAAAACCTCGCAGCAGTTAGGCTTTAGTCTCGATGAGATACACGACTTGCTTCAATTGGATGATGGTACTCACTGCCTGGAAGCCAGCACTCTCGCGGAGCGTAAGTTGCACGACGTACGTGGGAAGCTCGAAAAGCTACAGCAAATTGAGGCTTTGCTGAGCGACATGGTTGATCGGTGCTGCGCCTACGAGGGCAATATCTCGTGCCCTTTAATTGCGTCATTACATGAAGGGGTTGGGCGAAAAGTTAGTACCTACCCTAGCTAGAGTGGGATCCCTGCCAAACCTCAGTGACAAAGGGCAGAATGGCAACCACACAGGCCCTCAGAATGTCCAGTGTGACCAGCAGAGTACGGCGGGGAAGTTTTTGGGCAACAGCCCCAAACAGAGGCGCTATTAGCACGTAGCGAGCGACGATCGGGACAGTGGCGTTCACAAAATAAGGGGCGGTTCCTTTGGTCTTGACGAATTGCTGCCTACTATAAGCAATGCCTCCCTCAAGAGCGAACGTACTGTGAGTTAACGCCTCTCAATGGAACCCCATAGCAAAGGACTGCGTATGAGTAGTCTCCATGAAACCGCCTATCCGCGATTGAAGGCGGAGGTCTCGGATCAAGAACTGGCAGAAATTTATACACCCTCTGCCCAGGAACGATCCTTTGCCCGAAAGCACGGTCGAACTCCGGCTGCTCGTGGCGCCCTGCTCATTCTCCTGAAAACAGTGCAGCGCCTGGGCTACTTTGTCCACCTCATAGCCGTTCCCCAATCCATTACAACGCACATTCTGGCGTGCGACGACCTTTCACATCTCGCAGCGAGCCAGCTCAGGGTCTACGACCGTAATGGCGGCGCCCGTCAGCGGATGTTGGACACGGTTCGTCAACAGGTGAACATCAAGGCGTTCACCGTTGAAGGCAAGGCAATTGTACGGGAACTAGCGCGTGAAGCGGCCACCACCAAGCAGGACCTGGCGGACATCATCAATGTGGTGATTGAAGAGCTGGTGCGCCAGCGTTTTGAGTTACCGGGTTTTTCAACGTTGCAACGGACCGCGCGTCAGGCTCGCAGCACGGTCAATACCGGTTACTTTCGGACGCTCAATGTGGGTTTGACAGCGCATCAAAAAAACGAATTTGACCAGTTGCTGCAAGTGCCGGATGATTCCCCTCATACCAGTTGGCATAAGTTGAAACAGGAACCCAAAAAGCCGACCAATACGGAAGTGAAGAAGTATCTTCAGCACCTGGAATGGCTTCAGGGTTGGTGTCAACAATTGCCCGCTGTTGATCACATTCCCGCCGCCAAATATCACCACTTCATACTGGAAGCACGAGCGCTGGGCGCGGCCAACATCAAGGCCATGCAAAGAACCAAACGCTATGCCTTGATGGTTCTGCTGGTCCATGCCCAATTGCGTCGCGCGATGGACGATGCGGTCGACATCTTTGTCCGCAAGATGCGCAACATCAAGACCAAGGCAGAAGCCAACCTGAACCAATATCACCTGGATCATATGAAGCGCATGGACAAGCTGGTGGCTCAACTGCGTGACGTACTGACCGCCGTCCAGGAAGCGCCAACGGATTCTGAGCGAGGTGCCCGAGTGGCGGCTGCCATCCAGAGTGATCCTGATGAATTACTGGCCGAGTGTGAGGAACACATGGCCTATGCTGGCAATAACTTCATCCCGTTCATGCTGCAACCCTACCGCCCGTTACGCCCCCTGTTATTCAATTGCCTTGAACTACTGGATCTGGCGGCAACCAGCCACGATCAATCCTTGATTGAGGCGATTGCGGCTCTGAAAAAGCACCGGCACAGCCGTAAGGAATGCCTTGTGCTCAGCACTCAACCCGTCGACGTGTCCTGGCTACCGGAGCGTTGGCGCCGTTTGGTATTGGGGGCGGGGCCAAGCCAGCTACCGCCCGGCATGGTCTACCGGAAGTATTTCGAGCTGGGCGTACTGACACAGGTGAAGCGTGAACTGATTTCCGGCGATCTCGCGGTCGCGAACAGCGACCAATACAGTGACTACCGCGATCAGCTGGTGGATTGGAGTGTCTATGATGCCCAGATAGCGGACTACAGCGCGATGATTGATATCGAATCCGACCCCGCCGCTTTTGTGGCACAAGCCCACTCCCGGTTGAGCGAAACGGCCGACCGCATTGACCATGGCTTCCCAGAGAATGAATACGCCGTCTTCCATGGTGAAGATCTGGTGATACGGAAGCACCGTCGTAGAGCGCCTCCGGATGGGTTAGCTGAGATTGATAAGCAGTTATCCCAGAATTTGCCCGAAAAGAATATTCTCGACATCCTGGTGGAAGCCGAAAAATGGCTGGGCCTCCACAAACGCTTTGGGCCACTTTCCGGATTTGAGGGCAAGCTCGATGACCCCCGTACCCGCTTTGTTTCGACCTTATTTTGCTATGGCTGCAATCTCGGGCCAACTCAGACCGCGCGATCCATCACGACCCTTAATCGCCGGCAGGTGTCCTGGCTCAACCTGCGGCACGTCACCGAAGAGCGCCTGGAGCAGGCGATTGTACAGGTTATCAATGCCTACAACCGCTACCGGCTGCCGCGACACTGGGGAACCGGCCAGCGGGCCGCCGCCGATGGCACAAAATGGAACCTGTACGAACAGAACCTGCTATCGGAATACCACATACGGTACGGTGGCTATGGCGGGGTGGGCTACTACCACGTCTCGGACAAATACATCGCGCTGTTCAGCCACTTCATTCCTTGCGGCGTTTATGAGGCCATTTATATCCTTGATGGGCTGATCAAAAACGACTCCGATATCCAGCCTGACAGCCTGCATGGCGATACCCAGGCGCAAAGTGCGCCCGTCTTCGGGTTGGCTTATCTGCTGGGTATCAACCTCATGCCCCGAATCCGAAATCTGAAGCAACTGGTGTTCTACAAGCCCGATAAACGCCAGCAGTATGAGCACATCAATGCCTTGTTCAGCGAAACCGTCAACTGGAAACTGATTGAAACCCATGTACCCGACATGCTCCGGGTAGCGCTATCGATCAAGGCTGGCAAGATCGCACCCTCCACGATACTGCGGCGCTTGGGTACCGCAAGCCTCAAGAACAAACTCTACTTTGCTTTCCGGGAACTGGGGAGGGTTGTTCGGACGACCTTTCTTTTGGATTACATTGGCAACGTGGAGTTGCGGCGAACCATTCATGCGGAAACGAACAAAACGGAAGAATTCAACCAGTTCGTGAAATGGCTATTCTTCGGCGGCGAGGGGGTGATCGCCGAGAATATCCGCCACGAGCAACGGAAAGTGATCAAATATAACCATTTGGTGGCCAACCTGGTCATTCTTCACAATGTGGAGTCGATGACGTTGACTCTTAAAGCTCTCAAGGATCAAGGTCATCATATAGATCACGATATTCTCAAAGGGTTGGCCCCATACCGCACGGACCATATCAATCGATTCGGCGATTATACGCTTGATTTTGATCGGCAGGTTTCACCCATGAGCTACAATACAAAAATAATTTAAATCCAATAGGTTAGTGCACTTTCTGGAGGATTTCGTCAGAATCGTTGCCGACCCTCAGGCGATGGATATGTCCATGCCGCTGACGGTCGGCGCCCTGCTCTCGGCCTCGGCCTTCGGTAGTCACGCCTGTTTCTTCAGTGACTCGACGGTGCTGACCTCCACCGGCTCGGGCTGTACGCCGATGCAGCATGCGTTGACGCAGATCCCCTATGCCTTGATCGGAGCGACGCTGGCGTTCGTGTCATTCATTATCATGGGGTATGCGATTGCCTAGGGCGTGCTGAACTGGAAAAGCCGGGTCAGGTTCTGTGCCTTGCCCGGCTTTTTTATGGAATGGAGCTAGAATGATTACCAGGGATCGGACCGGGCACCTGCGGTGCCTCAGAAGCTGAAGAGGGTGTTGCAAAACTACTGCGCTCGGCCATGCGGCGTTGAAAATCCACTCAAAATGCTCATTTACTACTAGTAAACTGCGCTTTTTCGCGGATTTCCGCCTTGCCTGGCCTTCGCTCGCGACGTTTTGCAACACCCTCTAAAGCTTCTGCTACATACTCGAGTTGAATGTAGCCGATCTCGAGTTGAATGTAGCCGATGCTTCAGCTTCGGAGGGCCCACAAGGGCCCCATGGAGTCGGACTTGAATATAAATGGGACCCTACCGAACATTACCGCTCAACCTTCTGCAAAAGAAAATTGGCCATCCAGTGCGCCACTTGCAGCGAATCGGTGTGGGCCGAAGCCTCACCTAGCCCGGCCAACGCATGGTCCGTTGCCTCTGCTGGGATCGGATCATCGCGGCGTGCCTGGAGGAGTTCAGTTTCAAAATCCACATTGAATTCCGGATGCGCCTGCAGGGTCAGAATACGGTTATCGTACTGAAGCGCCGCGAAGGGACAGAACGACGAATAGGCAATGACTTCGGCCTGTTTCGGCTTTGTCAGCACCTGATCCTGATGCACGGCGTTCAGGGTAAATTGACCCCCGAGCGACGCCAGCTCCGGAATGTCCTTTTCCAGTTGAATGTTCTTTTCGAGTTGATAGGTGTGCAGGCCCACGCCCCAACCCGGCAGATATTTGTTGACGTCCGCGCCAAAGGCTTCGGCCACAATCTGGTGGCCAAAACAGATGCCGACGAGGGGGCGGCCCCTATCGTAGATTTCCAGGATCAGGTCTTTGAGACGTGCCATCCATGGCGTCTTCTCGTAAACATTGGACTTGGAGCCGGTGATGATCCAGGCATCACAGACAGCCCCGGAATCGGGGAAGACATCGTCGCGGACATCGTAAACGTCGTAGTCAAAATCGTACCCGGCCCGACCGAACAGCGCCATGAACATGTCCGCGTAGGACCCGTGGGTCTCTATCAGTTCCTCCGGGGTGATGCCGGTGGCGAGAATGCCAATCTTAAAACTCATCAGCTACTCCTGACACGCGGCCTCGCCGCGCGTTACCGAAAGGATTTCAGGCTTGAGGTTTCTGAGTCGGCCTGGATCAGAGCAAGCCCAGATAAGCCTCATACTCGATATCCGAGATCCGCTCGCTTAGCAGGCGGCGCTCCTGGCGCTTGGCTTCGGCGTAGACATGGACGAATTCCTCGCCCAGATAGGCTCGCAGAATCTCGCTCTCTTCAAATCGGTCAGTGGCTTCCAGCCATTCGCAGGGCAACGGGAATTCCGGGTTTTCCTCAGCGTAAGCATCGCCCTCGACCGGTGCTGACGGCTGGAGTTTATTTTCCATGCCATACAGCGCGCCGACCAACACGGTGGCCAGGACCAGATAGGGATTGGCATCGGCGCCAGCGACCCGGTGTTCGATACGCCGCGCGACGTTCGGGCTTTCCGGCACTCGCAAGGCAACGGTGCGGTTCTCATAACCCCAGCTGGCAAACGTCGGCGCGTAGGCCCCCGGCATAAAGCGGCGATAGGAATTCAGGTGCGGCGCAAAGGTGAGCATGCTTTCGGGCATCAGTTGCATCAAGCCAGCGATGGCATGGCGTAAGAGGTCGCTGCCCTCCTCCGTACCGTTGTCGAAAACGTTGTTGCCGTCTTTATCGATCAGGCTGAAATGCACATGGAAGCCATTGCCGCTCTCCTCGGCGTAGGGCTTGGCCATAAACGTCGCCGCGTAGCCGTGGCGACGGGAAACGCCACGAACCAGGCGCTTGAACAGGATGGATTGATCAGCGGCATTTAGCGGGTCAGCCACGTGATTGAGGTTAACCTCGAACTGCCCCGGACCCATTTCGGCAATGATGGTGTCCGCGCCGATACCCTGTGCCTCGCAAGCGGAGCGAACATCGGCGAAGAAGGCATCGAAGCCATCCATTTCCTCTACCGCGTAGCCTTCCGTGTTAGCCAGGCGCCGGCCTTTACCATCGGCCAGCGCAGGCGGTATGGGACGTTGTGTGCTCTCGGATTCCGCATCCATGAGATAGAACTCAAGCTCGGTCGCCATGACCGGCGTTAATCCGCGCTCGGCAAACTGGTCGACGATGCGTTTGAGGACCTGACGGGGGTCCGCCTCGAACGGCGTGCCGTCGGGATTGAACATCATGGCCAGCATCTGGTCCCGCGGTGCTTCGGACCAGGGCACCGGCGTTGGATTTTCCGCGACAGGCATACAGATGCCGTCACTGTCGCCGGTTTCGAACACCAGGCCATTCTCCAATACGTCTGCACCCCAGAAATCGAAGCCAACCACCGAGCGTGGCAATTTGAGCCCCTCTTTCATGGCTTTCTTCAGGCCGCTGGCAGGCAGGCGCTTGCCGCGCAGATTGCCGTTGAGGTCCGTGATGAAGAGGTCCAGGTCGCGGCTCTTGTCCTGATTGTTATTAATGGTCATACGCATCACTCTTGAATGCTTTTCGAAAATCAGACGCCCAAGATATCCCATTGCAGGCAGCGTGTATCTATCACCCAAGGGGTAGGAATCGGCCCATGTTCGCGTCATGGTTGAGCTGACCTACGGCGTGAGGAACATATCCGGGACGCTGGAGGGGTATCGACGCAGGGGTATTGAGGGAGGGCTATCGACGAAGGGGGGCAAGACAGGCTAATAATCTGCCTCGTTCGGAATCAGGCGGTGGTGCCGTGGCCGATACAATACGGGCGGCCTTCGCTATTGAGTGTGACGGCGCCTCTGACCTTGAATATGTCAGCAAGAAGAGATTCGGTGATCACTTGCCCCGGCGCACCGGCGGCTTTTACCTGCCCAGCGTCCAGCACCAGCACATGATCAGCAAATTGCGCGGCCTGGTTCAAATCGTGCAGAGACATGACGACCGTGAGGCTGCGGGCGCGATTGAGTTCTACCAGCAGTTCCAGCACTTCCAGTTGATAGCCCCAATCCAGATAGGTCGTGGGCTCGTCCAGCAACAGGATATCCGTCTGCTGGGCCAGCGCCATGGCAATCCAGGCCCGCTGTTGCTGCCCGCCTGACAGCGCGGCCACCGGTCGTTCGGAATATGCATCCACACCGGTCATCTGCATGGCCTGCTGACCCGCTTCACGATCGGCTCCGGTATCTCGCTGCCACCATTTGCGATGAGGGAACCGGCCCAGCGCGACCAGATCCTTCACCAGAATGCCCTCGGGCACGATGGGCTTTTGCGGCAACATGGCCAGCCGCAGCGCCAATTCGTTTCGGCTCCATGCGGACAGGGGTTGCCTCTCAAGTAGCACCTGTCCTTGGCGTGGCGCTATTAAGCCCGCGAGCCCCTTTAACAGGGTGCTTTTCCCGGAGCCGTTGGGGCCTACCAGGCAAGTGATTTCACCTGCCGGGATAGCCACTGACAACTCGCGCACAACATCCGTATGGCCGTATGCGAGGGTAAGTCGATCGGTGCTCAACATTGCAGACTTCCTGACGATTGCCGGGTCATGGCTGGCGCGATAACAGATAAAGAAAAAAGGGAACGCCCAGTGCCGCCGATACCACGCCAACGGGTAACTCATAGGGTGCGAAAACAGTCCGTCCCAGCGTATCGGCCAGGACAGCCAGCATGGCGCCAAGCGCCGTACACAGCAAAAACTGAACCCCCAGCCCTGAACCTGCCAAGCGTCGGCTGATATGGGGCACCAGTAACCCGATAAAACCAACCGGTCCCACAATGCCCACGGCGCTTGCGGCCATCAGCGCGGCCACCACCAGTGCGATGGCCCGCCATCGGTTCAGATGCAGCCCGAGGCTGCGTGCGTGCTCGTCTTCCAGTTGCATGGCGCTAAGCGGACGCAACAAAATCAGGACCCCGAGCAACCCTATCAAAGTCCAGGGAAGCAACGCCTCCAGGTGCGCCCAGGTCGTGCCATACAGGGAGCCGGCCAGCCATTGCGCTACCAGTTCGGTGTGCGCGTGCCCCCAGAATGCCAGACCGCCGGTGGTCAGCGCGTGTAGCATACCGGCCAATACCGCACCTGTCAGGGTTAGCTTCATTGGCGAGAGGCCGCCATGACGCAGGCTCAAGCCGTAAACGGCCAGTGCCGCGAGTAAACCACCCAGCATGGCGAGCAACGGCAGGTACTGAAGGGCAAAGGGAACGCCGGCGTAGGGATTATCGCCCGGCTGCAGCCAGTCGCCCACCACAAACGCGGCCACCGCCACCAGGCTGGCTCCACCGGAGATGCCTAAAATACCGGCTTCCGCCAGTGGGTTGCGGGTCAGTAGCTGCAACAGCCAGCCCGACACAGCGAAGTGAACACCGATGATTAAACCAATCAGGGCCCGGGGTAGCCGCAGGTCCACGACGACTCGCTGAACGTGGGTTGAGCCCTCCCCCGACAAGCCGGCCAGGACTTGCTGCAAGCTCAGGTCCGTGGCGCCAAACTGAAGACCCAGCCAGGGCGTCAGTACGATGAGCCCGCAGCCGAGCCACATCAGGACGCCTGTCCGCCGCAGTAGAGGGAGCTTCAGAGCGTCTCTGGCTTCAGCGGACATGGCCAGTCTCACGGGCGTTCAGTAAATAAAGCAGCCATGGCGCGCCAATCAGTGCCGTCAGCATACCCACGGGCAACTCCTGTGGAAAAGCAAGCTGCCGCGCCAGCATGTCCGCGGCCAGTAACAGTAACCCACCCAGCATCGCGCTGAGCGGTAGCCAATGCTGAAACTGGTCGCCAATCAGGTGCCGTGCAATATGGGGTGCGACCAGACCGATAAAGATCACCGGGCCGGTTACCGACACCAGCGCAGCCGCCATGATCAACGCCAGCATCAGAAACAGCAGTCGCCAACGACCGACCGCCAACCCCATGGACAGCGCCAGGTCGTCATCGAGTTGCAGCACCCGGAAAGGACGGCGCAAAACCAGTGCCCCCACCAGCGGCAGAACCAGCCACCCGGAAACGAGTTCGAGTTGCAACCAGCCCCGCCCCATCAGGCTGCCGGCTAACCAGTAGTAAAGCTCTGCGGCTTCGGAGCCGGACACCAGCAAGGTGCCCGTGGTGAGGGCCGTGCATAATGCGGTGATAGCAATGCCGGCCAGCACCACTCGCTCAGGCTGGAGCCGGCTGCGGCCGGCGATGAGAAATGTCAGCAGCCCGCCCAGAAGCCCGCCACACAGAGCAATGGCCGGCAGCCACAACGCGTCGGGGGTGAAAAAGGTCTGTGTGCCCACGACCCCAAATGCCGCGGCGGCAATGACCCCTGTCAGTCCGGGTGACGCGAGCGGATTGCGGGTCACGCCCTGCATAATGGCGCCAGCCGCGCCAAGAGCGGCCCCACCCAATAGGGCGAGTAGATTGCGAGGTAAGCGAAGCTCCAGCACGCTGACCCGCTCTATGACGCTCCCCTCGCCGTGCAGGATGCCCCAGAGCACGTCCGGGCCGGTCCACTGCCGGCCAATCATCAGCCCCATCAGAAACAGTGCGCCGAGCGCCAGCGTCGCCGCTCCATAGATATAGGCCATAGGGGTGCCGCTAGGTGCCCGCGTCATCGCGACGAGGTCTTGAGCGGCGTGTCATCCGGGAGAAGCAGGCGCTCTATGTCGTCGAGCACCAGAGACCGTGCTATGGGTCCGGCGCTCTCTTTCCAGTGCTGACCCACCTCAAATACCTGATCGTTCTTGACGGCCTGCAGATAAGGCCACACGGGGTTGACGGTGAAACCCCGCTGGCGATTACTCGGTAGCAACAAAATAACATCTGGATTCAGTGCCAAAAGCGCCTCGAGGCTGATGCGGTAACCCAGGGGAATACCCGACTCGGGATTAGGGGGTGACCCGCCCACGTTGTCGAAGTGCAGCCGCTCCAGCAATGATGCGGTGAGAAAGTGGTCGTAGTAGACGAAAGGCGTTTCGCCGCCGCTGGTGAGAATGGCCACTGTGCGGTTGCCGGGACTCCGGGCTGCAAGGCTGTCGAGACGGGCCTTGAAGCGCTGATTGATTTCGCGCGCCTGCTGCGGTCGCCCGAGCGCGTCGCCGGCCAGGGCCACAGCATCAAGACTGTCCTGCAGAGTAATGAGATCCATCGCGACCATGGGGGCGATGGCTTCAATCTGAGGGCCATCCTTTTCGGTATAGCGCCGAATGGCAAACACCAGATCCGGGGCAATGCGCGATAGTTGTTCCAGGTTAGGCTGATGACGAGGACCGAGACTGGGTATCTTCTCCATCTCGGGTCCCAGGTAGGCGGGTACCCCCTGCAAACCAAAAGTCGTAATCGCAACCGGCTGGCGGCCCAGGGCTACTGATACGTCGGCACCAAATGTCGATATGGCGGCCGGTCTGGTAGCCGGCTGCGCCAACTCAATGGTTTTACCCCGGTCATCGGTGAGGCTAACGGGGTGATTTTCCGCCTGGGTCATGGCAGGAATTAGGATAGTCATCCAGGTGAGGAATGCGGTGAATCCGCGTCTGAGTGCGGGACCTGTCTTAATGCGGAGTCTTGGTTTATCCACGTTAGTGGCGCCCGATAGCCTATTAAATGGGAATCATTAGTAATTGACGCGGTAGTCTAATGGGCTCGCAGGGGCGATTCAACCATTTCGCCCCTGCGAATGCGTTATCTTGATCAAGCCGGAGCCCACAGAGTGGCCCCGGCGCCGGTGGGAGGCCGGATCAGAAGTCGAGTTGCGCCTCCAGAATAAAGCTGCGGCCAGGCTGCGGGAGGCGGCCAACCGGGCTTACGTCCACACCGCGGAAATAGGCGTCGTCGTCCAGCAGGTTGTTCACCGCCAGAGCCAGGTTCAGGTTACGCCCGCTCCCCACGGCAATATCGCGGCCCAGACGGGTGTTGACCAAGTGGTAGGCAGGCAGTTCGCCAGCGCTGCCGTTGGCGGTTTCCTCTTCGGTATTGTCCGCGTCGCTGTAGCTGGTGCTGACGTACACCCAGTTCAAACTGGCAATCCACGCCTGGTAGGTATAAGCCGCGTCGGCACTGACTTTGTGTTCCGGGGCGTTGGGTAATTCGTTGCCGGCGTTGTCGCCGTTGAGCTGTTCCGTGTCGAGATAGGTATAGCCCAGCCCCAGCTCCAGGTTCGGATTCACTTGCCAGCGGTTATCCAGCTCGATGCCCTGGTGCCGTGTTTCACCCAAGTTCTCGAAGCGGCTATCGGTGCGGTTGAATTGAATCTGGTCTTCGTAGTCGATACGGAACAGGGTCACCGACGTCAGTAGCTCGGGGTTCAGCTGCATCCGGCCACCCAACTCGTAGTTCCAAGCTGTCTCGTTGGCCACGTCACCGTCCCGTGTTGTTTGAGCGATTTGCACGGGTACCAGGGAGCGCTGGCTATTGGCGAACAGGAAAAGGCGGTCCGTTGCCTGATAGCCAACCGTCAGTCCCGGCAACCATTCTTCGGTATCGTTCTTTTCCTTGTTGTCGTTCAGATTGTCACGAAAATCCATGTTCACATCTTCGTAGCGCAATCCGGGCGTGACTGTCAGCCGATCGTTGAGAAAGCGCATGGAGTCACTGACGTAAAGAGCCAGCGCCTGGGTGTCGAGATGCCAGTCCCTCGCGGTGGAGCGGGTATTGCTGGCAAATTCGACGCGGTTGACGTCGAAGTCGACATCTTCGGTCAGGTAACGTGCTCCGACGGTGATATCGTGCCGCCCCTTGCTGACCGCCAGGCGTGGCTCGGTACTGTAGACCCGGAAAAGTCTTGGGGAGTCGGCCCGGTGCGTCGAGGGCAGCCCCGGGTCGGCCCAATGACCGGTGCCGCTCAGATTCTGGCCGAAAAAGAACGTCCGATCCGCATCGTGGACGAAGTTGCGCCATTGGAACTCAACGTCCGGCGACGGCGTGTAGGTCCAGGTGAAGGTTGCGCGGGTCATGTCGGCTTCATAGGCATCATGCGGCCGCTGGCTCTGGGTGCGGTCTTCCTCGTAGGCTTGCGGCGTTAAAGCGCCAGGCAGTTCGGCATCGACATCGTAATACTGCAACTGGGTAGCGAGCTCATGCTCACTGTTCAGGTAGTAGCGGGCATCGACGATGAAATTGTCCACCTCGGTATCCGAATGGTCCCGGAACCCATCACCACGCTGGATATTGGCCTGGAATTGCAAATCGAGTTTGTCAGTGGCCGGGCCGCCCACGCGATAGTAGGTATCGGTGAAAATATTGCCGGTGTCTTCCGCGATGGTGACCCGCTCGCGCAACGTCTGGGACGTTTCAGCCGGAATGGGGCGCGTTACGAAGTTAACCACCCCACCGACGTTATTGGGGCCATAGTGTACGGCAGCCCCGCCCCGCACCACGTCTATAGCTTCCAGGCTGGGCAGAGTCACCGGGAACAGGGAAACACCCACATTGCTATAGGGGCCGATGGCGATAGGGTAACCGTCGGTCAGGATCTGCAGGCGCTCGCTGCGCAGAGGATTCAGGCCGCGGACCCCGATATTGGGCAGAATGCCTGTCCCGGTTTCGTCCAGCACCTGGACACCGGGCGTTGCCCGCAGGGCGTCTTCAAGATTGAGCGCCCCACGCTCGTGCAATTCTTCGTTATCGACCACGGTACGCGAGCCCGTGTAGGTTTTTTCGGATTCTTCCGTGGGCGCCCCTAACCAGTCCCCTGTCACGGTAAGGGTCGGCAGGACAAACTGCGTATCGCTGCTACCGGCAGCCGGACTCTGTGCCATGACCGGTGTGCTGATAAGAGCAGCTATTGAAACAGGTACGAGAGAGCTTGAGAGGGGGCGAAGAGACACCGGTCGGGACAGGTACCTGATGGTCGAGAAGAGCATGAAACCTCCATGATTAGCACTACTTGATTGTTTGCATTCTATTTAATGATCGCAAATTATAATGATATTAGTTCTCATTACAATCCAATCAGGCGATACGGAACCGGTTTCTTTCTCAGGTCATGGTTTCGCCCAGGAAGTACTCGACAGGAGGCGGGTGCATCAGAAAATCCTTATGGGAAATGTTCCAGGCATACGCGCCGGCATAGGTGAATATCACCAAGTCCCCTACGTCCAGAACGGGCACGTTAACGCCGCGGGCCAGCACATCTTTGGGGGTGCAGAGTTGGCCGACCAAGGTGACGGCCTGGTGATGAAGACCGGTTTGCGACTGTGCCGCAGGATCGGTCAAGGACATGGCTTCGAAGGGATGGTTGTGGGATTGGGCGGCAGGCGTTCGAAAGTGGTGGGTGCCTCCCCGGCAGACGGCGAAGGCTTCCCCCTGGCTGTGCTTGATATCCAGCACCTCCGTGACGTAATAGCCACAGGCCGCGGCGAGGAAGCGTCCGCACTCGAACCGGATACACCACTCGGGTGCGGCCTCTTTTTCCAGTAAGTCGGTCATTTTTCCGCAAAAATACGGCCAGTCGAATTGTTGGCCGGGCTCGACGTAGTTAATGCCGATGCCACCCCCCACATTGATCTGCTCGATCTGCAGACCGTAGTCCTTCTCCCAGTCTCTGACCCGTCGAAAGTACGCCTGCATCAACGCCAGATGGCGGTCCGGCTCCAGTTGATGGGACATAAGATGAAAGTGAAAACCTTTCAGCTTCAGGTACGCTGCGCTGCCCAGCATGGATAGCGCCTGCTGGAGCGTCTCTTCGTCCATGCCGAAGGGGGTTGGAACGCCCCCCATGGTCAAACGGGTGGTCGCCATTTCCGGCAGGTTCAGGTTAATTCGCAGTAGAATATTCTGGGTACGACGGGCTTTCTCCGTTATCGCCTTCAGGCGTTTCAGTTCCAACAGGCTTTCCACGTGAATCAGTTCGACCTCTGATTCGACAGCATGCTGAAGCTCTGAAACCAGCTTGCCGGGCCCGCCAAAGATGACCGGCACGTCGGGAAAATGGCGCTGCACCCACTGCAACTCGCCACCCGAGGCCACTTCCAGCCCATGGACCCATGGCGCCAGGGTTCGAAGCAATGGCAGCGCCGGGTTGGCTTTGGTGGCGTAAAACATTTCGCATTGCGGCGGCAGGCATTCGACCACCGCCTGCACGTGCTGACTCAGGCTGTCTAGATCGTATATGTAGGCGCAGAGAGGATCGCTGTGCTGGCGCTGCAATGCTTTGGCAGCCATGCGCACGCTATCCGGCACCCTGCCCTCCGATACTTTTGCCTCTGGCATGTTTCCGTTTGGCACGTTTCCCCCTGTTACTTTTTCCTCTGATACTGTCCCGTCCGGTATTTTCCTGTCCGCTAAGTTCGATTGCGCTGCCGTTTTCATGACGTGCTACCCCAGCCGTTGGCTGTATCTTCTGTTTCGGTGTCTTTAGTTTCGGTACCTTCAATGTCGGTGCCTTTAGTTTCGATACATTTACCCCCGACAGGGCCAAGGCGGATGTCCCGCGCCGGTGGCGCCGAAGTCAACGCGGCAAGCGGATTGGGCACCTGCACGTATTCGGAATCCCGGTCTGCCCGCTTGAGCAAACGGGTGATCAGATTGCTTTTGTTGGGAAGAGGCTCGCCCCGCAGTAGGCCGCCGATAACCCGGTGCGCCCAGGCGCTGTCACAACGATCCAGGTACCGTTCCAGATGGGCTCGCCAGACCCGCCACAGGTCCGTCTCCAGGTCCAGATCGTCCAGGGCGAGATAACTGACCGCCTGAAACAGGTTGTTGATCAGCAGGCAGTAGGCAATGCGCTTCCAACCTTTGTCGGCGCTGTAGTGAATCGAGGCCTGCACACGTTCGTCGAGCCCGGCGGGGAGGGGTTCGCTCCAGAGGCCGGCAACCAGCTTGGTGCCCTCGAGGTCGCGTACGAATACCTGGGCGGGCCAGCCGTTTTTCAATCCCACGACGACGTTCTGCAGGTGAGGTTCAAACACCACCCCGTGGATAAACAGGGCGTCGAGCACAGGCGGCATCAGCAGTTCCAGATAGCGCTCGAACCAGTCGATGGTCGCCTGACGCCGGTTGAGTCCGGCGGCGCGCGCGCAGGTATCCACGGCGTCCTTGACCGGACACTGGTCGAAGCGATCCTCACTGAAGAGAGACGCTGCCAGTACCGGCGTCACGCCGTTTTCCAGCAGCGGCTCCAGACTGTTGCGCAAGATCAGGCCAAAGCCTTCCATGAGCGAATGACGAAGGGTGTCTTCCGCTTCGGTAAAATCGAGAGTGACGTAGGCCGGTTCATACATCAGCTCAAACCCCGGATAGCCGGCCAGCAACGGTTCGAGGCGGTTCCGCAAAAGGTGCGACAGGGCCACCGCGCTCTCCAGTTCGTAGTACGCGTTCTTGCGCACGCAGTTGGTGAGCCGGACATGGGTTGAGAACTTATAGAAAAATGCATTGCCTGGCTGGTAAAGCGTGCGCACCGAGGCTGTGGGATAGAAAATACTGCCGCCCTGCCCCAGCGGCTGGATACGCCTACTGCGAATGGCCTCCAGCACAAAGGACTGGCGCATGAGGTAGCGTGCCTGCCAGGGATGCACCGGAAGCGCCACGAAGCCCGGCGGCACCGCAAGCCCCGCTGGCGCGCCCAGATTCTCTAAAGCACCCGCGCTCAGGCCGCGGCTGCGCAGGTCCTCCCGGCGGATCGCGAAATAATAGAGTGCGAATCCCCCACCCATTTCCGGCGAATACTGCAGCGTATCTTCCTCGCTGAAGCCTTCCCGGGCTTTGGGAGCAGGATGGTAGCGATGCCCGAAGCTCAGTGCCTGTTCCGACCACCGGTAACCGGTCAACCCCTGCCCCCAGTCTGCCGGGACCTGGCTATAACTCAGGATGCGCCGCATGACCTCGCGGCTGCCCAGAACCTGCTGATACAGCTCGCCATTGAACGGTTGCCCAAAACGCAGGGCCAGGTTCTGAAGCAGCACTCTCGCCAGCCGGGCCAAATCAAGCACTTGCCAGCCCCGGGACGGTGACTTGTAAAACGGAGCTGACTGGAAACGATAGCTTCCCGCCAGGGAATCCCTCGACACGGCCAGCAACAGTGCCCCCGCCAGTTCCGGCAATTGGACCATCAAGGCCGTGGCGTTGCCGGTCGCCAGCTTCAGTCGCAACGCCTGGGGCCAGCTCTGGCCACTGTCTGGCGGCGCCACCTGCAACTCGCTGGCCGGGGCTGCGATATCGCGGCAATAACAGTTGAGCAAGGCGTCCATGCTGCGTTGGCCGGCGAGGTCCTCGCATTGTTTGTCGCGATAGTGATGATTGAGTGCTGTACTGAACATAATGCGAGTCCTTCCTCCATGAGTATGTTCTGCGGTGTCAGGTGATTGGCTGTTCGGGAGCAGCGTCCGAAGGCGTGGGCTGCCGGACGGTATGAATCAGCGGTAGCGACGCCAGCAATACCCCTGCCCCCAGCCACAAGGGCGCGGCCATGCCCGCGGGGCCACTCAACGCACCGGCGGCCAGGCCGGCTGCCACACCCGCCCATTTACTGACGCTATCCAGCGTGCCAAAGGTGCGTCCGGCGTGGTCGATTTTGGTCATCTGGGCGATCCAGCCGTGCAGGACAAAAAAGCCAAGCGTCATCCCGGCTCCCATGACCATGCGCCATACCGACAGCTCAGCCAGGGTGCCCGACCAGGTCTGGCCGATATAGGAAACGGCCATTAACAGAAAGCCGGCCGCCAAGCCTGTCTGATTCACCCGGCCCATCGTTTTGCCGGCGGGTATCCAGAGCGCAAACAGATAAATCAGGTGCGGCAGGCTATAGAGCATTCCGGCTGCCAGCGGGCCGATACCGACCGTTTGCTGAGCCCAGGGAATGAAATAGGGAAAGGTGACGACCATGGAAAAACTGAAAGCGAACTGCACCGCCCACAACCGTCGCCAATCTTCCAATAAGGTCTTCGATGCCGCCGTGGTCCTGCTGGGTGTTACGGGCGCGGTTGCTCCGGATACCGCAACCTTCGGCGCGGGCTTATCCGCCGAGGTCGCAAAACCGAGCAACAGTGCGGCCAATATAGGCAGCGCCGCCAGATACAAGTAGATATCCTGCGGCGGGAAGATACTGATCAGTGCACCGAACAGCACCGGCGCCAAGACCATGGCGGCCCGGGCCGAGCCCTGCATCCAGTTGAGGCCGCGACTGAGATCGCTCCCCGTCAGGCTGGTCGACAAATAGGCGCTCGAGGCCGCAAACGTGCCGCCAAGCAACCCTTGCAGCACGAGAGCACCCAGGAACACCCAGGCTTGCGGCGCCAGCCCCGCCAGCGCGAAGCCGAGCGCAAGCCCCAGTTGCGCCCGCAGAAGAGACCACCGGCGCCCCCAGCGATCAGCCGCCCTGCCCCATAACGGCGCGGCCAGAGCCGCGCACACGGTGGGCACCACGTAAAACCAGCCCACCCATTGTGTCCCCTTGACGGCAAAAGCGTCGGACAGGATCAAGCCGAAGAAAGGCGGCATGCCGAGTGCCACCAGGGCGGCGGTGAAATGGCACAGCAGCACGATCGCCAACTGTCTGCGTTGGCTCCGGGTCATACAGGACACCGGAGGAAGTTGGGGGCCGTCTTACCGTAGAACTTGTTAATGTCCGTGGCGCCGGTGCTCGCTTTGCTCTCCAGACTGCCCGCCCTTAGCAGGTATTTGACGTAGAGGTAGTCGTCCTCCAGCAAACACTGACGGGCGGTGCCGGTCTCCACACCCTCCTGCTCAAGTTCGTGTAGCGCGCCGGCTATCTGTTGCCGTAACCGGGCATAGCACTCGTTCCGGCTGCGGTGGCCCCTCGCGATCACTTCTTCAAGCAGTACAGCGATATTGAGTTGCAGCGTAATGGTGGTGAACATCTGCGCCAGGGGTTCTTCGGCATCGACCAGGATACGGTCGTCACGAAGTTCAGCCACCAGCGGCGCCAGCGTTTCAAGGCGGGCGCACAACCGCGCAGCCCAAAGCCGGGGGGCATCGTTGTCCTTCATCAGTAACCTAGGCGGGCCAGCCTCTTGCAGTACCAGCATGGAATTCTGCTGGTTCGACTCAAGCGCAACGCCGTACTTCAGCCACAGGCGCAAATGCACCGACAGGGTCAGGTTGAGATAGTCCTCGAGGAAGGCCGTCAGGTCGCCGCCGTAAAAGCGCTCAGCCAACACCTCCATCACGCAGCGCCCGTCGGGGCCGGGCGCCGCCAGAGCCGCCACGGGAACCACCGTTGCACCCTCGATCTCGACCGGGTAACGGCGCACGATCATCCCTAGCCAGTTCAGGTCACCGACGTGGGCGCCGGTGGATTCGTCGGTCAGGATGTACCGCTCTGCCAGCGCCCGGTCATTGGCAGCCAACGCTGACAACAGTCGCTGTACCGTATAGCCGTCGTAAATCGTACTGGGTTTGACCGTACGAATATTACGCGCGCCGAGGGTTCTGATGGTCAGCGGCACCTTTAAGTGGAGCGACGGCTCATCGGTCACTTGCAGGGTGCGTACCGATAACGTCGGCGTCACCCAGACGGCCGGTTTCGGGGCTAAACGAACCTGACCTTCGAGATCCGAGCCGGACAGATACTGCGTAAGGGCGCGGTCCCACACATGCGGGTGTATCGGTATCAGGCAATGGCTCTCGTCCATTGCGGCATCCAGACCGACCGCGGGAAAGTCCGGCCAGCATTCGGGCAGGTCGCCTTGGGCCTGCACGCGCGACTTGGGAACGGCCAGCCAGCGCAACGCGAAGGTTGGCGAAAACTCCGGTGCGTAGGCCTGCAGCGCCTCATAGTCGAAGCCGGTTTTTGCGCGCGCACTGGGGTAGAACGGATGGTCGTGGAACGCAGCCAGGCGGTCGTAAAACAACATGCCGCCCGCACCGTCACCGAATGGGAGCGAAGTCCCACCGGCCTTAGCCAGCCCATGGAACCAGCGGGCCTGCGCCTGCCGGCATAACTGATCGTGGGCAACGGCGGTATCACATTCGGTTTCGTAAGCCCGGTGCTGAGCGAGTGCCTCGCTACCTGCCGCCGGCCGCAAACAGGACAGTATCTCGTCAAACCGGTCCAGCTGCGTCCAGCCATCCACCGCATCGCGGGCCTGCCATAGCAGCGCTTCTCCACTCCAGCGCCAGGTCTGCATAAAACAAGCCGTTTGTACCGGCAGCCACAGGACGCCCCGCTCAAGCTCCCACTTCAGCCATGTGTCGGGCGATGCGGGGGCGTGCGGCACCTTATGCGCGGACACCCGCGCAGCCCTGCTTTGGCAGCCCGCCACGTCTTCACGGATCAGCGTATCGATCAGGCGTTTCGTCAGATGGCGACAGGCGTCTGACTCCGGGGAGATCGCCGGTGCATTCATGAGCGCAGCTCCCATTCATCGAGCAGCAGACCACTCCAGTCGTCCAGGGCTGAGTCGACTGCGGCTGGATCGCTCGCAAAAATGTGCAGGATGCCGAAATAATCCTTGTTGGAATGGGTGATCCGGACTTCGTCGCCAACCTTTCTCAGGGGCTTGAACACCAGCTCGCCGTCACCGCAGGCTTGCTGACGAGCCGCACCTGCCCGAGCGATTTCGCCGGCACCGGGAGCCATCAGATAGCGAACGTGAGCGGCATGGCGAGGCGGTTCAAGCGGGGGTAAGGACTGCCCCAGGTGCAGGCGGAGTACACTGTCGAACCAGCGGTCACCGAGCATGCGATCCAGCAGGAACTCGCGCCCGTCGCCGATGCTGCGGTAATTGATCTCGATCAGTTGGGGACCGGTTGCCGTCAGTACAAACTCGCTGTGGCAGGCGCCGAACTGCACGCCGAAGGCCCGCACCTGCTCCAGCATACGCTGCACGAGCGGGTCGTCTGATTCGAACGAACGCCAACGGGCATCCAACTCCACAAAATGAGGGGGCGGGGACAAGGTCACGTCAAATCCCCCCAGGGCGATCAGGTCGTGCTGATCTCCAAGGGTTTCCAGCGTATGCAGGGACCCTTCAAGGAACGCCTCCAAGATGAGAGGCTGTCCCGGGTTCTGACGCCAGAAATCATCACAGTAATCGTCGAGTTGTGCGCGATTCTCGACTTTCGACACATGCAGGCTCGCCACCCCCTCCCGTGGTTTAACCACGCAGGGGTACGGCACGTCCTCCGGCAACGCGTTCAGGCTCTGCGGATTCTGAAGCTCCGCATACCAGCACCCTCCGCCCTGCTCTGTAGTTTGCAGGCGTGAGCGCATGGCCGCTTTATTTTTGGCCTGATAGCAAACCCGCCAGTCCTTTCCCGGCAATCCGAAATAGGCCGCAGCCATCGCCGTGACCGTTTGCAGGTGATCGCTGTTGGAAAATACGCCGGCCAGGGGCGCCATCGGCGCCAGTACGTCCAGAACGGCAAGCGGATTGAAGACATCGCACTCGACGATATCAGCCGGGTAGGCTGGCAAGTCTGGCTGACTGAAGTGTCGATGATGGGCGGCGACCTGATCGGTTACGATAACGACCCGGCAACCAAGCCGATGAGCGGCGGGCAAGAACCCGGAATTAACAGCGTCCGTGGGCACGTGGGCCAGCATAACCAGGGTATTACTCATCCTGATACTCCCTGTTGATGTCATTTCAGTTTTGCGTCTCATATATATTTTGAGTAATGGGACGCATTATCATTAAAGGCTTATAAATAACCGAAGTTTCTATTCTTTCGGGTGGTAAAGGGCGTCTAAAAAGGCCTGCGTGGCCGGTTAAACTTTGCTGTTGTCGAGGTGAGCCTTGAGTTGCCTGAACATAATGCTGCGGTCTTCACCCAGCAGGAAAGCCTGCGCGCCCCAGGCACGCCAGTGCGCTAACTGTTCGGCTGTGCGGGGCAAGGCGCAAAAATGCCGGCCGGCAGTGCGGCAGGCTTCGGCCAGGCCACGGATCGCCTCCTGTACATGTGGATGAAGGGGCTCGCCAGGGACGCCAAGCGATTGGGAGAGGTCCACAGCGCCCTCCAGCAGCCAGTCGACACCCGGCACACGGGCGATGTCCTCGCCATTGCGCAGACCTTCGGCATCCTCAATCATCAGGACGACGAGTATTTCGCGGTTGGCCTGCTCAAGATAACGGCCAAGAGGAAGGGTCCCGAACCCGGTGGTGCGACCGCCGGTGATACCCCGCTCTCCCTGTGGAGCATAGCGCGCCATATTAACCACGGCTCTGGCCTCAGCCGCGTTGCGCACCCGAGGCACAACGATGCCTTGCGCACCACTATCCAGGGCGTGGGCGATGGCCGCCACATCGGGCTGTGGTACCCGAACCAGCGGCGTGATTCCCGCGCACTCCGCCGCACGGATCATATGCTCAACGGATTCGGGATTGGTGGACAGGTGCTCCGTATCCAGGATGACGAAGTCATACCCGGCGTAACCGATCATCTCTACCAACCAGGGAGACGGCACCGCGTTTAGCAGTCCGTACACCGCTTTTCCTTCCCAGAGCTTGTGCTTAGTCGCGTTCGTGGTGAGCATGGTCCAGCGCCTACTGTTTCGAGCATTGTCGCGAATAGTAATCATTGTCATTACTGGGGTCAACACGACTTTTAGGGCTGTCCAAAAACAGTTTCGGAATGGGTAATCTGCTCGCGGTATGATCCTTGTCGCGAGCCGGGCTGGCTCTGGTCCGCCAACTGGTTTAGCCTGAAAAACAGAATTAGAAGGGCATGTGATGAGAGATCGCGTCAATCAGATACAGACCAATGAGAGCTGGCAGAAAAACCTTGCGGTCCTCATCGAGCACCAGCGTTTGCGTAGCTTTCCGGCGATGCTCGAGGCGTTCCTGTCGACCCTGTGCTTTTTCGATACGATTCTGCTACTGACCTACAAGAAGGCGCTGCGGCCCCTCCTCGTCCACCCGTCCGATCCCGAGGAACAAAGCGATACTCTACGCCAGTACCTGAAGCACGCCTACGTGCTCGACCCGCTGTTCCACGCGATCAAGAACGGTACGTCGCCAGGCATCGTGCGGCTGGCCGAGATCATGCCGGATTCGTTCAAGAGCACCGAGTATTACCAGACCTGTTACCAGAATTTTGGCCTGGTGGACGAGATCAACCTGTTGATCCGCCTCGATGACAAACTAACCTGCGCCATTACCCTCGGCCGCAAGGCGTCGCTGGACTGTATTTCCCGCACCGAATTGAATGCGTTACAGGAGTTCTACCCCGTCATCAGCGCTCTGGTCAGACAGTTCTGGCAGGCCCAGTCCGGCGAATTTCTTCAATACGGCCGCTCTGACGGCCCCATGAAGCGGGCCCTGAGCACCTTTGCCAGCGGGGTATTGACCCAGCGCGAACGCGAAATCACCGACCTGATCCTGCGCGGCTTTTCTTCCCAGGCTATCGCCGACCACCTGAAGATCAGCGTGGGAACCGTGAAGGTGCACCGCAAGAACATCCATACGCGGCTGAACACCTCCACTCAGGCGGAAATATTCACGCAATTCATCAACCACCTGAACCAACTGGAAGAACCCCAGTAGCCGGGCACTAGCAACTGATCCAAACGTTCAGAGGCTGATCCAGACGGTTTTCAGGTCGGTGTATTTTTCCAGCGAATGCAGGGATTTGTCGCGGCCGTAGCCGGACGCCTTCACGCCACCGAAGGGCATGGTGCTGTCGCCACCGCCCCAGCCGTTGACCCAGACCATTCCACTCTGGATCTTGCGGCTGACCCGGTGCGCCCGGGACAGGTTGCCCGTCCACACCGAGGCGCCAAGCCCGTAGCGATTGTCGTTGGCCAGATGAATGGCCTCCGCTTCGTCGCTGAATTCGCCGACCGCAAGTACCGGGCCGAAGATTTCCTCCTGCACGAAGCGCATGTGATTCTGTGCCTCGCCGATAATGGTGGGCTCGACGAAGTACCCTTTTCCCGGCTCGGCTTCGGGCACACCGCCGGTCAGCACCCTGGCGCCCTCGTCGATGGCGGACTGGATATAGCTGGCCACCGTTTCCAACTGGGTTTTGTCGACCAGCGCGCCCATGCGGGTTTCCGGATCGAGCGGATTTCGAGGCCGGTAGACTTTCGCCGCCTCGAGCAGCGCTTCGGTGAAACGCTCGCGAATGGAGGACTGCACATAGAGCCGGGAACAGGCGATACACACCTCGCCCTGGTTGGAAAAGATCGCCGCTGCGGCGGTTGATGCCGCTTTTTCGATGTCCTCGCAATCCTCGAACACCAGCATTGGCGATTTGCCGCCCGCTTCGATCCAGACCCGTTTCAGGTTGGATTGACCGGCGTATTCCATCAGCAGACCGCCCACCCGGCTGGAGCCGGTGAAGGTCAGTACGTTGACGTCGTTGTGCAGCGCCAGGGCTTTGCCGGCGGTGTGGCCGAAACCCGGCAGCACGTTAAATACACCGTCGGGTATGCCCGCCGCCTTGGCCAGCGCTGCCAGACGCAGCACACTCAGCGCGCTTTTTTCAGAAGGCTTGAGGATGACCGAGTTGCCCGCCGCCAATGCCGGGGCGATTTTCCAGGTGGCCATCATCAGCGGGTAGTTCCAGGGCGTGATCGCCGCCACGACACCCGCCGGCTCGTGACTGATCAGGCCCAGGGTGTCATGGCCGGTGGGTGCAATCTCGCCGTATAGCTTGTCAATGGATTCCGCCGTCCAGCGCAGGCAATTGATGGAATCCGGCACATCCACGCTGATCATTTCGCTGATGGGCTTGCCCATATCCAGACTGTCGAGCACGGCCAGTTCGTCACCATGTTGCTCCATCAGGTCGGCCAGACGCAGCAGAACCCGCTTGCGGTCGCCTGGCGCCAGGTCAGACCACGCCCCTGAGACAAACGCGTCGCGGGCGGCCGCGACGGCCTGATCGACGTCGTCCGCATCGCAACTGGCGATATCGGCCAACCGAGTTGCCGTCGCTGGGTTAATGGCCGGGAATGTCTCACCGGACAAAGCGTCCTGGAATCGGCCATTGATAAAGGCCTGCCCATGCAAGGTGACCGATTCGCTCAGGGCTTTCCATTCCGCACTGGTTTTCATGGTCTTCTCCCGACGTTGAATGACTTTTCAGTCAAGCCTAACCGGGGGCGCTGCCAACGCACTATATACCCTAGGAGGTAGACAGCCGGCTGCGCGCTACAACCAGTTCTTCGTCTTGAAATACAGGTAGGGGGCAATACCGGCCATGATCATCAGGCCGATGGCCATGGGATACCCCAGCAGCCAATCCAATTCCGGCATGACTTTGAAGTTCATGCCGTAGATGCTGGCGACCAGCGTTGGCGGCAGGAAAACCACGGCGGCGATGGAGAAGATCTTGATGATCTGGTTCTGTTCGATATTGATGAAACCCTGAGTGGAGTCCATCAGGAAGTTGATCTTGTCGAACAGGAAGGCGGTGTGGGACATCAAGGTTTCCACGTCGCGCATGATTTCCCGCAAGGTATCGGCATGTTCCGGGTCCTTGCGAAGATGCCGTAAAAGGAACGAGATATCCCGCTGGGAGTCCATCAGACACAAACGGATCTTGCCGTTACTGTCTTCCAGGCGGGCCAGTTGCTCGATGGCTTCGTTGAGTTCGGCGTCTTCGTCTTCCAATACCAGATAGCTGACGTCTTCCAGTTGACGGTGAAGGTCCTCAAGGGTATCGGCGTGATTTTCCAGCTTCTGCTCGAACAGCGTCACCAATAGCTCCGCTGGCGACCGAGCCTCGATCTGCCCGCGCCGGGCACGCATGCGCATGAGCCGGAAGTCCGCGACGTCACCCTCGCGTATGGTAATCAGTCGTTTTCTCTGCAGGATACAGGCGACGGAAATGGTGGCGTGCCGGCCCTCGCTGTGTGTCACAAACAGCGAGTGGACGTGGATACCCGCCTGATCGACAAAACAACGGGCGGAGGCTTCGATCTCCTCGACCTCCTCGAACTCCGGCACGTCGCCATGGAGTAGCTTCTGCAACAATGTCCGTTCGCGCTCATCCGGCTCGTGGGCATCAATCCAGTCTGCGGTGGCGAGGTTATCCGCAAGTTCCTCCGCGGTTCCTTCGATTTCCCTGATGACGCCGTTGTCGATGCCGAAAAGCCTGAGCATAGGATGTCCTCGTGTCCCGAAAGTAAATTCCGTTACCCAGCAGTGTAGGCAACTTGATTGGGATTCATCAGCTTATCGCCTCGGGGCATAGGTCGAAATTGCTCCACACGAGGCTGGCGTGAATCGATAACTGGCTTTAAGGGGCGGTATCGATGTGAGATTGGGGATTAAGTGGCGGCAATGCCTGCTTAGCCGAGGCCTCTTTACGCCCGGCTATCCGGGCCCCGGCAACCGCGCGTTCCAGGTCTCTCCAAACCCGGTCGGTGTTGGCCTCCCCTCGGCCGCCGTAGCGCGCTTCACCGAGTTTCAGGAGTGCTTTCCTGAGTTCCGGGTTATGGCGCGGATCGTGTCCGGGCGTTCTTGCGGCCCAAACATCCAATGCCGCATACAGCCGCGCGTTATCCCGCCGGGCGATGGTCTTTTTAACATCGCGATAGGCATGGGTTTCGGAATCACGGCGACGTGCACGTGCTGTCTCCCAGCGATGGCGCACGGCCCCGCCCCACCGCCGTACGATCCAGAATCCGGCCAGTAGACACAGTAATAACAGCATGGCTACGACGACAACTGAGCGCCAATTGACCTCTGCGCGTGCGGGGGCCGGCGGACCGTCCACATCAAACGCAAAGCCTTCGACCGACGCCGTCTCCACGTTACCGGTGGTCAGGTTGTACCAATCCAGCGAAACGCTCGGAACGTCATACTCGCCACCGCCTTGCGCCACAAAAGTGACGCTTTCGGTGCGCGTGCCGGCCATGGTTCCACGGTCAGACGTCTCCGAAACGACCGGTTCATCCGGATAGACGGCCACGCCGGGGAACTCCAGCTCAGGTAGCAGCGAGGGTAAGAACATCGGCGAGGTCCCCGTCACTTTGGCGACCACCGTCCAGCTCAGGCTGTCGCCGGGCTTCATGGGGTCATCGCCACCCTCGCGGCTCTGTTCGAGCTCCAGCGACTCGGCTGCCAGGAACGGGTCCAGTGATTGGGTGCCCGCCGGGACCACGCCACGGAAACGCAACGGGTCCGTCGAAAGATCCACCTGACGCCGGTCGCCGTTTTCGGAATCGGCGTAAGTGACGCGGACCGTCTGCGGCGGTAAGACAAAATCCCCGGCGACCATCGGATAGAGCCGGTAATGCCGGGTAATGCCCGCCCACGTGTCGCCGTCGACGCGCTCGCTGGTTGGGTTCGTCGAGCGTTCGGGCAAACGCACCATCAGGTTGGGCGCTTCCAGGCCGGGCCACTCCGGCGGCGACGGTAGGTATGTGGGCACCAGCACGGTCAGGCGCAGGCTGAGGGGCGTTCCGGGGATTGCATCGGTCTGTTCGAGCTCGGTTTTCAGTACCGGTGTCTGCTGGCCCATCGCCGGCAACGCCACAAGCAATAAAATCAGCATGCTCCAGAGGTAGTTCATGGCGCCTCCCGCGACTGATCGCGAGCCTCAATCATAAAGCGTTGACGCAGGAAGTCGCCGGTGCGGGTATCGACCGTATTCATCCACTGCTCGGTGCTGAGCAAAGCGCCCTCGCCCTTCTCCTGCGGGACTTGCATTTGGGTCTCTGCACCCCGGTTGGACTCGTTGTCGAAGACCACCTCGTCAGCACCCAACTGTTCCTCGCCGGTGTCCGACTGCTCGCGGGTGCGCTCGATATAATCGACAATCTCCCGGGCGACATCGAGGTTGGTCTGCGCATTCGGATAGTTCGGATCACGTTGCAGCGTGGTTTGAAAAGAGCGAACGGCATCGCGGTAGCCGCGGGATTTAATGTGCGCCATGCCCTGAATGAAGGCGGCCTGGGCAGTTTCGACCCGATCCAGTGTCGTGATGGCCTCGTCGTATTGGCCGTTGCGATAGAGGGCGTAGCCGCGCCACAGTGGGTCGGTGAAACGTTCCGCCGCCGCGGAAAAATCCCGGTCGCGGAATGCCCGCTGGCCCTGCTGGTCCGGGGTCGGGAACCAGTCGATCCAACCGTCCGCACGCGCTGGCTCGACCGGCACCACCAACGCGGCAAGCAACGCCAGACCACTCCAACGCATGGTCCAGCCCCGCCGGAACCACAGCAGCATGAGCAGCGCGACCGGCCAGGCCAGCCAATGGCCGCGATCCAGCCAAGGCTGGTCGACGTTATCCAGCAACGCCTGGCGATAGGCGCTATTCAGTGCCCTTTCGATACGGTCGAGATCCTCGTCGTCCGGTGTGACTGTCACTGAGGTCGCCGAGAGCTGGTTGAGCCCCCGGTCGGGACTATCGCCGGGGCGCAACGCCAAAACCGCAATGGACGAAGCAGTAAACCCGTTGAGCGCCTCGGCGTCGGCAGCAGCCAGTTCATCCAGCACAAAGAGGATACCGCCAGGCTCCGCCTCCCGCTCGAGGATCTCGGAGGCCAACTGCAATGCTGCACCGGCTGCGTCACCGTCTTCCGGCATGACGTCGGGTTCCAGCCCGTCGAGATACGGCACCATGACCTCAGGGTCCTCGGTCATGGGTACGACACGGTGGGCGGTGCCGGCATAGGCCACCAGGGCGGTCCGCGCCCCGGCTCGCCGGTCCAGCAGATCGCGGATTTTTTGTTTGCCACGCTCAAGACGGGACGGCGCCACATCGGTTTCCAGCATCGACGGGGTCACTTTCAGGACCACGACTACCGGTGCAGACTGCGCCACGAAAGGGTCAGGCTGCCGGGACCAGGTCGGCCCGGCTGCGCCGACGATTACCAGAATCAGGCTCAGGCCCACGCCATCGATGGCCTGCCAACGCCGTTTTCCGCTGGAGCCCACCGTCAATGCTTTACGAAGGTGCGGGGCGATGGTCTCGTCGACGGTCACGCGGGAGCGGTGAATCCGGCGCGTGCGCCACCAGAGGAATACCACCAACGGCAGCAGCAACAGCCACAGCGGTCTCATGAAATGGAAAGCCGAAACCAGCAGATTCCAGTCACTCATGACAGCGCTCCCCGGCGAACGCCCCACTGCAGCCATCCCAAGGCCATCAAGCCAATTAACGCTGCGGCCAGCAGCGGCAAGTAGGCCAAAGACTGCCGTGGGCGGTATGACAGGGATTCCACCACGCGAGGCGCCAGCGCATCGATACGCTGGTAGACCTGCTCCAGCGATGCCTCGTTCTCCGCATAGAAATACGCGCCCTGGGTGCTTTGGGCGATGGTTTTCAGGGTCTCCAGATCGACTTTTTCCTCGCCCCGGGCCTGCGGATCGCCGACGCCAATCGTGTAGATCTCCACACCCTGGTCCCGGGCAATCGCCGCCGCATTCACCGGGCTCATGCGGCTCGCAGTGTCGCTGCCGTCCGACAGAAGGATGAGCAGACGCTGCTCGATGTCGCTGGCCTCGAACGTCTTGATGGCGAGGCCGATGGTGTCTCCCAGCGCCGTGTGAGGGCCGGCCATGCCCACCTCGGTACGCCGGAGCAGTTCGGTGACGGTATTCAAGTCTTCGGTTAGCGGGGCCTGAACGTAGGCCTTGGAGCCGAAGACGATCAGCGCCATACGATCGCCCTCACGCCGTGAGATAAAGTCTTCGACCACGTCCCGCACCGCTGCAAAACGCTGCTCCGGCTCACCGTCCGGATTCTGGAAATCCCGGGTGTCCATGGAGCCGGAGATGTCGATGGCCAGCACCACATCCCGGGCCGAGCGGCTCATCTCCACAGGCGCCCCCACCCGCTCCGGCTGCGCCAGGGCCAGAACCAGCAGACTCCAGGCCAGGATCGCTGCGAGCATCTGCAGGCGGCGGCGAACCCGCACAATGGCGCCGGGCCCGGTGGTTGCCCCGGCGGCTTCGACCACGCGCCGGAAGAAGGGGAAACGCAGCGCCGGGACGCGCTCGCGATACGGCGGCAAAAGCCACCAGACTAGTAGTGGCAAGGGCAGCAAAGCCAGCGCCCAGGGCTGGCCGAGGGAGATCACCCGGCCTTCTCCGGCTGCGGTGCACGGTGGTGGCGAATCCAGTCCGCTGCCAATGCCCTCAAGGGTGAATTCGACGCCCTGCCTTTATTCGCGACATAGGGCGCTCGAATCAAGTCACCGCCGCCCTGGGCGAATCGTCCGCCGCCACCGGTCTGATCGAGGAATTGCAGCCAGTCATTGCCGGTCAGGGACACCACTTCACGCCGTGGCCAGGCCGCCAGAGCGGTGCGACGCGGCACTTGGGCAACGATCACCGGATCGCCCTCGGACCGGGCTAGGGCGGCCAGCGCTTCCCGGCGATAAGCGTTGGCCCGCCAACGCCGAGCCGCACGCGAGCCCAAACAGGCCAGCACCAGCAATACGATAAGCGCCAGCCAGAGCCAACCCTGGGTTTGTGGCAGCATTGAGACAGCCGGTGGCTCCGCCGGCTCGGCCAGCCGGCCCATCAGATCAATCAGATCGGGCGTAGCCACAGCAGGTTCGGGCGCACTCATCGCGGCATCAACCCGGTCAGCCGGCGCACTTGCGGCAGGGTTTCCTCGGCGGCGCTGATCGGCAATATCGGTACGCCATACCGGCGTTGCCAATCCAGCACCTGTGCCAGCCGGCCCTGTGCCAGGTCGAGCAGTCGGCGGTGAACGATACGGTCCCCGGTATCGATGTCGGCCTGCAGTTCGCCATTGGATACCACCAGTCGCAGCCCTTCGGGCAGGTTCTCCGCAAAGGGATCGGTGATCAGCCCCAGCACCAGATCGTTGTGCCTGGCGACCCCTGCAATGAGCCGTTCGGTCTCGTCGTCGATCACGTCGAAATCGCTCAGCACGACGACGAGATGGTTCCAGGGCGCAATCCGCGCCACCGATTGCAGGACGCGTGTCAGCGAAACAGGTGTCACTTCCGGGGCATCCGCACGCAATAAATGGTTGGCATCGGTAAGCGCCTGGAGAAAACGATCCAGTGATTTGCGCTGGCGCTGGGGACGGATTTCCGCCAACTGCTCGTCGCCAAAGACGATACCGCCGACGCGGTCGCCCTGATCCAGTATGCGAAAGGCCGCCAATGCCGCCACTTCCGCGGCGGTCACTGACTTCATGTTGAGGCGGGAGCCGAAAAACATCGACATCCGCTGATCGACGACAATCAATGCCGGCCGGTCCCTTTCCTCGTTCATCACCCGGACATGGGTCTCTCCGGTCCGTGCGGTCACTTTCCAGTCGATACTGCGGATGTCGTCGCCCGGCAGATAATGCCGCAGGCTGTCGAAATCGAGCCCACGGCCGCGCAACCTCGAGGCATGGCGCCCGTTCAGTACCGACCGAGCTGGCTGCCGTGGCAGAAAGGTGAGCTTGCGGGCCTCGAATTCAAGGGCACGCAACTGCTCTACTGTTACGTGGACATGGGGTGATGCGTTCGTCGCGCCCCGCTGGGGCGGCATGATTCCGGTACGCATACGGGCGGCACGATCGCGCATGACGAGACCCTCAAGGCAGAGCGACCTGTTGGATGAGTTCGGCGACCACCTGATCCGGTGTCACACCTTCGCCCTGGGCTTCGTAGCTCAGGGTCAGGCGATGGCGCAGAACGTCCGGTGCAATCGCGCGGACATCTTCCGGGTCGACATAATCCCGGCCCTGCAGCCAGGCATGGACCCGGCCACAACGGTCCAGTGCAAGGCTGGCGCGGGGGCTGGCGCCGATGTCGATCCAGCGTGGCAAGTCGTCGCCGAATTCCGCAGGTATCCGCGTGGCGTTCACAATATCGGCCATATACCGGACCATGGCATCGGAAACATGGATGGCCGCGATCTCCCGGCGCGCGGCGAAGACCGCCTCCTGGGGAATGGGCGCAGGTTTTTCGCCTGAGGAGCCTTCGCGTGGCACGTCTGCCTTTGCCTGCTCTTCCCCGCGCACCAGCAGGATCACTTTCACCTCGTCCTCCACCGGCGGATAGGTGATATGCACGTGCATCAGGAAACGGTCCATCTGTGCTTCCGGCAGCGGATAGGTGCCCTCTTGGTCCACCGGGTTCTGGGTCGCCATGACGATAAACAGCGGCTCCATCCGATGGGTTTTGCCGGCAATCGTGACTTGCCGTTCCTCCATTGCTTCGAGCAAGGCGGCCTGAACCTTGGCGGGTGCGCGGTTGATTTCGTCGGCCAGAACAACGTTGGCGAAAATAGGACCGGGCTCGAAACGGAACTCCCCACCCTCATCTGTACGAAAGTATATTTCGGTGCCGGTGACATCGGCCGGGAGCAGATCGGGCGTGAATTGGATGCGGCTGAAGTCGCATTCCAGATTGCGGGCCAGTGCCTTGATGGCGCGGGTCTTGGCCAACCCCGGCATCCCTTCGATGAGCAGATTGCCGTCGGCTAACAGGCCGATGAGCAAACGCTCGATCACGGCGGCCTGGCCGATAATCGCCTCGCTCATCCGTGTCCGCAAGGCAGCGATTTGCTCACGGGCATCTATGGACTCTGTGGCCATACCTGCTCCCAATCCGCTGCCATATCAATCACAACCCAGCCACGCTGTTCCGCTTCGTCGAGCCCGCGGTCCAGCGTTCCAATGTGGCTCTCCCGGTCATAAGCCCATTCCCGCTCACTGTCGGTGTGATGGACAATAAGTCCCAGCCGCGGTCCTTCGCCGGCGGTCGTCCACTCCAGCATCTGGAAGTCGCCATCGGAATTGCCGCCGGCGAGAATCGGCCGTTTGCCGATATGGGTATCAATCGCGACCGGCTTCCCTTCTTTATCGTCGATAAACGCGATGCCGGGATCTTTCATCACCGTGGGCTTACCGTCCATGACTTCGTAATGGCTCTTTCCGGTACTCCCGATCACCTGATTGGAAGGAACGTTGTAGGCGCTTTCAGAGAAAGCCCGAATGAAGTGAACCCCGCCGCCCGAGACAATGTAGGTGGTGAACCCTTCATCCCGGAGGTAGCTCAGCAACTCCAGCATGGGTTGAAAGATCATGTCTGAATAAACCATTCCGGTGTCCGGATGGGTGGCGCTGGCCAGCCAATCCCCGGCTTCGGCCTGGAACGCATCGACGGAGAGGTTTGAATGAGTGGCGGCGACGATCTCCAATAGCCCCGCTTTACCGGATTGCACAACGGTTTCCATATCATTCCTGGCCGCCGCTTTGAGGACATCGGACGACAACACGGACGGATCCTCGTCGGCCATGGCTTGCAGGCGATCTATGGCAAACATGAACTGGAAATAGACCGGTTTTTCAGCCCAGAGTGTACCGTCGTTGTCGAAAACCGCGATGCGATCTTCCTGGGGGACGAAGGTATCCGCCTCCGAATTGGTTACCGACTTCACGAAGTTGATGATGGCTGTCTTGGTTTCGGTCTCGTTCCAAGAAGGGAGCGGATCGGCCTTCGCGGCAATCGAGCTCAGCGCTAACGTAAGCAGAACCACATAGAGATAGAGCTGATGCATCCGTATCAGACTAGGTTTCATGTCGTTTTCCCACGCCATGCTTCTGGTTCATTCCGAGGCGCCCGAGCCGGACGCCCCGATGCTGACTTACTGGCGAAGCGCGGGCTGAATGTTCTCGACATTCTGCAAGCGTTTCATCAGCTCTTCGTTTCTGAGGGTGTTGTAACCCAGGCCCGCCGCATTAAGCGAGGACCCTGTCTGGTAGGGATAGTCGGCGAACGTGCTAAAGAATTGCTTGATCTGCTGCTGTACCGGTACGAACGTCCACATCGTATTCTCGGCGTACCAGCGCAAATACATTTCTGATTCCTTCCAAGCCTTTTCGTAGGGATCGGCACGTAAATGGATGACTTTCGGCCATGTCGGAACTTCGCGAATAGCGCTACTGATATCGCCGGTCAGGATAGCGAAATGTATTTTCCAGTCGCCCACCCTGGCAGCGTTCAGATTGCCGCCCTGATCGAAATAGAAGATCTCGTTGCGAGGGCTCTCATCCACCTTGCCGGACAGGAACGGCAGCATGTTGTAGCCGTCCAGATGGACTTTCCACTCTTTACCATTGAGGGACGCGCCCTCTTTCAGGTCCTCGACAATGTTGTCGTCGCCGACCGCGGCGGCAAAGGTCGGGAACCAGTCTTCCTGACTGATGATGTCGTTAATTTTTTGACCGGGCTCGATCACGCCAGGCCATTTGACCACCAGCGGCACTCGGAAGCCGCCCTCCCAGGTGGTGCCCTTCTCCCCATGAAAAGGCGTGGTGCCGCCATCCGGCCAGGAAACGGTTTCCGCGCCGTTGTCCGTCGAGTAGATCACCACGGTGTTGTCGGCGATGCCCAGTTCGTCGAGTTTGTCGAGTAATTGGCCGACTTGCTTGTCGTGCTCCACCATGCCATCGGGATAGAGACCGACACCGGTCACGCCCTCCGATTCCTCTTTCAGATGGGTCCAGACGTGCATGCGGGTCGCGTTATACCAGACGAAAAACGGCTTGCCCTGTTGATTAGCCCGATCAATGAAATCCAGAGCCGCAGCCATGAATTCCTCATCGACGGTTTCCATGCGTTTGCGGGTTAGCGGACCTGTATCTTCGATCTCCCCATCAGCGGACGCCTTAAGTACGCCGCGTGGACCGAACTTTTCGCGGAATTTCTGATCCTTGGGGTAGTAATAGCTCTCGGGCTCTTCTTCGGCGTTCAGGTGGTATAGATTGCCAAAAAACTCGTCGAAGCCATGGTTAGTGGGCAGGTGCTTATCCTGATCGCCCAGGTGGTTCTTGCCGAACTGTCCGGCGGTATATCCATGCTCTTTGAGCATGTCCGCTATGGTGGGCGACCAGTCCGGAATGCCATGTTCGGAGCCCGGCATGCCAATGGTTAACAGTCCGGTCCGGAAAGGGTGCTGGCCGAGGATGAACGAGGCTCGTCCGGCAGTGCAGGACTGCTGGGCGTAGGCGTCGGTAAACATGGCGCCTTCCTGCGCCAGACTGTCGATGTTCGGGGTTTGGTACCCCATGACGCCGTGGTTATAGGCGCTGACATTATGGACCCCAATGTCATCGCCCCAAATGACCAGGAAATTCGGTTTTTTTTCCGCTCTGCTGGCCGCCCTGGCTGTTTTGAGTGTTCTATTTGCTTTGAGTGCTCTGACTGTTGTCGGTCTGCTGAGCGGATGACGCTGCCGCCAATGTGCACAGGCTAACAATGGCCGCCAGCCGAAGCCCAACACGGCGTATCGTGTATCGCATGATGCTATCCTCGGGTTTGAGTGCTCGTCCTGAACAACCAGCCAGCAACTGCGATACGACTCTGTGGCACTATCTCATCAGGCTTATGTACGTCTCCATTAAGATCGTTAAGTTAATTTAGACGATATTTATTCGATGTGTACATCGAAGCGGTTCATCGGTCGCAAAAATTTCACACGCCGTACATATATCCCGGGTTTAGAAGACGCCTCGCTGCCGGCTTGCATCCCCTCTTTGACAAATCGCTAATAACCTATCAAGGCTACGGGGTGTACGATGAGGGTCTACACTCAAGGAGCCTCTGGATAACTCCTTAAACTTACAGCGTCCGCTTTACCCGGGAACAATCACGCATGCCTTACGCTCGAATCATCGGTACCGGTTCATACCTGCCTCAAAAAGTCCTGACTAACAAAGATATGGAAAAGATCGTGGACACCACCGATCAGTGGATACGTGAGCGCACGGGTATCGAGCAGCGCCATATCGCAGCTGCGGACGAGACGGCGGTGGACCTTGCTGAGCAGGCGAGCCTTCGCGCTATCGAGGCTGCTGGCGTCAATCCCCAGGACATCGATCTGATCGTCTTCGCGACCTCCACGCCGGACAAGATCTTCCCCAGCTGTGCCTGCATCCTCCAGGCCCGGTTAGGCATCCAGGGATGCCCGGCTTTCGATATCCAGGCGGTGTGCAGTGGGTTCGTTTACGCCCTCTCGACAGCGGATAAGTTCATCAAAACCGGCGCCAGTAAAAAGGCACTGGTCATTGGCTCGGAAGTTTTCTCTCGCATCGTGAACTGGGACGATCGCGGCACCTGCGTGCTATTCGGCGATGGCGCTGGCGCCGTGGTGCTGGAAGCCAGCGAGGAAACCGGGATTCTCTCCACGCATATTCATGCGGACGGGCAGTATGAAGACCTGTTGCATGTGCCGTGTGGGATTTCCGATGATTTCGAGCGGGTAAAGGCCGGAAAGGCCTTCATCGAGATGAAGGGCAATGAGGTATTCAAGGTCGCCGTGAATACCCTCGGCAAGATCGTCGACGAGACCCTGGACGCGAACCAGATGCAGAAGTCGGATATCGACTGGCTGGTGCCCCATCAGGCAAATCTGCGCATTATCTCCGCGACCGCGAAGAAACTGAATATGTCCATGGATCAGGTGGTGGTCACGGTCAACGAACACGGCAACACTTCCGCGGCATCTATTCCTCTCGCGCTGGACGTGGCAGTGCGCGATGGGCGCATCAAGAAAAACGAAGTGGTGCTGCTGGAAGCATTCGGCGGCGGGTTTACCTGGGGGTCGGCACTGCTTCGCTATTGAGTCGGCAATTCGGACATATCTGTGGTGTCGTCAACGAAGCTCGAATCAACGCATCGAAGCGCTCATATGACTCCCGATGACGCTGTCGATGTCCCATTTCCGCTGCAATTTTTCGATGGCCGACGCGTTGACTGCGAGGAATGTGTCGAATTGGCGTATCAGTTGGACGTGATTGATCGAGCTGAGCCGGTAATGGCTCGAATGCGAGGGCAACCCGGCGCGAAAACTGAACTTATCGTTCTCTGACCAATTACGGGTTCGCCACTCGACAATGCCGATATTGGCAAATACGGCATCGACCCGTTCTAACACCATGACGGAAAGCAACCCCTCGTAATCGGACGTTTCAAGGTACTGAAGGTTCAGGCCGTCCAGCACGTTGAGCTTGTCCCTTGCCACGTCGAAACCTCGAATGATGCCCACCCTGGCCCCCGGCTGGAGCGTCCTCACGCCATTCCTGACTAAATAGCCGTCGACGAAGGGCGCGACCTTATCGCTATAGGCCACCGTCACTCCCTCTTTGTCGACAAGATCCCACTCACTATTGTCGGGAAACCTGAAATCGACATCGCCCTTGATCACGGAAGCGGTCAGTCGCTTGATAGGCAAACTGACAAAGCGAAACTCGATATCCTGACTTTCGGCAAATAACCTCAACAGCTCGATCACAAAGCCGCTGGGCACCCCTTCCTTGCCGCTAAAGTAAGGAAGGTGATCAATTTCTTCGATGCCAACGGTGTAGACCGGACGTTCAGATGCAAGTGAGAATGGAACGGAGAGCGGAATTGAGAAAAGGGAGAAGCAAGCCAGCGTGATGCAAATCAGATAACGCATGGGAACATTCCAGTCTGAAAAGCGACCCCGTCCCTAGGCCTGAACGTGCTGCATCAGATTAAAGTTAAATGATGACATTCCAGCGACAACATTAAATTGAAGTATGGTATCGCCCTGCCAAAAGTGCAACGCCAAACAGTGCACCGAGAACGAGGGGCCCGATGGCCCCTCGAAAACCTTGCAGATGCTACAGGGCGTCCCGGCTGAAGGCGCCGTCGACGAGGCGTAATAACGCCAGCGGGTTGGCATTCTTGACCGCATCCGGCAGCGCCGCGTCTGGCATATTCTGGTAGCACAAGGGTCGAAGGTAACGTTCGATGGCAAGGCTGCCGACGGACGTCCCACGCGCGTCGGACGTTGCCGGATATGGCCCGCCGTGGACCATGGCGTCGTTGACCTCAACGCCCGTCGGATAACCATTGAACAGCAGGCGTCCGACTTTTTGCTCCAGCACTGCGAGCAATTCGCGACGGTCGCGAAGTTCGCTATCGTCGCCGGAAAACACCGTTGCCGTAAGTTGGCCGTTTAAGGCTCGGGCGGCAGCCAGCATCTCATCGGCCCCATCTACTTCAACGACCACCGTGACCGGTCCGAACACTTCCTCGAGCAATGGCGATTCGCCTGTCTCCTTTTGTGACAACAGCAGGTGCTTGTCGGCAGTAAAGAGGCGTGCGGCGGCCTGATTGTCGCCACCCTGGCCGACGGAAACTTCCTCGACGCCTTGCAAGCCCTTGAGCCGTTCGACGCCCCGGCCGTAGTTCTCGACGATCCCCGCATTCAGCATAGTTTGCGGGGCCTGGTCGGCAATCGCCGCGCTCAGTTTCTCGATGAATGCGCCGGAAGCAGTGGAGCGTTCGACGATGACCAGACCGGGGTTGGTGCAAAATTGTCCGCAGCCCTGGGCCACGGAGCCGGCCAGCCCTTTGGCAATCTCCTCACCTTTTTGCTCGAGGGCGCCACTGAGCATGAACACGGGGTTGATGCTCGACATCTCCGCAAACACCGGTATCGGTTCCGGCCGCGTATTGGCAAGATCGAACAGCGCGCGCCCGCCTTTCTGCGAACCGGTGAAGCCCACTGCTTTGATCGCAGGCTCTTGAACCAGTTGGGCGCCCACACGGTCGCCGTAGATCATATTGAAGACGCCCTTGGGCATGCCGGTTTTTTCCACGGCCCGCTCGATGGCGTTGGCGACGCACTCGGACGTCACCATGTGGCCCGGATGGGCTTTCACGACGACCGGGCAGCCCGCAGCCAATGCCGAGGCGGTATCGCCCCCGGCCACCGAGAAAGCAAAAGGAAAGTTGCTGGCGCCAAAAACCGCGACAGGACCCAGCGCGATCTTCATCTGGCGGATGTCCGGTTTGGGCGGCTGCTTTTGCGGATCGCCGCGATCAATCCGGGCGCCATAGAAGTCACCCCGGCGGACGACACTGGCGAACAGCCGAAGCTGGTTGCTGGTGCGCGACCGCTCCCCTTTCAATCGCGCCTCCGGCAGTGCGCTCTCGCGCTGGACTTCGGCGATGACGTCGTCGCCCAGGTCATCGATTTCATCGGCAATGGCGTCCAGGAAATCCGCCCGCGTGTTGGGGTCGGTTTCGCGGTAGTCCACAAAGGCCTTGGCGGCTGCCTGGGCTGCTGCCGTCACCTCGTCGGCGGTCGCTTCCTTGAACGCGACCGCGTAGGCCTCGCCGGTATTGGCGTCGAGACTTTGCAGGGTGACCTGGCCAGCGGCCTTGCGTTGGCCGCCGATGTACTGTTGCCCGAGTATGTGGCTCATTTCGTCCTCCTGTTCGTCATCCTGATAGATAGACTTGGTAATGGGTTTTGGCTTAAAGCTCCAACACGCTCACCGGTACCGGCTTTAGCCGTGCCAAAGGGTTTCGCAGCACAGGACCAAAGGCCTCCGCCTCGATCTCGAAAACATCGCCCTCCCGGGTGGCGACATCGTCGGCGCAGCTCAGCGTTGCGGTGCCGAAGAAATGCACATGAACGTCGCCGGGGCGGCGGAACTGGGCATACTTGAAGTGGTGGGCTTCGAGATTGGCGATGCTGTGGCACATATTGGCTTCACCGGACAGGAAGGGCTTCTCCCAGAGCACCTGGCCGTCCCGGCGAATGCGGGATATCCCCCGGACATCGTCAGGCAAGGTTCCAAGCCGCAGGGCCGGCCCGAATGCACAGGCACGCAGCTTGGAATGCGCCAGGTAAAGGTAGTTCTGGCGTTCCGTCACGTGATCGGAAAACTCGTTGCCCAGCACAAAACCGAGCCGCCGTGGCTGGCCCCGGCTGTCGACGATATAGATGCCGGCGATTTCCGGCTCCTCTCCGCCATCCAGAGCGAAGCTGGGTGATTTCAGGGCTTCGCCCGGCGCCACGACAATGCTGCCGTCGCCTTTGTAGAACCATTCCGGCTGAACGCCCTCCATGCCATCCACTGGTTTTCCGCCATCCAACCCCAGACGAAACATGCGCATGGAGTCGGTCAGCGACTCGGCGTTGTCCAGTTGCCGGTGCATCTTGTCTCTGCCTTCGGCGCTGCCCAGGTGCGTCAGGCCGGTGCCTGTGATCAGCAGATGAGCCGGGTCCGGGTGGTCGATAGGCGCCAGCAGTAGGCCCTTGTCGGCCAGCTCCGCGATATCGACCTGTGTTTTCCCGGGCCACTCGCCGATCAGCGTCTTTAAACTGACGGCGTTGTCGAGGGCTTCAAGCGCCAAGGCATAGACACTTTCGGCGCCGTCGAGAATGCGCCCGTTGGTTGAGTTGTCGGCAACCGCAATGACCTGTTTGTTACCGGCGGCGTCCCGGCTTTGGAGAAGTTGCATAGGGCGTGCTCCTGATCGCTTTTATTCGTGTTGTTCTTATGACCGTGTTTGTCAGTGGGAATGGGACGGCACCTTGGCGCCACGCCGACCCACAAGGAAGTCGAAGTCGCATCCCTCGTCAGCCTGCAGCACGTGCTCGATATAAAGCTGGAGATAGCCGCCATCGCTGGCCAGGACTTTGGATGCCGCCGTGCTGTCCTGAGCCTCCAGCCGGGTGGCCAATTCCTCGTCGCTGATATCCAGGTGCAGCCGGCCGGATTCGCAGTCGAGTTCGATCCAGTCGCCGTCGCGCACGGCCGCCAGAGGTCCACCGGCAGCGGCTTCCGGCGCGACGTGTAGCACGACGGTGCCGTAGGCCGTACCGCTCATCCGGGCGTCGGAGATGCGCACCATGTCGGTAATCCCCTGCTCCAGCAGCTTGGCGGGCAGCCCCATGTTGCCGACTTCCGCCATACCGGGATAACCCTTGGGTCCGCAGTTACGCATGACCAGCACGCTATCGGCATCCACATCCAGTTCCGGGTCGTTGATGCGGGCTTTGTAGTGATCGAAGTTGTCGAACACGATGGCCCTGCCCCGGTGATTCATCAGCTCCGCCGTGGCCGCTGAGGGCTTCAGCACCGCGCCTCGTGGTGCGAGGTTACCGCGTAGAACACAGATACCACCGTCCTTGCAGAGCGGGTTTTCGAACGTGCGGATGACTTCGTCATCGTAAAGGGGCGCCTCGGCGACGTTCTCCCAGAGGGTGTTGCCGTTCACCGTCAGCGCATCGGGATGCGGCAGGCGCTTAGCCTCACCCAGCCGGCGCAGGACCGCGGGCAACCCGCCGGCGTAATAGAACTCTTCCATCAGGAAACGGCCGGACGGCTGGAGATCGACGATGGTTGGCGTACCCCGGCCGATCTCACGCCAATCGTCCAGCTCCAGATCGACGCCGATACGCCCCGCGATGGCCTTGAGGTGGACAACGGCATTGGTGGACCCGCCAATCGCCGCGTTGACCCGGATCGCATTCTCGAAGGCTTCGCGAGTGAGCACCTTCGACAGTTTCAGATCCTCTTTCACCATATCCACGATGCGGTTGCCGGATAGCTGCGCCAGCACATAGCGGCGGGAATCCACAGCGGGAATGGCCGCGTTATGCGGTAAAGAGGTGCCCAGAGCCTCGGCCATACTGGCCATCGTCGAGGCGGTACCCATGGTGTTGCAGGTGCCGGCCGAGCGGGACATATCCGCTTCGGCAGCCATGAAGTCATGCAGCGAAATCTTGCCCGCCTTCACCTGCTCGGAAAGTTGCCATACCGCCGTGCCCGAGCCGATGTCCTTGCCCTTGTGCTTGCCGTTAAGCATGGGGCCGCCGCTGACGACGATGGTCGGCAAGTCGCAGCTCGCCGCGCCCATGAGCAGCGCAGGGGTAGTCTTGTCGCAGCCGACCAGCAGCACGACACCGTCCACCGGGTTGCCGCGCAAGGATTCTTCCACATCCATGCTGGCCAGGTTGCGGGTGAGCATCGCCGTGGGCCGCAAGTTGGATTCGCCGTTGGAGAAAACGGGAAATTCCACCGGGAAGCCGCCTGCTTCGAGAATGCCCTGGCGAACCTTTTCCGCGATACGGCGAAAGTGGGCGTTGCAGGGGGTCAATTCCGACCAGGTATTGCAGATGCCGATAACCGGGCGGCCGTCGAACAGATGGTCGGGAAACCCCTGGTTCTTCATCCAGCTCCGGTACATGAAGCCATTCTTGTCGGCGGTGCCGAACCACGCCGCCGAACGCAGCGGATTTTTCTTGTCGGACTGATCATGGTCAGACATCGGATAGTGCTCCCAAATACTGATTCAAGACTCGTTTGAGAAACGGTGAGACGTTCGTTGATGCTGCGGCCATCAGGCTCGTGTCCGGCGCGACTGCTTCCAGCGGTCGAACAGCACCGCGAGCAGCAGGATCGCCCCACGTACCAGGTACTGATAAAAGGTCGGCACGTTGAGCAGCCCCATGGCGTTCTGCACGCAGCCCATGATCAGCACGCCCACTAAAACACCGGTAATCGACGCCACACCGCCGGAGAGCGAGACACCGCCCAGTACGCAAGCGGAGATCACGGCCAGTTCCAGACCCAGGGAGGTGTTGGGATCGCCGAGTCCCATGCGGGAGGTGAGCAGCACGCCGGCAATACCGGCGACGACGCCTTGTAGGGCAAAGACCGTAATTTTCAGGCGCCGCACGTTCACGCCCGCCAGGTTGGCCGCTTCCGAGTTGCCCCCTGTCGCGAGGACATTGCGGCCGAAGGCAGTGACGTTGAGCAGGATGCCGAAGATGATGAAGCAGAAGATCATGGTCCAGACGGGCACCGTCAGGCCGAGGAAGGAGGCGCTGCCCAGATCGAAGAAGGCAGGCACGGTGATCATCACCGCATCGCCGCCGGACGTGATGTAGGCCAACCCGCGCACGAATTCCATCGCCGCCAGTGTGGCGATCAACGAATTGACGCCGAATCGCGCAACGACAAAACCATTGAACGCCCCCACCGCGGCACCAGCGGCAATGCCGGCCGCCACGCCGATAAAGACGCTCCCCGAACTGGATGTGATGACCGCCGCCACAACGCCGGTAAACGCCACAATGGAGGCGACGGAAAGATCCACCTCTCCAAGCGCCAGTACCAGCATCATGGTGGTCGCGATGGTGCCGATCAGCGTGACCGACAGGAGCAGGCCGACGATGTTACGGCCAGTCAGGAAGTCCGGTACCAGCACCGACAACCCGATAAAAAGCAGGATGAATATCGCAATCAGGCCCGAGGTATCCATCAAGGTGCGGATCGCTTTAGGCAAACCGGCACGCGACTTTGCGGGCGTGAAATCCGGTGAAGACTGAGCCTGAGCCAGTTTTTCGGTAGCCATGGTTGTTCTCTCTCTTATCAAGCGTTCAGGCTGGCAATGCCAGGCCAAGCAAACGTTCAGGCGTGGCCTGGTCGCGGGGTAGGATCTCGATCATCTCGCCATCGCGCATGACGCCAACCCGGTCGCAGATGGAACTGACTTCGGCAAGGTCGCTGGAAATGACCACCACGCTCTTGCCCTGTTCCGCCAGGTCGTAAAGCAGTGAATAGATGTCCCGGCGGGCGCCGACATCGATACCGCGAGTCGGCTCATCCATCACGAACACGTCGATCTCTTCGGACAGCCAGCGGGCCAGAATCGCCTTTTGCTGGTTACCGCCGGAGAGTGTGCCGATGCGGGTCTCAGGGCCCGGCGTCTTGATGCGCAGGCGGCGGATGTAGTCGTGGGCGTTATCCTTTTCCTGTGCGCTATTACGGAACACCTTCCAGCGTGAGAAGAAACGGCGGCAGCTGATATTGATGTTGTCCGCCACGCTCGCGATGGCGAAGATGCCCTGGGATTTGCGGTCTTCCGGACACATGGCGATGCCGGCATGAATCGCCTGCTGCGGGCTGCGGAACTGGCACGGTTTACCTTTGAAATGCACCGCTCCCTCTTCGGGCCTGACCGCGCCGCATACCAGGCGCAGCAGTTCGCTGCGGCCGGCGCCGACCAGGCCAAATAAGCCGAACACTTCGCCCTGCCTGACCGCAAAACTGGCGGGAACACGCACCCCCGGCCCTTTCAAATCCTTGATCTCAAGCAGTGTCGGGCCGTGTTCGCGGCAGCGGTAGCCGTAGACGTCCTCGATCTCGCGGCCGACCATCTCGCTGACCAGCAGGTCGTGGTCGATATGGTCGAGACTGGGATGGGTGCTGATGTGCTTGCCGTCCCGGAAGACAGTGATGGCATCGCACATCTCGAAGACTTCATCCATGCGGTGGGTGACGTAAAGCACCACTTTGCCCTCGTCGCGCAGGCGTTTGACGATACGCTTGAGATTGCGAATTTCCTGCACCGACAGGCTGCTGGTGGGCTCGTCGAAAGCGATAATCCGGGCATTGCGCAGCAGCGCGCGGCCGATTTCGATCATTTGCTGCTGACCAATCGAGAGATCCCGGACCCGGGTCGCCGGGTCGATGTTCTCTTCGCCGAGGTCCTTGAGCACGCCGACCGCACTCTCCCGCATCGCGCGACGGTCGATGAAACCATTCTTCTGCGGGAGCTGGCCAAGCAGCAGGTTCTCCGCGACCGACAGGTTCGGCGACAGGGTCAGCTCTTGGTAAATGATGGCGATGCCCTGGCCCAGTGCCTCTCGTTCGTTGGCGAAGACGTGGCGCTCGCCGTTGATCCAGAGCGCGCCGGACGTCACCTTGTTAACGCCGCTGAGAACCTTTAGCAGCGTGGATTTGCCGGCGCCGTTCTCGCCCATCAAGGCATGGACCTCTCCGGCCTGTGCATCGAAGGACACATTATCCAGGGCGCGAACGCCGGGAAATTCCACGGAGATGCCGTCAAACCGAAGGTATGACTCAGACATGATTGGGCTCCGATAGTGAGTGGACGGAACGATCAGGCGCCCGGTGCGGCGCCTGCCTGAAACCTAGAGGTCGAGTTCTTCCCGGACCTGCTTCCAGTTATCGCGCGTCATCAACGTGCCGGTGGTCTGCGTGTTCGCCTGCGGTTTCTCGCCCGACGTGATCCAGTTGTAGAGGTTCTGCGCACTATCGCGGCCGTGCATGGTGGAGCTCACCGCGACGGTGCCGAAGAAGCCGGTGGGGTTCTCCCGGGAGAATTCGGCGAAGGCGGCACCGGAGCCGTTAATACCGACACCGATCACATCTTCCGACGCGAGGCCATACTGCTCGCTGGCGCGTACGCCACCCAGCACGCTTTCTTCATTGAGCGCGAAGATCACCCAATGCTTGAAGCCGCCCCGCTTGGACAACACCGGCGACGCGGCGGCAAACGCGCTGCTGGTATCGGTGTTCTGCTGCGGTGCATCGAAGATGTTGTCTTTCTTGAAGCCGGCGTTGAGGAGAGCATCCGTCGCGCCGTCGGTACGCTCCTTGGCGGTCGGCAGCTCGTAGTTGGTAATCCGCAGGGCGGCTACATCGTCCATGTTCCAGCCGCGCGCCTCGATCTGCTCCGCGAGGGCGTTGCCGACTTGCTGGCCGATCTTGTAGCCGGACATGCCCAGATGCGGTATGTCCTGCAGGGGTTCGCCTTCGGCATTCAGAAAACGGTCGTCGACGGTGACGACTTTCATGTCGTATTGCTCTGCACGGCGCTTGATCACCGGGCCAAGACGCACATCCGGCGGACAGATGACAAAGCCTTGTGCGCCCTGGGAGTGGAGGTTATCGATGGCTGACAGGACTTCCTGGCCATCCACACCGGAGAGGGTGACGACTTCAAAGCCTTTCTTCTCGCCCAGTTGGGTGGCGGCCTGCTGTTCGTTGATGAACCAGGCCTGTTCGGGCTTCTTGACGATAAAGCCGATGGTGACGTCGTCCTGCGCGGCGTGAGCGCTGGACAACGGCAGGCACGCGAGGCTGGCGCCAAACGCCAGTACTTTAAGCGCACGGACAATAGGAAATGTTTGAAAGGTACGAAAGGTACAGAAGGTACAGAAGGTACGGAGGGTACGAGGGAATAACATCACTGTCTCCTGTGTGCTCGTGGGCACGGTTGTTGTTGTTTCCACAGGTATGCGTCCTTAAGACAGATTCACCTTATGTCGCGGATCGATATCCTACAAATCCCAATTTTGGCTATTACCGATATGTTTTTTGTTATCGGTCCAGTCAGAGCATGGTTGGAGCTGAGGCGGGAGACGGATTAACGTTGGGCAGCGACAAGCTGGGGTGGACGTCTTGGGTGGCGAAGATAAGCGCGCCAGCTCCGTAGAGCTGGCGAAGGAAGGGATAGAGGGAGGGCTTCAGCGTACGGAGAACGTATAGACCGTGCGGGTCTCGTAGGTTTCGCCGGGTTCAAGGATGGTGGACGGAAAGCCCTCCTGATTAGGCGAGTCCGGATAATGCTGGGTTTCCAGGGCAAACCCCGAGCGGTGTTTGTAGGCGCTACCGGATTTACCGGTCAGCGTGCCATCGAGGAAATTGCCGGAGTAGAACTGGATCCCCGGTTCGGTGGTGGCCACCTCCATCACCCGACCGCTGTCCGGCTCGATCACCCGGGCGGCCAGGACGAGTGTGTCGTCTGCTGCCGATGCGCGATCAAGCACGAAGTTGTGATCGTAGCCTTGCCCGAAAGCCAGTTGCTGATTGTCGTTGTCGATCCGGTCGCCAATCGCCGTAGCCTTGGTGAAATCAAACGGCGTCCCCTCGACCGGTCTTATTTCACCCGTGGGAATCAGCGTCTTGTCCACCGGCGTAAACGCATCCGCGTTGATCGTCAACCGGTGATCGAGAATACTGCCGCTGCCCTCGCCCTGGAGATTGAAATAGCTGTGCTGGGTCAGGTTGACCGGGGTCGCCTTGGTGGTGGTTGCCCGGTAGTCGATGGCCAGTTCGTTGTTGTCGGTCAGGGTGTAGGTGACCTCGACTTCCAGCTTGCCGGGATAGCCTTCTTCGCCGTCCGCGCTGGCGTAGGTCAGCACAAGACCGGCGCCCTGCTCGTTCTCGAACGGCTTGGCTTCCCAGAGCTCCCGGTTGAACCCCTTGTCGCCACCATGCAGATGGTTGGGGCCGTTGTTGGTGGCCAGCTCGAAAGTTTCACCGTTTAGCTCGAACGCTCCGCCGGCGATCCGGTTGCCATAGCGACCGATCAACGCCCCGAAATAGGGGTTGGATGTCATATAGGCATCGGAAAGATAGCCCTCGAGGTTGTCGAAACCCAGCACGATATCGTCAAACTGCCCGCTGGCATCGGGCGTCCACAGCGACGTGACGATGCCGCCGTAGTTGGTCACCCGCATTTCCACGCCGTTGGCGTTGACGATGCGGTAGAGATCGGCCTTGCGTCCATCCGGCAAGGCGCCGAAGCTCGACCGCTTTACGGACTCCAGATCGTTCATCGTTTTGTTCCCGTCAGCATGGATTGAACCTGCGGCAAATAAGAGACCCAGGCTAGCGCCCAGGGCCAGGTAAGGGAAAGGCGTTTTCCATGTCATGTTATAAGCTCCTGCATAGACGATTGCTGATGCAATCTGTTGTTGTTCGAAGAATCGGTTGTGAGCCCTGTGACGCGCACAAGCCCAAAATCACGTTAGACTAGCGGGCGATAACCGACTAATACTGTTTTAGCGGTTATTCGATACTCGTTCAGTTATCAGTAAGGCAGGCCCGCCCATGGCAAGACTCAACGACGACTGGTTTCTACGCGCCCGGCTCAAGATGCGGCACCTCCAGCTCTTCCTCGCCATCGACGAGCACCGCAACCTGCACCGCGCGGCCGAGAGCCTGTCCATGAACCAGCCGGCGGCGTCAAAATTGCTGAACGATCTGGAGGTTCAGCTGGATGTGGTGTTGTTCGACCGCCATCCGCGGGGTATGACCCCGAACTGGTATGGCGAAGTCATGGTGCGTCACGCACGTAGCATCGTTTCCCAGCTCAACCACACGGGTGAGGAAATCAACGCCATGCGTCAGGGCAATGCCGGTGTCGTGGCTGTGGGCGCGGTGATGGCGCCCGCCGTCACCATTCTCACCAGTGCAGTGGAGCGGGTACACCGGGCTTTGCCAGGGCTCAAGGTGCGGATCGACGTGGACGTGAGTAAGCGGCTGGTGCCGCGACTGATCGAGGGCGAGTTCGATTTCGTGGTTAGCCGGATTCCGGAAGGATTTACCGCCGAGCGTTTTGTTTTCGAGGAAATCGGCGAGGAAGATATCTGTATTGTCTGCCGCGAGGGCCATCCGGCCATGACTGACACTCCAACGCGCCTGGAGAATCTGACCGCCTATCCCTGGTCACTGCAGCCGCCAGGCGCCCTACTGCGTCAGCGGGTCGATAACTTGTTTCTGCATCATGGCGCGGAGCCGCCGAAATACATCGTGGACACGCCGGATTTCCTGGTTTCTCTGGCACTGGTGGACAAGTCAGATACGCTCACCGTGACGACCCGGCAAGTGGCGGAAATGGTCTGTGCGCCCCAGCGTTTCAGTATCCTTCCCTTTGGTGAACCCATCCGGGTGCAACCCTATGGCCTGGTTAGCCTGCGGGACAAGCGCCTCTCCCCCGGTGCCGCCGCCTTACTGGACACCTTGCGGGGAATCATCAGCGAAACCGATACTGGAGCGTTGGACGGGGCTCAGGGGTTATTCCAATAACCAAGGTTTATCCCAATAGTTAGAGCTTGTCCCAATAGTTAGGACTTGTGCCAATAAAAGGGATCCACAGTCATTCGCTCGCTAAGCAGAAAGGCATCCGCAACGTGCTGCAGCGGCGTGGTATCCACCTCGATGCTCGCGGAATCCACAAGCTCGGCAAAGCGCTGGTAAAGACCCGGATACTCCCGTTCCTCGTCGTCATGCCGTAGCGTTCCATCGATAAACAGCTGGCTACCGCCCTTGGACAGCGTCAAACGCCCTTCTTCGGTGATGACGTGGATATCCCAAAGCTGCGGTCCGGTCTGGCGGGAATCGAAACTGGCGGTCACCGGATAACCGGCGATGCTTTCGAAGCTCAGGTTGGCTGCAATCGGTGTCTGCCGGTTGGATGGCACTTCCAGGACACCCTGACGCAGAAAGAACCCATCGGCCAGGATAGCGGTCGCGATCGACAAACCATTGATGCCCGGATCGAAGACGCCCATTCCGCCGGGTTCCCAGATCCAATCCTGATTCGGGTGCCAGACGCGAACATCTTCCTTCCACTCGATTTCGACGCGGCGCACCTTCTGACTGGCCAACCATGCCCGCGCAGGTTCTACGGCGGGCGCGAACCGCGAATGCCAGGCCGCGAACAGCGTCTTACCCGCGGATTCAGCCTGGCGACGCAGGGCATCGACCTCGCCCAGTGTCGTGCCCGGCGGCTTTTCCAGCATAACGTGCTTGTCTTGCGCCAATGCCCGGCAGGCCAGTGAATAGCGCACGGACGGCGGCACACAAAGGCTGACGGCGTCGAGATCCGGAACGGCTTCCAGCATTGCCTCGAGCGTTGGAAAGTGGGCAACGCCCTCCGGCGCATTGCCACCTGGATCGGCGACAGCCTTGAGCTGGTAGGCGGGGTTATCCCTAAGAGCCGGAAAATGCTGGTCTTGAGCGATTTTGCCGAAACCGACAATACCCAATTTGATGGCGGACCCCGCACTGGTAGCAAACATAGTGGACTTACTCTGAAAAAACCGAAGCCTAACCATAACGATGAAATGGCTTATGTTCTAATAGCGATTTGGATAAGCATTGATATCGATTCTGCAATCAGCCCAGCTTACCCTCCCAGTTAGGCTTGTTTGTGCCTCGGAATGCAGAAAGTCGCGGTCTTCCGGAAACACCAAGTATGGGATTTTTTTGCGTCCGGTTCCGCGAGCTATCACAGTAGACTCACCAGCCCAGACTTCGATGAGGTCAAAGGATATGAGGCTAACGGACTTTATCCGTTCAAGTTTAGAGGAGATTCTCCAGGCGTGGGAAAAGAACGCAGCCGCCATTCTCCCGGACAGGAACTACACCCGGGACGAGTTGCGTGACCACGTTCGCCATATGCTAATGGGCATTACAGCCGATATGGAGCGGCCGCTGACCGAGCTTGAACAAAATGAACGTTCTCAAGGTTTCGGCCCGAGGCCCGAGAGTGAGACGTCGGCTCAGATTCATGGCGCTGAGCGGCAGGACCTGGGTGCCGACATTGTACAGGTCGCGACGGAATTTAGAGCGTTGAGAACCACCATTATCCAACTCTGGCAGAAAGGGGGTAGGACGGAGCTAGAGACGGCCGACGTTGACGATATCGTTCGTTTCTACGAAGCGATTGATCAGGCGCTGGTCGAATCGGTAGACCGCTATGCCCATGAAAAGGAAAAGCAGGGCCGGCTGTTCGAAACGATGCTTGCATCCCTCCCCGACCCGTGTTGCGTGTTGGGTCTCGATGGTCGCTTCCTTTATGCAAACCGAACCATGGCCGATCTCTGTGGCTTAACACGAACCGAACTGGTGGGCCGAAAATTCGAAGAGTTCAAGCTGCATACGTCATACAACGGCTTGGACCCGCTACAACAGGTCATTTCCAGTAAAAAGGAAGTGCGCGGCGACATCGAGATTGGCGCACACGCCGAACGCGCACGCCACTTCGAGTATGTCTATTCGCCCGTATTGGATGCCCACGATAATGTCGAAGCAGTTTCAGGCATCGCGCACGACGTTACCGAACGCAAGCAGTCCGAAGCGACAATATGGCATCACGCGAATTATGACCACTTGACCGATGTACCCAACCGGCGCCTATTCATTGATCGGCTCAACCAACACGCCAGCCACTCCGTACGCACCGGCGAGCCATTTGCCGTGCTGTTTATCGACCTGGATCGTTTCAAGGAAGTCAACGATCAACTGGGGCACGATGCGGGGGATCGCCTACTACAGATCGTTGCCCGGAGGATAGAGTCCCATATACGACAGAGCGACACGGTTGCCCGCCTTGGCGGCGATGAGTTTACCGTGCTGTTGCTCAATGCGGGCTCCCGCGAAGACGTCGAGCAGATCGCCAGCAGCATTCTCCGGGACCTGGCGAAGCCATTCTATTTGAATAATGATGGTGTAACGATTTCCGGTAGCATCGGTATCACGCTGCTCCCCAATGATGCGCAAACCGTCAAACAGTTGATGAACAATGCGGACCAAGCGATGTACCTGGCCAAGAGCGCCGGGCGCAATCAACTCTGTTTTTTCGAAGACGTCATGGCTCACGCCGTAACGGCTCGTCAGGAGCTTGTAGGCTACCTCCGGGCGGCACCGGAGAAGGGTGAGTTGTGCCTCCACTATCAGCCGATTGTCGACTTGAAGACAGGGCGTATTGCAAAGGCCGAAGCCCTGTTGCGTTGGCATCACCCTGTGCGGGGTTTGCTCGCTCCCGGCGAATTTCTCGAGCTGGCTGAAGAAGCCGGTCTGATGGAAACGCTTGAGAACTGGGTATTTTCGGAAGTTGCCGCCGATGTCCAACACTGGGGTATGCTTTCTCAGGAACCGTTTCAGGTGACGATCAACACCTCTCCGTTGCAGTTCATGCATAACGATCATATCAAGCCATGGGAGCCGCACTTGGGCGCCTTTGCCGAATCAAGTACGTCTATCGCGGTCGAACTCTCGGAGAGCGTTTTCCTGCAGGATTCAGCTCACCTCGACGAGCGTTTCTCAACGCTCCACAAGGCTGGCATTCAACTCGCGCTGGACGATTTCGGCACCGGTTATTCATCCCTGGCTTACCTCAAGCGATTCGATATCAACTATCTCAAGATCGACCCGTCCTTTGTCAGGGATGACGGTACGAACCCCAGCAACAAGGCGATTGCCGAGACCATTGTCGTTATGGCTCATAAACTGGGACTGCAGGTGGTGGCCGAAGGCGTCGAGACTGAAGCGCAGCGTGACTGGCTGAAAGAAGCCGGATGTGACTACGCCCAAGGATTCCTGTTTTCGCATCCAATGCCGGCCGTCTCCATGGAGCTGCTGCTAAAAAGCGGGCGTGCATTTCACTAAACCACATTTAGCGGCTACCAGACTGGCAAGCATCGAACCATTTTTTCGACCTGATTTGCCGGCGTCGTTGACTTCTCACTATGCGGTCCGGGCTACCGCAGGTATCCTTCGCACTGGCTGACGCGGATATGCCCGCGTCAGTCGTTTTTACTAGTTCTCAGATAGATTTAGCGATCCTAATGTCTTTATTTTTCAATTTGTCCCGCAACACCCGGCACGTCCTTGTTCTCGCGGTGGTCTGTGTCTTGACCCTGATGTTTTTCTGGCGCTCGGATACCTCCAGCGCAGTTTCAGTCCCCGTCGAGACCTTCCCCGATGACCGGCTGTCCGGAGTGAACCAAGAGCCGATTCAATTACCGGTAATGGCGATGCCGGTTGCCGAAGAGCAAAAAAACGCCTTTGCGGCGGCCATGGAGCCGCAGCCCACTACCGAGGTCTATGAGATCCAGCCTGGCGATACCCTCAGCGAAATCTTTGAAGTTCACGGCGTAGCCGCGAAAACCTTGCATCAGTTATTGGCGGCGGACGCCGAATTCCTTGCTCTTGAAACGTTGCAGCCGGGCACCTTGTTGACCTTCACGTTCGACGTGAATAATCAGTTGCAATCCGTTGAATTGGAATTGGATCCAGGCCGGACAGTGAGCTACTCGCGGCTGGATGGCGGCGATTTCGAGCACGAACTGGTGACTGAACCGATGCGCTGGCATACGGTTCTAATCTCAGGCGACATTCAGGGCAGTTTCTATGCGTCGGGTCTCGAGGCCGGCTTACACAAGGGGCAAGTTGCGCAAGTGAGCCAGCTTTTGAAAAACAAGCTGAACTTTCGCCGGGATTTGCGAGCCGGCGATACCTTTTCGGTTGTTGTCGGCGAAGAAATGACAGCGACCGAAGCCACCGGCAACAGCCGTATCGAGGCCATCGTTTTGCATCGAGGCGCCCGGCCCTACTACGCCTTCCTGCATTCCGATGGAAACTATTACGACCAGAGTGGCGAAAGCGTCACGCCCGCTTTTCTGCGCTATCCCACCAAGCACCGTTATCGGATCAGTTCGTCTTTCGATCCTTACCGTCTGCATCCGGTCACTGGCCGACGCGCTCCCCACAACGGCGTGGACTTGGCGACACCGCCGGGTACGCCTATCGTAAGCACGGGCGACGGCATTGTGTCTCGTATCGGCAATCATCCCTACGCCGGGAAATACGTCGAGATTGAACACAGCGGCGCCTTCAAAACCCGTTACCTGCACCTGAGCAGAATCCTCGTCAAGCGGGGCCAGGTAATCAAACGCGGGAAGAAGATTGCCTTGTCAGGTGCAACCGGCAGAGTAACCGGACCTCACCTGCATTTTGAATTCCATGTGAAGCGACACCCGGTCAACCCGTTGACAGCGAAGATCCCAACGTCCGCCCAGGTTCCGGAATCCGGTATGGCCGCATTCAAGGGACGGATCCGGCACCAAATGGCACAGTTGAAGGTACCCAGCCAGATGCCGGCACAGTTCGCCCGGGGAGCCGGGGCTATTGGCGAAGCCGCCTCCGGCCCCCAACAAGACTGGACGACGCTATGCAAACGTCCGGGTCAGTGTCGCTATCATTGAGTGGCGTGCCTTAAGCCTGATGGCTTGTAAGCTTCGTGTAGAGCGTATCCTTGAGGTGGGCACGCTCCTTCTTCATGTCCAGGAAGTGCGTGTCGTCGGTAGGAACTTCACGGTGCTCAAGCCCGCGAATAGACTTATCCAGCTTGTCGTAGTGGTCACAGAGCTCCTTAAACTGTAAATCCGAACCGCGTAGCTCGCGAATCAGATCCTTGTACTCCGGAAAATCTTTGTGCAGTGCGTGATCACTGATCGACATGATTACCCTCCTATCCTCGTGGGCTTGTCCATACGACTGATGGCCCAAGCGCTTTGCTGCCATCAACCCAAGCATAGCATCCACGACGCTTGCGCATGCCGGGCTATAACACATGTTAATCCTGCTGCCGCTCTCCACTGCCCCTGACCGTTTCCTCCCTCGGCGGCCTTTCCTGGGCCAGCGTTATTCCCGGACAATGCGCGGAGCCAAAGCGCATGGCTCGACCGCTACGATCATGGTGTCGCGTCCAGTATTTATTATTTATGCTGCTGCAGAATCTCGGCAGCGATCTCAAACGACGTCTTCCGTGCCTGATGGTCATAAATCTGGCCGGTTACAATCAGCTCATCGACCTGGGTGCGGTCTAAAAAGCGGTCGATCCAAGTTGCTACGCTCGCTTTTGAACCCACCGCGCTCTCGGCGAGCGCCTGTCCCACCTGTTTGCGCTCCAGCACTGAAGCGACCTCCGCCGGGTCGTTCACGGGTGGTTTCAGGGGTCCTGGCGTGCCTCGTCTGAGGGCGACGAATTGCTGCTCCAACGAGGTCATGAGTCGTCGGCCTGCATCATCGGTATCCGCGGCAAATACATTAATACCGGCGGCCGCGTACGGCGCATCGAGATATTGAGAGGGTTCAAAACGCGCCCTGTAGACATGCAGGGCCTCCCCGAGCATGTCCGGAGCAAAGTGGGAAGCGAACGCGAACGGTAGTCCCAGTGCCGCCGCGAGCTGTGCGCTATACAGGCTTGAGCCTAATAGCCATACCGGCACTCTCAGCCCCATCCCAGGCACGGCTTTGACGCGCTGGCCTGGCTGCTCCGGCTCGAAGTAATGCAGCAACTCCTGCACGTCCTGGGGAAACTGGTTGGCGCCATTCACCTGATCGCGACGCAAGGCCATCATTGTTGCGCCATCGGTACCCGGCGCTCGACCTAACCCTAAATCCACCCTATCCGGATAGAGCGCAGCCAGGGTGCCGAACTGTTCGGCAATGACCAGCGGCGAGTGATTAGGCAGCATGACCCCGCCTGAAGCGATGCGAATATGCCGGGTTCCTTCAGCAACGAATCCCAGAGCCACTGCGGTCGCCGCACTGGCGATACCGGTCATGTTGTGATGTTCGGCCATCCAGAAGCGTTTGTAGCCGAGCCTCTCCGCATGTTGAGCAAGGTCCCGGGAATTAAGCAGCGCCTGTCGCGCATCGCTGTCTTCCGTAATCGGGGAGAGATCGAGCAGGGAAAATGCGCGCACGTTGACTCCTTAATGTCGATACAGGGTGTATACGATAAAGGTCCTGGGACCGCGTTCAAGAACCCAGTAGGTTGCTGAACACACTGGTCAGGATCACCAGGCCTGCGACCCAGCCGATAACGGCGGGCCAGAAATTGGGCATCGGCTGACGCTTCTCGCGCGGCTGGGAATCATCGCCGTTGTCAGTCGATGAGCCGCGATGTACCGGATCGTCGAACGGATCGTTCGATGAGCTATTTTCGTTGTGGACCGCCGCTTCGAACTCCGGCCAACCCAGCCACTGGGCCAGAAAGGCCACCACCGGCTCCGGCAATTCGCCCTCGTCCAGGTGCGGCTTTACACGGGGGTACAGCGCATCGCCAACGGCCTCACGGATGTGGTCCTGGTCCGCTGGCGGTTCGGTCAGAATGGCTCGCCAGATCTGCGGATCACGGCGCCGATAGGAATCGTTGAGCATGGCGTCGACCTGAATGACCACCTCACGAACGACTTGCTGATCTTCTGCGTTGAGCGCAACGCCAGCGGGTCTGCTGTCGCCGCGAGGCGCTTCGTCGGTGCTTCCGAAGGCGTCGCCGCTGTCCGGGGTTCGCTGCGGCACATCGAAGCCGGCTTGTCGAAACGCCTCGTCGCGCGCCTGGTCCAGATCGCTCAGGCTATCGCCGGCGGCGAACTTTTTCTGCGACTCATAGGCCTGCTCGATACGGTCGCGATCGTTTGTAGGGCTGATACCGAGAACTTCCCAGCACGTCATAATGAAAACTCCGGAAAAATTAGGCGAAATGGCCAGAGACAGCCGACGCCGACTCCACTACTATGACAAACTTGTAATGCGGCCTTTTTTGGCCCTAATAATAATTAGGCATGTCGCTTCTGTAATTGGTTTTCCGCCACATTAAGCAAGCGACTCCGCCACACGCTCGGCTTAGAATGATCAGAGAAATAACGACGATGCCCTTACTTTTCAAGTATGGAGCGGTTTCCTTCCTATTTACAGGATTCGCCCTTCAAGTTCACGCGCAGGATAACACGCCATTTTCCGCCATCCCCGACGGCGACGGCCAGATAGAGTCTTCCGATTTCAGCAACGCTTACGATTTCGTTTTGGAAGAACCGATGCCCGAGGTTCTGACCACGACCAAACTACGTCAGCCCAAATCGCGGGTGCCGGGTACCACGACCATTATCCAGGGCGAGCTTATTCGGCAGTTAGGGATTCGCAGCTTGGTGGAGGTGTTTCGTCTCGTACCGGGGATGACCGTGGCGCGGGTTGGCAGCAATAAGCCGGTCACCAGCTACCATGGCACGGTTGCCTACGATCAGCGTCGATTGCAGGTTCAAATCGACGGGCGTACCGCCTATCAACCCAACTTGGCGGGCGTCGAATGGCAGGCGATGCCGGTCGCGCTGGAAAGTATCGAGCGTATCGAAATCAGCCGTGGTCCGAATGCAGCGGCCTACGGCATTAACGCCTTCCTCGGCACGATCAACATCATCACCAAATCGCCGGCCGTCACCGATGGGGCTAACGTACGCACGCGTTTTGGCGCCGACGGTTACAAGTCGCTTTATGGGTCGGTCGGTAATGTCGCGGACGATTACCAATGGCGCCTCGCCTACGAGCGCCGGGAGGACAAAGGGTTCGACAAACAGGTCGAGGGCGGCGAAGAAATCCCCTTTCACGACGGCTACGCCTTCGACCTGGTGAACTACGACGCGATAAAACCGCTAAGTGGCGGCGATAGTATCGAAGTCCGCCTCGGTATTATCGAAGGGATCGACGAGGAAGACCGTTTTAAGACAGGCGATTACGAAACTCAGCCTGATATCGAGGTTGAGGATTACTACGTTCAGGCACGGTGGAATGTGGTTGCCTCGGCACGTCACTTCCTCCACTTGCAAACGAGTTATCAGAGTTACGACCGCAACCAGTCCTGGCGCTGGTGCCCGGAGGACGTTGCTTACTGCTTCACGACCAACCAGGATATCGAGGAATCCCGCCTTGAGTTCGAGCTGCAGGATACCTTTAGCTTCACCCAAGACGTTCGGCTCGTATCCGGCATGGGTTATCGCGAAGACCGTGTCGAATCCGATACCTATTTCAACGGCAAAGAGAACAACTACCAGTTTCGTGCGTTCGGGAATCTGGAATATACCCCCATTGAACGCCTGACCCTCAACATCGGCGGCAATTGGGAAACCACCTCCAATCTGGATGAAGGCTTCTTTTCGCCACGAGTGGCCGCCAATATCCAACTCGCGGAAAACCATACGCTCCGCTTCGTCTATTCCGAGGCCGTGCGCATTCCCAGTACCTTCGAGCAAAACGCCGATTGGGGCTATCGCATGCATAATGTCCAACCTGCGGATGTTTATGGCGAGCTGGAGGGCGAGCGTTTTCTCGACGGAATAGCCACTTACGAGAACCTCGATCCGTTTAAGGAAGAGCGCATTATCTCAAGGGAAATCAGCTATTTTGGTCAGAAGCGCTTAGGCAATGGGCTATTGTCGCTTGAAGTCAAATACTTTCACGACCACATCCGCGATGTCATCAGCGGCTTTCTCAGCCCGGAAGACTGGAACCTCGACAATAACGTAGCGCTGGACCAGCAAGGCTTTGAGGTAGAGACCTCCGTTCAATTCCGCGAGACTCAGCTTCGGGCGACCTATGCCTACATGGACCAGGACGGTGAATACCGGGGCGAGCCACAGACACCCCCGCTGACGCCCAAAAAGAAGCAAAAGTTTATTGACCTCGAAAGTCGTCTGACCGTGCAACATTCCGGTAGCGTGGCCTGGATCCAGAGCTATCCTTTCCATATTACGTCGGCAACGGCGTTTTACTGGATGGATAGCCTGAAACGCAATCAGTTCCAGCGACTGGACTTTCGTCTGGCCAAGGCGTTCCATCAACCCAGGTTCAGCTATGATCTGGCGTTCGTCATGCAGCACTATCTCGACGACGAGCCGCCACAGAGCGAAGACAACATTATCGAAGACCGGAATCAGTTCTATATTGAAGCAGGACTAAGATTTTAACGGCCGGCAAGCGATCAACCGGATGCAGTAACGCAAGACCAAGGCAGGTATGGCATTACATTCAGGGCTCAACCTATTAATGGCAACGTGGCGCTGTATGAGCGGCAGGGCGAGGCCTTGGGGTATTCTGTTAATCGCGATGCTGACCGTGTTTACCCTAAGGCCAGCGCTCGCCCAGGAGACGGCATCGTCGTCTAAACCTGTCGAAACACCCGACATATTTATCGCAGGCTCCGATAACCGATCATTCAACGCGCTGTTTATTGACCGGCTGCGGGAGGCGCTATCTCCGGGTACGGCTATCGCGCCCTATTCTGCGCAAGCGGGCTCTGCATCGCCTCGAACGCTGGTCGTTACCCTGGGGCCTGCTGCGCTTAACGACGTTATCCAGCAGGCGCCGCGTCCGCCTGTTTTGGCCTTGATGATCTCGCAAAAACAGTTCGAACAATACGACAACCTTCAGGGGGCGCCGGTTTCCGCACTCTATCTCGACCCGCCCCTCGCGCGGCAAGCGCTTTTGGGCCGGCAAATCCTGCCCCACGCGGCGACCGTCTCCGTATTGGCCAAAGCCGGCGAAGAACATCTTTACCATGAGCTGGCGGACACGCTGAAGGCATTTAGACTGGAGCTTCGGGTATTCACGGTCAAAAATCCGGAAAACCTCGTCGCCACGTTGAGCCGCGCGTTGAATTTCGGCGACTTCCTGCTTGGTACGCCGGACCCCGAGATCTATAACCGGCAAACTATCAAGCATATTCTGCTGACGACCTATCGGCATAATCGGATCCTGATCGGCCCGGAGCGGGCATTTGTGCAGGCGGGCGCCCTAGCCTCAAGCTATACGACGACTGAGGCCTTCATCGATCAGGCCGCCATTATCGTCGATCAGTTCCTTAAGGGCACGACCTTGCCCGATGCGCATTACCCGGAGCGATTTTCAGTGGTATTTAACCAGCAAGTGGCAAGATCGCTGAACATTCCACTGCCGGACAAGGATGTCCTCGTCGAAAACCTGAGCGCGTTGGAAGAGCGCCAAACAGGGGTGGGACATGATTAAGCGAAAACGCACGCTAAACCGACAGCTGCTGTTACTGGGGACCGTGCCGGCGATTCTCATGTTCTTCGTGCTGCTGATATTTTTCACCTCGGTGAGACTCGACGACGTACGCCGTGATCTGTTCCGGTCAACCCAGGTGGTGGCCGATAACCTGGCACCGGCAGTGGAGTATGCCGTGGTTTCCGGCAACCAATTGGCGCTCAAGCAGATCCTCGAACGCACCCTGCAGCGCAGCGACGTCTCCTGGATAAAAATCTGGGATGTGCGCGACGAGCAGGTCGGTATGATATCTCGCACAGATGTTTCGGCCGATAATGACGACTTTTTCGTATTCAGCTCCGACATTCTGCAGCAGCCCCTCGAAATGGAAAGAGGCAATCAGCTCGACTGGTTCGAGCCAGGGTTGTCCAGCCACTCGGGTGCGTTGCGTATCGGCTCCGTTGAAGTCGCCGTATCGGGCTCGCGGCTGACAACGCAACGGCAGGAGATTATTTTTTCCTCCTTTGCAGTGGCGGTTTCAGTGCTGATCGTCACGCTGCTGATCGTCAACCAAATCGCCCACCGTATATCGGGACCTATCTTAAAACTCACCACTAACGTCAAGAAATTGATCGACGGCCACTATGGGGCACCTGAACATTCTGCCTACGTCGCCGCCGAAATCAGCGAACTGGAACATAACCTCGGCGCCTTGGCTCATCATCTCTCGCAACTCAAGGCGTCTCGGGAGAAAACCCTCGAAGCCTCGGAAGGCGCGCGCGAGCGCGCCGAATCGGCAAGTCGCGCCAAGTCCGAATTCCTGGCCATGATGAGCCACGAGCTGCGCACGCCCCTTAACGGCGTCTTGGGCATGCTTGAGCTGGTGGCAGACGAGCCGATGACCGAGCGCCAGAAGGACTACACCCAAACCGCGCGTCGGGCCACCGAGGATTTGCTCACGGTGATCAGCGATATTCTCGACTACTCCCGGGTAGAGCGCGGCACCCTGAGCCTGGAGGATCGCACCTTCGATCTGCGTCAGTTAATCGAGAACTGCGTAGCCACTCACCGACATGAGTGCGAGGTCAAAGGGCTGGATCTCGAACTAAGGTTCTCCAGCAACTGGCCAAACGCTGGCCGGGTCAAGGGCGACGCAAGCCGCCTACGCCAGGTCCTGGCAGGATTACTGGATAATGCCATCAAGTTTACCGAGGAAGGGCACATCAGTATCCGCAGCGAATGGCTGGAAGTGGAAGGTGAATCGATTTACCTCAGCTGCGAGGTACGGGATTCGGGCTCGGGCATTCCGTCCGAGTATCTTTCGGGGATCTTCAACAGCTTTGAACAAGTGGACAGTTCCTCTTCGCGCCGTTATGGCGGCACGGGCATGGGGTTGGCGCTGGTGCAGCGACTGATCGAGTTGATGGGCGGCCATATTCGGGTGGATACCGACCTCGGAGCGGGTTCGGCCTTTTACTTCGAACTGCCGTTCAGCGCGGTGAAAAGCCCAGACGCCGAAGAAGAGACAGTAAGCACGCCGCAGGCCGCGTTGCCGGGCCGCCACGCTGGTGTCGTTGTAAGTCAAAAAACAGCGGAAACCGCGTTGGCCCTGATTGTCGAGGATAATGAGGTGAACCAGCGGGTCGCATGTGCTCTACTCAGACAGTTTGGCTTCCATACCATCAGCGCCGAAGATGGCGAAGTCGCCGTCAATCTTGTGACCGGAGGCCGGCACACCTACGATCTGATACTTATGGATTGCCAGATGCCCGTGATGGACGGCTATGAGGCCACACGATCCATACGCGCCTGGGAAGCGGCCCACGAAAAGGAGCCGTTACCGATCATTGCGCTCACTGCGGATGCCCTACCCGGCACGGACCACGCCTGTAAATCGGCGGGAATGAACGATTATCTGGCCAAACCCGTGAGAAAGGAAAAGCTACGCAACGTCATTAACCGTTGGTTGCCTCTGCCGGAATCCCAAACCGGAATCGATGGCGAATGACCGGCACAGGCAACGTCCGAACAGGTCGTTAACCCACGGTACGGGAGAGCTCGCGCATCGTGACGAACTCTTCCGCGGATGTGGGGTGGATACCCACAGTGCTATCGAAATCAGCCTTCGTCGCGCCCGCCTTGATCGCTACAGCCAGGCCCTGAAGGATTTCGCCCGCATCCGGCCCCACCATATGGGCAGCCACCACGCGATCGCTGGCATCGTCGACAATCAGCTTCATCAGGCAGCGTTCATCGCGCCCCGAAAGCGTGTGTTTCATGGGTTTAAAGGCGGAACGGTAGATGCGCAAGCGACCGTATTCTGTCAGGGCCATCGCTTCAGTCGGTCCAACCGTACCGATGTTGGGCTGGCAGAACACCGCTGTCGGAATAGCCGTGTAATCCATGGCGCCCTCTCCATCGCCAAATAGCCGGCGCGAAAGTACCATAGCCTGACCCAAAGCAACCGGCGTGAGTTGCGGCGTGCCGATCACATCGCCCAGTGCGGTTATAGACGGCACGGCGGTCTGGAAATGGTCATCGACTTCGATATGTCCGGAAGCCGTCATCTGAACCCCTAGGTCATCCAAGCCCAGGCCGTCCACCAACGCTCGACGGCCGGTCGCCGCCATGACCAGCCCGGACGTCATAACCGAGCCGTCACTGAGCTCCAGTTTGTAATGGGCACCTTCGGGATTGATGGCTTTGATGGTCGTGCCAAAACGAAGCTCGATACCTTTTTTTCGCATCTCTTCTGCCACGAACTCGCGAATATCGTCATCAAAACCGCGCAGAAACAGTTCACCGCGGTAAACCAGGGTCGTGCGAACCCCTAACCCGGCCAGGATACCGGCAAACTCGACGCCAATATAACCACCACCCCAGATCACGGCTTCGCTGGGGAGCTGCGGTAAATAGAACATGTCGTTGGAGGTGAGGATGCACGACTTGCCGGGGATATCGGGAATCACCGGCCAGCTGCCAGTCGCGACCGTAACGTGGCTGGTCGAGATCCGGCGCTCCCCGACCACCACCGTGTGCGGATCTTCGATGCGGGCGGTCCCTTCTATGATCGTGACGCCTGCGTTCTCCAGCAACCGCTGGTATATGCCATTGAGCCGATGGATCTCAGTATTCTTATTGGCAACCAGTTTGGGCCAGTCAAAGCTGACCTGATCACGGGGGACCGACCAGCCATAGCCAGCGGCATCTTCGATATCCTCGCCAACGTGAGAACCATAGACAAAAAGTTTTTTGGGGACGCAGCCCACATTGACGCAGGTGCCCCCGAGGTAGCGGGACTCGACGACTGCAACGCGGGCGCCACGCTGGGCCGACATACGGGCCAGGCGCACACCACCGGAACCCGCGCCGATGACCACCAGATCAAATTCGAACTTCTCCGACACAATGACTCCTTGCTACAGCTACTGTTTACTACCGCTGCCCTTTAAATCACTACTGGGACTGAACGGAAACCACTACTGGACGGTCGCGTTCAGGGGCGCCGAGACGTCGCGGTAAAGAATATATTCCCGGAGGTCCCCCATCTGGACCTCCCCCAGGTTGCGGAAGCCCAGGGACTCGTAAAATTGCAGATAGCGACTGTTGCCGGTATCCAGCACCAGCCCTTGGCCGCGGGGGTTATCTTCGCACAAGCGCTCTACTGCTTCGAGCAGCAGGCGACCGTATCCCCGGTCCTGATACTTGGGATGCACGCCCATCAACGGTAGCTGATGAACACCTTCGTCAGGCAGTTTGGCGCAAATTTGCTCATGATAATCGATATAGCGCCGGGTCGAGGAGAAGCCCGCAGTCAGCATCATCCGGATCCGCCACGAAAACTGATGCGCCAGATCGAGACGCAGCTCGGGGTCGCCCAGAAAAGCAACCGCAACGAGCGTGTCGCCTAGCATCAGACCAATGGCATCCTGATCCAGCTCGAAATAGAGGCTGATGAGTTCGCGTACGGTGGCCCGCACTCGCTTGTCATAGCCGGGCCGCTGGTGGTCGAAAAGATAGTGAAACGTGGGCTCGTGGCGGTAAGCCTTATACAGAATGGATTTCGCCTCGTTCAGGGCACTGCTATCCAAACGCACAACAACGGGTTCGGCGTTTTCCGTGTCGTTTTCCGCGTCGTTTTCAGTACTGTCTTCAAGGGCGTCGGAGACCATGGGCTCACCTCGGATCTGTTGCCAGACTCGTATCGCCGGAAAAGCGTACCCTCCGGCAGCGATCTATTAATGAACGACCAATCGATTAATCAAATCTCCAGGGACAATCTGACGCTAACGATGCCGGGATCGTCCTCTCTGTCGATCGAGGCCTGATCGACCGCGATGCCGTACTGCTGGGTCAGGTTTTCCAGCCAGCGGGCCACTTGGTTAAAAGCCGCATCCTCGATCCAGATCCGCATGCCACTTTCACCACTGGGCTCAAACCGCTGGAGCGATAAGCCAGCCTCATTGGCGCTACTGGTCACCGTCGCCATCAGCGACCGGGTATTCGTAATCTGCGAAGCAACCCCGGCGTTATCGCTCGACGCCGCCAAATTGCGAATCTCGCCTTGGTTCTGTTGCATCCACGCCAGTAGGTCTGCGGCGGACTGGCGCTCATCCAGAGCATCGGCATTAAAACCGGCAGCCGGACGCCATACGACGAAGTAAAGCAAGAACAGGACAATGGCCGCCGCCATGACCTGGAGCGCGATCTGGTCGCGACGGGGTAAATGATCGTACTGGGTGATCAATTTCTGAACCGAGGGGTTCTTTCGCAACGACTGCATCATGAGTCCGCTCCCCCACTGACGGTCAGCCGGGCGCGGGCCCCGCTGGCGTCATTCACCACCGACCCGATGCGGGCGTCCAGACCGCGCTCACCGATAGCGCTACGCAATGCGCTGAGCCGATCGTAGCTGTCGGCCCTGAGTTCAACCACCAGTTCACCCCGCTGACGGCTGTAGTTGACCGAGCTAAATTGCACGTTCTGCCCTCCACCCAGTCTTGAGTATTCGGCGCCGGCCTGGGACAGGAGCGACAGGAAATCCGCCTGGGGCCCCTGTTGGCGGGCCAAACGCAGCTGGCCTTCGAGTACGCGTCGAACATTTTGAGGCGTTGCTTGCCGGTCGCTGGGGAATACATCCCGGTAGATCGACATGGCTTGTTGTTCCAGCTGTCGCGATTCCTGCAAATGGTAGTAGCCAAGCCCCGCTTCGACACCGACCTGTAAAACGAACCAAAGCCCGGCGATCACCGCCGCCGGGCGCCAGAGGCGCCAAAGACCGCCGGTGCGGTCCACCGCCTCGAACTGGCCCTGGCATAGATTGATCGGTGAACACAGTAGATTATGGTGGGCGTGGGCCAACAACTCGAGCGGCGCCATCTGCAAGGATTCCTTGGCGATCCGCAATCGCTCCTGTTTTTCAAGCTCGGCGACAACATGGGCCTGGGCTTCGAGGTCGGCCTCGCTGCCGTAAAGAGCGATAGGAATCTCCGCCACCACCTCGTTTTCGCCCGGCGAGGCTAGAGTGTACGAAAAAATCCCCAAGTTGGCGGTATCCATACGGAACCACTCGCCCCGCGAACCCGCGACCAAGGTGTCTTCGCCCGCTAAGCAGATACACCAGCGGCTATCGTTGGCGGGTAACAGAGCGGCGTCGGGATACATCGAATCCAGATCCGCCCCCTGCACGGCATCGAACAACTCATGCCAAATAGCCATGCGCTGGCGGTCGATAGCGGCGACCCGGAACCCCTGGTCTGATCGTTCCCCCAGCGCCAAGTGTACCGAATCGATGTCCTGGGCAATCTGTTCCTCGACAGCGAACGGCAGCGCCTGGCGGACGTAGCGCGCCTGTTTGGCGGGAATCTCGGCAAAACAGAACAACGCTTCATCCCCCGGTACCAGGCCAATCAAGCGCACATGGTCAAGGTCGTTCTGAGCCAGGGTTTGTTCGATAGCCTCCCGGTCATCGCCTTGTCCGCTGGCCTGAAATACGCCACTGGCATCCACCAGGGTCCAGTTGAAGAGCTGGGCCTCGATATCGCCGTGCAGTGCGCCGAAGGGCGGGACCGGCTGCATGTAGAGTCGATACGACATGAATCAGGATTCCTTGTTGTTCTGCCGCGGTCATCCTGAAGGCTGACCGTCTCCAGAGAGCGTGAAGCGCTCCTTGGTAATCAGGTTTGTCTGGCTTTCGTCTCGGCGCAAGGTAAACATATCGCCCTGCGGATTGCGATAAAGGGTTGTCATCAGGCGGTACACCCGGTCATCGAACGTGATCCGTGAGGCGATATCGAAAAAATCGCTGCGTACCGCTAATCCGGTACCATCGAGCCCCAATCCGGCAAATACGGGATGGGCCAGGAAATCCTGGACCGTCTTGAAATGCTCTTCTTCCTTTTGCCGCTGTTCAATTATGGGCTCCATCTGCTGCGCTGTCAGGTTGTCATGCAGAGACTGGAGCACCACCGCCGGCGCCATATTAACATTGATGGCCGTGCCGGATACGGGCAAGGCGGCCACAAACGGCGCCAGTTTCTGGTACGCCTCCTCGGTTATTCCATTGATCAGGCGCAGTTCGGAAACGCTGGTAAATGGCTGGTTCGCTGCACGATAAGGCGGGCTGAGCCCCAGATACTCCCCGTCCTCCGCACCGTACGCGGACACCGTTTGGTCGTTGGCGTCGACCCAGTCAATCAATGCCTCGACACGAACCGTCGTTATATCCAGTGCCAACAGCAAGCGCTGGAGGCGGTTACGGGTGATTTCATTCACCGCCCCGGATGCATCCAGCAGGTTATTGAGATTGAGCTTCCCGCTCAGGTCGTTGATCTGTACTTCCACAACGCCGGTTTCCTCGTAGGGGATCAGCGCTGAGTATCGAGCCCAGACTTCGCCGGGACTATCGACAAACGCGTTATCTTCCTGGTCTTCGTCGAAATCCCGCCGCAGAATTTGTTGCGCAAAGGCCTCGGCCCCGAACGCAATGGCCTTGCCCTGACTTTGCGACAGGTAATGAGTTGCTTTATAGATGCGCAGCGACTGGAGCTGCATCATCCCCGCCACCATCGTCACCACCAGAGCCATACCCATGAGGACCATGATCAGGGCCACGCCTTGCTGCGCGGACTGCGGATAGCGAATCGGGCGCCTCATTGCGTTGTCTCCAATCCGGAGCCGGCGTCCTGGTTCTGCTGATCCTGGTTATCCTGGTCGTCGGAGGGGTCGTCATCCTCCGCCTCGCCGTCCTCACCCTGCTGGGAAACGAAGCCTTGGGCCGCTTGCGGATCGAAATCGGGGAGCGCAAACAGGCGCCGCAGTTCACCGAATTGCTCATGCTCGATGACCACCTCAACCCCTTTAGGCAACGGCACTGCGGCCAAGGCAGCGGCGGAGTTGGACGTTTGCTGTGCGCCTTCGGCAGTGGGCCACTCGTCCTGCCAGTTATTATTTTCATCCATGAAACGGACTTGAAAATCGGTGACGTGACCCAGTAGCAACTGATCGCGGCCCTCGGCGTCCTGGGCTAGATCGAGCATCCCCCAATAGCGGCGGTGCAGTTTATCTCCGGTGAACTCGTAAGTGGCCCGTTGAAGATCGCTGCGCCGGTTGCCCAAGGGATTGCGCCAGCCCTGACGGGTCAGCGAAATGGCAACGCCCTCCTCGCGGCTGGACATGGCGTAGCGCGGATCGCCGTACAGGTCGCGTATTGGCCGGTTGACGACCTGATTGAGATCGCGCTCTATAATGACCATGGCCCGCTGCAGTTGGGCAAAGTCATTGGCCACTGCGTCGACGCGATCCCGGGTACGAATGACGCCGTTAATCATCTGCCAAACCCCAACGCCAACCAACGCGGTAATGCCGACCGCAATCATGACCTCCAGCAGCGTGAAGCCGCTTTGGCGGGAGGCCCGCGTGTACTTGGCGGTCCTAATAATCACCGAGAAACCCCGTCATCTGCGCCAGCGACCGTGCTTCGTCGTTAACGATGACCGCCACGCTGACATCCACCCGGCGGATCCTGGGGTCCTCCGTCGCGCTGACCACGGTTTCCAGTTGCCATCTGCGGTTGGCGTAGTCCATCTCGTCGGTTTCTTCAGAAATTTCAGGCAGGTTTTCCAGCAATCGCATCTCGGTGATTTCGTTCTCGGCAATCCACGTGGCCAACGTACGATCGCGGATACGCTCGTAGGTACCGATATAATTGCTGGCGACTTCCGAGGCGGCGGTCGCAATGACGCCGAAGACCAATACCGCAACCAGCACTTCTATCAGCGTAAATCCTTGAGCGCGAAAGCGTTGAACACGGGGACCTTTTGCGCTCCGGGAAACAGGGCTGGTTTGCCGGATATCCCACATCAGAACGCGTCCTCATCCGCCGGCGTATGCCATTGGAGCCCGTTCAATCCGTCGGATTCAATACGGTAGACGAGATCGTTATTGTCGCCGGCGGTCATTTGCATTTCGAAGGGTGTCATTTCACCGGAAGAGAAAAAAACCAGGTCGGGCTGGGGCGCGTCGTCGTCTTCGCCGCCCCCGGGCAATGTCGGCAGGTCGTCTTCCGTTTGATAGGTCAAGGCCATCCACTCGGGCACTTGGCGCTTGGCAAACAGGCGCTCCCCCTGGGGCTCCCATATCTGTTCAAGGCCGTTATAGGCCACGAACCGATAGGATTCGTCATCGACAACCAGTCCCATTTCCTGGTTATTCAGCACGGCCTGCTCGGACGCGGTCTGCATCAGCAGGAACATTTCACGGGCAGCGTTTTCCAGCTCCCGCTGCTGAGCGCCGCCGCCCATATTCACCACCGCGATGACGGCAAGCAGGCCGACCACGACCATGACGACCATGATTTCGATCAGTGTGAACCCGCGCGAACGGCGCATAATCGTGAGAGTCATCTGGATGCCGTGAAACTCGCCTGGATGTCGTAAAACCTGCTACCTGGATGTCGCAAACCGACTAAATGTGCTGCAACCCTTCTGAACAGTGCACACCGCTTATTGGTTCGGGTTGTCCGACACGCTGATATCCGCAGCATCGCCGTCACCGCCTTCCCGGCCATCCGAGCCGTAGGAGTATAGGTCGTAGGGACCGTTCACACCCGGGCTGATGTACTGGTAATCATTGTCCCAGGGATCTTGCGGCACCGATTTCAGGTAGCCGTCGGGGTTCCAGTTGCGCGGCTCGGGACTGCCGCTGGGCTTGGTCACCAGGGCCTGTAGTCCTTGCTGGGTGGACGGGTAATGCCCGTTGTCCAGGCGGTAGAGGTCGAGGGCGTTGGCAATGTTGCTCATCTGGGTCTGCGCCACGGTCACCCTGGCCTGATCGCTGCGACCCAAAATATTGGGCGCTACAATAGCAACCAGTAGACCGAGAATTACCATGACCACCATGATCTCGATCAGGGTGAAACCGCCACTTTTATGCATATGCTTCATTGTCATCCGTCTCTTTCGATCGTCAGTTTAATGTTGGCATTCCCTGCCGGGCATTCGCCTTTTCAGACACCTTTTAGCACTGTCTATTTCAAGCGCCTTCTATTTCATGAGTCTGCCCTTTCAAAGGACTTTTTATCCGCAAAGCTACTTCATCCGCAAAGCCACTCAGCCGACCAAGTTGCTCATATTCAGAATCGGCAGCATGATGGCCAGCACGATAATCAACACCACCCCGCCCATAACCAGAAGCATCAGCGGCTCGAATAGGCCGACAAGGGTCTGGATCTTGGCCTGGAGGGTATTCTCCTGCATGTTGGCCGTGCGCTCCAACATGTGATCCAACTCGCCGCTGGTTTCGCCACTGGCGATCATGTGAAGCATCATCGGCGGGAAATATCCCGTGTTATCCAGCGATTTGTGCAGACTGCTACCCTCGCTGACCGCCTGGGCCGCTCCTTTTAAGCGCATCCGCAGGTAATCGTTGGATAGCACCTCCCCCGCAATGCGCATCGCTTCGACCAAAGGCACGCCGCTGGTGGTGAGGATGGATAGTGTACTGGCGTACCGCGCGGTGTTCACACCACGCGACATGCTGGCGAGCCCCGGCATGTGCAGAAGAGACCGGTGAAAACGCAACCGGTTCGATTCCTTGCGCAAGGACATGCGAAAAACGATGGCAGCGGCGGCGATAAGCGCGGCGAGATAGATGCCGTAGTCTGCAAGGAAATCGGACACCGCCAGCATGCCGCGAGTCAATGCGGGCAAGGTTTGCCCCTGCTTGACGAAGACCTCGATGATATCCGGCACCACATAAGTCAACAGGAATACGACAATCGCTACGGCGACGACCGTGAGAATAATGGGATAGATCGCGGCGAGCTGGATTTTCTGCCGGGCTTCCTGGCGCGCTTCGGTGTAGTCCGCCAAGCGGTTGAGCACGAGATCCAGGTGCCCGGCGTGTTCGCCAGCCGCCACGGTTGAGCGATAAAGCCTCGGAAAGGCCCGAGGAAACTCACTCAGGCTATCAGCCAGGGAATAACCTTCCATCACCTTGGATCGGATGGCGATCATCATGCTCTTGATCCGGGGCTTTTCAGACTGCTGGGCTGCGGCGCCCAGCGCCTGTTCCACCGGGATGCCGGACTGGATGAGGGTCGCAATCTGACGCGTCACCAGCGCTAGATCGGAGACGCTCAGCCCCCCACCTCGCCGGCTCAATGGGTTGGAACGGGCTTCCTTTTCCCGGGCGGTTTCGACGGATAACGGCGTCAGCCGCCGCTCCCGCAGCTGTTGCCTGACCGCTCGCGGACTGTCCGCCTCCAGCACGCCGTGTTTCTGCTTTCCCCGGGGGTCCAGCGCTTTGTAATTGTATGCGGGCATGCCTTAACCCCGGTGAGTCACACGAAGAACTTCTTCCACCGTGGTGGAGCCGTTGAGTACTTTGGCCACACCATCGGTATGGATACTGGGGCCATGCCGACGGGCTTCGTGTTCAAGTTCCAGTTCACCGGCCTGTTTGTGGATCAACTGGCTCAGGCTTTCATTGATCTTGACCACTTCGTAAATCCCCATTCGTCCACGATAGCCGAGCTGGTTGCACTCGTTGCAACCTGTGGCCCGATAGATCTGCGGCGGGTCGTTGGGGTCGAGTTGCAGGAATTCGCAGTGCTCTTCCGAAGGGGTATAGGCTTCCTTGCAGTGCGAGCACAGTACCCGCACCAGACGCTGCGCCACAATGCCCACCAGACTCGAGGAAATCAGGAAGGGTTCGATGCCCATATCCATCAAACGGGCAATCGCGCCGACCGCGGTATTGGTGTGTAGCGTCGAGAGCACCAAGTGACCGGTCAAACTGGCCTGCACGGCGATTTCGGCCGTTTCCAGATCCCGGATCTCACCGATCATAACCACATCCGGGTCCTGACGCAGAATCGCACGCAAGCCGCGGGCAAACGTCATATCGACCTTCGGGTTGACCTGGGTCTGACCAATGCCGGAGAGATTGTATTCGATCGGATCTTCAACGGTGAGGATGTTGCGGCTGCGGTCGTTAATCTCCTGCAGCGCGCCATAAAGCGTGGTGGACTTACCCGAACCGGTCGGCCCCGTGACCAAAAGAATGCCATACGGCCGGTGGATCAGTTGGTGAAGAATCTTGAAATCACGCTCGGCCATACCGATGGAGCCGAGACTCAGACGCCCTGCCTGCTTGTCGAGCAGACGCAACACGATACGTTCGCCATTGGACGAAGGCATGGTGGATACCCGCAAATCAACCTCGCGACCGGCCACACGCAGGGAGATCCGGCCATCCTGCGGCACCCGCTTTTCGGCGATATCCAGCCGGGACATAACCTTGATACGAGAGACCAGCAACGGCGCCAGCGCCCGCTTGGGCTGCACGACTTCACGCAGTATGCCGTCCACTCGGAAGCGCACGACAAGCCGTTTCTCGTAGGTTTCGATGTGGACATCCGACGCATTGGTGTTGACCGCTTCGGTGAGGATGGCGTTGATCAGACGAATAATCGGCGCGTCATCTTCCTGCTCCAGCAGGTCTTCGGTTTCCGGTACGGAATCAGCCAGACTGGCCAGATCCATATCCTCGCCGATGCCTTCAACCATCTGCATGGCTTCGGCAGAATCGTTCTGGTAGGCGGCGTTGAGCGCCTCGTCGAAATCCTCGGGTGCGATCGGCTCGAATTTGGCGCGACCGCCGCTTATCCGGTTAGCTTCTGCCAGCGCCGTTGGCGATGCCCCGGGGCGAACCAAAACCTTGATTTCGCCACTCTCTGCACGAGTCAGGATAACGCCGTGCCGCTTGGCAAAGGTAAACGGCAAACGGCCTACCGGGGCATCCTGCGCCTGCATGTTGAGGTCGGTTTCCACGCTGGTCCTCATCTGTTCCTGTCATTAACGAAGGCAAAGGCTACCATACGTCAGTAGGGTGTTTGGTGCCTTTGTCGAGTTATCGGGAAAATTGGGATCTCCGTCAAGCGCATGATGCACCTAATCGTTTATTTTTAAGCAACTTTTGCCTTAATCGGCAGGTGGCACACTGTTATAAATCGCCATCCCTTCGCCGGGGATCGTGAGAGTAATTACCACGCTTTGTCTAAACTGCTAAAGTGCGATGCGCCAAAGCGGTCAATTATACGCGCAACCGAACGAAAGTAGTCGATCAAGGGTCAGAGAGGGTAACGCAACACGTCCTTTCAGGGATGCACCCGACACAGACGAGTTAGGAGATCAACCCAGCTGATGAAAGGCATTGATTCCAGACTTCCCATGATTGCAGCCCTGGCGCTGGTGCTTGCCATGCTGGCGTCGCTGGGTTGGCAGGGCTGGCAATTCTACCAGGCCGAGCAATCGCGCGAGGCTCAGCGAGCCGTACGCACCGAGGCCCAGCAGCCAGCGGCGAGTCAGCAACGGGCCACGGTCAATCTGCCGGAAATCGATCTTTTCGGTGCGCCGGGTGCCCAGGCTCAGGCAGCGCCTCAATCTACCGAAAACCTGCCTGAAACCAACCTGCGCCTGTTTCTGCGCGGCGTTATGGCCGGCGATGAAAACTCCCTTGCAAGCGCACTGATAGAAGGCTCCGATAGCAGGACCGAAGCCTACGCCATCGGTGACGAATTGCCCGGCGATGCCAAGTTGCGCTCGGTGTACGCCAACCGCGTGATTATCGAGCGCAGTGGCAAGCTGGAAAATCTCTATTTTCCAGAACTCTCTGACCGCGGCGGCATCGACGTGACCGGCGGGAGTCCCGAACCCGACGCTGGCCAGCCGGCGCCACCACCAGCCAGCAGCCGTGCGGCGCGCCCCTCGCCCTCTGCGTCTGCAGTGTCGGGAGATCGGCGCGAAGAAATCCGGCGCCGGCTTGAAGACCTTAGGGAGCGCTTGCGGCAAAACAGCAACTGAGGACGAGAATGACCCCGACGCGTATGAGGCAGGGTTTACGGGGCAGGCAAGGCTTGAAAGTGGTAGGCCTGGCCCTGTTGATGACGGCGACCGCCGTCATTGGCATCGAGCTGAGTTCGCGTTTGCTTGAATACATCGCACAGGAATACGGTGAAGACGCCCGCGCCCGCCTGGAGCGCTGGGAGGAGCTGCACCAGCTCGCCAGCCGGGCGCCGGTAGAGCGTCAGCTCCGCTTGGTGAACTCGTTTTTCAACCAAGTGCGGTTTATCAACGACATCGAGCACTGGGGTGACGAAGACTACTGGGCGACGCCGGTGGAAATGCTGGCCACCAACGGCGCCGATTGCGAAGACTTCTCTATTGCCAAGTACTTGACGCTCAGAGCCCTCGGCGTGCCGGACGAACAGCTTCGAATCACTTACGTCAAAGCCATCGAACTTAACCAGGCCCACATGATTCTGGCGTGGTATCCGACCCCTAACGCCGACCCGTTGGTGCTGGACAACCTGATTAACGACATCCGCCCCGCCTCCAGCCGCGATGATCTGGAACCGGTGTACAGCTTTAACGGCGAAGGCCTTTGGTTGCAGCGGCTCGGCGACAGCGATCAACGGATCGGCAATGCGGACAGGCTCGAACGGTGGACAGACCTGAATGACCGGCTAATCGACGCGCTGCGTTAAAGCCGTTGACAGCGTTTCTTTCCTCATATTAGCTTTACGTTAACGTTAGCGTGAACATTGATGATGGGCGACTTTAGCTCCAAGCTCATTGAGTAGATCAGCGACAAGCGGCTGACAACGCATCTGCCAGCAATCACCTGAGAGGACCCGATGACCACTACGCCGCCACTCTGGCAACCGAACCCGGATCGTATCGCCCAGACACGCCTGTCCCAGTTCGAGCAGCACCTGCGTCGGCATTATCCGGACATGGGGCCAGGCTACGAAGGGCTCCACGCCTGGAGTTTGGCAAATACACCGACCTTCTGGCGGGAATTGGCCGAAGAGTACGGCGTGCTGGCCGATTGGCGCGGCCCTGATATAGAAAGCGGGGCCGACGTGGTAGGCCAACGCTTTTTCCCGCAGACGCGTCTTAACTTTGCCGAAAACCTGCTGGCCCGGGGGAACCCGGATGCCGTAGCCATCGTCGAACACCGGGAAGACGGCCGTCGCCGTATCGTTACGTTCGCCGACCTACGTCATAAGTCGCAGGCCCTTGCGGGCTACTTGAAGGCCCAGGGCGTGGAGGCAGGCGATCGGGTCGCGGGGTTTGTGCCCAACGGTATCGAAGCCGTCGTCGGTATGCTCGCGGCGAGCCAGTTAGGCGCTATATGGTCCTCTTGCTCGCCGGATTTTGGCCTCAATGGAGTCATTGACCGGTTCGGCCAAATTGAGCCCAAAGTGTTGATCGCCATCAACGGCTACAGCTACAACGGCAAAGTGATCGATACTCGCCAGCGCGTAGCCGATATCGTCGAGGCATTGCCAACCCTCAACCGCCTGATCCGGATTGACAATTCGGAGCAATGTCCCTGGCCGTCCGATGTTACCGGCACTGGCTGGGACGAGATGCTCAAGACAGCGCCGGAGACCCATTACCCGCGCCTCCCCTTCAACTCACCGCTGTATATCCTGTACTCGTCGGGTACAACCGGCGAGCCCAAGTGCATCGTTCACGGTGCCGGCGGCACTCTGCTTCAGCATATCAAGGAGCTGGCCTTACACACGGACCTGCGCGCCGGCGATCGCATGTTCTACTACACCACCTGCGGCTGGATGATGTGGAACTGGCTGGTCAGTGGTATCGGCCTGGGTGCTACGCTGGTGTTGTTCGACGGCTCCCCCTTTTCGCCTGAACCGTCGGTGCTATGGGATATCGCCGAGAAGGAGCAGATCCGGGTATTCGGTGCCAGCGCCAAGTATTACGCCGCCTGTGAAAAGGCCGGGCTCAAGCCCGGCGAGAGCCATAACCTGGAGCATCTCGATGCCCTGCTGTCCACGGGCAGCCCACTGTCTCACGAAAGCTTCGATTACCTTTATCGCGACGTTAAGGTAGACGTGCGTGTATCCAGCATTTCCGGCGGCACCGATATCGTGGCCTGTTTCGCGCTGGGCAACCCCAACCTGCCGGTTTACCAGGGCGAACTACAGTGCGTCGGGCTAGCCATGGATGTGGCATTCGTCGACGACGACGGCCAACCGCTTACCGCAGGAAAAGGCGAACTGATTTGCCGCAACGCCTTTCCGTCGATGCCGGTAGGCTTCTGGAAGGACAACGACAACGCGCGCTTTTACGAGGCCTACTTCAGCCGCTTTCCGGGTGTTTGGGCTCACGGCGATTACGGCGAATTGAGTGTGCACCCAGAAACGCAGACCACACCCGAGCAACGGGGGGTGCTGATCCACGGTCGCTCCGATGCGACGCTCAATCCCGGCGGGGTGCGCATCGGCACGGCAGAGATTTACCGGCAGGTGGAAAAAGTCGAGGCCGTGCTGGAAGCCCTGGCCATCGGCCAACAGTGGGAAGACGACGTGCGTGTGGTACTCTTTGTGCGGCTGCGCGAGGGTCTGAAGCTCAACGACGAGTTGGTCCAGACCATCCGCCAAACTATCCGCAGCAATACCACACCGCGCCATGTGCCGGCCCGGATTGTCCAGGTGCCGGATATTCCCCGCACGCTCAGCGGCAAGATAGTCGAACTGGCGGTGCGCAATGTGGTGCACGGTGAGCCGGTGAAGAACAAGGACGCTCTGGCTAATCCGGAAGCACTGGAACACTTCGCGCACATACCGGAACTCCAGCAGTAGAGACATTAATGACCCGAACCACCGGTTTTACCCTGAAAGACCTGAGCGATCTTTCCGAGAGCCCGCTGCTGACGCTGCTCGACCATATATGCGAAGGCAGCCTGATCGTCGACGATCACGCCCATATTCTGTGGTTAAGCGATAAATACCGCAACGTACTGGGGGTCGATCCAAAGCTGGCTGTCAAAGGTATGCCGGTGGAGGAACTGATCCCCAACAGCATGATGCGCCAAGTCGTCAGCAGCGGCCAGCCGCTCCTACTCGATCTGCTGCGGGTTCGCGACACCTGGATGGTCGTTACCCGAATACCGATTCGCGACCAGGAAGACAAGGTTATCGGCGGTATCGGCTTTGTCTTCTACAAAGACATGGATTACCTAAAGGCCTTTGTCGAAAAGTACGGCCGGCTACGGGGGATGCCTAGCACCGCCGAAAAACAGCTCGCCAGCATGCGCGACACCAAGTATACGTTTGCGGATTTCATCGGCCAGAGTGAGTCGGTGGAGCAACTACTGCAACGAGCACGGCGTGCTTCGGAACTCGATACGACCGTCATGCTGCTGGGTGAAACCGGTACGGGCAAGGAAGTCCTGGCCCACGCCATTCATCACGCTTCGGTGCGAACCGACCGACCGTTCGTAGGCATCAATATGGCGGCGGTACCGGACAACCTGATGGAGGCGGAATTCTTCGGCGTTGCTCCGGGTGCCTATACCGGCGCCGATCGTAAAGGTCGTAAAGGTAAAATCCAGCTTGCCGACAAGGGCACGCTCTTCCTCGACGAAGTCGGCGACCTGCCGCAAAGTCTCCAAAGCAAGCTGCTGCGGGTTTTGCAGGAGCAGGAGTTCGAGCCCCTGGGCTCCAACGACGTGATACGGGTGAATGTGCGTATCATCGCCGCCACCAGCTGAGACCTTAAAGCGATGGTCGACGCCGGTGAATTCCGCGCCGATCTGTACTACCGGCTGAACGTATTGCCGATTGTGGTGCCCCCTCTGCGGGACCGGGCTGACGACATCGAATTGTTGGCGAACATGATGATCGAGCGTATTGCTCAAGGCCTGGGCATGTCACGGAAATGGCTGACCGATAGCGCTCTGGGTTATCTGCGGGATTACGACTGGCCCGGCAACGTGAGGGAGCTGCAGAATACGTTGGAGCGAACGTTTATTTTTGCCCAGGGGTCGATGTTACAGGCAGACGACTTCCTGCCCTCTACAGAGCGCATGAACGAAAATCGAAAAGACAGCGCGGTGGAACCTTTACAGGACATCATTGCGCGCGCCGAACGCGACGGCATTCAAAAGGCGCTGGAGGCCACGAACAACAACCGCACCCAGGCTGCCCGCGCACTGGGTATTTCACGCGCCAGTCTGTACGAAAAAATGACACGATACGGCCTGTGACACTATCACTGTCCATGTTTATGGACAGTGTATGTTTTTCCTGACACCGCTCAACGATGCTTTCCACGCCCTATTAGCCTGCCTTCTCCTGAAAAGTGTCCGTCCTTCCGGACACGGCTTTTCAAGACGCACACCAAAATAACATTAAACCATTGTTTTAAAACAACATTCCTTAGTTGGCACAGGGTTTGTACTTATACCGAGTGCAGATTTGATCCCTGCGCACAAAAACAATAGAGGAATTAGATAATGACAAAGACGAGCAAAACCCTCGCCTTCATGTCTGCCTGTAGCCTGGCTGCAGCAGTGGCATCAGCCCCGGCAATGGCCCAGGAAAAGGTTCGCTGGAAAATGCAGGCCGCCTACGGCAGCAATCTCCCTGCGCTGGGCGACATCATTCCCGGCGTGGTCGAAGACTTGAATGAGGTGACTGACAATCGCATTATCATCAAGCACTTCGAGCCTAATAAAATCGTACCTACCCTGAACATTACCGATGCGGTCCGTACCGGAAAGCTTGAAGCGGGCTTCACCTGGATCGGTTACGACCAGGGCAAGATTCCTTCTTCCGTTCTGTTCTCAGCCGTCCCTTTCGGTATGGAGCCTTGGGAATACATGGCATGGTGGTATGATGGCGAAGGCCAGCAACTGGCTGAAACCATCTACCACAAGAACAATGTCCATCCCGTGCTTTGCGGCTTGACCGGCCCCGAAACAGGTGGCTGGTTTAATAAAGAAATCAATAGCCTCGAAGATATCGACGGCCTGAAAATTCGCTACGCCGGTATCGGCGGGCGCATCCTCCAAGAACTGGGCGCCTCGGTGACGGTTCTTCCTGGCGGAGAGATTTTCCAGGCGCTGGAGAAAGGCGCCATCGACGCCTCCGAATTCTCCCTACCTACCGTCGATAAAAAGCTTGGCTTCTATGAAGTTGCCAAATACAACTACTTCCCGGGATGGCACCAGCCGTTCGCGGCCTTCCACCTGATCGTCAACAAAGACAAGTGGGATGCTATCAGCGCCGCCGACAAGAAGCTCATCGACCTCGCCTGCCAGGCCGGCGTTACCCGCAACCTGGCCCGCAGTGAAGCCTTCCAGGGTGAAGCAATCGAATTCCTCGAATCCAAGGGCGCAGAAACGCGTAAGCTGCCTGAGCCCGTTCTCCGGGAACTTGAAGAAGTCACCAACAAGGTACTTCAAAGCGAAGCCGATAAGGACGAAGACTTCGCCCGCGTTCTGAAGAGCCAGAAGGCTTTCCAGGATCAGTACCAGCGCTGGCAGGATCTGGGCTATCTGCCCCGCGACTTCTAATCCGCAATAACCTGTACCGCGCGAGCCCGGGTAAACGTCCCGCAAGGGCGAGGCCCGGCTCTCGCGCAATTGATTGCTGATCCCCCGGGGTCAGCCGTCTGCCTGTATTTCCGGAGATAAGCATGAGCGTTTCCACCGATACGGACCGACTCGAACTTGAGCCGGCGCCGCCCGGGCTGACGGGCGACTACCTGCCCCACACCCCGATTTCTCGCGTCTTCGATGGCCTGATCCTGGGGATCGGCAGGCTGAGCGCCTGGCTTTGGCCGATTCTGATGATGATCATCATCGTCAATGTGGTGAGCCGGTACGCCTTTGCTCAAGGCTTCATCGAGCTTGAAGAACTGCAATGGCATATCTATTCCGCCGGGTTCCTCTTCGCGCTGTCCTATGCGCTACTTCAGGACAGCCATGTGCGTGTCGACCTGATTCGCGAACGTATCAGCTATCGCGCTCAGGCCTGGATTGAGCTGATCGGTCTAACGCTTATTCTCGGGCCGTTCATTGCCCTGCTGCTGTATTTCGCCGTGCCCTATGTGATCGATTCCTGGAGCATGAACGAGTCCTCCAGCGCCCCTGGCGGGCTGAGCGAGCGCTGGATCGTCAAAAGCGCCCTGCCACTCGGGCTCGGATTGCTGATCGTTGCAGCCTTTTCACGCCTGACTCGACTGCTGGCGTTTCTGTTCGGCGCGGAGGTGAAACATGGAAATCGCTGAAATTCTCGCCATCGGCATGTTCGTCGTATTTATTCTGCTCATCTTCACCGGCTTCCCTATCGCCTGGGTTCTGGGCGGCGTTGCCGTGGCCTTTACCGGCTTGGCAATGCTCTCTGACATATACCTGGATACCTTTATCGCGATCGACTGGAGTTACTTCTCCCTGTCTATCGAGCGCATCTGGGGCACCATGAGTAGCTGGGTGCTGGTGGCCATCCCCATGTTCGTCTTTATGGGTCAAATGCTGGATCGCTCCGGCATGGCCGAGAAACTGATGCTCAACGTCTCGCGCCTGTTCGGTCGCCTGAACGGCGGTACGGCTATAGCCGTGGTTATCATCGGCCTTTTACTGGCCGCTTCCACCGGGATCGTCGGCGCCTCTGTCGCACTACTGACGCTGCTGGCTGTACCCGTCATGCTCAAGCGTCAATACCAGCCGGAACTGGCCGTAGGCACCGTCTGTGCGGTAGGAACCCTGGGGATCCTCATGCCGCCGTCGATCATGCTGGTTATGATGGCCGACCAGCTGGCGATGTCCGTCGGCGACCTGTTTATGGGTGCGGTTTTCCCCAGTGCGATCCTGGGTGTGGTGTTCGTCCTCTACATCGTCTTCCGTGGCTGGCTCCATCCGGACGTGGCTCCGGCCGGCGACGATGCCGAGCACGTCACCTTTGGCATCGTCTTCGACGCGCTGAAATCCATCGTGCCGCCGGCGCTGCTGATCCTCGCGGTGCTGGGCAGCATCTTCGCCGGAATAGCAACGCCTACCGAGGCCTCCGGCGTGGGCGCATTCGGTGCCACACTGCTTGCCCTGGCCAATAAACGCCTGAACATAACCGTGCTGCGCGAAGTCTGCAGGGAAACCAGCCAGACCACCGCGTTTATCTTTGCCCTGATTATCGGCGCCACCGCGTTTTCCCTGGTTCTGCGCGGCCTGGGTGGCGACGCGATGATCGAAGAAGCCCTGGCGGGCCTGCCGTTCGGTCCTGCTGGCGTCGTGATCTGCATCCTGCTGCTAACTTTCCTGCTGGGGTTCGTGCTCGACTGGATCGAAATCAGCTTGATTATCCTGCCGCTGGTTGCCCCGGTAATCGTCAGCATGGGCTACGACCTGGTCTGGTTCACCGTACTGTTTGCGGTGTGTCTGCAAACCTCCTTCCTGACCCCGCCCGTTGGCTTTGCCCTGTTCTACTGCAAGGGTGTGGCGCCACCGTCTATTGGCGTGAAGACGCTTTACCGTGGCGTGCTGCCGTTTATTGCACTGCAAGTCACCGTGCTCGCCATTATCTTCATCTGGCCCAACCTGGTGACCTGGCTACCCGAACAGGCCTACAGCGGACGATAGGAGACGAATAATGACACATGACAAACTTATTACCGCTGAAGCCGCAGCCGACAAGGTGCCTAGCGATGCGACGCTGGCCACCGGTGGATTCGTGGGCATCGGTTTCCCTGAAGCACTGGCCCGGGCACTTGAGGAGCGTTTCGTCAGCGGCGGCGAACCGCGAAACCTGACCCTGGTCTATGCCGCCGGTCAAGGTGATGGCAAGGAACGGGGACTTAACCATCTGGCCCACGAAGGCCTGGTGAAGCGCGTAATCGGCGGACACTGGGGTCTGGTGCCGAAACTGGGCGCCCTGGCCTGCGACAACAAGATCGAAGCCTACAATCTTCCCCAGGGCGTTATCGCTCAGCTCTATCGCGACATTGCCGCTGGCAAACCCGGCATGCTGACCCATGTGGGCCTGCATACCTTCGTCGATCCCCGCCACGGCGGCGGGCGCATCAACGAGAAAACCCGTGACGAACTGGTGGAACTGATGACGGTGCGTGGGCAGGAGTGCCTCTTCTACCCCACGTTCCCGATCCAGGTGGCCTTTTTGCGCGGCACCACCGCCGATGCCCGGGGCAATATCACCATGGAGCGAGAAGCGCTGCCGCTGGAAAGTCTGGCTATCGCCCAGGCAGTGCATAATTCCGGCGGCAAAGTGTTCGTACAGGTGGAACGCCTCACCGAGCGCCACCAGCTTCATGCCGAGCGGGTGCACATTCCCGGCATTCTGGTGGACCACATTATTCTCGCCGATCCGTCGGAGCACCTGCAGACCTTTGCCGAACCCTATAACCCGGCTTATACCGGTGAAGTTCGCCTCCCCGCCCTGATGGGGGGCGAACCGCTTTCGATTCGCCGGGTCATTGGCCGTCGCGCCGCAGAGCACCTCAAGCCGGATTCGGTCGTGAATCTGGGCATTGGCATGCCGGAGCTGGTAGCCGAGGTGGCCGCCGACAAGGGGCTGCTGGACAAGATCACGCTCACGATCGAGCCCGGCGCTATCGGGGGACGACCGGCCGGTGGTTTGAGCTTTGGCGCTGCAGCCAACGCCGAGGCGATCATCGACCAACCCGCCCAGTTCGACTTCTACGATGGCGGCGGCCTGGATCAGGCCTATCTGGGGATGGCCCAGGTGGACCGTTTCGGCAACGTCAACGTCAGCCGGTTTGGAAGCCGGCTATCCGGAGCGGGCGGGTTCATCAATATCAGTCAGAACGCCCGTGAAGTGTTCTTTATGGGTACGTTCGAGGCCGGGCCTCAGGATATCCTTATCGAAGATACCGGATTGCGGGTCAATAAAGGGGGTACAGGGCGCAAGTTCGTCACGGACGTCGAGCACATGACCTTCAATGGCCGATACGCGCTCGAACGGGAGCAGCGGGTGTTCTACATCACCGAGCGATGCGTATTCCAGCTCACCGCGAACGGACTGGAATTGGTCGAGATCGCACCCGGCCTGGACCTGGACCGGGACATTCTGGCCTATATGGATTTCCGTCCGGCCATCTCAAGTCGCCTTCACGTGACAGATCACTCGCTGTATCGGCCCGCGCCGGCAACATAAGCCCTCTGTCAAAAACAAAAAGGGCGCCAAAACAGGCGCCCTTTTTGATTCTATATCAGCCGATTAGACGACTTTCTTCAACTCTTCCTCAAGCTGAGGAATCGCTTCGAACAAGTCGGCAACCAAGCCGTAGTCAGCCACCTGGAAGATCGGTGCTTCCTCGTCCTTGTTGATCGCAACGATCACCTTGGAGTCGGACATACCCGCCAAGTGCTGGATCGCGCCGGAAATACCGACGGCGATGTACAGCTGCGGTGCAACGATCTTACCGGTCTGGCCGACCTGCATATCGTTGGGTACGAAGCCCGCATCAACTGCGGCACGGGATGCGCCCACTGCTGCACCCAATACGTCGGCGACTTTTTCCAGCATGTGGAAGTTTTCGCCGTTCTGCATGCCGCGACCACCGGAAACGACGATACCGGCGCTACCCAGGTCAGGACGATCGGACTCGGCCAACTGCTCGCTGACGAAGGAAGAAACGCCTGCGTCATGAGCAGCATCGACGTTCTCGACAGAAGCGGAACCGCCTTCGCCAGCCACCGGATCAAACGCCGTCGGACGAACGGTAACCACCTTGATGCTGTCGCTGCTCTTGACGGTCGCCAGGGCGTTACCGGCGTAGATCGGGCGTACGAACGTGTCTTCAGACTCGACGCTCATGATGTCGGACACCTGAGCCACGTCCAGCAGAGCGGCAACGCGCGGCATGAAATCCTTGCCCGTGGTGCCTGCAGCCGCGAAGATGTGGCCGTAGTTCTTGCCCACTTCAGAAACCAGCAGAGACAGGTTCTCCGCCAGGAAGTGGCCATACGCAGCATTATCGGCGACCAGGACCTTGTTGACGCCCTCGATCTTGCTGGCCGCTTCGCTTGCAGCGCCGCAGTTCTCGCCAGCAACCAGAACATCAATGTCACCACCGACAGCCTTGGCAGCAGCCACGACGTTCAGAGTGGCAGGCTTCAGGCTGCTATTGTCATGTTCAGCAATTACAAGGATGCTCATTTAGATCACCTTCGCTTCGTTCTTCAGTTTATCGACCAGTTCTGCCACATCAGCAACCATGATACCGCCCTTGCGGGCTGCGGGTGCTTCAACTTTCACTGTGGACAGACGCGGCGCGACATCAACGCCCAGATCCGCCGGGCTCATGTTATCGAGCGGCTTCTTCTTGGCTTTCATGATGTTGGGCAGCGAAGCGTAACGCGGTTCGTTCAAGCGCAAGTCAGTGGTAACAACCGCCGGCAGGTTGAGAGAAACCGTCACCAGACCACCGTCGACTTCACGGGTCACATTGACCTTCTCGCCTTCAACGGCTACCTCAGAAGCAAAGGTGCCCTGAGCCATACCGGTCAGCGCGGCCAGCATCTGGCCAGTCTGGTTGTTGTCGGTATCGATGGACTGTTTACCCAGGATAACCAGCTTCGGCTCTTCCTTCTCGACCACGGCCTTGAGCAGCTTGGCGGCTTCGAGGGATTGAACTTCCTCGTCGGTTTCGACGTGGATACCGCGGTCGGCCCCGAGTGCCAGTGCGGTGCGGATCTGTTCCTGGGCGGCCTTGGGACCGATGGAAACCACAACGATTTCGCTGGCAACCCCTTTCTCTTTGAGGCGAACCGCTTCTTCAACCGCGATTTCACAGAAAGGGTTCATTGCCATCTTGACGTTGGCAAGATCGACGCCGGTGTTGTCCGGCTTAACGCGAACCTTTACGTTGTAGTCAATTACTCGTTTAACAGCGACCAGAACCTTCATAGATTCCTCGTTCTTCTACGATGGGTTTAATGACTCGCAATCAACAGAGCTCCGATCCAAGCGGATCGCCAGAGCACGATGATTCCTGTCGCATCGATTCGTCCACAGACTCATCGTACGGTTTCGTCGAGGTCCTGCTTACCCGGCTTTTACAGCTCTTTATATGCCAGACCTCTAGCCAACTGCGCCTGCGTTTCACTCGCGCAAATGCAGATTGAACAGCGGGACAAGGCAATGATGTCCCTTCATAAAAGCGCCATAATACTGACGACAAAGCCCAGGGGGGTCAATAGCTGCACAGACATTACACAGCCGGCGCCAGCAGTATTACAATGACACTCGTGCCCGTTCTAAAAGCCTTTCGGATAATCGGGCGGATTCAACACAATGCCACTAGGCAAAGCCATTTTCAAACAAACGTTTGTTTGACTTTTAGAATATTGTATCCTTTACCCCGTGACACAAGCCGCTCAGAGGCGAAACGGTCGTTTATCCGAAGCGGTTTCGGTATTATACACATTCGCAGAGCGATTTATCGATACCGCTGTGCGAACCAGGTGGTTCACTTGTAGCTATTCGATTGTCCCGGAGCCACCTTAAAACTAGAGAGAACAGGATTCTTCTTCGCCGCCTTACACATGCGCGTCGAAATCCCAATATCCACAACGAAGTTTGAGGAGACCAACGTGGAACGCGAATCGATGGAATTTGATGTTCTGATCGTCGGCGCAGGTCCTGCAGGTTTATCCGCAGCCTGCCGTATCATGCAGATGGCACAGGAATCCGGCGAAGAACTCACCGTATGCGTCGTGGAAAAAGGCTCCGAAGTTGGCGCCCATATCATGGCCGGCACCGTTTTCGAACCCACGGCGCTCAATGAACTCTTCCCCGACTGGAAAGAAAAAGGTGCGCCGCTAAACACGCCGGTGACCCGCGATGACATTTTTGTGCTGCGCAGCCAGGATTCGGCCACCAAGGTGCCGAACGCGTTTGTACCTCGCAACATGCACAACCACGGCAACTACATCATCAGTCTGGGCAACCTGTGCCGTTGGCTGGCCGAGCAGGCCGAAGCCCTGGGGGTGGAAGTCTATCCGGGCTTTGCTGCATCCGAGGCCATTGTCGAAGACGGCCACGTCAAAGGCATTCTTACCGGCGATATGGGCGTTGCCCGCGACGGCAGCGAAAAAGACGGCTACATGCCGGGCATGGAGCTGCGCGCCAAGTACACCCTCTTCACCGAAGGCTGCCGCGGCCACTTGGGCAAACGCCTGATCGCCGATTTCAAACTGGATGAAGGCAAGGATCCGCAGCACTACGGTATCGGCATCAAGGAACTGTGGGACATCGATCCCGCCAAGCACGAGCCGGGCCTGGTTATCCACACCACGGGCTGGCCGCTGAGCGAGTCCGGTTCCACCGGCGGCTCTTTCCTCTATCATCTGGAAAATGGCCAGGCCTATGTGGGCCTGATCTCGGATCTGTCCTACAGCAATCCGCACATGGCCCCCTTTAGCGAGTTTCAGCGCCTGAAACTGCATCCGGAGATCCGCAAGCATCTGGAAGGCGGCAAGCGCGTATCCTACGGCGCCCGCGCTATTACCAAGGGCGGCTTCAACTCCCTGCCGAAGATGAGCTTCCCCGGTGGCCTGCTGCTGGGCTGCGATGCCGGCACCCTGAACAGCTCCAAGATCAAAGGCTCCCATACCGCCATGAAATCCGGGCTGCTGGGCGCCGAGGCCGTATTCGACGCACTGAAGGAAGGCAAGAACGGTGAAGAAATCACCGGCTTCCAGGACCGCTTCAAGAACAGCTGGCTGTATAAGGAGCTTTACGACGAGCGCAACTTCGGCCCGGCGATGCACAAGTACGGCAACATCGTGGGTGGCGGTATCGCGTTTTTCGAGCAGAACATCCTGCGTCGCAGCCTGCCGATCACGTTCCGCGATACAATCCCCGACTACGCCACACTCAAGCCGGCCGATCAGGCCAAGAAGATCGACTATCCGAAGCCGGATAATGCGCTAACCTTCGACAAGCTGTCCTCGGTGTTCATCTCCAACACCAACCATGAGGAAGACCAGCCGGTTCATCTGAAGCTGACCAATCCGGATATTCCCATCCAGGAGAACTTGCCGAAGTACGACGAACCGGCCCAGCGTTACTGCCCTGCAGGTGTGTACGAGGTTGTAGAAAAGGACGATGGCAGCGGCAAGCGATTCCAGATCAACGCGCAGAACTGCGTCCACTGCAAGACCTGCGATATCAAGGATCCGGCCCAGAATATTACCTGGGTGACCCCGGAAGGGGGTGGTGGTCCCAACTATCCGAACATGTAACTATTATCAATCCATGAGAAAAGCGTTCTGAGCCTATAAGCTCGATGATCGCTACTCGATGAATGATCGTTATTCGATGATAGCTACTCGACGATAGTCATTAGGCGACTCTGCGGAGTCGCCTTTTTTGTGCCCGCCAGTTCCGCACGGTTTTGACCGAGGAAACGTCTGCTCAAGTCTACCGACTATTTTGCAGGCACAAAAAAAAGCGGCTGAAACAGCCGCTTTTTATAGATCCAGGTCCAGACTAGTGGATGTGGCCGTGCTCCACTTCCTCTTCCGTCGGATCGCGAGTTTCGATAACCTCGACGTCAAAGTGCAGCGTCTCACCGGCCAGCGGATGGTTGGCATCGATGGTTACGGTTTCATCCTGAACCTCAACAACACGAACGACCTGTGGGCCGCCCGGAGTCTGTGCTTGGAACTGCATGCCCGGCTCGATGGATTCAACACCTTCGAAGGCGGTACGCGGTACCGGCTGAATCAGCTCTTCGTTTACTTCACCGTAGCCTTCGGCCGGAGCTACGGTCACCTTGACCTGCTCGCCAGCGTCCTTTTCATTGAGTGCGGATTCCAGACCACCAATAATGTTCTGTGCACCTTCAAGATAGGTCAACGGTTCACGACCTTCCACGCGGGAAGAGTCGAGTTGCTCACCCTGGTCATTGGTAAGCGTGTAATGGATAGAAACAACACGAGGTTGGGCCATGTGATCTCCTTGCGTGCCGCAAATTAAGCAAATGTGTGTCAGGCAATCGAAAGTAGTCTTGAACAGCGGACTGCACAGAGGGACTGACGACCACCCACCCTCGTTAGAGAGCCAGGCTCGTTAACAAGTGATATCTAAACAGCGTAACAAACGTCCGTTGCCGTTCGCTACAATAGGTTGAGACTACTAACTGATTTTTCAACCCTGCGTTCCCAATTCGTAAAAATTACCATCGCTCCACACGCCCAGCATATTGTCGTCATTCCCTTTCGGCACGACACATTCGGCCAGATCATAGTACGCCGCCGTTACCAGACGCGCCTCAAGCCCATGTACAACGTCGACAAGCGGACGCGGCTCGTCACTATCGGCATAGGTCTCCATGCGCAAGGGGTGGCGGTCACTCAGCAACAGCGTTTCGCCGGTGTTGAGAGTCAAAAAAATCTTTTGAGACTGGCCTTCGCCCTGAACGTCCACGCTATGAGCAATAAGCGATGTATCTTCGACCTCCACTCGCCATTTTTCCACCGGCGTCACCAAGTAGTGCTCACCGTCGGATTCCTTGCGCAGGATAGTGGAAAATAACCGCATCAACGCTTCCCTGGCCAATGGCTTGCCTTTATACAACCAGGTTCCGTCACGCTGAATGTGAATATCGATATCGCCCGACAGCTCCGGAGTCCACTTGTCGATAGGCGGACGCCCTTCGAAGGCTGTCTGAGCCTCTTTCAACTGTTCTTCGATGCGCTTGGTCTCGTCATTCGCCATGCTTCGGCTCCAAGATATGGTAGTGTCTTAACGGCTATTCTACACAGGAGCAACCAAGCTTGCTCACTGCGGATCGCTCACCGAAACTCTAAAAGCCGGATATTTAAAATCATGGACTTGGATGCGGAATTTAAACTGGATGATGATCTTTGCTATCTCAACCATGCGGCCGTAGCGCCCTGGCCGTTGCGCAGCATGCAGGCCGTTGAACGCTTCGCACGGGAAAACGCCATGCGCGGCGCGGCGCATTACCCGCGCTGGATGGAGGTCGAGAATACGTTGCGTGAAAATCTCGCCCGGTTGATCAACGCCCCCTCGCCACGTGATATTGCCCTGGTCAAAAGCACATCGGAGGCTTTGTCCTTCGTCGCTTACGGGCTCCACTGGGAGCCCGGTGACGAGATCGTGATATCCGACCAGGAATTCCCTTCCAATCGCATTGTATGGGAATCCTTGGCCGACCAAGGGGTTACCGTTCGAGTTGTTAGTCTCGACGGCGACGACTGCGAGGACGATTTGATCGACGCCTTCAACAACAACACGCGGTTGCTGGCGATCAGCTCGGTCCAGTATGGCACCGGCCTGCGCATGAACTTAGACAAACTCGGCGCTGCGTGTAAGGCCGCCAAGGTCCTCTTTTGCGTTGATGCCATCCAAAGCCTCGGCGCCCTGCCCCTGGATGTGGAGAAATCCCAGATCGATTTCACGATGGCCGACGGTCATAAGTGGCTGCTGGGACCCGAGGGGCTCGGGGTTTTCTATGTGCGGCCGGCATTACGGGAAAGTCTGAAACTCCACGAATTCGGCTGGCACATGATTGCCAATCGTGGCGACTACCGCCAGACCACTTGGCAGGTGGCCCCCGACGCCACACGCTTCGAATGCGGAAGTCCAAATACCATGGGCGCTCATGCGTTCCAAGCCAGCACTGAACTGCTGCTCGAGATCGGCATCGACAAGGTAGAAGCCCTGGTGCTGAATCGCGTCGAACTTCTGGAAAGGGAACTTAATAAAATTCAAGGTATTGAGATACTTTCTTCACGTGACAGACAGCGACAATCCGGCATTTTGACATTCCGAGTCGCCCATCAGGATTCCCAGGCGCTTTACCGGGACTTGATGAGCCGCAACGTCATCTGCGCCAGCCGCGGTGGCGGCGCCCGCTTTTCACCTCACTGCTATACGCCGGATGCGGTCATCCATACGGCGGTCGAGCGCCTCGCCGAATGCATAAGTTAAAGTGTGAGACAGTCGCTCAAGCAAGAAACTGAGTCTTGAGGTCGCCGCAACCGGGGCCGACGATGGGCAGGTCCAGCACGACGGCCTGACTGGTCATGAAGGGGATACCGCGCCGATGGCCATCCACCAGCAATGTGGACAAGGCGCCCACCAGCGGCATATGGGAGACAATCATCAGGGTGTCCGGCAAGTCGGACTCGTAAAGCAGTGCATTCAGGCATTCACCCGGGTCGTCGTCCGGCGTGAGGAAGGGCCTCTCAAGCACCGGCACGTTGATGACCTCAGAGACGATTGCAGCGGTTTGCCCAGCCCTAACCAGCGAGCTGCACCAGATGGTGTCGGGGCGCCAGCGAGACGAAGCAATGTCGCTGGCAACACGGGCGCTACCAAGCCGGCCCGATTCGGTCAGCTCCCTGGCCTGATCGAGGCTGTGCCAGCCCGCTTCTCCGTGGCGCATGATAATCAGGTACACTGCGCTATCCTTCCTTCTGCCGCAGGTTGCTTTTTTTATCAAAGATTTATCAAAGACTTACCGAGCAAAGACTTACGGTGAATTTTGCATGCATGACGCGTTCATGACGATGCTGTACGGGGCAGTATGAACTCCACATCCGAATTCTGGACCGCCATCATCAGTCCATTGATCACGTCCCGAATGGTGGCATCACCGTAAAGGATCTTATAAAGACCGCCGACCAACGGCATCGGCACGCCCATATCTTTCGCTTTTTCCTTCACCAGCAGCAACGTGCGAATACCTTCAGCCACTTGCCCAAGCTCAGCCACGGCATCGTCCAGGGCCTGACCTTTACCGACCGCATGGCCGATACGGTAATTCCGGCTCTTGGAGGAGGTACAGGTAACAATCAAGTCCCCGACACCCGCAAGGCCCATGAAGGTCATGGGGTTTGCGCCGAGACTTACAGCAAAGCGGCTCATTTCAGCCAAGCTGCGGGTAATCAGCATAGCTTTGGCGTTCTCGCCCAAATCCAGCGCCGACGCGAGACCGGCCACGATGGCGTATATATTCTTGAGCGCGCCCGCCAGCTCCACGCCATAAACATCCACGTTGGCGTAAACCCGAAAATATTCACACCCCAGCAGTTGTTGCACCAGGTTGCGCACTTCCAGATCCTTCGCGGCAATAACGGTCGCGGTCAGATCCCGATTAACGATTTCTTGGGCCAGATTAGGCCCGCTCAGCACACCAATCCGTGAGCGCGGAATCTCCTCCTGCAGGATTTCGCTCATCAGGCGAAAACCTTCCTTTTCGATGCCTTTGGTCAAGCTGATGACCGCTTGCCCGGTTTCAAACGCCTGTGCGTGCTCCCGGATCACCGTGCGAAAAGCCTTGCTTGGGATGGCCAAAAAGACCGCCTCAGCCCCCGCTACCGCCTCTTCCAGGTTCGTCGTCGGCTGCACATCCCCGGCCAGGTGGACGCCCGGCATGTAACGGCTATTGACCTTCTTCTGCTGAATTTCCTCCACCTGGGCCGCGTCCCGCATCCAGAACCACACGCTGTGACCATTCTCAGCCAGCACCTTGGTCATGGCCGTACCGAAGCTGCCGCCACCCAGTACGGCAACCTTCCGGGAGGCTATTTCAGACGCGTGCGATTGACCTGATGAAGTGTGTTCAGACATGAAAATTCCGTGATGATTTGAGGGCTCGATACGGGCTGGCGCTGCGGTCGCCTCAGCCTTGGGGAATGAGCGGGCTCTATGTGAGAGCTGCGCCGCGGCCTAAGGCGAGACGATTAGGTTTCTTCGCACTCCAGTGCCCGTACCAAATTTTTGAACTCCTCCCGATTCCGGCTGTTCATACCCATCAGAATCCGGTGGGCATCCAGCACTTTATCCCGAACCTGCTGTTCACTGGCACGCAGCACCGGAATTTCCTCCAGCTCTTCGATACGGGAAGCAGGTTCACGGACGATAATGAAAATTTTATCGAACCCCATGGAGGTGATAATGCGGGTCACATCGGGGTTAGTGGAAATCAGTGTCGGGAGGAAGTGGGATTGCTTTTCCGCGGCCATAGCAATCTTGGCAAGGAGACCGAGCGTGGTGCTATCGATAATGTCAGTCTCGGTCAGATCGATGACTACCGTGCGGAGATCGGGATTGCTAGTAATAGACTCAACAAGATTGTCCAGCGTCGAACACAGGTTCAGCCGGATTTCGCCAATAAACTTGAGGACGTAAATCCCCTGTTGCTCAGCTTGCAATATCTTGTAGCTAGACATATCAGTTCGCTGCTACTTGGTTTGCTATGTCTGGTTGTGCTAATTCGTCACTTGGGACATCTCTACTCGGTAATATGTCCGTCACAGTCACGATAGCAATGTCGTCCGGCAATTCCGTGATTTCATCGAGATTAAGCGCCTCGCTCAGAGCTGCAATAGTGTGACGACCTGCCGAAACGAGTTCAAGTAGTCGCTGCTCCTTTTCGTCAAGGTTTTTCGCCTTAATAACTTCAAGGATACCGTCGGAAAACAGGATAAGCCGAAACGAGCCTTCCAGCGAGGTCTCGTAGATGTCCCACTCGGGACTTTCGAACAGGCCGATAGGGAGGCCGGTACCCTCCAGGAAACGACAGTTCCCATGGCCATCGGCGAGTATCGGCATGGGAAAATGAGCGCCCACCGCGTAAGTCAGCTTGCGCTCGTCATGGTCGATAATGCCTGCGAAAACCGTCAAATGCTTGCCTAAGCCAGTATCGAGCAATTCCGAATTGATGCGTTCGAGGAACCGGTCCGGGTAGAGGATATCGTCGCTGGAACCCCTACGGATGTTTCGTTGCAAACGGTTGGTCAGATTTTTCAATAGTACCGTCACGAACGCCGAACTTGCGCCATGGCCGGAAACATCCGCGATGTAGACCAAGGTGCGATTGTCGTCGAGCCTGAAATAGTCGAGAAAATCCCCGCTCAGGTACAACGAAGGCTTGATCAGGTGTTCGATCGCGAGCCAGCTCGATTCGTAATGACGGTCCGGCAGCATTTTGAGCTGCACTTTGCGGCCTGCGTTCTGGTCCGCACGGAGTTCGGCAATACCGGCCCTGAGATCACGGTTGGCGTCTTCCAGTTCCTGGCGGTATATCTGGTTCAGGCGGGAGATGCGCACTCTGTCCGACAATTTTTCCAGTACGTCGTCGATGGCGCTGGTGTCGCGGTAGGGCTTGATAAGGACGTCGGCCGCCCCGCAGCGCAAGGCAGCCACCACCTCCTGAGCCTCTGACGCCGCATGGCAGGCCACGATGGGCACGAAGGCATCTTCGAGATCAAGCTGGTGAGCCAGTTTATGAATAGCGTCTGGCGGGATATCTGCAAAAATGGCGTCAGGCAGGGTGTCTTCGAATAGACCAGCGGCACTCTCAAGATCGTCGTGAATGCTGACGTAGAAGCTGCGTGCTTCCAGAAGGCGTTCCAGTTCTTTAGCAGCTACGGCGTCCGGATCGATGATCAGAATGCGCTCAGTGCGCGATCCCATTAATACTACCTCCGACAACACTCACGAGCCCCTGAGCGAATCGATAGGCCGGTCACGGGCTCTCAACGACGACAACTGACCGTCCTATCCGCTATTCTGGCATGGCGGTGCGATATAACAAGCAAGCGTTTGCAAAAGTACCCATGTTTTATGTAAGCGAATAACCTGAAAGACCCGGCCGAGCTACTCAAAGCGAGTTCAGGAACTTCGGATTAAATCTATTGGCGAGCCCCTTTAGGCAACTTCAGGCAACTTCGCCATGAAGGCCAATGCGCACGAAAGCCAGACAATAAGGAGATTCATCCGGCAATGCGACGAGCCATTGACGACCTGCTTGGAGCTTATGACAAGCTCATCATGGATCCGGTTCACGGCGGCATTCCCTTATATCGCCATGAAATCCAGGTGATCGACCACCCGCTATTCCAGCGTCTGCGCAATATCTGTCAGAACGATATTCTCAGTCTGGTGTTTCCTGGCGCTACCCATTCCCGGTTCCTGCACAGCATCGGCGTGATGCACGTCGGTGGCCGGATGTTTCGCTCCATGATCAATGCCTACCTGCGCGAGCGCCAGCTGAGTAGCCAGGTGTCGCTGACCATGACCCAGCTCGATGCAATCGATTATCTGGCCAAGATCATCCGGCTGGCCTGCCTGCTTCACGATTCCGGTCACTCCAGCTTTTCGCATCAGTTCACCCAGGCCCGGCGGATAAAAGAGCTGATGGCCCGCCCCAGCCGCTTTGAGGACCTATGGCAGGGCATCGATATTCAGGGCATATACGCCGCGCCACCGGAGGAGCTTGAGCACGAGCACTACTCGGTCCGCGTGGCCTATGACGTGTTGAATAGCGTGGACCTGGCCGGCGCGGGGCTGCACCGGGACGACGTTCTGGGGATTATGGAAACGACGAACGTCACGCCTTCCAAGACGTTCTGCCAGCACGCCGAGACGTTCTGGTCGTTCATTGCCGGCCCTGACGCCAACGCCGGCGCTTTGCAGGATACGTCGACGCCACGATTGGTCATGGATCTATTATCGTCCATCGTCTCTGGCGAAATCGATGCCGACCGGGCCGATTATATGCTCCGCGACGGCTTCCACTCGTCGGTAACCATTGGCGGCTTTAACCTGGACCATCTACTGAGCAACCTCCGTTTCGGCTGGACCGTGGAAGAACCCTGGCTGGGCCTGGCGATTACCCACAAGGGCCTGGGCGCCCTGGAAGACTTCGTTTACAGCCGCTATCAGATGTATCGCAAGGTCTACGCCCACAAAACCGCGCTCGGCTTCGACTGGCTCTTACGCGAGGCCATCAACGAGGTGCTGGAGGACCCGGACACCTTCGACTGGGTCGACCTCTGCCTGAGCCGCATGGACCACTTCGCCGAACTGACGGACAACTTCTTTTGGGAAGCCTTCCGGCGCAAGGCGCGGCAGCAGCCGAAGAGCTACTCCAAGTGCATCGTGGACCGCATCAAACTCGATCATCTGGACACCCTGGAGAACCTCAATGCGTCGGGACAGCAGGCGCATTGCCAACACTTGGCCGATAGCTTAGAAACCCAGGTTTCCGAAGTAGTGACCTGCACCATGCGCGCACGCTTTTCGAATATCCAGGACAACTTCAACGGCATCAAGGTACTCGTCCGCGAACCGGTCACCGGCACGCGTCATCTCCGGCGCATCACCGACGTCAGCGCCTTCTTCACGAAGTTTGGCGATGGCACAATTACTCACTTCTACCGCCGCCCGGCACTGTTACGGGACGCTTGAGGGCTTAAGAAAGACAGGCCGGGGTATGCGGGGGTCATTTTCTTATCGAAGAAAAATGCCCCCCATTGGCCGGATCTCGCTCAGCTCAATGCTTTGCTTTCTCTTAATTCCCCTATCAGGCTCTCGGCGCTTTCATAAGCGCCCTCCACCCGGCCGCCTTGTAGCCAGTCTCCACAGAGTCCGATGCGTGGCGCGGAATACCAGCGGTGGCCGGGCGCAGCGTCGTTGTTCGATGTCTTGGCGTAGAGCCATCGATGAATCAACGTATCGTCAGGTTGGATCCGGCTACCGGCAACCTCACCGAAGGCGTTCAACATCTGCTCGCGAATCCAGTCCTCGGCAGCATTCCGGTGCATCTCAGACCAATCCGCCCGGGCATGCAAAACCCACCATTCGCCAGGACTTTCCCTGCCGGGCTTGCTTGAATTGTTGGCCGCCCATTGCAGCACCGGATGCCCTGTCCCGAAGCCGTCGGCCTGTATGCCCAAGGGTTGGCTAAAATGCGCGGCCACTGTCCAGCACGCCTGCAATGGAAAGTCATGAAAAACCGCGTCCTGTTGCGCCATGTCGATCCCCGAATCCGCCAATAGATCCTTGGCCTGCACAGGCGGTGCCGTTACGACGACCGCATCGAAATAGCCTTGGGTCTGGCCACGGGTATCGATGACTGCCCAACGCTGATGGTCATCCCTCTCAATGCGGGCTATTCGTGTCTCATAACGAACGTCCAGGTGCTCCGCCAGCGAGCGGGATATGGCGGTCATTCTGGGCACGCCGACATAGCGCGTCGCAGAGATGAAATCGGACCATCCCTTTTCCGGGTGTTGATAACGCAAATTTGCCGGCCACGCGGCATAGCGGTGCTCGCCGGCATAGCGGTCGAGGAACGTCCGGAACGCTCGGGATCGAATGGTGAAATACTGAGCGCCGATATCGACGGCCCCGCCAGGAACCCGTTTAGCGGCAAGGCGTCCGCCGGGACCGCGGCTTTTCTCGAAGACAACCGTCTTAACGCCGAGTTCCTGAAGACGGATACCGACCGTCAGGCCGCTGACCCCTGAACCAACAATCGCAACCGAGCGTATAGGACTTAAAGATTTTTCGAAGGTGTCCATTTTTGCGTTCTTGCATCCAAATGTTTGGTTTTAAACGTATAGCCATCGTAGCTGATAGCCCTCTGCCTGACCTTTTGAGAGCGAGCATTGCTTTGGGCTCGTCGATCAGCATTAGTTCGGCAGTGCTTCATTCAAGGCCAACGGCGCTTAATTGGAGTGAGCGCACTTCTATTGGGTTGTGCGCACGTAGTTTAGATAGAGAGCAATTCCAGGTTTAGGTAGAGAGCACTTCCAGCTCGAATTCCAACGTTTCAGTCGTAGAAAGGCGTCGCATTCAATGACTCGTGTTCTGCATTGTCTTTACAGTATTCAAAGGTGGTTCGATTCGGAAGCCCATGCGGATCACCTCGACAGCGCCTCACGGAGCTTCAACGCGGTCAGGGTTCTCCCCTTTCTGGCGCTGCATGCGTTTTGCTTGCTGGCGTTCTTTACCGGTGTCAGCACATTCGCCATCGGATTTGCCGTGGTTTTCTTTCTGGCGCGCATGTTTGCCATCACCGGCTTCTACCACCGCTATTTCTCACATAAAACATTCAAGACCAGCCGGGGCTGGCAGTTCGCTTTCGCCCTGCTGGGCGCCAGTGCAGCCCAACGCGGCCCTCTGTGGTGGGCCGCCCATCACCGCCACCACCACCAGCATTCCGATGCGCCTGAAGACCTTCACTCACCGCAACATGGCGGATTCTGGTGGTCGCATATGGGGTGGTTTACGTGCGATGCGGGCTTTTCCATGGATGAGAAACGCGTGCGCGACTGGCTGAAATTCCCGGAATTGCGCTTCATCAATCGCTTTGACGCGCTTGTACCCGCGGTTTGCCTGGCACTCATTTACGCGCTCGGAGAGGCCCTTGCCCTCTGGGCGCCGGGGCTCGGCACCAGCGGACCACAGCTGGTGGTATGGGGTTTCTTCATCTCCACCGTTGCGCTATTTCACGCCACGGTGTCGATCAACTCGCTGGCTCACGTCTGGGGACGGCGCCGCTTCGAAACGCCGGACGACAGCCGCAATAACCTCTGGCTGGCCCTCATTACCCTGGGCGAAGGCTGGCACAACAACCACCATCGCTGGCCTCTGAGTGCCCGCCAGGGTTTCCGGTGGTACGAAATCGATGTCACTTACTACCTGCTTTGGACGATGGAGAAGATCGGCATCATCCACGACCTCAACCGGCTGCCGGAGGCTGTCCGCAAGGAAACCCTGGAGCTTGACCGCGCCCCATTCAGGAGAGCGTCATGAGCGAATCTGTTGAGCCTTGCCTGAAGCGGTTTCAGGCGCTGTTTAATCGCATGTCCGCGGATCAGCTTGGCGAATTGTCGAGCGTCTACGCCAGTAACGTGAGATTTACCGACCCGTTCGTCTCGATTCAAGGCCTTGACGAACTGACCGAGTATTTTGGCGGTGCCTATGCCAATGTCATCAGCTGCGGGTTCACGTTCGACGAGCCGATGGGTAGCGACATCGATATCTGCCTGCCCTGGACCATGACGCTGCGCCACCGCCGCATTCGACGGGGCAGTCCCGTCACGGTCGAGGGCATAAGCCATCTGCGCATCGTAGACGATCGCGTCGCGTTCCATCGGGATTATTTCGATGCCGGCCAGCTTCTTTACGAGAACGTGCCGGTGCTCGGTACCGCCGTGCGCTGGCTGAGGAAATATGCCGCATGAGCCAAACCAGCCGCGTACTCGACAATACAGCCACCATCTGGCTGACAGGCGCCACCTCGGGCATCGGCCACCATCTGGCGCTTGCCCTGCTTCAAGACGGTCATCATCTGATTGCCAGCGGCCGGCGGCGGGCACCTTTGGAACAGCTCGCCTACGATTTCCCCGAGCAGGTTACCGTGGCGCCAGCGGATACAACCGACCCCCACGACCTCGCCAGCCTCGGGGAAACCTTTGCCGCCCAGGCACCGGTACAGATGGCGATTTTGAACGCCGGTACCTGCGAATACCTGGATGTGCGCCACTTCGATGCCAGCATTGTCGAGCGCAACATCACCACGAACTTCACGGGGTCCGTGCGTAGTGTTGAAGCGGTCTTGCCGGCGTTGCGAGAGGCTCGCCAGCAAGGCCTGCCCGCTCATTTGGTCATCGTCAGCTCTTCTGCCTGGTGGCTACCCTTCGGGCGCGCTGAAGGCTATGGCGCCTCCAAAGCGGCGTTGAGCTACTTCGCACACGCTCTGCGGGCGGATTTGGCCGCCGAAGGTATTACCGTCACGGTGGTATCCCCCGGTTTCGTGAAAACCCCGTTGACCGAGCGCAACGACTTTCCTATGCCATTCCTTATCGAGCCGAGTGACGCTGCGGAACGCATCTTAAGCGGCTTGAAGAAAGGCACGAGGGAAATCCATTTTCCCAAGCGTTTTACCGTAACGCTCAAACTGCTGGGCGCATTGCCACAACGTATGATCGACGCGTTGTCCGCGCGCATGGCCAGAAAATCCCGGGAAGAAAATCAATGAGTAAACGACAACGCATCGCGGTTGTTGGCAGCGGTGTAGCCGGGTTAACCAGCGCCTGGCTTTTGGCTGACCAGCATGATGTTACCGTTTTCGAAGCGGCGGATTACGCCGGCGGACATACCCACACCCGCACGGTTGCCCTTGGAGGCGAGCAGTGGCCGGTAAACACCGGCTTTATCGTATTCAACGACTGGACCTATCCCAATTTCATCAAGCTGATGGATCGGTTGGGCGTGGAATCGGAAGAGAGCACCATGAGTTTCAGTGTGGACTGCGACCGCACGGGGCTCGAATATAACGGGACCAACCTGGATACGCTGTTCGCCCAGCGCCGCAACGTGATGAACCTGCCCTTTATCCGGATGATTCTGGAGATCCTGCGGTTCAACCGCCAGAGCCGGGCCGACCTCGAAGCCGACCGGATTGCGGATACCGAGACCCTGGGCGAGTATCTCAATCGCAACGGCTATTCACGTTACTTCCGCAATTTCTATATCGTGCCCATGGGTGCAGCCATCTGGTCAGCGCCGGAAATCACTCTAGAGCAGTTTCCGGTGCGCTTCTTCCTGCAGTTCTTTAATAATCACGGCATGCTGTCCGTCGACGACCGCCCGACCTGGCGCGTGCTCAAAGGCGGTTCCGCCAGTTACGTCAGCAGGATGATGGACAAGCTCGGACCCTGCATACGGCTGAACACCCCGGTCTCCGGCGTCAAGCGCTATGCGGACCGGGTCGAGATTGAATCGGGCGGCCAGGTCGAGTCGTTCGACCAGGTGATTCTCGCCTGTCACAGCGATCAGGCGTTGGCCATGCTCAGGGATTCGTCAGATGCCGAGCGCGACATCCTCGGGGCCATCGGCTATCAGGAAAACGACGTCGCACTACACACCGATGCCAGCGTGTTGCCCTCCAACCGCCGGGCCTGGGCCGCGTGGAACTACTTTATCCCCCAGCACACCACCGAACCCGTCTCGGTCACCTACAACATGAACATCCTGCAGAACTTCCAACAGGCGCCGGAAACCCTCTGCGTGACGCTCAACCGCACCCACGCTATCCATCCGGACCGCATCATCGATCGCTACCGCTATGCGCATCCTGTATTCACGTTGGACGCAGTGAATGCTCAGCAACGTTACGATGAAATCGGCAACGCCAACCGCACGCATTATTGCGGCGCCTACTGGTTCAATGGCTTCCACGAAGATGGCGTCCGTAGCGCCTTGCGGGTCACCGAAGCATTCGGCGTGGGGCTCTGACCATGGGCAACGCCATGTTGAACAGTCAATGGCTAAGCGGTCGCATCCGCCACCGCCGGTTACATCCGGTCCGGCATGCCTTCGAATACGATACTGGCATGCTCGCGCTCGATCTGGACGAGTGGTCCAGCGTGGGGACGGTCAGTCGCTGGTTCTCCGTGGAACGGATGAACTGGCTATCGCTTAAACGCAGAGATTACTTCCAGCCCGGGGAAGACGACCTCAAAGCCGCCATCGGGAAACGAGTCGAGCAAGCCACCGGCTGGCGTCCGGACGGCAGAATCGAGCTGATCACGCACCCGCGTTATCTCGGCCATATCTTTAACCCCGTCAGCTTCTACTGTTGCTACAGCGCCGGTGACGACCCCGCTCGGGGCGTCCCGCCTCGCGTCATTGCGGCACAGATAACCAACACACCCTGGCACGAACGCCACTTGTACGTCCTTGAATCCGGCCCGGTTGAAACCAGTCGCGCCGGCTGGACCCATCAGCGATTCCAGTTCGGCAAACGTTTTCATGTGTCGCCGTACAACCCGATGGATCAGGACTACCAGTGGTTGTTTTGTTTCCGTGGATCCGAACTGCGCATCCACATGAACGTCATCCGGGACGGCGCCAAGGTTTTCGATGCCACCCTGGAAGTCCAACGCACCCCTCTTACACGTAAATCAGTACGTCAGCATATCCGGCGTTTTCCGCTGGAGACTGTCAAGGTGGCCGGAGGCATCTACTGGCACGCGCTGAAGCTGAAACTGAAAGGCGCCGCGCTCCAGGACCACCCGGACAAACTCGACAATAGAGACCCGGCCTACCGCCGGGGCCATGAAGACCAGGGTAAGCGGGTCGATACCGCCTCACCCCGCAGTGGAAAGGTAAGCTCATGGAGAACCTGAAGACCGCACGTTCCGCAACGCGCACCTCTACCGTCAGCGATTGGGCGCGCACGTTGGTGTGCAAGCAGCTGGCACAGCTTGAGGCGGGCCAGCTTCGTATTGTCGAAGACGGCCGGCCCGACCGCACATTCGGGGACGGCGATAGCCGTTTCGATAAGGCCGAGTTACACGTCCACGATGCCTCCGCCTGGCGGGATATTCTGACTGGCGGCAGTATCGGCGCCGCCGAAGCCTTTGTGGCCGGCGACTGGACAACCCCCGATCTGACGGCGTTGCTGCGTTTCTTCACCCGCAATGTCGACCGCATGAATGCGTTCGAGGATCGCTTCAGCTGGCTGACCAAACCGGCCCTGCGGGGCCTGCACTGGCTCAACCGCAACAGTCGCACGGGATCGCGCAAAAATATCGAAGCCCACTACGATCTTGGCAACGCGCTGTTCGAGCTTTTCCTCGACCCGACGATGATGTACTCCTCCGCGATTTATCCGGACGATAGCGCCACCCTGGATGACGCGGCATTGTTCAAACTCGACCGGATCTGCCGCAAGCTGGACCTGCAGCCTGGCGACAGGGTTATCGAAATCGGCACCGGTTGGGGCGGATTCGCGCTTTATGCCGCCCGCCATTACGGTTGCCATGTCACCACGACAACGATCTCGCAGGAACAGTTCGATCGGGCGAAAGCACGCATTGAAGCGGAAGGACTCGACGATCGGATCACGTTGTTGTTCGATGACTATAGGGATCTGACCGGCCAGTACGACAAGCTGGTGTCCATCGAAATGATCGAAGCCGTGGGGCCACAATACCTGGACAGCTATTTCGCGCAGATCGGCACGTTGCTCAAGCCCGATGGTTTAGTGCTCATTCAGGCGATCAACATGCCCGAGCAGCGTTACCAGCGTGCCCTTCGCAACGTGGACTTTATTCAGCGCTTTATCTTTCCGGGTAGCTTTATCCCCTCTTTCGGTGCCATGTTTCAATCCGTGCGTCAGCAAAGCGATCTGGTCATGACCCACGCGGAGGACTTCGGTTTCCATTACGCACGGACCCTGCGTGACTGGCGCGGCCGTTTTATGGCGTCAAAGCAGACAATCCGCCAGCTAGGCTACGACGACGCGTTTATCCGCCTCTGGGAGTTCTACTTTTCCTACTGCGAAGCGGGCTTTGCCGAGCGCGCCATCGGCGTCTCCCAGATCGTATTCGCCAAGCCGGGCAATACGCGCAACGCCATACTGGAGCCATGATTCGCCAGGACGCCGCACGCAATGCCATCAACTTCGTGCTGTTTCAGGCCGGGTGGCTGACCTGCACGCTGTTTCCCGGCATCGCGGCAGTGGGCGCCGCTACCGCTATCGTCGCCATCCACCTGGTTCTGGTGAGTTGGAAGCCCAAACGGGAGATTCAGTTTATTCTCCTCGGCACGGTGCTAGGCTCGCTGTTGGACGGGCTCTGGTTCAAGCTTGGGGTCTTGGTCCAGCCCGGCACAGCGCCCTTGTGGATACCGGTATGGCTGGTGGGTTTATGGGCGGTTTTTATGACGACCCTGGCTCACTCGCTGGCCTGGATGGGCCATAATCGCTGGCTTCCTTTTGTACTGGCACCGGTCGCCGGACCGTTTGCCTATTGGAGCGCGACGCAGATCGGCCCCATCCGGTTTGAGGATCAGACGTTCAGCCTTGTGGCCCTGGCCGTAGGCTGGGGCCTTCTGTTTCCCGCGTTGATGCAGCTCAAGCATCGTTACTTCAGGGAGATTACGCCACCATGAAATTGATCGCTGCGGCTTCCCTAGCGTTTATGGGCCTGTGTATCGGAGCTTCGCCGGCATTAGCCCAAACGTACCGACTCTCCGCAAAAGCAGAGTCGTTCGATGGACAGCCAATTTACCGGGAGCAACATGTCATCAGCGGAGAATGCCGAGACGGGCGATACCAGGCTTCGGATGATCGCGTCGAGTATGTCTCGATGACTAGCTCACTTGGCACCAAGGGTGAGGTCTTCGCCACCAAACAGCTCGACTACGACATCGCGCGCCAGCGCCCGTCAGTGATTTTCGATCAGCCATTGTTCGATGAGCGCATGAAGATTACGAACGTCGACGACAGCGAAGCCCGTATCGTCTGGAACACACCCGAAGGAAACACCGAAACTTCCTCGGTAGCGCTGACAACGGAGGTGGTGATCGATTCCGGCTTTGTCCACTTCGTGCGGGACAACTGGAAAACGCTCACCGAAGGCCGCCAGGTTGATTTCGAGTTCCTGGCGCCGACCCGGGGCGATGTTTATCGCTTTGTCGCCGAGCCCACTGAAAACGAACACATCGACGCGCCTCTTGTCGTCTCGATGCGCCCCTCGCAGATGTTCCTGCGCTGGATTGTGGATCCGATCTACCTGGGATTTGACGACCAGGGGAGAATCACCGACTACCGGGGCCTGGGCAACATCCGCAAAAACGACGACCGCAACTACACCGTGCACCTCCGTTACACGTCCGAAGAACCGCCCTGCCCCTTGCTACCCTGAGCATCACGGCGTCACGGTCGGTCATTCCACCTATAATACGCTGACAGTGGAATTTACTGGCGGCTTAAGGGTGAAGACAGCCGAGACTAAACGTGTTGGCTAACCCTTCGCCCCCGACCTATGCCTCCTAGACGGCTGTGATAGACTTTGAGAAATTTTGGCACACGCTCAAAGAAGACTTTACCCAAGCCACTGCAGGCAGCAAGACGCTCAGGTATTCAGACAGCAAAGGAAACCCGGCTCCCATGATTGTCGTCTCGTTCAACGTCAACAGCATTCGCACGCGTTTACACCAGCTTCAAGCCGTCATCGACACCTACCATCCGGATTTCATCGGTTTGCAGGAAACCAAGGTGACCGACGAGGCGTTTCCTGAAGAAGACATCCGCGCCATGGGCTATGAAGTGCATTTCCACGGCCAAAAAACCCACTACGGTGTGGCGCTGCTTTCACGCCAGACCCCCGAAATCGTTCAAAAAGGTTACCCGTGGGACGATGGCGTATCGCAACGGCGATTGATCATGGGGCGGTTCAACGTAGGCGGCCAGCCACTGACGATTATCAATGGCTATTTCCCTCAGGGCGAAAGCCGCGATCACCCGGTTAAATTCCCGGCCAAGCAGAAGTTCTACGCCGATCTGAACCGTTACCTCGACACTATATGCAGCCCGCAGGACGCGCTCATCGTCATGGGCGATATGAATATTTCCCCTCGGGATCTGGATATCGGTATCGGCGCCGACAATGCCAAGCGCTGGTTGCGTACCGGTAAATGCAGCTTTCTGCCCGAGGAGCGTGAATGGATGGGTACCCTGGAAGGCTGGGGGCTGACCGACGTCTTCCGCAGGCTTCACCCTGAAGAAGACAATACCTTCAGCTGGTTCGACTACCGCAGCAAGGGCTTTGAGAGGGATCCCAGGCGCGGACTCCGTATCGACCTGATTATGGCGAGCAACGGCTTGCTGCCCAAAGCCAAGTCCGCTGGCGTGTCTTACGACATCCGAGGCATGGAGCGGCCCTCGGATCATTGCCCCATCTGGGCTGAATTCGATCTCTGAGCCGGGGCTCGAAACGCTCGTGTAATTTCCCGACGTGCTCGCCTACCGGACAGGCATGCGATATGAAAAAGGACGTCCATGAAGGTTAAGACCCGTGACAGGATTCTGGACACCAGCCTCACCCTGTTCAATGTCGTGGGCGAGCCCAATGTAACGACGCTACTGATTTCCGATGAGCTGGATATCAGCCCGGGGAACCTCTATTACCACTTCAAGAGCAAGGGCGATATCGTTGGCGAGCTGTTCGAGCACTATGAGGCGGAAATGCTGGACTTGCTCGCCGTCCCCGAGGACGTTGACGTCAGCCTCGAGCAGATCGGCATCTTTCTGCATCTAACATTCGAAGCTATCGCGCGCTATCGCTTTCTTTACCAGGACCTGGTGAATGTTCTCTCCCGCTACGACAACCTTCAGCGTCGTTTCCGCAACATACTAAGGCTGAAGCGCAAGGCGTTCACTACGCTCTGCAATAGTCTGCGCAGTCAGGGACTGATGTCGATCAGCGATCACGAGCTGGACGCGCTCTGCGAGCAGCTTACCCTGACCCTGAGCTACTGGGTCAGCTTCGAGCTGCTCTCTCATCTCAACAACAAAGACAACGTGGATCTGGGACGGGGCGTCTTCCAGATGATAAATCTGGTCAGCCCCTATCTGGCGGAAGACACCCGGATGCAGGCCAACCTCATGGCCGAAGAGTATTTATAACGAGAACACCATCGAGAAGACGATAAAGAGAACACCCGGAAAAATACCTGAGAAAATACTTTGAATGATTTTTTGCCAAACAAAACCGGGTATTTACTGCTTACTGTTATCCGCTTTACGAGCTTTCTTTTGCTCCTTGCGAACCGTCGAAAGTTCCGACTCCAACGCGGCGATACGTGCTTCGAGCGCCTCGATTTCTTCCCGGCGGTGGATGCCCAGACGTTTCAACGCGCCGGAGACCCGCTCGTCAAACAGGCCTTCCAGTCGATCCCATGTGCCGGTGGCCCGTTCCTTCACTTCCTCGACACGCCCCTCTACGTTGCGAACGTGACGCTCGACCACGCCGCGGGTTTTGCTTTCCAGCTCCTCGCCCTCATGGACAAGCCGGTCAAAAAATTTACCGGCGTCTTCCTCCGCCTTGGTGTAGGCGCCCAGCCCGGCAAGCCAGATCTGCCGGGCTGAACCCTTGATCTTGCCCGCAAGCTGGGCATCGCGATCCTGATCGTTTTGATTGTCACTGCTCATGAGTCGTACTCCACTTGCCGATTGCCGGGCTGTCAGCCGTCATTGTATTACAGACTGGGTGCGGAATCAGTCTCCCGAGCGGCGCGATGAGCTCTAAACCGATTTCTGATATTTGGCATCGCACGCATCTGAGTAAAGTCGGACGGCCCTGTTAAATCGCTCCAAACAACCATTTAAAACGACCGGTTCCGCAACGCTATAAGAGTTCGTTAGTTAGAAGAAAATAGTTTCAATTGTTTCCGATAAAAACTTGAGATGTGCAAAATATGAACAATACTGTGAATACCGGCATCCCTGCTGATGCCGGTTTGTCTGGAAGTCTTTCATGGATACTACTCGCACGCCTCTGCCCGGCCTTTTGTGCCGGGCTTTTTTCTGCACGGCTATAAAGCCAACCCTCGGTTATTTATTCTCCATCTTCGGTTTTAATGGTTTATTACATCTATTATTTTCTTATCAAAGAACGCCGTTATAACACGGTTTTTTATGCATCGTTCTACACCGATAACGCCTTTAGCGTTGTTATGGCCTGGACTGTTACGACTTGGATTGTTATGACCTGGCGTCAGCGAGGAAACGCCGTGTCGTCACCGGCGGGCGCATCCAAGTCGCCCCTTAAATGTTAAGCTGTTGAAAAGCTGTCGTTATCCCCTCCAGAAAAGAACCCTATGGGCAAGCGCCCGGCGAAGAAGGAGACGCTGTATGGAACTGCACAAACTCGACGATGATTTGACCGTGGCTCCGCAAATTTCGGTGGACGATGTCGCCAAAGCAGCACAAGCCGGTTTTCGCACGCTGGTATCGAACCGTCCGGACCGGGAAAGCGAAGACCAGCCCGCCACCGAAGCCATCGCCGAAGCCGCCCGCGAACACGGCATGGAATGGATACATCTACCGGTACAGTCGGGCAATGTCACCGAGCGGGACGCCCAGACGTTCACCCCTATCTTGCGGGATGCACCGAAACCCATTCTGGCGTTTTGCCGCTCAGGGACCCGTTGCGCAACACTCTGGGCTCTATCGAGGGTGCGCAAAGACAATATCGACCAATTACTGCAAACCGCGCGCTTCGAGGGTTATGACCTGAGCCCTCATCGTGAACGCATGATGGAGCTCTCCAACCAGACCCACGACTGATCGTCCGGACGATGCCGACTCGACTGCAGCGATTGTTCCCGCCACTGGTCTGGTTGCGAGGCTATCAGCGCCATACCTTGGCGCAGGATATCCTCGCAGCCTGCATTATGACCGTTCTGGTCATCCCGCAATCGCTCGCTTATGCGCTACTGGCCGGCCTGCCACCGGAAACAGGTCTCTATGCGAGCATTCTTCCGCTGCTGGGCTATGCGCTTTTTGCCAGCAGCCGCACGCTCGCCATTGGCCCTGTGGCGCTCATCGCGCTAATGAGCGCGACTGCGGTAGGATCTATCGTGGATCAGGGTTTGGCCGGGTACGGCGCCGCGTCACTGGCGCTGGCCCTGCTGTCTGGCGTTATTCTGTTTTGCATGGGCGCGGCCAGGCTCGGGTTTATTGCCAATTTCATCAGTCATCCCGTGATCTCCGGCTTTATCACCGGATCGGCACTGGTCATCATCGTGAGTCAACTCGGCTCGCTGTTTGGCGTCGACACCCGGGGGGCTAACGTTATCGCCCTGTTGCGGTCGTTGTGGACCAACCTGGCGAGCTTCAGTTTGGCGACCCTCGCCATCGGCGGCAGCGTCATCGTTTTCCTGGTCTTGGCACGGCGCTTTGCTCGGCGGTTACTGGAAAGCATGAAGCTGCCGCCAACGGTCGCGTCGACCCTCGCCCGGCTGGCACCGATGGTGGCGGTTGTAGCAACCAGCTTGCTGGCGGCCGGCATGCAGCTGGATAGCCAAGGGGTAGCCGTTATTGGCAATCTCCCCCAAGGCTTACCTCCGCTGGCTATTCCGCAGGTCACCTGGACGCTACTCGAAGCGCTGGTCGTGCCGGCGTTCCTGATCAGTCTGGTGATTTTCGTGGAGTCCACCTCCATTGCCCACCGCATGGCCGCACGACGCGGCGAACGCCTCGACCCTAACCAAGAATTGATGGGTCTCGGCGCCGCCAATGTCACGGCTGCATTCACGGGTGGACTGGCGGTCGCCGGTGGCTTCTCCCGCTCGGTGGTGAATGACGAGGCAGGTGCCCAAACCCAAATGGCCAGCGTGTTCACGGCAATCGGTATCGGCTTGGTGACGGTTTTCTTTTCGGGCCTTTTCTACTTTCTTCCCGAAGCCACCCTTGCGGCCACCATCATCGTTGCGGTCACGACATTGGTGGATCTGCGTGGCTTAAAAGACACTTGGCGTTATTCCCGGCAGGACGGAATGGCGCTGGTTGCCACGCTATTGGTCACCTTGCTGATAGGGATAACCGAAGGGATCGTCGTTGGCGTAGGCCTGTCGCTTTTGCTTTACCTGTATCGTACCAGCCGGCCGCATATCGCCATCGTTGGGCGCATCCCGGGTACAGAACATTTTCGCAACGAAAAGCGTTACCAGGTGGAAACCGATCATCGGGTCGTGATTATGCGTGTCGACGAGGCGATCTACTTTGCCAACGCCCAGTATCTCGAAGACCGTATCGGTGGCGTGATCCGGCAACGGCCGGAAGCGACAGACCTGATTTTGATGTGTACCGGCGTCAACACCATCGACGCTTCGGCTTTGGATATCCTCGACACGATCAACACGCGACTGCAGGGCGCGGGTCTGCGCTTCCACCTGTCCGAGGTCAAGGGGCCGGTCATGGATAAGCTGCAAACCACGCGGTTTATGGCGAACCTCTCGGGCCGGGTTTTCCTGAGTACGTTCGAGGCTTGGCACACCCTCACCGTAAGGCCACCTCAAACAACGACCGAGGTTGCTCCGTAGATAAAATCATATAGCATTACAATAAACGATTAAGATTAGCTATCAACGTTCAGCATTGACTCGCTGTAAAAAAAAACTAATCCTTCCCGCCCAGATAGGCGTAAAGCCTGTGCCGTCATTGATACCTTTTACCCAAGGACACGTCGAAGATGCACTATCAGGGTCCAACCGGATTCCACCACCAACAACCGGATCGAACCGGTGTCCTCATCACTAATTTGGGGACGCCAGACGCCCCGACAACCAAAGCGCTACGCCGCTATCTTCGAGAGTTTCTCTCCGATCCCCGGGTTGTCGAGTTTCCCCGCCTACTCTGGTGGCTGATCCTCAATGGCATCATCCTTCGTATCCGTCCCTCTCGCTCGGCCGCAGCTTACCGCAAGGTCTGGAAACCAGAAGGTTCTCCGCTGTTGCTACATACCGCCGATCAATGCGAGAAACTTCGCGAACGTCTTCACGCCCGTTACGGCGATAAGATCGTGGTGGCATTTGCCATGCGCTATGGCTCGCCCTCGATTGCGTCGGGGCTGGAACAGCTTCAGCAGTCCGGCGTACGCAAGCTGGTGGTATTGCCCCTTTATCCCCAGTACTCGGGATCGACGTCGGCATCGACGTTTGACGCCATCGCGGCAGATTTCACCAAGCGCCGCTGGCTACCGGACTTTCGATTTATAAGCCACTATCCGGATTACCCGCCCTACATCGAAGCGATGGCCCGGCATATCGAGTCGTTCCGACAGGCCCACGGTGCCGGCGAGAAGCTGATCCTCTCCTACCACGGCATACCGAAGAAGTACCTGCTACGGGGCGATCCCTATCATTGCGAATGCTTTAAGACGTCGCGGTTGCTGGCCGAACGACTGGGCCTGAACGACGAACAGTACATGACCACCTTCCAGTCACGCTTCGGCCGTGAAGAATGGCTCCAGCCCTACACCGATGAAACCCTCAAATCACTACCGTCGACGGGTATTAAATCGATTGACGTCTTCTGTCCGGGTTTCTCGTCAGATTGCCTGGAAACCATCGAGGAGATCGACGAAGAGAACCGGGACTATTTTATGGCGGCCGGCGGAGAACGATTCCAGTACATCCCTGCGTTGAATGCCGAGAAGCCGCATATCGATGCCCTGGAACAACTGATTGAAGAAAACCTCAAGGGATGGTCCATCGGCGCCACATCGAGCGAAGAACTCGTAGAGCGGGACCGGCGCGCTAAAACGTTAGGCGCCGAGCGATAGGCTCGGCCCAATTGACCGCTATTTAAGCCGATAGTCCATGAGTATTCATCGATGCACCAACCGTCCATAAACGTTGCAGCGCATTAAAATTTATTGTCAAAGACTGGTAAAACCCCGCGTATAACCTCTAAGTTATACATTACGCATTGTTGGATCCTCAATATGAGGCTTTGCCCTGACAATTCGCGGCTTTAGGGGCCCGGTCGCAAGACCTGTCCGTCGTCCATTTCGTGACTGTCTGGCTAACCAGGAGAACGCCAATGAACAACGCTGAATTGCAAGCCCTCAAAGAAAAGTATGTTGCTGCCGGGGCAGCGAGCCCCAACAACCAATTCGCAGACCGGGCCGAAAACGCCGAAGTCTGGGATGCGGACGGTAAGCGCATGGTCGATTTTGCCGGGGGTATCGGCGTATTGAATGTCGGCCATCGCCATCCCAAGGTGGTTGCTGCGGTGAAGGCCCAACTCGACAAACTCATGCATACCTGTCAGACGGTCATGCCCTACGCGCCTTACGTACAGCTCGCTGAAAAACTGTGCAAGATTACGCCCGTCACCGGCGACAGCGCCAAGGCGTGCATGTTCAACGCCGGCGCCGAAGCTCTGGAAAACGCCGTTAAAATTGCCCGTTGCGCTACGGGCCGCCATGGCGTGATCTGCTTCGACGGCGGCTACCACGGCCGCACGCTGATGACCCTCGCCATGACCGGCAAGGTCGCCGGCTATAAATTCGACTTCGGCCCCATGCCGGGCGGCGTCTTCCGCGCCCAGTACCCCATTCCCTACCATGGCGTCAGCGAGGAGGACAGCCTCAAAAGCCTGAACATGCTGTTCAAGACCGACATCCCGCCCAAAGATGTGGCCGCAATTGTGATCGAGGCTGTCCAGGGTGAAGGCGGTTTCTACATTGCGCCGCCGAGCTTCATGCAGGCGCTGCGAAAACTCTGTGACGAGCACGGCATTGCCCTAATCGTGGATGAAGTGCAATCCGGCTTCGGGCGTACCGGCAAGATGTTCGCCGTCGAGCACAGCGACGTGAAACCCGACATTATCACCATGGCCAAGAGTATGGCCGGTGGCATGCCGATCTCGGCGGTGGTGGGTAATGCGAAGATGATGGATGCCTCGGGTCCCACCAGCCTGGGTGGCACCTACAGTGGCAACCCGCTTTCCTGTGCTTCCGCCCTGGCCGTGATGGATATCTTCGAGGAAGAAAACATCCTGGAAAAAAGCGTCGCCCTGGGCAAAAAACTCGAGCAGCGCTTTACCCAATGGCAGGAAACCTTCGAGCACGTAGACTTCGTGCGCAACCTCGGCCCCATGGCCGCGTTTGAATTGGTCAAGGACAAGCAGTCCCGCCAACCGGATGCGGAAATGGCCGGCGCGCTGGTCAAGAAATGCAAGGAGAAAGGCCTGATCCTGTTGAGCTGTGGCCTCTGGGGTAATTCCATTCGTGTGCTCATGCCCATCACGATCCAGGACGAGGTACTCGAAGAGGGCCTCAGCATTATCGAGGAGAGCCTGAAAGAGCTTGAGTAAGCCTGCTCCAGCCCTAGGCCCGGAGCCTTAGCGCTCCGGGTTTTCCCTTCGCTTCCCGCTGCTTTACCTTATCGCTCATGGCGCTTTCGATTTGAGCGTCAGACCGGTTCAGATGACTAACCGCCTTCTTTTCATCGAGAGCCCGTCCATAGGTGGTTCTGAAGACCTGCGCTCTCCGCTAAATCTGGAAACGGGCGATCAGGGCTTGAAGCGATTCTGACTGCTCTCGCAGTTGGACGCTCACGGCCGTGGTCTTGCCCACGTGTTGCTCGAGTCCTTGAGAGCTTTCTCCCAGCGCATCCGCGCGCCGGCCGACACGGCCAATCTCGTCACGCTGGACGACAATCGCTTCGTCGACCTCGCTGGTAAAGTGTTTGAGATCGTCGAATGTTCCCTTGAGCGCCACCAGGTGCGTCTTGAGCGTTGCCAGGGTTTCCCGGTTGCTGGCCCCAGCATCGCGGGTTTCTTTCAGCAGGCCGTGAGCGCTATCGACCTGCGCTACCAGTTCGCCGACCCACTGACGGATCTGGGTGGTGGACTCGCCGGTGCGGCGAGACAGGTTTCTAACCTCCTCGGCCACGACCGCGAAGCCGCGCCCCTGCTCCCCGGCCCTTGCCGCTTCAATGGCGGCATTGAGAGCCAGTAGGTTGGTCTGCTCGGCGATACCGGCGATAACGCTGATGACCTGTTCGATCTTCTCGCTGGAGCCCCGCAAGGCCTCAATCGAAGAGGCCACCCGGCCAATAACCTCCACCGCATGTTCCGCGGCGTATTCGCTTTCCCGTAGCTGGTTCTGAACCTCGTCGTTGCCTGATACCGCATCGGTTACTTTTTGCCGGGAATCCTCGGCGGCCTGCTCTATTTGCCCTGCGCTTCCGGTAATCGCCGACATTGAAGACACCACATCGCGAACTTGCGAGTGGGTATTCGCAGTCGAGCGGTGGACCGCTTCGGCCTGTTCGTCCAGAGAGGCCGACCGCTCTTGCAGCGCTATGGCGGCCCCGGTTACATCGCCGACGAACATCGTGAACTTGTCAATCAGACCGTTAATGGCCAGTGCCACCGAAGTGACCTCGTCGTGGCCGGACAGCGGCAGCGGTGTCGACAGGTCCGATGCCGACTCCATCTTGCGCAAACGGCTGGCGATCATCTGCAAGCGCGTAGTGACTGTCTTGCGTAGCCACCAGGTGAGCAAAACCACCCCCACGAGCACGACAACCGCCCCGATAACCAGGAGCCGCTGTTGCCGATCGAGAAATAAGAGAAGCGTCTCGGTACCTTGGTCCGTTTGCCGGCGACCGGCAGCGCGCTGCTCGTCAATGAGTGCAAGCATGGGATCGATGGCCGGATAGAGCTTGAAGTCGACCACCTTGCCAACCGAGTAATAGCTTTGTTCTTCAATGCCCTCGCGCATCTGCGCCAGTAGCTCCAGCACAGAAGCATGCTCTTCTTCGTGAGCCCGGGCCCAGGCCATCATTCGCGGGTTGTCGAGCACGCGCTGCCATTGATCGCGGATGGCTTCGGCTGTCTCCTCGAAGCCTTCGTTAATTTCGTCCCAAAGCAGCAACTGGGCTTTAATCTTGTAGGCCAGATCCTTGAGCTGGCGATGACTTCGGTCAAGGTCGGTCAGCAACCAGACATCGGCCATCTCTTCGCGTATAAGGCGATCCGTCGCCTTTTCCGCCTCGTGCACCACGGACATGGACAGCCAGGCTAGTCCCGCAAGGGCAATCAGACAGAACCCGGAGAAAACGACCAGGCGCAGACGGACGGTTAACCGCATAACATGAACTACCTCTCATCACGTTCACCGTGAGCGTATGCGGCTTATGTGTCACTTTTATTTCAACCCAGCGGCAACGTCTTGACTTGGCGTGTAATAATCAACTTTTGACTTGATTTAACAGAATACCCCTCCTCGAAGCGAAGGGGCTTTACCGCCCGACGGCGGCTGTTATCCTGAAACACACAGATCAGCGATTGGAGAAACGATTGAAGCTCAACTGCGATTTGGGTGAAAGCTATGGCGCTTGGACCATGGGACAGGACGAGCAGGTCATGCCCCTGATCGATATGGCCAACGTGGCTTGCGGGTTTCATGCATCGGACCCCACTATCATGCACCGTACGGTACGTTTGGCCGCTCAGCACGGCGTAGCGATCGGCGCCCATCCAGCCTATCAGGACCTCCAGGGGTTCGGTCGCCGTTCCATTCCGCATACGGCTGACGAGATTCGTGCGTTGCTCTGGTACCAGATCGGCGCGCTGGCCGGCATCTGTAAAGCAGAAGGCCAGCACGTTGGCTACGTCAAACCCCACGGTGCGCTGAATAATGACATGATGCGTAGCGACTACATTCTGGACGCGGTCATGACGGCGGTTGCGAGCTACGACGCTGAGTTGCCGCTAATGATTCCAGCCACGTGCCGATTCGCCGACCACAAGGCGCTGGCTGAACGCCTTGGATTACCGCTGCTACTGGAAGGTTTTGCGGACCGAGCCTACGACAACGAAGGCCAACTGGTCTCGCGCAGCAAAGCGGGTGCGGTGCATCACGACCGGCAGGTCATCGTCGATCAGGCGCAAAGCTTCGCTGACAAAGGCGGCCTCAAGAGCATGGATGGCCAGTGGCTCGATCTACCGGTGGACAGCCTCTGCGTTCACGGCGACAACCCGGAGTCGCTCGCTGCAGTCAAAGCCATTCGCTCGGCGCTTGGTCCCCGCCCGTGATTGTCGAAGCCGTCGGTGAAAACGGGCTGCTGATCCGCTTTGGCGAGGAAATGGACGAGGCGTTAACGCCATACATTCTGCACGTACGGAATGCGATTGCGGCGCAGCTTGGACATTGGGTGACAGACCTGATTCCAGCGTACACCACGCTATTGTGCCTTTACGATGTTAGGAAGGTGGACTTCCGCCGCATGCGCAATGCGGTTCAGGCGGTCGTTAACGAAGCGGCCGACCCAGCCTCGGACATCGATGGGACCGGACGACTCGTCGAGCTACCGGTGTATTACGCTGCCGAAGTCGGCGCCGACCTCCAAGCAGTCGCCCAGCGGGCGGAACTATCCATCGAGGAAACGATAGAACGGCATAGTCAGCGCACCTATCGCGTCTTCGCTATGGGGTTTAGCCCTGGGTTTGCCTTCATGGGTTCAGTCGATCCCCATATCGCCACTCCCCGCAAAGATACGCCACGCGACAGGGTGCCCGCCGGCAGCGTCGGCATCGCCAATCGGCAAACCGCCGTTTATCCGTCCGTGTCGCCCGGCGGTTGGAATCTCATCGGGCGTTGCCCCTATCGATTGTTCTCTATGGACACCCTCTCGCTGCTGCAGACGGGTGACCGGGTTCGGTTTAGGCCCATTGACCGCGACGCGTTTCTCGACGCCGGTGGAGAGCTATGACGACGCTCCGGGTGACCAAACCGGGCTTGCGCGCCACCCTTCAAGACGAGGGCCGCCAGCATAGTCAACACCTGGGTTTGGCGCCAGGCGGCGTGGCCGATCTGCATGCCTGGCACTGGGCGAACAAGCTGCTTGATAACCCGCCCCATGGTGCTTGCGTTGAGGTGCTGCTGGGTCAATTCGAGGCGATAGCGGAAGGCTCGCTGAGTATCGCTGTCACGGGCGCCTCCACCCAAGCCTGCATCAATGGTGAGGCGGTGGGCAACTGGCAAACCCACCATTTGAGCAAGGGCGACCGGCTGACGCTAACCGAAACCAAATCCGGCCTGATCAATTACATCGCCGTCTCTGGCGGCTGGCAAGGCGACACGTTCTGTAATAGCCGATCAATGACCCCCAGGGAGGGCCTTGCGGGCTTCACCGTGATCGGGGAAGACACAACGCTGACTGCAGCACGGGAGGCTGGCCATCCAAAACGCTTTGTTCCCGCGCACTTCATCCCGGACTACACCTCACCGTTAGTGCTCCGCGTTGTCCCCAGTTACCAATATCATTGTTTCGACAACGCCGCCAAAGCAGCGTTTACGCAGCAACTCTACGCCGTTAGTGACCGCATCGATCGCATGGGATACCGGCTCTCCGGTCCTGCCCTGGACGTACCGAATATCCAACTACTTTCCGAAGGTATCGCCCTGGGCGCCGTGCAAGTTCCCGCCGACGGTCAACCCATTGTGTTGTTGAACGACAGACAGACCATCGGCGGCTACCCCAAGATCGGTACCGTGGCCGCTCTGGATTGCAGCAAGTTGTCTCAGCGCGGTCCAGGCACTGACGTACGGTTTGCTTTTGCAGACCTGGCAGACATTCAAGGCGAGCGAATGATATTTGAGGCGTTCTTCGCGCAGACCGGCTGGACGGACGACGGGAAACTGATCTGGCGTTGAATAAACAAACAACATCACCCGCCACAGAAGTACGGTAAAACTGAATCCTTACGGCTCACTCTGTTGCCCGCCAGAACGGAATATTCATTGTGACGATCTCTAAAGCACCCTGTAACCGGCTGTTCAAAAACTGCACTCCACGTTGTTTTTGCACGAAAATAACGAATGACAGTTGCCAAACCCTGGCAAAACCATTAGAGTTTGCGCCCTCAGATTGGCAACCCCATCTGGACCTGTTTATTGGAGAGGTGGCCGAGTGGCTGAAGGCGCACGCCTGGAAAGTGTGTATACGTTAATAGCGTATCGAGGGTTCGAATCCCTCCCTCTCCGCCAATAAAGAAACCCGGCTCCAAGCCGGGTTTTTTATTGGCCGATTGGGCGGGTGAAAGAACCCTCGCGGGTTCGACCGGAGCAGGCGCAGCCTGCGGAGGAACGTCGGAGCGAATGCGACGACGGCCCCGAAGGGGTGAGGCGCGAAGCGCCGAATAATCCCTCCCTCTCGACCAATAAAAACCCGGCTTCAAGCCGGGTTTTTATTGGTCGATTGATCCATCCTGAAAGACGGTCATACAACGAATAGAAAGCCTGTCTGTTCTTCTATTTCTTCTTCGCCCGGTAAATAATTCCCGGCTGACACTGCACCATCTCGTAGAGATCCGGTAGGCCGTTCAAGGATTCCGAGGCTCCTAGAATCAGATAGCCCCCGGGATTCAGCGTAGAGTGAATACGCGTCAAAATGTCCTTCTTCAATTCCGCTGAAAAATAGATCAGCACGTTGCGGCAAAACACCAGGTCGAATTTTCCAAATACGTAGCGTTCCAGCAAGTTGAGTTCCTTGAACTCGACCATGCTCTTAATCGACGGCTTTATCTGCCAGCCGCCGGTAGAACTCGCGGTGAAGAAATTCTTCTGGCGTTCCGGCGATAGGCCGCGGCCGATGGCGAGCATCTCGTACTCCCCTTTTCGCGCCACGTCGAGCACGCTACGGGAAATGTCAGTGGCGACAATACGCACATCGCCACGGAGTTTGCCCGGTTTTGTACGCCGGAACTCATCGACCGCCATGCCTATCGAATACGGTTCCTGGCCGGTCGAACAGGCCGCCGACCATATACGTAGCGATTGTGCCCCTTTGGTTTCGGAAAGCTCCGGCAACAGGCGATCAGTGAGGATACGAAACGGGTGAGTATCGCGAAACCACAGCGTCTCATTGGTGGTCATTGCATCGATAACCACCTCACGCAAGGGATTGCGTCCGGGGCGCTGCAAGTGTTTAACCAAATCGCCGAGGGTCTCGTGACCGTTTTCTTCGAGAATTTTGCGCAACCGGCTCTTGACCAGATACTGCTTATTTTCGCCCAGCAAAATGCCACACGCATCCTGCAGGAACGTCTTGAATGCTTCGTATTCCTGGGGAGTTATCTCAGATTTCATGTGCTCTCAGCAGTTGCGGTGACAGCCTGACCTGCCACCGTTGGTTTGGATCAGAGCTTGTCCATCACTTCCATCACGCGCTCGGCGAGTTCATCAGGACTGAACTTGGCCATGAAGTCGTCGGCACCGACCTTTTGCACCATAGCGCGATTGAAGACCCCACTAAGCGAGGTATGGAGCATAATATAGAGCGATTTGATCTGTGGCTGTTCTTTGCAGCGCGTGACCAGTGTGTAGCCGTCCATTTCCGGCATCTCGACATCGGAGATCATCAGCGATAGGTGATCTGAGATGTCCGAGCCGTCGGCTGTCAATTCCTTGACATAATCCAGCGCCTGCTTACCATCGTTTTTGGTGACCACCTGCAATCCGATAGCCGTCAAGCACCGCTCAACTTGCCGTCGCGCTACCGTCGAATCGTCTACCACGAGCACCGGGCGACTGGCTGTGCGGTCGGTTTGCGCACTGCGAGTAACCAATTCTTCACCCACATCCTCCTTGAGGGGAGACACCTCGGACAGGATCTTCTCAACATCGATAATTTCGATCAACTGGTCTTCGATTCGGGCCACCGCCGTCAGGTAAATTTCCCGGCCGGCCCCTTTGGGTGGCGGCGACACACTTTCCCAATTGAGGTTTACGATGCGGTCGACGCCGCTCACCAGGAAGCCCTGCGTACGGCGGTTATATTCGGAGATAATAATGAAACTGTTGGGCAATTCAGCAGCCGGAATTTCCGGCAGTTTAATCGCTAACCCGAGATCGATAATGGGGATGGTTTCACCGCGGATATGAGCTACGCCGCGGACCACCGATCGACTTTGAGGAATCGAAGAGAGCTTGGGGCATTGGAGAACTTCTTTCACCTTGAATACGTTGATGCCGTAGACTTGGCGCCCCCTGAGCCGGAATAGCAGAAGCTCCAGGCGATTCTGCCCGACCAGTTGGGTACGTTGGTTTACACTGTCCAATACGCCTGCCATAACGCTCTACCTGTTGTTTTTCGCTTTCGTGCGATCCGCTCTTCCGAATCTGTGCCGGTGAAAGAAACCAGGCACGGTTCTTGCGATATCTTTTTCCCACAGGCCTCGATGATCCGTCGAAGACAAAAAATCGTCAATGGGCCGTAGGGGGAGTTGACCTTATTTACCCCCACCGTTCAACTGTAAGCATAGGACATACTGCCGGTTATGCGCATCATCATTTTATTGCTCCTGGCTGGGCTGGCCCTGAATTCCTCACTGCAAGCCGCCGAAAAAACGACGTCCGAGGATTTAAGGCACGCCGCGAAAGCGTTCCTTACCGACTTTGCCGAACAAAAAAAGAATGAAGGTTATGCCGTCAAGCACAGCCTGGGCACTATCGATTCGCGCCTCAACCTCGCGCCCTGCCCGGCCGGTCCCGCCGTCAAGTTCTCCAGCAACCCGTTGGAGACCACACAGCCCACGCTAGAACTGTCCTGTTCTGGCAAGCGCCCATGGCGATTGTTTCTGTCCACATCCGTAGAAATCCGTGGCGAGGGCTTGGTCGCTGCCCAGCCTCTCAGCCGGGGGGACCGAGTCACAGCGGATATGATCGATAGCCACCCCATCGTTATCAACTCAGTCCGCCGCGGCGCTGTCACCGACCGGAAGAACCTGATCGGTATGGAACTGCGCCGCTCGGTGAATGCCGGAACCATATTTACGCCCGACATCGTGATAAAGCCGGATGCCGTCGCTCGCGGAGATCATGTTATTATCGTAGCCCGTAGCGGACCCATTGCCGTCGAGTCGCGCGGCAAAGCGCTCGCCAACGGTCGTATTGGCGAACAGGTACTGGTTCAGAACCTGCGTTCGGAACGCACCCTGAGGGCCATGGTCACCGCACCGGGACGGGTGGAAGTGCCGATGTAATCACCGGGTTCGGATTTGCGGATCAGACTTGCCGCAAGGCGGCAGAATCTGGCCGTAAAATTCTTGCAAAAGACGCTAAAGGTTTGCCCGCTCCGGCCGATACACAATGAAACCGGATTGCGTAAAGCAACTCATCAGCATGTGCAGGTATCGTTATGACAGTTGACTTCAATGGAATTGGCCCCGGCCAGGTCAACACCAAAACCAGCTCCACCAATACCGACAAGGCGGCTCCAAAGAGCCCGGCCACGCCTACCGAGCAAGCCCGTACCCAAGGCTCGCGCCCGGATAATGTCAGCCTGAGCAGTCAGGCGCGAGACCTCAAGAAGCTTGAGGAACGCCTGGACAGTTACCCGGAAGTCGATGACGCGCGCATCGAGCAGATCAAGTCGGCCCTGGCAGACGGCAGCTACAAGATCGATGCAGAAAAACTGGCCCAAAAAATGCTTGATATGGATAAAAGCATTTTTGGGTGAGTAAACCATGGCTGCTATTGACGAGTTAAGATCATTACTGCAACAAGACATCCAGCAACTCGAGCAATTGGGCGGGTTGCTGGCTGCTGAAAAGAACCATCTCAAGTCTTCGGATGTGGACGGTCTTCAGGCACTGACGCAGGAAAAGAACAGAATTCTCGGCGACATTCGAGAACGCGCCAAGCGTAAGATCCGCGCGCTAGTGAACATGGGTTTTAAGCCCCAGCAAGGCCAACCCTCAACGTTCATCCGTAGCGCCGGGCTAACGGAGCTGACCCAGCTCTGGACCGATGCCGAGAATCGCCTTAAGGCGTGCCAGCGCATGAACCAGGTCAATGGCCGAATTATCGGCAATTTGCAACTTCGCCTGGGTCGCCTCACCGAAATCTTCCGCGGCTGCTCCGAACAAGCCAAGTTGTATGGCGCCAAAGGCCAGTCGGCGGCCGTCAGCCACAAGAACGTTCTGGCAAGCGCCTGATCAGGCTGTATTTCGAAGGGCTGGCACTATTTCGAAAGAAAGACGGTTCGAAAGAGAGACGGGCTTCAAAGAAAAACAGGTACTGTTTCGAAAAGAAGGGGCGTTGAACACTCGTCCGTAAAGCCGGGGCCGAATCACTATTCAGCTCCGGTTTTTAATTGTTTATTGCGCGGCTCGCAGCTCAGTGCGCGTAGATCGTCATGCTCGACGCCGGAGCGAAGCGGATATCGTGTAGGCTCACATTGCCCATGGATGGCCCGCTGGAGCCGGAAACGCGAATGTCGTTCATCTCGATTAACTCAATCCGCTCCGGCAACGCCAATCGCAGGCCGCCATCCGCCAGCACCTCAAAGCGCGGCGTATCGGCCCGGTAATGTACGCCTGAGATCGTTAGATCGGAGTCGAGAAAGTTCAGCATCGGTACGAACGTGTTGGCGATCAGCTTTAATCCTTCAACGGCATCCGCCCGCCCCTCTTTCCCGGCCTCGACATCGGCGGGCATCTGCCCCACACGCGCGATTCGCGCGAGCAGAGAATTCGAGCCCTGCCCGGCTACACCACTCATTTCATTCTCGGACAGGGGTGAAAAGCCCGATGTTCCCGAATACGTCTGCGCTGGCTGATTCGCTGCCGCCGCCGAGCCCGGCGCTGACGCGGCTAACGTCACTATGGGCTGAAGCGGCAACGTGACCATGGCGACAAGCGCCGCGGCATTGCGGTAGCGTTTCTGGTGTTTCAGGACGCGACCCAACTCGCGCTCGGTGATCCAGCCGGACGCGATCAGCACCTCGCCCAGTAAAGCCCCTGACGCGCGTTGCTGTTGCAGCGCATTATCCAGCTCATGATCGGAGATGTAGCCCCGGTTGACGAGGAGACGCCCAAGACGCGATTTTTCCTGATGACCTTGAGTAACTTTCACTCCATTCCCCCGTGGTTAAGGCTACTAACGCATCCTTCAATCAGAAGCATGGATCGAAGAGTCGAGCCTGTACAGAAACCGTTCGATTTGTTGTGTGACGTTGGGTGATCAACCCCAACACATTGCTGGCGTTCTCAACGAATTCCAGTTTCTCTTTCCTAGCTCCTAGCTCCTAGCTCCTAGCTCCTAGCTCTAAGAGGCCTCTGATCAGCGTCCCGCCAAGTAGCATTCTTCGATAATTGCGCGCCTTGCATGAACTTGGGGGCCGAGAGAATCTGCTAAACTCACCCCTACGTTGATCAAAGCATGAGGATGCCCACGTGACGAGCTTGGTGTTAAAAAACAAGGTTAAATCTTCCGGTTATGTGAACCTATGCCGCACACTGCTGATCGCTGCTTTAGCTTTCAGCCATACCGCCTGCGCTGAAACCCCCACCACGAAAGCTCAATCAGGCGACTTTACAACCGTGAAGATACAAACCACCGAAGGCGTGATGACCGTGCGGCTGCGGCCGGACGTGGCGCCCAAGACGGTCGAAAACTTCCTGCAGTATGTACGTAACGATTTCTACGAAGGCACCGTTTTTCATCGGGTGATACCGGGTTTCATGATCCAGGGCGGCGGCTACACCGAGGATCTCGCCGGCAAGCCTACCGGTGCGCCGGTTGAGAACGAGGCCAAACGCACCTTCGGCAATGTGCGCGGGTCAGTTGCCATGGCTCGCATGAACGACCCCGATTCGGCCACCGCTCAGTTCTTTGTCAACCTTGTGGACAACCAGTTTCTCGACGAGGGCGTTCGCGGTCCTGGATACACGGTATTCGGTACGGTGGTCGAGGGTATGGGCGTAGCCGATGCCATTGCGTCGGTACCCACGACAAATAAACGCGGAATGGCCGATGTACCGGTCGATACGGTGACGATTCAGTCGATTGAGGTGGTTGAAGCCGGAGAAGCCGGCCAGCCCTGATGAGCACGAGCAACGCCGGACCCGATAACCTCGGGCCGGCCATCCAAACCGCCGATATCGAATGGCGGGATGGACACCCCGTCTCCAGAACATTTGGCGATGTCTACTTCAGTCGGGAAAACGGCCTGAAAGAAACCCGCTATGTGTTTCTGGGGCACAACCGTATTGAAGAACGCTTCGCCGCGCTCAAGCCCGGCGCCGCCTTTGTGGTGGCAGAAACCGGTTTCGGTACCGGGCTAAACTTCCTTGCCACCTGGCGAGCTTGGCAAGCGTATGCACCGTCCGACGCGACGCTGCATTTTGTCTCTGTCGAGCGCTATCCTCTTAGCCTGGAAGATCTCGAACGCGCGCTGTCGTTGTGGCCGGAGCTAAAGCCAATGGCGGAAGCCCTGCACCAACGCTATCCTGCGCTCGTCAAAGGTAGCCATCGCGTTGTATTCGCAGAGGGACGCATACGGCTAACCCTTTATTTTGGCGACGCCAGCGAGGCCTGGTCTAACCTTCGGTTCACCGCAGATGCGTGGTACCTCGACGGTTTTTCGCCTGCGCTAAATCCCGGTCTGTGGTTTGAACGGCTGATTGGCCAAATCGCCGAACACAGCCGGCCTGGCACGACGGTAGCCACTTTCACGTCGGTCGGCGCGGTGCGCCGGGCATTGCAAGCGGTCGGCTTCGCGATGAAGGAAGCCCCCGGCTTCGAACGCAAGCGAGACATACTGGCGGGCGAAATAACCCATAACCCTAGCCTCGCCTCGTCAAGCGACAGACACCGGCTTCCCGCGACAGCAAACAGAGATCTACCTTCGGTAACGATCGTCGGCGCCGGTATCGCAGGCGCTTTGACGGCCCGCAACCTCGCCGAACGTGGGCGGCACGTTATCGTTTATAGCGCTGGCGCCATGCCGGCGGACGGCGCCTCCGGTAATCCGCAGGCGGCCCTGTACGTTAAGCTCGGTGTCGACTACGGACCTGAAACCCAACTTGCCTTACGCGCCCTGCTCCATGCACAGCGTACCTACAGTCGATACGATCCCGAACACACCCGATTCTGGCACCCGACCGGGCTCATCCAACTGGCTACGGATCCGAAGGAAGCGGATCGCCAACGGCGTTTTTTGGAGCGTCACCGCTATCCGGCCGATATCCTGCGCGACGTTTCCCCGGATGAAGCAAAAGCGCTGAGCGGAAGCCCGGTCGAGATGGGCGGGCTTTGGTTTCCCGATAGCGGCTGGCTTGAGCCTCCACAACTTTGCCGTTGGCTACTGGACCACCCCAATATCGAATGCAAGTACGGCCACACCGTAACCGGTGTCTATGCCCAGAGCGAGCGATGGCGCCTGTCCTTTTCCCATGGCGACCCACACCTTTCAAGCCAAGTCGTCCTCACGGGCGGCCACCGGGTCGCCAGTCTTCTACCCGAAGGGCACCTTTACCGCTTTAAATCCATTCGCGGCCAAGTCACCGAGCTCCCCACAAATTGCATTCAAAATCCCAGAACGGTGCTGTGCGGCCAGAGCTACCTTAACCCCGCCCACGGCGACTACGCGGTGACCGGTGCCACATTCGACCTGAAAACCCAAGATTCCGCCGTGCTCCTTGCCTCGCATCAGCAGAATCTCGACAGCCTCTCCCGCTGGCTACCTAACGTCTGGTCCAAGCGCACCCCGCCGGCTGCTGCAGATTTGTCCGGCAGAGTCAGTTTCCGCTGTACCACCCATGATTATCAGCCGGTGATTGGCGCTGTCGAGGGCAAAGGGGAACCTGATGGCCTCTATGTATTCACCGGGCTGGGAAGCAAAGGGTTCGCCCTGGCGCCGTTGCTGGCCGAGTGGCTAACGGACCGCCTCTGCGGCGAGCCGGAATGTCTTGAACAAGCGCTCGTCTCACGCCTGGCGCTGGCCCGATGCAGGATTCCGTTAGACGGCGCCTAATAGGGTATAGACGGGCGAGTAGCGTCATGACGAGCTAGATCTTCCTCCGCCGGTAAATCGCACACGGTTACGATAAAAAGATTCACTTTTTCCAGATAATGGCCGATAAGGTCATTATTGGAGTCTATTTCTCCTAAACCTGTACTGAGGACGACAGATGCCAATATTTGTCAGTGAGCCTGGACGCCCCCAGCAAACCCGCTTGCCGGAGGCACTCCGCGGACGCCAGATCGGTGTGGTCGATGAAATGAACCAAGGTCAGGCCGCACACGAAAGCCGCAACGACGCTGACGACCCATCAGGCGAGTACCAAAATCAGGCGGCTGCACGGCGCGCCATTGACGAGTATGGCGAGCAGGCGCAGGTCGATCCGAACGATGTCGCCGCTTATCTACCGCTTTCACGCATGGCGTCACCGGCGGTCTACACGCTTCCTACGCTGGCGACATTCGACGAAGCCCTCAAGGAAATGGCCCGGCATACGATTCATCATATGGTGATTACCGCAGACGATAGCGTTGCCGGTTTGGTGGACCAACGCTGGTTGCTGGCCTGGCTGCATCAACACGGGGACGATGCGCGGCTGGTACGCTTTTCGACCGTGGAATTACCCTCGTTTTTGACCGCGACGCCGGAAACCGATGCCCACCAGCTGGCCCGGCTGATGCTGGCCCACCAGTTAAGTGCCGCGCTGGTGATCGGCACTCAAGGCCAGCCCAACGGCATTGTCACTAAAACCGATTTTTTGCGACTGTATGCCGAGAGCAGCGCCCAGGAAGGCGACGTCTAGACATGATGTTTAGGGCCCCGGATTCAGCCAGCGGCCATCTCCGTTAAACAGAAGGATCTCGTAGACCCGTCCGCCAGCTTCACGTGAGACCAGCGCGGTTATTTCCGCATCCTCGAAACTATCGAGTGCCTCTATCCTCGCCGATGCTCCCAACGACGGATATTGGGTGCGCCAGACTTCCTCCAGCTTGCCGAACGTGTGCTCAATGATTTCGTCGGGATTATCCTGATCTTTTTCCTCGACAATTTCGGTGTCGCGCTCGACCCGCGCCAGGAATAAACCACCGGCGGCGCTCTTGTCTTGGAATTCGCCCGTCGTCTGCCCTCCTAACACGGTGTCGCCGTCAAAGCGTGCCAGGCCGGTCAACGATTCCGTCCCGGCGTCACCCTTGTCATTGAGCGAAATCGCCGCATCGAACTCGCCGTTCAAGTTATAGGTCAGCAAATACCCGAGCTTTGAATTAGACTGGGGCCGGGCTTCAAGCCTCGCAATGTATTCCTCTTCGTCGATGACGCGATTGTAGCCAAACAGGCCGTCACCCATCATCCAGACAAACGAATCGGCCACCAGCGCTCCATTCAAAGTGTCGCTTTTCTCGGTGCCTAATTGACGAACCGCCGGGGGCACTTCGATAGACCCCGAGTACTCCGTAAGGTACAGATCCTGCCCGCCCAAGGCCGTGTCCTCAGCAATTTGGCCGAGAGTCGTGCCAATGCCATAAGCCACAGAGTTGCTGACTCCTAACCCATAAACGGCCTCCTCCGCAGATGAGCCGTTCTGGGCCGTCCAGGCTATTTCGGCCCGCTCGACGCCGCTGCTGGTCGTGGTGTCGATGCGCTGGATATAGGGGTCGGTCCCGCCACCGCGAGATTCGCCAGGCCAGGTGCCGGTTGTCGTTCCGGTCAGGAAGACGCTGCCATTGCTGTTCAGCGCCAGCTCGACGGGGATATCGTTACCTGAGGTACCGAACTGCCCACGCCAGACCTCCGTGTATTCGGCATCGTTGGCATCTCGTCTAAAGTAGTAGATCGCCGTGTCCACCCCGCCTGCGTGGTTACCGCCCGCGATAGCGCCATCGGTCCGGATAGCCACCGCAAACTCGCGGCGAGTGCGGGTTTCATTGGCCACAGTGTTGGTACGCTCTTGATAAGCGATGATCGGTTGCGGGGCGACAGCGCCCTGTGTTGGGAAGGTGAAACCCTGTTCAGGTTCGCTATCGCCAAACCGGTTGAAAATCTCGATGCGCAGATGATGGACGTCCGCGCTGTTTAACGAGCTGGCTACGAAAATACGGCCGCCGTCACCCACGGCGATATCCCCAGGCACCAGCCCTGCAGCGGCATCGCCAACCATCAAGGGGGCTGTCATTTCATTAATCCAGAGCTTGAGGTTATTGCCCTCGCCAGTGTATCGAGGCCGGCCATCGTGGTAGCTTTTATCGACCGTGATCGTCAGGTATTCATCACTATCGGCACCCACGTTCTCTTCCGGGTTTTCTTCCGCTGGGGGCGGATCCGCATCGTCGATGGCCTTAACCTGGAAGTTCACGGTGTTTGTCCCAGCCGGGAAAGTAAGGTCATTGCCTGGCACGAAGTTACCGGGAGCGTTCTCGTCGGCAACCAGGAACTCATAGTCTTCAGGTTCCGCGCCCCCGCTACTCTCCTCGTCATTGGTCAATCGCGCGTAGTAAACCTCTTGGGCGGGTGCGTCGCCTCGGTCGAGCACTGCTTTGAAGGTCTGTGTTTCACCCTCGTTGAGGGTCGATACCGTTTGATCGCGCAGTGAACGGAAGCTGACGGTGGGCGCGTTGTCGGCAATCGACAGGCTCCGCGCAACCTCACCCGTGGTCTCTGCCAGTGAGACGAGCCCCTGTCGCACCTCGGTCAACGCCAGTTCAAGAAACTCCGTCGGCTCGGCAAACCGGTCGTCTACGACTTCCAGGCGGATGAAGCACTCGGTAATGCCCCGCTCCAGAGTAATCACGCCGGACGTTTCACTGATGACCTGAATATAGTCCGGTTGGGGTAAGCGCTGGGAGCCGCCGCTGCCATTTTGGTTGCCAGCCAGTACCACATCGTTAACCAGCTGTGCCCTTTCCCGGTTTAGAGACGAAAATTCGCAGGCTTTGCTGGGCGGCGTCGCGCTATCGTCGCAATCGGCGGGGTCGTACTCAGACCTGAGCTCGAACGCGATTTGGGAGGTTTGCACGGAAGGCTGGTCGAGCAGTACTTTGACCAGCACCGGGTAGGTTTCCAGAGTTACCGTATTATCGGCACTCTTGAGATAGCCATCGTCAGCGTAGCTATTGTAGGTAATGGCGTGGCGTCCGGTGCCCTCCATATTGGGCATGGCGCAGATTTCACCTTCGCCGGCGCCTTCGACATCCGCACTTCGGCTACCTTCGACGAATCGCTCGGCACTCAGGCTCAGCTTGTTGGTTTTCACCTGTATATCGAACGGCTGTACGCCTAAGCGACGGCCATCCGTCGTCGTAAGGTTGATGTTGTCGTAGTCCCCAAGATCATCCTGACCACGCTCGCCACCCGTTACGCCCGGCACCCCGCGCATGATGATGCCCTGACGTGCCTTGTTGGATGTATCTTCCAGGCCCAGCCATGAAGGCGCATTGGTTAAAGAGTAGTCGAGGATGCCATCGCCCCCGTAGGCCCCGAAATTGTAATAGTACTCAACGCCGAGGTAGGCAGTACTCGATGGTGTGCCGATCACCGTTGGTGCGTCCGGAGACTTCTCGCTCTTACAGCCCGCCATAGCGAGCACGGCTAGGAGAACCCAACCCGGACGGAGACTTTTGGGACGACGAAAGACGGAAACCCGCAGGTAAGACAGTACGCAAGCAGATCGCAGGATCGATTCGGCACGCATTCAGAAATCCATTTACCGGAATTGTTGTTGTAATACACCGGCCCGGAGCGCTCAGTTAAGCTAAGCAGAGCACCGTTACAGGCCGTTACATACCAACGCCATGGTAAAGAATTTCGGCAAGGAGCTATCTGCACGAGTTCTCAGAATGAGCCTGTGCCGGGAACTTACGAAGACCCAACCCGGCCTCCGCTGCATAGCTGCAACGGCGCTGACTCAGGATGTCGAGTGGGCTGACTCATCGTGCTAGCGTTGATCAGACGCCTTGAGCTTCCAGAAACCGGAGGAATTCGACCTCATCCATAACCGGCACGCCCAGAGATTCCGCCTTCGTCAGTTTCGACCCAGCGGCCTCGCCGGCAACCACGTAACTGGTCTTGCCGGATACGCTGCCGGACACTTTTGCCCCCATCGCTTCCAGCTTTGCCTTAGCGTCGTCCCGGGTCATTTCGGTCAAGGTGCCCGTGAGCACAAAGGTCTTGCCACTGAGTGGCGACGAACGGGCGCTCGGCGCTTCCTGCTTCCAGCGAACCCCCGCATTTTTGAGGGCTTGAATAATTTCCTGATTGTGCGACTGCTCAAAAAACAGCCGGACATGTCCCGCTACAACCGGACCCACATCCGGAACGACCTGCAAGGCGTCCTCATCTGCCTCCATGAGCGGCTGTAGATCGCCGAAATGTGCTGCAAGCCCTTTGGCGGTCGCCTCGCCCACTTCACGGATACCCAGCGCATAGATAAAGCGCCAGAGTTCGGGCTCACGGGAGCCAGCTATGGCATCCACCAGGTTACTGGCGGACTTTTCGCCCATGCGATCCAGCGTTTTGAGATCGTCGATGGTGAGCGTGTAGAGATCGGCAACGGTCTTTATCATTCCACGATCGAACAGAATGTCGATCCACTTCTCGCCAAGACCTTCGATATCCAATGCCCGGCGTGAACCGTAATGCTTGATGGCCTCCCTCTGCTGGGCGCCGCAATAAAGTCCACCGCTACAGCGGGCGACGACCTCGCCTTCAAGCTGTACCACCTCCGAATCGCAAACCGGGCAGCGCTCCGGTCGCTTAACGTCTTGGGCACCCTTAGGCCGTTTATCCGCCACAACCTTAACGACTTGGGGAATCACGTCACCCGCGCGCCGGATAATCACGGTATCGCCTACGTGGAGATCGAGCCGTTCAATCTCGTCCATGTTATGCAGCGAGGCGTTGCTGACCGTCACGCCGCCGACGAAGACCGGTTTGAGACGCGCGACCGGCGTGACGGCGCCGGTGCGACCGACCTGAAACTCCACCGCCTCGACGACGGTCATTTCCTCTTGAGCCGGGAATTTCTGAGCAATCGCCCAGCGTGGCGCCCGGGAAACGAAGCCCAAATCCCGCTGCAGTTCCAGGGCGTTCACCTTGAACACGATCCCATCGATTTCGTATGGCAGCTCGTTGCGTAGCTCCAACAGATCGCTGTAGGCCTCGAGGCACTCGTCAACACCGGTTGTCTTGCGCATCTCCGGGTTAATGCGAAAGCCCCACCCTTTGAGCTTCTGAATACAATCCCAGTGCCTGTTAGGCAGATCGTTTTCGTTATCGACCGCCACACTGTAAGTGCAAAGCTCCAATGGCCGGCGGGCGGTGACGCGGGCATCCTTTTGGCGCAAGCTGCCTGCAGCGGCATTCCGGGGATTCACAAAGGTCTTTTCACCGCGGTCGGCCAAGGCCCGGTTCAGTTTTTCGAACCCGGCTTTGGGCATATAGACTTCGCCCCGGACCTCCAGCATGGCCGGATAGTCCTTACCGCGCAGCCTGAGCGGCACCGAGTAAATCGTCCTGATATTGGCGGTAATGTCTTCGCCGGTGTAGCCATCACCCCGCGTGGCGGCACGCACCAGCCGACCGTCTTCGTAGTGCAAGCTGACCGCAAGACCGTCGAGCTTGGGTTCTGCGACATACTCGACGGGCTCCGCCCGCTTCAGCCGGTCCCGAACGCGCCGGTCGAATTCGGTCAGCTCTTCGGCACTGAAGGCATTGTCCAGGGAAAGCATCGGCACCCGGTGGGTCACTTCCTCGAACGTATTCGAGGGCATAGCGCCCACACGTTGAGTTGGCGAATCCGGCGTGACCAATTCCGGATGTTTAGATTCGAGATCCCGCAGCTCACGCATTAGCCGGTCGTATTCGGCATCGGGAACAGCCGGTTCATCCAGAACGTAGTACCGGTAATTATGTTCGTCGATATCGGTACGTAACTGCTCAATGCGCTGAGTCGCTGAATCTACCATGATCTTTGCCTGTCAAAACTGGAACGAAAAATGCCCGGTAAAAACCGGGCATTATTGCATAAGGCAATGCCGCAGATAACGGCGAATTATCCCACGCGCTGGGACCGGCGTTTGCGTTCAAACTCGCGAATACGTTGCCTGCAGTGCTCAATCGTTTGCGGCGTCATTACGCTACGGCGTTCGTCCTTCAGCTCGCCGCCAAGGTTGTGCGTTACGCACTGCGCTGTTTCCAGCATGAATTCGAAGGCCTTCAGGGAATCAGACGGACCCGGCAGGCTCATAAAGAAACTGATGCCTGGCGTTTTCATATCCACCATGTCCTTGGCTCGGAACGTGCCCGGTTCCACCGCATTGGCTACGCTGAACTGGACCGGGCTGCGCGTATCGCTCGCCTCGTGGCGGTGGTAGATGTCCATGTCGCCAAATTCCAGACCGCAGGCCTCGAAAAGCTTCTTCAAGGCGGCGCCGTCGAACGCCTTCTCCTTACGGGCTAACACATTGATGACGATGACTTCTCGGGCGTCCGGCCGGTTGGCGCCCGCTTTTGGGCGATCATTGTCGACCGGTTGCGGCGCTGATTCGCCATTGCGTGTCGCCGTATCTTTTTCGACGGTGCTATTGCGGATAGGTTCGGGCTCTTCGGCGACCGGTTCCTCGGATTCAAATTCAGCTTCATCGGAAAGGACGGGCGGAACATGATCGTCGTGGCGAGGCTCACTCGACTCACGCTCTAAAATCGGCTCCTCGTCGTCGAAGGCCCGATCATCGACGCGGCGCTCGTCGCCGCTCCAGTCGTCGTGAACCTCCCCGTCTCCGTAGTTATCGTCTAAGGCGCTCAGATGTTCGACAGGTTCATCGAACATCTCGTCGTTCGTCGTATCCGTTTCCGATGACGGCCAACGGTCTTGATCCTCGCGTTCTTGCCGTTCCTTCGCTTCGGCGGACACGACCGGACGAGTGGGTTTCTGGGGGGGTAAGCCAAACCGGGACTTGGCAGCGGAGCGCACATAGCCCCGCTCCTGCAGAGTGTCCGCTGTCACCGGACGCGAGCCGCCATTGGGCAGTTCAGGATTGAAGCCCTCGTCAATGGGAGATGCTTCGATATCGTCAGCCCCCATACCGGAGGAGATGGCCTGGGCCTCTTTCCGGGACCGATGCATCCGGCGCACACCGTCTATTACGATGCCCAGAATGATCAGGGCTCCAATGGCAATTAACCATTCACGCAGCGACATAGAAAAGCTGTCCTGTTAATTCTTTAATCCATGAGTCCGTTTTTGCACAGGGATAACAGGCTCATTTATAACGCCTTCGAGGGCCCCGCGAGCGCCTGACGACGCCGATTGGGATACTCTAAGCAATGACTGTCAGGAATACAACGCAGCGCACCTCATATGGCAGTATTGTCATCGAATACGGCATAAAATTGACGTTTGCGTTTTGGAGCCCACTAGACCCATGCAAAGTGTAGGAGCCTCTGGATACCCGTTTCCAGCCACAAGAGCCCCCTTCATCCGCCGACAAGGCAGTCCGGCTATGGAAGGGCATTAGGCGGTTCTCAACGGTTCCTTAGGCCTCGGCCAGCGCGGCGGCCTCTTCCACATCAACCGACACCAGTCGCGAACACCCCGGTTCATGCATGGTCACCCCCATCAGCTTGTCGGCCATTTCCATGGCGATCTTATTGTGGGTGATATAAATGAACTGCACCTGGGATGCCATTTCCTTCACCATGTTGGCGTAACGGCCCACATTGGCGTCGTCTAGCGGCGCATCGACCTCGTCAAGCATACAGAACGGCGCCGGATTCAACTGGAAGATGGAGAACACCAGCGCGATGGCCGTCAGCGCCTTTTCGCCACCGGAAAGCAAATGGATCGTACTGTTCTTCTTGCCCGGCGGCCGCGCCATAATCGTCACGCCGGTTTCCAGCAAATCTTCGCCGGTGAGTTCCAGGTAGGCATTGCCACCACCAAACACCTTCGGGAACAGGGCTTGCAGTCCACCGTTCACCTTGTCGAAGGTTTCCTTGAAGCGTTGGCGGGTTTCACGGTCGATTTTGCGGATCGCCGTTTCCAGGGTGTCCAGCGCTTCGATCAAGTCCTCGTGCTGCGTGTCCAAGTAGGTCTTACGCTCGCTCTGAACCTGATATTCGTCGATTGCCGCGAGATTGATGGCACCCAGGCGCTGGATGCGTCCGGCGATGCGCTCCAACTCTTCGGACCACACCTGATCGGTTGCGTCCTCAGGCAACGTTTCCAGGATTTCACTGAGCTTGACGTTCAGTTCCTGTAGCTGCTCCAAATGGTTGCTGGAACGGATTTCCAGTGCCTGGGACTCCATCTTGACCTTCTCCAGACTGGCGCGAATGTCCTGAATCTGGTGCTCGATACGGCTGCGATTCTGCTCCAACGCCCGCACCTGGCTGTCGATTTCCTCCAGCGAATCCCGGGCCGAGCCCAGTTTCTCCTCTTCCGCCAGACGGCGATCCAGCAGGCCTTCGAGTTGCAGAGACAAATCCTCGATGGGCTCCTCGGCACTCTCGCGGTTTTCCTTCAACACCATGATGCGCTCTTCCAGGCGTTCTCTTTGCAGCTGCATGCGGTCGAGAGTCTGTTTCAGACCGCTATGCTGGCTTTGCAGCGACTGGATCTGCAATTCCACCTGGTGGGCGTGATCACGATCATGGCGGGCCTGGTGTCGCATCTGATCAAGTCTTTCCCGCACCGAGTCCCGACGATTAAGGAGCGATTCCTTTTCGTTGGCATGGTCTTCGGTAGCGTTAAGCGCCTCCTGCCATACCGAGCTCACATCCTCGAGTTTCCCGCGCTCTGCCTCAAGCTGCTCGCGGACATCCGTGGTGTCGTCATCGATACGTCCCAGGCGCGATTCGATTTGTTCGGCGCGGGCTTCCAGTCCACTCGTGCGCGAACCAATAGCGCTAAGCTCCCGATCAACCTCCGAAAGTCGCTGCTGCGCATCGTCACGCTGCATCTCCGCCGCCTGTGTCCGCTCTTTAAGATCGGTCAGTCGCTCGCTGGACAACTGCCAACGTTCGGTCAATTCGGCAACGTCTTCGCTGAGGGCCTCAACCTTTTCCTGGCGCGCGATCACTCCCACCTGCCCTTCGTCGGACGCCGGCGTTTTCAGCCAGTGGCGCCCCATCCAGATCCCTTCCCGGGTTAGCAGGCTCTCGTGCGGCGCCAGGCCATCCCGCCGGGCCAACGCATCGTCCAGTGTATCTGCGGTATGGATGGAATCGAGAAACCCATGTAAACCGCCGGATTCCCGGACTTCACCGGAAAGCCGCCCCGGTGTGGCACGCTGTTCCACGGCGCCGGGCATCACCAGCGACAAGCCTCGTGGGGCATTGCCTAACATGCCGGCCAGGGAATCGACGGCGTCGACACAAACACTCTGAGTGAAGCTCCCTAAAACTTGTTCCACAGCATACGCCCAGGCGCCAGTTGCCTTGATCTGCTGTGCATAGCGCGGGCAATCGGCCAATTGCTTGTCCTGCAACCACGTCTGCAAGGCATCGTCGTTGCTACCCAGCTGCTCGGCCAGCAGCGCTTCCTGGGAGGTCAAATTGGCGCGTGCGGTCTGCAACCGCTCGCGCAGATCGCTACTTTCGGTTTCGACGTCGCCCTGTTGATCCCGAGCTGTCTGCAAATCCAGACTGGCAGCTTCGATTTGCTCTTGCGCTTCCTCTCGACGCATCGCCAGTATTTCGCGTTGTTCGCGCAGCTCGTCGAGTTCTTCCCGGTTGATTTGCCCTTCCAACAGCTCCCGCTCGTCGGTCAGACGCTGCAAACGGGTCTTAAGGCTATCTATGGCATCTTCAGTCGCACGGATACGGGATTGAGCAAGTTCGGCACGCTGGCGTGCTTCCGAGGCGCGGCTGCTGAAGCTTTCCCATTCCTGCTGCCAGTCGCCCATGGCCTGCTCAGCGTCGTGCAAGGCGTCTGCCGAGGCTTCCGACCGGGCGGCCAACTCTTCACGCTCAGGCTCGAGTATCGCCAATTCCTCTCCGACGCTATGCATCTTCTCTTCGTCGGCGCCCAGTTCCTCTGCCAGCTCGCGCTGATTGGCCAGAGCCTGATCCAGCTCCGCAGCCATTTGGCGGGATCGTTCACGCTGATGCTCCAGGCTTTGCTCGATCCGCGCGATATCGGCACCCGCCTCGTAGTAACGCGCCTGGGCTTTGTTGAAATGCTCGGTGCGTTCCTGATGGTCTTCGCGCAGTCCCTCAAGCCGGGTTTCTAGATTGACGCGTTCGGTAAGCAGGCGTTCCAGCTCAAGCTCGGTATCGCGCGTGCGTTCACGGGCTTTCTGCAGTTCGCGGTCCAAAGACTGCCAACGCAGTACCGTCAACTCGGCCTTTTTCTGTCTTTCTTCCTGCTTGAGTGTCTTGTAACGTTCCGCGGCCTGGGCCTGGCGCTGCAGATGCTGAAGTTGCCGCCCCAACTCGTCACGCAAGTCGGTGAGGCGCTCGAGATTCTCCGTGGTCCGGCGAATGCGATTTTCGGTTTCCCGACGCCGCTCTTTATACTTGGAAATACCCGCCGCTTCCTCGATATAGGTCCGCAATTCTTCCGGCTTGGCTTCAATCAGGCGGGAGATCATACCCTGTTCGATTATCGCGTAACTGCGCGGTCCCAGCCCCGTACCGAGGAACAGATCGGTAATATCCCGACGGCGGCATTTGGAACCGTTAAGGAAGTATTCCGACTGCCCTTCGCGAGAAACCCGGCGTTTGACGGAAATCTCGGTGAACTTGACGAACTCTCCCGGTGCGGAGCCGTCGGCATTGTCGAATACCAGTTCGATGGAGGCCTGGCCCACCGGCTTGCGCGCACTGGACCCGTTGAAGATAACGTCGGTCATCGATTCGCCACGCAAATACTTGGCGGAACTTTCACCCATGACCCAGCGGACCGCGTCGATAATATTCGATTTACCGCAGCCATTGGGGCCGACAACGGCGGTCATGTTCGATGGGAAAGGCACCGTCGTCGGGTCGACGAAGGACTTGAAACCGGCGAGCTTGATTGATTTAAGACGCATGACTGCCCGTAATCCTAATCTGCCAATCTCTGCTGCTTATCCGTGGCGGGCAGCGTTGTCTTCGGTTTGTAGGGTGCGGAGCACCAATTTCCGCTGATGCTCGCCGAACGTCCGGATGGCTCCGGCCATCCTTTCCGGGTCCCGCTCGGCGGCAGCCTCGGCCAGCTTTGCAAAGAAGCGACGGGTTTCGGCAATCTCGCCCCGGAAATGATCCATCGCCAGATAATAGGTGCGACTGATTGCAGGCTTGAAATTTTCCAGCGTTTCTTCGAGGAAGGGATTGTCCACGATGCGGTAAGCGAGCCGCATAATCTCGAAACCCGCGTCGATAATACCCTCGTTGGGTTGATCGCCAGTGTCGATCATTGTATTCAGCGACCGGACCTGGTTAACCAAAGGCAAAAGATCCGTACCTTCAGTGGCGTAAACCAGGCGCCGCGCCAGCATGCTTAGCAATTCAATATAAATGTCGTAGAGGCTGTTCACCCATTCGGGTGTCAACTGGGAAACCACGGCGCCCTTTCGCGGGAAAATTTCGATCAGGTGGCGCCGTTCCAGTATCAAGAGCGATTCACGCACAGACCCTCGACTGACGTCCAGTTCGCCGGCGATGCGAAGCTCCTGAATCCGATCACCCGGACGTAGCTGGCCAACAATAATGCGCTGACCTAGATGCTGAGCAATCTGTTCGGAAAGGCTTTCTGGCGCTTGAAACCGCATGGCTTACTTCATGGCTGTAAATTAGCGCCGGAGTGTAACACAACCCCAGGCTGCCTCGAACAAGTCCACGCGGAGTACGCAACGTGTCTTCCAGCCCCAGCCCAATCAACCGGCACCCTCGCGCCATGGACGATCGTCGGTAAAAGTCGCATCGGCAAATGGCTCAATCTCCCGAACCGGTCGGATCTCGACAGAGCCTAGACGGGCCGGCGGAATCTTCTGCGCCAATTGCAGCGCCTCGTTCAGGTCCCGGGCGTCGAGCATGTAGAAACCGGCTAACTGCTCCTTGGTTTCGGCGAACGGGCCGTCGATGATGGTCGCCTTGCCGTCCCGCACACGCACGGTGGATGCCGTCTCCACGGGCTGTAACGCTTGACCGGCCAGGAAGTGGCCTTGGGTCTGCAGGTTATCGACACAAGCCAGACATTCACGGTTGAGTGATGCCCACTCCTCGCTCGACATCCCTTTGACGATGCTCTCATCGTAGTAAACCAGTGCCAGGTATTTCATGAGCTGCCCCTTCATTGATTCTGTTGATTTCAATGGGTAGTCGAACAAATCGAGGATAAATCGACAGGCGACACGTTTTCTTGCTCTTATTTAAGCAGCGCTGCCATTTGTTCGGTGCGAGCCTGAAGGAAGCGACGCTCCGGTCCTTGCTCGGCCAGACTTAGGGCCTGCTCGTAGGCGGCCAACGCCTCCTCCGGCCTATCGAGACGGCGCAGAAAATCCGCCCGCGCAGCATGGGCCAGATGGTACTTACGCAGGTGACGATCCTCCAGCAAGGCATCGACCCGCACGAGCCCCGCAGCCGGCCCGTCGCGCATAGCGATTGCGACCGCGTAGTTCAGCTCGATAACGGGGGTATGGGCATGTTGCAGTAGCGCTTCGTACAGCCCGGCGATCTGAACCCAGTCGGTCGCCTCGGCGCTGGGAGCTTCGCAATGTACGGCCGCAATAGCCGCTTGCAAGGTATAGGCGCCAAACGCCCGGGTATTCAATGCGCGGGTCACCAAGTCCGCACCTTCGGCAATCTGCGCTCTATTCCATAGTGCACGATCTTGCTTATCCAACGGAATCAGGTCGCCGTCATTATTCATGCGGGCGTTGCGGCGAGCGTCGTGTAGCAGCATGAGCGCCAGCAGACCCAGCACCTCGGGTTCAGGCAGCAGTTCCAGCAGCCGGCGCCCCAAGCGGATAGCTTCATCCGCCAGATGGCGACGAGTCACGGTTTCACCTGCCGATGCGGAGTACCCTTCGTTAAACACCAGGTAGACGACGTTTAGAACCTCATCCAGCCGCTCGCCGAGCTGGGAGGGTCCGGGTACTTCGTAGGGGATGCGAGCGTCACGGATCTTGTTCTTGGCGCGCACAATACGCTGGGCCAGCGTGGACGGTGTGGTCAGGAAGGCTCTGGCAATCTCTTCGGTCGTCAGGCCACAGACTTCCCGAAGGGTCATGGCGACCTGCGCTTCTGGCGCCAGACTGGGGTGGCAGCAGGTAAAGATCAGCCGCAGTTGATCGTCCTCCAGTACCTCGGCGTCTTCGTACTGGTCGGTACTCTCAATACTCCCAATACTCCCGGCACTTTCCAGACCCATCTGCCGGGTCACCCTTTCGAAACGCGCACGCCGGCGAATCTGGTCGATGGCGCGGAAGCGGCCGGTAGAAACCAGCCAGGCGGAGGGGTTGGCAGGCACGCCTTTCTCCGGCCACTGCTCAACCGCGCAGACAAATGCTTCGTGCAGGGCTTCTTCGGCCAGCTCGAAGTCCCCGAGCAGCCGAATCAGCGTCGCCAGTACCCGGCGCGAATCCCGGGCGTAGATTGCCTCGATACGGTCGCGCATCCTGCGCTCCTCGGTGTCACTGTCGCCCTTGGTTTGACGACCACGCTTGATGTCAAAGGCAACTTGGCGACGGTTATATACGCCTGGCCCGGAACGAACGACCTTTCAGCTTACCTGAAGAAAGCTTGGCAAGTGCCTGTTTTGCATGGTCACGCGTTACGGCGACAAAGGCATTTGTATCCGTAACATTTATTTTGCCGACGGCTTTACCGGGTACTCCGTCCTCACCGGTCAGGGCGCCGAGAATATCGCCGGGCCTCACTTTCTGTTTTTTACCACCATCGATCTGCAAGGTCACCATCGGTGGCTTGTAAGTGGTCTGATTGCGCTGATTGGCCGCGGGAAGACTGGCCTCTTTAATCTTTATGCCGGTTCGTTCCGCCAGTGCATCGATTTTGTACCGCTCCTTCTCCGAAAAGAAGGTGAATGCCAGCCCGGTGCTCCCCGCCCGGCCTGTCCGGCCAATCCGGTGAACGTGTACATCCAGGTCGCGCGCCACATGAAAATTGAATACGGCGTCGAGATCGTCGATATCCAGTCCACGTGCAGCGACATCCGTGGCCACCAAGACCGTCGCGCTCTTGTTGGCGAACCGCACCAGCACCAGGTCTCGGGCTTTTTGCTCCAGGTCGCCGTGCAGTGGCAAGGCCGTAAAGCCGATACTGCGAAGCGCATCGGCAACCGTTTCTGTCTCCACCTTCGTGTTGCAGAATACGATGGCCGAATCCGGGCGATGCTTTATCAACAGCAAACGAAGCCCTTCAATCCGCTCGTCGTCGTTGTTGACGGGATAGAAACGCTGCTGGATCGACTGACCGGAATGGCTGGTTTCGACCTCGATGCGCTCCGGGTCGTGCATGACGCGCTCGGCAATACTCGCAATCTGCTCGGGATAGGTCGCGCTGAACAACAGCGTTTGGCGGGAGGCCGGAAGCTGTCCTACGATCGAGTCCAATTCATCCTGGAAGCCCATATCCAGCATTCGGTCCGCCTCGTCCAGCACCAGCATCGCAACATGATCGAGTTGAAGCGTGCCTTTGCGGATATGGTCGCCAACACGACCCGGCGTACCGACAATGATGTGCGCGCCATGCTCCAGGGAGCCGATCTGTGGACCTATGGGCTGTCCACCGCACAGCGTCAGAATTTTAATGTTGTGGATGGCGCGCGCCAGCTTGCGTAATTCCCGGGCCACCTGATCCGCCAGCTCCCGCGTGGGACAGAGCACCAGTGACTGAATGCGGAAACGCTCGACATCGAGCTTATCGAGCAGCCCGAGTCCAAAGGCGGCCGTTTTGCCCGAGCCCGTGCGAGCTTGGGCGATAACATCGCGGCCGTTCAGGACATGCGGCAGACTGGCTGCTTGGATGGGAGTCATGGCTTCATAGCCCAGCGACGCAAGGTTGCCCAGCAGATCGGAACGTAGTCGAAGCTGGCTAAAATCGGACATGAACAATATATCCCTGTGACGATGGCGCCAGAACGACGCCTGAAAATGAACCCTCTATTCTACAGGAACTCCAGATTCTCAGCTTCCGAACTAACCCTTATCGGCGGCTTACCGAAGTCCGGAGCCTTACCCATGGATAGAGCTTTTGCGAAGGTTCCTTGTGTTAAGGGTCCCCTGTATTAAGGAACAGAGTGTTAAGAAACACGGGCGCAACGCTGATGCGTCGTCTTTAAACACTTGTCATTGACCTTTTCTGGCTCAAGTTCCAAGCCTGTGAGAGACTAGAATTCGTTTGAGCAGGTCCAGAACGCCCGACCGGCCCGCATATTTAGAGGGCTTGGCTCAGAGAACTGGCGAGTTTTTTTGCTCAACATAAAGGAGAAGTTCCGATGGAATCTGATGGCATTCTCAGCTTGATCGGACCGCAGCCGTTGTTGGTGGTCGGTGGATTGCTGTGCCTTCTGGCACTCATCGCCTTTTTCCTCATTAACCGCAAAGTTCAGCAAGCTTTGAGCGATGTGGATCACATCGACCATCGCCTTAATACGCTCTGGCACGAACTGGACACCTTACGCCTCGATCCTGCTCCGTCAGCAGATCAGCCGTTGAAGAGTGGCCACGCACCTGAACCGTCACCCGAGAAGTTCGCTGCTGAGCGCGCAGTCTACGAAACGCTTTGGCCGTTGATTTGGACGCTGCATGACAAGGTAGGCACTTTCCTGCGCGCAGTCGATAACCGCGAATCTCACAGTGAGAGCCGTTTGGCGGCCCGGCACGCCGCGCTGGAAGTACGCAGCCAAGTCAACCGGATGCGGCCTTTCTTCGACGAAAATATCGACAGGCTGCTCAGCCAGCTGCTCGATGTCGAGATCAAGGCACATCTGACCGCCTGTCAATATCTCGATCGTGGCCAGTCACAAACGGCCGTTGGGGCGGAAGGCATAGAGACTCAACCGGAAACGCTGCGCCATAAATGGCGGATGCTCTACGACAGCGAAGCGACCGAACTGGTCAATCAGCTTGTGGATGCCATCCGTCGTCGCACCCTTCCGCCCGGCGCTCCGGGCCTTTAAAGGTTGTTGCAAAGGCGTCGTACTCGCTGTCGTTCGCTGGCATAAGACCCTGTATTGCCGATCCCATCGGCTAAACCGCGACTGTCAATTTCTCGCCGGCCCCTGCAAATACTTGCCGGTGACTGCAACCAAACGCCCACAATAAACTGTTTAATATACATATTATAATTCAGGCATGAATAGTGCTTATTTAGCGCTAGACCTGATAAGAGTATTGTATATGCCGTCTACTCCATCACACCTGTCCTCCAATGCGCGCCAACGTGAGCAGGCCCTGGCTGACCTCGAGCGTTTAAGCCGGGCGTGGCAGAACGACAACGATGTGTTCGCACGTCTATGCCGCCGGTTGATAACAACCCTTGAGCTGAACGAGCTTATCGCCATCTTCGCTGAAGAATTGCGCTCCGTGGTGCCTTTCGACCGACTGACGTATAGCCATTCGATTGCGGGCATACCCATCGAGCTGGCAGCCGGACAAGGCGGAAACCACCGGTGTGAATACAGCCTGACGATGGCGGGAGAGAACTTCGGCACTCTACGGGTCTTCCGCCGCATGCGGTTTGCCGAGCAGGAGCTGACCGTCATCGAGCAAATGCTGGGTAGCGCGATCCATGCGATTCGCAACGGGTGTCACCACGAATCCGTGCGTCGCGCGGCATTGACCGACGTCGTTACGGGCATTCCCAATAAGCGTGCATTCGATGATGCGCTGAATCGAGAGGCCTCTTTGGGCAACCGTCACGGCAAACCCTGCACACTCATTCTTTGCGATCTGGACCATTTCAAAAAGGTCAACGATACCTACGGACATCTGACCGGCGATCAGGTACTGCGTGCCGCAGCCCTGGCCATCCAGGACGCGACCCGCAGTAGCGATGCGGTATTTCGTATCGGCGGAGAAGAATTCGGAATTATATTGCCCCATGTGGGCGAAGCAGAATGCATTCGTGTGGCCGACCGGATCCGCGACACCATCGCGATGATCACTCTACCGCTCACCGGCACGCTAGTTGGCGGCTCGACAGCCCGCGTCAGTGCGAGTGCCGGTGTAAGCGTCCACGTTAAGAACGAATCGGCTGATGCCTGGTTCCATCGGGCGGATGACGCGCTCTATCGCGCGAAGCACGAGGGGCGCAACTGCACGCGAGCGGCGCAGCCTGGTGTATCGGCCGACGTCACCTCCATCGATGCCGCAAGGAAATAGGCCGGGCGTTATTAACGTCCCGGTTTTCCCGTCCCCGGCTTGCCCCGACGGCTAGGTGCATTGCCGGGAGCGCGTTTGGTCTTATTACCTTTATCTTCGGTGCGTTCCTGCGGTCGTGTAGACACGCTGCCTTTGCGATACCCCCCCGGTCCGCGGGAAGGTTTTTTGCGCTGCTGGCGCTGCTGTGCGACCTCCTCGCCGGGAGTCTTGGCGGGCAGCGCCAAGGGTTCGAGTCCAACCTTGTGACTCAGTGCATCGACCGCCTTCTGATCCATCTCTTCCCAGCGCCCCATGCTGAGGCGACTCGGTAAGAAGGCCGGTCCGAACCGGACCCGTTTCAATCGGCTAACCTTGACGCCCTGGGATTCCCAGAGGCGGCGAACCTCCCGGTTACGTCCCTCAAACAAGGTGACATGGAACCATTGATTGATGCCTGAACCACCCGCCGATGAAATATCGGAAAAGTGAGCCATGCCATCGTCCAACAGCACGCCGTCGAGAAGCCGCTTGAGCATGTCCTCATTCACTTCGCCGAAGACGCGAACGGCATATTCCCGGTCAACTTCGTAGGACGGGTGCATCAGCCGGTTGGCCAACTCACCGTCGGTGGTAAACAACATCAGCCCCGTGGTGTTGATATCCAACCGCCCAATGGCGATCCAGCGTTGGTCCTTGAGCCGGGGCAGGCGATCAAACACTGTGGGCCGCCCTTCGGGATCACTACGGGTCGTCACTTCACCTTCCGGTTTGTTGTAGATCAACACCCGACGAACCGGAGCCTGGGCCGCCTCGATACTGATAGGCTTGCCATCCAGAAGAATCGAGTCGCTGACAGTGACCTTCTGACCCGGCACCGCGACTTCTTTATTGACGGTAATCCGGCCGGCCTCGATCCAGGCTTCAACCTCACGCCGCGAGCCCACGCCAGCACGTGACAAGATCTTCTGCAGACGTTCGGGCGGCAGTGGCTTGCGCGTTGGTTGGTGCTTCGAGGGTACCGGCCGCTCTGCTGGAGCTTTTCGGGGGTTGCGCTTAGGCGCCATGGATTTTCCTTAAGCCTGTCGAGTAACCGGATTAATGCAGGGTTCCGGATATGGATTCGTCATGATCGTCACCCGGAGAGGCGGCATCCTCTCCATCCGGGCTGGGCGTGTCAAACTGAATTTCAGCCTGGATTTTCGCCTCAATCTCGCGACCGATTTCTTCAAGATCCCGAATGTCCGATAGCGGCGGTAATTGTTCCAACGACGTCATACTGAAATAGTCGAGAAACTGACGGGTCGTCGCGTACATCGCCGGACGCCCGGGGACATCCTTGTGGCCGACAACCCTCACCCATTCACGCTCCATCAGGGTCCGAACAATCGTGGTGCTGACGGTGACACCCCGAATGTCCTCAATTTCACCGCGGGTGATTGGCTGGCGATAGGCGATTAGCGCCAAAGTCTCCAGCAGTGCCCGGGAATAGCGCTGAGGCCTTTCCTCGAATAGGCGACCAACCCAGGTGGCGTACTCTTCGCGGATCTGGAAGCGATAGCCGCTGGATACCTTGCGCAATTCGTAGCTGCGATGGGCGCAGGCCAATTCCAGTTGACTCAGGGCGTGTTCGATAAGCTGGCGGGCAGGCCTCTCCGTTTCCGTAAAAAGGTCTCGAATCTGCTCAAGGCTCAATGGCTTGCCAGCGGCCAGCAGCGCCGCTTCAATGATATTTTGGATCCGACGGATCTGCTCTTCGTTCATTCTGATTTAACCCTTTTAAGCTACCGTCCCTTACAAGGGGCACTAGTAAGGGATGCTAGTTCACCGCCCGCGCTCTCACGTGAATGGGCCCCAGCACTTCGGCCTGAACCACTTCGATCAACTGCTCTTTGACCAGCTCGAGCGTCGCCAGGAAGGTCACGACCACGCCCAAACGGCCTTCTTCGACCGTAAATAAACTTTCGAAATTAACGAACCTGTCATCCGTCAGACACGACAGGATGTGAGACATTCTCTCGCGAGTTGACAGCTTTTCCCGTTCCACGTGGTGACTGGTGAACAAATCGGCGCGATGTAAGACATCACGCAACGCCAGCAACATGTCCTTCAACTCCACATCGGGGTGAACCTGACTACCGGGAAGTCTGGGTAATGCCGCCGATGAACCGAACGTGTCGCGCTCCATTCGCGGCACGGCATCCAAGTCCTCCGCCGCTTTCTTGAAACGCTCATACTGCTGAAGCCGCCGGATCAATTCGGCCCGGGGGTCAACCTCGTCTTCTTCCTCGCTTTCCTGGCGCGGCAATAGCATGCGCGATTTAATCTCAGCGAGCGTGGCCGCCATAACCAGATATTCTGCCGCCAACTCAAAGCGCATGGCCTCGACGGCGTTGATATATTCCATGTACTGGCGAGTGATTTCGCTGACATCGATGTCGAGGATATCCATGTTTTGACGGCGGATCAGGTAGAGCAGCAAATCCAGCGGCCCTTCAAAGGCCTCGAGAAAAACGGCAAGGGCGTCCGGTGGAATATACAGATCCTGCGGCAAATCCCTGAGCGGCTTACCCGAGACCCGTGCGATCGCCTGAGCTTCGGCTGAGGCTTCTGCGGAAGCCGGCGCTTCCGCAGGATCCTGTTGTGGATCGGGAACGGAATTCGCCTCCTGGAGGCCTTGCTTCTCGGTCATTCTGTCTCCCGGCTCAGGCACGCCCCTTAACGGTACGCCAGCCCCATGGCCTGACGCACTTCATCGAGAGTTTCCCGGGCGGCATCACGCGCCTGTTCGCAGCCTTCTTCGATAATGGAGCGAATCAACTCCGGGTTGCTCTCGTATTCCCGGGCGCGCTCATGGAGCGGACGCTGCTCTTCGACGATGGCATCGATTACCGGCTTCTTGCAGTCCAGACAACCAATACCCGCGCTGCGGCAGCCTTTTTGGACCCATTCCTGGGTATCCTGGTCGGAATAGACTTTATGCAGGCCCCACACCGGGCATTTCTCCGGCTCGCCGGGGTCCGTACGCCGCACTCGCGCAGGATCGGTCTGCATCACACGGATCTTCTGAGCCACGGCATCCGGCTCTTCACGTAGCCCAATGGTGTTGTGATAGGACTTGGACATTTTCTGCCCATCCAGCCCTGGCATTTTTGACTCTGGCGTCAACAATGGCTGAGGCTCGGGCAGGATAACCTTACCGCCACCCTCGATATAGCCGTAAAGCCGCTCGCTGTCGCCCATCGAGATGTTTTGCTGCTCCTTGAGCAGAGCCCGGGCGCGGTCGAGAGCCTCAACATCGCCCTCTTCCTGATATTTGCGCTTGAGCGTGCGGTAAAGCTTGGCGTTTTTCTTACCCATCTTGGTGATGGCAGCTTCCGCCTGCTCTTCGAACCCTGGCTCCCGCCCGTAAATGTGGTTGAAGCGACGCGCGACTTCTCGGGTAATCTCAACGTGGGAAACCTGATCGGCGCCCACCGGAATCCGGCCGGCCCGATACATCAGGATATCGGCGCTTTGCAGCAAGGGATAGCCGAGAAAACCATACGTTGCGAGGTCTTTTTCACGTAGTTTCTCTTGCTGATCCTTGTAGGTCGGCACCCGCTCCAACCATCCCAGCGGCGTGATCATGGAAAGTAGAAGATGCAATTCGGCATGCTCGGGCACCTTGGACTGGACAAATATCGTCGCAGACCCCGGGTTGACTCCGGCAGCTAGCCAATCGATCACCATTTCCCAAACACTTTCCTCGATACCGCGCGGATCATCGTAGTTGGTCGTCAGCGCATGCCAGTCAGCGACAAAAAAGAAACACTCGAATTCATGCTGGAGTTTGACCCAGTTCTTCAGTACGCCGTGATAGTGACCCAGGTGCAGTTTACCGGTAGGACGCATTCCAGACAGCACGCGCTGCTGGGGATCTACAGAACTCAAAGCATGAACTCCTTATGAATGTTTGAGGCTAGCTTTAGCCCGCGATTATAGACGGATAAGCCGGTCAGGTTAACGTGAAAACGGCGAATCGCCTAGCCAGACAGCAAACATACCCCCTTAAACGAAAAAACCCCTGCTTTCCTTTGGGGAAAACAGGGGTTTGGGGATCAGGCGGTTAATTTACCAGCCAGTCACCTCTTTGAGCGCCTGACCGATCTCGGCCAAACTGCGGACGGTCTTAACGCCGGCACTTTCCAGTGCGGCAAACTTGTCGTCAGCAGTGCCCTTGCCGCCGGCGATGATAGCACCGGCATGGCCCATGCGCTTACCCGGAGGCGCAGTAACGCCCGCGATATAAGACACGACCGGTTTGGTGACGTTGTCCTTGATGAACTCCGCGGCTTCTTCCTCCGCGGTGCCGCCGATCTCACCGATCATGACGATCGCTTCGGTTTCAGGATCTTCCTGCAGCAGCTTCAGGATATCGATGAAGTTGGAACCCGGAATCGGGTCACCGCCAATACCGACACAGGT